>NZ_CP012034.1:0-1295278 GCF_001050475.1 Companilactobacillus ginsenosidimutans | reverse complement strand
TTATCCAGACCGTCCAGTTTATGCCATTGCTGGTGATGGTGCCTTCTCAATGGTTATGCAAGACTTCGCTACAGCCGTTAGATATAATTTGCCAATGGTAATGATCGTCTTGAATAACAAATTGTTAGCTTTCATCGAATACGAACAACAATCAGCCGGTGAACAAAATTATGGTATCAGCTTGCCTGACATCGATTTTGCCAAATACGCTGAAGCTGCTGGTGGTATTGGTGAAACAATTACAACCGACAAACAATTCAAAGAAGCTATGGAAAAATATCGTAACCCAACAAAACCAGTTCTCTTGGATGTTGCTGTTACTGATGAAGCTCCACTTCCTGGTAAAATCATGATGGATGAAGCTAAGGGCTATGCTAAATATGGTTTTGTACACGTCAAAGACCAAAAGTCATTCCCTGCATTGCCTCCATTCAGAGAAATTATGAGATCATTCCTTTAAAATTAATTAAACTTATTTTAAGAAAAAAGGACAACCGCAAACTAGTGTGGTTGTCCTTTTTGTGTACCCAAAATTGACTTTTTTATCCAAAAATTGTTAATTTTTATTGCTTGTAAATTAGAAAAAGATTAGAATATCCTTATTTACCAAAAACACTACTTAAGGAGGTGTAATTATGGAAGCTAAGAAAGTTGACCATAATCACGAAAAAGACAAACGTCTGATCGAACGTGAGAATCAATATTTAGCCTCAGCTGAGCGGATAAATTACTATGATCTAGTAATTGATTCAGCTCACGGAGCTGTTCTAAAAGACGTGGATGGGAATGAGTATATTGACTTGTTGGCAAGCGCATCAGCCATCAACGTCGGACATACGAATGATTTGGTGGTCAAAGCCATTCAGGACCAGGCAGAAAAGCTTATCCATTACACACCTTCGTATTTTCACCATGAACCAGAACAACAATTAGCTGAAAAGTTAGCAAAATTAGCACCAGGACCAACTCCTAAGAAAGTAATCTTCGGAAATTCCGGTTCAGATGCCAACGATGCAATAATCAAATTTGCACGGGCTTATACTGGACGCCAATATATGGTATCTTATATGAATTCGTATCACGGATCGACATACGGTTCGATGGCATTATCTGGAGTTTCTTTGAACATGACTAGAAAAATGGGTCCACTAATGCCCGGAGTAGTACACGTTCCATATCCAGACTTGTATCGCACCGAACCAGGAGAAACCGAGCACGATGTGGCCGTCAGATTTTTCGAAGCATTTAAGCAACCGTTTGAATCATTCTTGCCAGCCGATGAAGTCGCCGCAGTTTTGATCGAACCAATTCAAGGGGATGGCGGACTCGTCAAAGCACCCGAAGAATATATGCAAATGGTCTATAAATTTTGTCATGATAATGGTATTTTATTCGCAGTCGACGAAGTCAATCAAGGAATGGGCCGCACCGGTCACATGTGGGGTATCGAGAACTACCACGACATCGAACCCGACCTGATTTCCGTCGGCAAGTCAATCGCATCCGGCATGCCACTCAGCGCAGTCGTCGGGAAAGCCGACGTCATGAACAGCCTAGGTTCACCCGCGCACACATTTACCACCGCTGGCAATCCAGTGTGCTGTGCCGCAGCCTTGGCAACCTTAGAAGTTTTAGAAAAAGATAGTTTGATTGAGAAATCTAAACGTGACGGTGAATATGCCAAAGAGCGCTTCACTGAAATGCAGTCGCGTCACCCTAATATTGGGGATGTCAGAATGTTTGGTCTCAATGGTGGAATTGAGCTAGTTGAAGACCAAGAGACTAAAGTTCCTGACGCAGATTTCGCAACCAAAGTAATCACATATGCTTTTGAACACGGAGTAGTAATTATCACCTTGCGCGGAAACATCTTACGTTTCCAACCACCTTTGGTAATCACACGTGAAGAATTAGATCAAGCGCTAGATGTACTAGATGATGCATTTACCGCCGTAGAAAATGGGGAAGTAAGTTTACCAGATACCGATAGCAAGATTGGCTGGTAGTTACAATTGGAGGAGTTTTTATGAGTAATTTATGGAGTAAAATGAATCGACGAGAGGATCCAAATATATATGAAGATAAAGATGCCCATCTATCTCGTGTTTTAACGGTTAAGGATTTCTTAGCCCTAGGTGTTGGTACAATTGTCTCGACATCAATCTTTACACTACCCGGCGTTGTTGCCGCACAACATGCCGGTCCAGCCGTTTCACTTTCTTTCTTAGCAGCCGCTATCGTTGCTGGTATGGTGTCTTTCGCCTATGCTGAAATGTCATCAGCTATGCCGTTCGCCGGTTCAGCCTATTCATGGATCAACGTTGTCTTTGGAGAATTCTGGGGCTGGATTTCCGGTTGGGCACTATTAGCCGAGTACTTTATTGCCGTCGCGTTCGTTGGTTCCGGGCTGTCCGCGAATTTCCGTGGGCTAGTCGGACCGTTAGGCCTCCGCTTTCCGAACGCGTTATCGAATACACTAGGTTCAAACGGTGGTATTCTTGATATCACCGCAGTCGTCGTAATCGCATTAGTTGCGTTTCTTCTATCATATGGTGTTTCAAACGCAGCACGTGTTGAAAATGTTCTAGTTGTATTAAAAGTTCTAGCTGTTCTTGCTTTCATCGTAGTAGGTTTAACTGCAATTCATCCACAAAACTATGTACCATTCATTCCTGCATATCACGCAAACGCTGACGGTTCAGCCTTTGGTGGTTGGCAAGGAATCTATGCCGGTGTTTCAGAAATTTTCTTAGCATATATCGGATTTGATTCAATCGCTGCAAACGCAGCTGAAGCAAAGAATCCCGAAAAAACCATGCCAAGAGGTATCATCGGTTCATTAATCATCGCCGTAGTTCTATTCGTTGCCGTAGCTTTAGTCTTAGTCGGAATGTTCCACTATTCTAAATACGCAAACAACGCTGAACCAGTTGGTTGGGCATTACGTGAATCAGGACACGGAACAATCGCAAGTATCGTTCAAGCAGTTGCCGTTATTGGTATGTTCACAGCCTTAATCGGAATGATGATGGCCGGATCACGTCTACTATATTCATTCGGACGTGACGGAATGCTTTCAAAATGGTTAGGTAAATTAAACAAACACAACCTACCAAACAACGCATTAATCGTCTTAACAGTAGTTGGAATCATAATCGGAGCAGTATGTCCATTTGCTTTCCTAGCACAACTAATTTCCGCAGGTACATTGATTGCCTTCATGTTCGTTTCACTAGGAATTTACTCAGTACGTCCTCGTGAAGGAAAAGATATCCCAATGCCAGGCTTCAGAATGCCATTCTACCCAGTATTACCAGCAATCGCCTTTCTTGGCGCATTAACAGTTTTCTGGGGACTTGATATCCAAGCTAAAATGTATGCCGGAATTTGGTTTGGTATTGGGCTTGTGATTTACTTTGGTTATGGAATTCGTCATTCTTATTTGAATAAGAAGAACGTTGAGAAGTCGTTGACTGATTTGGATCGGGCTGAGGCTGCTGAAGAAGGGGAAGATAATTATAGTAAGTAGTTTGGTTTGATGTTCACTGCTGTCTTCCGGTCAGGTTCCGCGGGGGCCGTGGTCGCTGTGAACACGATTTTAAGCTTTTCCAAACCCGGGAAAATCTTAAAACTCGGTTTTTTCCTAAGCTTGCCCTATGGCAAGCAAAGGAAAACGCCACGGCTTGGGCCCCCGCGGAACCTGACCTCCAGACGAGGGTATCATCCACCTCAGTTTTTGGGTGGGTGGTTATGCTCCATTTTCGCCCTTTGGGCTGAATGGTTGTTTACTGCGGTTCTTGCCTGTTTTGGTGGGTCACTTCCGCTCTTGCTTATATTGTGAGTTCCTTCAGACTCTGAATATCTGCCAAGTAAAAAATTAAATAAACAAAACATAAAAGTAAAAATATATTATTAATTCCAAAATAATAAGCTCATCCCAATTTGTGGGGTGAGCTTATTTGTTTGTCTTTTTATTAATCGTCATCAATATTCAGTGCACGTTTTAGTGCATCAGTCGCTACTTTGGATACATTAATATTATTTTTCTTAGCTAGATTGCTGATGTATTCAGGTACAGTAATTGTTTTCTTTACTGTTCTTGTATTTTTCTTAATCCAGCGGGTCATGTCGACTGTAATGTAGACGAGTTTATCGTTGTCTTTCAGTTTCCAATTACTTGGATCTACGGTTTCTGGATAGTCTGAGCCATTTATCATCGTTGCAATGGCATCTTCAGTCCAATATGCCGTGTCAGTTAGAGTTGTTCCTTGAGTGATCATTCCAGGGATGTTAGGTGAAGTTGCGACGTAATAATGACCATCATCATTGTATTCAGAAATAATAACAGGGTACAGCAGAATTCCGTTCTTCATGTTGTTCGATTCTTCAGACTTATTAGTCATGATATTATCCTCTAATCTAAAGAATACATACTTTGTATGTACCAAACAATTGATTTGAGAAATTCATTCAAAATTGAGCACTAAAAAAGGTATCGCATAATTCACGATACCCACACACATCTATTTATCTTTATCTAAATCAATTCCCAAGTGAGCCACAGTTTCTTCTAAGCTGTATTCCACACCATCATCGTCTTTCATAGCAGCTTCAAGATCGGCTAAATCCAGAGCATCCTCCAACCATTCAGATAGAGCGCCCTGGGCGAACTCATCTAAGTTTTCCTTAGACTTATTAAGATACTCATTCAATTCAGTATACAAGTCCTCATCAATAGAAATAGTTAAGCTTTTCTTTGCCATTTTGGAACCCTCCTGTGAATAACCATAGTTTCATCTTTATATGTCATGAACACAAATGATAAGACAAGAAATGATGAAATTAAGTCAATATAGACTGAGTGGCACTTCTCTGGTTGTCATTTTAAAAAAATATAATTGATCATGAAGAGGGTATTCTCGGGCGTGATAAAAAATATAGTCACTGACTTAATTAAATGGAGTGCAAATAATAACAGTTTAGAATCAAAAAAGAAAAATATTTTGATTAAGCAATGGAGCAAGTGTTTAACCAACTTAGAACATGATTATGTTGAAAAATCAGAGTGCTGTTCAGATGGAGGAAGGAAATCGATTTGGCCTCAGTGGTGAAATTTGAGTTAGTTGGGGAACTATCCCAACTTACCTCAAAGGCCAAGTTTGAAGACACTGCGTACTGTGCAGGGGCTCCAAATTGTGCCCACCACGTTCCAGGCCTAAAATCGATTTCCTTCCGGAATCGGAATCCAGCACCACCCATATTTTTCAACGACCAAATCATATTCCAAGTTGCATTTAACCACCACATCCAATATGCTATAACCAAAATATAACATGAGGTGAGATTAATATGGCTTTTGACGCGACTTCTTTAGCACAGCTTATCCGCACCAAACAAATTTCCCCACAAGAACTAATCAACACAACCTACGATGAAATCAACCAACTAAATTCCCAATTAAACGCAGTAATTCACCGAAGAGATGAAAAAGTAAGAAAAGATGCTGAACACATATCAAATGGTCCCTTTGCCGGAGTACCAACCCTCTTAAAAATCCTAGGTCAGTCCCTAAAAGGTGAACCCAGCACAGCCAGTTCAAAACTTCTAAAAGATTCAATCGCCACCCAGACAGATAACTTCGTACAAACCCTTCAAGATTCAGGCTTACTAATCCTAGGACAAACCAATGCCCCAGAGTTTGGTTTCAAAAATATCACCGACCCAAAACTTTACGGACCAACTCATAATCCCTGGAATCCCGACTATTCCGCAGGTGGTTCGTCAGGTGGAGCTGCCAGTGCAGTTGCCTCAGACATGGTATCGATTGCTGCCGCAAGTGATGGCGGAGGTTCCATCCGAATTCCAGCTTCATTTTCTGGTCTGATCGGATTGAAACCTACACGAGGTCGTGTTCCAGTCGGACCAACAGGTTGGCGTGGTTGGCAGGGTGCTTCGATTAACTTTGCCTTAACACGTTCAATTCGAGACACTGCTACATTGCTGGATCAGCTTCAGACTGTTCAGCCAGCAGCACCATTTCAGACACCATTAATCACACCCGGATTCCCAAATCAACTTACTCAGCCAGTTTCTCGCACCCTCAAAGTTGCATACAGTATGGAATCTCCAGTCGGCACGCCCGTTTCTGATGACGCAAAACTCGCAGTTAAACAAGCCGTCGAATTCCTTGAATCACAGGGGATTGCAGTTGAAGAGTCCGCACCTAAGACAGATGGTATTGCTTTGATGAAAGCTTATTACATCATGAATGGTGGGGAGACGGCGGCGATGTTTGATGGCATCAACCAAGCCCTTGGTCGTGAAACCACAATGGACGATATGGAGTTAACCACTTGGACTATTTATCAAGCAGGGAAACTAATTTCTGCAGTTGACTACAGTCACAGCCTTGATTTGTGGGATCAATCCAGTTATATAGCGGATCAATTTTACGACCACTATGACTTGTTGCTGACACCTACCACTGCCTTTACCGCTCCAAAAATTGACCAAGAGTTGATGTCTGACACGACACTTGAAAAAATGCGACATGTTACTGATTTTGATAAACAGGAGCGGCTTGATTTGGTCTGGGAGTTCTTTGAACAGAGTTTGGCCTTGTCACCATTCACACAACAGGCCAATTTGACTGGGCAACCGGCCTTGAGTTTGCCTACCTATGTCAGTGAAAATGGGTTGCCACTGGGAATTCAGTTCACGGCTCGTAAGGGTAATGAGGCACAGTTATTGCAAATTGGTAAGTTGTTTGAGGATGAACAGAAGTTACAATTTTTGCATCCTACCGAACAAATTTAGGCCTAAAGTTTAAATTAACCTTAACTTTAACTGTAAAGCATAGTGAAACCGTTTTCTTCCTTATATAATGTTCACGTTCTGAACAAATAAGGAGGATTCATATATGTTAAAGAAGTGGATTAAGGCAATTGGAGTATTAATGTTTTTCGGATTAATTCTGGCAGGGTGCGGGAACAAATCCGACTCAGCTAAGGACAGCAATAAACCTCTCGTAGTCGCAACATCAGGAACATTATTCCCAACCTCGTATCACGACACCAAGTCACAAAAACTTACAGGATACGACATCGAAGTCGTCCGTGCAGTCGCCAAGAAAATGGGACGCAAAGTAACCTTCAAAGAATATAACGTCGACGGCCAACTCACAGCAGTCAAAACAGGCAAAGCCGACATCGCCGCAAACGATTTTTCCGTATCACCAAAACGTAAGGATCAATACTTCTTCTCAACACCTTACAAACACTCATTTAGCAGCATCATGGTCAGAAAGTCAGATGACTCAGGCATCCACACATGGGCCGACATCAAAGGCAAGAAAGCCGCCGGAGAAGCAGGCACAGGCTACCAACGCCTAGCCAAGAAACTTGGAGCAACTTTGGTAAATTATGATAACGTATCAAACGATGTTTATTTGAAAGATGTCAAAAGTGGCAAAACAGATATGATCATGAACGACTATTATCTACAAAAATTGGCACTAACAGCCGTTCCAGATAATGGCTTGAAGCTCCTCGATAACATGTATTACAACACTCCAGAAGACAAGTCTGGTGCCGGAATGGTCATGAAGAAAGGCAACACAGACCTTCAAAAACAAGTTAACAAAGCTCTAAAAGAATTAGATGAAGATGGTACATTATCTAAGATTTCTAAGAAATTCTACAATGCCGATGTAACCAAGAAACCAACCGAAAAAATTTCTAGAACCTTCGGGGAATAGATAATGTCAGTTTTACACTATTTAACAGTACCAGGATATTTTGACGCACCACTCGCGTTTTCATCAGTACCAAAAATATTATTAGGCTTCCCAATGTCCTTAGCGTTGACAGCAATCAGCTTTTTCTTGGCCAACGTACTAGGATTTTTCCTAACCCTAGCGCAATTAAGTAAACGCCGTTGGATAAGATGGCCAGCCAGATTGTACATTTCCTTCATGCGAGGAGTGCCAATGCTAGTAGTATTGTTCATCATCTATTTCGGATTTGGAGCAGAGGCACTGCCAGCAGCAGTAATCTCATTCACAATAATCTGCAGCGCCTTCGTATCCGAAGTATTCCGCTCATCATTTTCCGCCGTGCCAATCGGCCAGTGGGAAGGTGGGTATTCAGTCGGAATGAGCTATCGACAAGTAGTCAGACACATCGTCTTTCCACAAGCATTCCGAATCTCCATCCCAGCACTCGGCAACATATTGCTAGACCTGTTCAAAGGAACATCTCTAGCAGCAATGATCACCGTCGGCGAAATGTTCATGCAAGCAAAAATAATCGCCGGCGCCAATCAAGATTACATGACCATATATATAACAATCGCTTTGATCTACTGGTTCTTCTGTTGGTTAATGACAGTTGGGCAGGGATGGTTGGAGAGATATTTGAAATTGGATTGAGTTGGACCTCTGATCTGCGTGTATGCGTGGGTTGGGGGTTTTTGGTTTTTGGGGAAATTGATGTTGTTGGGGTAGGAAGGTTGGTGTCAGGTTTGGGATATGTGCGGGGAGATGGGATTTGTTAGCGGAACTGGTAGGCAGAGCTCCGCACAGTGTAGCAATAGTAAATATGAAGCATTGGCAATCTTTCTTGAATTCTGATCAGTGGTCTCTCATTAATGCAATCTAGCGGAAACGAGCAAATCACGGCAACTACCTCCGCTTAACATGGCCATGGGCTGAATCGCCTAGTGCGCGATTAAGTCCATGGCTATGTTAATGCTCAGTAGCTGAACGCCGTGATTTGCTCTCTACACAAAAAAAGGCGCCACTTCTGGGGGGAAGTGGCGCATCTCTTGAGGGAGGGAGGAATGCTATATTATTATAAAAAATCATTTATATTTTGGTTTAATTAAGGTTTAGGTTGTAAATAAGATTTCTTTTTCTTATTTACAAGTGCAGAATACTGCCGAAATGTGAAGAAAGTGTGAAGTTGTGTTCCTGAAAAGAAAAAAATGGCAAAAAAAAAGACGTCAGCTTGTGACGTCCTCCCTCAATAGGGATATTTATCCTAGAGACCTGCGAACAAGTTTCCGAAGATAAGTGAACCATACATTAATAAACCATTAAAGATAACTGATAACATTTGATTTCCTCCTCCCATTACATAATACAAACATTATAACTCATTTCATTAATTGAAACATAGTATCTTATGTTCGTAATATAATTTTAACATTGTGATAATAATATTTGGAAATTATGAAACGATTCCAAGTACACTATGACAATGGATTGATGGAACTTTAATAAAAAAATACATTATCTTGTATTGCCGTATTGCACCTTCAAATATAAAACTTTTTTTAAATTATGACTAAATTGTGGTAATATATATCTATCGATTAGGGCGAATATCATTTTTACCTGTCGAAAAACAAACTTATAGGAGGAAATACATATGTTTTCATTTTTAAATGGTCAAGTAAGTAACTTCGCTAGTGAAGTTAAAGATGTACTTTTAGGTTGGGCTAGTGGATTGTTCAACCACCAATAAAAAGTAATTAAGATCTCCGTCAGCAATTTGCTGATGGAGATTTTTTTTTGTAAATTTTATTTTTAGTATTGGTTTATGTAATTCTGCAACATTGCTTTATCACAACGGTAATAATTCCGTAATGCTATCTTAATACACATTATTCGTGATTGTGGTAATATTGATTTATCGAATGGGGATCGTAAGTTTACCTTTCGACAATTGAACTTAGAGGAGGATACAAATATGTTTTCATTTTTATTTGGTCAAGTAAGTAACTTTGCAAGTCAAATCAAGGACGTACTATTAGGTTTCTTGGGCGGCTTATTCTAAGCTACCACTTATAATAAATTCAACAGAGCTTTTCAATTTCTCGATGGGACTACCACAAGATTGAATTAACGCATATTCGCCCACTCTGTTGTATTCTGACCACCAACTTCAGTTGGTGGTCTTTTTTTGTCGAATTTAAAAAATATTTTTATCATGCACAGAGTTCACGGTAACAGATCTATTAGAAAATAATTGCAGAATCACCTTGTTGACGCTTGCGGTATTAAATGTTTGACTTCAGGTAAATTAGAATGCAGCTGACGCCTTTAACACATGATCCCTTGGAACGGACATTGCAATAACTGAGAAGTGGCGCAAAGATTGTCCGGCCTTGATTCAAATTGATGTAATGAAATTTGGATGCTGAAATGCGAGCTATAGATGAAACACCTGTTTTACATTCTGATTTACAAGTTAGTTAGTGTGGCCATGCAACTAATGATTATCTTTATTGAGATTATTTCTGTGTAGCTTTTTTATTCCAAAGTTATCTGAATAATCCATCAATAGAAAGGATGTAGGTAAATGAGAAAAATAGACTACAAAAAATATCCACGTGATATGTCATTTTTAATCAAGGAAATAGTATCTGAGAAGGGAGAGTTTTCTAGAGAATCACTCGAAAATAATATCAGACAGTTGCGAGGCTATAGAAATATTCCATCTGATAAACTACAGAGACTGATTTTTGATGATAAATTGCAATTATCTTTTCAAGGTGAAGATGAGAGGGAATCAATTCTAGACAAACTTGTTATTCACTATAATGAAGTAACGAGTGATCCAATTGATTTTGATAATGAACCGAGTCAAGCACATCAGCATAATGTATTAATTGGATTCATTAGAAACCTATTTAACTAAGAGGGCACTGGGACACATCTGGGTGTGCCTGTACCCTTTTAGTTAAGTATTCTTTATTGTGGAATAAACCAATTAATTCTAAACATGTGAAGCTTAAATAGTAGAACCATCATCTTAAATGAATACTTAACACCTTGATTAGTTAGATATTGTTCACTCATTAAAAATGTTACTATCATAAATTATTTTTCTTCAACTTCATGTGATTGACCAACGAAGTTGTTTTTTTAAGAAGGGCCTACCATCTGATGATGAACTTGTCGATAACCAGAAGTAGATCATGCTGTATCAGGTAGTAATTCAATGGCGCTCATATGGCTTTCTGAATAATACTTTCCATGGATATCTAATACTGATTTCAAAAGACTCATAGCTAGAGTTCCTTGATGGTCATCAACAAATCAGAAAGATTCTTAACTCCCTTATTTAAATCACAACAGTTATCTTGATTTTTTTTACTTGATTGAGCCTGTCTTTGCATCATCTTTAATTCATGAACTATTATTTGATTTGCAGCCAACATGACAAAATCGCTCTTTTTTATATCAAATTTGTGGTTATCCAATTATTTTTGAACTGAAATCAAATTTTTAGTTTTTATGTTTACTCATCACTCTTAACATTGCTAGCTGATGTGCAATATGCTGATTTCTATAAATAATTCTTCTTATCAATAGTGCTAATGCTTTTATCCATGGCCGCGTTGCATAAATTGTTTTTTCCACCATTGAACAGGAACTACGTCAAGTTATTTGCCGTAATTTAGTACAAATGGTTGCTAATAAAGTTATTCCAACCGTCAATGCAATCGCTCTGAGAAGCCTTAGAATAATAAATTGAAATCTATCGTCAATCAACAGGGACATTAGTCAGGATATTGTTGCTTTTGTTAATGATTTATCCCATTGATCACAAAGGGACTTAAATGATAAGCCTTTAGGTGTTTTTTTACCAAATGAACTTGCGTTGTCAAGTTGACATTTAAACAATTAAAATATTATAAACTACTTTGCAATGGCTTTATTCCAGCATTCTTCTGGAGTAAGGCCATTTTTTGTTGGCAATCTATCAATGTTATTGAAATAATCAATTCCATCTTGTACTAGCTTAATCAGTGCTTCTAAAGTTGCTGGTCTTGGATGACTATCCATCCAGATTCCCTTAAAATTACTCCACCAGCTCTCCATTGGTGAATTATCATATGGGGTGCCTGGTCTTGAAAAACTTCTTATTACTTTGTGTTCATCCAACAATTTATTAAAGCTAACGGCTGTGAATGCAGGTCCACGATCAGTATGTACCATTGGATGAACGTCGCCCATTTCCTCAAAAGTTTCTTTGAACATCGCAATTTCAGCTTCTGCAGTCTCTGATGGACTTATAAAAGATCCAATTATTTTACGACTGCACAAATCTAGTATTCCACTGAGTTTTACTTTGTGTGTTTCTTTGATTCCAAATTCCAATTGGGTTGAATCAGATAGCCAAACCATGTTTGGTTTTTCCACTTCAAAATTCTGGTTTAATACATTGTCTTTTTCATGCTGATCATTGTCATCTTTACGACTTCGCTTTTTTGCTTTTGATTTACAACTAATACCTTCACTTCTCATTACACGCCTAACTTGGTAGTACGTGACCTCAAAATCTAGAAGGTGTTCCTTTGTAATATGAGAAAGAATCTTTCCCGCACCAATTCTTTGAAAATGATCTTTATATGTCTTAAGAACAACTTCAGTCAATAAATCATTTTTGTGTTCCCAATCTGTCTTCCTATGATGTAAGAACTTATTTAACGCTTGTCTAGAAACACCTATATGGTCTAATAGAATAGATTTCCATCCATGATTACCTTCGCTGACCTCCATTATTGCCTGGTAAGACAGCTTTCGTTGTGAATTCACCCCCTGTGCTGAAGTTCGTTTAATTTTTTTTCAAACGCCGCAATGGCTTCTTGTTCATTCAATTTTGCTTTGATTTCACGGTTTTCAAGTTTCAATTTCTCTAGTTCACTAATCTCTTCTGCTTTATGATGAATCCTATGGCCACGCTCATCTACGAGAGCTTTATAGCCATCACCTTGGACTTTCATAACCCAAAGCCGAGCTTGTTGATAAGAAACATCAAATCGTTCAGATGCTTCTGAATAGGAATGATGTTTATTAAGAATGAATTCTACAACTTCAATTCTTTCATCTATCGTTGTTTTTCTTGGCACAGCAGTGACCTTCTTCCTGACAGGCGTAGCCTTAAGAGTCTTGCCATTATTATACTGTATCAACCACATTCTGAGTTGTTTAGATGATTTCACTCCGAATTTTTCACATACTTGCTTTAGATTACCTTCACCATTCGCATATGCACGAACAGAGTTGATCTTTGTTTCAGCACTATAAAACGTACGTGATTTACTATTCCTTAGTCCTTCATAACCATTCTCTTTGTAGTAATTATTCCAGTCCCTAAACGTTTCGGGACTGATTCCTTTGGTTTTCGCAAATGTCTGTCGAGGTAAATCAGATTTTTCAAATTCCTTGATAAGGTTATATTTTTCTTTTTGAGTATATTTCCACATATTAATACCTCCGAAGTGATCAAAATTATTACATTTCAAATGTCAACCACATCGTAAGTATCTCAAAAAGCTGTTAGTTGTTTTATGACCCGTCAGTTCAAAATCGAATTAGTTTAAAGAAAAGTAACTCTTTCTTAGCTTTTATCAAAAAAGTGGATAAAAACTTAAAAAATATAAATAAATAAAAAAATATTCAATATAATTATTTTCATATCATCTTTCTTGTATTACAATTAATTTGAATTTTAAAACAAGGAGGAACTATATTATGCTTACTGCTTTTAATTATGTACTAGTATGTGTCGCTGGTGGAATTTATGACGAATTTTTAGACGGCACAAAATAATTAGGTTTCCTAATAGATATGGGACTGATAATTTAAGTACGATACAAAAAAATGTCGCATTTCAATAAAATTGAAATGTGACATTTTTTGTATAAAATTTAAACTAGAAACGGTGAGTGAGGTCGTTATTCCCAACAAAAAGCAATTCACTCTGATAACAAGAATGAATTGCGATGAAAAGCGATATATTAAATTAATACCTAATTTTTAACATCTGATGCCTTAATAGTAGAACGACCATCTTTTGCTGCGTTCTTAATTGCTTTGACGATATCGTTGTCGCTCCATGCTGCAACATTCTTAACACCTTGATCAGTTAAATCTTGTCTGGCCTTAGAAATGTCGCTATCAGAAATTGTTTTACCATCCACTTTACGTGATTGAACATCGAAGTCACCTTTAGAAGCAGGATTGCTACTGTCTGATGATGAGCTTGATGCATTGTTGTTTGTATTGTTCTTTGATGAATCGGATGAGTTTGATGTTGAAGCGGAAGAAGTATTATCTGCTAAAAGATCAACTGCCTTCTTATAGATATCAGAATAATACTTACCATTGATACCTTTGAAATCTAATACAGTCTTCAAAAGACTCATTGCCTGTGAACTTTGACCACTATCAACCATATCGGAAGCATTCTTAACACTCTTATTTAAATCACTACGGTTTGATTTGATCTTTTTAACTTGATCAAGCATGTCCTTGGCACTATCTTTCATGGCTGAACTACCATTTGATTGGCTACGAACATCATTTAATTGATCCTTAGCTGTATCAAAATCGTGATTGTCCATTGATTTTTGAGCTGATACCAAGTTTTTAGCTTGTTCTTTGTTAGCTTTTGCTGACTTATCACTTTTAGCATCATTAGCAGATGTGTAATAAGCTAAAGCTTCTGAGTAATTCTTCTTACTTACAGCACTATTACCATTATCCATGGCTGTGTTGTATAAGTTATTGTTTCCTCCATTAGAACTGGAACTACATCCAGCAAGTAATAGTAGTGAAGCACTAATAGTTACTAATAAAGTTATTGTCCTTTTCATATATACCCTCCAAAGATGTAATACTCGAATTATACCATGAGAATACAAAAAGAGCAGGCGCGTTGGACGCCTGCTCTTCTGACTAAATTGTAATTCGTTAGGAATTGACAAATTAGAACAAACTTCGATGAGAAATTTGTTAGGAACGAATACCAGTACTTAATATAACTCTATTTAATAAATTTTTAAATAGTATTAAGAAAGAAATATTTCCGATTTGACAAATTCAAACGTTATTAACTGTGTAAGTTAGCTGAGCTGGCCAGCAAGAAACCTTACAAATACAAGGAATGAGGTAATAACTATGGATTGGGAAAAGACATCACTGAAAGTTGAATTTATTAACGAAAAAAATTATAAGAACGGTAAAATGACCCGTACCTTTAATAATATTGTACCAAATCCAACATCAGAACAGATCGAATTATTCATTGAAGGTATCCTATTGTTAACTAAAGGGGATACTTTGGGTAATACAGAAATTCTCACACATAATAAATATATTAGTAAATAATAATTTTAATAAGGGGAGTAACTATATATGAAGAAACTACAACTAAGTTTTAAGACAGAAGATGGCAAGAACCGCAACTTGATCCTTAATTACATGAATGAAAGCTTAGATGACATCACTACTAAGCAAGCAATGGGTAAAATTGTTGCTAGTAAGATATTTTCTCAAAAAGATGTACTATTATTTGCAGAGGCATTGGCTGCAAAATACGTGGATCGTGTTGAAAACCCTATCTTTTAGTAACATGACAAAAATTCATCAAATTGTAACATTTCTTAATAACTTGATAAACGGGTTTTTGAAATAGTCTGTAGGTATTGTCTCGCAAGGGTTTGCGATGATGATACCTATTTTTTTATATTTCAAATTAGTGTCAAATATAAAAAAGTATCAATTTTGCACTTTCCAAAAGATGAAATATGTTGTAATATCAATCCGTTGGTATTTAGGTATGACACATATTATAAATTGATTCACCCAAATTACTTTTCAACTGTATTATTAATTCATTACTTCCTATCACGGTAATATTTATAATACGTATTTAATTATTATTGAAAAATAATCAATAGAATGTTAGTTTATAAATGTACTACCTAAGAATTATGAGAATTTTGAGGAGGAATACCACATGAAAAAATCTATTAAATACGCTGGAGTTGCTGCTGCTACATTGTTAGCTGTTGCACCTATCGCAGCACCTGCCTTTAACGGCTCAAGTGTTGCACCTACAACTGCTAATACAGCAAAGGCTACTTACGGCACTGCTTCACAAGAAGATGCATTTAACGCATTCGATGCAACATTCAAAGACTACAACAATGCTACACAAGCTGACTTCCTATACGGAGCAACTTTTGCAGGTCTAGAATCACAAAACCGTTTCACATATTCAGCTGTTAAGTTGGCTAATGGTATCGTTAAACCATTACACCCACAATATCAATCAGTTCTTAACGACCTTGATGTTGCAGCTCAACTAAATGAAATTGTCTTCGTTGTTGTTCCCGCAAACGGCGAATCAACTTCTGAATGGAAGAGTGACATGGTTGCAGCCGGCGAACACGGTGGTAAAGTTTCATACCGTATCGTTGGTTTAGCAATGTCAGATGTTAAAGATCACGCTACATGGTCAAACCAACAATTAGTTAAGTACTTTGGTGCTTACCAATTGAACGGTCACGCATTAGACAAGACAGTTACAGCTAAGACAGCTGTATCACAAGACGAAATCCACGCTATGAACATCAACTTCGACACACCTGTTGACGGTTTTGTTGGTGAACAAAAGAGTGATTTCGATTCAAACGGTAAATACCCTGTAACTATTACTGACAACAAGGGTAACAAGGTTGATGCTGAAGATATTACTTCAACATACTTCAACGGCTTAGATGCTGCTACAATCATCAATGGTACAGAACTACCTAAGGCTGGTACTGTTACTCAAAAGATGACAATCAAATTTAACCGTAACGAATATAGAGGAGCATTTGCTGACTTAGACCAAATCAACATTAACGGCCAAGGATTCTCTGGTGGTTTATTGTCAAAAGTTTGGGACAAAATCAACAACTCTGTAACAGTTACACGTACAATTAACGTTGGTCTTGACAACTACTCAGACTCATCAGTTAACGGTGTTGTTACAACACCTGTACAAGACATGGGCAACAACACTGTTGTTACACACTTGTATGATGGTAAAGGTAACAAGATTACTGGACGTGCTTTAGCACAAGGTACTGACTGGTTTACAGATACAAAACGTGTTAACAACAACGGTGGAGAAGTTATGTACCGTGTATCAACAAACGAATGGGTTAAAGCTAGTGATGTATCATATGCCGACAAGACAACTGATACTGACAATGGTGGAGACACAGATACACCTTCAGGTTTAACTGACGTTACAGCATTACCAGCTGGCTCAACAGTTTCATTAGCTGGTCCTGCAGGCTTCGTATACGCTTTGTATAACTTAGAAGGCGCAACTGCTAACCGTGGTTTAGCCGGTGATTCAGCTTGGTCAACAGACCAAACTGCTAAAGATGCTAACGGTAATGTTTACTACCGTGTATCAACAAACGAATGGATCATGCAAGGTACAGGTGTTACACTTAACTAATTCTTAGTTTAGTGGATGTCTTTACTACTTAATTGAAAAATTTAATTAGAAAGAGCTCACAGTGTGTGAGCTCTTTTTTTGTATTCATTTACAATATTATAGAAGAAACAAGAAGATCTAGAACTCATTACAGTTCTAGATCTTTTTATTCTTTAAAAAAATTAATTTACATAAGAATGCTGATTTATCAATGTTTTTAAGCCTTCAATATATTTGTATAAATTTATTAACGTAAACATATTCGATATATAAAATTAAATAATATTTTTTTCTATATAAAATTCAATCAAATATGAAGTTTAGTAGAGCTTACAAAAATCTCATGATATATATAGGAAGAAACTTCGAAAAAATCTTATAAATAACCTTCAAAAATATTTTCAAAACTTCTGAAACGTGTGCCAAATAAGGACTTGTGGACTTTGCAAATTTATATTTTTAAGTTAATATTTCAGCGTTGGTATTAGGTATTAAATAATTACAAATTAATTGAGGGATAGTGGTCAGGGAATCCATCCAAGGTTTCATCCAAAAGTAATGATCATTCAACTAGATTTCTTGATTATTTATGCCGATATTGACGTAATCGTATTATCTAGAGTTATGAGAAATTTGAGGGGGAAATACCAAAATGAAAAAATCTATTAAATACGCTGGAATTGCAGCAGCAACATTACTAACAGTTGCTCCTATCGCTGCACCAAGTTTATCAGGAGTTGCTAACTTACCTACAGCTACTCAAACAGCAAAAGCTACATATGGTCCTGCTGCATCAGAGGATGCTTACAATGCCTTTGATTCAACATTCAAGGATTACAACAATGCTACACAAGCTGATTTCTTATATGGTGCAACATTTGCCGGATTTGAATCACAAAACCGTTTTCCATACGGTGCAACAAAATATCTTAACGGAATTTTAAGACCATTACACCCACAATACCAATCACCACTTAATGATCTTGATACAACTGCAGCTTTAAATGAAATTGTCTTCCTAGTTGTTCCTGCTAATGGTGAATCTACTTCTGACTGGAAGCAAGAAATGACAGCAGCAGCTGAACACGGTGGGAAAGTTTCATACCGTATTGTTGGTTTATCATTACAAGAAGTTAAAGAACATGCACTATGGTCAAATCAAGAATTAGTTAAGTACTTCGGTGCTTACCAACTCAACGGTCACGCATTAGATAAGACCGTTACTGCTAAAACTGCTGTACAACAAGATGAAATTCACGCAATGAATGTTAACTTTGACACTCCACTTGATGGTTTTGTTGGTGAAAACAAAGCTGACTTCCGTTCAAATGGTAAATACCCAGTTGTTATTAAAGACAATAAGGGTAACAAAGTTGATCCAGAAGATGTTACAAGTACATTCTTCAACGGATTAGATTTAGCTACATTGATCAATGGTTCAGAACTACCTAAGCAAGGTGTTGTCACACAAAAGATGACAATCAAATTTAACCGTAATGAATATCGTGGTTTGTTCGCTAACATGCAACAAATTACCATCAATGGAAAAGTTTACTCAGGTGGACTACTTTCAAAGATTCTTGACAAAGTTAACAACTCAATCACAGTTACACGTCAAATCAACGTTACACTTGATAACTACACAGATACAAAAGTTAACGGTGTTGTTACAACCCCAGTAGTTAACATGGGTGACAAGAATATCTCAACTAACCTTTATGATGGTAAAGGAAATGTTATCGCCGGACGTGGTTTAGGTCAAGGTACTGACTGGTTTACAGATATCAAACGTGTAAACAACAACTCTGGTGAAGTAATGTATCGTGTATCAACAAATGAATGGGTTAAAGCCAAAGATGTTTTATTCGCTGCCAAGGACACTGACAACGGTGATGGAGATGGCAACACTTCTGATGGTGCAGGCCTTACAGGTATCGAAGCATTGCCAGATCACTCAGTAGTAACATTGGCTGGTCCCAAGGGATTCCTATACCCTCTATATCACAAAGACGGTTCTAAATCAGATCGTTACTTAGCTGGTCCTTCAGAATGGTTAGCTGACAAGAAAGCTAAGGATGCTGACGGTAAAGTATACTATCGTGTATCAACAGACGAATGGGTACTAACTGGTGACGGTGTTACTTTAGGTTAATTAGAATACGGAAAAAGACTCACGAATGTGAGTCTTTTTTTAATGCGATGGTAAAATGAGACAACTTTGCAATTATGTTAAATTATTACAAATACCTTTAAATAAGTTGTTTAATATAATACTATTAACGTAGACATACTGGAGTATGTTGAGGAGGGATATTACATATGAAAAAAATCACAAAATCATTGTTAATTTCTGCAACTGTTCTACTATCACTTGCACCAGCTGCTACTTTGGCAACAGGCGCAACAACAGCTCATGCTGAGGATGTTTATTATGACAAGGCTGGACATTTCGAAGGCCCATCAATCAATGTTACTTATAACAACGATGTTCAAGTACAATCAGGTACAGGTATGTATGCATTAACAAAGATTAATGCATCAGATCTTGGTGCCACTTCAATTTCTGATAACCAATCAATCGGTGCTACAGGATATGGTGACAACAAGTTGTATACAACACGTGAGGGTGCTACATACATGAGAACTGCAGACCTTACAAAAGATACATCAGTACAAAAAGACACAACTTACTATCAAAGAGTTTATCTAAAGGTTAATGGTTTGGATACAAACAACGCATTGTTATCAATGCAAATTCCATACTCACCAGCAAAAATCACATTTAATGGTGCAGAAATGAATTACACTAACTACGCAAATGGCAACGGCTACTTCATTATCGTTCGTGCAGTTTCAGGTTCAGACACACCAGGACAATCATCATCTAACTTTTATGACATCCCAACAAAGGGTACTGTAAAGGTTACTTCATCAACACCTGCACGTCTTTATGACGAAAAAGGTAACGCCATCGGTACAAGAGCATTAGGCCCTAATACTAACTGGTTTACAGACACACAACGTGTTGCACGTGATGGTCAAGTATTCTACCGTGTATCAACATCAGAATACGTTGCTGAAAAAGATGCCGGATTCATTCCAGCAGCACAAACAAATACAGCAACATCAGCATTAGCTGACTAATTTGTATATTATAGAAGAGAACTCAATTGTGAGTCCTCTTTTTTTTACGCTCAATTTATAACACTAAATGAAATAATCATGAGAAATCTCGGGAAAATATTAATATAATATGTAAAAATATTTTGTTAAATCGATAAAATATACAATATCGTTCTATACCAAATTCCACATTGTTTTCAGGTTAATTCTTCCATATACTTTTTAGCTGTGGGACAGCCCACTAATAAAAAAGATTTAAATCCAGGGAGGATTTATACATGAAAAAGGGAATTAAATACGCAGGAATCGCTGCTGCTACATTATTAACACTAGCTCCAGTAGCTGCACCAGTGGTAGGCGCAGGTACACAAACAGTTCAAGCTGCTGCAGAAACACCAGCAACAAAAGTTACTTTGAACACACCAGCTACAGATACTGACAAAGTTGATTTGTTCATGTCACAATATAAAAATGGCAAGCTATCAGGTATTCAATTAAAAACTTTAGTTCAACAAGCTGTTGCGGGTGATTTTTATCAAAAAGATGTGATGCATGATGCCTTTGATGCGGATGCAGCTGCTTCTGCTTTCAATAAAGATTTGAGAGATCATACAATTGATAACCTATGGACAAACACATCAGTTAAAGTTTCACTTCTTGACGCAAATGGCGCTCAGTTGAATAAACATGATTTGAAAAAAATTTACAAATTCGGAACAGGCAGTGAAGCAACTGTTACTCCTGAAGCTGTCAGAGTTCAATTTGATATGACATATGTTCAAAAGACAGATGACAAAAATCAAATCAAGCACAATGTTAAAGATTTTACATTTACAAATAGAGATGATGTAACACCTGCAGAAGACACTCATGAAGTTAAAACATTAAATGCTTCATTTGAAAATCCATTGATGGTTAAGAGTGGTTCAAAAACTGTTAATGCAACATTGTCAACTTCAGCAAAAATTAACTTATCAGATCAAACTGGTAAAGAAGTTAAACATGATAGTGTTGAAATCAGTGATATTTACAAAAATAAAAAAGCAGCAATCAATAAATCACAAGAAACTGATGACAAATTGAATGACAATGTGTTTGGTGCCAAAGGAAATACATACTATCAAGCAGTTGATGTTACAATTTCAGCAAAACAACTTGGTTTTATTGATGGAACAACTACTGCAAATAGTTTAAATGCCATTGTTAATAATTACCTAGCAGGTGAAGATGGATACGCAATCAAAATTAATGGTGAAAACGCAAAATCATATGAATATAAGTATGATAAAGGTGACGATACAGCAAACCCATCATTGACAATCTCATATTTACGTCAAGTTAAAGTGGGCGATCCAGCATCTGATTGGAAAGTAGAAGATATTGACGGTATTGTTACAGTTGGAGACAAAGTTGCTTCAATGGTAAATACAAAGAATGAAACAGTTAAAAACCGTTCACTTGGTGAAGATACTGCGTGGAGAAATGATAAGAAACGTACAAATTCAAACGGCGATGTTCAATACCGTGTATCAACAGACGAATGGGTTGATGCAAAGAAAGTTTCATACATTGCTAAAGATGAGAATATTGACGGAAATGGTAACACAACTTCTCCTGAAATCTCATTTACAGATGTAAAAGACGTTAAGGGTAAGATGGTTGTAAAACTTGACAATGCTAAGATGGTTTATAATCTTTCTAAATCAAATGGTAAAGCTGCTACACGTGGTATTGCAGGAGATTCAAGTTGGTTAGTTGATAAGACTGCTAAGAATTCTGATGGTGACACAGTTTACCGTGTATCAACAGACGAATGGCTAACTGCAGGTGAAGGCCTAACAGTTATTACTGACTAATTTTAATTAAATTTAGTTCAGAACTATCCATTTGAATTTGAATCAAATTTGATTTGAATTAATAATTAAGAAATACGCATCTGAGAGATCACATGATCGCAGATTGCGGGTCCAAGAGCTTTTATATTTTTTGACTCTTTAGTTGATGTCTTATGATGAGGCCATTAACTACTCAACAGCGTATCCCTTGATACGTCGGACCCTGATTTGGGTTAGACCAATGTAATAAAACCGACCTTTTTTACAGAAGTGGGGCTGTACGGTTTTAAACAAAAGGAAACATCAATATCTATCCAACAAAGAGATCTGCCATTTGGCAGGTCTTTTTTGTATTCAGAAATGTTAATAGTTTGTGAAATATAAAATAATACTCAAACAGGTTACATTTGTGTTAATAACTTTCTCAGTTAAACTTTAGAAATATAATTATTGGATATAAATTTGCACCAAAATGCAGAAAAGGGGCATCTATGTATTTCAAAAGTATTTCAATGCTACATTAACATTACAGTTATGAATAATATTAGTTGTTAAATTGATTCACAATAAATAAACACATATACTAGGTGTTGTGGAAAGATACCACATTTCAAAAAATTATTTCAAAAATTTTAAATCCTGGGGAGGATTACAAATGAAGAATAATATTAAATACGCTGGAATTGCTGCCGCTGCTCTATTAACAGTTGCTCCAATTGCTGCACCAATCGTAAATTCAACAACTAATGTACAAACAGCTCAAGCTGCCACTGTTGATTCAAACGTTACAACTGTCTTGAATCAATTTTTCAATTCAAGTTTGAACAATTCAAAGACATATTCAGTTAAAGATGCATTTCCTAGTTTCTCAGATATTGCTAGTAACTGGGGTACTGAAGAAGGAGCCTCAAAAGCTAAAACAGACTTATCATATACTGACTTAATGAATTTAGCTCCTATGAGCGATTTGAATAACGCAAACTTGACATTGTCTTCAGATGCAATCAATACACTTAAAGAAGCAGGTGTAACATTTGGTGTTACAGGTGTTGATTCTAATGGCAAACCTATGTTGAAGCAAAACTTTACACGTGAAGCCACACAAAATGGTAAGAACGGTGGAACTTCATATCTACAAGTTACTGCTTATAAAGATGGCAAAGCTATTGATGGCCAAAGTAAATCTTATGCATTTATAAAGAATACCGATGTTGATGAAGGTGTAACACAATTAGGTGTTAACTTTGAAAACCCATTGGATGTTGATTTAAATTCATCAACAACTACTCCATTATTAACAACTAGTGTTGACGCAAACATCACTGACCAAAAGGGTAATGATGTTAAAATTACAAAAGTTAACCCATCAGCACAAATTTATACTAAGTCAAAAGATGCATTAGATAACACAAACCAAAACACATTTACTGGTAAGACATTTGATCAAGATGGCGCAACATATTACCAAGCTGTTGAACTTACTGTAGATTCAGCGGTTAATGTTCAAAAGATTTTTGATAGCATGCAAGCTCAAAATGGTGGTTCAATCACTCTTAATGGAACACCTGCTGTAAAAGCTAACCTTTCACAATTTAATGGAAATACAATTCGTTTCGTTCGTGAAATCAACGTTGGCAAGACAACAACTACACCTGACAATGGTGAATGGGTTGAAACTGACAACAAAGGTGTTGTAACTGTTAAAACTTCACCACTAGCTAAGTTGTACGATGATGATAACAAGATTACAAACCGTTCTGTTGCAAACAATTCTGGTTGGCAAACAGATAAGTATCGTACAAACTCTAAGACTGGTGTTGTTCAATACCGTGTATCTACTCACGAATGGGTAAATGCATCTGATGTAGACTTTACAAGTAATGAAGTTACAGGTTATGGATTAGGTAACTTTAATGATATCGGCGATCACGTTGTCTCACTTGACGGTCCTGATGGATTTGTATATACATTGTTCACCGCTGCTGGTAAACAAGCTAGCCGTGGATTAGGTGGTAACACTGCTTGGTATACAAACAGAACTGCCAACGATGCTGCTGGTAATACATACTACCGTGTATCAACTGACGAATGGGTACGTGCAGGTAACGGTGTAAACTTTAAATAATCTAATTCCAACTCATAATTCGAATTAAATATAAAAATATAACTAAAGTCATCAAATATAATTTGGTGGCTTTTTTCATGCTCTGATTTAGTTATGGACAGATGATGAGAATGTGTGGCGTAAATAGAATTTAATTTTTTATACAAAATATTATACTTGGTGAAATATAGTTTGAATAATGATGTTATATCCAAGTTAATGAGTGTTACAACAGCAATATAAGCAGTGTATAAAGCATTTAATTTATAATTATTAAGACTAATTCCTATTGTAAATTTTGTGTAAATTTAAAGTTAAGTAGAAGTTAAGAAACAAAAATATCGATTGTGGAAAATGCCCATTAGCAATATTCTCAAATTGCGCAAACGTAGCGCTACAGCACCACATACCACGTTTCAAATTTGGGAGGGAATACCATGAAAAAATACACATATTTAGGAATTACAGCCGCTACATTGTTAGCCATTGCTCCAACAATCGTGACACCAACAAACATTGCACACGCCGCAGATGCAACGCAACAGAGCGTTCCTGTTCAAGGACAGGGAAATACTACACAGGATCAAAACCAAGCTCCTGTCGCTCAACCAAGGAGTGTTGAGACTTTTGATGATACACAACAAGGTACAGATACTATTGCACCTGCTGGTTTTTGGGGCAATCTTGCCAGTGGCATCAAAAATATGGCAACTGGGGCAGTTAATACGGCCGTTCACACTGCGACGGGTTTTGCAGAGGATCAAGCAAAAAAAGGTTTACAAACTGTTGTACAAAAATTTGAAGATGGAGGCAAACAGTTAGCTTCCAATGTAATCAATTCTATAACTGGAAAGAATAAGAAGAATCCAGCAAAAGATGATACTAACTCGACAATGTCAATTGATGATGCGTTAACATCTTTATCCAACGTTGTTTATGATGATAACAATCCAATGCCTGATTTTTCTGAATTTATAACTTTATATAAAACACCTATTCATAATGATAAGTTTAACCAGCTTGGATTAGTCAATTATGGTTTTGACCCTGATGCTGTTGCAACTATTGGAAAAGCCTTGACAGATAATAAAGCAACTATCGAATTTGGAGGCATTCTTGATGCTCAAACATTACAAAATCAAATTAATGCTGCAAAACAAGGTAAAGGAAAACAATTTAAGATTAGCGTAACTTTAACAGATGCCTCAAATAAAAAACATGCAACCAATATTATTTTCAAGAACAATGCCGGATTGAACAAGGTTAATAATAACAATCAACAGAAAAAACCTAACCAAACATCAAACGTTTCAACTGATGCTGCTGATTGGCAAATTATTCAAAGCAAAGGCTCGGTTACCGTAGGTAATGTTTCAGCTGAACTTCAAGATGATTCTGATTTAACTACTTCACGTGGTTTGGCTCCTAGATCTGGCTGGGCAACCAACGAGTACAGAATCAATCCTAAATCCGGTGAGATTGAATATCATGTTTCTACACACGAATGGGTACGTGAGAAATTCTTGACTGTGACACAAAAATCATCAAATCTTGCTACGACTGCTTTCTCTGGTGAAACGAACTTCGATGGTAAGCAAAATGTTAGACTTGCTGGTCCTGCCAAATATACTTACGCTTTATTTAAGGCTGATGGATCGCGTTCGGTTCGCAGTATTGCTGGTGACACGACATGGTTCACTGACAAGTTTGCGACTGACGACAACGGCAATACTTACTACCGTGTTTCGACTGACGAATGGATTAAGCTTGGCGAAGGTGTTAGTTTGACGAACTAATATATCCGCTGGTTATGTGGAAATATTGTTTGTTGATATAACGCCACGAAAGTTGTAGCTTTTGGTTCAATCGTTCGATATTATAAGAGATGGAAAATATACACCACTAATTTTTTTGATTAAGGATTAGTACCTGAAAGGCCACCCCCTTGCCGGAGTTGGCCTTTTTTGTTGTCTAAGAAATTGTTAAACATAAAAATATTGTTTGTTTGATATTATCTATTCTTATATAATTTTATTTACGCGGCTAATCTTAAGGTTAGCTTCGAAATTTCAAATCCTGGGGAGGATATAATGAAAAAAATTAAGTATATAGGAATAGCTACTGCCACATTGTTAGCTGTTTCACCGGTTGTTACTAACGCTGTTAGTCAACCACAAACAGTGCAAGCTGATGGCTTTTCAGATTTTGTAAATGTTATTAAATCAGCTTTTAAAACTGCAGCAAGTGATTTGAAGGACAAAGCAGCACAAGCAGGAAAAACGGAAGCTGCTAAGACTACAGCTGAACAAGATGCTGCAACTGCTATATCTGATTTAAAAGATGTTGTTTATGATGAGGATAATCCGCTTAATAAAGCTAGTCTTCAAGTACTTTTAGACAATAATAATAAAAAAATCAGTGCCTATCAGCTTAGTCAAATTCTTACACAGACAGGTGCTATTAAAGGGGATACAGCTGGATCAGAAACTCTTAAGAAAATTGCTAGTGCTAATTTGGACGTTACAATTTCTGGAGCAAAAGATGACAATAATTTCCAAAAATTAATTGCTAATATGGCAAATAATGGAAATGGGGAATCATTCCAAATCCTCATTACTGCAAAGGACCCCGCAGCCAAAGATGCAACAACTAATGTTGCCAACCACTTCCTTACATTTACAAACAATACAAAGGAAACTGTACAAGCAAGTTCACTTAATGTTAAATTTACCAATCCTTTAAACGTTGATTTAAATTCAAAAACTGTTGATCCAACATTGACAGATAGTGTTACTGATACAAAAGTTACAGATACTAACAATACAAATGTTACTTATACTTCAAACCCTGGTAACTTGTACAACAATACTTCTGATGCTCGTGCTAGAGGAAATAATTACGCTAAATTAGGTGCTGATTTCAATGTTGATGGAGCAGTATACTATCAACCAGTACAACTTAAATTTGATGATAAAGCTGTTAATGTTTCAGCAATGCTTGAACAAATGCACCATGATGGTTCTACTCAAATTACTTTAAATGGCACTGCAGCAAGTGATGTTGATATTGATGCTTCAACTAATTCTGTTTACTTCGTTCGTGAAATAAAAGTTGGATCATCAGATGTAGATCCTGATGATAACAACAATGGTGATACAGACACAGATACTGACACAAACACAGACAACGGTACATGGGATACAACTTCACAAGCTGGTATCGTTACTGTTGGTGGCTCAAATGCTGCTTTATCAAACGATGATAACGCTGTGACTTCACGTATGGTTGCTGCTAACTCAGCATGGCAAACTGATCAATATCGTGTAAATTCAAAAACTGGTGTTAAACAATATCGTGTTTCTACTCACGAATGGGTTAACGCTTCTGACGTAACTTTTGCTGTTAAAGATACTTCAGCTGGTTTACACAATGTTACTGATCTTTCAGGTAACCACACAGTTTCATTAGACGGCCCTGAAGGCTTCGTTTACGCATTGTTTAGCGTTAACGGCGACCGTTCAAATCGTGGCTTAGCTGGCTTGTCGGCATGGTTCACAGATAAATCAGCCACTGATGCACAAGGTAACACATATTACCGTGTATCAACTGATGAATGGGTAATGGCAAGTACTGGTGTTCACTTTAACTAATTCATTGTAATCAAAAAAGGTCAACTCGTATGAGTTGGCCTTTTTCAATATAACAATAATGATAATCGTGACTAGCACTATTACCACGAACGGCCGAACCGTCCTTCCACTAATGTAAGTTTATATTTTTCTAGTCAGTAAAACCAATGATTTCAATATATCTTCATGTTATATGCTATGATTAATCCACGACAGAGGTTTGGAGAGCGGTGGCAAATTCTAACTCAGAGGCGATGCCTATGCGGGTAAACTGCATACGTTATAAGCATTCTAGGAAAGGAAGAGCCATAACTACGATCCTATATTTGATACTGGGTGTCTTGACTATGTTAATACGTATTTCTTTGGAAACTTGTATCTTTCTGAAGGTATTAAGATGGGTCATCATTTCCTGGCGGTCATTTATCAAGAAATTAAAAAAAAAGTAGACCCTTAACAACTTTGGAAGGTTGAGGTCTACTCTGAATTAACCATGCCACCGTTTCTCTAAGCGGCTGTCTAAAAGGGTAAGCTGTGACATAGCTTGCTCTTTTTTGATACGACTGAATTATAACATGTGGTATTGAAACTTACAATTGAAATCAAGGTTGATAACAATACATGTCATGGGCTTTATTATCCCCAATCATGACAATATTTTGGCATACTAATTCAACTGTAATAGAGACCTTAAAGTTAATTCTCAATAAATTACAAATTTGATTGATTAATCACAATATATTTTATATTCTTTTATAAGTAGAGGGCTTATACAATTGAATATAAAGGGGTAAATAGGGATGAGAAAAATAAAATTTGCCGGATTAGCAGCAGCGACGTTGCTTGCACTAACGCCGGCAACAACAACCACGTTTGCATCAAGTACTAATGGGGAACAAGTACGTACTAGTCAATCTGTTGGAGCATCAAACAGTTTGAGTGATATTTTCAATACAGTAAAAGGTGTTGTGGATAAGATTATTCAAGCAGTTCAAAACAACAACAAACCTGCTGTAACGCCAACACCTGCTGATAATGCAGTTGCTGTATTAAATGGATTGAAAAATGTTAATTACGATGAGAATCACCCAGTTTTACTGAAATCATCAGAAGTAAGTAAATATTATGGAACCATAACTGGTTACCAACTTGCTGAGCTTTTACATTTATTAAATCTAACCACTCAGACACAAGGTCAAACAATTGATACGAGTGGATTAAGCTATTCAATCGGTAGTGATGGATTGAGTACTGGCGATTTGAATAAAAAAATCGATAACATTCTGAACGGGAATGGGCTGTCCGTAAAGTTAACGATTACTGCTAAAGATTCGTCAGGTAACGTAAAAGCTAGCAAAGATATTATTTTTACAAATAATACAAAAACAATTTCACAGACTAACAACTTGAAGATTGATTATAAGACGCCAATTAATGTTGCAGTTGGTAGCAATACAATTGATCTGAGTTTATCTGGCAGTGGTATGTCAAATACAACCGTTACCGATAATAATGGAAACAATGTTGCATATTCTGCTGATCCTGGTCAATTCTATTCAAATGCTGATAATGCAAGAGATTTCAAAAATCCAATTAATCTAAACGGTAAGTTCACACAAAAGGGTGCTAAGTACTACCAACCAGTTACACTTGATTTTGGAAGTAATAGTGGTGTAAATGTCTATCAAATTTCTCAAAATGTGTTCAATTATGGTAGTTCAGTATTCAAACTAAATGGAAATAATGTTGTTGGTAACCAAATTAATCAAAATGGAAAAACTAACTCAGTAACATACGTACGTGAAATCACAGTTGGTGTCGATCAACCAAATAGTAATAACAACAATAACAATCAAAACAATAATAATAACAATCAGAACAACAACCAAAATCCAGCTCCATCAGTTGGCGTTTGGAAGTCAACTGACCAATCTGGTGTCTTGACTGTCAACAGTAGTGTTGCTGACTTGGTTGACGGCAGCAGTTCATACACTGCTCGTTCACTTGCTCCTAATTCTAGATGGGTAACTGACCAATATCGTGTTAACTCTGCAACTGGTCAAAAACAATATCATGTTTCGACTAATGAATGGGTTGATGCTTCTGATGTTACATTCCGTGATCAAGCTACTAGATTCTTCACTAACGTCTTGCAACTTCCTGGTTTCCAAACTGTTTCATTAGCTGGACCAGATGCATTTATCTATCAACTATTTAACCAAGATGGAATTCGTGTAGATCGTGGTTTGCCTGGTAATACTGCTTGGGCAACTGACCAACGTGCTACTGATGCACAAGGTAATATTTACTACAGAGTATCAACTAACGAATGGATCCTTCGTGGTAATGGAGTTTCTGTTTACTAATTTATAAATGTAAAAATCCTTCACTTATCAATTTGATAAAGTGAAGGATTTTTTTGTATGTAGAAAAATAATTAAATATTTTAAATTGTTATTTGATATAACAAATAAATCAAAACTTCTAAATCAGGACTTGTTTTTCCTTGTGAAGAACAGGTAAATTCCTTCTGCTATTCCAACTAATACTAAAATTAGTATCACCCAAAAGAACAATACCCAACCGGGATGCATGACCCCAATCGAGTTCATCCAATTTGTGAATGGTGTTTTACCAATGGCTGTGATTACTAGGATGATTAACAATCCTGAGATTCCAAAGGCGCGATGTGGGCTTCTTTTCATGTTGATCCCTCCTAGTTATATTTATTAACATAATTATACTATGGAAGGAATAAAACATCTTAAGTGTTACATTAAAATGTCGATAATTTTAAAAGTTTACTAAGAGTAAGACTTCCAGCCTACTTTTTGGAAAGTTAATGTATAATGAACATTAACGAGTAATAAAAGGGTGGTAAAACAATGCTTGAAAATGTAAATGGTATCGTCAAGGTTAACCAAGACGAGCGTTATGTTGTCTTCCTATTCGATACTTATGAAGCAAACCGCAAGATGTTACAAGACAAATTTGTTAAAGGCCAATCTTCATGGTATACCGACGCAAAGGGTACTGGTGATGACGGTAAGGTCTTTTATCGTATTGCTCAAGACAACGAGTGGATTGAAGCAGAATACGTTGATTTCATCGAAACTAACGATTAATAGTTCAGACTAGCCAGTATTTTTTGGCTAGCCTTTTTGATTTTTGACGTAATTAATTTTCAAATCTTAAGTTTTTATATGGTAATTGTTTAGATAAAGTTACATTTGGTAGCTACTTATTGATGTTAAAAAACGCTCACAGTAAACTGATGTTAAGAATAAAAATTGGGGGAAACGCTAATGAATAAAAAATGGGTAGTCTCAACAGCCTTTGCAAGTTTCCTTGCGGCTGTTGGAATTTCAACGACCACGTCCCATGTAAGAGCAACAGTTTCTGCGAACGATAAAGATGAAACTGACAACGATGCTGATCAACAAGACATGTCGACAACTGGTGCAATCAAAGACCCCACAGTTGCAAGTGTCATGGATGCCCAAGGAGCACCCGTTACTGAATCAACTCCAGTGGACGAAACGAATACAACAGAAAGTTCAGATGTAACACAATCAGATGCATCTCAGAATGCTTCTGATACTTCTAAAGATACTTCAACAGACTCAACACAAACTGATGCTACACAATCAAGGACTGATGAGTTTGCTGCTTCTGAAGTTCAAGGTGTAAGTGTTGCTCCTGGACAAGCTGAATCCGATAATACATCAGAAAGCAGTCAATCTGCCGCTACTCAAAGTAGTGCAGCTGATCCTGCTACTGAGGCTTCCAGTTCTGCTGATACTGCGGTTGCTACAGCTGCTTCTGATTCTTCTGCACAAGCTGCAGATGCTTCTTCAACATCTAATACTGACACTGGTTCAACAGTTAAAACTGCGCCTGGTTTTACCAGCGAAGTGCAAGCTGCTATTGCTGCTTCTCCTGAAACTAACTCTCAAGTGTTGCCTACGAACGACGGTACTGTGCTCGAGCGTAGTGCTACTTCTGACGGCTCTGTTACTCAAGCTGCTACTAATTCTCAACAGGATGAATTCTTGGCTATGGCTGCTCCGATGGCACAAAAGGCTGCCAGCGAATACGGCTTATATGCTTCTGTTATGTTAGCTCAATCGATTCTTGAATCTGGCTGGGGTCAATCTGACTTAGCCTTGGACGCTAACAACTTGTTTGGTATTAAGGGTGACTACAATGGTGCCTACGTTTCTATGCCTACGAGTGAGTGGAGTGCCGATCAAGGTTGGTACCAAATTTATGCTAACTTTAGAAAATATCCTAGTTTCTACGAGTCATTCCAAGACAACGGAGACAAGCTTCGTAATGGTTTAGCTTGGGATTCTTCATACTACAGTGGTACTTGGGTTGAAAATACTTCATCTTACAAGGATGCAACTGCTTGGTTGCAAGGTCGTTATGCGACTGCTCCTAATTATGCGGCTTCTTTGAATAGTATTATTGAGACTTACAATTTGACTCAATATGATACTGATTCTGAATCAAATCCTAATTTGACTGACAATAACAATTCTACTGATACTGGTAATGAAACTAACGTTAATGGTGTTCAAACTAAGATTGATGATGCTGCTGTTGTTACAAATCTTGAGAATGCTCAAATTTATGACAACGCTAATATTAATACTCCTTCTGCACGTGCTTTGGGTTACGGAACTGCTTGGAAGGCTATTTCGAAAGTTGTTGATCCTAGTGGAAATGTCTTCTACCAAGTTTCAACTAATGAATATGTTTTGAGTACTGATGTTCAACTTCAATCTGAAGGTGGCACTGAAACTGAACCTCCTGTTTCTATCAATGATACTGTTCTCGTTACTGGTGACACTGGTGCGACTGTTTATAGTGCCGCAAATATGAAGTCACCTACAAGCAAGATTTTGCCATACTCATCTGAATGGAAGACAACTGCTTATGTAACTGACAACGATGGCAACACATTCTTCTATGTTGGTACTGACGCTTATGTTCTAGCATCTGATGTTGTGCAAAAATCTAAGATTACAAATGACGATTATGTGAACGATGTTACTGTTAGTTACCCTGATATTTTGAAAGTTATCACTGCACCTAGTGCAAAGTTGTACGATACAAAACACAACTTGCTTTCAACTAGTTTAACTAATGGAACTAACTGGAGAACCGACAAGAAGTCAACGCACGCTGATGGCTCTGTTTGGTATAGAGTTTCAAACGACCAATGGGTTAACGCTTCAGACGTTCAAGTATTAGGTTCAAACTACATTACATCTGTAAAAGGTACTGTAAAAATCAACTATATTCCTGGATATGGAATTAGTGTTTACAACAGTCCTGCAGTTAACAACAAGTTCATCGGAACTCGTTTAGCTGACGGAACAACATGGAAAGTAACTTCAAAACAAATCGTTGATGGCGAGACATGGTACGAAGTACCAGCTGGCTGGGTCAACGGAAAGTATTGTTTGTTTACTCCACTAAATTAATGGCTTTTTTGAGCCGGGTCCGGATTTTCGGGCTCGGTTTTTTGTTTGCTCAAAAAATATCCCTTTCAATTAATGTGTAGAGGAGGCGATCATCATTTCAAAATCCAATTTATTTCAATTTCACGATGAGATTTTAAGTCGTGAATTTTTATTGAAGAAAAGTACAATGGAAAAATTATACATCCATGAAGATTTTGTAATAGACAATAATATGATTGCAGTTATAGCAACCGACGATTGTGACTATGGTAAGTCCATCGTGATTCATAACAAGCTTGGGGTATTTTTTGTAGACAGAACAACAAAGGAATTGATGAATGAGTATCATGATGAGTTTAGCTTTGGATTCGAGATTTCACGAACTATTGCTAAAGAAAATGGTATGAGAGGATTATTGCCATTAGTAAATGGTAAGAATGTATATATGCCATTATCAGGTAAAAGAGGTGGAAGCCCTGACTGGATTGGATTACATTTTCTTGAAGATGCCAAACAATATGCCAATTATGCTGTTTTTACAACTGAGTCAGGAATTAAAATTGCACTGAGTTATACGAAGATTGATTTAAATAGACAAGTTCATGATGCATGTTTAATAAGTGAACTTCATTTGAGAATGATCCAAATTTTTTCTCAACAATTTGGTAGGTTTACTCTTTTCGAGGAAAATGTTGGACTGACCGATAAGTATAATCACTGTGAATGTAAATATCATCTGAAATTGCCAACTTCATGGCGTCAGATGATGCGTTATATCGACAATCACCAGTATTATCTTGCATATCAAATGTCATTTTTTGACATCGGAAACACCAAGGAACAGGGAGCCAGAATGAAAATGGGAATAATCCGTAAAATGAATCATTGGTAGTCGTTATTTGATTCAAAGTGTTTATGTTATAAGGTTTCATATATTTGGATATTTACTTTATTCCTTTTATAGCTTGTGGGTTTGTTATAAGTGACAATTATTATTACAGATAGTAATTAAGTTATATTAGCTCTACCACAAGCGCTTGTGAGTACATCTTAGGAGAGACTCACAATGGATTTACAAGAAGGTTTTACCAAAGCAATTGAAAATGATTTATTAATTCACGGTGTTTTAAAGCGACTTCATATATATCAAACGAATGATAATTATCAGGACTATGTTCAGGAGGCGAGGATAATCTTCGCTGAATCATTCGTGGAATACTCGCAGACTGACACTGATTTAGATAAATTCAATGTATACATTTTTCAAAAGCTTATCTGGCGGATGACTGATTTGTTGCGGAAGGAGCAGCGGTTCTCTGATGTTCATTCGTTGGAGGTGTTTGATTTTGAGCGGGTTAAGTTGGACCAAGCGGAATTTTTTGAAGAATTGGACCTGGATTGTTTATCGGAATTTGAGAAGAAGTTGTTTTATGATGCTTTTATTGCTGAAATTTCTATTCCTAAATTGGCGCGGATTTATGGTTGTAGCGACCGTAATCTGCGGTATCATCGCGATGCTATCAAGGCTAAGTTGCGTAAACTGCTTTCATAAGTTTTGGAATTTAATACTTAAATTTTACGTTAAGATTACATACGCGTGACTTTACGTTTTGGTACAGACCATTTTGATAAGATTTAACTATAAACAAATTTGGGGGATTTATGATGTTTTCAAAAAAATTAATTGCTGGTGCTGTGACTTCTGTTGCTTTAGCGGGGATGGGTTTTGTATCGACTGAGGTCGCTATTCCTATGGCTGCGCAAGAAGCTCGTGCCAATAACACTTGGGTAAACGACTATATTAGATATAACAATATCAAACCGGTTCAGATTCAAAATCAAGAGGGGACTTTCAATCGCTGGTTCGGTTATCGTGGTGGTGTTGGTAGACCTGAGGGTGTGGTGATTCACGAAACTGCAACTCCAAACGTTGGTGCTGCACAATACGCTTATGCTTTCAACAAGAACTGGCCTCACCTTTATACTTATGTTCATGCATTCGCTGATGATAAAGCTATTTTAAATATTCACAACACTGATTATGGTGTGTGGGGTGCTGGTCCTTCTGCAAATAATCGTTATATTCAAATCGAACTTTGTGAAGTTGGAACAACTGATCAGTTTGCTAGATCGATTTCTAACGACGCTTACTACACTGCTGCTAAATTGATTCAATATGGCTTGCCATTTATTCCTGGTAAGACAGTCTTGAGTCACCACGATGTCTCGAACACATTTGGTGACACAAACCATGTTGATCCAGACGGCTACTTTGGCGCTTGGAGCTATGATATGAACCAATTCTATGATTTAGTTGGTAAATATTACAACAACTTAAAGGCAACTGGTAGTGTTGACGGTGCTGCTCAACCAGCACCTGCTCCTGCTCCAGAGCCTGCAAAACCGAATCCAAACGTAACAAAAGGTTCAATTTGGGCTGACAATCCAGCAAGTTACAGTGTGCCATTGATGGCATTCCGTGCTGATGGAACTGCTAAATTGTCTAACCGTGGATTGGGTAACAAGACTCCATGGGCAACTGACCAAAGCCGCATGTACAATGGTCACAAGTTCTATCGTGTTTCGACAAACGAATGGGTAGAAGATACATACGCAAAATATACACCTGCAAATTATTAATATAAGTGATGAGAAAGCTGGACTAGTTCCGGCTTTTTTTGTGCAATTTTGAATAATTTATTTTATTAAAGATTATTTATTTTGGTATCGAATCTGCATTATATTGCTTGTAGGTAGAGGTGGGGGATGTCTCTGACTGGAGTACATCATCATGAAATCAGCAGCATCTCATAAAAATAAAATCATCCAAATATTAATAATGGTAGCCTATGCCATTTATTTTGCCGTGCTGCGAGTTTTCATCGTACCATTTGGAGATGACCAGTTTTGGTGGGGACCAAAAGGCAAGTATTTGCTGGACCATCATTTCTTCACCCTAAAGGACCAAACAGTCATAGGCGGCAGCTCAAACGGACGCTACCTTTCTAACATCACCATGATCTTCAGCATGCACCATCCAATCGTGACCTACTTACTATTTGGGATCATGAGCGCATTACTAGTCTGGCTAATCTATCGACTAGTAGGCGGCCGCCCAATAATATTCCTACTCGCACTCGTCTTCCCATTCACCCTCAGCCGCCCGTTCATGACCGGAACCTGGTTCTGGTATTCCGCATTCATCAATTACATTACCGGAATAATATTCGTCATGGCATTTTTGGTTATCTTAAAGCGCGATTTCATTGAAAAACGAGATTGCACAGGTATTTGGGTTAGTGTCATTTGTGCGGTAATCGGAATACTTGGTGGCTTAGTCGTCGAACACATTACGTTGTATCAAATAGCTATTGCGATTTTCATCGTATGGTACTCATATACACGTCGAAGAGAACTCGAACTTTATCAATTGACTTATTTATTTGGAGCAATTATCGGTGCCATAATAATGTTTTCCAATAGGACTTATTGGTCACACACGGATTATCGAAGTTCGACTTTGTCTTTAACTGCGATTCGTCACGTCTATGTTCAATCGTCACATTTTTGGATGATAAGTTTGAACTTATTTATAATAATCGTAATAACATCAGCTGTATTTATATTATTAATACAGAAGAAGCACAAACAATTAGCTGACCTAGTAATGATGAGCTTGTCAGTTGTATTTGCAGCTTACTATTTGGTTGCTAACATCGTTTTCAAACGACTGTTTAGCTTGGATAGTTTCTTGCCATTAGTTAGCCATAAATTTGCGGCTTTCGATAGCATTGTCTCAATTTTATTCATCTTGTATATGTTCTTGGCAGTTGCTTTTGTGACGACTAATAATAAATTACGCACAAAATTAGTTTTCTGTCTTTTCTCATTCATATTTTTAATTGCTCCATTTTTGATCATCATTCAGCCAAACTCCTCAAGAGAGTTTTTCGATGGAGTTGTATTCCTATATATATTCGGACTGTTACTTGTTAAACAAATTAAATTTTCACGAAAATGGATTTCAGTTGGTCTCAGCAGTTGTTTTGCATTTGTTTTGGTGATTGCTGCGTCGGTTGTTATGTATCAGAACATTGTCGATCATGATAATTATATTGATGACGATAATCACGTTGAGGCTGTCGGCGCAATTGCACCTCAAAATCGTGTTAAGTATCCACAATACTTTCCTAACGGGGATGCATACGGAACGACAGAAGGCGCAATCTATTGGAGAAAATATAAGCAATATACATTTCTGGAGCGTTTGTGGAATTTTCAATATACGCAAAGATAATATTTTATATATATGAGACGAAGAAATTCGTCTTTTTTTGTAGCCCAACATGGTATCAACTTGACCATAAAATTAACTTAAACTGCATTTTTGAAAGCGTTACATTTATCGAACTGTAATAAATTATCAATGAGGCAAGTTGATCTGATATATATCTGTAAATGCCCAAATAATAGTCTTCTGGTAATTCTAGTTCGTGTCCTAACAAATAATAAATTCAAAAACAATCGTTTTAATACTTAATAATTACCTTATTATTACAATTTTATTACTTCACACATATACCATTAAAAACTTGTTAAGATGGACTGGTTAAGAAATATTTACTGTGGGAAGGGTTATTCTATGTTTTCAAAAAAGAAGATGATTGCAAGTATCGCTACTGCTGTTGCCTTTGCAGGTGTGGGATTTGTTGCAACTAACGATGTTGCTCCACAAACATTTGCACAACAAGAAGTTAAAGCTGATTCTTGGATCAATAATTATATCGCTGAACAAGGTATTCAACCTGTTCAAATTCAATATCGTGAAGGAACTTTCAACAATTGGATTCCTTATGAAAATGGTGTTGGTAAGCCAGAAGGTGTTGTTGTTCACGAAACAGCTACACCAGGTGCTACTGCTGAAGATGAGACTTCATACTTCAACAACAATTGGCCAACAATCCAAACTTATGTCCACGCATTCGTTGATGCTTCAGAAATCATCAACATTCACAGTGCTGACTATGCCGTTTGGGGTGCTGGTCCAACTGCTAACTCAAAGTACATCCAAGTTGAACTTTGTGAAGCAAGCACAACCGATCAATTTGCACGTTCAATCGCCAACGATGCCTACTATGTAGCATTTAGATTGCACCAATATGGTTTGCCAGTTGAATATGGAAAGACAGTTCTTTCACATGATCAAACATCTAAGATGTATGGTGAAACAAATCATACTGATCCAACAGGTTACTTCGCAAACTGGAACTACGGCATGGATCAATTCGTAGCTCAAGTTAATACATATTACAACCAAATGAACGGCTCAAACACTAATGGTGGAACAGATACAGGTTCAGGTAACACCAACAGTGGTAATGGCGTATCATCAAACGGATCAGAAGGAACTATCAGTGTAAGTAATCCAGCAAGTTTCATGGTTCCACTCGTAAACTTCAACAACGACAAGCCATCAAAAGCAAATCGTGGATTAGCTAACAACACACCTTGGTATACAGACCAAACAAAGACATACAACGGTCACAAGTACTATCGTGTATCAACAAACGAATGGGTCATCGACACATACGCAACTTTCACAGCTAAATAAATTTGAATATATATGAGATGTGATTATAATTAAATTGTTAATCACGTCTTTTTTTAGTCCCACTAAGCGGCTTTGCCGCGTAGTGGAACTTATGGGGCAGCCTCGGGCTGCCGTATTCCTTAAAGCACTTAAGGGCTTTGCCGCATAGTGGTACTTATGGGGCAGCCTCGGGCTGCCGTATTCCTTAAAGCACTTGGGACTACCGTATTACATAGTGACTATTTATTATATTTATGAGGACAAATATTTTTATCTGGGGGAGATACAAATATGCTTAAAGTTAAAAAAATAATTGCTAGTTTAACCACAGCAATAGCACTTGCTGGAGTTGGTTTTCTAACAACAAATGTCGTTCTACCACAATCGACTAATCAACAAGAAGTAAAAGCTGATTCATGGATCAACCAATATATCGATGAGCAGGGTATCAAGCCTGTTCCTATCACTTATCAAGAAGGTACTTTTAGTGAATGGTTCGGTTACGAAAATGGTGTAGGTCATCCAGAAGGCGTTTTAATTCACGAAACAGCCGATTTAGGTGTATCTGCAGCTAGATTTGCACAAAGCTTTAACAACGGTTGGCAACAACGTCAGGCATACGTTCACGCTTTTACTGATGACGTACAAACATTGAATATTCATAACACTGATTATGGTGTCTGGGGTGCTGGTCCAACAGCCAATGCTCGTTACATTCAAATCGAGTTATGTGAAGTTTATACAACAGATCAATTTGCTCGTTCAGTCGCAAATGACGCCTACTATGTAGCTACAATGTTGCACAAATACGGTTTACCAGTTCAATATGGAACGACCGTTGTAACACACGCTCAAGTAGCTCAATGGTTCCACGAAACTGACCATACCGATCCAACAGGCTACTTTGCTAAATGGGGTTACGGAATGGACCAATTCATTCCACTTGTAAATACTTATTACAATGAAATGACAGATGGTGATATCTCAATTGCTTCTGGTTCAACAAATGACGGTGGCGTTTCTGGCTCAGGTCAAGAAGGTACTGTCAAAGTTGATAATTCGTCTGGCTACTCAGTTCCATTGGTTTCATTCGATAAATCAGGTAATGCTTCGAACTCAAATCGTGGTTTAGCAAACGATAGTGGTTGGTATACTGACCAACAAAAGACTTACCGTGATCACACATATTACCGTGTTTCAACAAATGAATGGGTAATGGATTCATATTGTCACTACACAGCTAAATAAATTTATATGTGGATATAATTTTAAATATAAAGATTAAAAAAGGTCAGCTTTTTAGCTGATCTTTTGTTTTACGATGAGTTTTCAAATTCACTATTTTATGGAAAGTCGTTGTATAATGTTAATATTCAAGAACTTTAGTCTTAGATTTTGAAGTTAAATACTCGATTTTTACCTTAATTTATACTGTAGATGGTTAGGAACTCGGGAACTTCCGGCATTATGCAATCTACAAACATTAAAGATTTAGGAAATATCGAATGAGGGAATACACATGTCATTTTTAGCTTATATCATCTTCGTGGCTGTGCTTGAGGTCGCGCTGGTATTCAATGTCAGATATTTATTTAGCCGACATCCTGCACCAACGTTAATCGCAGTCATCATCTTTATATTAGGCTTGATACCGCCAATTATCAGACTCCAGAAATTACCACACCTATCGCCACTTTATACAATCTTTCTGTCGTTTATTTTCAGCGTTGATTTAATGTTTTTACTTATAATGGGAATTTATTCTTTTTATGTAAAACATTATTCACGGGATGAAAAAATTGATCATGCTGACTACATTGTTGTTTTGGGTTCAAAATTTATGAGTAAAAGAATTCCACCTATTTTGATGAGTCGGCTAGAAAAAACTTTAGAGGTTTATCATTCAATGGATGATAAACCTTTGATAATAGTTAGTGGCGGCAGAAGTTCTATATCAAAAATACAAGAATCCACTATCATGAGAGAGTTCTTACTCGAGCAGGGGGTTCCAGATTCTTCAATTATTGTTGAGGGTAAATCAATCAACACTGCTGAGAATCTCGAATACTCTTCTATTTTAATAAGAAATCACTGGGAAGCTGACTCTAATCCATCAATTGTAATTGTGACGAGTGAATTCCATATTCCTCGTGCTAAGCGTTTAACAAAACGAATTGGTTTGGCTGCCAATTTTGTTCCATCAATAACTATGCCAATTTTCAAATGGCCAGCAATGTTCCGTGAGTTCACTGCTATAATCTGGTATTATAGATACACTATTGAAACTGTTATGCTGATGATAATAGTTTTGTTAATCTGTACCTTTGTTCCTTAAGGAGATTTGCGAATGAGTATTTATGATAAATTTGTTGCCAACAAAAGACTAAGAAGAACGGTCTTGTTGCTTCTAGTCATCTTTGTATTTTGGCTGTTCCGTAGCATGTTGAGTTTATTTCTACTGACATTTATTTTTACGTTCTTGTCAGTTCAATTTGTAAGATTCGTCCAAAAGCATGTTAATATTCCGCCGATTTGGATAATTGCGCCGGTGTATATATTGATAATTGCATTATTGGTATTTGCAATTACCAATTACGTTCCACAATTAATTCATCAGTCGAGTAAAATAATCGATTCGCTAACCAAATTTTACGAGAGTAAAGAGGTTAGAGATAACAAGTATTTATCTTACGTTTATGACTATTTACAACAGATCAATCTTGATAATCAGATCAAGACTGCAACATCTCAATTGGTCAACTACATTACTAGTGTTGGAGCAATTGGTTTAAATATTTTCTTATCATTCATTTTGAGTTTCTTCTATACTACTCAAGTGGAAAATATGAACTCATTCGGTCGTCAATTCTTAACCAGCAATTATGGTTGGTTGTTCGAAGATATTCGTTACTATGGTCAAAAATTCATCAATACTTTCGGTGTTGTTATTGAAGCACAATTGATGATTGCCGTTGTTAACACAGTTTTGACAACAATTACGCTACTTGTAATGAAGATGCCAGGAATAATTGCTTTGGCAGCGATGGTATTCATTCTGTCATTGATTCCAGTTGCCGGAGTTATTATTTCATTGATTCCACTCAGTTTTGTCGCATATTCGGTTGATGGATTTAAGTATGTTATTTATATCATCATCATGGTTATTGTTATTCACATGATTGAGACATATTTCTTGAATCCACAATTTATGTCATCCATGACACATTTACCAATATTCTTCACGTTCGTTATTTTGATCGTATCCGAAGAATTACTTGGTGCATGGGGTCTTATCATAGGTATTCCAATATTTGTTTTCTTCCTAGATATCTTAGGGGTTCACCAAATAGGTGGCAACAAGAAGCCGAAAAAGCGGCAGTTTAGGTTGAAAAAGTCATAAATTACACGAAAAGTACCCAATTGGGTACTTTTCTTTACTATAATGGAAGTTATAGTTAATCGTTTAGATAGGAGATTTGCCATGTCGTTTTTTGATAGAAATAAAAAATCCGCAGATAATGGCGGAAACCACCTTGAAAATAGTGAAGATACTACTCAAGTAAATAACAATCAATTCAGTAGTGTACCTCCATATCCACAACAGTCTGCCACAAGTGCAACTGCCGCACCAATCCAACCGGATCCACAAGTTGATCCTAACGTTGCTCAAAATGTTTCTTCAAACACTGATCAAAGCGTCGATGCTCATGCAGCGTTCAATTCTGAGTCACACATTACTGACAACGTACCTGATCCACAAAACTCAGTGACACCAGAAACACATCCTGCTGACAATAACTTTTCTCAAAATACATCAGTTCAACCTGATGGTCCTGAATTGAACGGTTATTATTACGAGGAGCAACCAGTTCCTGAAAAGGATAATAACGACTGGGTAAGTACTGAAGAGGATTTGCAGGGGATTATCAACCAAGAAAATGACGTGAAGAAGCAGTTGCGCTATCAATTGTTGTCGGCTCGTAGCTACTACAATTATGTTTTGCGTAGTCTTGGTAATGATCAAGAAAACGCTCGTACGGAGACGAATTCTCAAGTTGAAAAGATTAATACTTCTTTGAAAAAATGGTTTGATACCGACGATATGGCCAACGAAATTTTTCTTGATCCAAATCGTAATTACTTTATTTTCCATGATCACTTGGAAGTTAATCCAGATGACGGTGAGCGTCAAATGTGGCGTAAGTTAACGAAAACTTTTGATAACCATGGTTTTTTGGCAAATACGATCACTGTTTCATACGATGATCTCGCAAACCAAACTTGGACCGACTATCAAAACTCAGACTTGGTAAATCCTAATTCTTATTTGTTGAACATGTACAATGATTTACAAGGTCGTAACAACAATGTGGCTGTTTCTCCAGCTGAAATTCCATTTGAAGAAAATTATCGTATTGAGCACGATACTGATAAAAATATTGATAAAGTTTATGACGAGGACAACTTGATTATGGAAGTTGCTCGTAATAATCGTGGTCAATTGAAGGTTATTCGTCACTATGACAAGGACAAGTTGTTGAGTCGTGATATTTTTGATGTTAATGGAGTTAATTCTGCTACTCAATTTTACGATCCACAAAATCCTAATCGTGTTGTCCGTGAAAACTTCTATCGTCAAGACGGTACGCTTGTGATGATTAAGAGTTACACAGATTCTGAACCTTTCATCCAATTATTCTCTCAAGGTAATGTTTTGATTAGCACCTTTAAGAATGATGAAGAGTTAATTTTCTGGTGGTTAAAGAATCAAGCTCTTCGCAACATGCAAGCTACTATTTTCGTCTCAATCGATTCAATTTTTTACAAAAAGTTATTGGAACTTAGAAAATACAGTGTCGAGATTATTCCTATTATTATGACACAAGACCAGAATGCTGGAATTGTGACTGATTTGTTGAATGGTACTGACAAGGTTACTGCTGTTTTCGCTGGTAACGACAATGTTAATGGCTATTTGAATAAAAATGCCAAAGTTAAAATGGATATTTCGACATTGGAAGATGTTGAGACTCCAATTTACAAACACTAAAAGTGGTCCCGTACCACTTTTTTTTATTGGCTAAATCGTGTAATATATAACTTGTTAAAGAAATGAAAAGAGGAAATGAAATGGCAAAATTAGTTTTCATTCGTCACGGACAAAGTGAATGGAATTTATCTAATCAATTTACTGGCTGGGTTGACGTTGACCTTAGTGAAGAAGGCGTTAAACAAGCACAAAATGCTGGTAAACTTCTTAAAGAAGAAGGCATTGAATTTGATCAAGCCTATACTTCAGTATTAACACGTGCTATCAAGACATTGCACTATGCTCTTGAAGGCTGTGGCCAACTATGGATTCCAGAAACAAAAACATGGAGATTGAACGAACGTCATTACGGTGCTCTTCAAGGCTTGAACAAGAAAGAAACAGCCGAAAAATACGGTGATGAACAAGTTCATATCTGGAGACGTTCATACGATACTTTACCACCATTATTGAAAGCTACAGACGAAGGTTCAGCAGCTAACGATCGTCGTTACGCAAACTTGGACCCAAGAATTGTTCCAGGTGGAGAAAACCTTAAAGTTACTTTGGAACGTGTTATTCCTTTCTGGGAAGACGAAATTGCTCCTAAATTGTTAGACGGCAAGAACGTAATTATTGCTGCACATGGTAACTCATTACGTGCCCTAACAAAATATATCGAAAACATTTCAGACGCTGACATCATGGACGTTGAAATGGCAACTGGTGAACCAGTTGTTTATGACTTGGACGACAAGTTACAAGTTGTAAGTAAGAAGAAGCTTAATTAATAACTCTTAATGGCTATGCCATTTAGAGTTATTTATGGGGCAGCCTCAAGTTGCCGTATTCCATACCAATCAAAAATACGACCGCACATATTGTGTTGGTCGTATTTTTTTGTATTATTTAATTTAATAAAGCTGATATAATAGTACCTATTAAACTTGTTTGCACAGCTGATGGTAGTTTTGGAGAGCTGAACAGGTTCTACGGAGCTGATGGTAGTTTGGAGAGCTGAACAAGGTTCTACGGAGCTGATGACAGTTTTGTGGAGTTAAACAAGGTTCTACAGGCTGCCGTAATCCATGAACTCAAAGATCTCACGAAGTGAGGTCTTTTTTTGTTGCAAGTTATTAGTTTGTTGTTGCCTTCCACCCAACTATAAGGTTTATTGTAGGAGTATTAATCATTGAGGGAGTGCAATAATGACAAATTTAACACGTAATTCAACAAGAAGTTTTTCTGACAAACAAGTTAATTTAGATACTTTGAAATCCATAATTAGTGAAGCTCAACAGGCTCCATCATGGGAAAATAGTCAACCATATCATGTATTTTTGGCAACTGGTGATACCGCTGCAAAGATTCGAGCAGCTCATGAGAAGAACGTCAATAACAAAACTAAGAGTTGGACAGAGGTTGTGCCTCCACAGACTTGGACTCCGGCTGCTGACGCAAATATTTTGGACTGGCAATATCAGGCTAGCAATCATCCAGAGAGCAAAGAGTTTGGTGGTTTGAATACTACTTTATTTAATGCTCCAGCGATCGTTTATATTACTATAAAGAAGGATGCCTCTAACTATGTTGCTTACGATGCAGGTGCCTTTGGTTATGGAATGTTATTAGCTGCTCAAAACCATGGTTTGGGTGCTATGCCAGCATATGGTTTTGTTCGCTATCCTGAAGAAATCCATGAGTACTTTGAGATTCCTGAAGATGAGGCTATTTTCATGGGAATTGGATTAGGCTATGCATCAGAAGATGAAATCAATCAATTCCGACCAGGACGTAACGATTTAGATAAGATCCTACAAATTAAAGGTTAGTTTCGTTTTTAACAGAATTTATTAGAGTCCAAAAATTGCTTGATGAATATAATTTTATCAAGCAATTTTTTTAGCTTATTTGCTTCTCCTGAATATTGAATGGATTATGATGCCATGACAAGTTCAAATGGAGGCAGGCCTTCTTTAGATTGAAAAAGAAATTTCGTATGAATTATACTCTTTGGTCAAAAAGAAATTCTTGGATAGATTTTGCATTTATTTTTTCACTAATATGATAATAAGCTAATAAGTCAGTAATAAGTAGTAGTAAGCTGGACAAGTCAGCAATAAGTCAGCAATAAGGTCGACATGCATGAATTTAGGATCTGCCAACATATTACAAAAAAACTGTAAAACACAACACGATATATCACGTTATATATATTAAATAATACATAATATTTAAAATACACCTTTACAATTCGTGAATAAATGCACTACAATAATGTTGTAACTGAAAACGTTTTCACAATATTAATCATTTATTTTTTCATTATAGGAGGGAATTTCATGACTAGTCGTGATACAGCAAATGTTTTATGGTTTAACGAATTACATCGAGACGATGTTAACTTGGTTGGTGGTAAGTCTTCTTCACTTGGTGAGATGACTTCATCAATGGATGTTCCGGTACCTTATGGTTTCGCAACTACTGCCCATGCATACCGTTACTTTATGGATGCTACTGGACTAAATGATAAAGTTAACGAATTGTTAAATGGTATTAAGGATTATGAAAATTCTGATGAACTTCGTAATGCTTGTAAGCAGATTCGTGATTTGATTGTTAATGCTAAAATGCCTGCTGATTTGGCTGAAGGTATTGAGAAATCTTATGCTGAACTTGCTGAAAAAGTTGGACAAAAAGATCCTTTCGTTGCGATCAGATCATCAGCCACTGCTGAAGATTTACCTGATGCTTCATTTGCCGGTCAACAGGAATCATACCTAAATATTAAGGGTGCTGCTGACGTGGTTAACCGTGTTCAAGAATGTTATTCATCACTATTTACAGACCGTGCTACATATTACCGTCACAAGCAACAATTCCCATATGAAAAAGTTGCTTTATCTGCAGCTGTTCAAATGATGGTATTTTCAAAGGCTTCAGGAATTATGTTCTCTGTTGATGTTTCTAACGGTGATGATACTAAGATCACTATCGATGGAATTCGTGGATTAGGTGAATATATTGTTTTAGGTAAAGTTACACCTAACCACTTTATTATCGACAAGAAATCAATGACGATTGTTGATAGAAACGTTGTTAAGCAAACTATTCAGTTAAACCGTATTTCTGATGGTGGAACGGTTGAAGATGCTGTCCCAGCTGACTTACAAGAAAAACAAGTTTTGACTGACGACCAAGTACTCGAATTAGCTGGATATGCTAAGAAGATTGAAGAGCACTATGGCTGCTACATGGATATGGAATACGCTTTGGATGTTAATACTAACCGCTTGTGGATTGTTCAAGCTCGTCCAGAAACTGTTTGGTCACAACATAATAAGGATAAGAAACCAGATACTGGAGATGATAACGTGGTTGCACAATCAGATGCTAAGGTGGTTGTTCGTGGATTACCAGCTAGTCCTGGATTAGCAAGTGGTACTGTTCACGTCATCGACGATCCTAAGGATATCGACCAATTTAAGAGTGGTGAGGTTCTTGTTACATTGATGACATCACCTGATTGGGTTCCAGCTATGAAGAAGGCTGCTGCTATTATCACAAATAATGGTGGTATGACTTGTCACGCTGCTATCGTTTCTCGTGAAATGCAGATCCCATGTATCGTTGGTACTGAAAGTCGTAAGATTGCTGCTACTGATGCACTTCACAATGGCGACGTTGTTACTGTTGATGCCAAGAATGGTGTTGTTTATGCAGGTAAAGTTGAAAGTCTGCTAAAACCTGCCGCAACAAATCAAGCGCAAGGTCAAGTCGTTGCTGCAGAAACATTTGCCCCAACAGGTACTGGTGTCATGATGAACTTGGGTGATCCTGATTTGGCTGACAAGTACTCATCACTTCCTGCTGATGGTATTGGTTTGATGCGTGAGGAGTTCATCTGGACTTCATACATTCACGAACACCCTCTATATTTGATTGAGAAGGGTGAGCCTGACAAGGTTGTTGATATGTTGGCCGAAGGTGTGGCAAAAGTTGCTCGTGCTATGGCTCCTCGTCCCGTTGTGCTACGTTTATCTGACTTTAAGTCAAGTGAATATCGTAACCTCAAGGGTGGAGATAAGTACGAACCCAACGAACCTGCTGACTTACTAGGTTGGCGTGGTGCTTCACGTTACTACGATCCCAAATATATTGACGCATTCAAGCTTGAATTAGCTGCAGTTAAGAAAGTTCGTAACGAATTTGGATTGAAGAACTTAAACGTTATGATTCCATTCGTACGTAAAGTTGACGAAGCTAAGAAAGTTACTGAAATCATGAAAGAACAAGGTTTGGAGAGAAACCAAGACTTCAAGGTTTACATGATGGCCGAAATTCCTTCAAACATTATTTTAGCTGACAAATTTAACGAGTATATTGATGGATACTCAATTGGATCAAACGATTTAACAATGTTACTTCTAGGTTGTGATCGTAACAATGATACAGTTTCACCATTGTTCGACGAGCGTAACCTTGCAGTTAAACGTGCAATCCGTCACTTAATCAAAGCTGCTCACAAAGATGGCAAGACAGTTTCAATTTGTGGACAAGCACCATCAGAGTTCCCGGACTTTACAAACTTCTTGATTCAAAGTGGTATCGATTATGTTTCAGTTAACCCAGATATGGTTAAAGAAACAAAACGTAACGTTGCTCACTTCGAACAAAGAATTATGTTAGATAAGGCCACAGGCCGTGGTTTGGAAGATCCTACAGATTATGAATGGTAGGAATGAGTTTTAATGAAAATATCCTCCGCATTGGATTCAGTGCGGGGGATGTTTTTTGTGTTGTAAAATGCTGATGAAGATACTAATGTTACAAACTATGCGATACTGGTATTAGTTGATTAAAAGGAAGAAGTTAAATTAAATAAAATGGCATTGAAACCACACAGGTTAGTGAAACTATTAAAACAAAATGGATTTGTGAAGAAATCCCAAAATGGGTCGCATTTGAAGATGTATAATCCTAAGACAAATGTGACTGTGCCAGTTCCAATTCATAATGATAAGGAACTGGAACATGGTATTGAGAGTAAAATTTTGAAGCAGGCTGGGATTCGACACACCTAAGGAGATATTAATGGCATGTTGATATTGACGAATGAAGATTTAATCGCAATTCATCCGGGATATTATATTAAACAATATCTTGAAGATGAAAATATTTCTCAACAAGTTTTTGCTAAAAACTTGAATGTGAGTATAAGTGTAATTAGTCAGCTAACATCAGGTGAAGTAGAATTGGATACTCAACTTATTTCAAAATTATCTGCGTATTTTCATACTTCAAAACGTTTGTGGATTAATTTGAATGCTAACTATAAACAGACTATGAAGAAGATTGAGCATGGTTAATAAACTAAATTCAAAGGAAAGAATATTTGTATGGACTGGGAATATAAATTTAATGAAGAAATATTAGATCGTGGATATGACTATTTTGAACGGGGACTTGTTGGCAATATTAAAAAATCTGGAAACACTATTGTCGCTGACGTTTCAGGATCAAGTATTTATTTTGTTGAGGTTAAGATTAAGGGTAACGAACTGATCTCAGCTGATTGCGAGTGTCCATATGCTGCTGGTCATAAATATTGTAAGCATTGGCTGCAGTCCTTTTTGCTATCTTTGATGGTGAAGAGAAGTCTGCCAACCCAATTGAGAGCGATGATAAGGCTGTTGAAAAAATTGTTGCCGAAGTTTCTGATGCGGATCTTCGTGAGTTCTTAGTGAATGCGCTGAAGTTTGATTCTAATTTGCTTAATCAATTTAAGATGCGTTATATGAAAATGTCTAAAGATGAATTCGATTATTTAAAAAATGATGTGAATACCATCTTTAGAACTTATAAAGATAGATATGGTTTCATTGATTATGGAAATGCTACAGATTTTGGAATTGATTTGTCCCACTTTATTCAAGAAGATGTTCAATCTCTTGTTGATAATGGCGAATTGGAATTTGCATTCAAATTAATCAACTATATCGCTGTGAAAATGTCTAAAACTGATATCGACGACTCTGATGGTGAAATTGTTGACCTTATGGAAGATTGTTCAGACATTTGGAGACAAATCATTTCTGCAACAAATGACATAAAATTTGAACGGAAAATATTTAAATGGTTCCAAACTCATATGTATAAGTTAGAGTTTTTTGACGATACTATTAATGACATATTATTCTCTGAATTTAATGAAACTGAATTTCTAAAAAAGAAATTAACTTGGTCTAAACAAAAATTTCTTGAAGCAAAAGCTGATAAGGAGTCATATTCTGCTAAGTTTGAAGCGCAACGAATGGCATTACACTATGTAGATATGTTAAAAGAATTAGATTATCCAGCTGATACTATAAGACAGTTCTTGTTGGAAAATAGTGATTTTGCAGGTGTTCGCAGAATGTACGTTGCCAATCGTATTGATCATAAGGATTACACGGAAGCAATTCGATCATTGATTGAAGGAAAACAAGTGTTTAGTGATTTAAGTGGAATTGTTTACGATTATAGTATTCAACTAAAAGATTTATATAAAAAACTTGGATATGATGATGATTATCGAAAAGAGCTTTGGGAACTGGTTACGAAAAGTAGTAATCCGGATATGAAATTATATCGGGAACTAAAATCATTATTCTCTGAAAAAGAATGGCCAGCACAGCGAGAAAAACTTTTTGCTGATATGCCAAAGAGAGCTGAACTTCAAGAAATTTATTTAGAGGATAAATTATATCCTCAGTTGTTGGATTCAGTATTATCAGAGCGGGGTTTGTTTGGTGTTACGAGATACGAGTCAACTTTGAAACCAATATATTCTGCAAAGTTGCTTCAAAAATATGTTCAAGTTGCCACTGATATGGCAACAATTACTGGAACAAGACAGCATTATCGCGATATTGTAAAAGTATTAAAGCGCATGCTTAATTATCCAGGTGGAAACGCAGCTGCTGATGAACTTATTGAGAAATGGCAGGAAGAGTATAAGATGAGGCCAGCTATGATGGATGAATTGAATAAATTTTAGTAACTAGTTCATATTTGAATTTCTTCATAAAATAATTAGTGAAAGTATATAGTTTCTTGATATACTTTTACAAGTTATTTAGGGGGAGATTAAATGAGAAAGAAAGTTACAGCTATATTTATTGCTTTATTTTTATTAGTTGTTGCCGGTTGTAGTGCAAAAAATACTACTGAAAAGAAGTCTAGTAATGATAAGACAAAAGTAGAGTCTATGTACTACGATAGTTTGTCTTCAAAAGATAAAAAGAGTATGAAGTTCAAGTTTACTGAAGCACAAGATGAAACTCAGGATAATACTGCTGATCCAGTGTTTGTTGTGTCGATGAAAGTTACTAATAACACTAAAAAGAATATCAAATTCGATAGGTCAAAGTTCTTAGTTTTTGTATCTGAACAAACTAAATTCAAATCTGCTAAGACTGGGGTTTTCACAGTTAAAACCGGAAAAAGTACAACAATTCATCAACTTTTTGAAAATGTAGCCGAACAGGCATTAGTAGGTGGTGGAAGCCAGTTTATATATTTGAATAATGATAATAAGCTTGCTGATGCTAACTTTACGATTAAAGATAAAACTGCTTCAAAGTCAGATGATTCCGAAAGTTCAGCACAGAGTGATACTTCAGCCTCACAGCCCGATGGCAGGCCTTCATATAAGGATGCAGATGGGAATCACACTGCAACTGGGAGTTATTATGATGATAATAATCCAACAGCCGGCTGGGATGAATCTAACTTAGATCCTGCACATGATGGTAAAAGATTAGACAGAATAATTGCATGGACTGAACATTACAAGCAAGTTGGACTTGATCAAGGGATGTCAGATGAAGATGCCCAAAGTTATGCCATGGATATTGCTCAACAAAAAGAAAATGCTTATGAGCAAAACAATTAATATTTAAGACTGTAACTACACATAATTGTGTAGTTATTTTTTTGTAATGAGTTATGATTATTGCATACACAGGAGGGCTAATATTATGAATAAAATTGTTCCTAGTCTTTGGTTTGCTGACAATAATTGTGAGGAGGCAATTCACTACTACTTGGATGTTTTTCCAAACTCAACTTTGGATGATGTGAAGTATTATCCTGATGAAAAATTAGACGAACATTTTGAAGGTATGACTGGCAAAATTCTGACTGCTGTATTCCACTTGAATGGGCAAAAGTTTATGGCGCTTGATGGCGGACCATATTTCAGATTCAATGAGGCAATTTCATTTACTATTGAATGCGCTGATCAAGACGAAATTAACTATTATTGGGAAAAACTTTCCCACGTGCCTGAAGCTGAACAATGTGGTTGGGTCAAAGATAAATTTGGAATGTCATGGCAAATTGTTCCAGAAAATATGGGTGAACTAGTTCAGACGCCTGCTCAAGTTCAAGCAATGATGAAGATGAAAAAAATTAATATTGCTGAATTGGAAGCTGCTAGATAATCGATTAATCTTCAAGAAAATTATCTATAATCTTCATTATTCTTTCATTGAGTCTGTTGTAGGATATATTTATCAGGCAGACATCTAAATTTTTGGAGTGTTACCTTGTGAGTAGCGCTCCATTTTTGTTTGAAATATGTAAATTAGAGGATATTAAATGATACTTGAACGTGAAAATCAACTGAATCTTAATGATATAAAACAACAGATGAAACAAATGACGAATAATGAACGTGACGGTGAAAATTTATCCAAGTTAGTTAGTTACTATCAATTGTGCAAGGCGGCTGTTAATGAATTTGGCGCTAAGCTGGAGAATTTAGATTCCGATTATCAAGTTAGACATGATCATAATCCAATTCATCATATTGAGGTCCGAATGAAGGATCCCGCTAGTTTGCTGGGAAAACTTGAAAGAAAGGGTTTAAACCCAGATATCAATAATATTGTTGGAAATATTTATGATGTCGGTGGAATGAGGGTAATTACCAATTATTTAGACGATGTATACACGGTCGAGAAAAATCTATTGGCTCAGACTGATGTGAAGCTGTTGAAGAGGAAAGACTACATTAAGAATCCTAAGCCAAGTGGTTACAGAAGCCTGCATCTTGTCGTGACTGTTCCAGTATTCCAATCCGACAGTGTTCAAGAGACACCAGTAGAAATTCAAATTAGGACAGTTGGTATGGATATGTGGGGTAGTTTGGAACATAAGCTGAGATATAAAACTGATGTTGATGAAGGTAAGGTTTCAAAATTCTCTGAAAAACTTCAAGGTTATTCTGATGAAATAAATTCAATTGAGAATAATATGCAGAAAATTTTTCATGATTTATAAAATTCTAAAAAATTTTGAGGTTAGTCGTCTTGAAGAATTGGCTGACGAAACAAACGTTAATACTAAAGAACCATGGGAAAAACCTCTGGCTTAATTTGTTTTATAAATATATTTTCCTGAAAAATCAGTTATAATCAGAATAATGAATAATCTGATGAAAGTGAGAGTCATATGCGTCATTTTAAAAATTTACTGGGAATATTGATTTTTGGCGTATTGATATTCGAACTAGCGACTTATCCGAAATGGATGCCGTTGGTCGAACAACAAAAACTCAATTTCTCAAGCTTTGGGAAAATCGAAAATACCTTGTCGAGTGAATTGGCGAAATATTTGCCTAAATCACTTAATGGAAAGCTAGTGGCTGAATCTAGCCAGCAAGAAATTATTAAGAAGAAAACCAATCAACAGGATCTGTCCAACTCGACAACTCCTATAGAATCAATTGTGAAGGGTGTTCCATTAGCAAATACTTACTACTATAGTTTTGCCGAAGGAACTCCTAATTCCGTTAAACAAGTTTTCTCTCTGGCAATTGCTACATACAACAATACTGGAATTGTAAAACTTGTTCCAGGAACTGGTGAAGCGGGGCAAAATACTGTTGTATTTTCAACTTATTATACAACTGAAGATGATCCCGATGTACAACAATCCACTGAAGAGTTGGGTAAAGGTGGACCGGAAATTTTCAAATCATCAATTAGTAGTTACAATCATGGACGCGCACTAATTAATTTACAATATCCAGATGAAGCAATTTCTCAAGCTGTTGCAACGCATGAGCTAGGCCATGCGCTGGGACTTGGACACAGTAAAGATCCTCAATCAGTCATGTATCCGATGGATAAAGGGATGACTGCTTTGACGCAGAACGATATCAACACTTTACATGCTATTTATGATTAACAACTCGAAAGTAGGAACCTGAAATGAAACAAATTTATTTTTTATGTACTGGAAATTCGTGCCGCAGCCAAATAGCTGAAGGATTTGGCCACAAATATTTGGGTGATGAATGGATTGTTAGTAGTGCCGGAGTTGAAGTTCACGGTCTAAATCCGAATGCTGTGAAAGTTATGTCAGAAATTGGAATTGATATTTCGAATCAGACTTCCAAATTGATTGACCCTGAGTTTTTAAAAAATTGTGACTTAGTTGTAACTCTCTGTGGAGATGCACGAGACAAATGTCCTGCTTTGCCTTCAAAGACCAAGGCACTGCACTGGCCACTTCCTGATCCTGCTCAAGCAACTGGTACTGATGAAGAAATTCTTGGCGCCTTTAGGGATGTCAGAGATCAAATTAAAGATTTAGTTTTAACAATTAAATAGTAACAATAAAGGGATATCCGTTTGGATATCCCTTTTCTAGTAGCTTATACAACGACAGTGTACATATTTTCAAAATTTTGAATTCGACGAGCGATAATTAATTCGGAGGGGAGGGCAATATTTGGTTCATCTGGATCGTTAACCATTATGGTCTCGGCAACTTTGGCATTGTGTGCTCCTTTTAATCCAGTCAATGAATCTTCAAAAATCATTGTAGTATTTGGCTCACCATCAACATTTTTAATTGCCTGCAAAAACATATCAGGTTCTGGTTTTCCAGGAAGAGTACCATCATTTGCCACGACCTTGTTGATATCAAACCATTTCTCTAAATGAAGATGTTTGAAGAAGAATTCAACATTATACATTTCTGAGGCGGTGGCAATATTAATGTTAATGTTATTTTCGATGCAATGATCAAGAAAATCTGGCAAGCCTTTGACTAATTTGAATGATTCAGGCCGAGAAAGACAAATTTTACGATATATGATTTCCTTGGCTTGAGAGTAGTTATCGACAGTTGAATCTTTTAATTTGTGGTCAGCAAAATAGTTGAACGTATATTTATTGTTACGTCCACAAATTTGGTTTTGAAATTCTTCTTCGGTCATCCGGTGCTTGAATTCTTTGCTCAAAGTCATCTCCCAAGCCTGATGTTGTAGTTGGGAGTCAAAAATCATCGTCCCATTAAAATCGAAAATAATTGTCTTAATCATTGGCGCCCTCCAGAGTTGCAATATGTTTATGATACCGCTTTCATTCTTTTGGCGCTAGAGTTTGTGAAATTAAGACAAGAAATTGATATTTTATAGACCTTTATCCACTTTGATCAAATAAATTCTTGCATTTTTGGTGTAACAGTTTTATAGTGTACTAGTAAACTAATACACTAGGAAATGAGGTGGAGGATGTGAAATTTGACGACAAGATTCCGATTTATCTTCAAATTCAAAGTTATCTTTACAATCAAATAATCATTGGCGATATTCAACCTGGTGAGAAATTGCCATCTGTTCGCCAACTAGCAGTGGACGTTACAGCCAATGTAAACACAGTTCAGCGTTCACTAACTGAAATGGTGAATGACAAAATCATTGAATCTCAACGTGGTAAAGGAAATTTTGTGACGACTGATATAGAGCTAATAAATGATTTAAAAAGTAAATTAGTTCTCGAACAAATTTCTATAGCATATGAGCAATTACATTCATTGAACTTGACTGATCAGGAAATATTATCCGAATTTAAAAAATATATTGAAGATAGGGGTGCTACAAATGTCTGAAATTTTAAAGATTAAAGACTTAAATTACAGTCACCGACTGAAGAGAATTTTGGAAAACGTCAATTTAACTCTCCAAAGCGGCAAGATAATTGGATTACTTGGAGAAAATGGTGCTGGTAAAACGACTTTAATGCGTCTAATCACTGGAGTTGCCCAGGGAAAAGGTATTATCGAAGTAAACGGCGTAACTAAAGTTGCTGAACGTAAAAGTAAAGTCAGTTACATGGACCATTTAGGCGCATTTCCATTAAGCACTCGTTTGGAAAAAATTGTTAAGTTTTATGCCACTGTATATGAAGATTTCGATTCGAAACGTTTTGACGAATTGGCCGAATTCCTAAATATCGAACGCTCATTAAAACTTTCTGCATTATCAAAGGGTAATAAAGAAAAATTTGTTATTGCATTAACTCTTTCTCGTCAATGTGATTTGTACTTGCTGGACGAGCCTTTTGATGGTATCGACAGTATGAGCCGTAAGGATATTATTAACAGTATTATCAAATGGAAGCCTGAAAATTCGACTATCGTAATTAGTGATCACTATGTTTCCGAGATTGCTCCACTGCTTGATGAAATTGTCGTGATTAAAGATGAAACAATCAACTGCCAAATTGCTGCTGATAAGATTCGTGAAGATAAGGGTATGGAGATCGAAGACTTCTACGAAAGTTTGTACAGAGGGGGTAAAAATAATGACTAGTTTTAAAGACTTTTTCAAAGTTTCAATGGCTGACAAATTCCGTGAGATGAATTTCATACTATTGATTAACTTACTTGCTGTCGTTGTGTCAGCTATCTGGATACTAGTAACTGGACATTTTTCAAATGATACATTTTTACAAGTTACTTTATCATGGTCATTCTTTGCGATGTTTGTTGCGTTTATCAGATTGACCGTCAGACATGAAAAAACATATACTCGCGATAGTTACCGACTGATTCCTATTGGTGATACCAAGTTTTACTTAACAAATCTATTAACTTCATTTGTTGGATTTATATATGTTGGTGTGATTGAATTGGCCGCATTTGCTTTAACAGCAGCATTTAACTGGCAAAACTATATGGACTCATTGAATTTGGTCACTATGATGAATGGTCAGACAGATGTTCCTTGGAATAAATTAATTGTAGGAATGTTATTAATGATCTTATTGATGGTTGGTGTACTTATTTTGACATGGTCAACAATCTCACTCATTCATTTGTTAACACGTGTTGGAAATAGCTTTCTTCCATATTCAAGAAGTCGAATCATTAGTTTTATTGTCTATGTTGTAGTTATCTTAGTTGTTCTTAGAATCGTTGGGTATGTAATGAACTTCATGCAAGATTCAATCTTCATGATGAATAATTCAGGAGATGCTTGGTCATTTACATTGAACTTATTAGGTATCTTAGTTCTAGCAGCTCTCGAAATCGTACTCAATATATACTTGATGAGTCGTTGGGTTGAAACAGTTTCTGAATCATAATAAAAATAAAAGTCCTCTTGCGAGGGCTTTTTTATTTTCTGAAAAAGATATCATAATTGACTATGAATTTTCATAAGTCTAAAATTTTAAGTTATATAGTAAACATTTGCGTAATATGTTGTATGGGATTAAATAAGGGGAAATTACTTTGAGCAGAAATAGAAAGTTTATCGTTACATTCGCATTGATTTTGTCCAATGCAATGGCAGGTCTTGATGCGACAATTATTAATACAGCTCTACCGGCAATTATTAGTGATCTGCACGGAATTCAATTTATGGGATGGCTAGTGGCCATTTTCCTATTGGGGATGGCAGTTTCGACACCACTTTGGAGTAAATTTGGCGAGCGACGAGGGAATAAGACCGCCTATATCTCCGCTACAATAGTATTCATGGTTGGAGCATTGTTCCAAGGATTAGCACCAAATATTACTTGGTTCATCATCGCGCGTGGATTCATGGGAATCGGTGCCGGTGGTATGAATACAATTCCATTTATTATCTACTCACAAATTTTCAAAAACCTCAGACGACGTGCACAGGTTATTGGCGTCGCAGCCGCAAGTTTCAGTGGTACTTCAATCATTGGACCTCTATTAGGCGGATGGATTGTTGATCAATTCAGTTGGCATTGGGTGTTCTTCATTAATTTACCAATTGCGTTGATATCCATTTTAATTATTGTATTCTTCTTCAAAATTAAACAGAAACTCAATAAGTCGAAAATTGACTATCACGGCGCAATTTTAATGGTGCTTGGATTAGTTTCTATTTTAGTTGGTATTCAAGAATTAGGTGTTAGTCCAATATATGTGACACTAGCTTTCATCTTCGTAGGAATAATTTTGGTCACATGGATGGTCTTTGTTGAGAACAAGGCTGAGGATCCAATCGTGCCAAATCGATTGTTCAAGAATCCTCAATTGGTAGTCGATATGATTTTATTCGCAATATTATGGGGAGCTTTTGTGGCGTTCAATATTTATGTGCCAATGTGGGCGCAAGGTATTTTGGGACTGAGTGCGTTAATTGGTGGTATGACTCAAATTCCTGGTTCGGTGACTAATTTTGCTGGATCTGAATTGGGCCCAGTTTTTCAAAGAAGGTTGGGACGGTACAATATTATTTCTATTGGTACTGCAGCTTTCTTAGTGGCCTTCATTGGCTTATTTTTTGCCGGTCAGCACACTAGTTATGCTTTTCTATTAGTTATGGGTACCTTTGAAGGATTTGGTCTAGGACTCTGTTTTAACGTTTTACAGGTGGCCGTTCAGTATGATGCTGAACCAAGGGATGTTCCGATTGCTACTTCATTTGCATACTTGGTCAGGATTTTATCTCAGACATTTATGTCATCTATTTATGGTGTTATTTTGAATCATGCGCTGTTTGAGGGCGTTGAAAAAAGTCATGGCAGCATCACTATGTCAATGATGAACAAATTGAGTGACTCAAAAGCTGCAACCAGACTGCCACAACATTTATTGCCAGAAATGAGAACTATCTTGTTTTCGGGAATCCATAACATTATGCTGACGGCACTTATCTTGTTAATTGTTGTCGCAATACTGTTAGTTGTTTTGTATCGTATGGGATTTACAAAGACAGTTAAATCTCACGATATGTAATTTTAAATTTGGGCGAAAAAAAAGAGCCTCGGTCACTCCGAGTGCTCTGCGGCGTCATCCCAAATGGGAGCGTCAATACATATAGTGTAACATATCCACTTCATTGAATCTTCAATATTGATTATTTTGTGAAGATATTATTAAACACATATCTTAATTGGTATAGGTATGATAGTATCTACATATAAACGGAAAGCAAGATGAAAATTTACAAAGCAGGTGTGTATTTATGGAGTTAAATGATAATACAGAAGCTAAGAAGGTTTTGTCAGAGCTTTACACAGACATTAACGCGAATAAGGAAATTGATAAGGATAACTACACAAAAGATTTAGTGTTGAGAACCTATAATTTAGTAGATGATAACTACTCATTCACGTATCTTTTTGGTCGTCTTAAGGATGACGAACGCGTTATGAAGACAATTGGTCAACTTCGTATTGTTAACAATTACGAAGACCAAATCAAGTGGATGGCTAAGGGTGCTACATTCGCATTGTACTAAAAATAGAATATGATTGTGATCCCACTTTGGTGGGGTCTTTTTTTGTTTTAATTGGCATTGGACTAGCTAAATATGCCGTCTCCAGAGCTGAGAAATATTCTTCGGCTGTGCGGGACGTTCCGAGCCTGAAGTGCGGTCTCGAAACTCGGTTTGAAGCCTTACCAAAGTGCGGTAAGTCTCCAAACTCGCCCGGTGGTGTAAGGGTGGCATGGTTCGCCGCCCTAACGCCACTTTCACTGCCTTCGAATATTTCTCAACTCTTGCGACTGGTTTTGATCAAAAATGACAAGTTTGGTCAAGTTTGAAAAAAATAATATCAGCGGGACTACATTTAAATTATTTGATGAATATTTTAATGAGTATTTCAAAGCAGTAAGCTATAAAAGCAAAGAAGTCAGGTAGAATTCCAAATGGGCCTTCAATTTTATCGACTTTCTCTCGATATTTTTCAAAAATATTTATTAATTTATCTTGTTTTCTAAAAAAGTAAAATATCGAGAATATAATTCCAAAACCTATTACGACAAATGCATATACTACAGGATAGATTGGATCGTGAATAAACATTTTGGATTACCTTCCTATCATGTATTTCTTACGAATAATGTATACTTGTAATATCGTTTAGCATCAAAAGATTAAGAAATCAGTTATAAGTTATTATGTCCATTCACATGTGAATGGACATAATAAGGAAATAGGGGAATTATATGGCTAAAGCATTGAGGAAAACAATCAGATTTTTTGTATACGAATTAGTGGTACTTGGAGTTATTTATTATGGATTGGTTATAACAGGTGTTATGACAAAAAACTTTAATTATTGGATATTACTCATTGCATTAGTAATACTTTTTGTTGCTCAGTGGGTATATTTTAATTACAAACAAAAAAATAATTGAAGCAGTATAATAACCAAAAGCTTGAACGGAGAGGATGACCAATATGACAACAATTTATGATTTTTCAGAGACAGAAATGAACGGTAAAAAAATCGATTTCAATGACTACAAGGGTAAAGTCGTATTAATCGTGAATACTGCCAGTAAATGTGGGTTCGCACCACAACTAGAATCTATGGAAACTTTATATAAAAAATATCATGATCAAGGATTCGAAATATTAGGTTTACCATCAAATCAATTCCATCAAGAATTAGATTCTGATGAAGCAACTAGTGATTACTGCCAAATGCATTATGGAGTAACTTTCCCAATGACGGAGAAAGTTTCTGTTAATGGTAGTGACGAAGATCCATTGTTCACATATTTAAAAGACGAAGCTGGTCATGGAAAAATCAAATGGAACTTTACCAAGTTCTTAATTGGACGAGATGGACAGTTGGTGCATCGTTATGCTCCAGTTACTAAACCTGAGAGTTTTGAAGATGAAATAAAGGCAGAGTTAGCAAAATAGAGAGTGGAGAAGAAATAGAGAGCGGAGACTTTTGGCTTCCGGAACTCGTTTCCGCTATAAAAATAGATCGGTTAACAATTGAATTGGTAGCAGGTAAATTTCTCTGGAGCAAACAGCGGAGGAGAAATTACCAACCTTAGAACTGAACACCACAAAAAAAGGGACTCCAAACAGGGTCCCTTTTTGTTGTCAAAAGAAATACTAATATCTTAATATTTTTTTCAAAATATTGTTTACCCTGAAAAAATCCAATCCATTCAAGGTACTAATGTATTGAACGTTTCTTTCATGTATGTCGAAACTATGGATTTGCAATGGATTAACATAGCCGTCTACTTTTGAATTGAATATTGGGACAAAAAATTCTGAGTAGCGCATCGCCGAATGTTCAGCATGCGTGATTGGAGTAACAATTACCAGTCCAGTTAATTTTGAATATCCTTGAGTACTTAATACTACGGCAGGCCGTCTTTTACCAATCTCTTTACCAATGGATGGTAAGAAATCAATATAAACAACATCTTGCCGATTGGGAACATATTCGTTAATCTGGTAGCTCTTTTCCAACTAAGTATCCTCCAAATAAGTCTTTCTCCTGATGCTTATATTTTTCAATGAACTCTTCATCATCAAATGGATTAGGTCCAACTGGTGAATAGATAATAAGTCCCTCGCGACTTTGGAATACATCATATTCCTCTGCTAATGGTTCGATATTATTTGGTACGGTCAATGTATTTGAATTTCCAACTTTACGGATTTTTACAGTCATGTTTTCTATCCTCTCAATTCCTTGTGTATACAGAGTATACATTGGAAAAAGTTGAAAATCAAAATTATCGATTGATTTCAATAGTGATCCTCCTTTCTTGGTATAGGGATAAATTACACAAGTTTTCCTTAAACAATTCCCTTATTTGTGATACTCTATTAACCCGCAACAAAGTACTCAAATTCGTTTGGAGGTTTTGCCATGTCTAATGATCAATATATCGAGATAGTGAATGACCGTGAGAATAATTTGAAAAATGTTAGTTTGAAGATTCCTAAAAATAAGCTAACTGTTTTTACAGGTGTATCAGGTTCGGGAAAGTCGTCGATTGTCTTCGACACAATTGCCCAAGAAGCTGGACGTCAGTTAAATAGTACTTATTCCAGTTACACAAGATTATTTTTACCAAAATATAAACGACCTGATGCCGACGAAATTCACAATTTGTCGACAGCAATTATCATCGACCAGAAACCATTAGGTGGAAACGCGCGTTCAATTTTGGGAACAATAAGTGATATCAATCCGTTGTTCAGAATCCTTTTCTCAAGATTTGGACAACCTAAATATGGGGATGCTAGCAACGCATTTTCATTTAATGATCCACTTGGAATGTGTCCTAAATGTGATGGCGTCGGTCGAAGCTATGTTTTGAAATTAGACAAGGCGATTGATTACAATAAGTCGCTTGCTGAAGGCGCAGTCTTACTTCCAGGTTACACAACTAAGAATTCTTATTACTTACAAACTATCCTAACGAGTGGTTTGTTTGATAACGATAAGCCGGTCAAAGATTTTAATAAGCAGGAAATGGATGACTTATTAAATGGAAATAAGAAAGTCAAAGTTCAAATTAAAGGCGTTGAACATGAAGTAAATTATGAAGGAATTGAACATCAATTTTATCGTGTTAACTTTACTGCCAGCGGATCAACTAGTGATAGTGCTAAGAAGCGTATGGCAAAATTTGCTGAAATGGCTGAATGTGCTGAGTGCCATGGAATGCGCTATAACAAGAAAGTTCTAGCTTCGAAGATTAATGGTAAAAATATTTTCGACTTAACAAATATGCAATTAGATGATTTATTGAAGGAAATGGACAATTTTAAGTCCGGTCAAATGACTTCAATCGTAAATGATATTCAAAGCAGAGTAGGCGACTTAGTCGACATCGGACTGGACTATCTAAGTCTAACTAGAGAGACAACGAGTTTATCTGGTGGTGAATCGCAGCGTGTTAAAACAGTTAAATACCTGTCCAATAGTCTAACTGGTTTGACATATATTCTCGATGAACCCAGTACAGGCTTGCATCCAAGGGATGTCCACCGCCTAAATGACTTGCTGCTGAAACTTCGTGATAATGGAAACACTGTTCTAGTAGTTGAACACGATCCAGACGTTATTAAAATTGCAGACCACATTATTGATCTTGGACCAAAAGCAGGTATTCATGGTGGGAAAATAACTTATACAGGTACATATGAGGGCTTATTGACATCGGATACATTAACGGGTAAATATTTGAAGAATCATTTGCCAATAAATGACAGTCCTAGACCCGCAGACAAGTTCATTGAGAGCTCAAAGAGTTCACTTCACAACTTGAAAAACGTCTCACTCCGTATTCCTGAAGGCTTGTTCACAGTAGTTAGTGGTGTGGCTGGTTCCGGTAAGAGTACTTTAGTTGAACAAGTGTTTTCAAAAGAGTATCCCGACTCTGTCATAATCGATCAAACGCCACTTCATGCCAACAGTCGTTCAAATTCAGCCACCTATACCGGCATTATGGCTGAGATAAGAAAACTTTTTGCCAAAGCCAATGATGTTAAAGATGGATTGTTCAGTTATAATTCCGACGGAGCATGTCCTGAGTGTAACGGTAAAGGGACAATTGAAATGAACCTTTCGTTTATGGAAAACTCCGAAATTGAGTGTCCCATTTGTCATGGTGGCAGATACGATTTGAAAGTTCTCGATTACAAATTGAAGGGCAAGAACATCGTTGAAGTGATGAACATGACCATCGAAGAAGCGGTCGATTTCTTTGAAGATAAAAAAATTAGTTCTAAATTAGCAAGTATTCAAAACGTTGGCCTCGACTATTTGTCATTGGGACAAACGCTCAACACCTTGTCTGGTGGAGAAAGCCAGCGTTTGAAGATCGCCAAGGAACTGAACAAGAAGGGCAACGTCTTTATTCTGGACGAGCCAACTACAGGATTGCACGTTTCTGATATAGAAAATATTATCCGAATTATTAATGATTTAGTGGATAAGGGCAACACAGTGGTGGTAATTGAACATAATACTGATGTGATGCGTAGTGCCGACTGGATTATCGATATGGGACCCGATGGTGGATCTCGCGGTGGTTCGATCTTGTATGAAGGAGTTGTTTCTGGGATTAAGGATGTAGCTAAGTCTTATACAGCTAAGTATTTATTCTAGCTAGGTTTCGGGTAGGAGGTGGTGGTTCACTGCCGTCCTCCGGTCAGGTTCTTGGGGGCCGTGGACGCTGTGGGCACGTTCCCTAGCCATAGTGCGGTCTAGGGAATCGGCCTCCATGTAAGCATGCCCCATGGCATGCAAACATGGATTTCACGGCTTTGGCCCCCAAGAACCTGACCTGCGGACTAGACTTGAATCACCTCCAGTTTTTGTGGGATGGGATGTAAACTTACATATCTTGGGTGAAACTAATCGTTCAATATACAAAATAGAGGATAACCACGTCAATGCGGTTGTCCTCTATTTTTGTTTTGGAACATAAACTCTGAATTATAACTCTTCAAGTTCTATGGAAAGCTTGTGGTTGAAAACATTGGCTATTTTTGATAGCTCATCAATATCAACACTTGCATTGCAACTTTCAATGTCTTTAATTCGGGAAACTGGGAGATTTACTTTTTTGGCAAACTCATTTGCTGACAGTTTCTTGCTATCACGGAGAGTCCTAATTTGAATGGCAATTTCAACTCTAACTGAATCTTCATTGTACATTTGTAAAAAATTCGGATCATTATCACACATCTCTTGTATTAACTCATCAGTTTGGGTCATTTTGTTACCTCTATTTTCCAAATTTTAGGACTCTATTCAAAACTAACTCTCAAAGTACGACCAGTAGAGTGGGCAATCTCAGCTAACATGCCAATCGAAACATTAGTTGAGCCGCTTTCAATTCTGGTAATGGTTGTCTGTGACTTGCCAACAATCTTGGCAAAACGGGCTGGACTCATTTGTAAACTTTCACGAAGATGGCGTACCTCGACTGCAGCATCATGAATTGCTGCAGCTTCTGCGAAGGCCTTTTTGAACTTGGAATCATTGGTACTGAGCACATTAACGGAGCTAACAGTTTTCGTCATTTTTCCACCTCAAAAATTTATTTTCAGTATAAACATAGTCGATTTTCACAAACTTTTCAATAGATTATCATGTCATATATCAATGAATTTATTAAGTAGATATTATTTGTTGATGCAATAGGGATGTTAGTAGAAAAAAGGCGTTGAATGAAATTTATTCATTCAACGCCTTTTTTATTTTTCGCCATAAAATTCGTTAGCACTTTTTACAAATGATTCGTGATATTGTGCGATGGCACCGTGACCGGCATCAGTATAAATAATCAATTTACTGTTGGACAATCTGTCTTTTAATTGATAAGTATTAGGAGTAGTAGGGACCATAATGTCGTTGTCACCATTTACTACCAAAATTGGAGTCTTGATGCCTGATAAATCAGCGGGATTTTCTTTGCCCCATTTATTGATAGCTTTTAATTGAGTTCTGTATGCAAACCAGTTAATTGTTTTATCTCTGTCGTCTTTACGCAAATACAGACGAACGATAAAATCAGCAGCACTCTTTTTACCATTTTCTGTCCTTGTGAAGAAGAGGTAAGTTTTAATATCTTTAAAAGTAACTAAGGATCTTAATAATGAGGCGTCTGATAGTTTTGTAACATTTTCAATACCTTCACCACCTTTAGGGCCAGTACCAGCAAGGATTGCACGATTTACTAAATCTTTGTCTCGCAATAATACTTCTTGAGCAATCATTCCACCCATTGAAAATCCTAGAAGATCGACCTTAGTCAATTTTAGAGCATGGATAAAATTAATCGTGTCCTCAGCCATTGCTTGGATACTGTTGGAGGCTTTACCAGTTGAACTGCCGACGCCACGATAGTCAAAAGTAATTACCCAATGATCTTTTGCAAGTCCATCAATAATTGTTGGGTCCCAGTTATCAAGATTGGCTGATAAATGGTTCAATCCAACGATAGGTGTACCTGTTTTAACACCCACTTCACGGTAGACATAAGTAATTCCGTTGTCAGCAGTCACCTTTTTATTAGTAGCAGTAATGTAATGTGAGTTATCCATGTGATTCTCCTCTAGACAGTTTTTTTAGATTTAACTTACGAATAAGTCCGGTAACAAATTTCCACATTTGTAACTTCTTTGCTATATTATCTTGATTGGTAACAAAAGTCAAATATTGTCACTGAAAATCTTTTTTATGATAAAATCAATATAAACATATACATAGAGAGATAAATAATATGCCACAAAAAACTAGAGAAAAGATTTTAACTACAGCAGAAAAATTAATAATGGATACTGGCTCCTCAGATGTTACTCTGGATCAAATTGCTGGTGAATTGGGGCTAACGCATGCCGCATTATATAAACATTTTCGAAACAAGCAGGCACTTTGGGAAGCTGTCGCTTCAGCTTGGTTTGAGCGTGAAATAATTAAAAAAATTCAAGTCTCCAATGCGACTTCTAAAGAGGAACAACTGCATGATTGGCTTTGGTTGTTCGTTAACGCAAAAAAAACAGCATTCAATACAAATCCTAAAATGTTTGCATTGAATACTGAATATATTGATAGTAATCCTCGTGCACTGCGAAAAGTGTTAGAAGGTGCATATAAAGAAATTAATTTAATAATGGATTATCCGACAGATGATTTTGATAAATCTGAATTAATATTAGCAGCTTTTGCTATATTTACTCTGCCAAATTTCAAAGATACTTGGAATGATCCGGACTATCAAAAAAGATTTGAAATGTTATGGGATTTAATTCAAAAAGGAATTTAATTTACTCCAACTCAGCGGTTGGAGCTAAGTTAAAAAGTGAAGCAGTATTCTCATAAATATGTTTGGCAGTGTCCGATTTGTTCATGGTATAAAGATGGACGCCGTCAACATCATTAGTAACTAAGTCAACAATTTGATCGACCGCATAGGCAATCCCAGCTTCTTTCAAGGCAACGGGGTTGTCTTTATATTTGTCCAAAATTGCTAAAAACTTCTTAGGCAAGTGTGCAGAACAATTCTCAACAACGTGGAGAGCTTGTTTGCGATTAACGATTGGCATTATCCCTGCCAGGATAGGGACGTTAATCCCTGCAATGGCGCATTCTTCTTGGAATCGATAGAACTGCTCATTATCATAAAAAAGTTGAGTGATGAGTTGATCACATCCGGCATCAACCTTTTCTTTTAGATGTCTAACATCATCAATCCGATTCTTTGAATCAGGATGAACTTCTGGATAACAAGCGCCTGACACCTCGAAAAATGGTTTCTGCTGCTTGATAAATTTTGTCAAATCACTGGCATATTTGAAGTCACTCTCTGGTGCGAAACCGTCGATGATGTCTCCGCGTAATACTAAAACTTGATTGATGTTCAATTCTTCCAGTTCGTCTAGAATACGAGCTACTTGTGTCTTTGTGACATAAGCTGCTGGCATGTGGACCATTGTTGGACATTTCAATGAATCGTGGACATACTTGGCGAGATCTATGGTAGTTTTTTCATAATCTAGTTTATGGTTACTACAAGTAACACTAATAAAACTTGGATCGAGATTTCGTAATTCGTCTAATGTACTAGTTAGGTTTTCGACCCCGACTTTGGAGTTTGGAGGAAATACCTCAAACGACAAACGTGGTCTGGTAGTGTTTTTTGCCATATTACAGTTCCTCTTTTACTTCTGCTCGAACTTCCTTAGCTGCTTGAGTAAGATTTTCAACACTGGCTTTTGCTTCCTTAACACCACGTGTTTTCAATCCACAGTCAGGGTTGATCCAAACTTTTCCTTCTGGAACCTTCTCGATGATTTTATGGATAGTATTCTTAATCTCGTCAACAGATGGGATTCTTGGAGAGTGAATATCGTAAACACCAGGGCCCACTTGAAGTTTGAAGTGTTCCTGTTGTAAAGCGTCGAGAATTTCTAGATTTGAACGTGAAGCCTCAAATGAGATAACGTCAGCGTCCATGTTTTGAATAGCTGGAATGATGTCTGTGAATTCGCTGTAGCACATGTGAGTATGGATTTGAGTAGTAGGTTTAACCTTGCTGTGAACCAGTCTAAAGGCAGGCACAGCCCAATCTAAGTATTCTGAATACCAATCTGTTTTTCTAAGTGGTAGTTTTTCCCGAAGAGCAGCTTCATCAATTTGAATAATTTTAATTCCGTTCTTTTCAAGATCTAGAACTTCATCTTGAATGGCTAAAGCAATTTGAATAGTTGATTCACGTTGAGAAATATCTTCACGTGGAAATGACCAATTCAAAATTGTGACTGGTCCAGTTAACATACCTTTTACAAGCTTGTCAGTCTTGCTCTGAGCGTATTTTGACCATTTGACGGTAATTGGCTTATCACGAGCTACATCGCCCCAGATAATAGGAGGCTTAACACCACGAGTACCGTATGATTGAACCCAACCATTTTTACTGAAGAGGTATCCTTCAAGATTTTGACCAAAGTATTCAACCATGTCATTACGTTCGAATTCACCGTGAACTAAGACGTCTAAGCCAATATCTTCTTGCCATTTGAGCCATTCATCAATGTGGCCAGCAATAAATTTGTCGTATTCCTCTTGAGAAATTTCATGCTTGCGAAATTGAGCACGTGTGCGCTTAACCTCTTTAGTCTGTGGGAACGATCCAATGGTAGTAGTAGGAAGGAGTGGTAGGTTAAATTCCTTCTTTTGGATTTCGGCACGTTGTTCAAGCGAGGGATGTCTCACAAATGAATCATCATTCAATGCTGCAACACGTTCGTGAACCTTAGGATTTTCAGTCACCCGAGGCTTCTCAAATAATTTCTTGTTGCGAGCTTCAGCATCCTTATCCTTACCGTCCAAGATAGCTTGCAACTCAACCAACTCAGATAGCTTTTCCTTAGCAAAAGCAAAGTGCTGCTTGATTTCTTCAGGAAATTCTTCATTTTCAATCGTAAATGGCACATGAAGTAATGAGCAAGACGTTGATATGACTAAATTTTTCACTGGCAATGACTTCAATAAATTGATGGTGTCTTCATAGTGATTGCGCCAAATGTTTTTTCCGTTTACAACCCCAGCGTATAAAATCTTGTCGTCAGGGAAACCTGATTTAACAAGTTCCAGAGTTTTACGGCCTTCATGAAAATCAAGACCAATACCTTCAACAGGTAGATCAATCAAATCCTCATATACATCACGAACGTCGCCAAAATAAGTTTGAATCAAAACCTTTAAACCGGCTTTATTTTTCAACAAATCTTGATAGACCTTTTTGAACAAATCATAACTTTCACCAATAACGTCCTTGACTAATTCAGGTTCATCAAGCTGAATCCACTCAGCCCCTTGAGCAGCTAATTTTTCAAAAACTCCTTGATACGCTGCAACCAATTTATCGACGAATGCTTCTGGTTTTGAATCATGGAATTCACTCAAACTAAGTAATGTGAAGGGACCAACAATTACCGGACGAGTTTGAATTCCAGCATCTTTGGCTTCTTGATACTCGTCAAAAATTTTTGTGTCAGAAAGTTTGATGTCAGTATCTTCATAAAATTGAGGAACTAGGTAGTGATAATTTGTATTAAACCACTTCTTCATGGGGAGAGCCTTGATGTCACCTTTGTCACCTTGATAGCCACGAGCTAATGCAAAGTAACGATCCAGTTGTGACAAGTTAAGCTGTTTAACAGCATCGGGAACGATGTTAAATAAATATGCAGTGTCGAGTGTGGTGTCGAAGAATGAGAAATCATTGCTAGGAATCTCATCGATACCAGCATATTTCAAAAGTTGCCAATGCTTAGCACGCAAATCTTTGGCAGCAGTTTGAAGATCATCTTCAGTGATTTCATTGCGCCAATATTTTTCTGTATTAAATTTAAGCTCACGGTTTTCACCAATACGAGGAAAACCAATAATTGATGTAGTCATAAAAATTACCCCTTTGAATAGTAGTTGTTGATGAGATAAAGGTAACATCATATTTGATTATTTAATAACTGATAAAAACATGGACTGGTTATAGTTTGAAACTATAAGGTGGATTATAATGATAAAAACAAGGAGAACACTATGAGAATCCAACAACTAGAGTACTTAGAAACCATCGTAAAAACCGGCTCAATCAACGAAGCTGCCAAACAGCTGTACTTAACACAACCCAGTTTATCCAATGCTATCAAGGAATTGGAATCGGAGATGGGAATCCAAATTTTAATCAGAAGTAAATTAGGAGTTTCGCTAACAAATGAAGGACGAGAGTTTATGATCTACGCCAGACAAGTGTTAGATCAAGTCCAATTGTTGCAAGGCAGATACGAAAAGAAAGCCGTCCGAAAAACAGCTTTCTCAGTATCAGCCCAACATTATGCATTCGTGGTTCATGCTTTTGTTGAATTAATTAAGACTGTCAAAGCTGACGAGTACCAATTTACACTTCGTGAAACTGAAACGAAGAACATTCTAAGTGATCTGACAAGTTTTAAAAGTGAAATAGGAATTCTGTACTTAAACAATTTCAACAGGCAGGTACTGCAAAAGCTTTTCAAAGAACAAGACCTTGAGTTCACGCCACTGTTTAAAGCGTCACCACACGTGTTCGTGGGGAGTCAGAATCCTTTGACTAAGAAAAAAAGTGTGACACTAGATGACTTAGTTGACTATCCATATTTGTCATACGAACAGGGCGATAATAACTCATTTTACTTTTCAGAGGAAATTCTAAGTACTTTGGATCGTAAAAAAAATATCAAGGTTAGTGACCGTGCTACGATTTTTAATCTGATGGTTGGGTTGAATGGTTACACGATTAGTTCTGGGATTATTAGTAATAAGCTCAATGATGATAAGATTGTTGCTATTCCTTTGGAGGTGGATGATTCTATGACTCTTGGTTGGTTGAAGCATAACCAATTGGAGTTGAGTTCTACTGCTCAGGCTTATTTGTCGATGCTGAAGGAGCATATTCGGGGGTATGGGTTTGAGATTATTGATGAGGGTTAGTTGGATATGCCGTCTCCAGAGCTGAGAAATATTCTTCGGCTGTGCGGGACGGGTCGAGCCTCAGTGCGGTCTCGACCCTCGGTTTGGAGCCTTTCGAAGTTCGCGAAAGTCTTCAAACTCGCCCGGTGCTGTAAGGGGGCTTCGCCGCCCAACATCACTTTCACTGCCTTCGAATTTTTCTCAGCTCTTGCGACTAGTTATGTTTAGTCAATGGATTTACATCAAAAAAATCTCCATGTGGATAGGATTTATATTTCTTACTATTTAACTAATAGTAATTATGATTACCAGAGGGTACAATTGCAGTTTATTCTTCATCGTCTGATACAGAAGTATTTCCATTGGTATTTAATGGAAACTCACGAAAACAATGTTCACGTGCTCTAGTTGGCGGTTCATCTTGGTATACATCAACAGACGAATATGGTTATTAAATCTAAATTTTAACCATGCTAAAAAAACAACTGCCAGTAATTTCATTGGCAGTTGTTTTTTATTGGATTATCCAATTAAGTGTGTCCTTGATTTTCCTGAAAGTAGAATTATCAAGAACATCTATAAATTCAATGTTTCTGTTTTCGTAATCCACCGTGTAGAAATTAAAAGTATTCACATTTCCAGTAAGAGTTCTAGTTTTGAGAGGTACAGATAATTGTACAGGGTTTACATCTGAATCGTTAGAATAATGAATTAATGCAATAATCACCAAACCACTAATTGAATTGTATCCTCTATTACTAATGACAACTGCAGGAGATCGATGCCATTTTTCTTTTTTTGTTAAAGGGTTCAAATTAATATAGATAACATCTTTTTGATGTGGAATATATGATTTTTCACCATGAAATTTCTTTTCCAACAAATCCACCTCTGGTTGCTTCCGTTTGTTTTGACCGGTGAGTACGGATGAATTCCTCGTCTTTAAAAATATTTACATCATCTGGAACAATAGAAACACTACCATCTGCATCCACCAAAATAAGTTGTCCAATCATTTCAGGTGTTATACCAGATGTATCATGTGTTTTTGAACCTTCACTTTTTTTAATCCTTTTTTTATTCATAAATCTTACCTCCAAGAAAAAATTATTCGAAACTTACAACGGTATTCATCTTCATTCTCCAATCATAATATATTACGTGTAACTGAGAAATATTCTCTTTCAAAATCTTACATGTTGACAATCAATCTGAAAAATTACTTATTGAGAAAAAGAAATGAACGATTTATATTCAATTTGAAGTCTATACTCTTTTGTCCCTCAAAACTAAGAAATACATAATCCAGTCAAATAAAACCTTAATAGTACAATAGGCCATTAAGAAAATATATATAGATGATAGAAAATTTAATGACGATCAAATCGTCCTTATTGTGTAATCATACGTATCACTGAACTTAGCCCGAGAGGGTGGAAGTGAACAACCACCCCCAAAAAAGAAGATTAGATATTGCACCAATCCAACCCGGAGGCCAGGTTATTTGGGGCCCGAGCCGTGGCGTTCATGTTTGCCTGCCAAAGGGCAGGCTTACATGAAAACCGAGTTTTGAGATTTTCCCGGGTTTGGAAAAGCTCAAAATCGTGTTCACAGCGACCACGGCCCCAAATAACCTGACCGCAGGGTGACAGTGAACCTCAACAACACCAGTCCAACACTAACAAAAAAGACCTGCACAATTATGTACAAGTCTTGTCTATATACAAATATATCTAATCCTAATAATGATCCGAAGAAATATTATCAACCGCAATTTCTTTCAAAATGGAAACCAGCAACTGTTCCTCATCCTTCAAAATATAATCACTACGATAAACAATCGAGATATTAAAGTTCTCGGGAATAGGATTCTTAATCTCCAAACAAGTAATGTTTTCATCATACTTGTTAATCTCATCGCGAACCAAAATTCCAATACCGATGTCGGCACGAATCAAACTTTTGTACCATGAAATATCTGGTGTCTGCTGAATGATTTCAGGAGAAATTCCAGTATGTTCGAAGTAGTCATGCAAAATTTGACCATGAATAAATTGACCGGCGAAGTCGATGAATTTTTGATCCCCCAAATCTTTGAAGTCGATGGCTTCTTTTGATTGGGCTAGGGGATTATCGGAGCTGACGATTAAGCTGAAGGGTCTTGTTCCTAGATGAATTGCTTTGAAGTTGGGATTGTTGATTGGTAACAATGAACCGATAATGGCGATATCAATGTCACCGGATTCCAACTGATTGAATAAAGTGTGCGAACCACTTTCGAAAATATTTAATTTATCTAATAAGTTAGTTTTAGCTATTTCGCCAACTACCTGTGGAAAATATAATGTTCCAATAATTGGCGGTAAGCCAAACTTAATTTTTTTACTATTAGCAGCTTCGATCTCCTTATGAGCTAGGTCGAGGCTTTTTTGAATGGATAATGATTGTTCGAAAAGGAGATACCCGGTTCTAGTTATTTCAGTTTTTTGATGTACACGATCGACTTGAACAAGCTTAGTCGTGAATTCTTTTTCCAAACGTTTAATTGCTTGGGTGATTGTTGGTTGAGACACCTTAAAAATTTCTGCGACTTCGGTGTAATTACGTTTCTCAACTAATTTTCTGAAATAATCTAAATCCCGAGTATTCATATTTTCCCCCACTATTACCACATTCCGATTAGTTTCATCCACATTGAACCAATTACAATCCAGATTACAAAGTAAAGTATACCGAGAACTAAGTTCATTCTCCACCATTCACCTTGTTTTACGTATCCTGAACCGTAAAGAATTGGTGCTGGTCCATTACTATAATGTGTTGTTGATGAACATAAGTTACCGAAGAATCCTAGCATCAATGCACCAAGCATTGGTGGAACTCCGGCGGAAATTGCGACAGCTAAGAAAGCTGAGTACATGGCTGAGATGTGGGCTGTGGAACTTGCAAATAGGTAATGTGAGTAGAAGTAAGCTACTAACAAGATGATTAGGACAAAGATCCAGTTCATACCTTTCAAGCTTCCACCGATTGAATTACTCAACCAAGGGATGAATCCAAGTTTGTTTAGTTGAGAAGCCATCATAACGAGGACTGAGAACCAAACTAATGTATTCCAAGCACCACTTTCATTCAAAACATCTTTCCAATTGAGGATTCCAGTTAGAATTAATAATGATAGAGCGATGAATGCTGTAAGTGTTGCGTCGATACCAAGAACTCCTCCAAGAATCCAAAGTAGTAGGGCAACTACGAAGATTCCCGACATGAATTTTTCAGGGGTACTGAATTTGCCCATGCTTGCGAGCTGTTTGTCTGCCCATTGCTTTGCATCAGGTGTTTTCTTGATTTCTGGTGGATACATTTTGTAAATTACGAACGGTATTACTATCAATGAAATGAGTCCTGGAACGATACCAGCTATGAACCAACCCATCCAAGTCACTTTAACCCCCATTTGTCCGGCAAGTGATTGAGCTAGTGGGTTACCAGCCATAGCTGTTAGGAACATTGCGGCTGTGATCATGTCACCGTGAAACTCTGAGAAAATTAGGAATGAGCCCATTTTTCTTTCGGTGCCTTTTTTAGGATCTGAGCCAAATTCTTCAGCAAGTGATTTGATGATAGGGTACATGATACCACCGGCACGAGCTGTGTTACTTGGTGTTGCAGGAGCAAGAATTAGGTCAACACCTAGTAATGAGTAGGAGAGACCTAACGTACTTTTACCAAAGGTTCGAACGAAGATGACGGCAATCCGTCGACCAAGTCCAGTTTTGATAAAACCACGTGAGATGAAGAATGCCATAGCGATTAACCAGATACTTCCGTTACCAAATCCGGCAATGGCAGTGTCCATTTTGACTGTTCCAGTTAATACTGTGATGGTGAAACCTATGATGGCAACAGCACCAATAGGTAGTGGTTGTGTGATACAACCAATGATTGTTGCCACGAAGATTGCGAACATGTGCCAAGCCAAAAGGCTGACACCTGCAGGTTTAACTGGTGAGAGCAACCAGATAATTAAACCAACGATGATGGGTGCGAGAAATTTTTTATAATTTAATTTCTCTAAAGTCATCTTTACTTACCTTGTCCTGTTTGTAAGTACTTGAAAGATTGTTGACCAGCTTGTCTCCCAAAAATAACAGTTTCAGCAATGGAATTACCACCGATACGGTTGTTCCCATGTAAGCCTCCAGCTATTTCCCCAGCTGCAAATAATCCCTCAATAGTTTTGTCGTTTTCATCTAACACTTGAGTTTTGTCGTTAATTGCGACTCCACCCATTGTGTAGTGAACGGCAGGTGCAATATGGATTGAGAAGAATGGTCCGTTGACAATTCCACGATCCATACCTGTTGTTCTTCCGAATTCTTTATCCCCAGATTCTAGTGCAGAATTCCAAGTAGCAACAGTTTCATTCAATGTTTTAGCGTCCATATTGATTTTTTCAGCTAATTCATCCAAAGTTTGACCAGTTGTAACTAAGCCAACGTGGTCATAAAACTCGATAGCTTTAACACGATCACGGATACCTTGATCAAGAATCAAATAAGCGCCTTTTTCGTTTAAGTTATCAATTGCTGCAGTAACATTCTTTCTAGTATCAAGTTCATTTACAAAACGTTTTGCTGACTTGTTAACAAGAATAGCGCCTTCACCACGAACAGCTTCACCGATCAAAAATGGATGATCAGTATCTTGTTGAACGGTAGGGTGAACTTGAACTTGGTCCATATCGACAAGTTTTGCGCCAACGTCACTAGCAAGTGAAATACCATCACCTGTAGCACCAGGTTGATTAGTTGTCTTGTAACCTTTTAGGTCAGGACGATATTTTACAAGTAGTTCAGGATTGGCACCAAAACCACCAGTGGCAAGAATAACAGCGTCAGCCATGATGTTAGTGGTTTTAGCATCAATATCTACTTCAACACCACTGATTTTTCCAGCAGTTTGAAGTAACTTGTTAACGTGAATATCAGTAAATAAAGGAATACCTTCTTTTTCAATTTGCTTAAGAAGTTCCGTAACCAAGAAGCCACCGATAGGAGCCATTGAGCTAGGACGGTGAGTTCTCAAGACACTCATACCACCAGTTGTTGTCAGGTCATCCAAGATAATTCCGTGACCAGCCAACCAGTCGATTGCTAAAGCTGAATGAGTTGTAAAATATTTCAACAATTCAGGATTGTTTTTTTTGCCGCCACCTTTGAAAGTGTCGTTGTAGAAGTCTTCCATATTGTCGACGATTTTGTGATCGAGTTGAACTGTTGTTTCGGAAGCGTTCATACCAGATGAAGCACGTGTTGTGTTACCACCGATTGCCGGCATTTTTTCAAGAATAACTGGGCTGAGACCCAATTCGTGTGCTTGTAATGCGGCAGTAAGGCCAGTCCCACCAGAACCGACAATGATTAAGTCATAATTGACTTTTAATTCTTTAATATTAGTAGGTTGAAATTTATATTTTTCTGCCATAATTTCCTCACTTAAAAATTATTTTTGATCAATGTTTGTCATATTGATGGGAACGACCCATTCGTCAAATTGTTCAGGTGTTAGTAAGCCTGACTTAATTGCTGCCTCACGAAGAGTTGTGCCAGCTTTTTCAGCATCTTGCGCAATTGTTGCACTTTCGTGATAACCAATGTGTGGTGATAGAGCTGTAACAGTCATCAATGATTGCTCAACGAGTTCTTCCATTCTATCTGAGTTAACTGATAGGCCGTGAATCATCTTGTCTGCGAATCCTGTCATTGTTCCGGCAAGCAGTTCAGCTGATTCAAGGAAGGCACTGATAAGAACTGGTTTATAGACGTTCATTTCGAAGTTACCTTGGCTAGATGCAATGTCAACAACGACATCATTACCCATGACACGAACGGCAGCCATCGTAATTGCTTCAGCTTGTGTAGGATTAACTTTACCAGGCATAATCGATGAGCCAGGTTCGTTTGCGGGGATGTTCAATTCGCCATAACCTGAACGTGGGCCAGAAGCGAGGAATCTAACATCGTTAGCAATCTTCATCAAATCGGCGGCCAAAGTCTTGATAGCACCGTGAACAACGTTTAATCCAGAGTGAGCAGCAAGTCCGTAGAACTTGTTAGTGTCAGCAGTAAATTCAATTCCGTACAATTTACTCATTTCTTTAGCAATGATGTCAGCAAAGTGTGGAGCAGCGTTCAATCCAGTACCAACAGCAGTTCCACCCATAGCAAGTTCGCCGAGTGTCTTGTTCAATGTTTTAATATATGAAAGATCGTGTTCAAGCATTGAAACCCAACCACTTACTTCTTGTCCAAAAGTTAATGGAGTAGCATCTTGCAAGTGAGTACGACCAATTTTAACTGTGCGCCAGTATTTTTCTTGTTTAACTTTCAATTCATCAATTAAGTGTTGCAATGAATCTTCAAGATTATCAACCGCAATAGCAGCAGTAATGTTCATAGCTGTTGGGAAAATATCATTTGAACTTTGACCTTTATTAACATCATCATTAGGCAAAATTTCAATGTCACTATTGATTGTGGCTGCCATGTGGGCAACTACTTCGTTAGTATTCATGTTAGTTTGTGTACCAGAACCTGTTTGGTAAACAACCAATGGAAAATCTTTTCTCAAATCTTCATCGCTTAAAGCAAGCAATTTGTCGATTGATTCAACAATCAAATCAGCCTTGTCAGCGTCAATTGATTTCAATTCTTTATTAGCAATCGCAGCAGCTTTCTTAATTTGTAGCAAAGCCTTAATAATTTCTAGTGGCATTTTTTCGCCAGTAGGGAAATTGTTACGTGATCTCTCAGTTTGTGCGCCCCATAAAGCTGTTTCTGGGATTTTCACTTCGCCTAAGGTGTCAGATTCGATTCTAAAGTTTGTCATGTTGATGTCCTCCAATTTTTTTTGATCGAATGATACTTTGTGATGTTTATATCATAAATTCACATCATCCTCATAGTCAAACACTGATTACGTCATTAATATTATTTATGAGGTTGATATATCAATGAACAACAAACGCTTTCATTTATTGAATATAAATAATTATATAAAAATAAATGTTTATTCGTTCACAATGGCAGTTATGAATGGCTTGTTTAACAGTATTTGTTTATCAATTTGAGAAAAATGATTAACAATTTCTTAAGTCTGATATATTTAAAGTAAGAACTAATTTGTTATTTAGGACGGATGAGAAATATGAACTCAACCAAACAAAAGAATAGTCGCAGATGGCTAGCTTTAACAGCATTATGTATTGCGGTATTCATGTCATTACTGGATTCAACAATTGTTAATGTCGCCTTGCCAACAATTCAACAAGAACTAAAAGTTTCTTATGCGGAACTTCAATGGGTTATGAACGCCTACACATTAGCATTTGCAATGTGCTTATTATTGGCGTCCAAATTCGGCGACTTGTTCGGAAGAAAACGAATATTCCTGATAACTCTATCCATATTCACATTAGGATCATTAGGGTCATCCATGTCTCAAACGGCATTATTTTTAAATGTCTTTAGAATGATACAAGGTATTGGTGGAGCAGGGATGATGAGTTTATCCATGACCATCGTTACTGAAACATTTGATGACAACGAGCGCGGCTTAGCCTTCGGAGTCTGGAGTTCAGTAGTTGGGGTGGCCACAGCGTTAGGACCAGTCATTGGCGGATATTTAATAAAGATATTCACTTGGCGTTCGATTTTCTACATCAATTTGCCCATCGGAATCATCGCCTTGTTAATGGCATATAAATTTGTTGATGAAAGTTATGGTAATAAGGAAGAAAAAATTGATTGGTGGGGGATGATAATTTCCACCGTCATGATTTTTTGCTTAGTGTTTGGCCTAGTTCAAAAGGAGACTCATATTAATTGGACGTGGATGAACTCGCAAGTAATAAGTTATTTCATAATCGGAATCGTATTAGTAATAGTATTTATAATCCTAGAAAAAAGAATTAAAGAACCAATGATCAACTTAGAAATCTTTAAATCATGGTCATTCAACGGCACAGCTATTGCCTCTTTCTGTTTAGGAGCGGGACTATATGCGTTCTTTACATACATGACAATTTGGATGCAAAGTTATTTACGCTATACCCCAGAACAAACAGGTATCAGACAATTAGCAATTGGTTTAATGAGTCTAATAATCGGACCAATAGCTGGAATACTTTCAAACCGACTAGCCAAAAGGTGGTTAATAGGCGGTGGATTAATAATTATCGCACTAGGGTTATTTGAAATTCAAAGAGTTGTTTCACTACAAGTCACTTACTTAGATTACGTTTCAGGATTCATCATAATAGGTATCGGGAACGCAATAGTAAATCCACCACTTTCTGCAGCAGCCATGGAGAGTGTCGATCCCAACTTAATAGGAATTGCCAGTGGAGTAGTCAATGTCTTTAGACAACTAGGAAGTACTTTTGGGATTGTTATATTGGGACTAGTTTTGTCGAATGGTTATCAAAATGGGCTTAACCGTTATGTTGGTGATTTGGCTTTAGCCAAGTCAACTAAGTCTGGAATTATTAATGAGCTTATTTCTGCTGGTCCGACTGGTAGTGAAGGTGTATTGAGAAGTGCCTGGTCTAATTTGCAGCAGTTGGATGGGGGAAGTGGTTTGTTTGCTTCGCTGAAGGCTGGTGTTTGGAGTGGGTTTGATGTTGGTTATGTTTTAGTTATTGGTGTTAGTATTTTTATTTGTTTATTTGGAGCTGTTGTTGCTTTGGTTAGTATTCGAGATCGTCGGTAGTTTTGATGGTTTGGTAGTTCTGGTGGAGGTATGTTGTTTTGTTGGTGGGTTCACTGCCGCACTTTCGTGCTAAGTGGGTTGGACGTGTATTGTTTGCCCTTTCCGTTCCTTGAGTGAAACCAAACGTAGATGATAATGTATTGTATTAATAATGATTTTTTATATTTTAATAAGCGTAAGTAATCACAAATGAAAATTAGGAAACACAAAAAAATGACCTTACTCCAATCGGAATAGGGTCATTTTTGAATTGATTTTGGTTTAATTTACCAGACCAAAGGTCAGGTGTTACATTTTAGATTTGTAGCAAATTTAGCCCGCAGGTCAGGATTTTGGGGGCCAAAGCCGTGAGATTTTCCTTTGCCTGCCAAAGGGCAGGCTTAGGAAAAGGACGCATTTGGAGACCGCTCTTTGGCTCCAAATCGTCCCACAGCGTCCACGGCCCCCAAAATCCTGACCGGAGGGCGGCTATTCACCACCACTCCCCCGAACTAAACAAATCTAAAATAAACGCCACTAACCTTCAGCTTTATGAATTGAACCTAAAATATCATCAGATGAAAAATCATGATGCTTGTATGCAGGATTATCAATTGGTAAATGCTGCAACAAACTGTCAAAACACTGGAACACAACATTACCCGAGACCGACTCGAAATCAAGAATGTGTCCACCGAAGTCATGTGCATCTGACATGAAATGACTGTGGAAACCGGCAACTGCTGCTCCGTCAAATACTTGTGGAGAGTAGTAGCTTAGTAATGTTCCTTCAACAGTATCACGTTCAAAAATACTTTGAGCTTCGGCTGTTTTTGCTAATGTGTCGTATGGTTTAGAAGATTTCTTAACTGCACGGGTCTTAATGTTTTTGAAAGTTCCTTTGATTACTACTGAATAAAATGTGTTGGCACTGGCTGCCTTTTTGTCGATTAATTCTTGTAGCTCGTCACGTTTGATGTCTTCGACGTCCATCATTTCGTTGTAGGCTGCAAAGTGTGAGTTGGCAAAGGGTAGTGTGAATGAATCATCGACTATGTTTACATTTCCTGCACTGTCAACTTGATATGGAACGCCATCTAAGATGATTAATTCTCCGTCAAGTCCTTCTCCAGTACCGATTCCGGTGTCGCCATGTTCTAGCAACTCCTTCATCGTCAATGTTCCGTCCAATAATCCTGGAACTAATAATGCTAAGGTTCCGTGCTGATACAATACATTTGAATTCTTCATATGAACTTCCTTCCGATTAGCTTAAGTAGTCTGGTAATAATGTTGATAATAATTTGATGTTGTCGCTGTAATCGACAGGGATGTCAATAACTGTAGGGCCTTCTGTGGCAAAAGCTTTTTCGAGGGCACTTGTTAATTCGCCAGCATTATCGACGTGAATTCCTTGTGCTCCAAAACTTTCTGCATATTTGGCAAAGTCAACTGTACCGATTGCTACACCTGAGTTTCTACCGTATTTAGCTTCTTCTTGGAACTTAACCATATCGTAGTAACCGTCATTCCAAACTAGTTGAACAATGTTTAAGTTCAAGCGGACAGCTGTTTCTAGTTCTTGTCCTGAGAATAAGAACCCACCATCACCAGCAACTGATACAACTGGTTGGTTAGGACGTTCTAGTGCGGCTGCGATTGCCCAAGGTAGTGCTACACCAAGAGTTTGCATACCATTACTGAATAAAAGATGTCTTGGCTTGTAACTTCTGAAATGGCGAGCCATCCAGATGTAATGTGAACCAACATCAACGGTAACAGTAGTGTCATCGTTAACTTGGTTTTGAAGAGCGTGAATAATTTCTAGTGGGTGCACACCCTTTGGATCTTCACGTTCAGGAATGATATCTTTTGATAAAAAGTTTTTTTGGATTTGGTGCAAGTGATTTTTTAGTTCGTCACTTAAAGTAATTCCGTCAGGTAAGTTATTAGCAATATCGTCAAGTGTTTTCGCAATATCAGCGTGAACAATTAATTCTGGTTGATATTCATTTGAAATTTCTGGAGCGATACTATCAAGGTTGATGATTTCACCTGTACGGTCAACATTCCAAAGACGGGCTTCGTATTCAACTGGATCATAACCAATTGCAATAACTAAGTCGCTGTCTTTAAGAATTGCGTCTCCGATTTGGTTTCTGAATAAACCAACACGGCCGAAATAGTTCTTTTCTAGATCACGGTTAATAACACCGGCACCTTGGAAAGTTTCGACAACAGGAATTGAAAATTTCTTAAGTAAGTTTTGGATGGAGTTTGTAACTTCAGAACTAGATGAACGCATACCCGCAAGAATAACAGGTAACTTGGCATTCTTAATTTTTTCAACAATAGTCTTGATGGTAGCTTGGTCGGCACCACCTTGTGCGATTGGTGAAAGTGTATTGATTTCTTTAGTTGTTACTTCATCTTCGAGAACGTCCTTTGGTAGTGAGATGAAAGTTGCTCCAGATTTTGGTGCCATGGCAGTTTGGTAGGCATTCGCAAATGTCTCAGAAATATTGTTGGCGTCTTGAACTTCAACGCTGTCTTTAGTGGCTGTACTCATAAGTTCCTTACTAGGAATACTTTGGTGAGTTAATCTTGCAACGTCGTTACGGGGAACTTGCCCACCAAGCGCAACGACAGGGTCACCTTCAGAAGTTGCTGTGATTAGACCGGTTGCGAGGTTCGATACACCAGGTCCAGAAGTAGTAGCGACTACACCAGGTTTACCAGTTAGTCGACCAATACCAGAAGCCATGAAGGCTGCGTTTTGTTCATGTCTTGTAATAATTAATTTAGGTGCATTTGGGTTGTCGCTGTATTCCATTAAGTCGAAAAGCTTATCGACCTTTGCGCCAGGAAGACCAAATACATATTTGATCCCTTGGTTCATCATTGATTGAAATAAAGCGTCTGCACCGTTTCTTTTATCTGCCATAAAAGTCTCCTTGTGAATATGATGTTAAAATGCTATTGTTTAAAGATAAATCGTTGGTGTTGATTTGTCAACACGTAAAACTTGGAGCTCATATGAAAAATATTGGATATTTGGCACAAGATATTTCCATCTTACATAGACAGTATTATAAAGATACACGGGAGCAGTTCAATCAACTAGAGCTCAATCCAACAGCCGCCTGCATTTTGCTGACAATTGGAGATTATCCCAACATAACTCAAAATCACGTAGCACGACAATTAGTCGTCGATAAAGGCTTAGCCACGCGAGAAATTAATAAAATGGAAAAACTGGATTATTTGACGAAACAAAATGGAGTCGGAAAAACTAAAGTTTTACAACTAACCCAATTGGGCAGCCAAGTAGTAGAAAAAATTCAAAAGATTCGAACTGACTGGTGGGAGAATAAATTTTCCGAGACGGGATTGAACTCAGATAGTCCACTGGTCTCGGCTATTGAGACTGTTGTTGAAAGCTTTACCGCCGAAGAAGAAATTGATTAGAGTAGTAAGATCCGATTGAAATTAAAAGATATTATGCGCGGAAACTCAAGCATAATGCCTTTTTTCTTGTGCTAAAAAAATGGGGGATAGAGGTGGAATGCCGTCTGGAGGTTCCGTACTGCGGGGGCGGAACACTATGGGCAACAAATGGGCCAAAGTGCGGTCCCATTGGCTTGCCTTGTTGTAAGGCCGGCTTATGGCCGACCAAACAACAGCAGGAACGTACGAGCTAAAGCTCGTGCGCAACAGTCTTGGTGTTGGCTCCGCCAACGAACAATCAAGGATGTCACGGCTGGCTCCCCGCAGTACTCCACCTCCAGACTTAATTTGCGGTTTATTTTTTTAGCACAAAAGGATTCTGTTAAGTCCGAGGTCACTTGCTGCTTTACATATGGTTCACTGTATAAATGTTTAAGTTCACTGCAAAAAAACGTTATAACATGTGATATTTGCATACTTTTTCTTACAACTCATGTATGCTTTAGCTATTAAGATTGTGAGGACTTTTTATATGCGTAAATTTGATGTTGATCAATTGGATGGTCATTTTTATTTTGTTATTAAGTCGCCTTTGGAGGAATTGAGTTCTTCTGAGTTATTGAAGCTTGTTCAGGGCTTTTATTCTGGTGAGTCGACTGATTATATTTTGAAGAGTCATCATATTGATTTGGATTCCAAAAGGATGCGGTCGGTTTTTCCTTATGTTGAAATTGATGAGGTGTGTCCGTATGATGGGACTCCTTTGGTTATGAAACTTCCTTCTGTTAATGCGGTTGATTCATGGGCTGGGGATGAGGTTTGTCGTACTTGTGGTCACCGTAATGTTGATCCAACTTCTGGACGTATTTGTGAGTGTGATGGTTGTGTTAGCAAGCGAAAAGTATTTAATTCTGAATTGAGGGAAGAATATTCTTCTGAAAATCATTTTGTTCCTGAATATTCGGATTTACCATTATATGCAAAACTTGAACTTGCCACTTTCGTTCGTGAGATGAATGTCACTGATGTTGAGAATATTTTGTCATATGATTACGTTGAACCGCTGTTCTTTTATGATTATCTATTTCAGCTTACATATGAGAAAGTTATCGAACCTTCTGCTCAAAATCCAGTTGAACGATTCAAGTCAATGTTTCCAAAGAATGGGTCTCTGAATTATGACTATGGTAAAATTGATTGGCGGTTAAATGTCCAGGCTGAGGACGTTCCTGATGATGAGTTGGTTGAATTTCTTGGTCATCCTGATCATAATATTTTGCAGGAGAAACGAGAATCTGATGCGTTTTACCATTTAACAATCCGCAATATTTTGCTTTCGATATTTGTCGATATTTTTGATAAACAATTGGATCCTAAAGATAATTATCACGACTTGGAACAGATGAATATTGAAGATTGGCTGATTTCAAATTCACCTAAAATTGTTGCTAGTGCGATTGTTGAAGCTCGAGTTGAACCTGATGACTTTGAATTTGACGACCCAGATTTTGATCCAATTCATGCCGTTTCTTATTATATTCAGCATCCTGATGAAATTAGTGATCAAGCAGTGGAAGAAGCAACATTTGACAATAGGTTGAATCAACCTGTTTGCCAAATTTTCTTTAACGATGTTTTATTAATGCCTGATTGGATGGATAAGTTAGTTCCAATTAAGTAGAAATATATTGTAAAAATACCCCACATCCTTTTATTTTTAAGCATCTATTGTATGCTAAAAGTAATAGGATTGTGGGGTTTTTATATGCGAACTTTTGACTATAAGAAAGCTGACCGTAAATATTATTTTCTTAAAGATTCTCCATTGGAGAAGTTGAGTTCTGATGAATTGTATAAGTTTCTTTATACATATTATTCTCAGACAATAATGGACGAAGACGTATTAGCAAAACATAATATTGATTTTGATTTCAACAAAATAAAGAGATTTCTTCCAGCAGTTTCCATCGATGAGAAATGCCCGTATGATGGAACTCAACTTGTTATGAAACTTCCTTCATTAAATGCCGTTGACTGGTGGGTTGGTGACCAAGTATGTCTTAAATGTGGTCATCGAAATATTTTTCAAAATGATCGATTGTGTAAGTGTAAAGGCTGCAAGAAACGACGAGATGAATTTTCCAATAAACTTGCACAAAGATATCAAGCCCCTAATCATAGTTCAATGAATTATGAAAATTTATCTTTGAACATAAAGGTTAAATTAGCAGTTTTTGTTCGTCAAATGAAAGTGACAAACATTGAGGATATTAAGCCGATTTCTGAAATTACCCATTCATTTGAGGATGATTATACGATTGAATTACTTGATGCAGGGGTAATTGAGCCTTCTATATATTCACCACTTGAGTATTTTGATGTTGATTCTTTACAGCAAGATCAGCTCAAATATGACCTTAATAAAGTAGGGTGGAGATTGAATCTAGATACATTTCGTAAATCAGTCAAAAAATTTCTTGTGAGAATAGCAAATCCCACTAATGAAATTTTATTTAATAGCCAGGAAACCAATGGTGTTTATAGAAATATTGTTGAAAATGTTCTATATAAAATATTTGAGGATACTTTTCCATTCATTGATGAACACGAGTGGTATCAAAATGAAGCAAAAGAGGCATTACAAGACTGGCTCCAAGAATATACACCGCGAGAAATTTCTAATGCATTCTTGTCGTCAATTCCAGATGGGAATGATATGGATAAGTTAGAGAATTTTGAAACTACACAACCAATACAGATTGTTTCACCCAAATTGTCTGAAAAATCTACTGCTGCTGATAAAAACAAAATCATCAAGTATGCATTTGGCAAGGACCCCTTGGATTTAGAAGTGTTTCGAATCTTTTTCAATGAGATGTTTTCAAAACCAGATTGGATGAATGAATTGATTCCGAAACCAAATACAGAATTAACTAGTATCAATAGTGATACGTTAGACCAATTGTCATCTCAAGAAAATGACAATACACTCGATATCCCTAAAATTGAAGCTGGAGCCACAAAATTTTTAATTACTGATCATGGAGTAATTATTTTTTATGGTAAGACTGAGAAATTGATTACCACACAACTAGCTGCGTACCAATACTTCAGCACATACAATGATGTGCCAATGGACTCAAATAAGTGGTGGGTCGGACTTACCAAAGAATTTGAGATTGATGAATTTTATTCATTACATTTTATATTCAATTTGATTAATGATTTGCGTAGATCCAATATTCCAGACATGCTAAAAGATGCATAATTCAAATTTCTGAATTATGCATCTTTTTTATTATTTAAGCGACTCCGGGTCGGGGATGATGGTAATTGTGACATCAAAAACGTTGAAATCTTTGTGGAGTTTTCGCTCTATTTTTTCGTTGGTGCTGTAGATTTCCATTGCGGTTGCTTTAGGATCAACCATTATGAACATATCTACAAGTAAAATATTGCCGTTATAACGACTTCTTAAATCAACAACTCTGTGAACCTTTTTGAACTTCTCGGCAGCCTCCTTCATTTGAAGCTCGAGGACTGGATCGACGTAATCTGCTAAGTTTAATGTTGATTCTTGGAAAATTTGGATTCCTTGCCAAAGAATGAAAACACCAATTACGATACTGACGGCACTATCAATCCATGCTAGGTGAAGTGCATATGAAACTAAAACTGTAATCATCGTCCCCAAACTGGTTACGACATCACCGAGGCTGTCTTTTGACGCAGCAAGTAGCGAACCGTTACCTAACTTTTTCCCGTAATGATGATTTATGTAATAAACTCCAAACATCATGACTGTGGCAATCCCGGCACCTAATGCAGAAATTAGATTTGGTGCTGCTTTGCCTTTTAGATGGAATAATCCCGTACCACCAGTGACAATAATTTGTAGACCAATTAATACGATTATAAAACTCGTTATAAGCGTGAAAACTGTTTCCAGTCTAAAACGAGAGAGCTGCATGGAGTCTTGACTACGAACACTTTTTGCCGGTAGATCCCGGCCAATAATGTCGTCATCGTTAATATTGGTCGCTTCACGCAAGCCAATAATCAAAACACCAGTCGAAATGACGCCAGATAAATTATTCAGAGCATCAGCGCGTAATGCAACAGAATCACCAATAACAGATAGCCAATATTCAACCACAGTAATAAGAATATAAATACCAATATTAATCCACAGATATTTAATAGCAGCAGTAAGTTTATCAACCTCACGTTGCCGTTCAACTTTTTGATGATGATCCTCACGCAATAAATATTTATTTAGTTTGTCCATAATTAGAATTCCTTTTGATGTAACGTACAAAACTTATTATAGGTTTTTGTTGGCGAAATAAAAGTGTGAGTATATTGTAAATGTTTATGCAGGAGGGCAAGAAATGTGTGATTATAAATTGTGGAAATAGAAAAATGATTCTTGAGATTTACTAGCCTGACCGGAAGGTTGCAGTGAACTCTATACAAAATCAGCATATAATGAAATTAATAATGTTGAGGTGAAATTAGATGGCCAATTATACAAAAATAGAACTTGATATTATTAGCTCATTCAAAAATTTGATGACTGATCATGAATTTGAAAATATTTCAGTTGCGGAAGTTGCCAACGGAGCAAATATTACTCGTAGAGGATTTTATAATCATTTTAAAGACAAATACGATTTAGTAAATTCAATCTTTGAATCTGAAGTGTTTCCTGAAGTTATGAAAGTCACCACTCTTGATGATTGGTTCAAGGGTTCTATTTTTATCTGCAATTATCTCAAAAAGAATCGTGACTATTACCAGAAATTGTTATCTGTTAATGGTCAAAATTGTCTGAAGACAGAATTTTATAAACTGACTCAAATTCAGATGACCATGTTGATTCCGGAACTTCTTGGTGGAAGAAAGCTTTCAAAGGGGGATGAACTTTTCCTGATCGATTACTATTACAATGCCTATATGGAAATAACTAAGGAATGGCTGACTGGGAAATATGAGTTTGACACTGACCAGTTTGTTGCTCGATGGCGTCGACTTTTGGAACATTCGCTACATGACTATCTTGATAATTTTACTTACTAGCTTCACACATAGAACAAAGTGAGAAACCTTTCACATATGACCGTTAATGTAAATTGATAAATATTTCACAAAGAACTATTCTTTCACTGTAAGCACTAATAATCAATGTTTCTTTGAAAGGAGCTCATTATAATGAGTAAAACTAAAGTAATCATTTGGGGATTAGGTAACGTTGGACGTTCAGCAGTTAGAATGCTGGCCGAGCGTAAAAATTTATTCGATTTGGTAGCTGCAGTTGATGTGGATCCAAATAAGATTGGCAAGGATGCCGGTGAGGTTTTTGACTTTGATCCAGTTGGGGTTAAAGTTACGGATGACATTGATGCCGCACTAAAATTAGACGCTGACATGGTTCTAGATTTTTGTCCTACCGAAATGGATAAAAAAGGTACATTTATGCCTTCGGCTATCCGCCTAGCTAAATCGTTGGACGCAGGTAAAAATGTCATCACCACAATTCCTGTCTATCACTGCCAAGACAGCCAGCCTGAGGTATATGAATTTTTGAATGAGCACGCAAAGGCTAACAATGTAGCATTCGTACCATTTGGATTATTACCTGGCGACTATGCATCATACATGCCACTAGTAATCGCTGGTGCAATGGGAAGAGTCGACCAAATCAGCGTTCAATCAGGTGAAGATGACTGGCACAACACATCAGGTTGGGTTGACGTATTCCAATACGGCGCAGACATCGACAAGTATCCAAAGCCAGATTCAGACGAAGACTTATTGGCAAAATTTATCTACGCATATTATTCATCAGGTGTCTACGAAATGGCCGACAGAATCGGTTTGAAGTACGATGAATTCAAACCACAACACGAAGTTTTCACAGCTCCAATGGATTTGGAAACAATCAAAGGTACAGTAAAGAAAGGTACAATTTATGGACACAGATTCACCATGGCCTTATATGACAATGGAAAAGAAGTAGCAGCATTACGTTATGTCCACAAAGTTTGCCACAAGAAGACTCCAGAATTACCAATCAATAATACAATTCACTTGGAAGGCCTACCAGGCCCAGTAAATGCTGAAATTGACGGCTTGATTCCCGAAAGAGAAGGCTACGTAACATCAGCAGCCCCAGCCGTTAACTTAATCAACAGCGTAATGGATGCTGGAAAAGTAGGGTACGTAGAAGCATGTGACCTACCAGTAGCAATTCCAGCTAAGTTAGATAAAGATCAAGTTAAAATTTAATTAAAAATGGATTCACTCAATAAGTAAGAGTGAATCTATTTTTTATGTTCCGAACTTGAACTATCCTTTTATCTTTCACTACCAATAAAGAAAAGAAGCGTACAATACGTGAAATTTTCATAAAACCAAACAATCGCAACTATAGAGGAATCATGTAAATGATACTTGAGAAGCACAAGCCTGGAGGTCAGGTTCTGCGGGGGCCCAAGCCGTGTCGTTCATGTTTGCCTGCCATAGGGCAGGCTTACATGAAAACCGAGTTTTGAGATTTTCGCGATCTTCGAAAAGCTCAAAATCGTGTTCACAGCGACCTGAGATACTTACGATGTGGTTGACATTTGAAATGTAATAATTTTGATCACTTCGGAGGTATTAATATGTGGAAATATACTCAAAAAGAAAAATATAACCTTATCAAGGAATTTGAAAAATCTGATTTACCTCGACAGACATTTGCGAAAACCAAAGGAATCAGTCCCGAAACGTTTAGGGACTGGAATAATTACTACAAAGAGAATGGTTATGAAGGACTAAGGAATAGTAAATCACGTACGTTTTATAGTGCTGAAACAAAGATCAACTCTGTTCGTGCATATGCGAATGGTGAAGGTAATCTAAAGCAAGTATGTGAAAAATTCGGAGTGAAATCATCTAAACAACTCAGAATGTGGTTGATACAGTATAATAATGGCAAGACTCTTAAGGCTACGCCTGTCAGGAAGAAGGTCACTGCTGTGCCAAGAAAAACAACGATAGATGAAAGAATTGAAGTTGTAGAATTCATTCTTAATAAACATCATTCCTATTCAGAAGCATCTGAACGATTTGATGTTTCTTATCAACAAGCTCGGCTTTGGGTTATGAAAGTCCAAGGTGATGGCTATAAAGCTCTCGTAGATGAGCGTGGCCATAGGATTCATCATAAAGCAGAAGAGATTAGTGAACTAGAGAAATTGAAACTTGAAAACCGTGAACTCAAAGCAAAATTGAATGAACAAGAAGCCATTGCGGCGTTTGAAAAAAAATTAAACGAACTTCAGCACAGGGGGTGAATTCACAACGAAAGCTGTCTTACCAGGCAATAATGGAGGTCAGCGAAGGTAATCATGGATGGAAATCTATTCTATTAGACCATATAGGTGTTTCTAGACAAGCGTTAAATAAGTTCTTACATCATAGGAAGACAGATTGGGAACACAAAAATGATTTATTGACTGAAGTTGTTCTTAAGACATATAAAGATCATTTTCAAAGAATTGGTGCGGGAAAGATTCTTTCTCATATTACAAAGGAACACCTTCTAGATTTTGAGGTCACGTACTACCAAGTTAGGCGTGTAATGAGAAGTGAAGGTATTAGTTGTAAATCAAAAGCAAAAAAGCGAAGTCGTAAAGATGACAATGATCAGCATGAAAAAGACAATGTATTAAACCAGAATTTTGAAGTGGAAAAACCAAACATGGTTTGGCTATCTGATTCAACCCAATTGGAATTTGGAATCAAAGAAACACACAAAGTAAAACTCAGTGGAATACTAGATTTGTGCAGTCGTAAAATAATTGGATCTTTTATAAGTCCATCAGAGACTGCAGAAGCTGAAATTGCGATGTTCAAAGAAACTTTTGAGGAAATGGGCGACGTTCATCCAATGGTACATACTGATCGTGGACCTGCATTCACAGCCGTTAGCTTTAATAAATTGTTGGATGAACACAAAGTAATAAGAAGTTTTTCAAGACCAGGCACCCCATATGATAATTCACCAATGGAGAGCTGGTGGAGTAATTTTAAGGGAATCTGGATGGATAGTCATCCAAGACCAGCAACTTTAGAAGCACTGATTAAGCTAGTACAAGATGGAATTGATTATTTCAATAACATTGATAGATTGCCAACAAAAAATGGCCTTACTCCAGAAGAATGCTGGAATAAAGCCATTGCAAAGTAGTTTATAATATTTTAATTGTTTAAATGTCAACTTGACAACGCAAGTTCAACCACGGCCCCCGCAGAACCTGACCGGAAGGCGGCAGTGAACCTTCTCACACGCAAATTAAAATGCTAAACTTAAGTTGAAATATAAAACATATTATTTTGAATTATTGGGGATGTTATATATGAAAAACTCAAAAATGGCATTATTTAGTTGGATCTTAATTTTCGCCATCGCAGTAACCGAGCTAATAGCAACAATCATGATGGGGTTAGATAAAAGCTATTTTGGCATAGTCGTACATCTGATTATCGGAATCGCAATAGTAGTAATTGGACTACGAGCAACATCAAGACTACATTTCCAAAACGACATCAGTAAAAGTGTATTCTCGAAAAACTATGTTTATACATTACTGACATCAAATTTAGTCATGTTATTGATAATTTCTATTCATGATGTTGACCACATGCGTCAAGCAATGGGGTGGGGCTACCAATTTACAATCGGCCTCCTGCTAGTAAACATCATTGTCTACTTGCCAAATCTGATTTCAATCTACTTAGTTGGAAAAGATAAATTCAGTGGAATCATTTGGACAGCAGTCAGTGGACCAATAATTGCAGTAGCATTTTTGAAACTACACTTATTAGGAGCCTGGATACCAGTTTGGGGTCCATGGAATCGTTCATTCTTCGCACTCGGAGTCGATAAATTAAGTTGGTGGATACTCGTAATTACCGCCGTAGCAGGAATTGTAACCGGAATGATAGCAATCTATTGTTTAGGACGCATTCAAGATCGTGAGAAGTATGTAAAATAATTAAGCTGATTAATTGACGAACACGTGTCAGTCCTCTAGTCTATATATTATAATTATGTTTCTTATATAAAATAATAATATGAATGTTGAGGGAAAAGGATGAAGATAGGTGTAATTTTAGGAAGTTCCAGAAGTAATTCGCTAGGCGAAAAAGATTTTTAAATATTTGAAGTCAGTAAATCAAAACATGGATGATGTTGAATACACATGGATTGATTTAAAAGATTATCCACTACCATTGTATGATCATGAAGAAACACCATTGGAGAATGAGATCAAGGATTTAAACAGTGCTGAATCCAAATGGTTAAATGTGTTACAAGAACAAGATGGATACATCATCATGACACCAGAATATAATCACGCAATTACCGGAGCCCTAAAAAACGCCCTAGACTTCGTCGGTGGACAAGTGGCAAGAAAACCAGTTCAAGTAATAGCATACTCACACTTTAGTGACGGAGGAATAGTAGCCGCAAATCACATCCTACCAATTCTAACAATGCTAAAAATGATGGTAGTACCAGATCCAGCTCTACTTTGGAATGCAGATCCAAATTTCACAGATGGGGGAGAACTAGTACCAGCAGCTGAAAACAGTGACCACTTCGCCAAAAGATTGAATGAAGTATTCGATGAAATCAACTTTTATACAAGAGTGTTCAAAGAAAATCCTTACAATAATTAAAGAAGAAATTGAACTAAATATTCGCTTAAGTAAGAAAATCAAATAGCACAATAAAAGATATGGCCGAAAACAAAAATAAGTTTTCGACCATATTTGCGTATATATATATTAAAAAGCGAAAATACCACAAAGATTAATGGATCTAGATGGAGGAAGAAAATAGATTTGGCCTCAGTGGTGAAATTGTGCTTTGCTGACGAAGTCAGCTTAGTGAAAGGGTCGCTTTGGAGACATTTCGAACTATGAAATGGCTTCAAACGATCCCGGCAGCGTTCCAGCCCGAAAAATCGATTTTCTTCCGGAATCGGCAGCATCCATCTATTCATCTTTGTGGTCTTGAGACAAAGACCAAGGCGACTCGTGCAACATCCACTGTACTCCAAACTTATCAGTAAAGGCACCCATCTTACCACCCCAGAACTGTTCAGCAAAAGGCATCGTGATTTCCACCTCGCCAGATTGTTTCAACTTCTTATACAAAGCGTCAGCAGCATCGTGACTTTCTTTGTCTTCACTGTCGATATCTAACATCAATTGAAGTCCCTTAACAGGAGTTGAGTCTCCGTTAAAAGCATCAGCACATTCAAATTTCATTCCTAAAATAGTGAATCCACCATGCATTGTCATGCTGTCCAAGTCAGCATTTGTTGGTAAATGGAACATTTCAGCTTGTTCCTTTTTAGGACTTAGACGGTACACATCAGTAGCGTCAAAGACTCTTTCATAGTATTCAATAGCTTCTTTGGCATTTTTAAAAGCAAAGTATGGGTAAACTTGAGTTCTCATCCTATATCATCTCCACATTATTTTTACTTTTTGAGTATAACATTAAGCGCTTTCAATGGAAGAACTAAATTAGAGTACCATCGAAATGATCAATTTCATGTTGGATAATTTCTGCAACAAAACCGTTAAATTCTTGCGTATGTGGTTTGAAATTTTGATCTTGGAACGAAACTTTAATATTTTTATATCGAGTAGTTTCGCGCTCACCTTGAAGTGATAGACAGCCTTCACTAACCGTGAATGGCTCAGTTTTACTCAATATTTTCGGATTAATCATCGGCACATTCACCATACCGACATTTACCGCAATTATCTGCTTGTTGACACCTATCATATTGGCTGCCATACCGACACAGTCTTTTTTATGGGAAGCAAGGGTGTCTAACAAATCGGTGACAACTTGAGAATCAGCTGGTGTTGCTGGGTCGGATGGAATTGAAAGTGACATCCTGTCTGTATTAATTGGTTTAATCATAATTTTTCTCCTGTGGTCTAATTATACCCAAATCGTCGAATTCTTCCATGATACAATTAGGACAATATAAGAATTGAGGGATGCTTTTATGAAAAAGTTTATTTCCGTATTAGTTTTACTAGTGTCAATTATTTTTGTTGGAATAGGGATGCAACAAAATACTGCATCTTCTACACCAATTCTTCCAGAGGACCTTCAAACTACTGCTGGTAACAGTTATGAAGGTAATGGGAAATTGGTCGACGATGCTCCAGTTTACTCGCTTGATAATGGGGAAATGACATTAACTGGACGGGTCTTGAAAAAGGGCGATATGTACAAGCTTTTACAATTATCTGAGAATAATAAATTTTACCGAGTTTCCGCAAATGAGTGGATACCTTCTGATTACCACTATGTTGAAGTTCAACCGGATTACAATCTTGATATGAAGAGTGTAACTATCGCAAATGGTCGCGACGGAATTATCGATGTAACCAATACTTCCGAATACGCTACAGCTTTGTTTGAGATTTCTGACAAAAAGATGATCTATACCGGAGAGCATTTAGGACAAGGTAAGTGGGCATATTTTGATAAAATTTATGGTGTACGTGTTGGTGACAATTTGAACGAATCTGCCAGATTCTTACAAGTTTCAACGAACCGTTGGATCAGAATAACTCCAGAATTGAGATTTCCGCTGATGAATAGTTCAGTTCCCACTAATCCAGTCGATGATCCACATGGAAAGATGGTACTCACGACCAAGGGACTAACAACTTTATACGAAAGAGTTTCTGGTACTAATGATTTTCGCAAGAAAACTGATCGTAGATTAGCTCCCGATACTGCCTGGTTCTCCAAATTATTTGAGGGTGGAGAATTTGGTTCCGGTGACGATGCTGTAGTAAGTGGATATTATCAAGTTTCAACTGACGAGTTTGTCGATTATAAAGATGTAACCGTACGCTTCTTACCAGACGACTTTTAGTAATTTTTTTGAAAAGAGGATGAGGATGAACTTATTATTTGCGATAGATGACAATGTTAGCACGCAATTGATGACGTGTTTGTATTCAATTGTGAAGAATACTCCAAATGAAAAATTTGATGCGTATGTCATTCAAAAAGATAAATTGAAGTCAACTGCAGAGATTGAATCTTTTTGTGGAAAAATTGGTGTCAATTATCATGCAATTATTGTTGATCCAAAGATTTTCGCTGATGCACCGACGACTGACAGGTATCCAGAAACAATTTATTATCGCTTGTTAGCTCATGAATATTTGCCTAAATCAGTCAATCGTATTCTGTATTTGGACGTTGATATTTTAGTTATCAATTCATTAAAACAACTATATAATAAGCAACTCGGAGACAATCTTTACGCAGCATCCAGTCATTCGGGATTGACCAACAACATGACTGAGCAATTTAATAAGTTACGACTTGGAAATTATGAAGCTGAAAGTTATTACAATTCTGGCGTACTGTTGATGAATTTGGATGCTATCCGTGAAACTGTTAAGGCTACTGACATATTCGACTATATTAAAGAAAACAGTTTGACCTTATTCCTACCAGATCAAGATGTTTTGAATGCTTTGTATGGCAATAAAATTGTCAAAGTTCCAGATGAACTTTACAATTACGATGCCAGAATGAGTAGTATTTATAACTTGCTTGGTGATGGAAAATGGGACTTGGATTGGGTAATTGATAATACCGTTATCCTGCATTTCTGTGGACGTGACAAGCCTTGGAAGCGTGAATATAATAGTCGTTATGCTGGATTGTATAAACATTATGCTCACCGAGCATCGATGTTAATTAATGAAAAAATTATGGAGAATTAATATGACATTTGAGAAAATTTTGCCTCACATTAAAAATGGTGAAAAAGCTGTAAGAACTGGTTGGGAAGGCACTGAACTTTTTGTTATTTTACAACAGGAAGGTAAGTTTGAAGGGGATGTTTTGAATCCTTACTTCTTGATCAAAACTGAAGACGAAGCATACAGTATGTGGTCACCAACTGACTGTGATATCCTCGCTACTGACTGGGAATTGGTCACAGAATAATGGCTGAAGACTTCAGTGGGAAAATCGTAGTAGTCACTGGTGCAGCGTCTGGAATTGGATTGGAACAAGTTAAACTTTTTCTAGAGAATAATGCTGTAGTGATTGGGATTGATAAAAATGCTGTTCCCTTGATCAACGATAATTTAGTTACAATTATTGGGGATGTCACTGGAACTTTGGTGTTTGAGAAGTTGACGAAATTACTCGAAAATTCGTTTAAGAAAATCGATATCGTCTGTAACACTGCCGGTGTGCTGGATGATTATCGCCCAGTAATGGACACTTCGATTGAACAGTGGAATGACACTATTCAAACAGATTTAACTAGTCAATTTTTATTAATAAAAGCGACTTTGCCGTTGATGTTGAAGCAGAAACACGGTGTTTTCGTCAACATGGCATCGATTGCTGGTCTAGTTGCTGGGGGTGGCGGTGTTGCGTACACTGCTGCCAAGCATGCGGTGATTGGTATGACAAAACAGTTGGATATTGATTACGCTGCTCGGGGAATTCGTGCTAACTGTATTGCTCCGGGCGCAATTGATACGCCGATGAACGCTGCCGATTTTGCTGGTGACGGCAAGATGGCTAAATGGGTTGCTGATCAGACTCCAGCCAAACGTTGGGCGAAACCTGAAGAAGTTGCTGAGTTGACGCTATTTTTGGCTAGTTCACGTGCTGATTATATTCATGGCAGCGTGATTCCAATTGACGGCGGTTGGACTGCCAAGTAGAATGTACTGAGGTGCAAAATGCATCACTGCGATACTTATTTCCTTTGATCGTAGTTATTTAGTGGCGATTGCCATAAAGGAGCTAATAATGAAAAATATTTCTAGAACATCAAGTTCGACTGTGAAAACTATTGTGAGTACAGCTGTCATTGCGGCCATGTATGTGGCGGTAACGATGATAATTCAACCTTTTGCTTATGGACCAATTCAGGTTCGTTTGTCCGAAATGTTCAACTATCTAGTGCTGTTTAAGAAGCGATATGTTTGGGGAGTCACACTTGGTGTTTTTTTGTCTAATTTTATGTCACCAACTTGGACTTTAGATGTTCCAATTGGGACAATTTCTACTCTGATAGTTTTGTTCTTTATTCTTTGGTTATGCCGTTTTACTAAGGATTTGAGGGTTAAGTTTGTTATTATGGCTGTGGTTTTTGCGCTTTCTATGTTTACTGTGGCGGGCGAGTTGTATATTGCTTTTAAGACTCCGTTTTGGGTTAGCTATCTTAGTATTTGTGCTGGTGAGTTGTTGTCTATGGTTATTGGTGGGGTTGTTATGTTTGAAGTTAATCGTAGATTGGATATTAGTAGTTTTCGGATGTGATTTTTTTATGTGGTTCACTGCCGCCTTCCGGTAAAGTCCGGCGGTGGCTGGAACGCTGTGATGCGATTTTTAGTAGGAACGTACGAGCTAAAGCTCGTGCGCAACAGTCATATAGTTGGCTACGCCAACGAACAGCCAAGGATGTCACAGACCGAAAAATCTCAAAACTCGCATTTTGCCTAACCCTGCCCCATGGCAGGCTAACGCAAATTCCACGGCTGAGCCACCGGCGGACTTTACCTCCAGGCTGGGGGACCAAAATTCCATCATTTTTTGTGTGGGGTGGAGGTTCACTTTTATACTTGTGTTATTTATTTTTGTTAATACTTTATTGAGATTCACTTTTAAAATGCTTTAACTATTTTGTTTGTAAGTGCCATGGTGCGTACGAGCTTTCGCTCGTGCGTGATTATATGGAAATAAAAGATCCCCTTACTTTGAGATGAAGATTTGCTTCATTTCTTGGTAAGGGGATTTTTGTTTGAAATGTGTATGTTGTTTGTTGCGGTTAGAACATGTTGCCGAATCTGAAGTCGGCGTGTCCCATTCCTCTTGGGCCGCAGCCGCGCATGTGGTGCATTCCGCCCATCATTGGTCCGTGGTGGTGGATGCCCATTTTACTCATCTTTTCCTTCATTTCCTTGCGCATGGCTTTCATGTCCTCGGGTGACATGTCTTCGAAATTGTCGCCGTATTTCGCCATGATGTCGTCGCGCATCTTTTGCATGGCCTCGAACCGATCCATAGGGTCTACGAAACTGTCAGCTTGTTGCTTGAACTCATCGTCCCAGCCGGCTGAAATTTTTTCCAGGTTATCCTTCAATTGTTGTTGGTCAACATCAGATAATCCTTCGAAAAATTTTTCCGTGACATCAGCATCTTTAAATGACGCATTCTCCTGTGCAGCTTTGCGACCTTGGTCAGTTAAACTAACACGCTTGATACGCTTGTCATCCGGAGCCTCACTACGAGTAATGTCACCCTTGTCCTCCAACTTCTTCAAAAGCTCAGCAAGAGAGCTAGGACGCAAGTCCAATACTTCTTGAAGATAACTTTGAGACAAATTGTCCTCAAGATTGAGAATCGATAGGACACGTTGTTGTCCAGTCAAACGTTGCTTATTTTGGTGCATATATTGATTACTAGCTTTGCTGATGAAGTGTAATTGCTTCATTAAATCATCTGTAAGTTCAGTCATATAATTTCCTCTTTTCTACAAATAGTAAAAAACATTCGGTACCGAAATATATTTCATGAATGAGTATACTTCGGTACCGAATGAATTGTCAATAGATTGAGTCAAAGTATGTAAGAAAATATCATGAAAACGTAACACCAGTGAGATCTAGTTTAAGTTAAAATTAATATTAGACAAGTTTGTTGTCAGATCATCTGGAATTATTTCGCAATTGCTATATATTTCTAATATACTTGTTAGTAATAGCAAATAGATTTTGCGGAAAAGTGGTAATTGCATGCCAGAATATAGCGCAAATATGATTTCTCATAGTTTTTGGCAAGATGAATTTACTTTATATATTGATTTTTTGAATGACGATTTCACTGATGCTGAAATTCGGAAAATGGCTGTTGAGGATAATTGCTTTCAACAGAAAACTGAAGCTCGAAGTATTGATACATATCGGACATTGAAAAGACGTATTGGTAGTTTGGATGACGACTATCTTGAGCTTTATCCTAGTCTCGATGTTTCTAATAAGAAACTAGTAAATATAATTTCCATTATGCTTATGGATAAGTTGTTTGACGAATTCATGTATGAAGTATTTCGCGAAGAAATCATGCTTGGTGATTCTATGCTACATGATTATGAAATTGAGGCTTTCTTTACAAGGAAGCAAGTGGAAAGTGATCAAGTTGCAAATTGGTCAGATCAAACTATTACCCGATTAACTGGATTATTTAAAACATTTAATCGTAATGCTGGATTGATGATTGACAAGGGTTCTTACGACGAAATTGTTCGTCCATTTTTAGATTTTAGACTTGAAGATCTGCTTCAAGAGAAAAAACAATTTAGACAATTGGCTTCATTGACAGGGAGATAGTATGTCAAGTACAAACGATAAGTTAAACCATTTAAGGCAAAAGATTAAAGACAGTGACTTCCAACATAGTAGGGGACTTTCAAATGAAGTTTCGTATTATATTTTGGCATATGATGCTGAAGATGAACTACAGGTTAGGGAAGAAGTCAAAAGTATTGAAAGTCAGTTAAACCACGAGACTGTCGGTGTCGATATTTTGGAATTTAATGTTTATGACATTATGTGGAAGATTCTCGATGATATGGGAATCAAAGATGATGTTCTGGAAATGGAATCTGATGAAGGGATGTCATATTTGATTGAACAATTGAATAATGCACTTGAAATGACTGATTCAGAGAATATGTTTGTTAAATATATGAAGGACCATATTCCTGATAAGGATGTTGTCATCTTTGTTACTGGAATTGGGGAAATTTTTCCATTGATTAGAGCACACAAGATATTGAATTCAATGCATCAGATTATTGACGACGTTCCAGTTGTGCTATTTTATCCCGGGAAATATAATAGTCTCAACCTAAGTATGTTTGGTGAAGCCATTGAGGATAACTACTACAGAGCATTTCAGATTGATTAATAAAGGGGAAAATCATGCAAATTAAAGATATATTCGCGAAACCTATCAATCGTGATATCAAAGGTGTTATCACAATTGGTGATGATCAAGATTCCAATATTAAACAGGAATTAGAAGAATACGTAGTTACTAATGAGTTGGAAAGACACTTTAGTGATTTCTTCAAAGCATATGCGGCAAGTATCGGGAATGACACTCCTAATATGGGTGTTTGGATTTCCGGTTTCTTCGGTTCTGGTAAATCTCACTTCCTTAAAATTTTATCTTATCTACTTGAGAACCGTGAAGTTTCTGGTAAGAATGCCATTGACTACTTTAAAGATGACAACAAAATAAAAGATCAAATGACAATCAATGACATGGAAAAGACAGCTGCTAATCAAAATGATGTCATGTTGTTCAACATTGATTCAAAAGCCAAGAATGGCAACAAAGAACAAAAAGATGCAATCTTAAATGTTTTTCTACAAGTATTCAATGAACATCAGGGCTTAATCGGTGAGGACTTTTGGCTTGCTGATATGGAACGTGGTCTTAAAAATCAAGGAATGTATGACAAGTTTCAAGAAAAATTCAAAGAGCTGGATAAGCAAAATCGTGATTGGATTGAGATAAGGAGTAGTTTTGCTTTTATTAAAGGAACAATAAAAAATACATTGGTTGAAATTGGATATCTTTCAGAAGATGACGCTGAAGGATTCGTTGAACAAATGCGTAAGGATTATCCAATAAGCGTTGAATCATTTGCTAAATTGGTAAATGAATATATCGAATCTCAACCTGATCCAAATTATCATCTAGCATTTCTAGTTGATGAAGTTGGCCAATACATTGGTGATAGTCAACAACGTATGTTGAACTTACAAAGTATTGTTGAAGACCTGGGTACATACACTCATGGTCGTGCCTGGGTTATTGTGACAAGTCAACAAGCAATCGATCAAGTGACTGATAATATTAATGGTCAAGATTTTTCTAAGATTCAAGGTAGATTCAAAACCAGAATTGCCATGTCATCGGCTAATGTTGATGAAGTTATTCGTAAGCGTTTATTGGAGAAAACACCTGAAAGTGAACAACTTTTAAAAAATGATTTCGACAATGATCAACACACTATCAATAACTTAATTAGTTTTGATGGAGAAGTTGAACGTAAGAAGTTTAGCGATGATAAATCATATGCGGATGTATATCCATTTGTCCCTTATCAATTCGAATTGTTACAAGATACCTTAACGGCAATTAGAGAGAACGGATCAGATGGTAAACATTTAGCCAATGGTGAACGTTCAATGTTGGCGGTATTCCAAGAATCCGCTCAGCAACTTGAAGAACGTGATACGAGAACCTTAGTGCCATTCAGTATTTTCTTTAATGGGTTAGATCAATTCTTGGATCATACACATAAGATTGTTATTACCAGAGCTGGAGATAACGACTATATTAATCCGACTAAAGAATCAAATCCTTTCCCAGTTCAAGTTTTGAAAACGCTGTTTATGGTCAAATATGTATCCAACTTCGATGCTACTTTGAATAATGTTGTTACTTTGATGATTGATTCAATTGATACCGATAGAATTGAATTGGAAAACAAAGTAAAAGAAGCACTCAGAATTCTTATGAGCCAAGAACTAGTTGAGAAAACTACGCATGGTTATGAATTCTTAACAGATGCTGAACAGGATATTAGTAAACAAATCTCCAAGCAAAATATTGATTCAAGCGATGTTTCAAAGGCAATTGGTGAATTTGTATTTGCTAACTCCAATATCAATAAGAAATACACTTATCCTAAATTGGGTGGCCAATATACATTCAACTTCAATCAGTACGTTGACGATTATCCGATTGGAAATCCTAATCATGAGATGAGTATCAAGGTCAATACGCTTGATAGTGAGTCAAACAGGGATGAGATTGAACTGAGAAGACTTTCCCAGTCTCCAGACGATCCACAAATTATCATCGATATGCCTGCTGATGGTGAATATGCTGAGAACTATAAACAGTATTTAAAAATCAGAAGCTTCTTGATGGATCCATCTCAGTTATCATCAGATGAACGTTCACAAAGAATTATTGATTTGAAACGTGTCGAGTTAAGGACACTGCAACAAAATGCTAATGATGAACTAATAAACTCACTTGAAGATGCTGATATCTATGTAAATGGAAATAAAGTTGAGACTAAAGGTGGGTTTTCCAAACGACTTGAAGATGCAGAAAATAAGTTAATTGACGAAATTTATCGTAAGTTGAATTATATTGATGCAATTAAGTCTGACAAGGATGTTGTTTCTCTGTTTAAACAAGATGGTGGAATGAACGTTAAAACTTCAGAAAATATTCAAGCGTTGAAGTCAGTACAAGAGAAAATCAACTTTGATTACAATGGACATAATAAGGTTTCGTACAAGACAATAATTGATCGGTTTGCTGGTATTCCTTACGGCTATCGTGAAATTGATACAATTTGGCTAGTTGCTAAATTATTTGCGGATGCAAAATTAAAAGTTTATGTGAATGGTGAGCCAATCAACATTAATGATGCTAATTCAGCCAATCAAACTGCCAATTATTTCTTGAAGAAGCAAAACATTACAAAAGTTCAATTAGAGCCAAGAAGTGAAATCTCTCAAACTAAGAAAAATGATTTGAAGGAAGTTGCTAAAGAGGCATTTACTAAGAAATCATTTAGTTCTGATGAAGATGACGTTATTGTTCGCGAGTTTAAACAAACTCTGAAGAATAGGTTGGATCTTGTTCAAGGATACATGCACGAAAATTCAGCCCTAGATAGTGGTTATAGTTATCCCGGCTTAGATTTATTAGGTCAAGGTGAAACTTTGATTAAATCTTTGCTTGCTAGAAAAGATACCGATGAATTTTATGATTTTGTAAGCAAGAATAGGGATGATTTCTTAGACTGGAATGAAGACCTAGAATCCTTTGGAATTTCTGAGTTTTACGCGAATGGAAATATGAAGAAAATTTGGACTGACGCACAACAAAAAGTTCAAATTTATCGGGGCTCAAAGGAATTTATTGTTGGTGATGAGTTATCACAAATTGTTGATAAGATAAACAAAATTATCGATTCCAACAAACCAACTGGAAAAGTTCAAGATCTGAAGGCATTGTCTGAAGAATTTAATGATGTATACAACAAAGAATTTGATTCAATCTTACTAGAAGAAGAAAAACAGATTGATGTTGAACGCACTGATACTTTGGATTATGCAAATAGCAATTCGTTACTCGATCAATTTAAAGAAGAGATTGATAAAACTTTTGATCAATTTATTGCTAATGCCAAGTCTGCCCAAACATTGAATGAATTGTGTATTATTCCAAATCATGCCAATGTTACTAAAGAACGTATTCTACAAAGTATTGATAGAACCGTTGCTCAGAAAAAGGCAGAAAAGGAGAAGCAACAAGTAACAAATACCTCCTCAGATACGAATCCATCACAGGATGATAAAAAACCTGGGAATGGTGATAATGAAGAAATTCATGAAGATCAGCCAGTACCGACTCCTGTAGTAGAGGTTCACGTACCTAAACATGTTAGTTTACAACAACTTGCTATTGGTCGTTCTTGGGATTTGAAGACTGAGGCTGATGTAGATGAAAAATTAGCTCAACTCAAGAAAGAATTAATGGAACAAATTAAAAATAACGATTCAATCAAGTTGGATCTTTAATAATAAACCTTAATTGACCACCTATTAGGGTGGTCATTTTTTTAAGAAGGGAACACTAATGGACAAAACTGCAATTAAAAATTTTGCAATTAAAGCTAGAAATACATTAATTGAAGATATCAATTTAAAGACATCAATTCTAGGCATTGATGAGAATGGGATTTCTGAAAAGTTACCTACCTCAACAAATGAAATTGAATATTACATTGATGATCAAAATCCGATCACCGGGTCAGATATTCGTAAACGTCAAAAACTAGTTAATGAGTTAAACAAACGCAGTAAGAAAAATGATTTCAAGACAGCATATAATGACCTAGTTGAAGAGATTGCGTATACCTGGTTTAACCGCATCATTGCTATTCGTTTCATGGAAGTGAATGACTATTTGCCAAGCCGTACTAGAGTTCTTTCAAGCTCATCTAATCGTAATGAACCCGATATTATGATTAACCCAGTTGAGTTAGAAGATTATTTAGGTAGATTTAGTGATGAAGAGCGTTCATTGATTTCTAAGGCACAAGATACAGAAATGCCAGTTGATATGGATAACTTGTATCAAATGTTATTTATCAAGCAGGCTAATGCTTTGAACAAGATATTACCTTATTTATTTGAGAAAACTAACGATTATGCCGAATTATTGTTCACTCCAAGCTATCACGATGGTGTGATTAAGAGTTTGATTGACGATGTTAGTGAAGATGATTTTAACGTTGATGTTGGTGGTCAGGTTGAGATTATTGGGTGGTTGTATCAGTACTATAATGATGAACCTCACGACCGTGTGGTAAATATTCTAGGTGGCGCAGTTAAGAAAGCTGATATCCCTGCAGCAACTCAGCTTTTCACAACAGATTGGGTTGTAAGATACATGGTTGATAACTCGCTTGGAAAATATTGGCTTGAAAGAAATCCTGATAGCAACTTGAAGTCTGAGCTCAAATATCTTCTACCTTCTGAAATTAAATCAGAAACGAATAATATCGATATTGAGGACATCAAACTAATCGATAACGCTATGGGTTCAAGTCACATTTTGGTATATGCATTTGATGTATTTATGAAAATATATTTAGAACAAGGTTATTCAGAACGTGATGCTGCGATACTAATTCTTACTAAGAATTTATTTGGTTTGGAAATTGATAAGAGAGCATATCAATTAACCTATTTTGCATTAATGATGAAAGCAAGGCAGTTCAACCGAAGACTGTTTAGAAACGAGATTATCACCCCAAATGTTTATGAATTTGAGGACTCTGACAATATTTCAGATGAGCTGGTAGATTCTCTGCCAGATGACGTTCAATTGGATACTAGCGAGTTAATTGAATTATTTAGCAATGCTAAAGAGTTGGGATCCATCATAAAAATTGAAAAGAATTATGATTTTGAAAAGATCTCTAAAGAGGTTTCGGAGGTAAAGTCTGAAGGACTAGATGTATTCGGTATCCAAGAGTCCAAAGTAAATTTGCTGAACCTTATTAATATTGCAAAAACAATGAGTCAAAAATACGATGTAGCAACAACAAATCCTCCGTATATGAACAAGATGGATAAAGAACTAAAAAAGTATGTAAAAAAATACTACGCTGATTATTCTGGCGACATGTTCTCAATATTTATCTATCTAAATAGCAATCTAGTTAAACCTGGTGGCTATTCAGCATACATGACACCATTCGTCTGGATGTTCATTAAAACCTATGAGAACTTACGTAATTACATTGTAAAAAACAAAGAAATATCAAGTTTAATCCAAATGGAGTATTCAGCATTCGAAGAAGCCACTGTTCCAATTAATACGTTCGTATTAAAAAATGTGCCAAACGAAGAAAAAGGTACATATATTAAACTATCCGACTTCAAAGGCGGCATGGAAGTACAAAAGAACAAGGTATTAGAAGCAATTTCTGATCCAAACTGTAATTACGTTTATCGAACTAACCAAGCGAACTTTGAAAAGATTCCGGGGATACCAATTTCTTATTGGGCTAGTGATTCTGATATTATGATTTTCAAAAAGAATACGCCCCTGTCGAAAGAATCTTCGGTAAAAAAGGGAATGATAACGGGGAATAACAGTTTCTTCTTGCGCTATTGGTACGAAGTCGCATTATCAAATATTGCGTTTGGTATTTCGAGCTTAAGGGAATTAGAAAACAGAGAATACTTACCCATAAATAAAGGTGGTAAATTTCGTAAATGGTTTGGAAATCACGAGAATATTATAAAATTTGATTCAAAATCTTATCAAATGATAACTCAAAATAATGGGCATAGAGCTTCAGATTTTTATCTTCATTCTAGTATTACTTGGACAAAAATAACTAGTGGGAAAATTTCGTTCAGGTACTCAGAAAACGGATATATCAATAACGATGCAAGCATGTCAATATTTAATGACGATAGATACAATCTCTATACACAACTGGCAATCTTAAATTCAAAAGTTTCTGATCGTTTCCTGGGATTGTTGAATGAAAGTATGAATTATACCGCTGGAGATGTCTCAAGAATTCCAATCCTCAAATTGAATGATTCTATAAATGATAAAGTAAGAGAAATATCAAAACGAACAATTGAAATTTCCAAATTTGATTGGAACTCACAAGAGAACTCCTTTAATTATTATGGAACACCATTAGTAAGTTTCATCGCTGACGAGAAGCGAACACAAGTTGATGGAAAACTAAGAAATGCATTCAATATCTGGAAACAAGAAGCTCAAGAAAGGTTTGATCAACTTAAATCTAATGAAGAAGAATTGAATAAGATTTTTATTGATTTATATGGTCTTCAAGATGAACTGACTCCAGAGGTTGATGATAAGGATGTTTCAGTTAGATTGGCTGATGAAGTACGTGATATTAAGGCATTCTTGTCCTATTTCATAGGGGTAACTTTCGGAAGATATTCATTGGATCAGGATGGAATAGCGTTTGCCGGTGGTGAATGGTCTGATGACAAATATCAATCCTATAAGCCTAATGAAGATAACCTAATCGTATTAACAGATGATAATTACTTTAATGATCAAAGAGATATTATTAACCGTCTAAAAGAATTCTTGTCAGTCACATTTGGTGCGTATACTGTTGATGAGAATTTAAACTATATTGCATCAATCATTGGTAAGAAGGCGGATTCTGATGAAGATTCTATTAGAAGATATTTTGTTGAAGATTTCTTTAAGGATCACAATAAGATATATCAAAAGAGACCAATTTATTGGGAATTGACTAGTGGTAAAAATAATGGATTTAATGCACTTATGTATTTACACCGTTATGACGACAATGAAATGGCAATGATAAGAACTAATTATTTGCATCCTCTTCAAGGATTATATGAATCTCGACTAGATCAGATTAATAAAATAAGTGATACCGAAACTGTTGCAAAAGAAAAAAAGAAATTAGAAAAACAAGTTAAGCATCTGAGTTTACAATTAGAGGAACTGAAAAAATATGATCCTTTAATTCAACATATTGCGAATCAAAAAGTTGAGTTAGATTTGGATGATGGCGTTAAAGTTAACTACGAGAAATTACAATGTGGGGAAAAGATTTTAACCAAAATAAGTTAGCTAAAAGAGGACTTTCCAATTAGGAAAGTCCTCTTTTGTGCCAAAAAATGTGGCAATTAATCGTTGTCGATATTTAGTATTGAAATGATTTTATCTTGGTCCTGATACTCAAGCTCTTTAATTATATGGAGATATGTAGATTGAGTTGTTGAAACGCTGCTGTGTCCGAGTCTCCTGGATACCGAAAGGGTTGAAACGCCCTTATAAAGTAGAATTGATGCATGTGTATGTCGGAGTCCATGAAATGTAATTCTTGGTATTTTTAAGTCCTTAAGTTTACCAGTTAGTACTTTATTTATTTCTGCGCTTACCATTACATGTTTTTTTGAATCCATGAATAATAAGTCATCCGAGGTTAAATTTGATTTTCTAATGTATTGTCTGAGTTTGTTTGCTGAACTTTTATCAATAATAATTTCTCTGTTAGATGATTTTGTTTTTGTTTTTTTAAAACCAGTTTTGTATTTGTAGTCCCAGGTCTTATTGATATGCAGGGTACTTCGGGAGTAATTAAAGTCATTTACTGTGAGGCCGACAATCTCCCCATAACGCATACCAGTGACGCAGGCTATGTAAATTATCATTTCCGCACTACGATTTGTGTTTAGATTACTGACTAATTTTTTCCATTGATTGTAGTTTAATGATTTAAGCTTCTTCGGAGGGTCAATACCTACGATTACGGCTTTTCTAGTAGGGTCACTAACAATTATTCTTTCATCAATTGCATCAAGAATACATGCACGTAATTGTTTGTGTAAACAAGAAACGGTTCGTCGAGCATGTGTTTTTCCGAATTCATTGAGCTTTTTCTGATAAATCAACTTGGTTATTTCCTTTAGTTTGAGGTTACCAAAGAGTTCAGAAGCATGCTGTGAAGTGTTTTGGTACTTGTTGTAAGTGATCTCAGATACTTTACCTTTTTTATAGACATTAATCCATCTGTCAAAATATGACACCAAGGTTTCATCACCTGATCGAACAGTATAAAGGTTGGGGTGAGTGCTTTGAAGCAAGCTTGCTGCCATAACAGCTTCAGATTTCTTGATAAATCCGGACTTTCTTAACTTTTTATATTTACCATCAACATCCTTATACGATATTTCGTATTGCCAAACGTTTCCTCTTTTTTGATAACTAACCATTATATTTCCCTCCATTGCGAATAAATTGCCACAATTTTGGCACAATTGGTTAGTTCAACCAATATTTTATTGGGTAATGATAGATTCTCGTCAGCGATGTGAATTAGTAATGGAAGTCTTAAAAAGTCCCACGACCACTCATTTGAATTGTAATCATTTTTAGAAATAAGAATATTATCAGTGCTTAACTTGAAAATCACTTTTTCAAATTGTCGATTAAATAAGTAGGGGATTTTTCTGATTGCAGTTGGATTGTAATCTAAAGTTGGTGAAAGAATATTTAAAATATAGGTCGAAATAACTGAATTAAGAAGGCTCAATAAGTATGGTAAGTTTTTAGAAAAAATCATAGGTCCTTTACTATCAAAAACAAATCCATTCTCTGAATATCGGAATGAAGGATTTCCTGAACTAAGTGATGACCAAGTGAGACCTTCTTGAAAAATATATTGAGGATTTCTAAGTCCAAACTTGGGAAAATTTTTTAATTCAGCAGCATCATTAAACCAATTAATTAAATAGTCATGGTTTCCATACCATTTTCGGAAAGAACCACCTTTGTTATAAGGAAACCATTTTTTATGTGATTTAATTGATTCAGTTACATCTTCACAATTAAATTTAACCTTCGAAAATGAGACCTCGGGCCATAGTCTAAGGAATCTGGAGTTGTCTCCCGTAAAGCTGCCTTTCTTTACGTCGGCCACATCCTCGACAGTTTCCGTTGATCCATACAGATTTAATAGTTCATCTGAAGCCCAATAAGCAATTGGCATACCCGGAATCTTTTCAAAGTTCGCTTGGTTAGTTCGATAAAGGTATTTAGATTTTGGATTATTAACCGCTTCTAAGAATGCTGTCTCTTTCTTTTGTTGCGATGGAAAATCGATTAGTCTTTCATAAGTTCCCACATAATTTGTTACTTTGGTGTTTTGATAAACGAATGCTGTGGATTGAACCACTTCACCGCCAATTTCTTCAAAGGCTCTTGTTCCTAAATGAGCCATATTGATTAGAGCGTTGTTTTTGAGCTCTTTTCTTAAATCCTCAAAGCTCGATAAGAACATCCATGAATGCTGAGTTACCATGGCATAATAACCATTTTCCTCAACTAGCTGAGCCATTCTTTGCATGAATGCACCAAACAAATCTGCTTTTCCTTCTTTGAAATACTTTTTGACATATTTACTCAGAACTTGATCCATTTTTCCTGAACCCATATAAGGCGGATTTGTGATTCCAATGGTAAATTTACTAGTCAATAATTTAGAAACATTAATTGCGTCTTGCAATTGTCCGGTATTTTTAATGGAATCCACATCATCAAAAGTCATTTGTTGATTCTCTGAAGTATTATTAACTTCTGGATTAACAACTTCCCAATCAATGACGTTATCAAATTTGATTAAAGAACCGTATTCATTTCCATTTTCATAATGTTTAAGAAGGTTACTAAAAGTAGGCTCAACGTTACTAGGTAAGTGACTTATAAATGAATCTACACTATCTTCTGATAACTCGGGGATGTCATAAACATTCAATTTTAAATCATTATTCAAAATACGTCGATTGTACTGACGTCCCTTCATCATCAAAGCAAAATATGATAGTTGAAACGCTCTTGTATCAATGTCTAATCCATATAAATTTTTCTCAAGTATATTAGTTGCTGCTTCACGCTTTGAGTATCCTTCTGATTCGTATATATCCATTAATACTTCAAAGGAGTAGACCAGCACATGACCGGATCCCATTGCGGGATCTATTAATGTTAAATCTTCTGGCTTTGTATTTTGGAGTTTGGAATTACTCTGAATATTGATGTATTCCTCACTTTGTTGTTCAGCGGAAGGCATGAAATACTTCCAATTAAATTGTTTTGCGACATCTGCTTCGGAGCTTTTGTTACCCTTGGCTTGTAACACATTTATCCAGTATCGGCCCAGCGAATTCTCAACCATATATTTTACAATCCAGTCTGGGGTAAATAGTTGAGTTACTGCTGGAATGTCGGATTCGGAATACTTTTTCTTCTTAAAAGCTCTATCTTTTGGCTCAGTATTATAGTACTGATACAACCAACCAATAATCTCCACCTGACCACCAACATCGACGTTAAAATCATCTACACTAACATCGTCAATCAGATCCTTAATCACGCCATCGTGATAGCTTGGAGTGAACAATAATTTTGTGTTAAATATGTGTCTATCAAAGCATAATACTGTATGATTTAATTAACAGATTTTACTAGTAAGGGGAACACTAAAATGGCTGACGTTGACCTAAAACAGGTTGTTGAATCTTTGAAAAATAAATTCCAAGGTAGATATCAATTTATCTTCTGGTATGACAATGACGCTGAATTTGAAGATAACATTGAAGAATTATCGACTGACTTGGAAGATATAGCCAAGGTTGTGGTACTTCAACCTGGACATCAACTTGAGACTAAGATTAAATTAAATGCCATTGATGATGATAAAAAGGTGCTGGTTTATTCTCCTGCAGCTCAACCGATTCTTGATGAAAATCATTTAAGAGATATGGTGAGATATTCGGATACATTTACTGCCGATTCAAAAGAGATTCTTCGTAAGGATTTGGGATTGCCTGAATCTATGCGAGATTTTGTGGCAAATCATATGGATTTCTTTGGAAACAAAGAACGTCGTAATGCCTTTGCAACTTTTGAGTTAAGCAGTTATCAGGAGAACCCAGAATGGTCAATCATGGCAACAATTGTGAAGCTCAAGACACCATTGTTCAGCTTCTTTGACATCTTACAAGTTATCATGACTGCTAATCTTAATGATAATGAGTATTTGGCACAATTTGAGAAATTCAATGTTTTAGATACGTTTTGGGATACAGTCAAATATGAATTCAACTATAACAAAGAACATGATTTGGTGAAATTTAGTTCTGCCATGTATCTGACGACAACATTTAAGCAGATGGATGTTCAATTTCCTAAGTCATTATCTGAATATGATTTAAGTGAGAAAGTTGCTAACGTACAGACATTTATGCAGCAATTCGGTACTAAGTCATATCAATCATCTGGTGATACATATTCTGATGTTGAAGCTGCAGTTTGGGCATTTATTAATGGTGGCTCAATTTTTAAAGATATGGATATTAACGTTATTGCCAAATCAGATGTATTCAAGTACTTTGATTGGTTAGTTTTGAACTGGATTCAGGACAGATTAGGTCTTGAGGATTTGGATGCACAAATTAATGGTCAACTCATCGATGTATTGATCAAGAAACGCTCAGATATGCATTTTGGACATGTTGATCCAATTAAGTCGTATTATCAGATGATGAAGATGGCGTATTTCATTGTCTTGATGTCTCAAGATGAACCGGAGCAAAGTTTCGATAACATTGTGGGTAGTTATGTTGATGGTGGATTTGAGATGGATACTTACTATCGTAAATTCATTTACTACTACCAAGAAACTGATCAGCCTGAAGAGTTTGAGAAGACTAAATTGCTGATTGAAGATGTTTATGTTAATTCATATTTGGATAAACAATTATTGGCATGGAATAAGAATTTCCATTTTGATGCCATTTCACCACGCAAGCTTCAACGTAATTTTTACAAAAACTATGTTGAACCTGAGACTAACAGAATAGTTGTTATTATTTCTGATGCATTTAGATTTGAAGCTGCTAAGGAACTTCAAGACGAGTTGGGTAAATCTTCTCAAGTTAGTGAGCAGAAAATGGATTATATGATTACTGGATTGCCATCTGTAACTTATATGGGTATGCCGTCATTATTACCTAATGAAACGCTTTGTTTGGACGAAAAGAAGCTCCTCGTTGATGGCGGTGAAGCTACTGATATGAAGAGTCGCGAAAAGATATTACAGTCAGCAAATCAAGATAGTTGTACTTTTCCTCTTGATGATTTGAAGGGCGCTAGTACAAAAGATATTCGTGAGTGGTTTGCAGGTAAACAAGTTGTTTATATCTACCACAACCAAATTGATGCTATTGCAGATAATCGAAAAACTGAAGATGATGTATTTAAGGCTACTGAAGAGACTATCAATGATATTAAAAAGCTGATATTACGTCTTCGCAGTAGCAGTATTAACCATTTTTATGTTACAGCTGACCATGGATATATTTATCGAGATGCAAAACTTTTACCTGAGGATAAAATTGATGTCTCTCATGTTGAAAACGATGCTAAATCTCAGCGCTACATGATTACATCAGAGACGATTGATGAACCTGGAATTGGATCTCAAAAACTATCAGACATTTTGAATAATAATGATGATAGAAGCGTTTATTATCCAACTACTGCTAATATTTTCAAATCCGCTGGATCATATAATTACGTTCATGGTGGGAGTTCACCTCAAGAAATGATTGTGCCTTTGTTGGAAGTTAAATCTAATAAGGGTAAAACTGATGAAGAAGATGTTAAACTTTCGATTGTCAGCACTTCAAATAAGATTACTTCTCTAGAGGTCAAAGTTAGCCTGATGCAGGTTACACCAGTTAGTGCAACTGTGAAGCCAGCTGTTTATAGTTTGTATTTCGTTGATGACCAGAATCAACTTATTTCAGGTCAGGTTACAGTGAATGCAAATAAAGGTGAAGATTCGACGGTACAGGATCGAATTTTCTCTAAGCAAATAGTGTTAGCAGATAGGACTTATGACAAGTCTAAAAAATATTATTTAGTTATTAAAAATACGCGAAATGGAGTTGTTGAATCAATTCCTTACATCATGGATATCACGATTCCGGGTGGATTTGGTTTTGACATTTAGCGAGAGGAACAATTATGACTGATTCAAATTCAAATGAAGCAACAAATGATGTTTTATTAGATAAATTGATAAAAACCTTGCCAGGGAAATTTGTTCGCAAAGATTTGACCAACCGGATTAAGGAAGGGGCAAATGTCCCTACTTATGTCCTTGAATATTTGTTGGGGATGTATGCTAACAGCACTGATGAAGCACAAATTGAGCGTGGAGTTGAGAACGTTAAGAAAACTCTGGCAAATAATTATGTTCGACCTGATGAGGCTGAAAAAGTTAAGTCTAAAATTCGTGAACTTGGCTCATATACTGTAATCGACAAACTAACTGTTCATTTGAATGAACACGCTGATCGATATGAAGCCTTGTTTAGTAATCTAGGAATCGATGGAGTGCCGGTTGACAGCAGATATCCTCAAGACTTTGAAAGATTACTTGGCGGAGGAATTTGGTCCATTGTTCGCTTGAGATATGCTTATGATGAGAATAATAAAAATGAATCTCCATTTGTCGTTGACTCATTGACACCTATTCAAGTCGCAGATTTAAATATGCCAGAAGTTTATAAAGCTAGATCGGAGTTCACTACGGATGAGTGGACGGATTTGATTTTACGTACTATTGGTATGGAACCAACACAATTTTCAAAGCGTGAAAAATGGTTGTTTTTGGCAAGGTTAATACCGTTTGTGGAAAATAATTATAATGTGGTTGAGCTTGGGCCCCGTGGAACTGGTAAATCTCATGTTTATAAAGAATTATCACCAAATTCGATTTTAGTTTCTGGTGGACAAACGACCGTTGCAAATTTGTTCTACAACATGGGTCGTAGACAAGTTGGACTAGTAGGAATGTGGGATATCGTCGCTTTTGATGAGGTTGCTGGTATCACTTTCAAGGATAAAGATGGCGTCCAAATCATGAAGGATTACATGGCATCTGGATCATTTGCCCGTGGTAAGGATGAAATCCAAGCTAGTGCAGCAATGGTTTTTGTCGGTAATATTAATCAGAGCATTGACGTTGTGATGCGAACTTCTAACTTGTTTGAACCATTTCCTGAGGTTATGGCGACTGATTCTGCATTTCTTGATAGGATTCATGCCTATATCCCTGGTTGGGAAATTCCAAAATACAAACCATCATTCTTTACAAAAGGATATGGATTAATAACTGATTACTTTGCTGAAATCATGCGAGAATTGCGTAAGCAGTCATTTTCCGATGCCATAGATAAATACTTCAAGTTGGGTGGCCAACTCAATCAGAGGGACACTATAGCTGTTAGAAAGACTACCTCCGGCATGTTGAAGTTGCTATATCCAAATGGCGAATATGGCAAACCCGAAGTTCAAGAAGCTTTGGAGTTTGCATTAGAACTTCGTCGGCGAGTTAAAGAGCAATTAAAGAAAATTGGTGGAATGGAATTTTTTGACATTAATTTTTCGTACATCGACAATGAAACATTTGAGGAACATTATGTCTCAGTGCCTGAGCAGGGATCCAATAGTTTAATTCCCGAGGGTACAGAAAAACCAGGTCAAGTTTATACTGTTACCTATGACAAAAATGAACGATTGAGTTTATTCAAAATTGAAACTCAGATGATAGCCGGAAATGGTAAATTTGAAAAAACTGGGATCTCTGGAAATCATAAAGCATCGGAAGCCATGGATACTGCATACAAGTATTTGAAAGCTAATTCAAAATCCGTTAGTTCAAGCATCAGTTTAACCACTCATGATTATGTGGTAAATGCAGTAAATCTGAATAATAGTGAGATGACCAGCAGATTGTCACTTGCTACATACATTGCCTTAGTATCGATTTCAATGAGTAAGTCTACTTTAGATAGTTTGGTTATTCTTGGCGAACATACAATTGGTGGTTCACTGGTGAAGCTTGATAATCTTGCAGATACTTTGCAAGTTGCACTGGATTCAGGTGCTAAGAAAATATTAATTCCTAACACTTCTGCTGCTGATTTAGGGTCAGTTCCTTCAGAATTATTGGGAGCATTTACAGTTATTTTTTATGATTCGATTGAAGATGCAGCATTCAAAGCATTGGGTGTAAAATAAATCTGCGCCAAATATTATATTTTTAAATAATTTCATGATAAACTTAAATCATACTTTAGCACTAGGGGTGTTTCGAGAGAGACTGAGACGGCTATGCCGATCCCTTTGAACCTGTGAGTTAATGCTTGCGTAGGAAAGTGCGATAATCTGGGCAAACTTATGCCACGATTCTTAATCCTACGATTAGAACCGTGGCTTTTTTTGTACTTTTGGAGGAATTTACGATGAAACTCGATTTATTGCAAAAAGTTAGAACTGACAATCCGATGATTTTAAATATTGCGAATTCAGTTACTCAAAGTGATGTCGCCAATGGAATTAGCGCCATTGGAGCGTCTCCATTAATGACAAATTACGATGCAGAGTTGAAGACCCTTGCCCAGATGGCAAGTGGCGTCTGCATCAACATCGGGACGCTCGACGAACGTCAAAATGAGCTTAGCAAAGATCTGTTGAAACTAGCATTAGATTTCAACAAGCCAGTTGTACTTGATCCAGTCGGAATCGGAGCAGTACCAGAACGATTGGCATTCGTTGAGGACTTATTCAAAGTAGCCAAGCCAACGATTATTCGTGGTAATGCTGGTGAGATTGCCAGTTTAGTTGGAGTTTCATGGTCCGCCAAAGGTATTGATTCAATCGATGAGGGGCAAACTAAGTCCGTCGATGAAATTGCCAAAGCCTGTTCGAAAAAGTTTGATTGCGTAACAGTCGTAACTGGTGTCACTGACACAATTGCCACTAGAGACCTAATTTCACACACGTTTAACGGAAATAAGATTTTTACAACAAGAGTGGGTACTGGCGATATGCTTTCATCTATTATCGCAGTATTCGCAGCTGTTTCTGATGGTAACTATTTTGAAGGTGCCAAGATGGCATGTCTTATTTTTGGATTAGCTGGAGAACTAGTAATGACAGAAACACCAAATATTGGACCTGCTGCCTTTTCAACACGTTTACTTGATCAACTTTATACGATTAATACTGAAGATATAAAGAGATGGGGGAAATATGATGAATGATGTAAATAGCTTTCCACAAGCATTGACCATCGCTGGAACTGACAGTGGTGGCGGTGCTGGTATTATGGCTGACATGAAGACAATGCAGGAATGTGGTGTCTTTTCGACTGCAGTGGTTGTCGCTGTGACGGCGCAAAATACAATTGGTGTTCAGAATTTTCAGGCAATTTCTCCAAAATTGATTTCGGAACAGTTTGCTTCATTAAACGATGATTTCAAAATCAAGGCCTGTAAGACCGGAATGTTGGCTGATGCTGAACATGTTGAAGTCGTTTATGACAATTTGAAGAAATATGACTTTGGTCCATTCGTATTGGATCCAGTTATGATTGCTAAAGGTGGCTCACAATTACTTTCTGATGAAGGTATTGATGCTATCAAAAATAAATTGATCAAGCTTGCCACATTAGTTACACCAAATATGCCCGAGGCTGAGCGTTTGATTGGCAGTAAGATTGAAAGTCAAAGTGGGATGCTCGTTGCCGCCAAGAAGATTCAAGATTTGGGAGCCAAAAATGTTTTGATCAAAGGTGGCCATGGCGATTCAGAAATGGTTCGTGATGTTGTGCTTTTGGAAAATGGTGAGAGTTTCAAGATGAGCAGCAAGAGAGTTCACACAATCAGAACCCACGGAACGGGCGATACAATTTCGTCTGCGATAGTTTCAAGACTGGCATTAGGCGATGATATGAAATCTGCCATTTTATATGGAAAAGATTTTGTTGAGGCAGCAATTAAAAATACCATTCAAGTTGGTCATGGTCACGGTCCACTAAACCACTGGGCATATAATGCCGAGGGTGCCTTCGATGAAATTTAAATCAGAAATGCTTCAAGCTTATTTTGTGTGTGGAACTCAAGATATTGGTGACCGAGATTTACCAGCTATATTGAATGAAGCAATCGCTGCCGGAATTACCGCCTTTCAATATCGTGATAAAGGTGAATCCAAGCTAAATGATGAGCAGCGTTATCAACTAGGTGTGATACTTCGTGATATTTGTAATAACGCACAAATTTCCTTTATTGTTGATGACGATGTCGATTTGGCAAACAAGTTAAATGCTGACGGGGTTCACGTTGGACAAAAAGATGAGCGAATTACGAAAGTGGTTCGGGATGCCAATCCGGATATGATGATTGGACTATCTTGTCAGACCATTGAGCAAACCGAAATTGCTAACGAAATAGATCGTGTCGATTACATCGGCGCTGGACCAATATTTTCCACAAATTCGAAGCCTGATGCAGTGGCTCCGATGGGACTAGAACTGATGGAAGATATGGTGAATATTAGTGATGTGCCAATCGTAGCAATCGGTGGTATTGACAACACCAACTTACAATCGTTAAAGAATAATGGAGCTGTTGGTGCGGCATTCATTACTTTAGTCACACAGACTGATGATATAAATCGAAGTGTAAAAAATGTTTTAGATGTATTCAAATAAGACGTATGGATAAACACATGCGTCTTTTTGCGTATAATCAGGGTAACGAACTGTGAGGTTATAGTTATGCGACAAAATTTCGAAACTTTTTCTGTTGGCGTATTAAATTTGTTGGCAAATGCAGGGGTGGTCATTCCATATTTCTTTTGTCTAATGTTATATACCCAAAATAGTGGGAATCCAGTTTATGCGTTGCCTTTTTTAATGCTATATACATTCAGATGTATTGGCATGTTGCTAACTGTCTATATAAATTGGACCGCAGCAACAATGTTAAACGTCTCGAACGTCACGGGGATTATTGGTTCATTATCAATGTTGTTTGCGGGCAATCCATTTTTTGGAATTCTCGGTGGAATACTCCTAGGACTTTCATCAAGTTGGATCTGGCCATATTTTTTAACGATGAGGTCACGTGGAAAACTAGATGAGAATTTTAAGATAACTATAAATCATTGGATGGCCGCATTAGTTGCCATGATTATTCTAGTTGCAATCGGATATCTTTCAGATAAGATGCAAATTTTGAATTTAGCGTTTGGATTTTTGGCAATTGTCTTCGTCTTTAGCTGGTTTGGTGGGATTTATATGAAACGCCAAATTGATTTTTATTCAAACAGTGACTATAAGATTAGTATCCACAATCCTTCAAAATTAGTATTGGCACTAATATTCCTAGTAGTACTCGTAATTTTAATGTTCTCAATCCGCTACACAAGGCTAACAAATACCTCTAGTGTGATGGATTTACTTATTTGTTTGTTAGCTGTGATTGTTTTGGCAACCTTAATTTATTTTCAATTAGATATTCACCGAAAAATTTTTCCACTGAGCTTAGCAGCATTAACTCGCGGTGTAGTAATGAACTTCGTCCTGCTTTATTCGATTTTTGATAGTACGTTACGATTCAAATTCAATTCAACTATGATTATATTTGTAATTTACATGGTAGGATTTGAGCTTGGTCCAACGTTGTTGAAAAAGTTCACAGAGTGGAGATATCCAGTGTTAATTATTGGAATTATCTTCACAATGTGGGATCCAACATACTTCTTCGGACTGTTACTGTGCGCAATCTTTATAGGTGCTGATAATGTGATTTTGAATGATTCTTTGTATACGCATCCTAACTTAAATGGCGAGAGGGCATTTTTAATCAAATATCAGCTTTCTAGTGTTGGAAATATTTCTCAGCAACTAATCTATATGAGTGTCATTTATATTTTGAGTTTTGCGATGAACGTCAAAGTGCTTTCGTTCTTTGATAAATCAGTCTCAGGAGCAACGTATTCATTGTTAACTAATATTCATTTATTTATTTCAATTTGGATTATTTTTGTGTCAGCGATTACCTACTATTCAACACGCCGATTTAAACTTTCTTCAAAGTAATTTATGAATATCATTTAGGAAATATTATTCAAATTAATATTTATCAGAAAACGTATCAAAATGGGAAAATAATAATATGTATATTGAGAACTGAAAGCGCCTAATGATTGGTATTATATGTCTACGCTATTGAATGTGAATTGCTTAACGTTCATAGCCGGAAATTACATTAGAAGATTAAATGTTACTCTACTAGCAAGAAGTAGTTTACTAGCGGTTTAAACACTTAATGGAAGTTTGGCACATACGAAAGTATTGCCGCTGGCGAAATTCTGGCTTGAATTTCACCTTGATGCAAATTTCCCTTATTAACAACTTCGAAGAATTGATTCCTCCCAATCAAGGTTGCTGTCCTTGATGAGTCAGTTCGAGATTTAACAAACGAATGGATCAAGTATATTAGAACTTTAGCGAATACGATGATTCTGAATATCTGATATTTATTTTATTATTAAAGTGACTTTGTTTTAAAATATCGTCTGCTGCGATGACAAACTCACTGACACTACAACATCTTAATTACGAGACCTCCCATCTTTATTAAGAAAAATGTTGCGGAAATAAAATTATCAACTTACTTCGGAATGATTTGTGTCACGCCGTGATAAGATTTCAAATATGCTAACTGGTTTATGGAAAAGGCTATCTCCCAATAGTTTTGACCAATTTTGAACCAGGATGAACCGCTATTCAGTTAACTACACCTGAAATGTAAACTTCAGCCTGTAGTGTGATCGAAAGTCGACTTTTTAGTCGGCTTTTTTATTTTGTATAGATATACTTTTTATGAATTATTCGTTGACTGTTAAAATGTACCTCTGGCGCGCCCAGGATATATACTTGACTCGATTTAGAGATTAAATCAATCCATATTTTTAGGGAGATGGTTTTGTATGAAATACAGAATTTCATCGATAATGTTATCCGTGGTGGCTGTAGTACTGGCCATCTTCACATGGACAACATTTAACTCGCAAACATCTCAAGCCGCGAAGATTCCTATGTCGGGAACCTCCGGTGAGGATGCTTTAATTACTGATGCCAATGGGGAAAGTGTAAATCCTAATGGACCGCTTTATACATGGGATCACTACACGGTTTCGTATAACTGGCAAATTCCTGATGGGGTTCACGTAAATATTGGTGACACAGCAGAATTTGAATTACCCGAAGGCTTAGCAACCTTAGTAGATAGGAATATTCCAATTTATAACGAACAAAATGAACAAATAGCAGTCTTCACAATTAAAGCTGGTGAATCAACCGGTACCATGACTGCAACAGCTCAATTTGATTCAAATATTGAAAATCGTAAAGGAACACTTACATTACATGCCAAAGGGATAAGTAATCCAATTACTTCAGTTGATCCGAAAGATTGGGTTATGAATAAAGTAGGTTGGATTTCTGGACGTGATCCGAATAATGATAATGCGCCAACAGAATTTACTTGGAACATTGCCTTTAATCCGGACGAATCAAGCTTAACTAATGTTCAAGTTATTGATACATTGAGCCCTGGTCAATCTTATGTTCCATATTCTGCTTATTGTCCAACTGGTTCATATGAAGGCGGTAAGTTCATTCCAGATGGCGGACTTTTGACACCTAAAGTTACAGTCGATGGACAGAAAATAACTTTTGACTTCGGAGATGTTGATAAAGCTGTCAACATGCAATACGTAGTCAAAGTTGACGATCCAAACGCCGTACCGGCAAAATGGACAAACAACGCACAAATGGTTGTTGCTGGTGTCGTCACAAAAGAAGTTGGATCAGCAATTACTTGGAGTGGTCAAGGTACAGGGACAGGAACAGCTGTTGGTAGCGTTAAGTTAACAAAAGTTGATTCTGAAGATAATGCCATTCTGGTACCCGGGGCCACCTATGATTTGCTTGATGCAACCGGAGATGTAATCCAAAGTGGACTTGTCACAGATTCAATGGGAGCAATAAACTTAAGTCGATTGCACTCGGGTGATTATAGTTTCGTTGAAACTAGCAGTCCTGAAGGATACACAGAGAATCTCGATCCAATTCCGTTCAAGATTTACCCTGGATCAACAACTCAAGTTCAAGTCACTGCTCAAGATACCAGAGAAGTTGAAGATGAAGATAGCACTGGTAGCTTGATGTTAATCAAAGAGGATGCAGAGACCAAAGCTCCATTACCCGGAGCAGTTTACACACTTCTTGATGCCAGCGGCAAAACAGTTACAGAAGATGTAACTACAGATGCCAACGGAAAGATTTTTCTTCCAGACTTAGAGTCAGGTTCGTACACTTTAGTCGAAAAGACAGCTCCAGAAGGCTACGAACTTGATACAACACCAATTAAGATTGATATCACGCCTGGTGAAGTAACAAAATTCACCGCAACTGACAAAGTAGCAATCGTTGACCCAGGTACTGGTACATTAAACTTGGTAAAAGTTGACTCCGATAAAGACACAACAACTTTACCAGGCGCCGTATACACACTCAAAGATTCCGAAGGTACCGTGGTAAAAGATGATCTAACAACTGATGAAAAAGGTATTATCGATTTACAAGATTTAGCACCAGGAACATACACCTTAGTCGAAAAGATTGCACCAGAAGGCTATGAGCTTGATACAACACCAATTACCGTTACAATCACAGCCAACGAAGCAACCAATGTTACTGCAAAAGACAAGGCCGAAGTAACTCCACCCGTTACAGAGCCCGAACCAACACCAGAACCACAACCTGAACCAGGTCCAGAACCCGGAGTAACAGAACCAGTTAAACCAGGTGAACCAGGCACAGGCGGAATTCTAGAACCAACATATCCATCAACTTCAATGCCAGGATCTACAATTAAAGAGTCATTGAAGACTCCATCAAAGGGCAAGTATCCTCAGACTGGTAATACTGAGAATACTATCGCTACTATTATTGGTATTATTCTTGCTGGATTTATCGTATTTATGATGTACTTCAGAAAACATCGTAAGGTTTAAAATATAGTATGATTGCGGGTCGACTTTAGTCGGCTCGCTTTTTTTGTTGTTGGGTGGTTGGGTTCACTGCCGCCTGGAGGTTCCGTACGAGGGGGCTGGAACGCTGGCGACATCATTCCAAGCCTTCCAAGGTTCGGGAAGTCTTGGAACTGAGTCTTTCACTAAGTCGACTTCGTCGACTAAGAGAAATTTGCCGGCTGAGCACCCCTCGTACTCCACCTCCAGGCTAGTAATGCTCAAACTTGCCGTGTTTGGTGGGATAGAGATCATATTTTTGTTGGTCGTTTATAATTCGATTAAGTGTTGAATAAGTATGATTTGATACATCACGTATTTTTCATTGGCAATCTATAATGCAAATTTGCATACAGAAATAAAATTCTAAATCGGTTAGCTAGTAATCTTATTTCTTATTCTTTGGTCTTTGGATAAGATATGCCAATCAAAAAAAAAATAAAAACCAATACTAGTGCATATAAACCAAATCGACGTAATTAGTACTGGATTTTATGTCCGTTTTACAAGATTAGAGTTCAGATGGAAGTAAAGTCCGCAGGGTAGTTTCGCCGGGGGCTCAGCCGTGGAGTTCTTGTTGACGAGCCATAGGGCTCGTTTACAAGAAATGCGAGTTTTGAGATTTTGCCGTACTTGCAAAAGCTCAAAATCGCATCACAGCGTTCCAGCCCCCGCCGAAACTACCCGGAGGACGGCAGTGAACTTCCAACCAAACTCCCACATCTTTAAAACGGTTTCATAAAATAACCTCCGCTAATCACACAAGCAACCATCAAAAAGGAGTAAACTAAAATACATAACTAACAAAAAATTGGGGATGCTTTTAAGTTTTGAAAATCAAATCGATACTATTAATTCTTATACCGACTTTCTTATTTAGTTCGATGGAAATAGCACTGAAAATCGCCGGGGGAACCTTCAACCCAATCGAATTGAACTTCATTCGATTCTTGATAGGTGGGCTAGCACTGTTGCCATTCGCATGGTCATATTTGAGAAAACACAGTATCTTGTTATCAAGATCAGACTTGCTACGTTGTGCAGCGACTGGATTTGTCATTGTTGTTGTCAGTATGTCGCTTTATCAATTATCAATTCAGATGACAGACGCTTCAATCGTTGCCATCATGTTAAGCGCCAATCCAATCTTTGGTTTGATAATTGGATTTATCTTTTTACATGAAAAATTATCTAGAACTAATATCTTTGCACTTGTATTAACGTTAATTGGATTGCTCGTAATTATCGATCCATTCCATTTGAAAAATCCAATTGGTATCACCTTAGGATTATTATCTTCGATCATCTTTGGTGTTTATGGAGTTATGTCCCGGGTTCACAGTCACAAAATTGGAATTAACGCACTGACTATGACATGTCTGTCATTCTTGTTCGGTGCAGGGGAACTTGCAATTTTGATGGGAATTAGTCATACACCAATTGCTTCAGTTATCCCAAGTCATTACAGCGAGTTTGTTAACATTCCATTTTTCCAAGGAATCAGTTGGTCAACATTGCCACTTATTTTATACATTTCAGTCTTAGTTACTGGAGCTGCTTTTGGATTATACTTTGTCGCAATGGACGAAGTTGGAGTTGTTCAAGCTTCACTTATTTTCTTGGTAAAACCTGCTCTTGCACCAGTATTAGCCTTGGCCGTATTAGGCGAAGCTATTGCTACAAGAACAGTAATTGGTATCATAATTATTTTATTAGGTTCAGCAATAACACTTATGGGTGCCAAAATTGCCTACGGCGTTATCGGATTATTTGTTCGTGATTCCAAGCTTCCAAAAGAACAAGTTGAGGAAGAAATGGAACATGATATGGCTAACGAACCTGATGATGATTCAGAGGTTGAGGATGCAAATTTTAAGAGCACAATTAAAAATACAATTGAAACTCAAAAAGAAGTACATCAAGCTTTGAAAGAATCAATACATTCTAATTCAATGCAAAAAAACAGCTAGGGAAAAATTCCTAGCTGTTTTTGTTTCCTTGTTCTACGAAATATTGGAATATTCTATTTTTTGTAATCTTTCCGACAACCTTACGGGAGTTTTCTTTTTCAACTACTGGAAGAGAGTCGACCTCATGTTTGAGTAATAGTTTTCCAACTTTCATGATAGTCATATCAGAAGTGACCGTAATCAAATTTGGCATGCGTGTCATCACCATACTTGCAGTCATTGATTCAGTGTCGCCATTATTAACAGTTACCGCCAATAAATCTTTTCTGGAAATTAATCCGAGCAGATCTTTGTTATCGTCGATCACATAGAGTGATCCGGTATCTCTTAAGAATAGGCTGTTGACGCATTCTTGGAGTGAAGTGCTGGGCTCTACGAAGGCAGGTCGCTTGAGAATATCAGTGATTTTTTTATCGTATAAATTACCGTAGCTGATCTGGGCGTTTTTCATACCTGTATATTCATAGCCGACTTTGGGGCGTGACCCGAGGATGCCGACAGCTGTTAGCAACCTGAGGTCACCTCGTATAGTTGGGACAGATAAGTTCAATTGGTTGGCAATCTTTTCACTCGTGAGAGGACTATTCTTTTTAGTCATCGCAATAATTTCTTTTTGTCTCTTCGTAAGCTCCATCGTATCACCCCGACAAATTCCTAAATGTATTTGTATTTGACTGTGATTATTATATATATAACCACATTTTCTTGCAATAACACGTTATATATATCCACCGATAAATACCGCCGTATTGACCAATTGAACATTTTGATTACAATTAAATTTGTATTGTACGGAACTCATTATTTATGGACGGAGCTCGTAAAATGAAATATGACGTTAAAAATCAGGAGAGAAATCTTTATTTACCCAAACAGAAACCAGTAATCGTTTCTGTACCCGAACAAAAGTTCATCTCGTTGCATGGAATCGGTGATCCAAATGGGGAAGGCTTCAAGGAGAAAATTGAGACACTTTACCCAGTTGCCTATGGACTCAAGTTTGACTACAAGAAGTACAGCGAGGATAAGGATGTTGAGTTTGACGATTATGTAGTTCCCCCACTTGAGGGTGTCTGGTCACTGACTCCAGCCGGCCAGAAGTTAGATCATTTGGATAAAAATGAATTTGAATATGACATCATGATTCGTATTCCTGACTTTATCCCAGCTGGATTAATAACATTATCTATTGCAGCTACCAAGGAAAAGAAAAATCCTTCATTAATTGATGAGTTAGAGATTAAGACTTATCCAGCAATGGAAGCAGCTGAAATTCTTCACCATGGAAGTTACGATGAAGAGCCGGCAAGCTTTTTACAAATCGACGAATTCGTTGTTGCTAATAATAAGAAGAGAGCTTCAAAAATTCATCGAGAGATTTATTTGTCAGACGCTCGACGTGTTGATAAAGACAAGCTAAAAACTGTTTTGAGATATCGAATAAAATAATTGATTTATTTTGAACAAAATTCTTGATATTTAATTTAATTCCTGCTATTCTCGTCAATAGACTTAGTAATTATTACTATTAACAAACGACTTCCCGAAGTAGAAAATTTGAAAAGAGTAGGTACGTGAATGGCACGTAAAGCAAAAATTGAACGTGAAAAACGTTTGCACGAAACTGTTGCAAAATATGCAACACTCCGCGAGGAACTAAAAGAAAATGGTGACTATGATGCATTGAGCAAGTTGCCAAGGGATGCATCTCCAACCAGATTGCACCACCGTGATAAAATTGATGGCAGACCACACGCTTATTTAAGAAAGTTTGGTATGTCAAGAATCAACTTTAGAAATTTAGCACATGCAGGACAAATTCCTGGTGTTCGTAAAGCTAGTTGGTAGATCGAATTAGGCCAGTCGCTTAAACAAATAATATATATCTGATATGTCATGAACCGTTCTTTTCAGGAACTGCGACTGGCCTGGACTAATTGAGGTTACAAACTCAAGAGGTCAACGATCCTCCTCATACACAAAACCCGAGAGACCATCTCGGGCTTTTTTTTGCCCAAAATTTTTGAAAAAGTGTAATCTAATAAGTAGATTATTGTTTGACGGAGGAATTAGGGATGGACAATTCGCGTGTAATTACAATTAAAAACTACCTACATGAAAATAAGGTTGATGCATATTTGATTACAGATAAAGAAGACCAATTTTACGTTGCCAACTACACTGGCGATGATGGTTTTGTCGTGATTGATGCAGAGAATAAATATATCGTAACTGATGCAAGATTCTTTGAACAAATCAAGCTCGAAGCGCCAGAATTTGAAGTTATCGATATTAACAAACAAAGCCTGGCTGACTTTTTGTCCAGCAAATATAAGTTGGTTGCAATAGAATCAGATAGTTTGTTAACTCAGGATTATCAAGCTATTGTGGCAAAAGGTGTGGAAACAGTTTCTGCCAACTTAGTAATTAAAAAGATGAGAATGTATAAGTCAACTGAAGAAATTGGTTATATTCAAAAAGCTGCCGATATCACTGATAAAGTATATGACCATATTATTAATTTTATGAAGGTGGGGATGACTGAAGTTGAAGTGGCTGACGAAATTGAAGCCACTGGTAAGAAGTTAGGTGCTCAAAAGCTTTCCTTCGAAACGATTGTTGCCTCTGGTGTTCGTTCGTCATTTCCTCACGGGGATGCTACAGATAAGGTGATTGAAGATGGTGACGTTGTCACGTTAGACTTTGGATTTGTCTATAACAATTATTATTCTGATACTACAAGAACTGTAGTTATGGGAACAGCAACCGAGGAAGTCAAAAAGGTGTATTCAATTGTCAAGGGAGCAGAAGAATTGGGTATCAAATTTGCGCCGATGGTTGAGACTTTTGGTGATCTAGACCGTGCCGTCCGTGGATATATTGATGACAGTGGGTATGGCAAATATTTCAATCACGGGACTGGTCACGGGCTAGGATTAGTTTGTCACGATTATCCTATTATAAGGACTTCGAATGATGATCAGTTGGAAGACGGTATTGTGTTCACTATTGAACCGGGAATTTATCTTCCAAATAAGTTTGGTGTTCGTATTGAAGATGATATTTATAAAGATGACAATGGAGAGACTGTGCACGTAACTAAGTCCACCAACGAACTAATTATTATTAAGTAAAAAATTTCAATTCATGTAAATATTTTTGGTCAAAAAGGCATCCGTCTAACGGATGCCTTTTTACTATAATACTTATATAGAGATATTAAAAAACCAATTAAACGCGAAGTTATCTTGAATAAATTGACACTTCACTTTGATAATGGTTAGATATTAAGTACGTGTTTAATGCTAACTTTAAGTTTAATAATGGCGGCTGAATATCTCGTCTTACAAATTTGTAAGGTCATTGTAAGAGGATTCAATGTAAAGCTGGATATAACAGAATTAAGATAGCCAGTATGAATTTGAAAGAACTTTGGAGTAAATGAGGTGAGTGATTTGAAGATTAAAATAATTAATTTCTTTAAAAATCCAATATCTGTATTTGTTCTACGAACCGTATTTTATTTTGCAATATTTGTAATTCTTCTGTACATCTACGGTTATAGCGGTGTTGGTAGTGCCAAATTTATTTACAACGATTTCTAGTTGAAAGAAGGGAAAACAATGAACGCAATTATCGATAGAATCACTCGCATTGCCCAACAAAATCCAGATCAAATCTGTTACAGAAACGGTGATGTAACCGCAACATATCGTCAACTGTCTGAAAATTCAGACAAGATTGCTAATTTTATTCAAAGGAAGTCACTTCCTGAAAAGAGTCCAATTATTGCTTTTGGTGGTCAACAATTTGAAATGCTATGTATCTTTTTAGGCGCCATCAAGGCTGGACATGCATACATCCCCGTTGACAATGGATCGGATTCAGACAGAATTCATCAAATTAACAATGTTGCAAAACCTGCGTTAGTTTTCAATTGGAGTGATAAAGAAGATTTCGGTATAGATACTCCAATTATTTCAAAGGAAGAGATTCAACAAGCTTTAAATTCAGGTGATGCAATCTATGATTCATCTAAGAGTGTTGGACCAGATGATAATTTCTACATCATCTTCACTTCCGGCACAACTGGTACACCAAAGGGTGTTCAAATTAGTACTAACAATTTGATTGATTTTGTCGATTGGGTAAACGACGAATATCATTATACGATTGATACCAAACTTATTTTACAAGCTCCATTTTCGTTCGACTTGTCGGTATTCTCAATTTATCCAGGATTAACTAATGGTGCTACTTTGGAGGTTCTCGATAAGAAAGCCAATAAGGATTTAGCATTATTACAAAAAACAGTTTTAAGTACTGAAGCAACAACTTGGATTTCAACTCCATCATTTTTTGAAATGTGCATGTTCTTCAGAGATTTCAACTCTGAGACATTACCAAATTTGAAGAAATTCATCTTCTGTGGTGAAGAGTTAACACATGTCACAGCCAAGAAATTATTGAGTCGATTCAAGGGAGCAGAGCTATATAACACATATGGTCCTACTGAAAACACAGTTGCAATTACATCTATTGAAATCACACCCGAGAATTTGGAAACATTTGATCGTTTGCCAATTGGGTACTTGAAGAAAAATATGGATCACCGTTTAGCCAATGTAGAAGAGCATGATGGTGAGACTGTTGGTGAATTAATTGTCAGTGGACCAGATGTTTCAAAGGGATATTTGAACAATCCAGTTCAAACTGAAAAGGCTTTTGAGAATATTGATGGCAAGATTTTTTATCACACCGGAGATATGGTCAGTGAAGATAAAGACGGTTTGCTATTTTATAAAGGAAGAACCGATTTCCAAATCAAGATGCATGGATATCGTATTGAACTAGAAGAAGTTGATTCATTGTTAGCCGGACTTGACCAAGTTAAACAATCTTGTACAGTGCCGCTTTACAACAATAAGAAGCAAGTTAACAAGATTATCGCTCACGTTGTTTTGGAAGACCAATTCCAAGATTCAGATGACAAAGAATTGAATCTCCAAATCAAGTCCGAATTAAAGAAGAATACGATGGAATACATGATTCCAAACGTCTTTAAATTCGTTAAACAATTGCCTATTAGTAAGAATGGAAAGATAGATAGAAAGGCATTGATAGGCGAAATAAATGCATAACATTACACCTTATAGCAGTCCAGTTTATTTTATATATTTACTATTACTGTTATTGCCAATCATTATTGGCCTTTACAATGGCAAGCGTTATCGAGTTTACGAGACATTAGCAACCGTAGTTATCTTGATTACCGCATTTTTTGGTGGAAATATGAGCCAAGGGATTTCACTGATTGCATATATTCTCTTCGAAATGTTACTGGTTCTTTCATACTTGCGGTACCGGACAAAGGAAAATTCTAAAAATAATTTCTGGGTTTTCTTCTGGGCAGTTGTCTTAGCAATAATTCCGCTGGTATTCGTAAAGTTAGATCCGTTGCTACAAAATCCAACCATCTCACTCTTTGCCTTCATGGGTATTAGTTACTTGACCTTCAAATCAGTTGAAATGATTATGGAGATTCGTGATGGAGCTATTAAAGAAGTTAAACCTTGGGAGTTCATCAGATTCTTACTATTCTTCCCAACAATTACTTCTGGACCTATTGATAGATTTAAGAGATTCCAAAAGGATGTTTTGAAGGTCCCAACACGTGAAGAGTACGTTGAAATGATGAAAACAGGTACACATCGTTTGATGTTAGGTTTCCTATATAAATTCATTATTGGATACGTATTCGGAACACTGATGTTACCAAAGGTTGAAGCTTTGGCAATGTCATATCGAGATTCAGGACCACTAGGACTATCTTGGTGGGTACTAGCATATATGTACGTTTACAGTATGTATTTGTTCTTCGACTTTGCCGGATATTCATTGTTCGCAGTTGGTATTAGTAACTTCATGGGTGTTAAGACGCCAATGAATTTTAATCAACCATTCCGTTCACACAACATCAAAGATTTTTGGAATAGATGGCACATGACACTTTCATTCTGGTTCCGTGATTTCATTTACATGAGATTAATGTTCTTCATGATGAAGAAGAAATTAATCAAGAGCAGAATTACAATGGCCAATATCGGCTACTTGGCACTGTTCCTGATCATGGGATTCTGGCACGGTGAAACTTGGTTCTACATTGTTTATGGTTTGTTCCACGCCGGGGCAATGATTTCAAATGATGCTTGGTTAAGATTCAAGAAGAAACACAGAAAGAGCATTCCACATAACAAATTTACCGAAGCCTTCGCAATATTCTTAACCTTTAATATAGTATGTTTCAGTTTCTTAATCTTTTCAGGATTTCTAAATACATTATGGTTTAACTAAGGAGAAAAATTATGGACGTAAAAGAAGGAATTATCTCAATTTTGAAAGACGTTACAGGACTCGATGATATTGGTACAGATGCTGATCAAGATTTATTTGCAGACGGCATCCTTGATTCAATGGCAACAGTTGAAGTACTCGTTTCATTACAGGACAAATTTGATATTCAAGTTCCAGTTTCAGAATTCGACCGTAGCCAATGGTCAACAGTAAACAAAATTGCTGACCGAGTAGGAGAATTGGAAGCCTAAACTATGAAGAAAAAACTGTGGATGATTTTTGGACCTGTAATTGTTGCGATTGCAGCGCTATTAATTCTTCTATGGGCACCTATCAACTTTAAAACCGTAACTCCAGAGAAGGTTAATCAAGCTGCAACATCATTGGACGCTCGTGTATTGAAGGGTGAAAATATAAAGAATAACGCGGAAGAAGAAAATTACATTCCAATCATTGGATCCTCAGAACTTTCAAGAATGGATCCATTCCACCCATCTTCCATGGCGCAGAAATATCATTGGAAAAATCAACCCTTCCTATTAGGTAATCCTGGTACAGCATCATTGACACAAGCAATGAATGTTAGTGGGATGACTAAGCTTAAAAATAATAAAGCTGTCTTCATAATTTCACCACAATGGTTCACTAAAAAAGGTGCCAGAAGTGATGCGTTCAAATACTACTTTTCTCCATTACAGTTAACGGGATTTATTCTCAACTCAAACCATGGTGATAAAGATTTGAATCAATACATCGCTAAAAGAATTATTCAGTTAGGCATCAGCAAGGGACCAATCGAAAATGATGCAGTTAGACGTATAGCAGCTGGCGAAAAAATCACATCATATGAAAGAACATATGTCGAATTAAGCCGCTCAAGCTTGCAAAGTCAGGATGCATTATTCGGTTCCTCATTCTTACAAGATCACCAAAACAAAATTAATAAAGCAACAAGTAAATTACCAGACAATTATGATTACAAAGACTTGAATAAGCTAGCCGTTAAAATGGCCAAAACCCATTCAAGAGAGAATGATCTGCAAATTGGAGATTCCTTCTATAAGAAGCAATTATTCCATAATATGAAGAGACTAAAGAATTCTCATACACATGCAGATTATTTGCACTCACCAGAGTACAACGATTTTGAAGCACTACTATATATGTTCAAACAAAACCACGTACAAGTAATGTTTGTAATCCAGCCCGTAAATAAAAAATGGATGGAATATACAGGAATGCCTCAAAGCTCTCTAACTAACTTTGACAAGAAAATCAAATATCAATTAAGAACCCAAGGATTCGACAACGTAGTCGATTTAACAAATGTAAAGAATCCAAATTATATTGCCGAAGATACAATTCACATGGGCTGGCGTGGATGGTTAATGCTAGATAAAAAACTAGCACCATACTACAAAGACAAAAAAGCCAATCCAGAACAAACACAGTATAAGATGGATCATTACTTCCTAACAGATACATGGGCCAATGACGTCGATTTTTAATCATAAGAGCGTAAATTCTCACGCACTTGACCCCAGAGTGTAAGGCCGGCCATAGCGGAGTGGGGTGCGTAACACCCCCGCAGCTCTGGACGACTTACACGCCGGGGTCAGTGAGAATTTTCGCGTTTCAAAATAGAGCGTAAACCCACACGCCCTTGAGAACGGAGCATAAGACACATCAACACGGAGTGGGGCCTGTTGGCCCCCGCAGTGTCGATGAGGCTTATGTGCAGTTCTCAGTGTGGGCTTTCGCGTTTCCACTACAAAGCGGGCAACCGTATCACCAAACAAGAAACAATCCTCAAAAGTGGAAGTCAGCACCACCCCGCACTAATATCCAGGCACTAGCCTTAAAACCAAATACTAATAAAAAACCAAAAACAGTTAACCGCTTCGCAATCGGTTAACTGTTTTATTTTGCCTAAAAAAACCATAAATATTAAGATTCCCTTAAATTTGTCAATAACGTATAGCGTTAACCCTCAGTACCGCTAAATCGGTCATTTGAGACGGAAACCCCGGCGTGTCGTTTGAATGGAAAAAGTATATTTGTTAAGGTAGATAAGCACAAGTGATTGTTTATTCGTGTAAATAATTGCTTTTTTTATTTCCAAGGATGGAGGATTAAATGACTGTAAAAGTTGAAGTTAAAAATTTAACTAAGATTTTTGGTAGACACGTCAATCGGGCTAAGGAATTACTCAAGAAGGGTGAAACTAAACCCGATATTTTAAAAGAAACTGGTGCGACCGTGGGGGTCGACCAAGCTAATTTTGAAATTAATGATGGTGAAATATTCGTAATTATGGGACTTTCCGGAAGTGGTAAGTCTACATTGATCCGTATGATTAATCGATTAATTGAACCTACCGACGGTGAGGTTTTAATTGACGGTGAAAACTTAATGACTATGGATAAGAAAACTTTACGTGATGTTAGACGTAAAAAAATGAGCATGGTCTTCCAAAGCTTTGGACTCTTGCCTAATCGTACAGTGTTGGAAAATGCTGAATACGGTTTGGAGATTCAAGGCGTTGATAAAGATGAACGTATTAAAAAAGCTAAAACTGCTTTGGACCAAGTTGGTATCACTGGTTATGATGATGAATATCCATCACAACTATCAGGTGGTATGCAACAACGTGTTGGTCTAGCACGTGCTCTAGCAAATGACCCACAAATCTTATTGATGGATGAGGCTTTTAGTGCGCTTGATCCATTAAATAGAAGCGATATGCAAGATCAATTACTTGATCTGCAAGAAAATATGCAAAAGACTATCATCTTTATTTCTCATGATTTAAATGAAGCCTTAAAAATAGGCGATCGTATCATGATTATGCGTGATGGTGAAGTTGTTCAAACTGGTACACCTGAAGATATTTTGACACATCCAGCAAATGAATATGTTGAAAACTTTATTGAAAATGTTGACCGTAGTAAGGTTCTTACTGCTGGAAACGTTATGATTCGTCCAGTGACAATTAATGTAGACAAAGCTGGTCCACGTTTGACCTTGAAACGTATGCGTAATAATGAAGTTTCTAATGCCTATGTTATTGACAATACTAGAAAACTTCTCGGTGTCGTTGATGCTAAGGATGTTATTAGTTTAATAAGAAATAACAGTAGCGATTTGCGCTCGGTAGTTAACCCAGACGTACCAACAACACATGAGAATAAGCCAATCTCCGACTTAATGGATGATATTTCTCACACAGGTATTCCAATTGCTGTTACAAATGACAAGCATCAATTACTTGGAATCATTGTTCGTGGTGCCGTTCTAGGTGCCCTTGCTGGAAACGAGGTGAAAGATATTGACTAATATTCCACAACTTCCATTAGCTCATTGGATAGATAATTTCGTAGATTGGCTCGTTCAATTTACTGGATTCTTCAATGCAGTAACGAATTTCATCGGTGCAATTAACAATGCCTTTCAATGGGTATTCGATATTATACCTATTTGGTTGTTCATCGTTATCGTATTAGCACTAACTTTCTATGTTAACCGTAATAATCAAAAATGGTCTCTATTAATTTTTGAATTTCTGGGACTGCTAATGATTTGGAACTTAGATTTCTGGCGTGATATGACTCAAACACTTACTTTGGTTCTCACGTCAAGTTTGATTGCTTTAGTCATAGGTATTCCGTTAGGAATTCTGATGGCAAAAAGTAATATCGCCGAAATTATTTTGAAGCCGGTACTAGATTTCATGCAGACAATGCCAGCTTTCGTTTATTTGATTCCTGCTGTTGCTCTATTTGGTATCGGAATGGTACCTGGTATCGTTGCTTCTGTTATCTTTGCCATGCCACCAACAGTGCGTATGACTAATATGGGTATCAGAGAGGTCCCTGACGAGCTTATTGAAGCCGCTGACTCATTCGGTTCTACTGAGTGGCAAAAGCTCTTCAAGGTCGAATTACCACTTGCTAAGACTAGTTTAATGGCTGGTGTTAACCAAAGTATGATGCTTTCACTATCAATGGTAGTTATCGCATCAATGATTGGTGCCATGGGACTAGGAACTAAAGTTTACTTTGCTGTTGGACGTAATGATGCTGGTAACGGATTTGCTGCCGGACTTGCTATTGTTATTTTGGCAATCATCTTAGATCGTCTAACACAAGCGCTGACACGTGATCGTAAGAAAGGGTAGGTGAAAAATTTGAAAAAATTAAAAATCGCCACACTCTTCTTTTTAACGTTACTGATTGTTCCTTTGATTGCAGCATGTAGTTCAACTGCTCAACCATACAATAGTAAAGAAAAAATCGGACCTCAAATTAATTACACTGTTACAGGTATCGATGCTGGTGCCGGAATTATGGCATCAACTCAAAATGCATTAAAAGATTATGGATTGGAAAAAAAGAATTGGCAGTTACAAACTAGTTCGACTGCTGCCATGACTAGTACACTTGATAAGGCAATTAAGGACAAACGCCCAATTGTTATAACTGGTTGGCAGCCACACTGGATGTTCACCAAGTTTCCAATTAAGTTCTTGAAAGATCCTAAGAACGTTTATGGTAAGGAAGAAAGTATTCATACTATCGTTCGTCAAGGTCTGAAGTCAGACATGCCAGAAGCATATACAATTTTGGATAGATTCCACTGGAATCCTACACAAATGTCGGCTGTTATGCTAAAAGTTAACAATGGAATGGACCCTCAAAAAGCTGCAAAACAGTGGATCAAGGCTAATCCAGACAGAGTTAATGAATGGACTAAGGGTGTTAAAAAAGTTCACGGTAAGTCTATTAAAATGACTTATGTAGCTTGGGACTCGGAAATTGCTTCAACTAATGTGGTTGCTCAGGTATTGAGAGACCAAGGGTACAAAGTAACTATCCAAGCCATGGAACAACAACCAATGTGGGCTTCAGTTGCTACAAAAGCTGCTGACGCACAAGTTTCAGCTTGGTTGCCTAAGACTTCTGGATTGTTCTATAAAGATTACAAGGGTAAATTTGTTGATTTAGGAGCAAACTTGCACGGTGCAAAAGTCGGGTTAGCTGTTCCAAAATATATGACAAATATCAATTCAATTGACGATTTAAAGAATAAATAAAAAAAATCCTACAAATTTTGTAGGATTTTTTTGTACGTTTAATTACATATCATGTTATTTTCACAAGCTTTTAGTTAAATTGTGAATGAAGGAAGATAGAAGTCTGTAAACGCTTTCTGCTATATGCACCAGTCAGTTCACAATAAGTTTTCACAATGTATATATTTTAGGAATATTATATATATAAAATGGTTATTTACAAACTAATGAAATGATACTAGACTAGTATAGAAATCAGCTATTAGGAATTATTATAACTTCTATAAAAGGAGATAATAATAGTATATAATTTAATTCGTATGAAATAAATTATGATTAGGGGTGGTCGCATGAACATTCAATCTTTTGTTGATAAAAGAAAAGAATTGGGGCTGTCGCAAAAAGAATTGAGTAAGGGAATATGCACTCAGGCGACATTGAGTAAATTTGAGAATAATGGCAAGATTCCTTCAATGAAAATTTTGATTCAACTTTGTAATCGACTGGGATTAGCTTTGGATGAGATTATTGGTATCGATAATCACAAAACAAAACACCAGATCATTGCGATGAACAAAGCTGAATTTAACTTGATTATTGAAGAGTATAAGAACTCATGGGAAATCTTGAATGAAATCAAATTGGATTCCATAAGTGATGATAAACAAGCAACCATGCAATATTATTACTTAAAAGGATATCTAAATGTTCTCGACAATGGGGATTTGTTGGAAGCCGTATTCGACTTCAATCAAATATTGTCGGATCTCGATGCCAAGGGAGAAACAATTTTTACCTTCTTAGCATTCGTCGGAATGGGTATGGTATATGCTCAACAAGGCGACGATGAGAAGAGTGAATATTATTTCAGCAAAGTGTTCAATGATATTTATGGAATGCCAATTGACGATGTAACAAAAATTTGGCGATACATCAATATTATTTTCTACTGTGCGCTTTATTATTCAAACCGCAAAGAATTTGAAACTGCTAATGCATTGCTTGATTATGCAGTTAAAATTTGCCAGGACAACCATGTGACTTATTATATTGCACGTATTTATGAGCAATTGGCTCTTAATGAATGTGATGTAAATGGTCAAAGTGAGTTGGTTTTGGATTTGCTTAATAAAGCAAAAGTATTCTCTGAATTCAATCATAATGAAAACGAATTGGTTAAGATCCAAAAACTGATTAAAGACTGCAAGTAAACGAGGGGATTATATGACGTCTTATAAAAGGCTAAACAAGACGTTGCTTTGGACTTTAGTTGTTGCCTTCACAATCTTGATTGCCGGTGGACTTTTGATTTTCAAAAACGAAGCTCCACGTCCTTCAAAGATTGTTAACGAACAAGGCTCAACTGTTGTTACAAAACAACAATTACTATCAGGTCAAGCTGTTTATGAAAAATATGGTTTGACTGATTACGGTACTTACTTAGGAAATGGTACTTATTTTGGACCTGATTATACAGCACAAGCATTGCATGTATACCTAAAAGGTATGGATCAATACTATGCTCAAAAGGATCATGGTAAGAACTTTAGCGAGTTAAGTACAGAACAAAAATCAGGTATTAAGGGGAAGATTCAAAAGGAAATTCGTGAGAATCGTTACAACGATAAAACTGACGAATTGACACTTACAACTGCACAAGTTGCCGGTTTGAATCATTTAACTAAATATTACCGTGATGAATTCCATAACAACCCTAAAGAGGCTGGTATGCCTGAAAATATGATCAAGAATAACACCGATGACTTTATGCATAACGGTGATAAAATTGATCAATTGACATACTTCTTCTTCTGGGGAGCATGGATGTCATCAACAAACCGTCCACACCAGACTTACTCATATACTAACAACTGGCCATATGATTTAGATGCCGGTAACGTTATGACAGCTGATGCAATGGTTTGGACTGCTATTTCAGCCGCATTGTTTGTTGTTGGTATGGCAATCGTTATTTTCTTCTACAAGAGATATTCATTTGATATGGACTTTAATGAAGCCTATAGCAAGATGGGTGAGATCAAGACTAATGAGCCTATCACACCATCACAAAGAAAAGCTGCTAAGTACTTCTTAATTGTTATGTTGATGTTCTTAGTACAAGTATTACTTGGTGAGTTAATGTCTCACTACTATGTTGAACAAGGATTCTTCGGACTGCCATTGCAAAATATTTGGCCATTTAACTTAGCCAAAACATGGCACTTACAATTAGTTATTTTCTGGATTGCTACTGCATGGTTAGCAACTGGTATTTACATCGCACCACGTGTTCGTGGTTCAGAACCAAAGCACCAAGGATTGTTAGTTGATATTCTATTCTGGGCATTAATCATCGTTGTTGGTGGTTCAATGTTAGGTGAATGGGGATCAGTTACAGGCGTTATCAATGGTAAATGGTGGATCTTCGGTCATTATGGCTGGGAATACGCTGAAATGGGTAAATTCTGGCAAATTCTATTTATCATTGGAATGTTACTTTGGGTTGTTATTTTATGCCGTGGTTTCATTCCTGCAATCAAGAACAAGATCAACAAGGACCGTTCAGTTCTATTGACACTTCTTCTTTGTGGTTCAATCGCTATTCCATTGTTCTACCTAGCTTCACTATTTATTTTACCTAACTCACATGTAACCTTTGCTGATTACTGGAGATGGTGGATCGTCCATCTATGGGTTGAAGGTATCTTTGAATCATTTGCTGTTATCTTAATTGGTTACTTGTTAGTTGATATGAAACTTACAACAATTAAGTCAACAGTTCGTGCATTGTACTTCCAATTGATCTTACTTCTAGGTACAGGTGTTGTAGGTATGGGTCACCATTACTTCTGGGAAGGTGACCACTCAATTTGGTTAGCATTAGGTGCATGTTTCTCAGCACTAGAAGTTATCCCACTATGTTTATTAATTTGGGAAGCTTACACACACTATCGTGTATATCACGACAGTCAAAAGAATTTCCCATACAAGGGAACATTTATGTTCTTAGTATCAGTTGGTGTTTGGAATGCCGTTGGTGCCGGTGCATTAGGTTGGTTAATCAACTCACCAGCAATCAACTACTTCGAACACGGAACACAATGGACTTCAGCTCACGCCCATGGCTCAATGGCCGGTGTTTATGGTTTCTTCTCAATTGCTATCATGCTCTTCGCAGCACGTCATTTGACAAAGACATCATTCTGGACAAACAAAGTTGAGAAATGGATTAAATGGGCATGTATCACACTTAATGTTGGACTAGCCGGAATGACATTCATTACATTGATGCCATTAGGTTTCATTCAACTTAAGGATGCTCTTGAACATGGTTACTGGCACGCAAGAGAAGCCAGTTTCTATCAACAACCAATTACTCGTGCACTAACTATCATCAGATCCGTTCCTGATGTTATCTTTACTGCCGGTGTTGTTATCTTGTTGGTTATTTTCATCAGGGTTATGTTCAATTTGAAGAAGTCTTCTGATAAGCTTGATCCTATTGATTATGAGATTAAATAGTTTTTAATTGGTCTTTCTGTGGATTTATCTGCGGGAAGGCTTTTTTTGTGGTTGGTTGCAGCGGTGTTTGGTTCACTGCTGTTCTCCGGTCAAGTTCTCTGGGGGATGGGAACGCTGTGATGCGAGATTTAACGGAACGTATGAGCTGAAGCTCATGCGCAACAGTTATAAAGTTGGCTATGCCAACAAACATTCAAGGATGTCACAACCCGAAAAATCTCAAAACTCGCCTTTGTTGTAAACGTGCCCCATGGCACGTCAACAACAATTCCACGGCTGCACCCCCAGAGAACTCGATCTCCGAACGAGAGTATAAATCAATCATCGTGTTTGGTGTGGTCCGGATGTTCACTGCCATCATTGGTAATATCTCGTCTATTGAATTGTTATTCATCGTATTACGGGTGTTCAGCTGATAAAAAAAACTTCTTTCAAATTTGATTGAAAGAAGTTTTTTTGAATTTAATTAGCTGATTTCGATGCACTCGAAATTGTATCTAAGGTATTATCCTCATTTGTTGAATCTGTACTTAGTATTGCACCATTTGTATCGTAATGGATTCCCTTTGATAGTGGAGCTTTTATACCGAGTGCGGTTTGCCATTCTTTTGTTGGATGATGAATTTTTGCGGTAATGTCGGTTACTGATATTTTCCAGACTGGAACGTTTTCCATTGTTTCGGCATGTAAAGCTACTGGTATATCTAATACATAGTTGTGGATGATGGTTCTCAATGCGTGTACTTTTTCTTTGTTATCCACAATTTTCTTAACTTGCCCTTTTCCCATTACGCTTCTAAACGCGGGACCAAATGCGCCTTCTGAAGGTGGAGTGTAAGTTAAAACTTCATGTCCACCGTCGGCTTCAAAACTGATGGAGGATTGCTTATTCAATGCCTCACCCTTATCACCATTGGAAGTGCCATGAATGAAAATCACATATTGTCCATTTGATGTTTCCTCGTAACCATAATTTACAGGTACGACAAAAGTTCCTTTATCGTTAGAAAGTCCTAGATGCAATATTTTGCAGTGATCCAATGTCCAATTAATGACTGAATGATCATGATAAACTTCGTTATTCATAAAATGCCCCCAAGTTATAAATAAAGTTGGGTTAATTATATACCTGCAATTAATTTTTGAAAGATGCATCTCCAAAATCCAAGAGTGAGATTAACAAAAAACATGAACGCAAACTCACAAGATAAAGTATTACAACAACACTAAAGTGAACACCGGTCCCACACAAAAAAAGTTTTGTATTTGAATGTACTCTAGCCTGGAGGTGGAGTACGAGGGGCGCTCAGCCGGCACATTTCTCTTAGTTGACGAAGTCAACTTAGTGAAAGACTCATTTCCAAGACTTCCCGAACTTTGGAAGGCTTGGAATGATGTCGCCAGCGTTCCAGCCCCCTCGTACGGAGCCTCTAGGCGGCAGTGAACCAAATACCCAATCACATCCAAAACAAAAATATAACTCAAAATAAAAAAACTCAACTATATAATTATGATATTTATAATCTTATTAAAGAAATATAATAAAAATGGTATACAAAACAAATAAACCAGTCTACAATAAATCATTAAAATCCAAACGAAAAGAATGTGATTGTTATGAACATCGTGTTTATGCTCCTATCAACAATGTTAGTCTTTCTAATGGTACCCGGAATTGCTATATTTTATAGTGGTTTCGTGCCAAAAAGAGATATAACCAGGATCCTATTCAATACATTTTTAATGTTTGGTATAGCAGGTTTGATGTGGATAGTTGTCGGATTTCCACTAACTTTTGGTGATAGTAGTCTCGGAATTATCGGTAATTTGAAGCATATATTTTTAACTGGAATTGATTTAACCGCTCCATATGGAAATACAGGTTTGCCAACAGACGTCTATTTATTGTTCCAAATGATGTTCGCGGTATTAACACCTGCACTGTTCCTCGGAGCAGTTGCGAGTCGTGCACGGATTAAATTTATTGCGCTGTTTGTAGTATTTTGGTCACTGCTAGTTTATTATCCATTAGCTCATTTTGTTTGGGCACCAAATGGATTTTTGGCTCAACTCGGAGTACTAGATTTCGCCGGTGGGACAGTTATTCACATCAATGCTGGTATCACAGCAATGATCCTTGCAATAACTTTGCGTGGACCATATAAATATAACAATGAAAATGTACCAGGAAATCCTATGTGGATATTAATGGGAACGGTTTTGTTGTGGATCGGTTGGTATGGATTTAACGCCGGTTCAGCTTTGAAAGTTAATACTCAAGCAATTGACGCTTTCTTTACAACAACGGTAGCAGCCTGTGCCGCGTTAATTACTTGGGCAATTTTGGAAAAGTTATTCAAAGCACGAGTTAGTGTCAACGGTATTTGTACTGGAAGTATTTGTGGATTGGTCGGCATTACTCCAGGGACAGGATACGTATCGGTGATTGGAGCGTTCATCATTGGTATTGTATCCGCGTTAGGAAGTTTCTACTTCATGAATAATTTGAAATATAAATTACATCTAAATGACTATCTAGATATTTTCGGAAGTCATGGAGTTAGCGGAATTATCGGATCCTTGTGTGTCGGACTTTTTGCCAACAAAACTATCGATAACAACGTAGTTAACAACGGATTGTTCTACGGCGGTGGATTAAAACTATTAGGAGTCCAATTCATAGGTGTACTTTTCACAGTGGCATTTGTATCAATCATAGGTGTCGTAATAGTCTTTGTAGTTAGAAGATTCTTCAGCAATGAAGTAGGAATCGATGCACCACTTAATTTAGCATAATGAAAAAAGTTGTATCAAACTTGGGAAATCAAGTAAGATACAACTTTTTTTTGGTAAGAAATATTGAAAGTAGCATTATATATAATTACTCGTATTAGACTTTGTTTTTTTTGACTAAACTAGTCGGAAGGTCTGGAAATATTTGTCAGCAGTGAAAGTGGCGTTATTGCGTCAGCTATAACTGAACTTGCGTTGTCAAGTTGACATTTAAACAATTAAAATATTATAAACTACTTTGCAATGGCTTTATTCCAGCATTCTTCTGGAGTAAGGCCATTTTTTGTTGGCAATCTATCAATGTTATTGAAATAATCAATTCCATCTTGTACTAGCTTAATCAGTGCTTCTAAAGTTGCTGGTCTTGGATGACTATCCATCCAGATTCCCTTAAAATTACTCCACCAGCTCTCCATTGGTGAATTATCATATGGGGTGCCTGGTCTTGAAAAACTTCTTATTACTTTGTGTTCATCCAACAATTTATTAAAGCTAACGGCTGTGAATGCAGGTCCACGATCAGTATGTACCATTGGATGAACGTCGCCCATTTCCTCAAAAGTTTCTTTGAACATCGCAATTTCAGCTTCTGCAGTCTCTGATGGACTTATAAAAGATCCAATTATTTTACGACTGCACAAATCTAGTATTCCACTGAGTTTTACTTTGTGTGTTTCTTTGATTCCAAATTCCAATTGGGTTGAATCAGATAGCCAAACCATGTTTGGTTTTTCCACTTCAAAATTCTGGTTTAATACATTGTCTTTTTCATGCTGATCATTGTCATCTTTACGACTTCGCTTTTTTGCTTTTGATTTACAACTAATACCTTCACTTCTCATTACACGCCTAACTTGGTAGTACGTGACCTCAAAATCTAGAAGGTGTTCCTTTGTAATATGAGAAAGAATCTTTCCCGCACCAATTCTTTGAAAATGATCTTTATATGTCTTAAGAACAACTTCAGTCAATAAATCATTTTTGTGTTCCCAATCTGTCTTCCTATGATGTAAGAACTTATTTAACGCTTGTCTAGAAACACCTATATGGTCTAATAGAATAGATTTCCATCCATGATTACCTTCGCTGACCTCCATTATTGCCTGGTAAGACAGCTTTCGTTGTGAATTCACCCCCTGTGCTGAAGTTCGTTTAATTTTTTTTCAAACGCCGCAATGGCTTCTTGTTCATTCAATTTTGCTTTGAGTTCACGGTTTTCAAGTTTCAATTTCTCTAGTTCACTAATCTCTTCTGCTTTATGATGAATCCTATGGCCACGCTCATCTACGAGAGCTTTATAGCCATCACCTTGGACTTTCATAACCCAAAGCCGAGCTTGTTGATAAGAAACATCAAATCGTTCAGATGCTTCTGAATAGGAATGATGTTTATTAAGAATGAATTCTACAACTTCAATTCTTTCATCTATCGTTGTTTTTCTTGGCACAGCAGTGACCTTCTTCCTGACAGGCGTAGCCTTAAGAGTCTTGCCATTATTATACTGTATCAACCACATTCTGAGTTGTTTAGATGATTTCACTCCGAATTTTTCACATACTTGCTTTAGATTACCTTCACCATTCGCATATGCACGAACAGAGTTGATCTTTGTTTCAGCACTATAAAACGTACGTGATTTACTATTCCTTAGTCCTTCATAACCATTCTCTTTGTAGTAATTATTCCAGTCCCTAAACGTTTCGGGACTGATTCCTTTGGTTTTCGCAAATGTCTGTCGAGGTAAATCAGATTTTTCAAATTCCTTGATAAGGTTATATTTTTCTTTTTGAGTATATTTCCACATATTAATACCTCCGAAGTGATCAAAATTATTACATTTCAAATGTCAACCACATCGTAAGTATCTCAAACACCACCGGGCGAGTTTGAAGACTTTCGTGAACTTCGAAAGGCTTCTAACCGAGGGCCAAGACCGCACTTGGGCTTGGCCCGTCCCGCACAGCAGACAAATATTCCCAGACCTGCAGACGGCATCCTTCAGAGTACCAAACTGTTCTTACTTTATTTTTTCTTAATTTTCCAAAATATCGATTGAAGCCGTGATTATTAGGCTTAAAGGAATTATCTATTTCTAAAATAATAATTAAATTAAAATTTATGGTTGAACATTAAAAAATCTAATGCTAGTATACAAATATCAAATAAGGAGGTTACATCACATGTTTAATACAACTAATGCCAAATCAGTAAAATCAAACAAATCTGTAGCCTTCTTACTAGCCTTATTGCTCTGACCAGGACTCTGACATATTATGTCGAGTCCTATTTGCGTTTAGGGAATGGGGCTTGACGAAACTTTTCACACCTCATTCTTGTAATGAGGTGTTTTTTTTATTTCAAAAAAGAAAATGGAGGAAGTTATTATGAGCAAATATATTCAATTTTTCGATACGACATTACGAGATGGAGAACAAACGATAGGCGTCAATTTCAGTATTGATGAAAAAGTTGCAATTGCTAAACAACTTGAGAACTGGGGAGTTGATGTGATCGAAGCAGGCTTTCCCGTGGCATCTAAAGGTGATTTTGAAGCGGTGACTGCAGTTGCTAAAGCAGTTAAACATGCAAGAGTTACTGGATTAGCTAGAGCCAGAAAAGGCGATATCGATGCCTGTGTTAAAGCAACATCCATGGCAACGCATAAACAGATTCATGTTTTTATTGCAACTAGTCCAATTCATCGTGAGGACAAGTTGAATATGACGAAAGAACAAGTAATTGATGCAATCACTTATAGTGTGGATTATGCACATAAATTTTTTGATATCGTGGAATTTTCACCTGAGGATGCTACTAGAACAGAGCCAGACTTTTTAGTTGAATCTATCCAGGCAGCAATTGATGCTGGAGCCACAGTAATCAATATTCCTGATACTGTCGGATATACCAACCCACAGGAATTTGAAAAATTGTTCAAGAATCTTCGCAACAATATTCCAATGTTTGATCAAATAACTTTTTCCGTACATTGCCACGATGATTTAGGTATGGCAGTTGCTAACAGTCTTGAAGCAATCAAAGCTGGTGCCACTCGGATTGAAGGAACTATCAATGGAATTGGTGAACGCGCTGGGAATGCTGCCCTGGAAGAAGTTGCCGCAGCAATGTATGTCCGCAAAGATTACTATCATGCCGAAAATAATATTGATATGGCAGAAACTAAGAAAACTAGCGACATGATCAGTCACTGTTCAGAAATGGCAGTGCCACACAATAAAGCGGTTGTTGGTGCCAATGCCTTTGCTCACGAATCAGGTATCCATCAAGATGGAATGCTCAAGAATCCACAGACATATGAAATTCTTACACCGGCAGTTGTCGGAGCAAACAAAACCAGTCTTCCACTAGGGAAACTTTCCGGCTCACATGCAGTAATGCAGAAACTACAAACAATGGGATATCAAGTTACACGTGATGATATGAAAGTTATCTTCCCACGATTTAAGAACATTGCCGATAACACTTCAATAGTTTCAGAATCGGAACTTAAAAATATTATGCGAGAGGTCAATAAGGTGACAGCATGATGGATAAGAAAAAAATAGCAGTGCTAAAAGGTGATTATATCGGACCAGAAATCATGAATGCTGGTTTGGAAGTCCTGAAGGCAGCAACGGAAAATCAGAATTTTGATTATGAAATTAATTCCGTTCCATTCGGGGGTGAGGCAATTGATTCCGAAGGAGTTCCATTACCAGACAGGACTTTGCAAGCTTGTAAGAACAGTGATGCCGTGCTGTTGTCAGCAATAGGTGGTCCAAAATGGGATAACGCAGCCAAACGCCCTGAAGCAGGATTGCTGGAAATTCGTAAGAAGTTAAACCTGTTCAGCAACATTCGTCCAACTCAGATCAGTGAAGCCATGCAAGATTATTCTCCAATAAAAATTGAGCATGAAGTGAACTTCGTTATCGTACGTGAATTGACGAGTGGAATTTACTTCGGAACTCCAAGGACCAAATCGGCAGCGGGTGCGGTTGATACGATGTCATATTCGACTGGTGAGATTGAACGTGTGGCGAAAGTTGCATTTGATATGGCGATGCGTCGAAACAAGCATGTGACTTTGGTTGATAAAGCAAATGTTTTGGCCACTAGCAAGTTGTGGCGCGAGGTCGTAGGACGTATTGCAGATTCGTATCTCAAAGTTGAATTTGACTGCAGTTATGTGGATGCGATGGCTATGAAAGTTATTTCTGAACCTGAGAAATTTGATGTGATTTTGACTGAAAATTTGTTTGGCGACATCTTGAGCGATGAAGCGGCAGAAATCACTGGATCATTAGGAACTATTCCATCGATGAGTGTAGGAGAAAATGGCCCGGCATTATATGAACCAATTCATGGTTCCGCTCCTGACATCGCCGGGCTGGGAATTGCTAATCCAATTTCGATGATCAAATCAGTTGCGATGATGTTGGAAAACTCATTTGATCGTGGTGACTTGGCCACTCGAATAAATAATGCAATTGAAGTTGCTATTAACAAAAAAGTCGTCACTCCTGACCTTGGTGGCAAGAGTACGACTACTGAAGTTACTTCTGAAATAATTAATAATATTAGGGAAAGTAGTGATAATTATGCCACAAACAATGTTCGATAAAATTTGGGATAAACATGTGATTGCTGGAAAAACTGGCGACCCACAATTGATATATGTTGACTTGCAACTATTACACGAAGTTACATCTCCACAAGCTTTCTAAGGATTACGAGAAAATAATCGCCAAGTCCGCCAACCAATGAGAAATTTTGCGACGATGGATCATAATGTTCCTACGGTCGATATTTTTAATATCAAAGATGCAATTTCGCGTAAACAAATCGATACTTTACAACACAATGCAGAAGAATTTGGAGTTAGATTGGCAGGTATGGGTTCTGAAGATCAGGGAATTGTCCACGTAATTGGTCCACAACTTGGATTGACTCAACCAGGCATGATTATCGTTTGTGGTGACTCACATACAGCAACGCACGGAGCTTTTGGTTCTATCGCATTCGGGATTGGTACTAGTGAAGTAGAGCATGTTTTGGCAACTCAAACTATCTGGCAAACGAAACCAAAGACTATGGGTATTCACGTTCACGGAAAACTTCCCAATGGAGTTTATTCTAAGGATATTATCATGGGTATTATTGCACGCGAAGGCGTGTCATTTGGAACTGGCTATGGTGTCGAGTTTTATGGCGATACAATTCGTAATATGAGCATGGAAGAGCGTATGACTCTTTGTAATATGGCTATTGAAGGTGGCGCCAAGATGGGCAGCGTTCAACCTGACCAAACTACTTTTGACTATGTGAAAGGCCGTAAATATGCTCCAAAGAAATTCGATAAAGCAGTTGAATATTGGAAACAATTTTATACTGATGACGAATCAGCTTTTGACAAAGTTATCGACTTCGATGTGTCAGATTTGGCTCCATTTGTCTCATGGGGGACCAATCCCGGAATGTCAGTTCCAGTCGACAAACCATTTCCAACAATTGAAAACGATGATGATAAAAAAGCCTATGAGTATGTTGGATTGAAACCAGGTGAAACAGCTCCCGAAATTCCAATTAGATTTGCCTTCTTCGGTTCATGCACGAATGGCAGACTTTCTGACTTGAAAGTGGCAGCTGAAAGTTTAAAGGGTCACCATATTGCTGACGGAGTCACTGCCTTGGTTGTTCCAGGGTCACGGGCAATTAAGGAACGAGCAGAAGAACTAGGTTTGGATAAAATTTTTAAAGACGCCGGTTGTGAATGGAGAGAACCTGGATGTTCAGCTTGCTTAGGGATGAATCCAGATCGAGTTCCAGCAGGGGTTCATTGTGCATCAACCTCGAACAGAAATTTTGAAGGGCGCCAAGGTGCTGGATCAAGGACACATTTGGCCAGTCCAGCCATGGTCGCAGCTGCAGCTGTTCACGGACACTTCATTGATATCAGAAAGGAAGCTATTTAATATGAAACCAATCACAGTAATTACTGACACATCAGTTCCTATAATGAAAGAAAATATTGATACTGATCAACTAATTCCCAAACAGTTTCTAAAGAATATTTTGAAAGTTGGTTATGGCAAGGACTTGTTTTACGATTGGCGATACTTGCCAGGCGGAAAGCCAAATCCTGACTTTGTCTTGAATGACAGCGACAGACAGAAAGCGACTATTCTGGTTACCGGAGATAATTTTGGCTGTGGATCATCACGTGAACATGCCGTCTGGGCATTGAAAGATTACGGCTTTAAAGCCGTTATTGCGGGTGGATACAGCGATATATTTTATATGAATAGTACTAAGAATGGATTGCTAGCAATTACTTTGCCAGAAGACCAACGGAAAATTTTGGCAGGAGCACCGGCGGACGAAAAAATAACCATAGACTTGCCCAACCAACAAGTAAGATATCGAGATTTCACTTTTGATTTTGATATTGATCCCCTTTGGAAACGCAAGTTTATCAATGGTTTGGACGACATTGCGATTACGATGGGTTACGAAAATAAAATTGAAGATTTTGAAAGCAAGATGCCAAATTTTAATTAGTATTTGTGATTGAACCTGGCTGTCTTTTACTACCAATCTTCGATACACTATTTAGTAGTAATCGAAGGGGATGGCAGGTTGACACAAACTGAAATACTAGTGATATTAATAATTTTGTTCGGAGCATTCATTAGAACTGTCTTCGGTTTTGGGGATGCACTCGCTGCCATGCCGCTTCTCACGTTAATTTCATTCGACTTGAAAACTTCGACGGCCTTGATTGGTGTGACAGGATTTCTAGTCGCAATTCCAGCAGCGTTCAAATATCGTACGTCAATAAATTGGGCAGTGATTCGCAGGATGGTGATTGGTTCAATTCTAGGAATTCCCGTCGGAATCGCACTAGTAAAGTATTCCAGCGCGGCGACAGTTGCCAGAGTTTTGGGTGGATTCCTGATAATTTATGGCCTGTATAGTTTTTTCAATTCATTCAGAGTAAGAAAAGTTTCAACTCAGTTGGATTCCAATTGGTGGGACTACTTTTTTGGATTAATCTCAGGTTTGTTAGGCAGTGCTTATAACAGTCATGGTGTGGCAATAGCAATTTATGGAACGTTGAAAAATTGGACGGCGGATGAATTCAGAGGAATTCTTCAGGCTCATTTTATGTGCGTAGGAGTGATTGTGGTTTCCAGTCAGGCTGTATCTGGATTTTGGAATATGGAAGTGGTTAAAATACTTTTGATTTCAATTCCGTTACTGTTGATTTTGATTCCTTTTGCAAATTGGGTCAGTAAAAAGATAAATAGCGTTCAGATGGTCAAATACGTCTATGCAATGTTAACTTTGTTCGGAGTTATGTTGATTATAAAAGGATAGCGATAAGATTATGAAAGTTAGCATAATCTTATTTTTTTTAAATAAATTGCGTTATGCTAAGGGTATTAATTTATAGTTGGAGGCATGCATATGGATAATTTAATTAAGGTTGGAAAGTCCGACGTTACTAGTAAGAAATTAGGACTAGGTACAAACAAAGTTGGTGGACACAACATTTTTCAAAATTTGAAGGACGAAGATGGTTACGCTGTTGTTAAAGAAGCAATCGACAGTGGCATTACTACATTAGACACCGCTTATATGTACGGTAATGGTCGTTCTGAAGAGATTATTGGCGACGTGATTCAAGACTACAATCGTAGCAAATTAGTTATCGCCACAAAGGCTGCCCAAAATCCTGACAACGACAACAAGCCAGACAATAGCCCAGAGTTTTTGAAAAAGGCTGTTGATGATGCGTTGAAACGTCTCAAGACAGACTATATTGATATTTTTTATATTCACTATCCAGACGAAAATACGCCAAAGAATGAGGCAGTCGCAGCATTAAATGAGTTGAAGAAAGCTGGAAAAATCAAAGCAATCGGCTTGTCTAATTTCTCATTAGACCAAATCAAAGAAGCCAATAAAGACGGCCTGGTAGACATCGTCGAAGACAATTACAGCTTGGTACATCGTGATGCTGAAAAGAGCTTATTCCCATATTTGAGAAAGAATAAAATCTCATTCGTACCATATTTCCCACTAGCCTCAGGATTGTTAACAGGAAAATACAATCTAGGGGATGCCAAGAAATTCAGCCAATTCACAGCTGACCAGTATAGTGACATCATGGATGCACTAGGCGTCGTACACAAGATTGCCAACAAGACAAACTCAAACATTGCCGAAGTAGTGTTGGCATGGTACATGCAAAATCCAGATATCTCAATCGTCATACCAGGTGCAAGAGTACCAGAACAAGTTGATCAAAATGTGAAATCATTAGATATCAATTTGAGAAATAGCGATTACCACGCAATCGATGAAGCATTTGCTGAATTTGCATAAAATTAAGAAACCACTGAATAACTTTTATTCAGTGGTTTTTTTGTAATTCATATTATTTAAGAAATAGTGTGAAATTAATATATAATTTGAAAACAATGTGATTTACATGATAACGATTTCATATGAGTATTTTCTTTTCCTTTGATTTATGCTTTTATTGGAAATATTTGGGGAGGAGTTCATATGAGTAAAATATTATCAGCATTTTTTATTGTGTTAACAGCCATTTGCTCATTTTTGATTGTAATTAATCATGATGAAAATACAGTGTCTGCAGATCAAGTTGATTGGACTCCCTCCGACAAACTAATAATATCTGCTGGTAAATCGGTAATGAACAGCGATGGAAGCACATCTGTTCCATTGATGTATTTTGGAGATATTAATGAAATTAATTCAAATAAGACGATTAACGAATATTTAGATGATAAATCTAATAATGTAATAGCTCCAAATAAGGCAACAATAAATTTTTCGCATAATATTACAATACCAAATTCACTTAATGTTGGAACTGACTTGTTGACAAAAGCAACGCATATTTATACATCCGCATCCGGTGACGGTGAAGCCAAGGATAATGTATCAGGATCACAAGGAACAAAGATAACGTTCAAATCAGGTCAGCAGTCAAATAATGACGGTTCAATTAATTCTGTTCCAGAAAATGTCCAGTTTTATTATGCATTCAATAAAGAGACTCAATCTCCAGAACAGAAGATTGAATATGATCAAACATTTAATCAAAATAAACTGAGAATTACAATCACTCAAAAATTTAACGGAGATAACCAAGTAGTAACTAATATAAATTTTCAAAATATTGGAACTAACGATATTTACCAATTTTCCGGGCAACTCATTAAGAAGATAGTTCTCAATAAGGACAATCAGGAATCTATTGATGAGAGTGGTAATAAACAAGGGGATTATTTAATTCCGACTGAAAGCAATGGGCAAATCCAGTATCAGACTAAAGATGAATCTGAAAAGTATAATATCCAGCTATTATCAAGTTTAGATGGAGGTAATAATTGGATAACAACCATTCCGACTTTTATTAAAGGGGTAACACCTAATGATGGATTGAACAACGTGCCATGGGCCCCCTTGTATCACAGAACACTGACTGGAGATTTCCTTTCAGATTTCTTGACAACTGGAAAAATAAAGCCAACGCCTGTCATAGAAGTTCATAAAAGTGCTGAACTTCAACTTCAGTCAGACATAGTTAGTTTTAAACCGGAAAGTAATTTATCCATTAGTTATGTTTCGTCAACAATTGCTTCGGAAAATCAACCACAATTGTTAGAAAAAACAGACAGTTCCAGAATATTAAAAATTACTAATCCGAGAGAAAATACAACTCCAGAAAAAGCTTATGGAATCAATAGTAATTCAGAGAGCTTTGATGTAAAAGGAACGTATTCGCCTTCAGGCGATGTCCCTTATGGAGATGATCTACATGTATTTGTAGATAATCAATATCGTCCAACTATAAAAATAAAAGTAGTTAGTAAAGGAAATAAATGGGAATTTCCCGCCAGTACATTGTTCGCAGGATTTCTGGATGGAGAGATTCATAATCTCTTCGTTGAGTGGGTCGATGGATCAAATGTGACAAGGTCTGATTACTTTTGGTTTGGAAGAACAATGGGTGAAACTGGTACAGTAGTTTCTCCCCCAAAACCAATAGTTCCCCCAAAGCCAATAGTCCCACCAACAGTCACTGTTCCACCAGCACAAACAATTCCAGCTACGTTGATGATTCCAGATAGTATTGATTTTGGAATACTGGATCAAGATAATAGTGATTATGATTCTGTAAAGCCAAAAATCGTAGGGAAACTATTAATTGATTTCCCGGTAAATCATACAATCAATCATACGACAGTTAATGTTGTTGCCTCTCAGTTCTATAACAGTCAAAACCAACAGGCCAATTTTGGACTTTATTGGGATGATAAAAACAAATATCAGACGGGAAATATCCACATTTCTAATAATGTACACGTTCCCGTTAAACAAGAATATCAACTAGATTTAACAAAATTATTGATCGATAAGCTAAAGCTAAGAATTTTACCTGGATTTTCAGTATCAAATGATACTTACACTGGTCTTCTCTATTGGACAATGACTCAATCGGTTTAGTTTCTGTATAATTAGCAATCATTGTTGTACGAAACAATAATGGTTGTTTTTTTTTATTAATTTTAAAATCATTGCTATATCGGTATTAATCACTCATAATACAAACTATATTCAAACACTATTCAAAATAATTCGGATATTCAATCTATTACTTGCGAATGTAATATTAATTATTTCAATTCCATTGATTATCACGAACTAATCTGGAGATTATGATGACTATACTTAAATTTGTGAATGGTTCACGCGATGTTGAAGGAAACATTGTCGAGATTACTAATGATTCCTCAAGGCTAATCATTGATTTTGGCATGGTGGGTGGTTTTAAGTCGAGTTCTCCAAAGAAATTGATCAAGTCTCATGTGTTGCCAAATTTTCCAGATTTATTTACTGATCAGAAACCTTCATACATTAATCAAGCAATCATCTTAACTAGTATGAATGTCGATAACTTTAATGCTGCCGTTTATCTTAGATCGGATATTACAATTTATGCATCAGAAACTAGTCTTGAATTATATAAATCTCTTGTTGAAAATAAATTGATTCAACCAATATCTGTAAAACTTAAACCTTTGCCACAGGAATTAGTTGTTGGAGAATTCACGGTTCGAAGTTTCTCTAGTGATTGTGGTGTTAAGGGTAGCCAGTCATTGTTGATTTCTGATGGTGAACACAGCATTGGTATTTCTGGGGATGTTAGATTAACAGGACCGAATAAGGATCAAGTCTTTCATTGGATAAGAAAATTCAATAAAAGGAAAATTGATTTATTTTTATTCGATTCTACGTCTTATAGCTTTTCTGACAATTGTCGCTTGTATATTAATAATGAAAATTCACTTAGAAGTCAATTTAAGGATTTAATTGTTCAACGCCGAGATTTGATTGTGATCAATGTTGATCCGTTCAATGTAGATAGACTTGAAAAGCTTTTTAGTAAAGCTAGTCATTTTGAAAGAAAACTAGTTTTAGAAGAAAAGTATGCATTGGTAATTCAATCGTTTCATCCTAAGCTGAACTTGGCAGTACTCAAAGAATCAATCAATAAAAAAACAACTTCAAGTAAATTTGAAGTTGTTTCATTGGACGATATTAAAAGTAACCCTAAGAATTATGTATTACAAAACAGTTTTGAAAATATCAATTATTTAGAGCGTGTTAATTCTGGACTGTATTTACACAGCAATGGATTTCCAAAAGTTAGTTATGGCCGCGATTTTGAAGACTTAAAGCAAAGTTTGAATAGTTACAATTTTCAATACATCGATTTTTCTGCCAGTGGACATGCATCCAAGCATGATTTAGTTTTTCTAGTTGATGCTGTTGGAGCCAAGCAAACAGTGCCATGGCATTCGTACCATCCTGAATTAGCTGCTAAAGCTATGGAATCACTAGATACGGAATTCATTCTGCCTAAAACTAATAAGAAAATTAAGCTGGAATAACTATTCAGCAATTGGTTTATGATGGTTAATCACAATTCCAGCGGTAACTAGGATTATCGACATTACTGTCATGATTATCATTGTTGGTGCCCAGCTGCCTGCTAGTCCGTGGAGATATCCAAAGACTACCGGTCCAAACGCTGCTAATAGGTAACCGGCTGATTGTGCCATTCCGGATACTTCGGCAGTTTGATATGGATTAGTTGTTTTATTAGTGAAGAAGTAGATTGCTTCGTTGAAGGCGATACCTGATCCGAAGCCAGTTAAGAATGAGATTACTACGAGTATCCAAGTTGTTTGGATGTTAAGTAAGAACATTAATGGTCCAAAGACGTATCCGATAATTAGGAAGGCGTCTAGAAATCTTCTTCCGTTTAACTTTGAGGCAAACATTGGAACTATGAATGAACATGGTAGACCACTTAATTGTAATAGGGTTAATAAGTTGCTTGATACTACTGGAGTTACTCCGTGACTTTCGAGGACTGATGGTGTCCAGGTTAGCAGTGAATAATAAACTAGTGACTGCAGACCGAAGTAAAGCGTGATTAGCCAACCCACTCTTTGATTCCAAACTGTTCGATAGTTGGGAATTTCTTTTGTGTTAGTTGTTTTGTCTTTTGTATTTGATTTTAAATTTGGTATCCAAAGTATCAATGCTAGGATACTTAAGGCTGACAGGATTGCTAAAGTAGTGCCAAGACTAATTTTTGTGATGAATATCCCTGCTAAGGCTGTACCGATGGCACCGATTAGTAACATTGACAGTGTATATAATCCAGTTCCCAGTGGGATTTTATTGGGTAGATGATCTTTGATCATCGCAGGAACTAGGACGTTTCCACTATCGATTCCAATACCTACTAAGGCTGTACCGATAAATAATGCCCAAATTGATGGGATGATTCTCAAATAACTTCCCCCAATTAGGATGATGAAAAATACAAACACTGTTAGTTCGTTACCAAATTTTTTGGCAATTTTAACGATAATTGGGCTGAAAACTGCAAAGGCAATTAGTGGAATTGAGGTTACCAATCCAACTAATGAGCTTGGAACTCCAAGTTCACTTTCAATGTTTTTTAGAAGCGGTGGAATGACAGTAATTGGTAATCGCAAATTGGCTGCAATTAGCATCATACTAAAGATAAACCAGCTTTGATTCTTGTTTTTCAAAAATAGATCCCCCTATAATTCAGTAATTCCAGTATATGCTAAAATCGAAATTCCACAAAGTGATATCAATTTTTGTTAGCTTGTCATTTGGCAAAATTAAGCTAGACTATTACTAACAAGCAAATTGAGGTCAAGTTATGGAAAATGTAAAAGATATTAATATCACTACTGCCGAGTGGCGGATAATGCGAGTTATCTGGTCATTAGGAACGGCCACTTCAAGAGAGTTAACTGATATTTTAGGTGAATCAATGGACTGGAAACCAGCGACTGTAAAAACTTTATTGAGAAGGTTGATGGATAAGGACATTATCAAGGCTGAAAAAGACGGTAATAAATTTATCTATTCAGCTACCATGCCTGAAGAAGATACAATTGAAATTACTACTAAACAGTTTTTCGACCAAGTTTGTGCCAAGAAAGTCGGGAATGCGATATCTTCAATTATTGATGAATCGGAATTGACACAAGCAGATATCGACAAAATAACAGAGTCACTATCTAAAAAGAGTCCCGTTACTAACATTCAGTGTAATTGCATACCCGGAAACTGTAATTGCTGATTATATTTAAAAAAACCAAAACAGGACACAATTCCAATTAAGAAATTGTGTCCTGTTATTTTTTAGAAATACATTCTGATTACGGCTAAAGAAATTACTCCAACTACCACAACAACTAATAGGCTACGACTAATTATCGCAGAAATGACAGTGGGAACTGAGGCAAACAAGTTTGGCCAATCAACAGTAGGCAAGTATCCGACATTTTGATGGAACAAATTTTCGAACCAAAGGGCTGACATAATTACGATAGGAACAAAGCTCAAGAACTCGATTACTTTCGGAGACAGCTTCACTTTACGCAAAATCCAAAATGGCATGATACGAGATAGCCAAGTTACTAGACCGGTACTAAATATGGTTAAAACTACAAAACTAAAAGAAGGCATTTTTCAATATCACTCCTAACGCACAGGCAATAAGTGTTACTACCAAAATTAGTAAACTGCTGGGGATGAAAATTAGTCCCACAAACACTAAAACAAGCGTGATTCCAATCATGATAAGTTGAAGATACATGTTGATTGAACGGTCACTAATTAATTGCAAGTATAATAAACCGATAAACATTGCAACCAAGGCAAAGTCCAGTCCAAATTTATTGGGATCGGTAATTAAGTTACCAAGGACAGCACCAATGAACGAAGCAATTGCCCAAGTGAAATAAGCCATCAAGTTAACAGTATTGAACCATTCGAAATTCAACTTTTCCCCAGTATGATTAAGCTTAGTCATACTCAAAGCAAAACTCTCATCAGTTATCAAACTACCGATAAGAATGTTTTTCAGAAGTGATTCATCTTTAAAATATCTAGCGACAGTAGTACTCATCAAAATCATTCTAGAATTAACCAAAAAGACTGAAAAAATCATAGTAAGCAGCGGACTATGCGCAACCAACAAACCAACCAAAACAAATTGAGCCGATCCAGAATAAGTAATTAATGACGTCAGAACAACTAAAAAAGTACTAAGACCAGTAGCTTTACCAACAACACCAAAAGCAATACCAATCCCCAAATAACCAAAGACAGTAGGCAAAGTGTCTTTGATAGCTGAACGAGTATCAAGTCTATCGTCCATAAAATCCCCCCTAAAAAATACAACAATCAAAATAAAGCTAGTAAGTAATTCTTCGAATTCGTTTTTATGTTCAAAATGATAAGTACAATATCAAAGTTAGATTACACAATAAAACAAGAAACAAACCCAGTCGGAAGAGCTGAGAAATATTCGAAGGCAGTGAAAGGGAAGAAATGGCGAAAGCCATTACATCCCCGGGCGTGTTTGAAGACTTTCGCGAACTTCGAAAGGCTTCAAACCGAGATCCGAGACCGCACTAGGGCTCGGACCGTCCCGCACAGCCGAAGAATATTTCTCAGCTCTGGAGACGACATATTTCCCCAACCCCGACCAACATAATAGTTATAAATTCTATCACTATCAGAAATATTTGGAATATAAAAATAGCAGATAACCGTAATGAAAACGGTATCTGCTATTATTTTTGTCCATTTTGATATAAATCAGCCAACTCGTTTAAAAAATTAACATGATTTTCCTTAGGAGTCTTATCAACTTTCCCATAGTGAATCCAGTTAGATTTCTCAGGTAGAATCCCTAAATCATCCAGCGTTCGATTAATGAAAACACCTTGAATTGGGTTGCCACATTGTTCAACCAAATAGTCTTTAGTGACAGTTGAAGTCGTAATAACCGTAACCCGATTAATATACGATAACAGTCCTTGCCAGGGTATTTCATCAGTTGAGTCATATGCGAATCCATGCAACATCACTTTGTCGATAAATCCTTTAAGCATGGCAGGGTACATGTGCCACCAAATTGGAAAAATGAAGACTAACTCGTCAGAGTCAGCAATCATCCTCTGGTACTTCGAAACCAGTGGATCACTAGTTTTGCCGCTACTGTATTTGGCTAGTTCTGAGCGCGACATTACTGGATCAAAGTTATCTCCATATAGGTCAATGACTTGTGATTCCTGATGTTTATCTGCAAAAATTTTCTCCATAGTTTCTTGGATTGCATGATTGAAACTATCTTGATAAGGGTGCGTATAAATTATTGTTTTCATTGGCGGAGCCTCCGATTGTTAGTACTTCTTATAGTTTACTCGTCTCAGGTTGCTGATGGAAAGCATGGCAATCAGACTAATTACGTAGAGTGTTGAAATGAAAATCATTACTGACATTACGTTGTGATTGTCGAGAATCCAGCCGATGGCCAAACTTGAGAATCCTCCGATACAGCGACCAGTGTTCATGATGACGTTGTTGGCGGTTGCTCTGATTTCGGTTGGGTAAAGATGACTGACTACTGCTCCATATCCAGCAAACATCCCATTTGAGAAGTATCCGACGATTGCACCGGCGATAATCAATGAGAACAAATTGCTAGGCAAAGTCAGAATGAAAACTCCGATGGCTGAACAGACTAAGAAGATTCCGAATGCTAGACGTGGTCCTAGTGTATCTAGAATCCAACCGAATGTGAACATCCCCGCACACATTCCCAAAATAGTAGCAATCATCCAAGTAGAGCTTGATACTGCAAGGTTAAGCTGTTTCTGCATGATGGTAGGTAACCAGTTCATCAATCCGAAGTATCCGGCAATTTGAACGATTGCCATAATCATCAAGGCAAATGTTTGATAACCGATTTTAGGTGTTGCAAATAATTCTTTGACGCTACCATGTTTAACTTTAGAGGTTTTAATGAAAGTGTCGCTCTCCTTTAAGTGGCGACGAATGAAGAAAGTAATAAATACTGGAATGACACCAAATAAGAATAGTGTATGCCAACCAAGTGTTGGAATGATTAATGTTGCCAAGACGGTAGCGATGATTGCACCGGCTTGTCCTGCCATTCCAACCCATGACGAGATACGTCCTAATTTGTCCTTAGAAAAGCTTTCTGCTAAAACAGTCATTCCTATACCATACTCACCGCCGCCACCAATACCGGCGAAGAATCGGCAGATATAGATAGCTGTTAGGTTGTGGGCGAAGTACATTGCCCCGGTCGCTATGGCAAAAATAAAGATGGTGTAAGTAAATGTTTTAATTCTTCCGATTCGATCGGCTAAAATTCCAAAAAAAATGCCACCTAGTAACATACCAATATTAGTAATCGTCGAGATTAATCCCGCCTGTGTTCCTGACAAATGAAGCTCTGAAATTATAGAAGATAGGGCAAATGATAAAAACATTATGTCCATATTTTCCAATCCAAAACCTGACGTCGTGGAAGCAACTACTTTCTTTTGATAGCTATCTAGATGGTTCGATGGTCCAGTTACTGCTGGTTTCATTAAATTTCCCCCAAAATGGATGCTCACGGGCATCCTTTATTTTGAATCTTGTTACAAGGTTAGCAGAATTTTGACGAAACCTCAACGGATAACTGTATTAAAAAAATCCCGTTCCGGATATACCAGAACAGGATTTTCGTTAATAATTATTTTTCTGAATCTTTACTATCTTTGTCATCTTTAGCATCGTCTGCTTTTGAATCAGTTACTGCATTATTTGCGGCAGCTAATTTTTTATCTTCTTTTCTATTTCTGAATAAGAAGATAATTGCTGGCAAGACAGTTAACGCACTGATTAGTGAGTAAGCTGTATCAAGCACAGTGATCATACCGAATGATCTTAGAGCAGGGAAACTTGAGAAGATGATAGCTGAGAAACCACCGATAACTGTTAAACCAGAAACGGTAATAGCTTGTCCAACGTGGGAGACAGCATCAATAATAGCTTGCTCCCGGGTGACATTGTTCAGTCGTTCCTCACGATATCTTTCAAGAATCAAGATGGTGAACTCAGTACCAATACCAAGAACTAATGAACTCAAGGCGATTGTAACTGGGTTATAAGATGTACCTGTTAACCAGAGTGTTAATGGTGATAGACCAAGAACAACTAAGATTGGGAATACAGGGTAAATAGCCAAACGGAATTCACGATATACAAGTAGCAATACGATAAAGATGATTGCTAAACCAGCGAACATGATGATGTTGTGGTTTGATGTAACGTTATCGACACCGATAAGCATCATAACTGTTAAACCAGCAGGAGATACGTGTAGCCCATTGTGACTTCCACCAATATCCTTGGAAATCTTATCCATCAACTTTTGTTGATCCTTAGTTGAAAGATGTTGGTTAACCTTGAATTGGATAGTAGCGTACTTGTTATTATCACTAACCATTGTTTGTTTCAATGAAGTAGGAATATCTTTGATTCCAGAATTCATTGTAGATTGGTCAGCACTAAGTGTTCCACCAAGTTGTTTGTAAGTAGTTGATACACTAGTTACACCAGTAATATCTTTGTACTTATCTTGTTCATCTTTACCCATCTTATCGATTCTCTTAACAGTGTCCTTATCACGAACATCGTCACCTTTAACTAGGTAATCGATATAAACAGTTGAACCAACTTGTTTTTGAAGGTACTTAGTATTTTGTAATTCACTCATATTCTGAGGAATCATCTTTAAGACATCAGTTTCAGTATTAATGTTACGTTCAACCGCGAAACCGAATGCGGCCAAGATAACAGCAATAACGAAGACCCATGTAGCATGCTTTGTAATGAAACGAGCATAACTTGCAAGCCATCTTGAAAGACGTGTTGTGTCAGAACCATTGTTCTTAGCTTTTCTTGCTTTGTTCTTAGCAAGGAATTTCTCACGTGATTTGTCTGACTTGTCGATCAATGTGAACACACTGAACATCATGAAGAACTCTACGATATAGGCACAGAATACACCAAGTGCAAGTGTAATACCGAATTGTTGCATCATAGGTGCTTTTGATAGGAACATTGTTAAGAAACTAAAGATCATAACAATAACAGCAATTCCTACGGCAGGTCCCATTTTAGAAATAGCGAGCTTAATAGATTTCTCCGAGTGCTCGGTCTTCCTATATTCTTCCTCGTATCGATTCTGGAACTGAACACCGAAGTCAGTACCAAGACCAATGATAATTGGCAATGTCGCCATTGTTGCAAGTGTAATAGGTAAGTTAAACCAACCCATAGCACCGAATGTCCAAATCATACCGATAAGCACGAAGCCTAATGGTAAAATTCTTCTTCTTACTGGGAAAATCAAAGCAAGAATGATAATCATGATAATTACGGCAATCACAACCATGACAGCCATATTTTGAATAACAACATTCTTAACTTGTCCGATAACAACAGGGTTACCAGCAGTTCTTACCTTAACTTTGCTGCTAAATCCAGCTTCGTTAACGGCTTTATGAACATCATTCATTAACTTAACGTTGGTGTTCATATCTGTTGTACTCTTAGTATTGATTTGTACAACAGCATGTTTACCATTCTTAGGTAGTAATTGTTGAATGGCAGATGGAACTTTACCATTGTTACTCAATAAAATGTCACGCAATAACGCAGTAGACATATTTTGGACCTTAGGTAACATTGGTAATACTGAAGCAGTTAAGCCGGCTTTTTGTTCATCATTTAATAATGTTAACGTATAGCCTTGAACTTGTTGTGTTTGTGCTGGGGAAAGCATACCCATCAATTGTGATGCTTGTTGACTAGTAGCTTGAGCAGCGGCAGCTTGTTGTTGAGCTGGAGGCAATTGGGCTAATTGAGCTTGTGCCTGTTGTGTAGCAGCAGCAACTTGTTGCTTTTGTACGTCTGTTAAAACTGTACCTGTAACATAAGATTGAACTTGTGCTTGTTGGTCAGTTGTTAGACCACTTTGAACTTGAGATAACAGCTTGCTCTTTTGTGAGCTACTCAAGTTTGCCATCAAATCTTTTTCAGCCTTAGGTGTCAAACTTATATTCAAACCTGACATGTTTTTAGCAGCTGATGGATTCTTAGCAATTTGTCCTAATTCATCGTTTAATAAATTTACGACATTAGTAGTACTACGAACATTGTCCATCTTGTCTAGTTTTTTATCTAACTTGGCAAGTTTCTTCATATTCGATTGTGATAGCACGTCATCTTGTTTACCTGAAACCATGACGTAAACGGCGTCTCCACCGAAGTTATCTTGATAAGTAGCAGTGTCTTTGTAAGCCTTAGAACTTGGATTAACGAAGACATCGTTACTAAATTTCATTTGAATTCTAGGCAATCCAAATGCAAGAAGAATGGTAATTGCAGCAATAATAGTGATCCACATTTTAGCGTGTTTGTGGACACTGTTACTGATTGCACCGAAAAACTTCTCCATAATAAAATTCATCCCTTCCTAAATATCTCATGATGAATAGTGTACCATTTTTGTTTTTATAAATAAGCCACAAAAAGAGGCAGTCCTCTTAAAATAAGACAACTACCTCAATTTGTTCTATTTTGAAATCCATTTTCTGAAAAAGTCTTCGGTAAATGATGTAAATTCATCTTTAGGAATCTTGAAATCATTATCCTCTAAATACTCAACTACACCCACCAGTGCACCAACTATAAAACTTATCATTAGTTCAGGTGTATGAGAATCCTTGATCATATTAATCAGTGGGTCATCATCGACGTTTTCATGACTTTCATATTTTCTTGTGACGATATCCTTCAAGATTAGGCGAAATTCGGGGTACATATTCGCCTTTGTTTGATACTGTGGAGAGACATGTCGCATGAAGTCATTGTTCTTTCCAATGAAATCCGCTATCTGATTGATGATGGTTTCGGTTGACTTGGTTTCAGCCAATAAATCATCCAATAAATATTCAAAAACTGCATGTAGAAGGGAAAATTTATCATTGAAATATCGATAGAACGTACTGTGGTTAATTTGTGATTCTTTACAAATATCTCCAACTGTAATTTTGTCGAATGGTTTCTTCTGTAAAAGCGAAATCATGGCTGTAACAATGGCACTTTTCGTTCTTTCGGTCACTTGTGACATAATTTTCCCTCCTATTATATATAGTTATTTAAAACACATTTATTTTCTCATATCTGGTCATTAAACTGTTAAAATCATAATCCTTGATTTTATTAATACTTTCTTGACCATTGAAGAAGGCAGTTAAACTACCGGCAAGCATTAAATTCAATGGTGGTTCTTTGTCGAATCTAACTCCAATGACAGGGATGCTATTGGCAAATGCGTAGCCACATTCCCAGGCTGTTCCAGAATCAGGCTCACTCAATTTTTCTTCAAGTTTATAGTCCAATTCGGCAACAACAATATCAGAAGTATTAATATTGTTGATATCATGTTTGAACACAGCTGTTTGACACTCAAATGATCCGAATTCAGCATCAGTGTATTCGTCTTTTCCAGGACGGAAGATATCACCAATAGTGTTATTTTGTTCTAGTAAAGCTGCAATCGTATTTAAACGATCAGTCTGTTGGTCACTAAAAAAGGGACCTGCTAAATATACTCGATTTAGTTTGCTCATTTTTTATCTCCTTTTTTGGCACACTCTTATTATACGCAAATTACAGCTCAGAGTGTAATATTAACGGAATGTTACAGTCGCTTTTCCGTCTAGTTAAATCGTCGAAAATCCATTTCAATTCACAAACTACCATGATATAACTGAAAGTAGCAAAGCACGGAGGTAGTTGTCATGGTGGAAAACGGTCGGGTCAATCAAGTATGTCGAAAAGACATTAAGAACAAAAGAAAAATGAATTATGTTGCCATAGCTGGAATTTTTCTAGCAGTATTAATATTTATATTGTAATTATTTATAGCAAAAAGGATTGTCTGGGGGGACAATCCTTTTTTTGTGGTAATTTACTGTTTAAATTTATTACGATACTTAAGTGCTACATTGACCAAACTTAATAATACTGGAACTTCAACTAGTGGTCCGATGACAGCTGTGAAAGCTTCTCCAGAACTGATACCAAAGACACCGACAGCAACAGCAATTGCTAACTCAAAATTATTGCTAGCGGCCGTCAGCGACAATGAAGCCGCGATAGGATACCTTGTTCCACGATGATGAGCAATACCAAATGATAAGAAGAACATGATAACGAAGTATAAGAGTAGTGGAATAGCAATTCTAACAACATCAAGTGGTAGTTGAACAACTTTCTCACCCTTCACAGAGAACATAACAATGATGGTAAAAATCAAAGCCCAAAAAGTAATTCGACTGATCTTTGGAACGTAAGTATTTTCAAACCAATCTTTACCTTTGAAGTGGATGATTAAGTATCTTGAGGATATTCCGGCTAAGAAGGGAATTCCTAAGTAGATCATGACGCTTTTTGCGATTGAAGACATGGGAACATTAACTGATTGTGATTGTAATCCTAGCCAACCAGGGATAACTGTGATGAATAAATAAGCGAAGAATGAGTAAAAAATGATTTGGAAGACAGCGTTGAAAGCAACTAATCCGGCGGTATATTCAGCATCACCTTGGGCGAGTTCACTCCAAACAATTACCATTGCAATACAACGTGCGAGACCAATCAAAATTAATCCAGTCATATATTCGGGATAGTTATGCAAAAAGATAACCGCCAACGCAAACATAACTAATGGGCCGACAACCCAGTTTTCAACTAAGGAAATGGTCAAGGTTCTCCAATCTTTGAAGACATGACCCATTTCTTCATATTTAACTTTTGTTAATGGTGGATACATCATCAAAATCAAACCAATAGCGATAGGTAGTGAAGTAGTACCAATTGACAATTTATTGATGACATTAGCGGTATTTGGCCAAAGGAATCCAATCATAACGCCAATTACCATTGCTAAAATAATCCACCAAGTCATATATCGATCGAAGATGGATAATTTCTTACTGGTTTTTTCCATAATATTAATTCCCCCTGTAATATATAGATGATTGTCTATCTATTTGATAAAAATGAATACTAGCAATTACCATTACAAGAAGATTTACCGGAATCCCCATTGCCTGATAAAATCTGTTTTGTAATAGCTAAAAAATTGCTAGAGAAATCTTTTTTCAATGAGTAGTGTTTCCACTTGCCTTCTTTATAACTTTCCACGATTCCAGCATCTTCTAGAACTTTCATATGGTGGGATAATGTGGGTTGAGTGAAACTGAAATTATCTAACAAGTCACAAGCACAGAGCGTTTGATTAGAAATAAGTTCCACAATTTTGAGACGATTCTCATCCGCTAAAGCTTTCAATGCATTTATGTAGTTTGTAGTGTCCATTATTTACCTCATATAGATATGTATCTACGTATGACTTCATCATAACGAAAGTATCATGTTCTGTCAAAGTGAAAAACATCACAGTAAAATAAAAAAACTGCATTCAGCATGAATGCAGTTACTTGTTTATTTTCTAGGGTGTACCAATGTATTTTTGTCAGTACCAAACCATTTATTGTTGATTCGTTGTAGCTCACCGTCATCAGCAAGTTTTTGGAAAGCAGCATCGATCTTATGTTTCATAGTTTTATCACCTTTACGCATACCAACAGCAAAATCTTCCCCAGTAAAGTTTCCTTGCATCACCCTATAAGAAGCAGGGTCTTTTTCGTGTTGAATATAGTAGTTAGCATAAACACTATCAATCAATAGTCCCTGAATACGTTTAGCATCAAGATCCATCAGCGCATTATTAAATGAATCATAGAGCACAGGGCTCTGATTTTTAATATACTGTTTGAGCATCTTAGGGTGTTCATCTAACAAACTGGCACCGGAAGAACTAGTTTGTACGCCGAGAGTTTTACCTTTCATATCCTTGAAACTAGTAATGTTATCAGCCTTTTTAGTAACAAGTACTTGTCGATTAGCCAAATATGGCTCCGAAAATGCCAGTTGTTTTTCACGTTCAGGAGTGATTGTGTATCCGTTCCAGATTAAATCAATCGTACGGTTACGCAATTCAGTTTCCTTCATATTCCAATCGATAGGCTGAAAGTCAGCATCAATACCATATTGCTTGAAGACCGCTTTTGCTAAATCAATATCGAATCCAACTAACTTACCATCTTTTTGACGGAATCCCATTGGAACAAAAGTATCATCTAAACCAATAATTACTCGACCACGTTTTTGAATGGTCGACCAAGTATCAGTGGTATTAGCTTCTTGTGCAACTGATTTCTTATCACCACAAGCACTAAGCACCATGGCAAAACAAGCTAGAAGGGTAATGACAGCGATTATTTTTTTCTTCATATATAGTCCCTCCTATTTGTTGATTGGCTTAACTTCAAGAATTTGGTCAGAAATATTTTTGGCAAATTCAGGATCGTGGGTAACGACGATTTGTGTGATACCAGTTTCTTTCAAATTTAGAATCACTTGACCAACAGCATCTCTTAAACTTGGATCTAATGCTGAAGTTGGTTCGTCATAACAGAGAATCTGAGGTTGCATCGCAAGTGCTCGTGCAATGGCAACACGCTGTTTTTGACCACCGGATAGTTCGAAGGGATATTGACCAGCGTGACTAGATAATTCGAGTTCTTTCAAAATTGATTCGGCGTTGTTGACGGCATCATCTTTACTTTGCTTAAGGACCATTTTAGGCGCCAATGTAACGTTTTCCATAACTGTTAAATGAGGGAATAAGTTGAAATCTTGGAAGACAACGCCAATAATTCTTTCTGTATCAGTACTTTCGGCAGGGTCAAAAGGTTTGTCATTCAAGATGAATGTTCCAGAATCTGGTCGATCTAATCCAGCAATACAACGTAGTAACGTCGTTTTACCTGCACCAGAAGGGCCGACAATACTAAGAATGGAATTATCTTTGACTTCAACGTTTAAGTTATTCAAAATCGTAGTTCCGTTGAAACTTTTAGTAATATTTTCAAGTTTAAGCATTATTAATCCTCCTAATTTTTAACGGTAATAGCTGTAGTGTTTTTCCAGTATTTTGAGTAGCCAAGTACAGACTAGTGTTAGTAATAAATAAATTACACCAACTAAGACTAATGGTAATAAAGTGACATCTCGAGAGCTGGCAATGTTTCCGGCACGCAATAAGTCACCTAATCCGATAACGTATACCAATGATGAATCTTTGACCAAGTTGATAACTTCGTTACCAATAGAAGGTAGGACGATTTTAACAACTTGAGGTACAACAATCTTTCTAATTGTTTGCCAATAGTTAAGCCCTAATACTTCAGCACCTTCGTACTGACCTTTACCGATAGCACCAAATCCACCTCTAAATATTTCTGCAAAGTAGGCGGTGTAGTTAAGAATGAAGGCGAATAGTGCTGCATCATATCTTTCGAAAACTATATGGAAAAATGGCATATTTGGTAAACCGTAGAAGACGAAAATAAGTTGGAGTAGCAATGGAGTTCCACGCATTACCCAAATATAAAATGATAGGATCCAACTTAATGGTTTAAATTTTGAATTTCTTCCTAATGAAACTAGGATTCCTAATGGCAAAGAACAAATAAGTGTCCAAAAGAAAATCTTTAATGTCATGACTGTTCCACTTAATAGTGAAGGTAATATTTCAGATATGTATTGCAGCATGATTTCTCCCCCTAATAAAAAAAGTATAAAAAAAGCCCTCTAGTTAAATAAACTAAGAGGGCGACTTTCGCGGTACCACCTCATGATTATCAATATCTCACGATACTGACCTCAATAAGTTAATGCTCGTACCAATAAAAAAAGCCCCCTAATCCAATTGGATTAAGAGGGCGACTTTCGCGGTACCACCTCTGGCTTCCTAAAGTCTCACAACTTTAGGCTCATGAAGTTACATTAACTTCAGTGATAACGGAACTACCGAAAAAGCCTACTATTACTTCAGCTAATTAACTTACAGATGTGTTTCACTGAGGACTGGATTGACTCGCACCAACGTCAACTCTCTGAACCAAGGGACTCAGCTACCTTCTGTCATCGTTTTTATACTTGTTTGAATGTTTAAATAATCGTACGACCTTATGGTTGAGTTGTCAAGTAGACAATAGAAGATATGGTTGACTTAAACTTTTTGGTACGTTATATTGTTGGTGTGATGATATTATACGACGTATAGTATTGAGAAATGAGGAGATAATATGGCAATTCAAGCTTCTACCGAAATCCTCGAAGGGTCAGTTTTGGCAATTTTATCCCAAGAAGATTACTACGGTTATACGATTACGAAGCAAATGCAAGAGAATTTTCCAATTTCAGAATCTACCATGTATCCAATCTTACGACGCTTGAAAAAGGACGGTTGGTTAACTACTTATGATCAGCCATACGAGGGTCGTAATAGACGATATTATAAAATCACTGATACAGGGTTAACCAGATTAGCTGAAATTAGAGATGATTGGAAACAATTACGGACAGTGACCGATAAAATATTGGAGGGAAACGATGGAGAATAAAGTGGTTGACGCTTATATTGATGAGTTACAAGGTTTTCTGAAACCATTAAACGCAGCCGAGCGGGATGATGTTTTAGAATTCTATCGTGAATATATCATAGATGCAAAATTAGATACTAATGATAAAATTATTAATGAATTAGGATCACCAAAGCACTTGGCACGCCGTGTCCTAGCAGACTATTCAATTAAAATGTCAGAACAGAATTATCAAGAAATCGATGATGGCAAGATTTCTGACAATGAAAAAATGAAGAAGAATGCGGGGATGATTTGGATAATTATTTTAGCCTTATTGGCTTCGCCTATCGCTATCCCCGTGGCTATTGCTTTGATCCTTGCAGTAGTTTTATTTGTTGGATTGGCGGTTACATTCACACTATTATTCATTTTCTTAGTTGCCCTATCTGTCGTGGGTGGAATTGGAGCAATAGTAGTGGGAATTGCAGTAATATTCCAATCATTTACTACAACGTTATTTTATGTTGGAGCGGGTTTAGCAATTCTGGGAGTTGACTTAATTTTAATTCCGCTGATTATCTCATTCTGTAGATGGGTCTGGGATGTAATCGTGATGTTCTTCCGTTGGATCGGTAAAAAATTAATTCACGGTAGAAAGACTCCAGTCAAGGAGGGCAAAGAAAATGCATAGACAAACAATGGTAACCGGTGTCTATTTACTAGTCGTCGGTGTAATTTTAGCAGTGATTGGATTTGCTACGAATGCTCCCAAGACAGTAGTTTGGGACCATGGGTTCAATGTTTCTCAAAATATTGAATATACAAAGAACGTCGATAAATTCTCAAATGTGATCATTAGTGGTAATGACGGTAATGTAGAAGTTAAATCTGGAGATAGTTTCAAGGTTTATGTCAAAGGTGACAAGCGACAAATACCTAAATACAAAATTCGCCAAAATACTCTTTTTATCAATAAACAAACTAGAGCAAAGGCGGGAATCATTACACAGCCACAACGAATTGTTGTTACCGTACCAAAAGACGAGAAATTAGATATGGTTGAGGCAAATGTTAGTCAAGACGATATTAGTTTAAATGGAATTACTGTCAATAAACTAATTGTTAATAGCTCGTCAGATTCCGATTATGGTTGGTTATACATAAATAATTCAAGAGTCTTAAAATCAAGCAAGATGAATTTGAATACATATCATCTTCAAACTTTTAACACCGAAATGAACAATTTGACGCTTGATGCTGGTGAATTGCCAGACGATTACAGTGCTGGAAATGATGCCGATGATATTGATTACGAGGACACAGTAGTTGATTCAATTCATTTAGAAAATTCATCATTCACCAATGCTAAGCTCTCGTTAGATCATTCAGATATTTATATTGAGGATTCAACTCTAAGTGGAACCAAATCTAAATCTTCTCATAGCCGCGTTAAAATGGACAACTCAGTATTAAAAGGTGTAAATGAATTTACCATTAGTAGTGGATTATTCTCAGGAAGAAAGAACAAAATTGATGGTTATGATTTATCTACTAATAAAGGCACAATTAAATTTTTAGGAAATAGAATTAAAGAAAATCAATATCAAGTAAATCAAAACGTCGACAATCTCCTACGTGTCAATGGTGAACGAGTTAGAATCGTTATCAAGTAAGGTAGTTAGAAAAGAATAGGTTTGTTATAATAGCGTTATTACGGAGGGATTCATATGAATAATGCTAATTTGAAACGAATTTCTGCCTCTGAAGTCAACCGAGAAGCACGACAATTATTATTTAAGAATTTTAAAGAAATGATTGTTCTGAATATTGTGCCCATAATACTCAGAATTGTCGGGATGTTTTTCCTCGTCAAAATGTACACCTCTTGGCTTTCAGGACTAGGTATCAGTCTAGCTAATCCTCAAGAAGCAAGTAAAAAAATGACTGAGATTTCACAAAACATCGTCAGTAACCCAAGTTCAGCTACAAAATATTCAATCAATATCACACCACAGACAAGTATTCTAATTTTCGCAGTTGGACTATTTTTCTTCCTAATCTGTGTCGGTATTGGATATTCAATGCTAGACAAATATCGCAACAAAGATTACCAGATCAAAACGATTGCTGATCAATTCCAAGTATTCTCAGGAAGATACTTTTTTGCAATTATCTTTCTAGCTCTACTATTCAACATAATGGTAGAAGCAGGTGCTGCAATTTATCTAATACCAGGAATCTGGTTCCTACTAATGTTTAGTCAAAGTTTTTACATCTACAAAGATGATACAGAAAAACAAGATAAAGTAGGCTTCAGACAAGTGTTCTCAGCCTTTGCCAGAAGTAGTTTGTTAGTAAGAGGATACAAATGGACATTACTAGTAATTTTCATCGAGTTTTTCTTGTGGGAAATCTTGAACTTAATTACGAGAGAAATTTTATCAGTAGTATTACACCCATACGAACAATCAGTATTGGCAGTATTCTATGATAAAGTCTCAAAAGCAAAATTATCTCAAGTTCAGGAACAACAAAACGCAGCTTAGGAAATTAATTAATACTCAGAATTACAAATTTTCCGAATAAGAGTTTTTTTAGGCACTATTCAGGTGGAGAAAGAAAAATGATTTGGGCTCAGCCGCCAGATTTCACTTTGCTGACGAAGTCAGCTTAGTGAAAGGGTCGATTTGGAGACAATTCGTTCTTTGAATTGGCTTCAAACGGTCCCGGCAGCGTTCCAGCCCGGAAATCATTTTTCTTTCGGAACCGACATCTTACTACTATTCACCAACCAAAAAAAGCTGAAACCGTTTTGGTTTCAGCTTTTTTTACTGTAAACATTTTTCTATAACAAATGAACTTTCTTGAGAAGTTGCTCAATATATGTACCTTTAACTTTCTCAAGTACACGTTTCTCAACCATTCTCTCACCGAATCCATCAAGCTTAATATCAGTAATCTTCTTTTTATCATTCAAGTAGTAGATTGCATCCATCAAGACACGGGCATCAAATGATGATGCGAATACTTCGGGAACACCACGGTCAACGTTTAGCAAAGTATAAACAGCTTCCATACCAGTTCTTACTGAATACTCAGTTGTGAAGACGGTGTCACGTTCTGTTTCGGCAAAGTTACCGATGAAGGCTAAATTCTTTGAACCTTCTGGAACAACTAGTGGACGGTCGCCAACTTTTCTAGGCATGAAGTAAGAAGTGATGTAAGGCATGTGTGCAGGGATTGTATTTGCACTTTCTGCGATGTCTTTGATTTGATCTTCTGGAACACCGATGTGGTACAAATATTCCTCACAAAGCTCGATACCAGTACATTCAGTGATCTTCTTCTTAATGTAGTTACCAGGTTGATCTGAGAATAGACCGTATACCCAGACAATTAACTCGTTATCCTTTTGTGCCTCAAAGTGGGGTTGTCTACTGATTGAGTAACCGTATAGCCAGTTGGAATCTTTGATGCTGACAGGTCCACTAGTTACGATTGAACCTGAGTGTGGGTCTTTCTTACTGATGGCTTTGATATATGGAACTACTCGGTCATCTGTGAAAGTTATGGTACCAGAAATTTGCCAGTTAGCGTCAGGAATATTTTTACAGAACTTGTCAGGGTGACCTAAGTCAGGTGATTGTTCAGCAAGTTTTTCCCAAAGAGCCCATGAATCTCCTAGTTCGTGCTCAACTGGGGCAGGGGTATTGTTGTCACCGTAAGTTGTACTCTCAGTAATTGAACCATTTGTGACAAAGACTAAGTCATTTGGAGTTAGGTTGATTGTCTTTTCATCGCCGTCTTGAACCATATCGATTTCAGTAGCGACTTTTTGATTGTTAGAAGTATCAAGTTTGACATTCTTAACGTGAGCATTGTATTGGAAATCAACACCCTTGCTCTTCAAAAAGGCAATTGTAGGTTTAACTAATGATTCGTACTGATTGAATTTTGTAAAACGTAGTGATGATAAGTTTGAAAGTGAGTCGATGTGATGAACAAATCTTAAGACATAACGACGCATTTCCATCGCACTAGCCCAAGGCTCGAAGGCGAACATTGTTGACCAGTATAGCCAGAAGTTTGAATCGAAGAATTCTTTTGAGAATACTTCATTGATCTTCTTGTCCCCAAGGTCTTCTTCCGGTGTCAAAGCTAATTTGAGTAATTCATCTACAGATTGTTTGGATAAAGTTAATTTACCCTCAGTAGGTAATTCCTTACCACGATCTTGGATGACTCTTCCTTTAGAAAAACTTGGGTCTTTCTTATTTAGCCAATAGAATTCATCCAATACAGATACATCGGGATTTTCTAGTGAAGGGATACTTCTATATAAGTCCCAAAGTGTTTCGAAATGAGGCTCCATTTCACGTCCACCACGAATGATGTAACCCTTGTTAGGATTCATAATTCCATCCATACTACCACCAGGTAGGGCTAATTCTTCCAAAAAGTGAATTTTGTCACCTTTCATCTGACCGTCACGAATTAAGAATGTTGCTGCAGCCATTCCAGCTAATCCAGAACCGACGATATAAGCTGACTTATTGTCGACACCCTCTGGTTTAACAGGCTTTGCGAATGCTTCATAATTTCCATTGCTATAATACATAAAAATCACCTCTCGAAAATAAATACAATAAGTAATCACAGATTAATTGTTATTGTTGTATATTATGACTTTAAAAAAGATAGTGAGTGGTTACATCTACAATATAGTTCTTGTTGAATGCGTTTACAACAAAGAATGTGAATAATTTAATAATCAAAAAATAGACCTCAATTGTTCCAAATAAAAATTGGGATAATTGAAGTCTATGTAAATTATGTAATTAAAAAGAAGATTGAGGACGTTTCTCAACAAAGATGTAATCAATTGCTTTAGCGCCAATTGTAATTTGAGAACCATCTTGTCTTTGAACAATCAAGGAACTATCAAACTTTTCGTGTTTAACAATTTTGAGTAGATCATCGATTTGAAGTCCCAGACTGTTGAAATATTGAAGAAATTCGTAATTATCTGACAATCGAACAATTTGAACTACTTCATCATCATCAATCATGCTTAATAGTTTGTCATCAGCATCAGTTTCGCCATGCCCATTGCCAGGAATAATTCCCCCATGAGGACAGCGTTGTGGATGATCAAGAAAGTCATTCAAGTGATTCATTAAATCTTCATCAGATAAATGTTCCATAATGTCAGCGTGATGATGGACGGAATCTACTGGGTATTTAAGACATTGATTTAGGAACACTTCCCACAGGCGGTGAGTTCTGACTAATTGTTCAGAAATCTTATTTCCTTTGTCAGTAAGCACAATTTTGTTGTATGGAGAGTGAGTTAAATATCCCTCGGCTGATAATGAATTCAACATTTCAGTAACAGAAGGGGCAGACACATTCATGATCTCAGAAATGCGCTTGTTCGTTACTTTAGTAAAATCATAATTTAATTCGTAAATTGTTTTTAAATAGTTTTCTTTATTAGGAGACAACTTTTCGACCTTTCGTATAGCCTAAAAATATTCTTAGTTATCTTATTATAACTCATTTTCTGTGTTAATAAATGGTAAAATAATATCATAGGTTAAATAAAGGGAAGGGGAACTTTTTTATGGAATCTTCAAAGCACAAATTTGACTGGTTCGGATTAATTATTGGTATTCTATCAATTTGGGTAGGATATGAGGTAATGACACATCCATTAAACAGTCTATCTGCCATCGCTATTATCCTAGGTATTTTCGCTATCGCAAGAGGTGTATACGAACTATGGTTTGGATCACAAATGAATAAATACTTAGGTACAGGTAGTGGTTTTACAATTTTTTCAGCAATTATTAGTATTCTAGTTGGTATTTTGTTCATTGCTAACCTCAAGATTGGTGTTGTTGCAACAATTTATATTTTTGCCATCTGGTTCTTAGTTGATTCAATTTTCCAACTATTTACAGCTAGACTTTACAGTTTCTTCGGAAAAGGTTACTACTGGTTGATTGTTATTTTGGCATGTTTTAGTTTGTTATTCGCCATCATTTTATTGTTCAATCCAGCACTAGCAGGTGGTTTTATTGTATTCATGTTAGCATTTTTCTTTATTGCAACAGGAATTGCAGAAATTATCGAAGCATTTTAAAACATTTTGTTTTACAGCGTGTATTAATTTGCTAAAATACTAGGTGAATGCCATCTTAGCTCAGTTAGGTAGAGCATCACCATGGTAAGGTGGGGGTCGTCGGTTCAAGTCCGATAGATGGCTTAACGCCTAAAGGTTTATCAAAGCCACTCGTAAAATGACGTACGTTCCCAAAGTTCTAATACTTTGGAGTTATACGTTATAACGGGTGGCTTTTATTTTACTATTGTTGATATTGATTGAAAAAGGTTCAAGATTCATGTTTGAATTTTTGCAGGGGGAAATTATATGAAAAAGGTCAAATTAGTTATTTTAGGATTAATAGTGTTATCTTCCATTGGATTTTCAAATTCGATGGTAGTAAATGCAGAGGTAAATGGTTCAAATCCTACAGAAAGTACTGATGTACCAAGTGAGATTCAAAGTTCCGTTGATGAGTTATTTGACAATCAAATGAGCAATAACATTACTGTCTCAGATGCAAGCTTTTCGAAGGCAACCATAAAGGAGATAAATAACAAATATTCTTTTGATGATTGGGGAAGAATACCTTTAGTTAGTAAATATGTGTTAACAGATACTCCTAGTTCTACTCAAATTGTTAATTTGAAGAATGTCACTTTTGAATCTCTGGGACAATACCCAGTACCATCATTAGGAAACTTTAATTATGGAGTATCGGTTCAAGCATTTTATAATGGGAAAGTAATTAAGAGTAAATTTATTCCTGTTTCGGATAATGTTGTGACTGAACCATATACAAATCCGGTAAATCTTGTTGGCACTGTGACTGCGACTCACAATGTTGCGTTACCATATGCACCCTTAACGGATACTGAAAATAAGGCGTCATCGAGGGCTCTAGCACCAAACTCTGATTGGTATACAGATAAGTTCATGATTAATAAAGCGAACGGGGATATATATTACAGAGTATCAACCAGTGAGTGGGTTAATACGCTTTATATTAAACCTCATGCAAATCCAAATTTAAAAATTTCAAATCGAATTCCGGTTTCTGAAGGACAGGAAATCTATACAGTTGGATCAGACAATGTTTCTGGTCAAACAGTTTATAAATCCAACGGTGAGTTATGGGATTATACTTTGCCAAAAGAAACTCAGTGGAAAGTTACTTCAATTGCATTTGATCAATTTGGAAGAGCGTATTGTGAAGTCTCTAATGATGCTTGGGTTGTTGGTAATAAAGCAAATCAATCTAATTAAATAAATTTACAGTTCTTAATTGGGGCAATCAAAATCGATTGCTTCTTTTTTTTACTTGATTTTAACTAAAAAAATAATGTAGGCTCGATATATGTAAGCGAATACAAGGGAGGAAGCACAATGTCTGTTAATGTTAATCAAAGTAGGGATGTATTTCATCTACAAACGGATAACACTAGTTATATTTTTAAGGTAATGTTAAACGGAGAGCTTGGCCAAATTTACTATGGATCAAGAATTCACGTTAAAAGCCAGTATGACAACATTACTACTCGGGAATTGCATGATGCCACGCCGGCATTTAGCGAGGATTATCCAGACTTTCAACCAGAATTGTTGAAGCAAGAATATGCTAGTCTGGGCAAGGGTGATTTTCGTTATCCTGCTTTTCAATTGACTCAGAGTAATGGAAGTCGAATTTCAGAATTTGTTTATGATGGTTTTGAAAATTCGAAAGGTAAAAGTCGATTGAACGGTTTACCTTCATCATTCGATGATACGGACGATGACGCGGAAACATTAACCATTCATTTGAAAGATAAAATTACCGGAGTGTTGTTGGATTTGAATTACACGATTTTTCCTCATCAAGATGTGATTGTTCGTAGTAGTTCGTTCAAGAATACATCAGATAAGGACATTGAGATTGATACAGCTTATAGTTCTCAGTTAGATTTGCCAGATTCGAACTACGATTTAATTCAGTTCTCAGGGAATTGGGCGCGTGAGCGTCATTTATATCGAAATCATTTACGCCCAGGAATACAGAGTGTTAGCAGTTTGAGAACAGCCTCAAGCCATCAACAAAATCCATTTATGATGTTGGCTAGACCAGAGACTAATGAAGATTCAGGTGAAGTATTTGGATTCAATTTGATTTATTCTGGCAATTTCAAGGACTCAATCGAAGTAGACCAATATGATACTAGTCGAGTTTTAGTTGGAATCAATCCCGATGAATTTGCATGGAATCTTTCAGCCGGTGAAAGTTTTCAAACTCCAGAGAGTGTGATTAGCTATACAGACCAGGGTAGCAATCAACTTTCTCAACAAATGGCTGATTTCTATCATGAACATTTAATCAATAAAACTTTCAAAAATCAGGATCGTCCTGTGTTGATTAACAATTGGGAAGCAACTTATTTTGATTTCAACGAAGAGAAGTTGATGACGATTGTTAACCAAGCACACAAAGTTGGTATTGAGATGTTTGTGCTGGATGACGGCTGGTTTGGCAAGCGTAACGACGATACGACTTCACTTGGAGACTGGTTTACCGACAAAGCTAAGTTCCCAAATGGGCTAAGTCATTTCAGTAACCAGGTTCATGATTTAGGGATGAAATTTGGTTTGTGGTTCGAGCCGGAAATGATTTCCCTCAAGAGTAAATTATATGAAGAACACCCAGATTCGATGGTGGGTGATCCCAATGCAAACCTTATTCCTGCCCGCCACCAGTTTGTCCTTGATATGACTCAAGACAAGGTCGTCGATTACCTTTTCGAAAAAATGAACGCCATTATTGACGACACCAAGTTGGACTATATCAAGTGGGATATGAACCGCAATATTACTGATATGTTCAGCTTAAACTTGAATAAAGCACAACAATTAGAGTTCGGACACCGCTATATTCTTGGAGTTTATCAACTTTATGCCCGTCTGACTTCAGCGCATCCTGAAGTATTATTTGAATCTTGTGCATCTGGTGGTGGACGTTTCGACCTTGGTATGATGTACTATGCTCCCCAAGCATGGACTAGTGATGATACCGACGCTGTTGAGCGTATCAAAATTCAATACGGAACTTCATACGGCTATCCTCAATCAATGATGGGTGCTCATGTTTCTGCTGTTCCTAATGATCAAAATGGACGTGTTACATCACTCGATACACGTGGGGCAGTGGCATTCTTTGGAGATTTAGGGTATGAACTAGATATCACTAAAATGTCAGATGACGAATTAGAAAAAGTTAAACAACAAGTTGAGTTTTATAAAGAATATCGTCATTTGTTCCAGTTTGGTAAATTTTACCGCATTGATAGTCCATTCGATGGTGATGGAAATGTTACTAGTTGGGAAGCTGTTTCCGCTGATAAAAAGACAGTTGTAATCGGAAGATACCAGTTGTTGAATCATCCTAATGCACCATATCAGAGACAGTATTTCAAAGGGATGAACCCAGATGCTCAATACCGTGTTAACGATAGTAAAGAGACATTTTATGGGGATGAACTAATGAACCTCGGATATTATGTTGCAGCACCTGAATTAACTGGGAATTATTCAAATGACTTCCATTCAGATTTATTCATTGCAAAACAAATTTAAGTTTCAATAAAGGTATCTTTGGTAGATTAACTATTGAAGATGCCTTTTTTAGTAAAAATATTTTATTGATGTTTTACCAATCCTGATTTACCTTGAAATCGGCCCCCATAACACTTATACAACAATAAATATTCAAATATATTTACTAATTTTATAAGAATATAGATAAATAATTGGGAAAGTTTTAGTAAACCGATATTGACTTTTTACCTGAAAACGATTACATTACAAGTATTGAATATTCAAATTAATAGATAGGGAGAATTACGATGGAGAATGAAAGCAGGGCTCGAAAGATAACTTCGAGAATTTCGTACTCATTTGGTGCCTTTGGACATGACGCCTTCTACGCTACACTTTCAACGTACTTTATTATTTTCGTTACATCACACTTGTTTGATAAAGACAGTGGGGGAACAAGTGCAAAGATGATTGCAGCAATTACATTCATTATTGCCGCATTAAGAATCGTCGAATTAGCAATTGATCCTTTGATTGGTAACGCGATTGATAATACACATTCACGTTGGGGACATTTTAAACCATGGATTGTTGCTGGTGGAACAATTGGTTCAATTGTTTTAGCAATACTATTTACAACAATGGGTGGATTGAATGTTTCAAACCCAATTCTATATTTAATTGTTTTCGCAATCTTGTATATTACAATGGATATTTTTTATTCATTTAAGGATGTTGGTTTCTGGTCAATGATTCCAGCAATTTCCTTTGATTCAAAAGAACGTGAAAAGACTGCTACATATGCTCGTGTAGGTTCAAATATTGGACAGAACCTTGTTGGTGTTGTTGTTATGCCACTTGTTCTATTCTTCTCAGCTAATTCTAATCACGGAAACGGTGATAACAGAGGTTGGTTTGGATTTGGATTAGTGATTGCCGTTGTTGCGCTTATTTCAGCGTTGGTCGTTGCTGTAGGTACACATGAGAATGATTCAGAATTACGTCAAAATGCAGAAAAAACTTCATTTAAAGACGTTTTCAAAGTTCTTGCGCGTAATGATCAATTAATGTGGATGGCATTAACCTATGGTATTTATACTGCAGGTATGCAATTAACAAATGCTCTAGAACTCTACTACTTTACTTATATTTTAGGCCATGCCGGACAATTCTCATTACTAGCATTGATCAACGGAGTTATCGGTATTGTTGCAGTTCTAATGTTCCCACCTTTGGCTCAAAAATTTAGTCGTCGTAAAGTGTTCTTCTCAGCAATAGCACTTATGATTATTGCCTTGATACTATTCGCCTTTGCAGGTAAATCATTACCATTAATTCTTACCGCAGCGGTATTATTCTACATTCCACAACCATTAATTTTCTTAGTTGTCTTAATGGTTCTAAGTGATTCTGTTGAATATGGCCAATTGAAGTTCGGTCACCGTGACGAATCACTAACGCTTTCAGTTCGTCCATTGTTGGATAAATTGGGTGGTGCCATCTCAAACGGTGTCGTAGGTCTAACTGCCGTCTTAGCCGGTATGACAGCCGGAGCAACTGCTGGAGATATTACAAGTCATGGTCAGGCAATTTTCAAATTAATTATGTTTGGTGTTCCAGCACTTCTAATCCTAATTGCTACATTTATCTTCTTCAAAAAAGTTAAACTTGATGAAACTATGCATGCTCAAATAGTTGATGAGTTGGAACAAACATGGCACAAACATTTGGACACTGACGAATCAATGGATCAAATTGAAAAAGAAGTCGGTGCAGATGCAACAATTGATTATCAAGCTCCAGTTTCTGGTACTTTGATGGAGTTGGATAAGGTCAATGATGAGACATTTGCCTCAGGTAAGATGGGTAAAGGATTTGCCGTCAAGCCTTCAGATGGTGGTGTCTACGCTCCGTTCAACGGTGTAGTCGAAGCAACTTTCCCAACACGTCATGCGATTGGATTAAGGTCCGATACAGGTGTATTAACACTAATCCATATTGGTATTGGAACCGTTGATATGCGTGGTACAGGATTTGTCCAATATGTTGAAAAGGGTGATCGCGTCAAACAAGGACAAGAATTGATTGAATTCTGGTCACCAGCAATTGAAAATGCTGGCTTGGATGACACAGTTATGGTTGTAATTACTAACTATGACAAGATTGAAACTCTTGATTTCACCAAGACTACAGGTGTTGTTGAACATGGTGAAAACATTGCTAAAATGTCACATGTTGATATAACTAAATAGATTATTCAAACTACGATGCCACCAGGTATCGTAGTTTTTTTTACGAAAAACTTTGAAATATTTCAGAAAAATGTGTTATTATCCTTGCAGTTAAAGAACGGATCGTTGGTCGCATATGTTAAGCGGCAAAATATCTCTTCAAAATCATAGGAAGAGGGATTACCTTGGAATTTAAAGAAAGATTAGCACAGAATTTATTGGAGACGCTTATCTTCATGGCAACCGCTTCATTTATTTCTGTAAATATAATTGCCCCAATCATTACGGGACTAACAATGGGATTCTCAATGTCAAACTGGGGAATGGTTTTGTTACGAATTCCAATAATTTGGATAAGTGCAATTCTACTATTAATCTTCATTCGCAGACCAGCAAGCAAGCTAGCAGGAAGAATATTAGATGAAAAATCCAATTTCAAAACATCAATTTTTGTAACAATGATATTCAACAGCATTAATAGTTCAAACATTAATAGCTCAACCAATCGCAAGAAGCGTAATGAAGTTATTACATCGTTAGTCGACATGATTGACAAAAGAGCAGTTTAAAAATAACAAAAAGTCCAAAGGAATAGTTTTCCCTTTGGACTTTTTACATTTGTATTTAAATTAAATAAACTATCGAGTCGATAATAAACTCACACACAACCTAGATGGAGGGAGAAAATCGATTCGGCCTCAGTAGCTAAATTATACTTAGCCGAGTGGTCTTCTCGGATTAGTATAAGGGGCAGTTTGAAGACTTTTCGTACTTTGAAAAGGCTCCAAATGTCCCAGCTACGTTCCAGGCCAAAGAATCGATTTTCTCCCGGAATCGGCATCAAATACGCATATTGAAATCAAAATCGATATCATCTCCAGCCGAGATGTGATACTTATTCTCAACATCTGTACCCCAGCTATCAATACCACCAACACCACGAACAGCTCCATAAACTCCAAGCACTGTTCTTCGAGCAAGTGGAAGTTCCTCAATATGAGTGGCATTCTCGAGCTCTTCAGCAGTATAAGGCAATAAACTGAAATTGAAGTTCTTCTCACCTTTATCAATCTTCAAACTAAAAGGTTGAGGATTGTTGTCTGCATTATTTTGTGTCGTGGTTCGTGTTATTTTCAGAGCACTAGTTTCCATATGCATTCCACATTCTTGAGGTACCAAGTATGGTGTCACTGGCATACCGTCAACGTGAAATTCACTTTTTTCAGCTCCAGCCATTCGATCAGGATATGTTTCTCCAGATAAGCCGGTATAGTCAAATCCTGTAGCCGTTGTTGGCATAATGAATCTGATTCCAAAGGCAGGTAGGTCAGGTAAATCTTTGTTGCCGTTGAAATGTGATTTGATGTTAATTTGTCCGTCTGGAGTGACGGTGTAGGCAATTGTCACTGTTGTATGAGGGACAGTATTTGTTAAATAAGTGTATATAAGTGAAACTTTCTCAGCAAACTCTTTATCTGAAAATTGATTGTTGAATGGTGCGACTGGAAGTTCTTCGAAAGTCTTTTCATCAACCGTAACTGAAATGCTTTCAACAGTCGAGAACATGTCGGCAGCGTACCATTGAGCGGATTTTACTGAGAAACCACTTCCGTGATCATTGTCGGTTGTTGCACGCCAGAAAGTTGGTGTTGGTGTGCGATAAATCCATTCTTTGTCGTGTGCAACTAGTGATTCTAAACCGCCGCGTTCATAACTGAAAATATAATGAAATCCATTTCCACCCACACCGAGAGTTCCATCACCATAGATGACGTGCAACTTATTATTTGTGTAATCCATAATAATATTTTACCTCCTGCATAGCTGGCTTTGGTGTTCGATCGGCAAACAATAATCCATCACCTGAGAATTCATAATCTGAGTGACGCTCGTCAAAGTCTCCACCATATCTGAGCACTTCTTTGTTTGAAATGGGGTCATGAACTAGTAAGGCTTGGTCAATGAAGTCCCAGATGAAGCCACCTTGATACATTGGATATTTATCAAGAAGGTCGTTGTATGAATTCATGCCACCAAGTGAATTTCCCATGTCATGCATGTATTCGCAATCCAAAAATGGTTTCTTAGGATTGTTTTTGAGGTAAGTCTCAATATTCTCAGGCTTTTCGTACATTCTACTTTCAACATCAGAGATTTCATCTTTCAATTCTGGAGTGTGGAAAACACCTTCGTAGTGAGTTAGACGAGAGTCATCGTGATCTTTGTAAAATTTATTCATCGCAGCAATGTCAGATCCAGCGTATGATTCATTTCCAAGTGACCAGAAGATGACAGAGACGTGATTCTTGAACATTTCATAATTAGTGCGAGCACGGTCTAAAACGACTTCTAGCCAGTGTGGATTGTCTCCCGGTACATTAAATGAAGGTTCAACCGCTCCGGATTTTTGCCAAGTACCATGTGATTCCAAATTATTCTCGGCCATCAGGTAAATTCCGTTTTGGTCACATAAGTAGTACCAAGGAATCTGGTCAGGGTAATGACAAGTACGGTCAGCGTTGATATTGTTGTCGAGCATTGTTTGGATGTCTGATTTCATATCATAAATTGTAATTGCTCGACCAGTCTTGGCACTCCATTCATGACGGTTAACGCCATGAATGATTAGACGTTTGTCGTTGACATACATGACTTTGTCGTCACGTAATTCGACCTTACGGAAGCCAATTTGGTAAGGTACGACTTCAACAGTTTTGCCGTCTGCATCCAATACTTCAATTAATAAATCGTATAAGTACGGATTGTCAGGTGACCACAAATTAACTTTTTCAAAAGTCATGGCGTCGAAAAAAACTTTGTCATTACCACTTTGTTCTTGCGTTGCGACTAGGTTATTTTCGGCGTCAGTTACAGTTAATTTTAAGGTGGAACTGGTTAAATTATCACCAGTTAGTTTTGATGTGACTTTCAATATGCCGGACTCAAAATCGTTATTGACGGTTGGACGAATATCCAGGTCTTCAACGTGAATGGCTGGTAACGCCATCAAATTAACGTCACGAAAAATACCGGAAAATCTGAACATATCTTGATCCTCGAGATGTGAAGCGGTGCATCGCTTGTATACTTGAGCAGCGAGTTTGTTTTTACCGTTCTTAATATAGGGAGTTAAGTCGAATTCTGAAGGAGTAAAACTATCTTCAGCGTAGCCGATAAAATGTCCGTTTAACCAGACATAGAGAGCTTCTTCGACACCTTGGAAATCAACAATAATTCGTTTGTTTTCAAAGTTATTCGGCAAATCAAATTCTTTTATATAAGATCCAACTGAATTATCTTCAGCATCGCTAAAGATACCAGGAGTTAACTTGTCAGAATTTAATGTATATGGTGGGCGACGGAAGATTTTGCCTTCCCATGGATACCAAGTGTTGATGTATTGAATCTGCGCATATCCTGCCAGCTCAATGTGGCCAGGGACATGGATTGAATCAAATCCGCGTGAATCGAAATCCATTTGGTAAAAATCTCGTGGTCGGTCAGCTGGTGTTTTAGCAAAATCAAATTGCCAATCGCCATTTAGACTTTTTACAAAACTACTATGTTTCCCAATCTCCGATTTAGTACCATAGAAATGGTGGTCACTATGGGCTGGGAGTTGGTTGACACGGAACGTCTCCGGGTCATCGAGCCAGTTAATATCAGCTTGCATAAAAAGGTGCTCCTTCCAAGTTTTATCTTTAAAAACGCTTACATGTATGATGATAAAGCATCAAATAATATTTGTATAGGATTTTTAGTTAAAATTTAAGTAAACAAATTTTGATATTTCTACTGTCGAAACCTTGATATGATGATATTTTGTTATTATTGTTTTAATATCACAATTTATATAAAACGCTACCACTTTTGATTTAAAAGGCTTTTAACCTGTTTACAAAACCACGGAAATGTTTTATAGTAAAGCTAATAAAATTTTAGTAAAACAACCGGAGGATTCAAAAATGAAAACCAGCGAGTTAAAACAAGAATTCACAGCAATCTTTGATGAGCAACCTGAAAGAGTGTTCTTTTCACCAGGACGTATTAATTTGATTGGTGAACATACTGATTACAACGGTGGCCACGTGTTCCCATGTGCAATTAGCCTTGGAACATATGGAGTGTACAAAGCTAGAGAAGACAACACAGTTCGTATGTATTCAGCAAATATTCCTGACCAGGGAATTGTCGAATTCGATATTAATGACTTGGCTTATGACAAATCAGCCGGTTGGACAAATTATCCAAAAGGGATGATCAAGGAAGTTTCAGAATCAGGTTACAAATTAGATCATGGCTTTGACTTGTTTGTTCATGGTAACTTACCCGATGGTGCGGGACTTTCTTCATCTGCTTCAATCGAACTATTGATGGGGGAAATTCTTAACGACGTTTTCGATTTGAAGATTGATCAATTAGATTTAGTTAAAGATGGTCAAAAAGTTGAAAACAACTACATCGGTGTTAACTCAGGAATCATGGACCAATTTGCCGTTGGAATGGGTAAAAAAGATCAAGCTATCTTACTTGATACAAATACAATGGATTACTCATACGCACCAGTGAAATTAGGCAATCACGTTATCGTAATTATGAACACTAATAAACGTCGTGAGTTGGCTGATTCAAAATATAACGAAAGACGTTCAGAATGTGAGGAGGCATTGAGTCGCCTTCAAACAAAATTGGATATCAAGTCACTCGGTGACTTAAATGAAGCTGAATTTGATGAAGCTGCTTACCTAATCAATGATGAAACATTAATTAAACGTGCTCGTCACGCTGTCTTTGAAAATCAACGTGCAATCAGAGCTACTGACGCATTGGCAAAAGATGACTTAACAACATTTGGCCACTTAGTCACAGCTTCACACGTTTCATTACACTTTGACTATGCAGTTACAGGTAAAGAACTTGATACACTTGCTGAAAATTCATGGAAACAACCTGGTGTTCTTGGCGCACGTATGACTGGTGCTGGATTCGGTGGTTGTGCAATTGCTATTGTTGAAAAAGATAAAGTTGATGCCTTTAAAGAAAATGTTGGCAAAGCTTATCGCGAAGCAATCGGGCATGATGCAGACTTTTACATTGCAGAAATTTCAGATGGACCTTTAGAGTTAAAATAATAGTTAATAAATAAAAAATTGGAGGAATTTCAAATGGCAATTTTAGTTTTAGGTGGCGCAGGCTACATTGGTTCTCATACAGTTGATCGATTAATTGAAAAGGGATATGACGTTGCAGTTGTAGATAATTTGGTTACAGGACACCGCGATGCTGTTAATGATAAAGCTCGTTTTTATCAGGGTGACGTCCGTGATGCAGATTTCATGAATAACGTTTTTGACCAAGAAGATATTGAAGGTGTTATTCATTTCGTAGCCTTTTCAATTGTTCCTGAATCAATGAAGGATCCATTGAAGTATTTTGATAACAACACAGCTGGAATGGTTAAACTTCTCGAAGTTATGCATAAGCATGATGTTAAAAAGATTGTCTTCTCATCAACTGCTGCTACTTACGGCGAGCCAAAACAAATTCCAATTAAAGAAACAGATCCACAAATTCCAACAAACCCATATGGCGAAAGTAAATTAGCTATGGAAAAAATTATGCACTGGTCAGATATTGCATATGGCATCAAATTCGTAGCTCTTCGTTACTTCAACGTTGCCGGTGCTAAGCCAGATGGAAGTATTGGTGAAGACCACCATCCAGAAACTCACTTAGTTCCTATTATTTTGCAAGTGGCTGCCGGAGAACGTGAACAACTACAAATCTTTGGTGACGACTATCCAACTGAAGATGGAACAAATATTCGTGATTACGTTCACGTTGTTGATTTGGCTGATGCTCACATTTTGGCATTGGAATACCTTAAAGAAGGCAAAGACAGCAATGCCTTTAACCTGGGTTCTTCAACTGGATTCTCAAACAAACAAATGCTTGATGCTGCTAGAGAAGTTACTGGTAAACCAATTCCTGCAGTTATGGCACCTAGACGTGCCGGTGATCCAAGTACTTTAGTTGCTGCAAGTGATAAAGCTCGTACAATTTTAGGTTGGGCTCCTCAATACGATGATGTTAAAGAAATCATCAAGACAGCCTGGAACTGGAAACAAACACATCCACAGGGATACAACGACCGTGGAGGCAAGGATTAATGGATACAATCGATAAATTTGTCGATCAAGTTATTGATTCTCCTTCAGACTTTACTGATCTAGATAGAATTTATGTACATAACAAAGTTTTAGGTTTAATCGGAGACGATGCGCCCGTTGAAGCAAAAGGTAATCAAGTTGTTGATTTAACTGATGCTTTAATAGCAACAGCAATCAAAAATGGCAACATTGAAGATTCAGCGTCAGATAAAGAGATTTTGGCAGATCAATTGATGGATATGGTCACACCACTTCCATCAGCTTTGAATCACACCTTCTGGGATTTATACCAAGAAAGTCCTGATGCTGCTACAAACTATTTTTATCAATTAAGTCGTGACAATGATTACATCAAGACTCGTGCGATTGCCAAAAATGTTGAGTACGAAGCTGATACAGATTTTGGTAAGTTAGAAATTACCATTAACTTATCAAAACCTGAAAAAGACCCTAAGGCAATTGCTGCTGCCCGTAATCAACCAGAAAATGGTTATCCTTTATGCCAATTGTGTATGCAAAATGAAGGGTACCGAGGACGTCTTGGTTATCCTGCTAGAACCAATCACCGTATCATCAGATTAACTTTAGATGGTGAAACTTGGGGATTTCAATATTCTCCATATGCATACTTCAGTGAACATTCTATTTTTCTTGATGAAGTTCATCGCCCAATGGTTATCAACCGTCAGACCTTCAGTATTTTAGTTCAAATTGTTAAGCAATTTCCCAATTACTTTGTCGGAAGCAATGCTGATTTGCCAATCGTTGGTGGATCCATGCTTTCTCACGAACATTACCAAGGTGGACGCCATGATTTTCCAATGATGAAAGCTCCAGTTGATCGTGCAATTGATCTGGGTGTTGACGGAGTTGAGGCTGGAATCGTGAAGTGGCCAATGTCAACGATCCGCTTGAGTTCAAGCAATACTACCGCATTAGTTGCTGCTGCTGTTAAAATTCATGATGCTTGGAAAAATTATTCAGATGAAAGTGTCGATGTTCGAGCATATACAAATGAAACTCGTCATCATACAACTACACCAATTGCTCGTAAAGTTGGCGATCAATATATTTTGGATATTGTCTTACGTGACAACCAAACCTCAGCTGAATTTCCAGACGGAATTTTCCATCCACATCAAGATGTTCAACACATTAAGAAGGAAAATATCGGCTTAATCGAAGTTATGGGACGTGCAATTTTGCCTGCTAGATTAAAGACAGAATTACAAGAGGTTGAAAAATATCTATTGAATGCTCATAATCAAATGGTTGAGATGCACCGCCCTTGGGCTGATGCAATAAAAGCCAAATATGATATTAATGAAAATAATGTCGAAAAAATTGTTGATCAAGAAGTAGGTAAAGTATTTGCCCGCGTCTTGGCTGATGCAGGTGTATTCAAGTGGGACGAACAAGGCGAAGCAGCCTTTGATAAGTTCGTTTCAACTGTAAAAACTTACACTGCATAATTTACTACCACGGAGGTATTTGCATGGCGACAACATTAAAAGATATAGCGAATAAAGTTGGTGTTTCGCTTGCGACGGTCTCGCGTGTTTTAAATTACGACCAAACACTTTCAGTCAGTGACGAAACACGACAAAACATTTTTAAAGTAGCGGATGATCTAAACTATTCAAAGAGCAAGCCACGTTCAAGTAGCTCGGTTGCTCGTAAGAAGTTAGCAATAATCCAATGGTATTCAGAATCCAAAGAACAAGATGACTTGTATTACATGTCGATTCGAATGGGAATCGAGCGCCAAGGACAAGCTAGACAGTTTGATGTAACAAGGATTTTCCAAAATGATACTGGACAGCTAGATGCAGACGTCGATGCCATAATTGCCATCGGGAAGTTTAGTCCCGAACAAGTTCAATCGATGAACGAACTTTCCGACAAAATTGTTTTTGTGGATGATGATCAATTTGCGGCCGGATTCGATAGTGTTCTGACTGATTTCAAGTTTAGCGTTGAACACGTAATCGATTATTTCTGGAATCGTGGAATCCATGACATCGGAATGATTCATGGATTGGAACGTACGACAGATCAATTGTTAGAAGTAAAAGATCAACGTATGTACGCATTTCGAGATGCGATGGAAAAACGTAAAGCTTATAACTCAAAATGGGTATTCCAGGGCGACTATACTAGTCAGTCTGGGTACCGCATGATGAAAGAAGCTATTGATAAGCTCGGGGATGACTTGCCACACGCTTTCTTTGTAGCTAATGATCCAATGGCAGCTGGAGCTTTAAAAGCTTTACAAGCGGCTAAAATCAAGGTTCCTGAACGAGTTAAACTATTTAGTTTTAACAATACTTCTTTGGCTAGTTTTGTTTATCCGGAGTTGAGTTCGGTTAATGTTGAGACTGAGTTGATGGGGGAGACTGCTGTTAATTTGGTGGTTAGTCAGTTGTCAACTGGGCGTCAGGTTCCGCAACGGATTGAGATTGGTACTCGGTTGGTTGAGAGGGATAGTACTAAGTAGGTGTTTTTGATGCCGTCTGCGGGTCTGAGAAAGTTCACCTGCTGTGCGGGACGGCCAGAGCCACAGTGCGGTCTCTGGCCTCGGTTTGGAGCCTTTCGAAGTTCACGAAAGTCTTCAAACTCGCCCGGTGGTGTAATGGCTGTCGCCATTTCGCCACTTTCACTGCTGGTGAATTTCTCAGACCCTCCGACTGGTTTTGGCGCTGAAATTTATCATTTGTTTGAATATGTTCAATCGATTTTGTAATAATGGTGGACCACATCGTGTCGCGACTACTTAGTTGGCAACAAAAAAAGCACTATTAATTTTAACTGATATATAAAAAAGCTATTTCATACCTGATATTTAATCAAGTTTGAAATAGCTTTTTTGGTTTAGCAATATTGTAATATAATAAGTTGTTTTTTGAATCAAATGTTAAATAAAGGCAGTTATCGACGCTACTTTATAAATGACCATCGAATCAGTCGGAAGAGATGAGCGGATAACCAGCTATGAGTGTGATGTTATGGCTTTAGCCATATTACATCACCGGGCGAGTTTGAAGACTTTCGTGAACTTCGAAAGGCTCCAAACCGAGGACCAAGACCGCGCGCTGTGGCTTGGTCCGGTCCGCATAGCAGGTTAATCCTCTCATCTCTGGAGACGGAAACCGAAACCCATCCTATAGATTCAATACTTGTGCTATTAATGCTGCTACTGTGTCGGAACCTTCTTGGTTACCGTGGATGGCATCTTCACCTGTTATGTGGATTTGTTTGAATGTGGCTACTTGGCCATCGAAAATTTTACGTCCTGATTCGGCACTGTCTTTTGAAACTACTCCGTCAGATGTTGAATCTTTTGGTTGAGATCCGATTACGTTGATTACGTTTAGGTCTTTTGGTAATTGGCCACTTCCTGCGATTAATTTGTTAAGGAATGCTGTGTTTTCTGCGCCATTTCCTGCTTGGAAGTTATATGGTGTTCCGACTGACATGAATGTGTTGAAGTGGAATGGAAATCCTGCTTTTCCAGCATTCTTTTCTAGATAGGTTGTTGTGATTGAACCACCGTTTGAGTGGGCTACGATGTCGGCTTCTTTAAATTTGTTTTTGAGATTGTATGTGCTAATTGCATCTCTTAGTGCGTCTGCGTCTTGAGCAATGACGTCTTCATGATATGCGTTAACAGGGAATGTTACGACTACGTAAGGTCTTTCACCGTTGTTAACGGTTCTAACATTTTGTCTCAATATTTGTCCGTAAGGATTGGCACTAAATTTAACTACTGTGTGCTCACTGTTAGGATCGATTTTTGAAATAGTTTTTTGCCATGATTCTTCAGTATCAAAGGCACCTGGCACAAAGAATACTGGGTTGTTGCTGTTGACCGTTGTTGCGGCATTAGCAGATTGTGTTTTTACGAAAAATAAAGCGAATACTGCTGAAATCGCAATTAGGAAAGGTAATATTTTTTTCTTCATATGTAATATCCCCGACTTTTTATAGGTTTAACATTATTAAACTACCAACAATAAGATATGAAGTAAATACTATTTAAATTAATTTAATTAGATTGTAACTATCGGTAAAATTTTGATAACCGCTTTGGAAGTTGCTATACACCAGTTTGACTGATAAAAACATTTCTATTTAATATTACTTTTATTACGTGAATTACAGCTCTGTTACAGTTACTTATCATTGTGTTAATTTTGATAAATGAATATTGTTTTTCCGGAAATTCAGTGCTAACATAGATTTTGTCATATGATAAATCTTTTTTAAGGGGGAGGAATATCCATGACATTTTTGACAAATTTGATCAGCTCATTTACAACATTTAACACTTCAGTATTTGGTGCTGTTAAATCATTATTTAGCTCATTATTCAGCGGTTTCAAACTATAATAGCTAGATCAAAATAAAATTAGAGGTATTTTACTTGCGGGATGGGTGAGTGAAATACCTCTTTTTTTATGGAAATTTATTATTTGGTAGCAACTTCATTGTAAAAACATTATTATAAGAGTATTGAAAAAAGGAGGAATTATATATGACAAGAGTTATGAAAAAACTCGGTCTTATTTTTGCGGCTGTACTATTACTAGTCAGCTCATTACCACTTTTGAACACTCAAAGCGCAAAGGCGGCAGATTCAACGACTGATGCTTCAGCCAATACAACCATTACGATTGGTACTACACAATCTGTTGCTTCACTACCACTTTACGTAGCCCAAGGTAGTAAGTATTTTGAAACACACAATGTCACTGTTGCTTTGAAACAATATAAAACAACAAGTGCATTAAACGATGCTATTAAAGCAGGAACTGTTAACGCGGCAGTTACTGATTTAGTTAACTTCACAACAATCCAAAAGAATAACAAATCATGGAAAATCGCTTCAGCAGTGACAGGTTACAACGGCTTAGTTGCTAACAAGAAGTTCAAGAATATCCACGATCTAAAGGGCAAGACCATAGCAATCAATAAGAAGGATGGTACAAGATTGTACTTAAAGAACCTTCTAAAAAAGAATCACATGAAATTATCTGACGTTAAACTTAAAAACGTCGCCGACCAAAGCACACGTACAAAAAATTTGAAATCAAAGAAAGTTGACGCTGCAGTAGTAGCCGATCCATTCATTTCAAATGCTAAAAAGAGTGGTGCCAAAGTCATTAACAAGCAAAATGCAAGCAACAAAAATGGTGATATCATCGCCGTATCAAGTGATTTAACAACCAAGAAAGTTACCGATGTTAACAATTTGTTTAACGGATTCGATGATGCTGTTAAAGACTTAAATAAGATGGGCTTAACACCATCTGACACATTGTTACTACAACTAGGAGCAACAAGAAAAGGTGCCGTAGCAATGAACGACTTAGACTTGAAATTTGCCAAAGCCAAGAGAGTCAAAATAGCTGATTACGATAAGACAGTTAACTATGCAAAATCATATAAACTAATCAAATCAAAACAATCACTATCACACTCACAAGTAAAAATTGATAAAGTAGCAAAATAATTTAACAATCAAAAAGTCGGAAGCTAACAAGCTCCCGACTTTTTTTTCGGTATTTGATTTTGATTTTAGCTGCAATATATTGATATAACACAAGAGAGCACCAATATCACGAAAAAGTGAGGAATATTAACTACTTTAGATGGAGGAGGAAAATCGATTTGGGCTCAGCCGCCAAGTTTCACTTTGCTGACGAAGTCAGCTTAGTGAAAGGGGCAGTTTGGAGATAATTCGATCTTTGAATTAGCTTCAAATGTCCCGGCAGCGTTCCAGCCCGCAAAATTGATTTTCCTCCGGAATCGGCAGTGATCCACAACATCCAAATCCCTCGACAAACGAACAAATAAATATGTTAATCTAAAAATATAATAATAAGCAGGAGGCAAAACAAATGACAGACGTACCAGAAATTGCTTTTAACAATGGTGAAACAATTCCTCAAATTGGATTGGGTGTATTTTTGATGAAAGACAAAGATGCCTTCATGCCAGCAATTCAATGGGCCATCGACGCCGGTTATCGTCACTTTGATACTGCAGCATTTTACGGTAACGAGCAGTGGCTTGGAGAAGCATTAAAGAAATCAGATTTAAAACGTGAGGATGTTTTTCTAACGTCGAAGGTATGGAATTCAGATCACGGGTATGAAGAAACGAAGGAAGCATTTGAAAAAACCTTGTCAAAATTGGGTACAGATTATCTCGACCTTTATTTGATTCACTGGCCAGCTGACAACTATATTGAAACTTGGAAGGCAATGGAAGAGTTGTATAAAGCGGGTAAAATTAAGTCCATCGGTGTTTCAAACTTCAAGGAACATCATCTTGACGATTTGATGGAGCATACAGAAATTAAGCCTGTAATTGATCAAATTGAAACACATCCATATTTCCAACAATCCGATTTAGTTAAATATTTACATGATCATGAAATTGCACACGAAGCATGGAGCCCACTTGGTCGTGGTTCAGATGGAATTTTTGAAGATGCTGTCCTCAAAGATATCGCCGCTAAACATCACAAGACAGTTGCCCAGGTTATTTTAAGATGGCATTTGCAACGTCAAACAGTTATTATTCCTAAATCAACTCACAAAGAAAGAATTGAAGAGAATTTCAATATTTTTGACTTTGAATTGACTAATGAGGAAATGAATAAGATCGCCACTTTGGACACTGGAAAGAGAATTTATGGTGATCCAGATGACAAAGAATGGTTGGCTGAATCTGCTAGTACACCACTACCAGACTAAAATCTTTTATAAAATCTTGCTTAGTTGCAAGATTTTTTTTATTTTGTCCCAATCATATTTGACGTTGTGAAATATTTGTTTAATAATCAAATTGTAATATTTATTAATACAAAAAATATCAATTTATAATAAATACCATATGAGGTTTTAAACTTAATTAGATGATGCAACCCTTGATTATCAAGTGATAAGCGAGTTTGAACACAAATTGTGATAAATTATCGGTTGATTTTTTTAGTTGTGAATAAATTCATTTTATTCAAGAATGAGGGGGATTTACAATTTGAATTCAAAATACGTTAAAGGAACAAAATGGGCACTTTCAAATGTTGCTACTTGTGCAGCAGCATTGTCATTTTTGATTGTTACCAACTCAACATTAGCTGATACAACGACTGATGGACAAGTTAGTCAAGATAATGTCAAAACTGCTGAGGTTCAACCAGCCACTGCCAATAACGATTCTGCAGTTACAGTAGAAAATGCAACTCAGAATGTTGAGGCAAACTCAAGCACACAAAATACTGATAATGTCGCTCAAGGACAAAATGTCGCTAAAACACAAGCTTCCACGCAACCGGTTGCTACGGTCGCAAACGATGAAGTGCCAGATGGTGGTTCTGTTTATGACGACTATCCAGATGCAGCAAATAACCCATTAGGAGTTGCAGCATATTTCCACATATTCTCAAATGATGCAACTTTGAACGCCCACACTAATGGTAATCTTGCTGTTAAAAATTTGGATGGTAATGTAAATTTCGGTACTAACATTCACGAGGAATTGTTGGATAAAGAGATTTCATACATCCAAAATATTACAAAGATTGCTAACAGTTCCTTTGTCTCAGCTGGTGATACTAGAACTAACAAAGTTATCTTCGGTGAAGGCGTGAATATTAATGTAAGTAATCCAAATCGTGTCAATGTTAATAATACTGACATAGACCACTTGACTTCTGCAGAAACTTACCAAGACAAGAACGGTAATTACTATATTGATTTTGCAAAAGAGTTCCAAAATTTGGCTGACAAGTCAACTAACTTTGCCAACGCACCAACACCTAACGAAACTATTACTAATTCAAATTTTGATGACATGAATAATCGTGTTATTGATGTTTCTGATTATGTTGTAAATGAAAAGAACCAAATTATTTTAAACTTGGATCCAGAAGTATTGAAGAGTAATACACCGCTACAAATTAAGGGTGTATCCAGTGATGAGAAGGGACCAACAATTATCATTAATGTTGATACTGCTGGTGATCCTAATTACTCTGTAAATTCACCAATTAAGATTCAATATGATGACGGTTCTGACAGAGATAGTCAAGAAACTGAATACTTTGGTGATAACCACTTGCTATGGAACTTTATTGATAGTACTGCTTCTGACAAGTTATACCACGGAACTATCAATATGGAAGCGGTTGTTCAAGGTAGTGTTCTTGCACCAAAAGCCACAATTAATGTTAACCACAATTTAGATGGAAACATTGTTGCCGACAAAGTTAATGTTAATGCTGAAACTCACAGATGGGATCTTCAAGATACAACTAAGGAAGATGACTATGACCTTCCAAATGTTGATTTACCTGAAGTAGAGTTACCAAGTGTTGAGGAGCCTGAACCAGAAGATCCAGATCCTGAAGAACCTGAAAATCCTGATATAGAGAATCCTGACGTTGAAGAGCCAGAAAATCCAGACACAGAGAATCCTGACGTTGAAGAGCCAGAAAATCCAGACACAGAGAACCCTGACGTTGAGGAGCCAGAAAATCCAGACACGGAGAACCCTGATGTTGAGACTCCTGATGTAGAGGAACCAGAAACACCTGACACAGAGAATCCCGATGTTGAGACACCTGACGTTCAAGAACCAGATGTTGATGAATCAACTGATGATGAAGAGGGCGAAGGAGATACTGGTTTGATTGATGTCCCAACAGACAACAAAGATAACGAAACCTCAAAAGATAAGACTGAAGCAGGTAATGATTTAGTGCCTGATGTTGCTTATCAAGATTCAAATAAACAAGGTACATTACCACAAACAAGTAACTCAAATTCATTGATTCTGACAGCTGTTGGTTTAGCACTTGCTGCTGGGCTTGCATTTGTTATCAGACGTAAAAGAGATTAAATCAAAAATGATCTAGCTTAGGCTAGACCATTTTTTTTGCAATAATTGCGAATGTTAGTGGGATGTGTGGATATTTTTTTGGTAGGATGAACCAATCATCCTTTTGACGCAGATAAGGTAGTGACTTCCATTCTGTTTTGTCATATTCTCCCAAAAATTCGATTGACAGTCCTGCTGCAACCAGCGCATTAATAATTTCTTCAAAGGTGTGATTCCAGTTGTGATTGGTGGTGTGTTCAATTTTATGTTCTGAACTATCAGTGTAGGAGCTGTCGCTATCATATGTGTCAGTGTGGTCGTTGAAATAGGTAGATGTGACGTGCATTGATCCGAAATTCAATGCGGCAAGAATTGGGTGGTCATCACGAATTAGGAATGTACCACCGTAGTTTAATAGATGTGCAATTGATTGTGCCCAATCTTTCAGATCCGGCAGCCACGTGATTGTACCCATGCTTGTAACTATGAAGTCAAACTGGCGACTTATTTTAGACGATGCAAATCTTGCGTCACCTTGCACATAATCGATGTCTATATGAGCTCTTTTAGCTAAATCTTTTGCGTAATCAAGTGCTGTATCTGAGAAATCCAGGCCAACAACTTTGTTTGCCCCCAACCGTTTCCACGAGAGCGTGTCTGTTCCAATGTGACACTGAAGATGGAGGACGTCTTGACCAGAAAGATTATGGTTAGGTAGAAATGGTTTCACGACGTCATAATCGTGTTGTGCAGTGATAGAAATCTTGTTTGAATCTGTAATTAAGTCTTCTACATCGTAAAATTTAGAATTCAAATGAACAGCTGCCCGGTCGTTCCAATTTAGTTGATTATCTTTAATATCTTTTTCAAAAGTCATATTTTCACCTCAATTAATCTTAGGTTAACAGACTATCGGTAGAATAAATATGTTTAACCAGATATACTTGATGGACAATCAATGGAGGTGCTTACATGGATACGAGGAAAACTGGCTTTACTAATATCCTGACGTTAGATTCCAGCATTATTGTCGACCTACGCTACGCCACCACGAATAATTTTACTGGTAAAGTGATCTATGATTTCACTACTGCAATTGCTAGAACTGGAACAGCACTTAAGCTTGCAGAGGCTAGCAAGATGTTAAAGAAGCAGGGATACCGAATAAAAATTTGGGATGCCTATCGCCCAGTAAAATCTCAAGAAAAACTGTTTGAAGTTTATCCACATCCGGAATTTGTAGCCAAACCTAATCCTAACTTTTCACATCAAAAGGGAGTTACGTTTGACCTGACAATTTGTGACATGGATGGAAATGAGTTGGAGATGCAAACAGAATTCGACAATTTCACAGAGGCTGCGCATAGGGATGCAAAGAGAACTTCGGAGCAAGAAAGAAACTATCAGATTATGAATGAAGTGATGATTGAAGTTGGATTCGTTGGTTATGAAAACGAATGGTGGGATTATCGAGATTCAGAAATGGATAGTTATGAACCAGCAACCGCCGATCCTAATCAATATTGAACGAAAAAGCATGCCAATCGTTTGGCATGCTTTTATTAAAATATATTCCAATATTATCCGTAATGTATTGTATAGAATATTTATTAAGCAATTTTCCATGTGTATTAATAAGTATGATATAATAATAAAGAATTGAGGAATATATATGCCGATGAAACCTAAGGAACTCTTAAGAGTACTTAAATCAGCAGGGTTCTTAGAAAAATCACAGAGAGGATCGCATTTAAAGCTTGTCAATTATACAACTGGGATAATTGTTGTTGTACCGATACATGCACGAGAATTAAAGATTGGTATGCAGAATGCAATTTTGAAGAAAGCGGGATTATTTGATGAGCGATAATATCGAAAGTGTGACAACTATGGTTGAAAAGAAAAATGTCTTAATATACCCAATTATTTTACATCCTGAGGACAAAGGTTATTCTGTCGAAATACCTGATGTTGCTGGTGGCATTTGGACTCAAGGTGAAGATATGAAGGATGCGGTGATAATGGCCGAAGATGCAATAGGTATTGCGTTAGCAGATCAAAATGAATTTCCCGAGCCAAGTGAATTAACCGATATTGAAAGTAAAACGGATGAAATTAAAATTCTGGTTACTGTGGATATTGAAGAATATCGAAGAAATAATCCTAAAACTATTAGAAAAAACGTCACTGTCCCAGAGTACTTAGTTAAGTTGGGAAAAGAAAATGGTATTAACTTTTCTCAAGTACTAACAGAAGCACTTAAAAACAAATTAGATATTTAGTTTTGAATTAATTTTAAAAGGCATTCCGAGAATTTTGAATTTTCGGAATGCCTTTTGTATGTATTATTTGTGTTATACAAGTGAATTAGTGCATCATACCAACAATCATAATGATTAATCCGACCAAATTGAGTAAACCGGTTATAATAACCAATTTAAGTAAGGGTCCTCGTTTAACATTGTGTTCTTTTTTGTAAGCACGATTTCTGTTCAAGACTGAAAAGTGAATTGTTAAAGTAATAATTAAAATAACTAAACCTGTGATAGTAGTGCCGTTCATGATTGTTTTCTCCTCGTTGTCCCCGTTAAGACGTAGTTAACACCTGGAATAAGGCTTAAGATCCAAATGATAATTGTGGCTAAAATTAAGACTGCAAAGTATTTGCTGAATGTTAATAGTAGACCGCCATTTGGCATACGTGCCATAAACCAAGGTTCTAAATATAATATTAATATATTATGAACTAAATAAATTCCGAAAACCAATGGTGATAGGAATGAAAAGACATTCTTAACTTTTCCTGAATTTACATGTTGTCCCCATTTTTTTACAAGGATATACGCACAGACCGACATAATTACGATGAAGACAGATGTAACGTAATATTGATTCCACATATCCATTGATTTGGGATAGATATTAGCAAATGCATTTCCACCAAACATAGCCGCAATCATTAATATGAACAACAACCAGCCATTTACCTTAGTTACATCCAATTTTGAAATCAAATATCCTAAAATAAAGTAGCCAACAAATCCCCCGACTAAGAAAAATCCACCAGCAGGTGAAAAGTCTAGTGCATGTGCATATTCTTTTGGTAGTAAGAATGATAATGATGGCATTAATGAATTAGTTATAAACCAAACTGCTGCTACATAAACTAAAATTTTATTGCTAGTACCATCAACAAATGCGCGTAACACCGGTGATAGGATGTATAACGCGATTAGAGGATACATGAACCAAAGTGTTGGTGACACAGGCTGATATATAAATGTTGCATACATTTTTAAAATATCGGGCATTGAAAACGAATGCGAATATAATCCGATGAAAAATGTTGATAGTAGAGACCAAGCTACAAATGGTATTACGACGTGCGGAATTCGTTTTTTCCATGTGTATGCTAGGGATGTTGTTTTGGGGCTGTTCAAAAGTAACATTCCTGAAATCATAAAGAATAGCGGTACACTGATGTGGGCAAAATAATTTAATATCTTAATTACTTGCCATTGACCAGTCCGGATGTGTAAGGTTGTGTCAATCGCTGAAACGTGGATAAAAACCACTAGAAAGATTGCTAAGACACGGATAAAATCTAAATAAAAAATTCTTCCCTTTTTTGCTTCCATATTAATCCTCCGTATAACTAACCATAATAGTGGAAAAGGCCACGAAAATGAAGTATCTGTGTATGATATAATGTTAAAAGTCAAAATTATTGAATGGAAGAAAGATATATGCGAGTAGGAGAAGCACCAGGAGTCGATTTGCGTAGGTATCTAATTTGGATTGCCTTTTCAGTTGTTACCTTGGCAATTAAGAATTTTACCGCTAACGCCAAGGGGTTAAACGACATCTTGGTCATTTTATTTTTCATCGTCGGAGTCTTCACACTAGGCCTCATGGTCAGAAGATTTATGCGAGAACGTAGTTCATTTGCTGAACCACGAAAAAGATTCATGGATTCATTAGTTCATAATATCGGATTTATAACTTTAATGATTGTTTTAATCATCGTTTTAAGAATGATGATTAGCTATTTACAAGTAAATGGAAAATTGCCCAAATTTTCGAATGATGACGTAGCAAGCTCGGATCAAAAAGTATTCATCTTCAATCTAATTGCCAACGTATTTATCATATCAATTCAACAACAACTAGTATCAACCGGCTTTTTCTTCAACTACTTCTTCAGAAAAAGTTCACCTGCCAGTGCAGTAGGGGGAATTCTAATAAGTGGATTAATAGCCGGAGCAATAACATTACCAGGCTCATTATTACAATTCTTCATGAACACAGTATTCGGATTCTGTTTTGCACTAACATATCTGTATACACAAGATGAAAAAATGCCAGTGATGCTGGGAATGATAGCCGCTTTGATCGGGACGATTATGATATAAAATAAAAAAAGAGCCAAAAATCAAACGCACTTGGGCACGGAGTGTAAGATGCGACACAGCGGAGAGGGCGCGTAACGCCCCGCAGCTTTATCCAGCTTACACTCAGTGTCCAGTTTGATTTTTAGCGTTTCCGCGACAAAACATAAAAGAACAAATTCAAGGTCCTAAAGATCTTGAACTAAGATCATTAAACAAGCAATGAATAAACAAGTCCAATCTCAGAGGTTGGGCTTGTTTTTTTACCAAAATGCTAATTAAATATTTTGAAGCATCACGATTTAAAACCCTAAAACAACCACACTGCATGGTTAAGGCCAGACTTTGTCTGGTCTTTTTCTATATAATTGAGTTCAAATAACACGCTCCTGATTTTTGTTAGTGTAAACGCGCAAAAAGACACTGAATACTGCACACAAGTCGCCCAGAGCTGCGGGGGTGTTACGCACCCCTCTCCGCTATGGCCGTCTTGTGTTCCGTGTTTAAGTGCGTTTGATTTTTGGCTCTATTTTAGGTATTTCCCCAATTCTTTCCTTCACCTGATTATCATATAATTAACTCAAGTACCAGAGGGGGTTTATTATGATATTCGACCAATACAAGAGAAAACACGATTACTTACGTCTTTCAATTACAGACCGCTGCAATTTGCGTTGTGTGTACTGTATGCCTAAGGAAGGTTTGCCTTTCTTTCCTTCTGATGAAGTTTTGTCTCAAGATGAGATTGTTCAATTAGTTGAAAATTTTGCTGAGATGGGTATTAGTAAAGTGCGTATTACCGGGGGTGAACCGCTGCTTAGAACAGATGTTGTCGAAATTGTTCGTCGCATCAAAAACGTTGACGGTATTGAAGATGTTTCAATTACCACCAACGGACTCTTCCTAGCAAAATTGGCTCAACAGTTGAAAGATGCTGGACTCGATCGTTTGAATATCAGTTTAGATACCTTCAATGCAAAACGTTATAAAGAAATCACTCGTGGTGGAAATATCCAACAAGTCCTCGACGGAATTAGCGTTGCCGCAAAACTAAATTTCAAAAAAATTAAACTAAATACCGTCTTAATCAAAGGCCAAAATGACGATGAAATCCTCGAATTCCTCAACTATACCAAGGATAACAACGTCAACGTCCGTTTCATCGAATTCATGCCAATCGGTAATTCTTTGAAGACTTGGAAAAAGGAATATGTTGGACTTCAAAATGTGTTCGACATTTGTGAATCGAATGGCCTGGATTATACCCCTATTGAACTGAAGGGTAACGGTCCTTCTGATAATTATCAGATAACTGGTTATGAGGGAAGTTTCGGTTTGATTCATCCTATTAGTGCTAAGTTTTGTGAGAACTGTAATCGTCTTCGTATTACAGCTGATGGTTATATCAAAGCTTGTTTATATTGGAATGAAGAAATTAATATTCGTGAAGCAATCCCTGACAAGAAGAAATTTAGAGCTCTAATCCAACGTTCACTCGACAATAAGCCACTAAATCATGAGATGGCTATGTCAGAAACAGATAGAATTATTGATAAAGCTCCAACTTGGAGACACATGAGTCAAATCGGAGGTTAACCTATGGACAACGCAATCGGACAAGGTGATGTATTCTCACCAATCGAAAATGAAGTTATGGAATCACTTGAGGATGTCATCGATCCTGAACTTGGTATCGATCTGGTTAATCTCGGCTTGATTTATGACGTTGTGGTCAACGAAAAATACTGCCTAATCACGATGACTTTGACAACGATGGGATGCCCACTAGGTAACTTGCTGGAGCAACAAATTATTGATGCTGCAACATCAGTGGAATCCATCGAGAAATGTCAAATCAATCTAGTTTGGCAGCCTGCTTGGAATGTTTCGATGATAAGTCGTTTTGGAAAAATTAGTCTTGGGATTCATGGCTAACTTGGTCGTCAAATATGAAATGACCACTCTTGCCACCTATTTTTTCTACTAAATGAACATTGCTAATAATCATGCCACGATCAATTGCTTTACACATGTCATAAATTGTTAGAAGGGCTGTTTGGACAGCAAGTAGTCCTTCAATTTCAACTCCGGTGACATGTTTAGTTTTAACTTGGGCAGTACAAGTAACAATTGATTCACCATCGTCTTCAAAATGAATATCAACGCCAGTTAGTGGAATTAAATGACACATTGGAATTAAAGAAGATGTTTGTTTAGCTGCCATAATACCGGCAACTTGGGCGACTGCTAAAACGTCGCCTTTTTTAATTTTACCCTCATGAATTCGTTGTAGAGTTTCTGGATGCATCTTTATTTCACCGGTAGCTAAAGCAGTTCGTGAAGTAACCTTTTTGTCGGTAACATCAACCATTTTTGAACGATTTTGATCATTGAAGTGAGTTAGTTTTTCCATTAATATAAACGCTTTCTTTTAAGTGATAACTAAAGTATATGAAAAGAATCAGTAAAATATCAAGGGGGATAAATAATGTCAGAAGAATTAGCTGAACAATTAGAACAATTTGCCAATGAACATGGTGAGCCACATTGGCTAGTAAAAAGACGCCTTGAAGCACTGACAGCAGTGAAATCTGCACCAGAGTTTTCAATAAGTCATTTTGATATGGCCGCAAGCGACAATTTACAAAAACAAACCCCTCAAAAAATTAAATTAACCAAAGAAGTTTTATCCGCAGCAAATATTGATGAAGATGAAATAGGATTATCCCAAATTGGCCAATCCAGTTTAGAAAATACACTTGATGAAGATGACGAAGAAGGAGGTGTGATTTTGACGGATATTTTTACAGCCTTCAGACAACATCCTCGTTTAATAGAAAATTACTTCATGAATAAAGTTTTGCCAGAAGGTAGTAACAAACTAACAGAATTACACACAGCCTTACTAAATAACGGAATGTTTTTCTACTTACCAAAAAACTATCAATTATCTGATACAGTGCACTTGAATATTATCCAAGACAGTTTTCACAACCAAGACTTAATAACACATATTTTTATCTATGCAGATCAAGGTAGTTCAGCAAACATAGTAGTTGACGCCAGAACAGTTGGAGACGAAACAAATCATGCAGATGTGATAGTCGAAATCTTAGCGCGACCAAAGAGCCAAATAAATTACACAGAAGCAACTCATTTTGGTAAGAACACTAAAGTAACAATAAACAGAGCGGCTCAAATCTCCAGAGATGCCCAAGTAAATTGGAAAGTAGCCCAATTCAATCAAGAGAACACAGCAGCTCACACAGAATCCAATTTAGCCCACAAGGATGCCAAAACAGACATCAAAATATATACACTCCAACAAGGAGATAAAAAAGTAGGCAGTGAATCAGCAATTTTCACCGAATATTTTGAAACAGAGAATCAAAACTATCAACAAGGTGATGCTGAAAAAGCCAAAAACATCGCAATAACCACAACAGTATCACCCTCAGACAAAAGAGATTTTAATTACATTTCCAATAACTCCGATGTTCAATACGAAATAGTAAGCAAGTGTAGCACAACAGATGGAGTAACCTTAAATCCAAAACAATACAAAAATGAAGACATGAAGCAAAAGTTCATCAAAGGAATCGAAACCCTAAATAATTCCGATTTAACAAAGATAGTTAAAGACAATCTGATTTAGAACAATCAAACAAATAAATGAAATACAAAAATAAGGTCAACGACATATTAGCCGTTGACCTTATTTGTTTTAAAAAGAATTACATACATCCATATATATAAATATCAAAGAGGGAGAGCCAAATTACAAAACTATCCCACCCAAACTAAATAGTTATTCATTCCTAGATGGAGGAAGAAAATCGATTTGGCCTCAGCCGCCAAATTTTACTTAGCGTACGAAGTACGGTTAGTAAAAGACCCAGTTCCGAGACTTTTCGTACTTTGAAAAGCCTTGGAATGGCGTCGGCAGCGTTCCAGGCCATAAAATCGATTTTCTTCCGGAATCGGAAGTGAACAACCACCACTTAGTTTGTTTGTAGTTTTGCTGTTTCGCGAGACCGAATTAAAGGGGACAACTCCTTATCCGCACAAAGCGTCAAACTATGCATAGCTCGAGTACAAATAGTATACAAAGTATCGCGACTACGAGAATCAGGATAATTATCAGCCGAAACATCGTGCGCAATAACAGCATCGAATTCCAATCCTTTGGCTAAATAAATCGGCATCACAATAATGCCCTTAGGAACAGACCTAAAGTCTGCATCCACCAAAGTTACTTGTGCTTCATCGCCATAATGAGCATAAACTTGTTCAGCTTGAGCTTCATTTCTAGTCAAAATTGCAACTGTTTCATATTTCTTATTCAGTTCTCGAGCACAGTCTTTTAATCCAGTGTAATAAACATTTTCATTTTCATAAACATGAATTTCTGGCTTTTCACCACGACGTGAGAAAGCTTTAATCTTTTCAGTATCAGGCAAAAGTTGGCTCGCAAAATTAGTAATCTCTGCAGTTGAACGATAGCTCTGGTTCAAAGTAATAGTCGTTAAACGTTTCTTATTAAATAAATCTGATACCGCAGTTACCAAGTCTTTATCACGATATGAACTAGTCAGTACATCCTGTGAACGGTCACCTAAAAGTGTCAATTTTGCTTCAGGGAAGGCATGCGAAATGTATTTCAGTTGAGCCATAGTGTAATCTTGAACTTCATCAATGAAGATGTGTTGAATTCCAGCATTGTAGCCACTGTCAGTCACATAATCGCGCAAGTAAAGTACAGCAACAGAATCACTCAATCCTAATTTATGAGCCTCAACGTTATGATCAATTGCTTCAATCATTGTGTCCCAAATTTCTTTAGAAACAATATTTTGATCCATGAGGCTAAGCAAATACAAATATTCTTCATATGGATTGAAGAAGTAATTGTTGATTAATGCGTTATAGATCGGCGCATAACGATCCTTCAAAAACTCTTCAGCAATAATTGAGCGTTGGTTAGTTGACTCTTCAATATTGTGGTCAGTAATAATTTGTTGGAAATCTTCATCAGATAAGTTGTCGATTTCAGCTTGTACCCAATCATCGTCACGGTCACGATGGATGCGTTTTTGAAGTCGCTTGATGAGAATATTCTTGGTTTTCAAAAATCTATCGGGAATGCTGAATGCTTTATTTTGTTTCTCATAGATTTCAGATATTTCATCTTTGGTAAAGAAGGGACGTCCTTCAAAAATAATATCTTCAAAATAAAGTAGATGATCTTTATTTTTGTTTTCCAAAGCCTCAAGGTCATTTAAGAATTCGGCGCTTTCCTTATATAAACGAATATCAATCATCGATTGAGGAAGATTGCGCTCATCTTTTTCATATCGTTCAAACAAGGTTTCAACTTGAATACCAGTTAAACGTAGCGAAATGAATTCATTAAGGGTAACCTGACGCATATTTCTTTCACCCAAACTAGGAAGGACTTCAGAAATATAATTACTAAATAACTTGTTTGGTGAAAATAGGATAATTTGGTCTGCATTCAAACTTGAACGACTGTGATAAAGCAAAAAGGCGACCCGTTGCAAGATAGCCGAAGTTTTACCACTTCCGGCTACCCCTTGAACAAGTAGTACATCTGAATCAATATCACGAATGATAGTATTTTGTTCATGCTGAATAGTGGCAACGATACTTTTTAAATATTCGTCACTGTATTCGGATAAAACTGATTGCAGAATTTCATCACCAACAGTTTCATTGGTATCAAACATATTACGAATCTTATTGTGAACGATTTGGAATTGACGCTTTCGTTTGAGATCAACTTCAGCTTTTCCAGTCGGAGTAGGATAGGAAACTTTTCCGAGTGTACCGTTGTAATAAATACCAGAAATAGGAGCACGCCAGTCGTAAATTAAGAAGTCTCCATCCTCATCTTGAAGAGTTGAAGTTCCAATATAAAGAGTGTCTTTTTCACCATCTTCAACGATATCGATTCGTCCAAAATATGGAGATCCTTGGAGATTCTTTAACTTTTGTTCGTTAGAATTTAAAATGTTTTCATTTTCGACGGCTAAATAAACCAGCTGTTTCTGTTGCTGGACAGAAGCGTTAGTTTCCATTTGGTCATCGACTTCAAATGTATTGACTTTGGTATTTTCACCATAGTTTTGTTCAATGTTGCCAGTTTCAGAGTGAGCCTTGGCTAAATCTGCTCTAACTTTGTCAATTTTGTTGTCGATAATTTCGGCAACTTCGTCGACTCTTTTTTGTTCTAGTTCTTTGTCGTTTGTAGTCATAAAATTACCTCGCGTTGACAATCCGGCATAAATTCCTTATGATTATATCGAATTAAAGTATATTAAATCATAGTCATTTTTAAGTACGAATTCAAGTAAGTTGAATCAGAGAGTAGCTTCTAGTCTGAAAAAGCTACCGACCTTGAGTTTGGAAATGGATATGGGTGGTAACCTTATAACCTAAAGTGGTAGAAGATATTCTACAAAACAGGTGGTACCACGCATGAGCGTCCTATTGATTAATCAATAGGACGCTTTTTAATTATAGGAGGAAAAACAATGGCAACTAATACAATTTTAACTGGTGACAGACCAACAGGTAAGCTTCACATTGGACATTATTTAGGTTCATTGAAAAACCGTGTTCAATTACAAAATGAAGGAAAATATAAAATGTTCGTCATGATTGCTGACATGCAAGCATTGACAGATAACGCAAAGAACCCTGAAAAAGTTCGTAACAGCTTAATACAAGTAGCATTGGATTATTTGTCAGTTGGAATTGATCCTGAAAAAACTACTATCTTAGTACAATCACAAATCCCTGCACTTAGTGAATTAACTATGTATTACTTGGATTTGGTTAGTGTATCACGTTTGGAAAGAAATCCAACCGTTAAAGCAGAAATCCAACAAAAAGATTTTGGCCAAAGTATTCCAGCTGGATTCTTAACATATCCAGTCAGTCAAGCTGCTGATATCACAGCATTTAAAGCCGATACAGTTCCCGTCGGTGACGACCAAGAACCAATGATTGAACAAACACGTGAAGTCGTTCGTACATTTAACCGTACCTACGATGCTGATGTTTTAGTTGAGCCAAAAGGTGTTTTCCCTCCAAAGGGACAAGGTCGTTTGCCAGGTATCGATGGAAATGCCAAGATGAGTAAATCACTTGGTAATTGTATCTATCTATCAGATCCAGAAGATGTCGTTACTAAAAAAGTTATGTCGATGTATACTGACCCAGATCACGTTCATGTTGAAGATCCTGGTAAAATCGAAGGCAATACCGTATTTACATATTTGGATGCTTTCGCTGAAGATCAAGATAAAGTTGCCGAATTAAAAGCACAATATCAAGCAGGTGGTCTGGGTGACGTTAAAGTTAAACGTTATCTCAATGAAGTACTTCAAGGCATCCTTGCTCCAATTCGTGCCAGACGTGCTGAATATGAAAAAGACATTCCTGCAGTCTACAAGATGCTTGAAGAGGGTAGTGCTAAAGCAAATATCGTTGCTAACCAAACTCTTAAAGAAGCTCGAGCAGCTATTGGTACAAACTACTTTGATCAAAAATAGTCAAAAAATTTAAAAAACGTTTTCAATAAAAAACATGCTACACAACACTTGATTTTATCAAGAGTTGTGTAGCATGTTTTTTGGCTCTAAAAATGAATTTATATTTTTAATTCGGAGATAGTATATTGGATTATTCGATTTTAACAGGTTTTGCAACGAGATATATGATGACAAAGAAAAGAACGTTATCGAACATTCTTAAGCAAAAAGATTTGAATACGATTGATGGAATCTTGATGGTGCTGATTGAAAAACATCCTGATTTCAGTCAAGAAAAAATTGGTGAGATAACCTTGTTTGACGGCGCTAGCATTGCCCGTGCACTCAAACGACTCGAGGCTAGTGGTTTCGCCGAACGAAAAGTTCACCCCACTAACCATCGTAAGAAGCTGGTGAATTTGACACCAGCAGGAAAAGACTTTCTCAAAGAGGTCAAGGCAGCTGATCACAAGATTTCGGACCAATTATTTGAGGATGTTTCTGAAGAGGATCAAAAATCTTTAGAAGTGATCTTGACGCATGTATTCAATAATTTTGATAAAATCGATATTCCGAAATAATTGAGGGCACGTAGCTTGTTTTTAAAATTTTGAGAAGAGGTATTACTATCGTGAATAGTAAACATTTAGATTTAAATGGGAAACCCTTCAACCGTAATCTTATGGTTCTTGTACTCCTAGTCGGTACTTTCTGTACTGTGCTGAACGGAACTATTTTGACTACAGCCTTTCCTACACTTATGAATCAGTTCAATGTTACGACATCGGCTGTTCAATGGCTTACTACAGGATTTTTGATGGTTAATGGTATCATGATTCCTGTTACTGCCTGGTTGAGTACGAATTACAGTACAAAGTCTTTGTACTTGTTCGCTATGTCAACTTTCTTGCTAGGTACAGTTTTATCATTTATTGCTCCTAACTTTGCAACAATTTTAATTGGACGTCTGGTTCAGGCGGTTGGTGTTGGTATTACAATGCCGCTTATGCAGATTATTATGTTAACAATTTTTCCAGCTAATCAACGTGGTACTGCCATGGGACTTGGTGGATTGGTTATTGGACTTGCTCCTGCCATCGGACCAACACTTTCTGGTTGGATTATTGATAACTTTTCATGGCGTGATTTATTCGGAATGATTATTCCTATCGTTATCGTTGTTATCATTGCCGCAATTTTCTTCATGCGTCCGGTTATCAAGACGAGAAAAACTAAGCTGGATATTCCTTCATTAATTCTTTCAACACTTGGATTTGGTGCATTACTTTACGGATTCTCATCTGTTGGTGATGATGGATGGGGTTCACCAGTGGTTCTAGTTTCAATTATTGGTGGACTTATCTTGATTTTGTTATTTGGTCATCGCCAATTACATATGAAAGAGCCATTCTTGGAATTACGAGTATTCAAGGTTAAGAAATTCAGTATTGCTGCCGCACTTTCATCAACAGTTAACATGGCTATGATCGGTGTCGAAATGATTTTGCCATTGTATCTACAGATTGTTAAAGGGATGTCAGCTTTCCATTCTGGATTGACACTTCTACCTGGTGCCTTACTAATTGGTGTTATGTCACCAATTACCGGACGTGCATTCGATAGATTTGGACCAAAAGATTTGGCACGTATGGGTATGCTCTTGTTGACTGCTGGGACAATTCCATTCTTATTCTTAACAAGAACAACGCCAACATTAGATATTGTAATTTTATATGCAATTCGTATGTTTGGTATCTCAATGGTCTTGATGCCTGTTACCACAGATGGTATGAACGCTTTGCCATTTGACTTAATGAGTCATGGTACTGCCGTAAATAACACTGTTCGTCAGGTATTTAGCTCAATGGGTACAGCTATTTTGGTCAGTGTCCTTACAAACGTTACAAACAACGTTAAACCTGGCAAATCATTGCTTCACTCAGCTCCACTTCAATATAAAGATAGCTTTTTCAATGCAACCTTAACTGGTTATCATGCAGCGTTTGCTGTCGCAATTCTATTCTGTGTTATTGCAATGGGAATCACATTCATGGTTAAAGATACAGCTAAATCAAAATCAGTAACTCTTGCAAGCAGTTCAAAAGATCAAGCAACAGAAAAGGCAGGTGACAAGTAATGATTCAAATTTCAATTCTTGTCTGTGCCGGACTAGCTTATTACTTCGCCGTATTTTTGAGAAATAAGCGTGTCGGTTATTCATTAATGTCAGTGTTCATTGTTTTATTTATCCTATCAATTGGATTATTAGTTGGTAACGAGTATGGCCATTATGGGATGGAAAAAGTTACAACTGATAAAACCATTCAAATTCAAACCGTAAAAAAAGGTTCAAATGTCCTTTTGTATAAGAAACTTGGTACAAATGGTAAAGAGAATGTTTATATTTACCGCACACCAAGTACAGAAAATGCAACGAAACCGAATACCACTAAAGTTGATGTCAACGTTAAAAACAGTGTCAAACACGGCGACTATAATATCGCCAAGCTAAGCCAAAAGACTCAACGTTGGGAGTATAAGAATGGTTTTTATTCATTCCTATTTAACCTTTCAAATAACAACAAAGAATTCATTAAGCAACAAAATACCTTCAAGGTTGGCCAAGATTGGTTAGTATTAACAACCAATCAAGCTGATAAGTTGAACAAGAAAATGAAAGATAAAAATGTTCAAGCACAAATGAAGGCTGAGGGAGAAGCCTACGTCAAAAAGACCGTAGCACAAGAAATGCAAGCCAATCCTTCAATGACAAAGGCCCAACAAGCTAAAGTTATCAAACAAGCTGAAGCAGATTTCAAAGTTCAAGCAGCTAAGAAAATTGCGGATACTTTAAAATAAATTATTATCCAGAGTGATGCCAAACAGGTGTCACTCTTTTTTGTTGAGAAATGATAAATATATATCGTTTATCGATAAATTATGGTAATCTTAATTCAAGAAATTGATGAGGTGTGATTTAGAATGAAGGGCGAAACAACCTTTTTAAAAATTGTGATTTTCCTAATGGGTCTTATTATGCTGGGGTTTTGCATAGTTATAGTACCTCACTATTTGATAGGCGCAAATAATGTTATGTCCAATTGGCCAATACTGACCGATTTATTAGGCGCAGGGATGTATCTTGCTGCAATCGTGTTCTACTTAGTCTTGTATCAAGGATATCGACTTTTGAAAATGATTGACCACAAATCCGCTTTTTCAAATGTGGCGGTCCAAGCACTAAGATGGATCAAAATTGAAGCTTATACAATCTGTGGATTAATGATACTTGAGTTACCTATCTTCTATATATTTGCAGATAGAGATGACTCACCGGGGATGTTGTTAGTTGGAATTGTTTTCGCCGGCGCACCATTGGTAATCGCAATATTTGCTAGCGTCTTACAAAAATTATTACATCAAGCAATCGAAATAAAAGCCGAAAACGATTTAACAATTTAGGAGGGTATTATGAGAAAATTCACACTATTCCTGAGATTTTCACTACTACTGTTATTTCTAGGACCAACATTTTTTGCCGGAGTAATATTCCCAACTTCGATTTATCTCCTGCAACAGGGCAAAGTACCAATGTATCAAATAGTTGCCTTCACAGTAGGAGTATATACTTCAGTGATCTTGACTTATGGAATAATCGCATGTGCGTGGTACTTAATTAATCGAGTTGATAAAAACGAAATACTGACTCAAAAATCCAGGTCGGCACTACGTTGGATTAAAAGGCTTGCAGTATCAATTTCTGCTGTCTACACACTCATGATTCCACTTTTCCTTGCGTTCTCGATTGGAGACTGTCTTCCGGGTCCCATCGTCGTGGACATCTTCCTGATTGGTCTGGGGATAACTATTGCTGCTTTTGCGGGGATGTTGGAAAAGATTTGTCTGAATGAAATGGAAAAGTCAGGTCAACTTGTATGATTGTGGTTAATTTGGATGTTATGCTTGCTAAACGAAAAATGAGTCTTACTGAGTTGTCTGAGCGGGTTGGAGTTACTATGGCTAATTTGTCTATTTTGAAGAATGGGAAGGCTAAGGCTATTCGGTTTTCTACTCTTTCTGCTATTTGCATGGTGTTAGATTGTCAGCCTGGGGATATATTAGAGTACAAAGATTAGTTTGGTGGCGGTTCACTGCCGTCTGCAGGGCTGAGAATATTTAGCATGCTGTGCGGGACGACCCAAGCCGAAGTGCGGTCTTGGGTCTCGGTTTGGAGCCTTTCGAAGTTCGCGAAAGTCTTCAAACTCGCCCGGTGGTGTAATGGCTGAAGCCATAACACCACTTTCACTGCATGTAAATATTCTCAGCCCTTCCGACTGGATTTGAGTCAAAAACATTTATTTGTTTTCAGTATAAAAATAAGGAAGATGTATCACGCTGACAAATTTTAGAGTGATATATCTTCCCTTTTTTTACATGATAATATTGATGCTTCCATGGTTTGACGTGACCTTCGTCTACGGGTACCAAATGAAATTAAAATTCAAAATATTTTCGTTAACAAAGTTTTGTCTTCACGGATTTCCTAATCCAATATGGATATAGGTAGTAAATGTCCAATTAATAGAGTGTGGATGAGATAAAGAGGTCTGAACAAGAAATTATTTATTGCACAATATTAGATGGAGAAGTGAAATCGATTTGGGCTAAATGACTAAATAATTCTTAGTCGAGTGAACTTCTCGGCTTAGAATAAGATGCAGTTTGAAGACTTTTCGTACTTTGAAAAGGCTCCAAATGTATCAGCCATGTTCCAGCCCGAAAATCGATTTCACTTCGGAATCGGTAGTTCAAAACGACAAAAAATAGAACCCTCTGTTCAAGAGAGTTCTATATATGTTGGTATTTCGGTATTTGTTCCTAAGTACTTTTCATTGATTCAATTTATTTAACATTAAGGTTAACGGTACCCAAGCCATTATCGAAAGTTGCGTGCCATTCACCTTTTGTTAATGATGGTGGTAATACGAAAGTACCTGACGATACTCGTTGATCCTTCAACAATGTTTTACCTTGTTCATCTAATTTATTTACTAGCCATTGTAATGATTTAAGTGGGTTTCCTAAAACTTCTGATGACTTGCCTGACTTCAAGTTTTCGTTGTCATGGTACAAAGTTGCTGTGACATTTTCCAATGCGTCGACATTTTCGAACTTGTTGGTATCAAATTCTTCACCGTAAACGACTAAGCCACTAACGGCACCGTCTGACATTACCATGTATTTTGATAGGCTAGGGAACCAGTCTTTAAATCTTGAATCGGGAACCTCCAAGGCTGGTGCTACGGTTGTTTTGTTCATCAAATCTTCTAGTGTGTCATTGGGGCTCAAATCTTCTTTAGCTTTAAAGCACATTTCAACCTCAACTAGTGGATCCATTAAATCGTTTAGATTTACTGTTGCTGGAGCTTTCAAGAATCTGTCTTTCATTTCTGCACCGTAGAGTGGTTCTGTTGAATCGAACATATCTTGTGTTTGTTTACTTGTTAATGAGACTTTATATCCACCAACTTCACCTTTCTTCAAACGAGTAAAGGCTTCTTGAACATGATGGGCAGTATTTTCATCAGGTGCGTAATCGCTCCAATCTGCTTCTGTTAAAGGCTCACGTGTGTTAAAGGCGTTCGTTAATGCGTTGGCAAAATTTTGTTGATCATCTGTTAGTGTGTTATTTGTTGCTTTCTTTGTAGTAGTTGTATTTGTAGTAGTCATAAGTGGTTCCTCCATAGGATTTTATATTTTTGTTTTGAATCTGAATCTGACCATCGTTTGAAATGTTGCTAATATTGCTTTCCATTTGGAACCACCTCTTTTATTTTTTTAATTTTAATTTAATCTAATTGCGTTGGTTGATCGCAGTTTAGGGAAAGGTGCAATGGAACGCAGACGCTCACGTCTGCATAAGTAACTCTACGTTGCGAAGCAACTAGAGTTACTAAAAAAAGAACGCCCTAAGCCGACTTATGTCGTCAAAGGACGTTCTCACGTGTTACCACCTTTATTCGTGCCATTATTACTAATGTCACCTTAAACAAACTGCGAACAATTTGTCGGCACGATAATGGGTGCAACCAGCATTTTCTACTTGGATAATCCTTTTGAAATGCAACTGACAGGCGATTAAGCTATTCTTGTATGTTGTTGTCTCGCATCTACCGGCAACTTTCTGAGATACTCTGAATTGCTTGTTTCCTGTTGAACGTTTTTGATTAAATTAATGATTGCTTGTAATTTAGTCCCATTCTGAGAGATTGTCAACCCTTAAATTATAAAATGATTAAAAATATCTAATTTTTGATATGCTTATTCTCTCGCTAATAGTAGTAAAAAAGATTAAACTCTTAAAGAGAAATTTTTTTTAGGGAGAAAGCCATTGGATAACATAATTCAAGTTAAAAGCCTAAATTACCAAGTTGATGATCAAAAAATATTGACTGACATCAACTTGAATGTCGAACGGAATTCCTATCTAACTTTTGTAGGTCCGTCTGGAAGTGGCAAAAGCACTTTGATGCGTATTATTGCGTCGATGATTAACGCTACCTCTGGGGAAGTTCTATTCAACGGGAAAAATTTGCGGGAGTATGATCCAACAACATATCGTCAAAAGGTCTCATATGCTTTTCAACAACCGACGTTGTTTGGAAAAACTGTTAAAGATAACTTGGAGTTTCCATTCTTAGTACGTAAGCAGGAATTTGACCGTGCTAAAGTAACTAGTTATTTGGAAATGGTTAACTTAACAGAGAAATACATCGAAAAAAGTGTGAATGATGTATCGGGTGGGGAGAAACAACGGATTGCTTTGCTGCGTAATTTGATTTTTCCACCAGAAGTATTGATAACTGATGAAGTTACCACAGGTTTGGACGCGGATAATAAGAATATTGTTCGTTCGTTAATTGATCACTTTAATCGTGATGAGGGCGTTACGGTCCTACGTGTGACTCATGATGATGCAGAAATTTCTGCGGCAACTCGTAAAATTACGATTGAAAAGGGGGGAATTAAAAATGACTAATTTGACCGTTTCAAATCAAACTCTAGCTTTAGGATTTATGTTGGTAATAATTGCATTAGTAATAGGATATACAGAAAAATTACGATTCAATAAAGATATATTAATCGGCGTTATAAGAGCTATTGTTCAACTGACAATTGTTGGATATGTTTTGAAATTCGTTATCAAAGCAAATGATGTCTGGCTGACTCTCGCCTGCTTCTTGATCATCGTTTTAAATGCTGGTTGGAACGCTGGTAAACGTGGAAATGGAATTCCAAAGGCAGTTCAAATTTCACTTTTTGCAATTGGAATTGACACCGTTATAACACTGGCAATACTTGTGTTTACTGGTTCAATTAAATTCATTCCATCTCAAATTGTTCCAATAACTGGAATGATTGCCAGCAACATTATGGTTGCGATTGGATTATGTTTTAGAAATATGAAACAAACTTTTTCAGACCGTCATCAACAAGTTTTGGAAAAATTAGCTTTAGGTGCTGATATTAAATTAGCATCAATTGATATTCTTCGAGATAGCATTAAGAGTGGGGTTCAACCAACAATCGATTCAATTAAAACTTTAGGATTGGTTAGTTTGCCGGGTATGATGTCAGGCTTGATTTTTGCAGGTGTTGATCCTGTTAAAGCCATTAAATATCAAATTATGATTGCTTTTATGCTTCTCGGAAGTACTAGTTTGGGATCTATTATTTCCTGTTATTTAGCATACAAACAGTTCTATAACGAGGAAAAACAGCTCAATGTAAAACTGTTTTCATAAATTTGCGTAAAATAGCCTACTATGTGGGCTGTTTTTTTTATATAATTGTTATTAATAGGATGTGATGTAATGTGAAGTTAGCAGTCATAGAAATTGGATCTAACTCCATTAGGACATCAATTTATAGATCTTCAAAAAAGAATCGTTTTAAAACACTTGACCGCTGGCGAGAACCTGTCCGATTAGGCAAGTCAATTGCGCAAAGTCGCCTTTTGACGAACGAACAAATCGAAGAAACAATTGATGTTCTAAAAGAATTTCAGAGTAGGATTCAGAGATTCGATGTGGATCAAATTAGTTTGATTGCTACTGCAGCAGTTCGATTAGCGAAGAATCAGCAACAGTTGATTTTCGCTGTCTTGAAGGAAACTGGACTCCAACTGGAGGTCATTAACGAAAAGGAAGAAGCTTACTATGACTACGTAGCAGTGAGAAATACTATGCGTATCAAAGATGCTTTAATTGTTGACGTTGGTGGTGGTAGTAGTGAAATTAGTTTGGCCAAAAAAGGACGTTTGAAACAAGGATTGAGTATTCCGATTGGGGCAATATCAATCTCAGATGTGCATTTGACTAGTGATCCAATCACCGAAAAAGAGTTACAAAGTGCTAGAAAAGCGATCAATGAACACTTAACCTCGTTAACATGGATGAGAACACCGGCTACATTTGTTGGCCTTGGTGGCACTATGCGTGCGTTGGCAAGTATTTTAAATCGCGAAGGGAAACGAAAGAAGACGCTCCACAATTCGATAATTTCTCTCGAACAAATTGATACATTATTCAATAGGTTGTTACATGCAACTAATGAAGAAAGAAGCCAAATCAAAGAACTCAGCGATGGACGCTTTGAAGTTATTTTAGGTGGAATGCTAATTCTTTCTGAAATAATCAAAAAAACCCCCTCTAAAGAAATTCGTTTCTCGAATTTCGGTGTTAGAGAAGGTTATGTCTTTAATTATTTTTATAAGGCTAATCGTCAAAAAGAGAATTAAGCTCTACTTGGAATTACAAATGATGCGGATTCGATGATGTGATTATCCATTTTGTGGAGGAGCTCATTCATCCAGAATCCTTCTTGCAAGTCTAAGGTTGTATCTAATGCATAGGCTTTTAACACATAATCATGAGTGATATCTGGTGGGTTAGGTCCTTCATATTTAACTTGTAAATCAGGATCAATGCCATTGAGTAACTTACTTGCGGAACTATTCTTTCCTTGAATAATTGAGCTATTGGCACTACGGCTGAAGTTTTCTGGTAGACTGGTTGATGAAACGGGAATATTTGCCATGGTCCAATGAATCCACTCAAATCCACATACTGGAATTGAATCAGGATCTGTTAGGGTAATTGCAAGTGATTTGGCGCTGATAGGTACATCTGAAAAATCAATCGGGAAACTAATAATTGGTTTCCCGTTTTTCATTTGATCTCCAGTCGCGTACTTGCCATATTTATCAGCCAATAGGCCATTCTGAAGAGGTACAGTAACTTTCATAGTAAACTCCTTCTGAAAAATATTTGAGAGGTAAAAAATGGAAAAAATAAATAAGAACGATTTATCTGACAATATTGTAGAACAAATTAATCAGATAGAGCAAACAAGTCATAAAACAGTTGAAGTATTTAGTGACTTTCAAGATCAGTCAATTTTGACCTTGGATCAAGCAAATCACACAATTGACGATAAAACTATCAAGGTTGAAATTACCAATGAACAATTTGCTAGTTTTGTATTATTACATGAGTTATATCATATTCAACTAGAAATCAGTGATGAACCATCAATCTCAGTTTCAGTTACAAGCGAGAAACCTGATGTAGATGGAAGAATTCTCTCAACAGCTAATTCAATTTTTGAAACGTTGGAACACAGCTTGATTATTAAAAAACAAATTGCTGATGGTAGTTTCAACGATGAAGTTAAAACTGAATATTTAAAAGGTATCGAGAAGACATTAAATCCTAATGTTGAAATCGATGCTGCGAATATGACTTTCTTCAGATCTCTAATTTTGTTTGATGCAGTAATTTTTGCCGACAAACGCGACGATAGTGAGTGGAAAGAAGAATATCGTGACTCATTCAAGTTTGTTACTAAGGCAGTTGAGATTGCTGACAAGAATGACTTGACAGTTCCATTCCAATTCCGTCGGGCACTAGTAAGCATTTTGGAAGCATATAATGATGTCATTATTTCTCATGGATATGAGGGGATGAATTATCACGACTTTTTGTCAATTACGCCAGTCGTTTCAAATCACCAATTGAGATTAGCTTTAAATCAGGTTTATCAAATCAAACATTCAAGCTTCAAGATGCGTGACACTCATCAAGATGCCTTTACACTTATCGCAATCAATGATGGACAAAGTGTTGCTGCATTAGGATTCGATGTTGACAAGGTAACTCCTGACTTTTACAAAGAATTTTATCAACAAACAGTACAAGAGACTTTTGAAGCCAACAATATCAATTATTTAATTAGATAGGGGATGGATTTCATGACAGATAAAATTGAAGAATTAAAGGAACTGATTGACCAAGCGCATTACGTGACTTTCTTGACTGGAGCAGGTGTTTCAACTCCATCGGGAATTCCAGATTATCGTTCTAAAGGCGGATTATACAAGCGTGAGAAATATGATTTTCCACCTGAATATATGTTGAGCCACGATAATTTAGTCAAGCATCCAGATATCTTTCACCAATTTGTCGTGGAAAACATGTACTTCCCTGATGCTGAGCCTAATATTATTCATAAAAAAATGGCTGAAATTAGTAACGAAAAGGGTGTCATTGTCACACAAAATGTCGACAAACTTCATACAAAAGCCGGCGCAAAGAATGTTGTGGAATTTCATGGAAATTTGTATGACCACATCCATTGTTTAAAATGTGGCAAGGAATTTGATTACAAGGAATATATTAAGGATTATCGCCATCATGAAGATGACGGGATTATTAGACCTGGTACGACAGTACTTTACGGTGAGGGAATTGATCCTACCAATCTTAACGATGCTGTTAAAGCGGTTGAAAATGCCGATTTAATCATTGTTGCAGGGACTAGTTTTAAAGTTTACCCATTTGCTGGATTGATTGCTTACCGCAGTCCCGAAGCAAAAATGGTTGCGATTAATAAAGAGAATCTCGGCTTAGACGAATCAGTTTTAGCTATTACTGATGATGCTGCCAATGTTTTTGACCAGCTTTAAGCGCTAATCATGTACGGTTGCGTATGATATACTAAATTACAATTTAATAGTGGAGGCTCACTAGATGACTAACGGTGACAAAAAAACATTTTACATAACTACACCAATTTATTACCCATCAGGTAAATTAACTATCGGTAACTCATATACAACGATTGCTGCCGATACTTTGGCACGTTACAAACGTGCTGAAGGATTTGACGTTTTCTTCCTAACAGGTACCGACGAACATGGACTTAAGATTGAAGAAAAAGCTGAAGCAAACAAGATGCAACCTCAAGAATACGTTGATATGATGGCTGCAAAAATCAAAGATCTCTGGAAATTATTAGAGATTTCGAATGACAAATTTATTCGAACAACTGACGATTATCACGTTAAGGCTGTTCAAAACATTGTTGAACGTCTTATCAAATCAGGAGACGTTTATTTAGGTGAGTATTCAGGTTGGTATTCAGTTGATGACGAAGAGTATTTCACTGAATCACAATTAGCTGAAGTTTATCGTGATAAAGATGGCAAAGTTATCGGTGGTAAGGCTCCATCAGGTCACGAAGTTTCACTAGTTAAGGAACCTTCATACTTCTTTAGAATGAGTAAATATGCTGATAGATTATTGAAGTATTACGAAGATAATCCAACATTCATTGAACCTGAAATTCGTAAGAATGAAATGATTAATAACTTTATCAAACCAGGTTTGGAAGATTTAGCTATTTCTAGAACGACTTTCAACTGGGGTGTTCCAATTCCAAGTAATCCTAAGCATGTTGTTTATGTTTGGATTGATGCTTTGTTGAACTATATTACAGCTTTAGGATATGAAACTGATGATGATTCATTGTTCCAACGTTATTGGCCTGCTAATGTTCAATTTGTCGGTAAGGAAATTGTCAGATTCCATACTATTTATTGGCCAATTGTTTTGATGGCATTAGGGATTGATTTACCAAAACAAGTTTTCGGCCACGGATGGTTGTTGATGAAAGACGGTAAAATGTCTAAGTCTAAAGGTAATGTTGTTTATCCTGAAATGTTGGTTGAACGTTATGGCCTTGATTCATTACGTTATTACTTAATGCGTGCAATGCCATTTGGTAACGATGGTGTCTTCACTCCAGAAGACTATGTTGATAAGATAAATTATGATTTAGCAAATGACCTTGGAAACTTGTTGAACAGAACTATTTCTATGATTAACAAGTATGAAGGCGGAAAAGTTACCACAGTTGACGATGTTTCTGATTTTGATAAGAGCTTGGTTGAGGCTTCGAAACAAGCTGTTACAGAATATCGTGAACACATGGATAAGTTTGAATTCCCTGATGCACTTGCTAGTGTCTGGGCATTTATTGGACGTGCAAATAAATATATTGATGAAACTAAACCTTGGATTTTGGCAAAAGATCCTGAGGGCAAGGCTGAACTAGCTTCAGTTCTTGGTCACTTGGTTGAATCATTACGATTGATTGCTTTGATGATTAGTCCTGTTATGACACAATCACCAAAGAAAATTTTCGCGCAATTGGGCTTGGATATTGATAAAGATACTGAATTGGCATTTGGTAAAACTTCTGTTGGAACCACAGTTACAGATGATCCTCAACCTATTTTCCCTCGACTTGATGCTGACGAAGAAGTAGCATACATCAAAGGTAAAATGGCAGAAGAACAAGCTAAGCATGGTGCTGGTAAGTTGAGTAAATCTGCCCAAGCTAAAGCCAAGGCACAAGCTGATGAAGATGGCGATTATCCTAAAGAAATCGAATATGATGACTTTGCAAAAGTTAAGATGGTTGTCTGTGAGATTCTTGATGTTAAACGAGTTGCTAACGCAGACAAGCTTCTCCAATTCAAACTGGACGATGGTTCAGGAATTGATCGTCAAATTCTATCAAGCATTTATGAATTCTATCCAGATTACGAAAAACTAATTGGTAAGAAAGTCATTGCTGTTACTAATTTGAAGCCTAGAAAGATTCGTGGCGAATGGAGTAACGGTATGCTATTGTCATCGGAAAAAGGTGACGATGTAATCTTGGCAACAGTTGATAATTCACACAAAAATGGAGCAATCTTAAGCTAATGCAAATTTTTGATTCACACACACATTTGAATGATGAAGCTTTTCAAGGTAAGACCGAGGAATATATCGATCGTGCTAAAGAACTAGATGTTGATGAAATGGCCATTATTGGGTCGAACGAAGCATTCAATATTGAAGCGATTCGTTTGGCACAAAACTATGAACCATTGCACGCAGTAGTTGGTTGGCATCCTGAATTTGCCAAGGAATACAATGAAGAGCAACTTGTTAACCAAATTAAGTTGCCTGAAGTTGTGGCAATTGGTGAAATTGGATTGGACTATCATTGGGAAGAGGATCCAGATCCTGAGATTCAGCAAGCAGTTTTGATTAAGCAGTTGGATGTTGCCCAACAATATGACATGCCAGTTTCAATTCACTGCCGTGATGCTTTTGACGATATGTACAAGATTTTAAAAAATCATGACATGTCAAAAAGCGGAATTATCATGCACAGTTTTAATGGAGATATTAATTGGTTGAACAAGTTCTTGGATTTAGGTTTGATGGTATCTTACAGTGGTGTGGTTTCATTTAAGAACGCACCTGAGGTACATGAATCAGCCAAGAACACACCACTTGACCGATTGTTGGTTGAAACTGATGCTCCATATTTAACTCCAGAACCTTATCGTGGACACCAAAATGAACCTGGATACACAAGATATGTAGTTGATGCAATTGCTAAACTTAAGGATTTATCTCCTAATGAAATTGCTGAACATACATTTAATAATGCTAGAAAAGTGTACAACTTAGATTAATATGACAAAAAAAATACAAGAAATAATCGTGGTCGAAGGTAAATCGGACACTAGTCGCTTGCGTGATTGTTTAGGTGATGTCGACACGATTGAAACTAATGGCTCGGCGTTAAGTGATGCGACTAAAGAAAGAATTAAAGTGGCTCAAAACAAACGCGGAGTCATTATTTTTACTGACCCAGATTTTAATGGTAATCGGCTTAGAACAATTATTTCCAAGATTGTTCCTAATGCTAAACAAGCTTTTTTGCCAAGAGATAAAGCTGTCCCAAAGAAGAGCGATGGCAGTTTAGGCATTGAGCATGCTAGTGATGCTGATATTAAGAAAGCATTAGACGACGTTTATACTATTAATGAGATGGATTTTCACAAGTATACTCAGACCGACATGCTTGACTTGAAACTTATCGGGGATGGCAACTCAAAGGTTCGACGTGAATTTGTTGGTGGTCAGCTAAAAATAGGCTACACAAATGCTAAACAATTTCTCAATCGATTGAACATGTTGCAGATATCACCAGCCGACTTAGTTGAAGCTATTAAAAATTTTGAAAAAGGACAAACAGATGACTCAAAATAGATTAAGTATTTCTGATCCAATTCGTACGAATGATATTTTACGCAAATATAAATTACGTGCTAAGAAGAGTTTGGGACAAAATTTTTTAACTAGTGAAAAAGTCTTAAATGATATTGTCGATGCTAGTCAGTTGAAGCCTGATGAAATTGCAATTGAAATTGGACCTGGTATTGGAGCCTTGACCGAAAAGCTTGCTCAAGTTGCTGAGAAGGTATTTGCTTTTGAAATCGATGATAACTTGATTCCAATTTTAGTTGATACATTGAGTGATTATGACAACATTGAAGTATTCAACGAAGATATTTTGAACGTTGACTTGGATCAATTTGTTAAGGATCATGGGATAGAAGGTAAGACCATTAAGGTTGTTGCCAACTTGCCATACTACATTACGACACCGATAATGTTGAACCTGATTAATAGTGATTATCCTTTCCAATCATTGGTATTGATGATGCAAAAGGAAGTTGCAGAAAGAATTACCGCAGATCCTGGTCACAGACAATATGGCTCTCTAACTATCGGAGTTCAAACTTTGATGAAGACGCGAATTGATCGCATTGTTGGTAAGAACTCATTTGTCCCTCGTCCCAAGGTTGATTCAGCAGTTGTAGTGTTGGAAAGATTAGAAAACGCCGGTGAAGGAATTGATGATCCTAAATATTTTAATAAGTTGATTCGTTCATCATTTGCACAAAAAAGAAAAAGTTTGATGAATAATTTGCTTAATTGGAAGGGTAGAACCGATGAGAATCGTGCTAAGATCACTCAAGTATTCGAAGACTGTGGTGTAGCCGACAATGCCCGTGCAGAGCAAGTTTCGATTGATCAATTCAAACAAATGGCGATCGATTTGGCGGCTAAATTCGATAAATAAAAAACGTTTACATTTATATTACATTGTTGAAAAAATAAAATAAACGTGATATAATTTCACTCCTAAGGAGTGATTATTATATGCCAACGTCATTGGAAACAATCAAGTCAAACTTGGATCAACATCTAGGTGAAAACTTGACCGTAGTTGCACAAGCGGGCCGTAAAAAGGTTATCCGCCGTCGAGGAACATTGTCAGAAACATTCCATTCAGTTTTTGTGGTCAACCTTGATCAAAATGAGAACTCTTTCGAAAGAGTTTCTTATAGTTATGCTGACCTACTAACAAAGTCGATCGATATCACATTTGATAGCGATGCAGACGCAAATGAGGAAGAAGCAGACGCAGAATAATAGAGCTTCTTAGTGGGATTACCAGAAGGTAATCCTTTTTTTGTTGGAATTTTTTAGGTAATCACGAACGATTTTAGTAGATTATCCGTAATTTATCTTGAAATTCTTAATTAAAAAGCGGAAAATAAGTGAATTGTTGGGAAAATTACTTTATAATTTTAAACATGATATGTTTTTAGGAGAATAAGTTATGAAAACACGAAGAAGCGAACGTTTGATTGACATGACCCGTTATTTATTAGAAAGACCACACACATTGATTTCATTGGCTTTCTTTGCGGACCGTTATGAATCAGCCAAATCTTCCATTTCCGAAGATCTAGGCATTTTACGAAGAACGTTTATGATTCGAGGAACAGGTGTACTTGAAACACTTCCAGGTGCCGGTGGTGGCGTTATATTTACACCTGGCATCTCCAAACGAGAAGCAACCGAATTCATCGAAGACGTCAAGAAACGTCTAACAGAGCCAGATAGAATCCTTCCAGGAGGATACGTTTATCTCACAGATCTATTAGCAGATCCAGGAGTTTTGCGTACCATCGGTAGAATGATTGCCACACAATATTCACAAAGCTCAATCGATGTCGTAATGACCGTAGCAACAAAAGGGATACCAATCGCCCAAAGTGTTGCAAGCTTTTTGAATATCCCATTCGTAATCGTCCGTCGCGACTCAAAGATTACTGAAGGATCAACAATCAGCGTCAATTATGCATCTGGTTCGTCAGACCGTATTGAGAAAATGGAGTTGTCAAAACGTAGCTTGGACGAGGGCTCGAGAGTTTTAGTAGTCGACGACTTCATGAAGGGTGGCGGTACTATTAATGGTATGCGCTCTTTAATCAACGAGTTTAACGCCATTTTCGTTGGTGTTACGGTTTTTGCTGAGAATGCACTGATTGATCCCGAAGTTAGAGATAACGATGTTACATCAATTTGTAAGGTCAAAGATATTGATCAAGAAAATAAAATAATTAACATCGAAAATGGTGATTATTTAGCTAAGACAGATTTCAGTTATTTTGAGTAAATCTTAATTGAGGCATTACCTAGAATAATGCTATTATATATGTATATATTTGTATGACTGAAAGGAAGTTTCCAATGTCTAATCGTTATGTAATAATCCTTGCAGCTGGTATGGGTACTAGAATGAAGTCTAAGTTATACAAAGTGCTTCAACCAGTAGCAGGTAAGGCTATGGTGGATCATGTCGTTACTCAAGTTGAGAAGATTCACCCTGACTTGATTGAAACAGTAATTGGTAACGGTGCCGAGAAAGTTAAAGATTTATTAGGTGATCGTACTTGTTACGCCTTGCAAGAAGAACAACTGGGTACTGCCCATGCGGTTCTACAAGCTGAGAAAGATTTAGGTGATAAGGATGGAATGACTCTGATTGTAAGTGGTGACACTCCATTGTTTACAGCTGATACTTTCCAAAAATTATTTGACTACCACGAAAAACAAAATGCTGCAGTTTCAATTTTGACTGCACATGCGCAAGACCCATTCGGTTATGGACGTATTATCCGTGACCAAAAAGGTAACGTTTCTAAAGTTGTTGAACAAAAGGATGCTTCCGAAGAAGAGAAAGCTATTCAAGAGATCAACACTGGAGTTTATTGTTTCGATAACAAGATGCTCTTTGAAAACTTACATTCAGTTAACAACGACAATGCTCAAGGTGAGTACTATTTGCCTGATGTAGTTTCAATTTTGAAGTCACAAGGTGAGAAGATTGTTGCTTATCAAATGAGTGATTTAAGCGAATCTCTTGGTGTTAATGATCGTGTGGCTTTATCACAAGCCGAAAAGTTGATGAGAAAACGTATCAACGAACAACACATGCGTGATGGAGTAACAATCGTTGATCCCGAAAATACATACATTGACGTTGATGTTGAGATTGGTAATGATACTACCATTGAACCCAATGTTAAGATTTTTGGCAAAACTAAGATTGGTTCTGACTGTTTGATTGGATTAGGTTCACGTATTCAAGATTCTATTGTTGAAGATGGAGTGACAATCATTAGTTCAACACTAGAAGAAGCTATCATGCATACCGGTAGCAATATTGGACCTAATTCACATCTTCGTCCAAAGGCTGACATTGGTAAAGGAGTTCACATTGGTAACTTTTGTGAAGTTAAAAATGCAGTTATTGGTGACAGAACAAAAGTAGGACACCTTTCATATGTTGGGGATGCTACACTAGGTACCGACATTAACGTCGGATGTGGTGTCGTATTCGTAAATTATGATGGTGTGAAGAAATTCCACAGTACAATCGGTGACCACTCATTCATCGGTTCTAATTCAAATGTTATTGCACCAGTTGAAATGGCAGATCATTCATTTATTGCTGCCGGATCATCTGTCAACAAGGATGTTCCTTTCCACGCAATGGCAATAGCTCGACCAAGACAAACCAATAAAGAGGATTATTGGGACAAACTACCACTATCAAAAAGTGAAGAATGGAAATAATAAGGTGAGATATTAATGGCATATAAAGATAATGAACGTCCGCTCAAAATTTTTGCATTAAATTCTAACAAACCATTGGCAGAAAAGATTGCTAAAGAGGTTGGTATTCCTCTTGGTAAATCATCTGTAACACGTTTTAGTGATGGTGAAATTCAAATTAACATTGAAGAAAGTATTCGTGGTGCTGATGTATTTTTAATTCAATCAACTTCTGCACCTGTTAACGATAACTTGATGGAACTACTAATCATGATTGATGCACTTAAACGTGCTTCAGCTCACTTCATCAGTGTTGTAATGCCATATTATGGCTATGCACGTCAAGATCGTAAATCACGTTCACGTGAACCTATTACTGCTAAATTAGTAGCTAATATGTTACAACGTGCCGGTGCAAACCGTGTACTAGCTTTAGATTTACATGCTGCACAAATCCAAGGATTCTTTGATATTCCAGTTGACCACTTAATGGGTGCTCCATTATTGGCTGACTACTTCTTATCAAATCATTTGGAAGAAGATGCTGTTGTTGTTTCACCTGATCATGGTGGTGTAACACGTGCTAGAAAATTGGCAGAATTCCTGAAGACACCAATTGCTATCATTGACAAACGTCGTCCTCGTGCTAACGTTGCTGAAGTTATGAACATTATCGGTAATGTTAAAGGCAAGCGTGCCATCATTATTGATGACATGATTGATACTGCTGGTACAATTACATTGGCATCACAAGCACTTATCGATGCCGGTGCAACAGAAGTGTACGCAAGTTGTACACACCCAATTCTTTCTGGTCCAGCTGTTGAAAGAATTGAAGCTTCACCAATTAAGAAGTTAATCGTTACTGATTCAATCAACCTTCCCAAAGAAAGAGTTATTGATCGTATGGTTCAAGTTTCAGTCGGACCACTTATCGGTGATGCAATTGAACGTATTCACAACAATGAGCCAGTCAGTCCATTGTTCAACACACGTTTCAAACGTAGTAAATAATAAATGTTAACCAAAGCTAATCTGTTAAGTCAGGTTAGCTTTTTTTTATTTATTAAAACAAAACCAATTAATATTTTGATATTGTGATATTATTAACATGGACAAGCAGGATTAATCAAGTCCAAATTTTGCCATAAAAGGCACTTAGGACAGGCGAAAACAATGAAACAGTACAAAGTAATCATCTGGGGTTTAGGAAACGTCGGAAGAGCTGCTGTTAGAATGGTTCAATCAAAGGAGTCATTAAAATTAGTTGGAGCAGTTGATACAGATCCAAAAAAGATTGGGAAAGATTCAGGTGAAATCTTCGATTTCGAAAAAACCGGAGTAACTGTTGAAGATGACATCGATAAAGTTTTAGACATGGATGCAGATGTAGTCTTGGATTACACACCTTTAGTTCGTGATGAAAAAGGTGGGTTCACACCGAGCGCAAACGATATTGTCAAAGTATTGAATGCTGGTAAAAATGTCATCACAACACTACCAATCTATTATTCACAAGTAACAACACCAGATCTATACAAAATGATTGATGATGCCGCTAAAAAAAACAACGTATCGTATTTACCAACAGGACTATTGCCCGGAGCATATGCATCATATATTCCAACAGTGTTAGCAGGATTGATGGGCCAAGTAGACAGCATCACAGTCCAATCAGGTGAGGACGACCAACACAACTATTCTAGCTGGGTAAAAGTTTTCGGCTACGGAATGGATCCAGAAAAGTTCCCACAAGACAAACTGAAAATGGGGATAGCATCATACTACGTATCAGGTGTATACGAAATGGGAGCAAGATTAGGATTCAAATTTGACGACATGAAAATCGAACACGAATGCTACACAGCTCCAGAAGACTTACATCCAATTTTCGGAACAGTGAAAAAAGGAACAATCAGTGGCCATAAATTTACAATGAGTGGAATGGTAAACGGTGAAAGAAAGGCCAGCCTAATCTACGTCCACAAAATCTGCAACGACGTAGCACCAAACCCACCAATTAAAAATAATATTCACATAGAAGGAATCCCAAAGGCACTAGACATCAGTATCGACGGACTAATGCCACTAGACGAAAGCTACGTAACCAGTGCAGCACCAAGCGTCAACGTAATCCCTCAAGTAGTAGAAGGAGCCAAAGGATTCTTACAAGCACTAGATTTGAAAGTAGTAACACCATTGCACTAAAATTATCAGAACCTATGTATTGAATTTATATATTGAATTTTACAGAGAAAAAGAGACCCAAAACGTTTTTAGTTTTGAGTCTCTTTTGCGATATCACTTGAATTTATGATTTTGACCTTGATTTTGAACTAGCCCTTGAACTTCCTAAACGAACAAAAGTTTCGAAAAGAATAACGATGAAACAGAATATCACTAAAATTAGATGGAGGGGGAAATCGATTCGGTCTCAGCCGCCAAATTTCACTTTGCTGACGAAGTCAGCTTAGTGAAAGGGTCGCTTTGGAGACATTTCGAACTATGAAATGGCTTCAAACGATCCCGGCAGCGTTCCAGACCGAAGAATCGATTTCCCCCTCCATCGGCAATAATCCGCAGATAAGAAAATCCAGCTCAATATTATTTTTTTACAAAACCACCCTAATAACGATCGCGGTGATTATTTTGTTGTTGTGATTGATATCTCAACAAATCACGAATTTGTTGAAGATACTCAAGTTGAGGATCAGTTTCTTGAACATTATCAAACTTACTAGAAGAACCATCACGACGCATCTTATTCATCAAACGAACAATAGTAAAGACAACGAACATAATGATTAAAAAGTTAATAAGTGCATTGATAAAATCACCAATTAAGAAGTTGGCACCAAAAACAGTGAACTTCATATCTGTAAGATCAATTCGACCGATTAATAGACCAATCAAAGGATTAAGCAAGTAGGTAGTTAATGCTGATACCAAAGTATTGAAAGCGGCACCAATAATAACACCGACAGCTAAATCGACAACACTACCACGTGAAATGAACTCTTGAAATTCTTTAAACATTTAGAATTCTCCTTTATTTTGCAACAGTATGCAATTACTTTACTATCAATTGAAAAAAAATTAAAGGGTTTTAAGATTAATTGCATATTACATCGAATATGATGTCTAAATAATGGTATATTTATAGTAGTAAGCAAAATATTCATAAAAGGGGTTGCAAAAAATGAAAATCACTAAACTAATCGTTGCCGGTGCCGTAGCATTAACTCTAGGCGGTATGACAACATCAACTGTCTTCGCCACAGCCGATGACAACAACGTCAGTGTCAATAATCAGTATGATTCTGATGGACAATATAACGGTGACTATCAAGTTATCAATGGGGAAGTACTAGCAAATAACCAAACAGTACTTTATAACTCAAAGGGAGAAGCAACAAGCAGAAGCTTAGCACCCGGAACTTATTGGATTGCTGACAGAATGTTAATGAGCCAAGGACAACCAACACTTTATCGTGTATCAACTGATGAATGGGTAAAACCAAGTGATGTAAAATTCATCAACCCAATCGGTAAATCATTGGTAACAGCTAGAAATGATGCAAATCTATACGACTCAGATGCCAACATAGTAGGAACACTCCCAGCAGGAATGCAATACATCACTGATCAAAGAATGACAGTACACGGAGTAATCATGTACAGAGTTTCAACTAATCAATGGGTAAAAGCTACAGACGTTAATATCACACGTTAATTTAACAGTTAACTAACAATCGAGAAAATAAAAATATAAAATAACAAATGGTCGAGAACAATATTAAATATTGAACTCGACCATTTTTGTGTCCTCTGTAAAGTAAATACTAAATATTCTAATAGATGTGTTTATTTGAATTGAAATTGTTCTGTTTAGAAGTATGTGTTTTGACAAAACTAGAGTGAACCTTGAACCCCAGAGAGAACAACAGAATTTTATCGAAAGCCAACCTCAACAACAGCAATTAACGCAAAAAAAATAAACTCCAATAAAAATAGAGTTTATTTTAGAAAAAACATTATGCTTCGTGAGCGGCATATGCATCTTTAATCTCGTGCAAGTCTGTTAATGCAAGCTTAGTATTAACTTCGTCAGTCATAGCTTTCTTAGTAGCTTCATCCCAGTTGTAGAAATCAGCCATATAGTTGATAACACCGTCTTTAACTTCTTTCATGTGATTGATGTTAAAGAGCATTTGGCTACTACGACGTAGCAAGTAATCAATAGGGTGTTCAACCATTTCGGCTTTAATACCATATTGAAGCATTGCCCAGTCGACACGTGGAAGTCCATCTTTTTCTTCACCATCTGGTAGAAGAGCATAGATATCAGCCACATTTGAACCGTAACGTTGAACAAGCTTTTCAGCATCTTCACGTTCTAGATCATAGTTTACGATACCTTCGTGAACCATCTTGTCAAAGTATGATGACCAACCTTCGTCACCACCAACATCTCCACCTGATAGTTGAAGATTTTCTGTTTGTTGACCTTGGAATGTGTAATCTGTTGTTTCAGCAAGTGATTCGCCAACTAAATCAACAATTTTTTCAGCCATCTTACGGTAACCAGTTAATTTACCACCGGCGATTGAAAGTAGTCCTGAATCTGATTGGAATATTTCATCTTTACGTGAAATTTCTGAAGGTGATTTACCTTCTTCTTGGATAAGTGGACGAACACCTGACCAGCCAGCTTCAACGTCATCTGGAGTAAGCTTTTGTGGAAGTTCAAACATTTGGTTAGCAGCTGCAAGGATGTATGTAACATCTGAAACTGTAATGTTTGGTTCTTTAGGATCTTCTTCCCATGTTGTATCAGTTGTACCGATATATGTTTTGCCTTCACGAGGAATGGCGAACATCATACGACCATCATGGAATGGTGTATCAAAGAATAATGAGTTTGAGATAGGGAACTTAGCATTATCGATAACCAAGTGAACACCCTTTGTTAAGTGAAGGTGTTTACCAGTGTTTGATCCATCAATTGTACGAATGTCATCAACCCATGGTCCACATGAGTTTACAACTTTCTTAGCATGGATTTCACCAGTTTCACCGGATTGCATATCTTCATATTTAACACCACAAACTTTACCGTCGGCATCATAAAGAAGGTCTGTAACCTTTGTATAGTTAGCAATTAATGCACCAAGTTCGCTAGCTTTTTTAGCAACTTCTAGTGTTAGACGTGCATCATCAGTTCTGTATTCAACATACAATCCTGATCCTAGTAAACCGTCTGATTTAACATATGGTTCTCTTTGAACTGTTTCATTTGGTTCAAGCATTGTTTTACGTTCTGATTTTTTAACTCCGGCCAATCGATCATAAACATCAAGACCAACTGATGTCATAAATGGTCCGTATGTACCACCAGCATAGAATGGGAGCATCATTTTCAATGGTGTTGTAATTTGTGGGGCATTGTTATAAACAATGGCACGTTCACTACCAACTTCGTGAACTTCTTTTAATGCAAATTGGGCTAAATAACGTAGTCCACCGTGGACTAGCTTAGTTGAACGACTTGAAGTACCTGAAGCAAAGTCACGCATTTCAACTAAACCAGTTTGGATACCACGTGATTGGGCATCAAGAGTGATACCACTACCAGTAATACCTCCACCAATTACAAGCAAATCCAATTCCTGGTTTTGCATAGCTTGTAAATTCTCGGCTCTAGTTTCGTTTGAAAATTCTTTCATGAAAGTTCCTCCTCGGGAAAATGTTCTATATACATAATAGTAAAATTGTCCAAAGTTTGAAAGCGTTTTTATTCGAAAAGACTAAATTTTTTAATAATAGAGCAAAAAATTCTAAATAATCATATCATTGTAAATATGTTTCTGAAATTTAGTGTATTCTTCACTGAAAATATCATCTGAATGTTCTTCCAACATTGCTTTGGGGAAGTAAAAGCGTTCATCACCTAAAATTTTACCGGTCAGAGCGTTTACTAAACGACTAACTGTCGAAAGTTCAATTAATGAACCATCATTTTGCATGATTTCGATTTGTGTACGACTTTTATGCTTACGAGGATTGTAAACATCGTAAGGCAAATCGTAACTTGTATTGGTTGAAGTATAGTATTGCTTATCAAATCCAGCCACTTCAACTATATCGGCGAGCTTAGGTAATTTATCTTGGGTTTCCTCTGTATATTGAGCAGATTTGAAAGGCTTTCTAGTGAGAAACTTATATGAAAGATCTTTGAGAATTTCGTCGGGATAATCTAACCAGAGAGTGAAATATGTATTGAGGATTCCATCGTCTAATGCTAGGTAATCATTGATATTAACCCTGTTTTCAAAAAATGGAACTAGCAAACTGGGCATTTCGAAGCCGTTCATTTGATTGTGCTCATACAAATCTTTGGCACGGCGAAGCAACTTAGTCAGGACAACTTCCATACCTCGAGAAACTGGATGAAAATAAACTTGTTGATACATTTGAAAACGTGAAAGGACGTAATCTTCCACTGCATGCATTCCGTTAGCATCAAAAGCGATTCCGCCCTTATATGGACGCATTACACGGAGAATTCTAGTTAGGTCAAACATACCGTATTTTGTACCCGTGAAATAAGCGTCACGCAGCAAATAGTCCATTCTATCGGCATCTATTTGGCTGGAAATCATTTGAACGACTTGCTTGTTTTCGTAAGTCTTTGCAATTACGCTAGCAACTTTTTCAGGAAAATCAGATGATACCTGTCTTAATACTTGATTGATTTCAGTTTCGGGAGAAGTGATTATTTGCTGTGTCCATTGCTCATGATCGGTATTGAAAATATGTTCGAAAGCATGTGAATAAGGGCCGTGTCCAAGATCATGAAGCAGTGCTGCACAGAGTGCGACTATTCTTTCATCGTCATTCCAAAGTCCGTCATCATCAGTTACTGAAGGATAATTACGCTGAAAGTTATCACAAATTAAACGTGTGATTTCATAAACTCCCATACAATGTGTAAAACGTGAATGTTCGGCACCTTGGAAAGTAAATGATGATGTCCCAAGTTGTTTGACCCGACGCAATCTTTGGAATTCCTTTGTATTGATCAAATCAAGAATTACTTTGTGTTGGACATGAATGTAATTATGGATTGGATCTCTAAAAACTTTTTCTCGAGGAAGCTTCTCAATGTTAATTGTCATAATTTTCTCCCAATAATTTTTTATTTTTATATACCAAATCTTCTAGTGTCTTGTCATAACTTTCTCGATAAGGTTGCGATGTCTCAACAATATTGAAACTAGAATTATCAATTGTATAGTTTTCTTTAGTAAGTGCGTTCAAGATTTTTTCTTTAGCTAGACCTACAGTTAGTTCTTGTTGTGTTAAAATATCTAAGTTTTCCATACAATGTATATCTATATTTGGAAAATCAATGCGCTCATTTTTGGGATAATCACTAATTTCGTAAAAATCTTTCATCAATTGTGACCGTTCATGTTGATTTCCAGTTATACTAATGTAGGCCATGATGGCAACAGCATCACCAGAACGTCTTTGCGATATTCCGGCTAATTTCTTGCCATCTATACTCAAATCAAATGTTCCAGGACAATAAGAACGTTCAATCGTACCAGTTTTTATCTGGTCTGAAAAAGCGGATTTCATTACAGAATACATTTTTCCATAGGCGTCATCGATTGATAATTCGTCTTTATTAGGAAGAAATAATGTGAAATTTAAGATGTTAGGATCTGTCACAACACTTAGTCCACCTGAGTTTCTAAGGTAATAGACATAGTGCTTATCCTCAAGCATTTGCAGACCACCATGAAGGTTATTAAGTCGTTGGTCTTGCAATCCAAGGATGACAGTTGGTAGAGTAGTCCAAAAATGTGCAACTGCTAATTTCTCTTCGGAAACAAATTGCAGAATAGCACCGGTATCCGCAAAAGGATTGAGCATAGTTTGCGCAGATTCAATATTTTGGCCGTATAATAAAATTTGCTTATTCACTTGATCACTTCTTTAAGTAGTATATTTATTAATTTTATCATGTGGGGTGTAATATTTTGGAAAATAATCGTATTGAAGTAAATGTTGATCTCGATATGTCAGTTTTTCAAGCTGGCGAGATGACTCACACAAAGATTTCTGAGCCGGGAAAATTTACTCGGATGGGAAATGCCATTTATCTTCAATTTAACGAGAGTATGGATCATGATGACCATGCTTCTATTTTAGTTAAGATTACTGAAAATGGTGATATTCATTTGAAACGAGAGGCAAAAAGTACTAATTTGGCCTCGATGCTTTATTTTACCAATCAGGATCGTAATGCTGCTAGTGTATACACTGAATATGGTGTGATGCAAATGAACACTTATACTAAGGATTCACTAGTCGAGATTACTGATGAACCGTTACATGGGAAAATAAATATTGATTATGACTTGATTTATGATAATAATATAGTAGGTAATTACAAGTTTAGATTGATTTTTAGCGTTTAAATCGATATTATTAAATGTAAGACGCTTTGAAAGGACGTGTACACGTTTGAAACTTGAAAAATTCAAGAATCAGAATAAAGAAGAATTATCAATGATCGAAGTTGCTTATGAAATCCTCGATGAAAGTAACAAAGAGGCTAAGAACTTCTCTGATATCGTTAATGAGATCCAAACATACTTAGGGAAGACTGACGATCAAATCAAAGATCACTTACCACAATTCTATACAGACTTGAATAACGATGGTAGTTTCCTTTCACTTGGTGAAAACGTATGGGGATTACGTAAATGGTATCCATTCGACTCTGTTGATGAAGAGGTTAATCACCCTGAAGACAACGGTACTGAAAACACACATAAGGCTGCTCAAAAAGTTAATGCTTTCTTGAGTGACGATGATGAAGACGATGACGTTGTTGATTATGATGACGACAGTGATTTGAGTCTTAATGACGATGATGACGAAGACGATACAACAGAGGGCAGTGGTCCAGACTTATCTAAGTTTACTAATACTGATTTATCAGTTGATGACGATGATGATGACGACGAACACGATACTGGTCTTGATGATGGTATTGAAGGTCAATTAACAGAATTTGACGCTGACGACGATGATACAGACATCGATTTATCTGATGAAGATGATGACGACGATGATGATGATTTGGAAGATGACAACGATTCTGACGATTCAAAGAAATAAGATTTGCAATTTTGAGATTTAAGGTTTGACGATTGCCCATTGAAACAGTATTATATTGTTTGGGCTCTATTAGATAGACTAATTACAAGTTCCCTGTTCTATATGAATAGGGAGCTTTTTTATTTTTTAAGAAATCCCTAGATATAATATGTGGAGGAAAGCTATGACGAAGTATATTTTTATTACAGGTGGAGTTGTTTCATCTTTAGGAAAAGGAATTGTGGCCGCATCTCTTGGTAGATTATTGAGAAACCGTGGACTTAAGGTTACAATGCAAAAATTTGACCCATACATCAACGTGGATCCCGGAACAATGAGTCCATACCAACACGGTGAAGTTTATGTTACTAACGATGGTACAGAGACTGATTTGGACCTTGGTCACTATGAAAGATTTATTGATAACGATTTGAACAAATATTCAAACGTTACAACAGGTAAGATTTATTCAGAAGTAATCCGCCGTGAACGTCATGGAGATTACAACGGAGCAACTGTTCAAGTAATACCACATATTACAGATATGATTAAACAAAAAATAACACGTGCAGCTACAACAACTGATTCAGATGTAATTATTACTGAAGTTGGTGGTACTGTTGGTGATATTGAATCAACACCTTATTTGGAAGCTTTGCGTCAAATGAAGGCAGACGTTGGTTCTGAAAATGTTGTTTATATTCACACAACTTTAGTCCCATATTTGAAGGCAGCCGGCGAAATGAAGACAAAACCAACTCAACACAGTGTAAAAGAGTTGCGTGGAATCGGAATTCAACCTAATATCTTGGTAGTTCGTACAGAAAAACCAATGCCACAAAATATGAAAGACAAAATTGCTTCATTTTGTGATGTTGACGCTGAAGCTGTTATTGAATCCCGAGATGCAAGTTCAATCTACGATGTACCATTGAATCTTCAAGCACAAGACTTTGATGATATCGTATGCCGATACTTACACTTGGAAACAAAACCATCTGATATGACTGATTGGAATAAGTTGGTTGATCGTATTCACAACTTAAAACACAAGACTAAAATCACATTGGTTGGTAAGTATACTAAGTTACAAGATGCTTATATTTCTGTAACAGAAGCATTAAATGCTGCAGGTTATGTATATAATACTGATATTGAGTTAGAAAAGATTTCTGCTGACGAAATCACAGAAGATAATGTTGCTGATATTCTAAAGGATTCAGATGGTATTCTGGTTCCTGGTGGATTTGGTAGCCGTGGACTTGAAGGCATGATTACAACAATTAAGTATGCCCGTGAAAACGATGTTCCTTATCTTGGAATTTGTTTAGGTATGCAGATGGCAAGTATCGAATTTGCTAGAAACGTTGTTGGAATCAAGGATGCAACAACTGGCGAAGTTGACGCAAATGCTGATAACAAGATTATCGACTTGATGGCAGACCAAAAAGATATTGAAAATGTAGGTGGTACTTTACGTTTGGGTGCATATCCATGTAAACTAAAGGAAGGTACTAAAACAGCAGCCGCTTACGATAACCAATCTGTTATCCAAGAAAGACACAGACACAGATATGAATTTAACAATGCTTATCGTAAGCAATTCGAAGAACATGGACTAGTATTCTCAGGAGTTTCACCTGATAACCACTTGGTTGAAATTATTGAAATTCCAGAAAACAAATTCCACGTCGCTGCACAATATCATCCAGAGTTCTTGTCAAGACCAACTAAGCCAGAAGGCTTATTCAAAGCATTTATTGGTGCTGCATCAGGTCTTGCTGAAGAAGATCTCTAGGAGTTAATACTTTTTAATTTGATCTAGTTAATAAAAGTTAGGGAAAAACTTATGCAAAAACTTGTAATTAATGGTGGAAAAAAATTATCGGGGGAAGTTACGATTGGCGGTGCTAAAAACAGTACTGTCGCATTGATTCCTGCGGCAATCTTATCCAGTACTCCAGTCGTGTTAGACTCCGTTCCACAAATTAGAGATGTAGCGAATTTACGTTCCATTTTGCTTGATATGAATGTAACCTCAGAAGTAAAGAATGATGTCTTGAAAATTGATCCTACTCAAATTCATTTTGCTGAATTACCAAGTGGTAAGGTCAGTAGTTTACGCGCATCATATTACTTCATGGGTGCCATGCTGGGCCGTTTTGGTAAAGCAGTAGTTGGTTTTCCTGGTGGGGATGATATTGGTCCACGTCCAATTGACCAACATATTAAGGGATTTGAAGCTTTAGGAGCTCATGTTGAAAATAAACATGGTCAAATGATTATTACCGCACCTGAAGAAGGTCTAAAGGGAGCAAAAATCTTTTTAGATATGGTATCTGTTGGAGCTACTATTAATGTCATTTTGGCAGCTGTAAAAGCCAAGGGTACAACCGTGATTGAAAATGCTGCAAAGGAACCAGAAATTATTGATTTAGCAACATTTTTGAATAATATGGGTGCAGTTATCCGTGGTGTTGGTACGGAAACAATTCGTATCGAGGGTGTAGATGAACTTCGCTCAAATAACTCTCATACAATTATTCCAGACCGAATTGAAGCTGGTACTTATTTGAGCTTGGCTGCCGCAAATGGCGGAGATATTTTAATTAACAACATCATCAGCGAGCATTTGGATGCATTCCTAGCTAAGCTCGATGAAATGGGTGTGAATTTGGAGATTGGTGAAGACAGCATTTATGTCAAACCATCACCAGACATGAAAGCAGTTAATATTAAGACAATGCCATATCCAGGCTTTGCTACCGATTTGCAACAACCAATAACTCCATTGCTTATGCAATCTAAGGGTGAAGCAATGATTATTGATACCATCTATCCAAAGAGAATTAAACATATTTCACAGTTACAAAAAATGGGTGGAGACATCTCAAGTGAAAATGATTTGATTTTTGTACATGGAGGGGCACAATTAACCGGTGCAACAGTATCAGCTGACGAGATTCGTGCTGGTGCATGTTTAATGATTGCTGGATTAATGGCTGATGGAACAACTACAATCACTAATGCTGAAAACATCCTACGAGGTTACGACCGTGTAGTATGGAAATTACATCAATTACAAGCTGATGTAGAGTTAATTGGCCATGATGATTTAAAAGAAAATTGACAAACTAATAAATTCTTGTTAATTTATTCGTATCATAAAAACAGAGAGGAAGTGCGCCGTTGAGAAATTAAGTTGAAATTCAAATTAATATACTAATACTACTAGTGTGTTATTTGGCTTTGACTTTCTACTTCTCAATAGCGTGTTTTCCTAAAAGAGATACTCAATTAGGACGCTATTTAGCGTCCTTTTTTGTTACGTTTTTTTAGCAAGTCAGCCTTATTTGCACTTGAAATGAGGGATTTTACATGGGAACAATACAAATAACTAATTTAACTTTTAAATATGATCAGATGTCTACTAACCTTTTCGACTCGGTTAATTTAAGTATCGATGAAAGCTGGAAATTAGGATTGATTGGTCGAAATGGTCGAGGTAAGACTACTTTATTGAATATTTTGAGAAATAAGTTAGATTACAGCGGCTCAATTGTAACTAACTTGAATTTTTATTACTATCCTCAAAACGTTTCTAATCCGGCTAAGTTGGCGGGGGATGTTGCTCTAGAACTTTCTGGTTTGAAAGATTATGACATTTGGAAGGTTGAGCAAGAATTAGACAAGCTCAAAATGGACCTTAGCGTGCTTGAACGTCCTTTCGAAAACCTCAGCCCAGGTGAACGGACAAAATTGCTGTTAGCCGTTATGTTCGTCGATAACAATGGTTTCCAGTTGGTGGATGAACCAACTAACCATTTGGATATTGAGGGAAGAGAGGTCGTAGCTAATTATTTACGAGGCAAGCAGGGATTTATTGTCATTAGTCATGACCGAGGTTTTTTAAATCAAATAATTGACCATGTTATTTCAATTAACCGCAATACAATCGATGTTTATCAAGGAGACTTTGATACATGGGAGCAACAAAAGGATATTCGTGATAATTCCGAAATGGCTGAAAAAGCACAGTTAAAAAAAGATATTAAGAAGATGGAAGCTTCAGCTGTAAAAAAAGAGAACTGGGCAAATCAATCGGAGCGTAATAAGAATAAAAACATCAAGATGGATCTCCATACTAATTTGGACAAAGGCTTTCTTAGTCACAAGTCTGCTAAGATGATGAAAAAAGCTAGTACCATGCAAAAGCGAGCAAATGAAGCTGTTGAAAAGAAAAAGGATTTGTTGAAAGATATCGAGATTGATGACCCGATAGTATTAAATTACGTCGAGATTTCTCATTTCAATCAATTAATTTCTGCAGAAAATTTTCAAATGGTAAATGACTCAGTTCAAACACCTGAGGTAAGCTTCGAAGTTAAGACTGGTAAAGTCACTGCTTTACTGGGCAGGAATGGAATTGGTAAGTCAACAATTTTCAAACGAATTATGGATTTTGATCAACCGTTTGAGCAACGTGGAAATATTTCTATTAAAAAGGGAATTAAAGTGTCTTATATGCCACAAGAGACAACGTTACATGGTACTATTAGACAAGTTGCTGAAAATAGTGAGATAGATGTTGAACAAGTTTTCTCAAACTTACGTAAACTTGGATTTGAACGTGAATTGTTTAATGATCCAATTGAACATATGAGCCAAGGTCAAAAGCGCAAGGTTGCCTTGAGTTTGAGTCTTTCACAGGAAGCTAATTTATACTTGTGGGATGAGCCATTCAACTATTTAGACGTTATTACACGTGATCAAATTATTGCAGCAATAAAAAAACAGCATCCTACAATGCTGATTATTGACCATGATATTGGGCTAATTGATACAATTGCTGATGAAAAAGTAATGTTGAAAGAGTAGAATTATATTGAATATCTTGGTTGTTCATGATATTATTTAATACCGTTAGTAAATTAATCTCTATCTCCGTAAAGGACTTAGGGCAAAGGAGACATTTATAATGAAACAAGGAATTCATCCAGATTACCACCAAGTTGTATTCATGGATTCTTCAACTGGTAAGAAATTCTTAGCAGGATCAACTGTTAACTCAGATGAAACAACTGATTATGAAGGAACTGAATACCCATTGATTCGTGTTGAAATCTCATCAGATTCACATCCTTTCTACACAGGTAAACAAAAGTTTGCTCAAGCAGATGGACGTATCGATCGTTTCAACAAGAAATATGGTTTGTCAAACAAATAAGGCCATCCTTTCTCGGATGGCTTTTATTTTTTTCTTTTTTACAGAAACTTGTTGTTTCTAGGCTTTTTTCTTTTTCGTCCGCAGGTGTGTAAATACCCATACGAAGTTGATTAATGCAAGACCACTTGTCGTCAAGAATACGGCTGAATAGCTTAGTGCACTTGAGACATAAGAACCTAGAAGTGGGCCACAGACATTACCAACTGATTGGAAGGACTGGTTGTAACCAAAGACTCGTCCCGTATACTGCGTATCGGTATTTTTTGCTAACAAGGTTTGTACTTGTGGTACTAAGCAGGCATCAGATATTCCAACGAAAAAGCGAAGAATTGCTAATTGCCAGATGTTATTTACGAAAGCTTGTGGAATATATACAAGTACCGCAAATATCAATCCACCAATTAAAATTTTTCCAGTACCAATTTTATCACCCAATGCTCCAAAACGTGGTGCAGCAATAATGTTTGCAATACCAGGCAGTGCGGCAACAACTCCGGCGATGAGGGTAACCTTGTCGGAACCGTGCATTAGTTGTTTAACATACAAACTGATGATTGGGTTGATGGAATTATTGGACATTTGAATAATCATAGTAGTAATAAACATTGCTAGAATAATATTCGGATTTTTCAACTTATGAAAGATTTCCGTAGTTGAGGCTTCCTGACCTTTTGGCACAGGTTTGAAATCTTCTTTAATGAAAATCACTGTCAAAATAAAGGCGGTAAAAAGTAATGATCCAGTTATCATAAATGGAATTCTGTAGCCGAAGTATTGGGCGATAACGCCACCTACTAAAGGTCCTAACAAAGTTCCTGAGATAACGCCGGTGTTTAATGTTCCAAGAGCTTTTCCACTTTCGGATCTTGGAGCTGTAGATGCAATTAAAGTATTTGCATTACTTACGAATCCTGAAAATACACCTTGCAAAAGTCTTAATACTACTAATTGCCATGGTGCCGTGACGAACGCTTGTAGAAAGATAACAATCGACATACCTAATGCGGCACGAATCAACATTAACTTTCGACCACGTCTGTCGGCTATTTTGCCCCAGATAGGTGAGATGATTGCCATAACCAAGAAGGTTGATGAAAAGGCAATACCGTTCCAGATGACCAATTGACTTTTTGTGAAATTCCCCAAACTATTAATGTATAATGGCATAAAGGGTGTTATCATACTAAAGCCAATACCTGTTACAAAGGTACTAAACCAGAGGACGATTAGATTTTTTCTCCAATAGTTATTCTCTTTTGGAGTATTTTGTGTATTTGAACTCATAAATACATCAAATCCTTTCTAAGTTAATTAGTATACTCTTTTCATTTTTTGGGAGAAAATATTTTTTTAGAACTGGGGAATAGTATTCATGAAAATGAAGTTACGAGAAGTTTATTCGGCTTTAAAAATAACCGCTGAAAATATACCAGATGTTCAAATTACCGGCGTTTGCTTTGATAGTAGAAAAGCTAAGACTGGTGATTTGTTCTTCCCACTAAAGGGTGATCGCGATGGACATGAGTTTATCGAAAGTGCGATTAACAACGGTGCTTCAGCAAGTATTTGGCAAAAAGATCACCAAATAACTAACAAGGCAATTCCTTATGTAGTTGTTGATGATGTAATGACTGCCTTCAATACTTTAGCCAAATATTATTTGTCGAAAGTTAATCCTAAAGTTGTCGCTGTAACAGGTAGCAATGGTAAGACAACTACCAAAGATATGATTGCTAGTGTCTTGGCTGTGAACAATAATGTTGCTAAAACTCCAAAGAATTTTAACAACGATATTGGTGTGCCATTTACTATTTTAAATATGCCAATTAACACTGAAGTTTTGGTAATTGAAATGGGAATGGATCGCCCTGGACAGATCGAAAAATTAAGCACCATAGCAACACCTGATGTATCGGTTATTACGATGATTGGGGAAGCACATATTGAGTTCTTTGGAACTCGTGATAAGATTGCTGATGCTAAAATGGAGATCACTCACCATTTACAAGAAGATGGTATGTTCATTTATGACGGGGATGAACCGCTCTTGAATGAACGCGCACAAAACGTACAACAAAAAATTTCAACTTTTGGTCGCAATGATAGTAATACTATTTTTGCTACAGAAGTACATAGTGATAAACAACAAACGACCTTTAAGACAAACCTTTGGCCTGAAATTGAATTTAGTATTCCTATTATGGGAGACTACAATGTCAACAATGCAATGGCTGCCTTGTTAGTTGGACAGAGATATCATATTAAAGTCGAGAACATGCAAAAAGCTTTGTCAGAGCTTTATGTGACTGAGAACAGAACTGAATGGTTGAAGGCTAAGAATGGTGCAGACGTCTTAAGTGATGTGTACAATTCGAACCCAACTGCCGCAAGTGAAGTTCTTGATAATTTGAAAAAATTATCTACAGGTCGTAAAATAGTTGTTCTTGGGGATATGCTTGAACTAGGCGATGCTTCCAAGCGACTTCATGAATCTTTAGCTGATCATATTGATCCTAAGGATTTTGAGAAAGTCTATTTAGTTGGCAATGAAATGAAAGCATTGTACGATTTACTAGTTCAAAAGTATGACCCAACGAATTTAAGTTGGTATAGCTCAGACCAGTTAGTTCAGCTAACTGAAAATATAAAAGAAGAAATGAACTCAGATGACACAATCTTGCTAAAGGCAAGCCATGGCATTCATCTTGAAAATGTCTTAAAAGAATTAATTTAAGTGTGTCGGTTGAGTAACATTGGATAACGTGGTAATGTAGAACGATTATGTTTTAAACCATGTTCAAACGGAGGATTTTTGTGAAATTTAGTGAATTAAAATTAGATTCAAAATTATTAGCTGCTGTCGATGAGGCCGGATTCGAAGAAACAACGCCTATCCAAGCACAAACTATTCCACTTGTAATGACAGGTGATGACGTGATTGGGCAAGCCCAAACAGGTACAGGTAAAACTGCTGCTTTTGGACTTCCAATTTTAGATGCTGTAGATACTAATTCTAGTGATATTCAAGCATTGATTATTTCCCCAACACGTGAACTTGCAATTCAAACACAAGAAGAATTGTTCAAGTTAGGACGCAACAAAAAAGTTAGAGTTCAATCAGTTTATGGTGGTTCTGATATTAGAAGACAAATTAATGCCTTGAAAAACCATCCTAGTGTTGTTGTGGGTACTCCAGGACGTATTAAAGACCACATCAGCCGTCACACACTTAAGTTACACAACGTTAAGACTGTTGTTCTTGATGAAGCTGATGAAATGTTAGACATGGGATTCGTTGAAGATATCGAAAGTATCTTGTCAAACGTTCCTCATGATCACCAAACATTATTATTCTCAGCTACAATGCCTAAGCCTATCATGAAGATTGCTGATAAGTTTATGACAAAACCTGAAATCGTTAAAATTAAGTCAAAGGAATTAACAGCTGATAACATTGACCAATACTTTGTTAAAGCCAAAGATTTCGAAAAATTTGATTTAATGACACGTATTTTCGATGTTCAAGCACCAGAATTGGCCTTGATTTTCGGACGTACAAAACGTCGTGTTGATGAATTAACACGTGGATTACAAGCTCGTGGCTACAATGCAGAAGGTATTCACGGTGACTTATCACAAGATAAGAGAACTAGCGTTTTACGTAAGTTCAAAGCTGGAAAACTTGATTTCTTAGTTGCAACTGATGTTGCTGCCAGAGGTTTGGATATTTCTGGTGTATCTCACGTTTATAACTACGATATTCCTCAAGACCCAGACAGTTATGTTCACCGTATTGGACGTACAGGTCGTGCCGGTAAGTCTGGTGTGTCAGTAACATTCGTTACACCTAACGAAATGAGTTACTTACGTACAATCGAAAACCTAACTAAGAAACGTATGACACCATTAGCACCACCAACTGACAACGAAGTATTAAAAGGTCAAATGGAAGGTGTTAAGGAAGATATCAAAGATACCTTGGCACACGATAAGAATCTAGATCGTTTCAAGGATGCAACTGAAGAGTTGTTAAATGAATATACTCCTGAACAATTAGTAATGGTTTACTTGAGTTCAGCAATCAAGGATGCTGAAAGTGTTCCTGTTAAGATTGCTCCAGAACGTCCATTACCAGGTCGCAAGCAAAGTCATAACCGTTCAGGTCATGGCAATGGCAAACGTCGTTTCAGTCATGGTCGTCGTAGCGGTGAAAGAAATGAACACCGTGGTGGCAGACGTGATGATCGTCGAGGCGGAAATGGTGGTCACAGTCGTGGTGGTAATAACAGTAACCACAGACGTAATGACAGCAAGAAACCAACACAATCAAAGAAAGCATTCAAGATTAGAACAAATCTTTAATCTAAAATTGAATTGTGTATCATTATAAAAATGATTAAAATATAAATAAATGAGGGGGAGAGCATTCATTTGCTTCCCTCTTTTTTGTTGAAAACAAGGTGAGAAACGAATATGATTAAAGGCTTAGGAATAGATATTGCAGAAATTGATCGTGTGAGGAAGATTTATGGACGACATCCAAAATTTGTCGACAAAATTCTTAATCCCGATGAGATTGAAGTTTTTAATAGTCTAAATACAGAAAAACAAAAAATGACATATTTAACTGGAAGATTTTCCGCCAAGGAATCTTTTACAAAAGCTATGGGAACTGGATTAGGTAAAATTGGGTTTCACGATTTAAGTGTTCTCAATCATCCATCCGGTCAACCTTATATCAAGACTGAAATCTCGAAGGGAAACATTCAAATCTCAATATCTGATACAGATGAATTGGTTATTACTGAAGTCATCATAGAGGAGGAATAATTATGATTCCATCACTTCACAGACCAGCAACAGTTGAAATTAACATGGCAAACTTAAAATCAAATTTGCATAATGAATTAAAATCCGTACCCGCAGGTACAGACGTTTTTGCCGTAGTTAAAGCTAACGCATATGGACATGGTTTAGTTAAGGTTGCCCAAGCAGAAATTGAATTTGGAGCAACCGGACTTTGTGTTGCTACACTTGATGAGGCACTTGAAATTCGTGACTCGGATGTAGTGGCACCAATCTTGGTTTTAGGAATAACACCCGTTAAATACGCTGAAATTGCGAATAAAGCAGATATTTCTTTAACAGTCGGCTCATTAGATTGGCTTGAAGAAGCAGCACGTGAGAATATTTATCAGCTCAAAGTTCATTTAGGTGTCGATAGTGGCATGGGTCGAATCGGATTTCGTGACCATGATTCAGTAGTTAAGGCATGTATGTTTTTGAAAAATCATCCAGAATCATTTATCCCAGAAGGTTTATTTACTCATTTTTCAACCGCTGATAGCCCTGATGAGAAATACTTTGAGAAACAAGTGAGTCGTTTTAAGGAATTAAAAAGCGATTTACCAATTAAATTCAAGTATGTTCACTGTGCTAACTCAGCAACAGCATTGTGGCATCAGGATTTAGCTGTCAATATGGTTCGTTACGGAATTGCATTGTATGGATTGAATCCATCACAAACAGATATTTCTCAATTACCATATGAATTGAAACCCGTTTTGAGTCTTCATTCTGAATTGGTTTATGTTAAAAAAGTTGGACCTGGCGAAAGTATTGGCTACGGCGCAACTTATACAACTAATGATGAAGAGTGGATTGGGACTGTTCCAATCGGATATGCAGATGGTTGGTTGAGACGAATGTCAGGATCTGACGTATTGATTGATGGAATCCGTTGCAAGATAGTTGGACGGGTCTGTATGGATCAATTCATGGTTAAATTGCCACATGAGATGCCCGTAGGGACAAAAGTTATCTTGATTGGTAAAAGTGGTAATGATGAGATTACAGCTACTGACGTGGCTCAATATGCCGGCACTATTAATTATGAAGTGCTTTGTTGCTTGTCTGAAAGGTTGCCAAGAGTATACCGCGAGTAGAGAGTGGAATGACACGGTTAGTTCCGGTCATAACAGTGAAAAGAGGCATGATTCGCGAACTATGCGGATCCTGCCTCTTTTTGCAGTTATGTATAGGAAGCTGTGTCATGGAACTCGTTTCGGCTATAAAAATAGAACAGTTACCCAAAGAATCGGTAGTAGGTAAATTTCTCAGGAGCAAACAGCGGAGGAGAAATTACCGACCTTCGAGCTTAATCACAAAACAATCAAAAAAAGCGAGTTCTCCATATTGTGAGAACTCGCTTTTCAAGTTTTACAGTTTATCCAAAGCTTCTGCAAATTTTTTATCAGGTGTGTCCCTTGAATTATCAGGATACTTAATAAGCAACTTGGAAAGTACCATTGATAGTTCTTGCTGATAAGTAACGTCTTGATATATATCTCCTCCACCAGTTCTAATTGCATTGTTCATGGCACCAATTGCATTTCTATTAACAGGTCCATTTTCTAAAAATTCTAGTTTTCCGCCTTGTTTCACATACTTTTCAAAATTTTCATTTGGTATAAAGAGATCATCACATAGTTGGAATAAAGCATCGTGGAATTCTTTTTGTAGATGGTGTTGTTTATCCGCATTTACATTTGCGAGAACTATTGTTACGTAAGATAAGTCGTTTGTTAGGAAGACTAGATTTTTTCTGTCTACCGGTAGATAGTTTGCGTGCCAAGCGAATAGGGGATTGATTTCTGAGTCGTCATTTACTGATACTTTGGGTAATTGCTTGAATATTTTGTTTGATTTTTTTGTGGGTTTTATGAACATTTGAGGTGTCCTTTTTTTTGTTAAGTATTAGAACTACAAGCTCTATCTAATTTTTAGTTTGCCATATTTGAATTGGTTTTGAAAGTATGGATGCAAAAAAGCCAGCCTTTTGGCTGACTTTTTTGTTTGATTTTGGTTAGAACGTGGGAGCTAACGTAGATAATTTCTCCTCCGCTGTCTGCTCCAGAGAAATTTATCTGCTACCGATTCTTTGGGTAACCGTTCTACGTTTATAGCCGAAACGAGTTCCGGAAGCCAAATGCCTCCGCTTAGCTACGAGCATCGATGGATGCACAAACCGCATCAATCGCTCCTCTAGGCTATGCTCAGCATTTTAACGGCTTCCTCCACTCTCTATGCTTTACTCGGACCGTAAAGCGGTTGCTGCATCCTTCTTCGCCGCCATTCGAGCAGGAATATGCCCACCTAGAACAGTAAGCACTGTACTAATCACGATCAGTATTAGCGCATGCACCGGATTCAACTGTGCAACATTGCTCAAATCAGTCATGCTCTTCAAAATCGCATTAATAGGGAAGGTAGCTAACCATGCGATGATGACGCCAAGTAGACCTGAAGATACACCTAAAATGACCGTTTCAGCATCAAATACACGAGTAATATCTTTCTTTCTCGCACCTAAAGCCTTCAAAATACCGATTTCTTTAGTACGTTCCAGAACAGATGTGTATGTGATGATAGCAATCATAATCATACTTGTTACCAGTGAAATACCCGCGAATGCTACTAGAACATAGGTGATAGCAGTCATCAAGCCACCAGTAAGCGTAGAAACTTGGCCAGCTAAGTCAGTGTAGATAACCTTGTTAGATTTCGACTTGCCCTTGTTGTACTTGTCCAAGTACTTCAAAACCTTGTCCTTGTTGTCGAACGTGTTTGGATAAATCATGATACTTGATGGAGTCGTTGAACCACCTAAGTAGCTCACCAAGCTAGATTTAGATACCGAAGCATCAATTTCTGCGCCTGTTAATACATTTGTATCTGAACTCTTTTGTGCTTTTACTATGTTAGAATTCTTATTCATCTGGATTATATCTTGTGTCAGTTTGTCGCTATATGCGATACCTGTAGCTAGTATATTCTCCGATGATTTTGACTTAACCTTCAAGATTCCAGCTACCTTCAATGTCTTGTTTGAAGAATCGTTGTACATTGATGAGAGGCTGGTATTTGGTGAATATGTTCCTAAAGGATTCTTTTGATAGTAGTTGTTGTTTGAAACTATTTTAAATTCTTTTCCGACAATTTTACTGTAATCGATCTTTTGTCCATCTTTTACTTTGATACCGATGTTCTTCAATCCGTTTACATTAGTTGAATTGTCGCTGTTTACGATTAAGACTACTTCATTTTCATTCTTAGGCATTGATCCGGAGAGGACTTTGTAGTGCTTACTCAAAAATCCTTTTCCATTGTTGTCTGTTGATGGATAAACTGAACCACCGACTCCGGTTGAGGCTGCCATTTGGCTCATGCCGGTTGAAGCTGTATTTGAACTTGCGTTTGAAAATTGGGCGGATTTTACTTTACCGTTTGTTTTTGTTAACAAGTTCATTCCGGTTGCATATGTGTAACCGATGTTTTTACTTAAACTTGGTTTCATGTCTTTAATGTAGTTTAAATAATCTTTGGAAATTTTGTTTGTGTGGACTGATTTCTCCGCTTGGCTCAATTTGGCTGTAACTTGCTTCGATTTTGGAGCCTTTTTCTCTTTGGTTGAACTGGCTGCACCGGTTTGAGTTGAAGCTGTTTGAGAAATTGTTACTGGGAATTGTGCCAATGTATTTGCTTGTGTTTTATCAATTTGTTTTTGGAAACCTGATGATAATGCTAGTACGATAGCAATACTTATGATCCCGATACTTGATGCGAAGGCTGTCAATGCGGTTCTGGCTTTCTTCGTTCTCAAGTTGGTGAAGGACAACTTCAAAGCTGTCCAAAATGTCATTTTTGTTTTGTTTAGCTTGAAAGTATCTTCTGCTTCATTTTCTGTGTAGGGATTTGAATCGTTTTGGATTTTACCATCGGCGAAGTTGATGATTCTATCGGCAAACTCGTCGGCCAAATCGGGGTTATGTGTAACCATGATTACTAGTCGTTCCTTAGATAGTTCCTTGATCAACTTCATGATCTCTTGACTAGTTTCGGTATCAAGGGCACCGGTTGGCTCATCACAAAGAAGAATTTCAGGATCGTTTGCAATGGCACGAGCAATGGCGACACGTTGCATTTGTCCACCGGATAATTGGTTAGGTTTCTTATTGATATGAGGACCTAATCCAACTCGTTCCAAAGCTGAAATAGCTTTTTTCTTCTTTTCTTCGTTTGGAACACCACTGAGAGTCATTCCCATTTCTACATTATCGAGGATACTTAAGTGTCCAATGATGTTGTAACTTTGGAAAATAAATCCAACTGAGTTGTTACGATATGCATCCCAGTCAGCTGCTTTGAATTCTTTAGTTGATTTACCTTTGATGACTAAATCACCAGAGTCGTAGATGTCTAATCCACCGATACCGTTTAACATGGTTGTCTTACCAGAACCTGAAGGTCCTAATATGGCAACAAATTCTTGCTTACGGAAGGAGACTGAAACGTCATCTAACGCCTTTGTGACTGAATCACCAACATAGTAATATTTTTTAATATGTTTTAATTCCAGCATTATAATACCTTTCTGAATTAAGTTTTAGTGGTACAGTATAATTTTTCTGTTACACTGTCATTATTGCAACACTATGTTTCATATAATAAGAATTTTATATCTACCATGCAACCACCAAATTCAAACAACGTGTTGCAATTACGACACTTTTGTTAAAAGTGTTGCATTTAGGAGAGAAGTTATGGTTGGAGTTAAAAATAATCGCCGCGCACAGTATACTCAACAAGTAATTCAAGATACGGTTTTATCGCTTTTAGAAAATAAAAGAATCAGCAATATCACTGTGACTGAGGTTTGCAAGATTGCTGATATTAATCGGACGACTTATTATCGCTATTACGATGATATTTTTCAATGTGTTGATACGATTGAAACTGAATTTCTCAATTCAATTGAAATTGATCAAAATATGTCTCCTACTGAGGCAATCTCGTTACTTTTAAATGCATTTTACGAACGACGAAAACTCAGTAATTTAGTATTTATTGAAGGGAAGACGAAGGTTCTCGATAAGATGCAGTCTGCTATGAGCGGTCGAAAACCTGATGTTGCTAACGACTTAGGTGGATATCAAGAAGTTTATGTCATGCTTGGTATGCAAGGCATTTTGAAAAAGTGGGTTAAGGACGGAATGCCTCAGACTCCTGATGAATTAACTAAAATCATTGTAAAAATATTTTTTGCCTCAAATCTTCAGGATTTGAGAAAGCAGTTGGATGTTTAGATTAAAAGAATTTATAACTAAAAAGGCCCTTATGAGAATTTTCTCATAGGGACCTTTGCTTTTTCTTAAAGTGTATTTTTGTCTAGAATCTTACCCGATTTAAGATCATCAATTTCTGAAACTACAAAGCTCTTTCTTTCTAGTTTGTGGATGATTTCTTTTAAGATATCAACAGTAACGCCGGCAGGTAAAGTGAACAATGTTCGACGAACAACTTCATTTGACTTGGCATCTAATGTGACACAAGCAGAAATTGAAGCGTATTTTGAAATCACTTTTGACATTTTAACTAGGTCACCACGATCACCGGATGAACTAACAGTTAGAACATAACTACTGATTTCCAAATTCCATGCATCTGATAACATGCTGAGTAATCTTGAGTGAGTCAAAATTCCGTAGAATAAGTTTGATTCATCTAATACAGCAATGTATGGCAAATCTTTGATGTTGAAGAAAACCTTGAAGAAAGGTGAATCAACATTAATTGTCTTTGTTGCATTTTTCATGAGGGTAGTTACAGGTAAACTCATGTCGCCGCCACGTGATTTGTGACGATAGATGTGCATCTTGTAAATATTTCCCCTGAATATTTGACCACTTTCATCTAAGATTGGCACACAACGAAAGCCTGAATCCTCTAGTACTTTCAAAGCTTCCTCTAGGGTGATGCTTTCCTTAACCGTGGTCAATCTTTCTTTTGTTTGAACTAATGATTTAACTAACATAGATATACTCTCCATCCGCACTCAATGTTCTTATAATACAGTAATTGAAGACAAAAAAAAAGAATGCCTAAGCATTCTTTCCTGTCAAAAGGATTATTGACGACCTTCGATACCTGTTGCTTCGAAACCATCTTTAAGAACTTTAGCAAGAGCGTCAGCAGAAATTTTCATTTGTGTGCTTTCTTCTGATGTTAATGGAACTTGAAGAATTTGTTTCAAACCTTTACGGTTAACGATTGCAGGTGAACCGATATAAACGTCTTTAACGCCATATTCACCGTTCATGTAAACAGATAATGGTAGAACTGTGTTTTCGTCTGAAAGAATTGCTTTAGAAATTCTTGCAAGAGCAGTACCGATTCCGTAGAATGTAGCACCTTTCAAGTTGATGATTTCGTAAGCACCTTTGATAACACGTTCTTGAATAGCATCAAGCTTTTCTTGTGTAACTTCTGGGTGGATTTCCATCCATTCTTTCATTGTGATTCCACCGATTGTAAGGTGAGACCATGCAGCAAATTCTGAATCACCGTGTTCACCCATGATGTAACCGTGGATTGAACGAGGATCTACGTCAAGTTCTTGACCAACGAATTTGTGTAATCTAGCAGTATCTAGTGATGTACCAGAACCAATAACACGTTCCTTAGGGAAGCCTGAAAGTTTCCAAGTAGCGTATGTAAGGATATCAACTGGGTTAGCAGCAACTAAGAAGATACCATTGAATCCTGATTCAACGATTGGGTCAACGATTGATTTCAAAATGTTAAGGTTTTTGTTAACAAGGTCAAGTCTTGTTTCACCTGGTTTTTGTGGTGCACCAGCTGTAATTACAACTAAATCTGCATCCTTAGCATCTGAGTATTCACCAGCATAGATGTTCTTTGGATATGTCCAAGGAGTAGCATCAGCAATATCAATTGCGTCACCCTTAATCTTATCCTTAGCAATATCGCAAATTACAAATTCTTGAGCGATACCTTGAAGTGTCATAGCGTATGCGTAAGTTGAACCTACAGCACCGTCACCGACTAAAAGTACTTTTTGATGATTCTTTTCATTTGTTGGAGTCGTCATTATAAAATATCATCCCTTCAAAAATAAATTATGTTCCGTATGTAATTATACAAATAATAAGTGGTAATGTACAATAACGTTACAAAAATATTGAAAAATTTTGTTATGTAAAATGCTATAATTGGACTTCGAAATGGGGAATTAACGTGAAATGCATTATTGGATTAGGTAATCCTGGTAAAAAATATGATAAAACTAAACATAACATGGGCTTCATGACTATCGACAAATTGATGGATAGTTATGGTCAAACTCAAATGAAAAAAGATTTTGACGCAGAATATTGTAAATTTAAAGTCGGTGGAGAGACTGTTTTTCTAGTTAAACCACTTACTTTTATGAATGATTCTGGTCGTGCAGTTCGACTTATAAAAGGATATTTTCAAATTGGTGATGACGAAATTTTAGTTATCCACGATGATCTAGATATGCCAATCGGAAAACTTCGTTTACGTTCTAAGGGTTCTGCTGGTGGTCATAATGGAATAAAGAGTATAATTTCAGCCATGGGTACAAAAGATTTCAAACGTATTAAAATTGGTATCCAACACCCACAACGTGCAACTGTTGTTAATTGGGTATTAACGCCATTTTCTAAAGATGACGCACCACAAGCTTTTAACGGAATTGACAACGCAGCTGCAGCTGCAGAGGACTGGATCGATGGCGCAAGCTTTGATCAATTAATGAACAAATACAATTAGGTACCTTATTGGAAGGGGGCCAAATGTGAATTTTAATAAATACATTTCCAATAAGCTCAATCTTGGGGAATTTATAGAGAACGTCAAACCCGATACGAAGAATGCGTTGACAGGTTTAACAGGCTCGACGATTTCCCTTTTTGCATTGGAAACTTTAACAAAAACAAACAAAAAGATTTTAATGGTTGAAAATACTAATTTTCATGCCAACAAACTTTATGATGACTTAAACTTATTAAATAGCGAGCAAGTTCATATTTTTCCTGTTGAAGAAGCAATTTCAACTGAGATTGCAACTAGTTCTCCTGATGAATTGAGTCAACGAATCGATGCACTCAGTTTCTTAATAGATGACAAACCAGGAATCTTAGTAACTTCGACTTCTGGTATTGAATATGCTTTATCAGCGAAGGAATTATTTAAGGAATCGCAACTCAAAATTGAAAAAAATGAAGAATATAACTTGGAACAGTTAAATTCCATTTTTGTCCAAATGGGTTATAGCAAAGAAAAATTAGTTGCTAAGCCGGGAGATTTTGCTATTCGTGGTGATATTGTCGATATTTATCCGCTCAATGTTGACGATCCAATTAGAATTGAATTTTTTGGTGACCAAGTTGATAAAATTAAATCATTTGATACTGAGACTCAACGTAGTATTAATGAATTAACTGAGATAAACATTTTGCCTGCAAAGGACCGTGTGGTTACAGAAGAACAAGCTCAAGCTGGGTTGGAAAAGCTTCGTAAGAGTTATGATAAGCAAATTTCGACTGATGATAAAGATGTTAAAAGTAATCTGGAAGTAACTTTTGGACAGACGATTGAGGCTTTGTCTGAAGGAATGCGTCCGGATAATTTGGGTAGCGTTATTGATTATTTGATCGAAAAACCTAGTAATTTACTTGATTATTTGAGCTCAGATGATTTTGTGTTTTTTGATGAATACAATCGCTTGGTTGAACAATCTAACGACAATGGAACTGACAATCAGGACTGGCTAACTAGTCAATTGGAATATGGGAAAGCTTTGCCGGAACAAAAGATTCGTCAAAGTTTTGTCGATATTGTCAAAGAAAATCATAATCCACAAGTATATTTGTCGACGCTTCAACAAGGTATGGGACGGATGAAACTTAATCAATTGAAGAATGTTCCAGTCCGTTCGATGCAACAATTTTTCAGCCAAATGCCGTTACTCAAATCTGAGGTTGAAAGATGGCAGAAGCAGAAATATACTGTCATGATTTTGATTAGTAATGAAAAACGTATCCAGGCAATCAATAATACGTTACAAGATTTTGGTATCAAAGCTTCCTTAACTACTACTGACAAAATCTTGCCGGAACGTACGCAAATTATGAATGCAACTTTATCATTGGGATTTGAAATACCAGATGAACACGTTGCAGTCATTACTGAAAAAGAATTATTCAACAAACAGCCTAAACGTCGTCGCCACCAAACTTTGGCCAATGCGGAACGTCTCAAGAGTTACTCAGAATTAAAACCTGGAGACTATGTAGTTCACGTCAATCATGGTATTGGTAAATTTATCGGCATGAAGACTATGGAGGTTGATGGCAAGCATCAAGATTATATTACGATTGAATATCGTGATGACGGTCGTTTGTTTATTCCAGTTACTCAACTGGATATGGTTCAAAAATATGTTTCTTCTGAAGGTAAATCACCACGAGTCAATAAACTTGGTGGTAAAGAGTGGGCCAAGACTAAAAATAAAGTTCAATCAAGTATTGAAGATATTGCTGATGACTTGATCGATTTATATGCCAAACGTGAAGCTGAAAAGGGATTTCCTTTTCCTAAGGATGATCAGATGCAACATGATTTTGACGATGCTTTTCCTTACCCAGAAACACCAGATCAGTTGCGGTCAATTGATGAGATTAAACGTGATATGGAAAAAGCCCATCCAATGGATCGACTTTTGGTTGGGGATGTTGGCTTTGGTAAAACAGAAGTTGCTTTACGTGCTGCTTTTAAAGCTGTCGAAGGAAACAAACAAGTAGTTTTACTAGCACCAACTACACTTTTGGCACAACAACATTACGAAACTATGCGTGAAAGATTTGAAGGATTCCCTGTGAATATCGCGGTACTTTCTCGTTTCCAGAGTCGTAAGCAAAGTAAAGAAATAATTGAAAAACTCGAAACTGGTGAAGTTGACATCGTTGTGGGAACACATCGACTTTTGTCAAAAGATGTTAAGTTCCACGATATTGGATTGTTGATTATCGATGAGGAACAGCGTTTCGGAGTTAAACATAAGGAAAAAATTAAGGAATTAAAGGCAAATGTTGATGTTCTAACATTAACAGCTACACCAATTCCTAGAACTTTAAACATGTCGATGCTCGGTGTTCGTGATTTATCACTGATTGAAACCGCCCCTAGCAACCGTTATCCGGTTCAAACTTATGTTATGGAGCAAAATTTTGATGTGGTCGCTCAAGCTATCAAGCGAGAAATGGAGCGTGGTGGACAAGTCTTTTATCTCCACAATCGTGTGGAAGATATGGAACGAACTGCCGACCAAATTCAAGCGTTGGTTCCTGAAGCAAGAATTGCCACGGCTCACGGTCGTATGAACGAGACCCAAATGGAAGGGGTTATTTCTGATTACCTCGAAGGTGACTACGACGTTCTGGTTACAACAACAATCATTGAAACTGGTGTTGATATGCCAAATACCAACACGTTAATTGTTGAGAATGCTGACCGATATGGTTTGTCACAGTTGTATCAAATTCGTGGACGTGTTGGACGTTCAAGCCGAGTGGCCTACGCATATTTGATGTATCGTCCCAATAAAGTTTTGACAGAAGTCGGCGAGCAACGTCTTGAAGCAATCAAGAATTTCACCGAATTAGGTTCAGGATTCAAGATTGCTATGCGAGATTTATCGATTCGTGGTGCAGGTAACTTATTAGGAAAACAACAACACGGATTCATTGATTCAGTCGGATTCGACTTGTATTCTCAAATGCTAAATGATGCCGTAGCAAGAAAACGTGGCCATACACGTGCCGAGAAAACTAACTCTGAAATTAATTTGGAATTAGATGCATACTTGCCAGCAGACTACATTACCGACGAGCGTCAAAAAGTTGAGCTTTACAAGCGAATTAGACAAATTGATTCGGTCGAAAATTATCAAGAAGTTCGTTCAGAATTAATTGATCGATTCGGTAAGTATCCTATTGAAGTATCTAATTTACTCGATGTTAGTTTATTGAAAGCTAACTTCGATGAAGCACTCGTCAAAAAAGTTATGATGAAAAATGGTATGATTGCTGTTACATTTGCCAAGAAAGCGGCAGATTACTTAACAGGAGATTTAGTTTTCAAATTCCTAGAAAACACCACTATGAAAGCTACTGTTAGAAATTCCGATGAGGCGTTTGTAATAACGTTGGATTCAGGTAGTGTTGGCAAGGATGAATGGTTTAGCCAATTACAAATTTTTGCTGAGAAAATGGCAATTAAATTTAATGAGCTTAAAAAACAGAAAGCTAAAGATAAGAAAAAATGAGAAGAGAAACAGTCTCTAAGGCCGTAAGAGGAACGTGGGTACTCACAGTTGCATCCTTGTTCTCCGAGCTTCTAAGCGCCATTTATCGCATACCATTACAAAATATTGTTGGCGATAGAGGATACTTTATTTATCAGCAAGTTTATCCAATTTACGGAATATTTTCGGTATTAGCATTAACCGGGTTACCAGTTGTATTGTCTAAGGCATTTGCCCAGCAAACAACCGAGGCTGCGCGGAACAAACTACTCAAAATGACCTTCGGGATACTACTAGCATTTTCAGTAATAGCCACACTGATCTTGTGGAAAGCCTCACGCTATCTAGCAATATTTATGGGTGACCCAAGTTTATTCCATGAAATTCGCACAGTCAGCTTGGCATTTTTGCTAATACCATTTGAAGCTAGCTTGCGGGGGATGTTTCAAAGTGACCTAGTCATGGAGCCAAGCGCCATATCGCAAGTGCTAGAGCAATTCTTACGAATAGTATTAATCATCGTTGCCGCCATATTGTTTGGAAAAGGCTGGCTAAACATTTATGAAATGGGAAGCCTAGCCAATGCCGGCGCATTCGTAGGAGGAATTTTTGCCGTATTAGTATTATTGTTCACCTTTTTTCGCACTCAGAAAAATTTTTTCAGCAGTAGTAAAGGAGTCAGTGTCAGCCTTGAAAAAGGTTTAGGATTAGAAATAGTCTTAATAATTTTCTTTACTGGTATTACTATCTTTTATCAGTTTATCGATTCATTCAGCATGATTAGATTATTAATGCTTAATGGAATGGGACTTAATCAAGCTGAAATTATGAAAGGTGTATTTGATCGTGCACAACCATTGATTCAGTTAGGGATCGTAATTTCCTTGTCATTTGTTTCGACGATCATGCCGCAATTACATCAGAAAAATGAGTCTGATCAAAACAAACCTTTGATTAAACGAATGGTCCGAGTGTGTGTGATTTTAGCTGTTGCTGAGACTGCTGGCTTGATTGCATTAATGCCAGATATAAATACAATGTTATTTACCGATGCTACAGGATCAGTCGCATTAGCAATATATATGTGTTCAATTTTTATAGTTTCGATAATTAATTTATTGGTCGCAGTTACAAGTGGAGATTCGAGCAAAAATCTTTCCAAGTTGCTACTGTTCATAGTATCGTTAGTCATTAAAGTTGGCTTGAACTTATTGTTAGTTCCACAATTGCACATTTCCGGTGCTGCAATCTCAACTGTAATGAGTGAGTTAGTGATTTTAGTAGGAATTTTGTTCATCTATCGTGCTAGCTTAGGTTTCTTGTTATTAAGTTGGGGATTTGTTTTTAAGACAGTTATTGCTGGATTGCTGATGGCCTTGACCATTAGAGTGCTTGAAAAAGTTTTTTTACATTTTATAGTTTTAACCAGAGCCACATCAGTCGTGATTAATCTGGTTTTGATTCCAATAGGAGTCGTAATTTTCGTTTTCTTAGTTGTCCAGTGGAAACTTTTGAACAAAAAAGAGTGGGAGATCCTACCACTAGGAAAACAATTAACAAAGTTTATTAAGATAGAGGATAAATAATGAGATTAGACAAATTTTTAAAAGTAAGTAGAATTATCAAACGTCGTACAGTTGCTAAAGAATTCACTGATAACGGTCGTGCATTAGTTAACGATCGCGTAGCAAAATCTTCAACAAACGTTGCTGAAGGAGACACGATTGAATTACATTTTGGTGAAAGAACCATGAAAGTTCGTGTACTGAATACTAAAGAAACAACTAAAAAGAATGAATCTGCCGATTTATTTGAAGAAGTAGAATAGGTTAATTCTTAACCAAAGTTTAAAAAATATAAAATTTTAACAAATAAGCTTGTAAAGTTGGTATACTCAATATAATGATTTTTCACGGGGGAATAAACGGCATGGAATTACGTAATATAGCAAATTCTAACGTCTCGGTGCTCAGACCGAAGCGCGACTCAGTCTCAGAGGCTAACGAAAAACAGTCAGATTATGCAGCAAAAGTTCATCAAAGACGATTAATTTTTATTGGCGCACTTTTTGCAATTGTTATATTACTTTTCGGTTCGCAAATTATTCTTTCTCAGAGACAATATTCTCAAACAAATCAAGAAGTTGTTGTTGGTCAAAAGAAATTAGACAAGCAAAAAGCAACTCAAAAAGATTTGAAAATTCAGCTTAATCAGCTACAAGATACAAATTATCTAGAAAAATATGTACGTGACAAATACATGTATACTAAACCTGGGGAACAAGTTTATAATCTGCCAGTGAATGACACTGCAGTACAAAAATAGGGAAAGGGATTTTTGAATTTAGATGACAGTTGAAGTAGGATCCAAAACAGAAGGTAAAGTTACCGGTATTACTAATTTTGGAGCTTTTGTAGACCTTGGCGATAATAAGAGCGGAATGGTTCATATTAGCGAGGTTGCAGATAGTTACGTCAAAGATATTCACGATGTACTAAAAGTTGGGGATACAGTTAAAGTATTGATTTTGAATGACAAAGACGGGAAGATTGCTTTATCTATTAAACAAGCTTCTGACAAGCCTAAGCCACATTATCAACACCGTGAGAGAAAACCTAGACCAGTTCAACATCATGCTGAAACTTTTGACGATATGATGTCAGGATACATGAAAGAAAGTGAAGAACGTCTAAGTACTCTTCGCAAAAATACTGAAGGTAAACGTGGTGGTCGTGGTGGCCGTCGCGGATAATTAATACAAATACAGGGGGTTGGAACAATTGTTCCAACCTTTTTAATTGGGAGCGAAAAACTTGGAAGTTAGCATGGTCACAAATGTTCGAAAAATTTTAAAACAGTATCATGCGCATAATGTTCTAATAGCAGTATCTGGAGGCGTAGATTCAATAGTGTTGACTGATATAGTCTCCAAAATTCATCCCAAAAATCACATGGCGGTAGTTAACGTTGATCATGATTTACGTCCAGAAAGCCAGTCCGAAGTGGAATTTGTTAAAAAGTTTTGTGAAAAAAGCCAATTGAAATTTTTTACTTCAAAATGGGATCATCACCAATCAAACTTGGGAATGGAAGCTGCGGCCCGAAAATTTCGATACGGATATTTCAAACAAGTTATGGATCAATATGGATTTGATACCTTACTGACCGCACATCATGCCAATGACTTATCGGAAAATATTTTGATGAAACTGATTCGTTCTGGAAATGTTTACGAAGTAACTAGTTTGAAATCTCATCGTGATTTTGGGAATGGTCAGTTATTACGACCATTATTAGGGTTTTCGAAAAATGTGATTAAACAGTATGCCAATAAGCATGATTTAAAACATGTACAAGATGAAACAAATTTTGAAGATATTACTATGCGAAATAGGCTTCGTAACGATATTTTTCCACAACTTCAAGAGGAGAATGGACAACTATTACGTCATTTCAAACTTTTTGATGAACAAGCAGGGGCCTTAATTGAGATTGCCAACCAAAGATTTGCTGAAATCGCTTCGCAAATGAAATTATTAAGTACGAATGGAGAAATTACGGGTAATTTATTACCAGTAAGGCAATTAACTTCTAATCAACAAACTCTATTTTGGGGTTATGTTTTTAAACAAAATTTGGTGGAATTATCTATTAGTAATAAACAGATTCAGCAAATTATTGATGTTGTTATGGGTGATAAGCCTAATGGAACAGTAAATCTTGAGCATAGTTGGAACTTCACCAGGATTTATGATCAATTTAAAATTTCTAGAATTGTTGGGGATTCAGATTTTGAAATTGAGATTGAATTGGGTCAAAAGTATTCTGTTAATAATAAAATATTTAGGCTCACAATTTCGACCGAGGAAAATGCTACTTTTTCAGTGGATGAAATTCCCAAGCATATTATTTTGAGAACGCGACAAACTGGTGATAGATTAACTATTAGTCCCTCAGAACATCAAAAACTTAGTAAACGATTCATAAATAAAAAAATATCCAAAGAGGAAAGAAATAAAATTCCGATATTATTATTTGATAATCAGATAATTTGGGTTGAAAAAATTTATAATTTAAGCGACTATTTAAAAAAGAGAAGAATATTCTTTAAAATTGATTTCGATGAGGTATGAGTATGAATTCCGATATAGAGAGAGTCTTAGTTTCCGAGGAAGAAATTGCTGAGGCAAATCGTCGTTTAGGCGAACAGTTGTCTCAAGACTACGCTGGCAAGAATCCGCTGTTTGTCTGTATTTTACGTGGTGCTGCGATGTTCATGATGGATTTAATCAAGAATATCGATATTCCACTTGAATACGACTTTATGGATGTTTCTAGCTACGGTGGTGAGAATACCGTTTCGACAGGGGATGTCAGGATTATAAAAGATCTTGATACTTCTTTGAGAGACAGGGATGTAGTAATTGTTGAAGATATAATTGACACTGGATTTACACTAGACCGTCTAGTTGAGCTTTTTAACACTCGACATGCCAAGTCAATTAAAATTGTTTCATTCTTAGATAAACCATCTAGAAGAATCAAACACGTCCATGTTGATTATAATGGTGTCAAGATTCCAGATGAGTTTGTTGTAGGTTATGGAATGGACTATGATGAGCGCTATCGAAATCTTCCTTATGTTGGTGTTTTAAAACAAGAGGTTTATTCAACAAAATAGCAAAAATAGCAGTACAATTATTATTGTGTTAATATCCACTAATGTTACAATATGTAACGTCTAAGCTTAGGAGGAAACATATGAAAAATAATCGAAATAGGCTTATCAACAATAGCCTGTTTTACATCTTGCTATTTGTAGTATTAGTTCTTGCAGCAAGTTGGTTTGCCGGTGGTCAATCTACCGAACAATCTAAGACTTTAAGCCAAGATCAATTTATTACTCAAATTAAGCAAGGCAAGGTTAAGAGCTTTAAAATTGAGCCTATCGGAGGAGCTTATCAAGTAACTGGTACTTACAAGAAAGCTCAAACTTCAAATGCGTCACGTTCAGTTTCATTGCTAGGACGTAGTAATTCTTCAAGTTCGAAGGTAACTCAATTTACTTCTACCGTTCTACCAAACAATGATACTTTGAAACAAATTAACAATGCCGCTTCGGCAAAACATGTAAAGACTACTGCAGCGCCAAAGTCGCAGTCTAGTCAATGGGTATACTTGGTTATTTCCTTTGTTGTCCCACTAGTATTGATTTTCTTTGTCTTCTTTGCCCTTATGGGTCGTGGAGGCCAAGGCGGTGGTGCCAACCGAGTTATGAGCTTTGGTAAATCCAAAGTTAAACCTGAGGATCCTAAGAAAAACAAAGTTAGATTCTCTGATGTTGCTGGTGCTGAAGAAGAGAAACAAGAACTTGTTGAAGTTGTTGATTTCTTAAAAGATCCACGAAAATATGTTTCACTTGGTGCTAGAATACCATCCGGTGTTCTTCTAGAAGGTCCTCCTGGTACTGGTAAAACATTGCTTGCCAAGGCTGTTGCCGGTGAAGCTAAAGTTCCTTTCTATTCAATTTCTGGTTCAGATTTCGTTGAAATGTTCGTTGGTGTTGGTGCATCTCGTGTTCGTGACTTATTCGAAAACGCTAAAAAAGATGCTCCATCAATCATCTTCATTGATGAAATTGATGCCGTTGGTCGTCAACGTGGTGCCGGTACAGGTGGCGGAAACGATGAACGTGAACAAACACTTAACCAATTATTGATTGAGATGGATGGATTTACTGGTAATGAAGGTGTTATCGTTATGGCTGCTACTAACCGTTCCGATGTCCTTGATCCAGCCTTGCTTCGTCCAGGACGTTTTGACCGTAAGATTTTGGTTGGTCGTCCAGACGTTAAGGGTCGTGAAGCTATTCTTAAGGTTCATTCTAAGAACAAGACCTTTACTGACGATGTTGATTTAAAGGTTATTGCTCAACAAACTCCTGGTTTCGTTGGTGCTGACCTAGAAAACCTACTAAACGAAGCTGCTTTAGTTGCAGCTAGACGTCATAAGACAAAGATTGATTCTTCAGATATCGATGAAGCTGAAGATCGTGTTATTGCTGGACCAGCTAAGAGAAACCGTGTTATTTCTGATAAGGAACGTCACATGGTTGCTTATCACGAAGCTGGACACGCAATTATCGGTCTTGTGTTAAATGATTCTCGTGTAGTTAGGAAAGTTACTATCGTACCTCGTGGACGTGCAGGTGGTTATGCCATCATGCTTCCTAAAGACGATCAAAACTTAGTAACTAAGAAAGAATTAACAGAACAAATTGCTGGTTTACTTGGTGGACGTACAGCTGAAGAAATTATCTTTGGTCAACAATCATCAGGTGCCTCAAATGACTTTGAACAGGCAACACAAATTGCCCGTACAATGGTTACTGAATATGGTATGACAGACCGACTAGGTACTGTTCAACTTGAAAAAGATGGACAACCTGTTGGTAGCGGTGGTTACCGTGCAGAGCCTACATATTCGCAAGACACTGCTAAAGCTATTGATCAAGAAGTTAAACGTATTATTGATGAAGCTCACGAACAAGCTAGAGAGATTATCGAAAGCCACCGTGACAAGCATAAATTAATTGCTGAAGCTCTATTGAAATACGAAACACTTGATGAAAAAGAAATTCTCAGTTTGTTTGATTCAGGTAAGATGCCTGAAAATGACTCAACACAAGAATTTCCAAGCGAAACAGCTAACTCATTTGAGCAAGCTAAGCGCGCTGCAGAAGCTAAGGATGCTGCAAAGCAAAAGACTGAAACAAGTTCAACTGATGAAGATTCAGATGACAACGATTATCATGATGATTCAAACTCAGGCGACACTTCAAGTTCAGACGATGCAAACACAGCACCAAAAGAAGATGCAGATAATAAGTCAGAAAACAAGCCATCAGAAGATAAGAAAGACGATGACGATCCAAATAAGATTGAATTCCCTTCCGAAAAAGATGATGACAATAATAAAGATTAACGAAAAAAGCGACTCGAAAGAGTCGCTTTTTCTTGCGAAGGAGTACTTAAATGGCAGACAAATTAATCAAAGCAGTTTCAACTAATGGAAAATTTCGCGTGTATGTAATTGATGCAACCAATACAATTGCTGAAGCTCAAAAAAGACATGATACTTGGTCAAATTCAACTGCCGCACTCGGCAGGACCATGATTGGAACAATTTTAGTTGCCACTTCAACCTTGAAAGAGGATGAAGTTTTAACAACAAGAATCGTTGCCGATGGTCCTGCTGGCGCAATCGTAGTTGATTCAAATGCACAAGGTGACGTGAAAGGATATATTCAAAACCCTCATGTGAGTCTTCCACTTAACGATAAACATCATATTGATGTACGTGGTGCAGTTGGTACACAAGGTACTTTGAGTATTACTAAGGATTTACATCTAAAGGATCCATTTACAGGACAAACACCGATTGTTTCCGGTGAAATTGGAGATGATTTTGCATATTACATGGCAAAATCTGAACAGATTCCATCAGCAGTTGGAGTTTCTGTATTCGTACATCCAAATGAAACCGTTGGAAAAGCTGGGGGATTTCTAATCCAAACATTGCCTGATGCTGGGGATGATGACATCACCCAAATTGAGAATAATTTGAAAATTGTTCCAAATATTTCTGAACTAATGAATGAGGGATTAACACCCGAGCAAATTATGGATAAATTGATGAATGGCATCGAAACTAAGATTCTATCCTCACAACCAATTCAATTTAAGTGTGATTGTTCTAAAGATAGATTTTCTAAGTCACTTGCAACCTTGTCTGATAAAGAGCTACAAGAAATGATTGACGAAAACCATGGTGCAGAAGCAGTATGCAAGTTCTGTGGGAACAAATATCAATTTTCTGAACAAGAATTAACTGAAATAATTGCTGATAAAAAGTAATGTTATTTGCTAATCAATTGCAATATTTGTTATCATGACAAGTTGTAATTGAAAAAATAGAGGTACCCACTATGGAATGGAAAATAGGTAATGTAACGATTCCGAATCAAGTAGTCGTTGCACCAATGGCCGGAATTACCAATGCATCTTTTCGATTAACTGCTCGTGAATTTGGGGCAGGATTAGTTGTTTGCGAAATGGTCAGTGACAAAGGAATTCAATTCCGAAATAAAAAAACTTTGAATATGTTGAAAATTGATCCGAAAGAACACCCAGTTAGTGTTCAATTATTTGGTGGAGATCAAGAAAACTTAGTTCAAGCTGCTCAATTTGTTTCAGAGAATACAAATGCGGACATCATTGACATCAATATGGGATGTCCCGTAAAGAAAATAACTAAAGAAGATGCTGGCTCCCGTTGGCTTCTTGACCCGGATAAAATTTATCAGGTGGTTAAAGCTATTAGTTCATCGATTGATAAACCTTTAACAGTCAAGATGAGAACTGGCTGGGATGCTGATCATATTTTTGCCGTTGAAAATGCACTAGCTGCCCAAGAGGGTGGTGCTGCTGCGATTGCCATGCATGGTAGGACCAAAGCACAATTTTATCAAGGCAAAGCTGATTGGGATATTTTGCATGAAGTGGCGCAGAACTTAACAATTCCATTTATGGGTAATGGCGACATTAAGACTCCTCAAGACGCTAAGTATATGATTGAAGAAGTTGGTGCGGATGCTGCTATGGTAGGCCGTGCGGTACTTGGAAATCTATGGAAACTTAATGCAATGGAGCATTATATTGAAACAGGAGAGTTAATTCCTGAGCCAGAACCTCGAGAAAAAATAAATACTGCTAAAATTCAGCTCGAACGTCTGGTAGACTTAAAAGGTGAGAAAGTCGGAGTTCCAGAATTCCGTCAACAAGCAGCTTATTATTTAAAGGGTATTCCACATGCTGTTCGTGCACGTGCGCAAGTAATGGAAGTTGATACTATGCAAGAAGTATTTGATATTCTGGATAACTTCATAGAAGACTACGAAAAACGCGAAGCTAGATCAAGTAGAGTTTCGTAGGAAAAGGGGAAGAAATTTGAGTAACCAAAAGAAGCAAACTGGTAAAGAGAAGCAAATGAACGACCAACTACGTGTTCGTCGTGAAAAGTTACAAGAACTTTATGATGAAGGCGTTGATCCATTCGGTTCACGTTTTGAAAGAACTGCCTTGGCACAAGAAATTCATGATAAATATGGTGATGAAGATAAGGAAACTCTTGAAGAACAAGATTTACCTGTTGTAATTGCCGGTCGTATGATGACTAAACGTGGTAAAGGTAAAGTTGGATTTGCTGATATCCGTGATAGAAGTGGCAAGATTCAAATTTATGTTCGTAAAGACGAAGTTGGCGAAGAAAACTATCATATTTTCAAGCGTTCTGACATCGGTGATCATTTAGGTATTCATGGAGAAATCATGAAAACTGATATGGGTGAGTTGACTATTAAGGCAACTCACGTAACTATGTTGTCAAAATCATTGCGTCCATTACCAGATAAATTCCATGGTTTAACAAATATTGAGCAAATTTATCGTCAAAGATATTTGGACTTGATTGCTAACCCTGATAGTTTTGATCGTTTCAAGAAACGCACAAAAATTATTTCAGCTATCCGTGAATATTTAGATGGTCAAGGATTTATGAGTGTTGAAACTCCAGTTTTGAATACTCAAGCTGGTGGGGCAACTGCTCGCCCATTCATGACACATCACAATGCTTTGGATATCGACATGTACTTACGTATCGCTCTTGAACTTCCATTGAAGAGATTAATTGTTGGTGGATTCGAACGTGTTTATGAAATTGGCCGTGCTTTCCGTAATGAAGGATTAGATACTCAACACAATCCTGAATATACAAGTTTGGAAACTTATGCAGCTTACTTTGATATGTATGACGTTATGAAAGAAGTCGAGGGCATGTTCAAACATGCTGCTGAAGCTGCTTTAGGAACATCAAAGGTTACTTATCAAGGTGAAGATATCGACCTTGGTAAACCTTTCAAACGTATTAAGATGGTTGATGCTATCAAAGAACAAACAGGTATCGACTTCAGTCAAGATATGGACCTTGAACAAGCTCGTAAGTTAGCTGATGAAAAAGGTGTTCACTATGAAGAGTTCTGGGGTGTGGGTCACATCATTTCCGAATTCTTTGATGAATTTGTGGAAGATACACTAAAAGAACCAACATTCGTTTACGAATATCCTCTAGAAGTATCACCTTTAGCCAAAAAGAGTAAGGAAAATCCTAATTTCACAGACCGTTTTGAAGTTTATATTTTAGGCCATGAATATGGAAATGCCTTTACAGAACTAAATGATCCAATTGATCAACGCAAACGTTTTGAAGCACAAGCTGAAGAACGTGCAAATGGTAACGATGAAGCAGAACATATAGATGACGACTTCGTCGAAGCTCTTGAATACGGTATGCCACCAACAGGTGGATTAGGTATCGGGGTTGATCGTTTGGTAATGTTGCTAACAGATGCACCATCAATTAGAGATGTAATCTTGTTCCCAACCATGAAACCAGAAGATAACAGTAATGAAGAAGAATAAAAATTTATTTTAAAAAGTCAGCGATTAGTCGTTGACTTTTTTGTTTGTTTTTAGGTATACTTATATAGTTGTTTCGCATTACTTGGAGGATTAGCTCAGCTGGGAGAGCATCTGCCTTACAAGCAGGAGGTCACAGGTTCGATCCCTGTATCCTCCATTAAGCTTTGGCTTAATGGTTTAAAGTTTTGCGGGTGTGGCGGAATTGGCAGACGCGCTAGATTTAGGTTCTAGTGTCATTTGGACATGAAGGTTCAAGTCCTTTCACCCGTATTAGTACTTATAAAAGTGCATAATTAGAAAATTATGCCGACTTAGCTCAGTTGGCAGAGCATCTGTCTTGTAAACAGGGGGTCGGAAGTTCGAATCTTCTAGTCGGCATTTTGCGGAAGTAGTTCAGTGGTAGAACATCACCTTGCCATGGTGGGGGTCGCGAGTTCGAATCTCGTCTTCCGCTTATTGAAAAATAAGCACAATTAATAAAAAGGATTGAAAACAGAATATGTTTTCAGTCCTTTTATTTTTGGACGAAAGTTTAAATTAGTTGAAGATGTTATACAAAAGTATCAAGAGCGCGGTTTCTGACTAAATCAGTTTTTTTTTATACATGCTCATCTTTTTGAAATGAGAGATTGCAAGTTTAATCCGAACACTTCAATACACAATCCCTAAACGTCTCAATGGCCGTGTTCCAGCCAAGTATTTTTAATGGTCGATTATTGATCAATTCTAATGATTCCAGCAACTCATCTTCAGAAACACTGTTGAAGTCTGTTTTCTTTGGAAAGAACCAACGTAGTTTTCGATTGAAGTACTCATTAGTTCCACGTTCCCATGGTGAATATGGATGACAGAAATAGACTGGAAGATTGTAATAATCGGCCAAGTCGTTGAATCCTGAGAACTCTTTTCCATGATCCACTGTTATAGATTTAATGTTTTCACCAAAGATTGATTTCATCTTTTTTATCGCTGAATTCATTGATTCCTTAGTACGATCATTGATCTTAATCGCCCAGACGAATCTTGTCTTACGTTCTACAAACGTTGCTAAGCAAGCCTTTGATTGTCCACGTGAAGATAGGACAGTATCAGCTTCCCAATGTCCAAAGGTCTTACGAGTATTAATTTCTTCGGGTCTCGTCTCTATGGTTTCATCAACTTTGAAAGTCCCACGTGTCTCATGTTTATGCTTTTTACGACGAGATTTATCTGGTAATAGTTCTGAATCAAAATCGATCAACCTCTGATAAATCCAGTTGTAGATGGATTTAAAACACAGGTTTAATTCACTAGCTATTTGTTCAGGTGACCAAGTTAGCTCAAGGTGTTGCTTAATCAGAATGGCATTATCCTTTGACAGTATTGATTGTCTTCCGCAATGGCGCCTCATTTTATCAGCGTGCTCTTGTGCCAGAACAGGGTCATACGGATTGACACGGCTGAGTTCATTACTAATTGTAGATTTGGACAACTTCATCCTTCTTGCAATTTCATTGTGAGAATTACCATCTTTTAATAATTGATATATGGCTCCGCGCTCAAACTGTGATAAAGTAGATATGCTCATAGTAAATGTCTTCTTTCTGGTCTGTTTAGTCGCTAACCATTGTAGAACATTTACTATGGGTTTTTGTATTTTATTTAGGTGTTCGGATTAATCTTACAATTCAACAAATTAAATACTATTTCTTAAAGTGCAAACGAATAAAAAAGGACGTGCAATCAATGGCCAACACCAAAAAAACTAAACATCAGATTAATGATGATCTAGGTGGAGACAGGAAATCGATTTGCCCTCAGTACTGAATTTTGAGTTGGTCGGGGAACTGTCCCGACCTACCTCAAAGGCCGAGTTTGAAGACACTGCGTTTTTTGCAGTGGCTCCAAATCGTGCCCAGTACGTTCCAGGGCAAAAAATCGATTTCCTGTCGGAACCGGCAGTGAACATCCAAACTAAATGTTTAGTAGAACCCATCAAGCTCAATCGCTTTACAAATAATGTAAAAAACTTTAATATAAATATCCTTAAACATTTAGGGACAGAATTATAAGGTCTGATTTTAATAATAATTTTTTAAGTTTATTAATGGCACAGGCCACCGTTCTTGTTAGAATAAGAGTAACCACATAAATATATTTCTAATCTAATTTGTGTGAAATATTCCGTAACAATGTTATTGTTTCATTAGATTTAAACGAATAGATGTTTAGGAGATCCGTGATAAAAAGGTGATAATTAGGTGGTTGATATTTATTGCTTGCAATTCTATTAAACAGAATTATACTTTCATCACAGATAAATTAATAAGTCGAGGTAACGAATATGGATAAAGTGTTTACCGAAAGCGCGAAAAACGCACTTGTCTTGGCTCAAGAGCAGGCTAAGACATTTCATCATAATGCTGTTGGAACAGAGCATATCTTGCTTGGCTTAACCATGGAAAATGATGGTATTGCCGGTATTACTTTGCGCGACCTAGCTGTAAGTGACCGAGACGTTCAAGAAGAAATTGAACATCTTACAGGTTATGGAGACACATCAGCAAACGCAGCAAGTGGAATTTACCTCCCTTATTCACCAAAAGGACAGCAAATCCTTTCTAGTTCAGAAAATGTTTCAAACCAATATAGCTCAAGCCGAATTGGAACAGAACACATCCTTCTTGCAATTTTGGATGATTCTGATAATTTAGCAAATCGTATTTTGACTAATCTCGGATTGAGTTTGACTAAAACAAAGAATTTACTTCTTAGTAAAATGGGAATGACAAATAAGACTTCACGTCGTGGAGTTGGAATGAATCAGAAGAAGAAGACTGCACAAGCGGGAACTCCTACTCTTGATGGTCTCGCTCGTAATTTGACGCAATTAGCAGCTGATAATCGTGTAGATCCTGTTGTTGGTCGTTCTAAAGAAGTTGAGAGAACTATCCAAATTCTTAGTCGTCGTACAAAGAACAATCCTGTATTAGTTGGTGAGCCAGGTGTTGGTAAGACTGCTATTGTGGAAGGACTTGCTGAGGCAATTGTTGCCAAAACTGTCCCTGCTGATATGCAGAATAAACGTATCATGATGCTAGATATGGGTTCATTAGTTGCCGGTACTAAGTATCGTGGTGAGTTTGAGGACCGTCTGAAGAAAATTATTGAAGAAATTTATGCTGATAAGCATGTCATTCTATTTATTGATGAGTTACACACATTGATTGGTGCCGGTGGTGCTGAAGGTGCTATTGATGCATCTAACATTTTGAAACCTGCTTTAGCTCGTGGAGAATTGCAATTAATTGGTGCAACAACATCAAACGAATATCAAAAATACATTGAAAAAGATACTGCTTTGGAGCGTCGTTTTGCCAAAGTTTATGTTGAAGAACCTACAGCTGAAGAATCAATCCAGATTCTCGATGGTTTACGTCCACGCTATGAACAACATCATGGACTAACAATTTCTGATGCTGCTGTTACTGCAGCTGTTAGACTTTCAACAAGATACTTGACGAACCGATTCTTACCAGATAAGGCCATCGATTTAATTGATGAGGCTTCTGCAAAGGTTCGTATCCACAATTCTGAACACAATAACAAGCTAGAAGAGTTGAACTCTCAATCGCTTGAGTTAATTGATGAAAAGAATGCCGCAATTCTGAACCAAGATTTCGGAAAAGCTGCGCAAATTCGTGAAAAAGAACAAGATATTCAAGAGAAGATTGAAGAGTACAAGCAGGCTGAAGAAAGTGGCAAGGCCAAAAAGCCAGTTGTCACTGAAGAAGACATTGCTGAGATCATTGCTGACTGGACAGGTGTTCCAGTTAAACAAATCACTCGTAAAGAGAGTGAACGTCTGTTGAATCTTGAAAAAGAGTTACACAAACGTGTTGTTGGCCAAGAAGATGCAATTGGTGCTGTTTCAAGAGCTATTCGTCGTGCTAGAAGTGGTATGAAGGATCCTGACCGTCCAATTGGTTCATTTATGTTCCTTGGACCTACTGGTGTTGGTAAGACTGAACTTGCTAAATCAATTGCTGAAGTAATGTTTGGATCAGAAGATAACTTGATCCGTGTTGATATGTCTGAGTACATGGAACAATACAGTACTTCCAAGTTGATTGGTTCAGCTCCTGGTTATGTAGGATTTGATGAAGGTGGACAACTAACTGAGAAAGTTAGAAATGAACCTTATTCAGTAATCCTGCTTGATGAAGTTGAAAAGGCTCATCCAGATGTGTTTAACATTTTGCTCCAGGTTTTGGATGATGGTATCTTAACTGATGCTAAAGGCCGCAAGGTTGATTTCAGAAACACAATTATCATTATGACTTCTAACTTAGGTGCACGTTCGCTTGATGAAGATAAGTCAGTTGGTTTTGGTGCGAAAGATGCCAGAAATGACTACAAGGAAATGCAATCACGTATTAACGAAGAGTTGAAGAAGTTCTTCAGACCAGAATTCTTGAATCGTATTGACGAAACAATCGTCTTTAAGTCTCTTAACAAAGAGCAACTTAAGGCAATCGCTAAGATCATGAGTAACAATCTTAGAAAGAGACTTGCAGAAAGAGAAATTCAATTATCAATTTCTCCATCCGCATATGATGACTTGGTTAAAGATGGTTACAATCCAGAGTATGGTGCTCGTCCTATGAGAAGAACAATCCAACGTGAAATTGAAGATCCAGTAAGTGAATTGTTATTGATGAATAACATTTCAGAGGGCGACACGATTAAGGTTGGTTCGAAGAAGGGCAAGCTTGATATTTCTGTAACTAAAGGCGAAAAGAAACCTGCTTCAAAAAATAATAAAAAGAAATTGAACGATAATAAAAAAGGCGCCAAAGTCTAACGAAAAATTAATGCTTAAGCATTGACAAAACGTATATAGGCTAGTAATATGGCAAATGAGATTTAAAGTTCAAAACGCAAACTACGATCTATTGTCCGTAGTGATGCCGTATAGAAAAAGCAAAGATAGAATTTAGTTTCTATTTTTGGTTTTTTTTTGCCCTAAATCAGGTAAATAAACCGTTTGCATACAATTTGTAACACAATTGTAATATTTCTTACGGCTACATTTTGAACAAAAATAAATGTTGAGGTGAAGAATTTGACTTTTCATAACGTAAATTATGGTGCACACCGTGTTCGTCGTAGTTATGCCAAGATCAAGGAAGTACTTCCACTACCAAATCTAATTGACATTCAAAAAAACTCATATAACTGGTTCTTAGACGAAGGTCTAAAAGATATGTTTGATGATGTTATGCCAATCGATGATTTTGCTGGAAACCTTTCTTTGGAATATGTTGACTACAAGCTTTTAGAAGAGAAATACACTGTTGAAGAAGCTAGACAACATGATGCCAACTACTCAGCTCCATTACATGTTACCTTGAAATTGACTAACCATGAAACTGGTGAAATCAAGACTCAAGACGTGTTCTTTGGTGATTTCCCAATAATGACAGACCAAGGTACTTTCATTATTAATGGTGCTGAACGTGTTATCGTTTCTCAATTAGTTCGTTCTCCTGGTATCTACTATAATGCTGATACTGATAAGAACGGCCGTGAGACATTTGGTACAACTGTTATCCCTAACCGTGGTGCTTGGTTGGAATATGAAACAGATGCTAAAGGTCTTGGTTATGTAAGAATCGATAGAACAAGAAAACTTTTGATTTCAGAACTAGTGCGTGCACTTGGTTTTGGTTCAGATGCTGAAATTCTTGATATCTTCGGTGAAAATGACACATTGAACCGTACTCTTGAAAAAGATGTACATAAAGATACTTCTGATTCACGTGTTGAAGAAGCCTTGAATGACATCTATGAAAGATTACGTCCTGGTGAACCTAAGACTGCTGATAGTTCTCGTTCATTGCTCTATGCTAGATTCTTTGACCCACGTAGATACGATTTAGCTGCTGTTGGTCGTTACAAGATCAATAAGAAGTTAAATCTTAAAACACGTTTGTTGAATCAAACATTGGCTGAAACATTAGCTGATCCTGATACAGGTGAAGTTGTTTTGGCTAAAGATACAGTTATCGACCGTGATGCTATGAGCAAATTGAGCCCATATCTTGACCGCGACGATTTCAAGACAACTACTGTTCAACCATCTGATGAGGGTGCACAAACAGATCCTGTTACTCTACAAATCATCAAAGTTTATTCACAAGAAGATAACGAAAAGGTTGTTAATATTATCGGTAACGGTCATATTGATGAACACAACCGTACAATTCAAGTTGCTGATATCTTAGCTGGACTTAATTACTTCTTGAACCTTAAAGAGGGAATTGGTTCAACAGATGATATTGATCACTTGGGTAACCGTCGTATTCGTTCAGTCGGTGAATTACTTCAAAACCAATTCCGTATTGGTTTATCACGTATGGAACGTGTTGTACGTGAAAGAATGTCAATTCAAGACTCATCAACTGTTACACCTCAACAATTGATCAACATTAGACCAGTTGTTGCCTCAATCAAGGAATTCTTTGGTTCATCACAACTATCACAGTTCATGGATCAGACTAATCCACTTGGTGAGCTAGAACACAAGCGTCGTCTATCAGCTCTTGGACCTGGTGGTTTGACTCGTGATCGTGCCGGATATGAAGTTCGTGATGTTCACTATACTCACTATGGCCGTATGTGTCCTATTGAAACTCCTGAAGGTCCTAATATCGGACTTATTAACAACTTGGCCAGTTACGCTATTGTTAATAAATATGGTTTCATCGAAACACCATATCGTCGTGTTTCATGGGATACTCACAAAGTTACTGATAAGATCGATTACTTAACAGCTGACGAAGAAGATAACTACATCGTTGCTCAGGCTAATACTCATTTAACTGACGATGGATCATTTGCTGAAGATACAATTTTGGCTCGTCATCAAGATGACAATATCGAAACAACAGCCGAAAAGGTCGATTACATGGATGTTTCACCTAGACAAGTTGTCTCTGTTGCTACTGCATGTATTCCTTTCTTGGAAAATGATGATTCAAACCGTGCCTTAATGGGTGCCAACATGCAACGTCAAGCTGTTCCTTTAATTAATCCACACGCACCACTTGTTGGTACAAGTATGGAATATATTGCTGCTCACGATTCTGGTGCTGCCTTGCTTGCTGATCACGCCGGAACTATTCAATATGTTGATGCTAAGAAGATCACTATTGAACGCAGTGATGATGGAACAATTGATGAATATAAAGTAACAAAATTCCGTCGTTCAAATAATGGTAAGAGTTACAACCAAAGACCTATCGTTCGTAAGGGTGAAGAAGTTAAGGCTGGCGACATTATTGCTGATGGTCCTGCCATGGAAGGTGGAGAATTGGCCCTTGGTCAAAACCCACTTATCGCTTTCATGACATGGAATATGTATAACTATGAAGATGCTATTGTTCTTTCAGAAAAATTAGTCCGTGAAGATGCATATACTTCAATTCATATTGAAGAGTATGAATCAGAAGCACGTGATACAAAACTTGGACCTGAAGAAATCACTCGTGAGATTCCTAATGTCGGAGAAGAATCACTAAAAGATCTTGATGAATTTGGTGTTATCCGTATTGGTGCTGAAGTACGTGACGGTGACATTCTTGTTGGTAAAGTTACACCTAAGGGTGTTACTGAATTATCAGCTGAGGAACGTTTACTACACGCAATCTTTGGTGAAAAAGCTCGTGAAGTTCGTGATACTTCACTTCGTGTACCACATGGTGGTGGCGGAATTATCCAAGATGTTAAAGTATTTACACGTGAAGCCGGCGATGAATTGAATCCTGGTGTAAACATGATGGTTCGTGTTTATATTGCACAAAAACGTAAGATTCAAGTTGGTGACAAGATGTCTGGTCGTCATGGTAACAAAGGTACTGTTTCAATCGTTGTACCTCAAGAAGATATGCCATACATGCCAGACGGTACACCAGTTGATATTCTTTTGAACCCAATGGGTGTTCCATCACGTATGAATATTGGACAAGTACTTGATCTTCACTTAGGTATGGCTGCTAGAAAACTTGGTATCCACGTTGCTACACCTGTTTTCGATGGTGTTAGTGATGATGAATTATGGGACATCGTTAAAGAAGCCGATATGGATTCAGATGCTAAGTCAATTCTTTATGATGGACGTACTGGTGAACCATTTAAGAACCGTGTTGCCGTTGGTGTTATGTACTACATGAAACTAGCTCACATGGTTGATGATAAATTGCACGCTCGTTCAATCGGACCTTACTCACTAGTTACTCAACAACCACTTGGTGGTAAAGCACAATTTGGTGGTCAGAGATTTGGTGAAATGGAAGTTTGGGCTTTGGAAGCTTATGGTGCCGCTTATACACTTCAAGAAATCTTGACATACAAGTCTGATGATATCGTTGGACGTGTTAAGACATATGAAGCTATCGTTAAGGGTGAAAGTATTCCTAAGCCAGGAGTTCCTGAATCATTCCGTGTTCTTGTTAAAGAATTACAAGCTCTTGGACTTGATATGAAGGTTCTTGATAGCAGTAAAAAAGAAATTGAACTTAGAGATATGGATGATGATGACGATACTGTAAGTATTGATGCACTATCTAAATTTGCTAAGCAACAAGAACAAAAACGTGCTGAAGAAGAAGCTAAAAAGTTGGAAGCAGAAGATAACCAATCATCTGTTCAAACTAACAATTCAACAAGTACAAAATCAGAATAATAGTCAAAATTTAGCATGTTAGGGAGGTTACCTTTTGATAGACGTTAATAAATTCGAAAGTATGCAAATTGGTTTGGCTTCTCCAGATAAGATCCGTAGTTGGTCTTATGGTGAAGTTAAGAAACCCGAAACAATCAACTACCGTACTTTGAAACCAGAAAAAGATGGTCTATTCGATGAAAGAATTTTTGGACCAACTAAAGACTGGGAATGTGCCTGTGGTAAGTACAAACGTATCCGTTATAAGGGTATTGTTTGTGATCGCTGTGGTGTTGAAGTTACACGTTCAAAAGTTCGTCGTGAACGCATGGCTCATATCGAATTAGCAGCTCCAGTTACACATATCTGGTACTTCAAGGGAATTCCATCACGTATGGGACTCGTTTTGGACATGAGCCCAAGAAACCTTGAAGAAGTTATTTACTTTGCTTCATACGTAGTTATTGATCCAGGTGAAGGTACAGACCTAGAAACAAAACAACTACTTACAGAATCTGAATACCGTAAGAAGCGAGAAGAATTTGGTAACAAGTTTGTTGCTAAAATGGGTGCTGAAGGTATTAGAGAATTGCTCAGCCAAGTTGATATGGCTGCAGAAGTTAAAGACTTACGTGAAGTTCTACATACTGCACAAGGTCAAAAACGTACACGTGCTATCAGACGTTTGGATATTTTAAGTGCTTTCCAAAAATCTGGTAACAAACCAGAATGGATGGTAATGGATGCTATTCCCGTTATCCCACCTGATTTACGACCAATGGTTCAACTTGAAGGTGGACGTTTTGCCACATCTGACTTGAACGATTTATACCGTCGTGTAATTAACCGTAACAACCGTTTGAAGAGATTGTTGGACTTAAATGCTCCTAACATCATCGTTCAAAATGAAAAGAGAATGTTGCAAGAGGCTGTTGATGCCTTGATCGATAATGGTCGTCGTGGCCGTCCAGTTACTGGACCAGGTAACAGACCATTGAAGTCACTTTCACATATGCTTAAAGGTAAGCAAGGACGTTTCCGTCAAAACTTACTTGGTAAACGTGTTGACTACTCAGGTCGTTCAGTTATCGATGTTGGTCCTACATTGAAGTTCTATCAATGTGGACTTCCTCGTGAAATGGCTTTGGAATTATTCAAGCCTTTCGTAATGCATGAATTAGTTAAACGTGAGATTGCATCAAACGTTAAAAATGCTAGAAGAAAAATTGATCGTCAAGATGACGACATTTGGGATGTTCTTGAAGATGTAATTAAAGAACGTCCAGTATTACTTAACCGTGCACCTACACTTCACAGACTTGGTATCCAAGCCTTTGAACCTGTATTGGTTGATGGTAAGTCAATTCGTCTTCACCCACTTGCTTGTGAAGCTTATAATGCCGATTTTGATGGTGATCAGATGGCTGTCCATGTGCCACTATCAGACGAAGCTCAAGCTGAAGCACGTATGTTGATGCTAGCTGCTCACCATATTCTTGCTCCTAAAGATGGTAAACCTATCGTTACACCATCACAGGATGTTGTTTTGGGTAACTACTACTTAACAATTGAAACAAGACATATGGCTGGTGAAGGTAAGATCTTTAAGGATCTTAACGAAATTAAAATTGCTTTGTTAAATGGTGATGTTCATTACCATACAAGAATTGGTATTTCTGTTGAATCAATGCCAAAGAAACCTTTCAAAGAAGATCAACGTAACAAGATTATGATTACCAGTGTTGGTAAGGCAATCTTTAACGAAATTCTTCCAGAAGATTTCCCATACTTAAACGAACCTACTGATGACAACCTTATCAATGGTGTTCCCGATAAGTACTTCTTAGGTAAGGGTGAAAACATTGAAGACCGTTTGGACGAAATGGAACTTATCGATCCACTTAAGAGTGGTTATTTAAGTGATATCATCGCTCAAATCTTCAAAGTTTACCGTGTTCAAAGAACATCAGAACTGCTTGATGATATGAAGGAATTAGGTTACACAATCTGTACTTATTCTGGATTAACTGTTGGTGTTACTGATGTTCCTAATTTAACTGAAAAACCACAAATCATCGATAAGGCCCACAAACAAGTTGCTTCAATTTCTAAGCAATTCCGTCGTGGTTTGATTACTGATGAAGAACGACACGATCGTGTTATTAGTGTTTGGAACGAAACTAAGGATGATATTCAACAAAGATTGATTGATTCCTTCGATCCAACAAATCCTATTAACTTGATGTCTGACTCTGGTGCCCGTGGTAATATCTCAAACTTTACACAGCTTGCAGGTATGCGTGGACTTATGGCTGCTCCTAATGGTGGTATGATGGAAATCCCTGTTATTTCTAACTTCCGTGAAGGCCTATCTGTTTTGGAAATGTTCATGTCAACTCACGGTGCCCGTAAAGGTATGACTGATACTGCGTTGAAGACAGCTAACTCAGGTTACTTGACTCGTCGTCTAGTTGATGTTGCACAAGATGTTATTGTCCGTGAAGAAGATTGTGGTACTGATCGTGGTCTAGAAGTCAGCTCAATTGTTGAAGGTACAGACATGATCGAACCATTGTATGACCGTCTAGTTGGTCGTTATACTCAAAAGACAGTTAAAGATCCTGCTACAGGTGACGTAATTGTTCCTCGTGGTGTAATGATGGATGAGGATATGGCTCAAAAGATTGTTGACGCTGGTGTTGAAACAGTTACAATTCGTTCAGCATTTACATGTAACACAAAACATGGTGTATGTAAGAAGTGTTACGGTCGTAACCTTGCTACTGGTGAAGAAGTTGAAATTGGTGAAGCAGTTGGTACTGTTGCTGCTCAATCAATCGGTGAACCCGGTACACAACTAACAATGCGTAACTTCCATACTGGTGGTGTTGCTGGTGGTGACGATATTACACAAGGACTTCCTCGTGTTCAAGAAATCGTTGAAGCTAGAAACCCCAAAGGTCTTGCAATTATTTCTGAGGTTGATGGTACTATTACAGCAATCGACGAAAACCCTGCAGAACATACAAAGGAAATTACTGTTGAAGGTAATATCGATAACAGAACTTACAGTGTTCCTTATACATCAAGTGTTGCCGTTGCCGAAGGTGACGTCATTACACGTGGTAGTAAGTTAACACAAGGTTCAATCGATCCTAAGGAATTAATCAAGATTACAAACGTTCAAACAACAGAAAACTATCTACTTGCTGAAGTTCAAAAAGTTTACCGTATGCAAGGTGTTGATATTTCTGATAAGCATTTCGAGGTTATGATCAGACAAATGCTTCGTAAAGTACGTGTTCTTGATCCAGGTGATACAGATGTATTACCAGGTGAATTAATGGATATTTCACAATTCACAGATCACAACCGTGATACTTTGATTAAAGGTGGAATTCCAGCAACAGGTCGTCCTGTATTGCTTGGTATTACTAAAGCCTCACTTGAAACAAACAGTTTCTTGTCAGCTGCATCATTCCAGGAAACAACAAGAGTTCTTACTGACGCTTCAATTCGTGGTAAGAATGATCCACTTCTTGGACTTAAAGAGAATGTTATTATTGGTAAACTTATTCCTGCCGGTACTGGTATGGCTAAGTATAACCACATGGAACCTAAGAAAACTGGTCCTATGGCTGCAAACTCTTTAAATGGGGCTTACACAATTTCTGACATCGAAGAGCAAATGAAAGCTGAAGATGCCAAAAAACAAGAGGAACGTAATAAGTAATTAAATTAATAAGTTGGTATGATTAAAATCATATCAACTTATTTTTTTGTCCAAATTTGTTAGAATGTAGTCAAACAGCGTTTGTAAATGCTGAGGAGGATTGACTATGTTTCAAAAAAAGACCTTGAATTATCAAGATAATAACTTTGATTTAGATACATACTTTTTGGATCCAATTAGTGATTTTGATCAAGAAATAAAAGATCCGCTCGCAATCATTATTCCGGGTGGTGCCTTCAAATTTCACTCTGATCGTGAAGCTCAACCGATTGCTATGAATTTTGCAGCGGCGGGCGTTCATTCAGTGGTTTTTCACTATCAGTTGTTAAAAGATGATAAATCGGTCTTTCCACTAGCATTACAAGAATTGGCCACAACATTAAACTGGATAAAAACTCAAGCATCATCACATCAAATTGATTTGGACAAAATATTATTGGTAGGATTTTCAGCTGGTGGAAATATTATTGCCAACTTCAATTCTTTGATGACAAATAAAGATACGCAAAGAAAGATTTTTCCAGATGATATTGAAGTGATGCCTTATGCCAATATAATGGGGTATTCCGTGGTCGATATGACAATTGGTTGGCCACCTACAATGGATGATGTTAAAAAAATTAGTCCCGATGATAAATTTTGGAAGCCGGAGGAAAGTTTAACTGAGTCAGGAAGGCCAACATTTATGTGGCAAACAATTACTGATCAAACAGTACCGGTAAAGAATTCGCTACTCTATGCTAATAAAATGGAAGAGTTGAATATTCCGTTTGAATTGCATCTATTCTCAAGTGGCCCTCATGGCATGTCATTAGCCACCTATCAAGTTCAAAAACCAGGTGGGGACCATTACTTGAATCACCAAGCATCAAAGTGGTGGGAACTATGCCTTAACTGGTTGAAACAAATTAATGTTTTACCAACTAATTAATTAAAAGATCAAATAGATGAGTCCTGTCGAGATTGTAAGATAAGGGATGAATCTAAATGATCTTTTTTTCTTTAGTAAGAAGGTTAGAAGACACAATAAACAAGCTAAAATAACGATTAACAAAATTTTTTCAAATCCAAGTAGGAATGTTAGCAAGGTAATGACTTCAACATCTCCAAGTCCAATTCCGAACCCAAAATATTCAAGTAGGTAGAGCGTTCCCCAAACTGCCAGTCCAGCAATGACGAATAGTGTATGAGTGTGGAGTAAAAAGCAAGGTACTACAAGCAAGTAATAAACTGGCAAGATATATCCATGGAAAATATCCATGAATGAAAAAAGTATCAACATAACAAATATTGGTATGACGAAGTATATATCTTTCTCAAGCGGGAGAATTGCTAATAAAAATAGCCCACCAAGTAGCTCACTGACTGGATATAAGATCGGAATTTTATAATGACACCAAATGCACTTACCAAATGTCATTAAATAGCCTAGAATAGGAATAGTGTGATTCCACGATAGTTGCCTTTTACAGTTGTCACAACAAGAACGTCTTAGACAAAACACGTTGCTGTTGGGGATTTCATAAGCCATAACTGTCAAGAATGAAACTATACTTGCTCCAGTAAAAAATAGTATCGAATATAAAATTATTTCCATCATGCATCACCTCATAGAGATATTACGCAATTACTTCAGATTTTTTCCACAAAGTCTTAAAAAGTAGCGTTGACAGTGCCCGAGATGGATGTTATTCTAATAGACGTGCTTTTATTGGCAGCAAGGACAATTTGTTTATAAATATAAGCTCAAAAGGTACGCCACTCATGTGGTTTATTATTTTTCCAAAATTGTGAACCACCTGGATGTGTGTACTTAAAATTTTTAGGAGGAACTTTGAATGCCTACAATTAACCAATTAGTACGTAAAGGCCGTAAGTCACAAACATCAAAGTCTGATGCACCTGCATTGAACTTCGGCTACAACAGTATGAAGAAAATAGCTACAAAGAATCCAGCACCCCAAAAACGTGGTGTTGCAACTCGTGTCGGAACAATGACACCTAAGAAACCTAACTCAGCCCTACGTAAGTATGCCCGTGTTAGATTATCAAACCTTATCGAAGTAACAGCATATATTCCTGGTATCGGACACAACTTGCAAGAGCATAGTGTTGTTCTTGTCCGTGGTGGACGTGTAAAGGATCTACCTGGTGTACGTTATCACGTTGTTCGAGGTGCTCTTGATACAGCCGGTGTTGACGGACGTATGCAAAGCCGTTCAAAATACGGTGCTAAGAAACCTAAGAAATAATTAGTAAAGAATATTAACGGAGGAATTTAATATGCCAAGAAAAGGTAGCGCTCCAAAACGCGATGTTTTGCCTGATCCAATGTATAACTCAAAATTAGTAACACGATTAATTAACCACTTGATGTATGACGGTAAAAGAGGTACTGCCTCAACAATTCTTTATCGCTCATTTGACATCATTAAGGATAAGACTGGTAACGAACCATTGGACGTGTTTGAAGAAGCAATGAACAATGTTATGCCAGTTCTAGAAGTTAAGGCTCGCCGTATCGGTGGTTCTAACTACCAAATTCCTATTGAAGTACGTCCAGATCGTCGTACAACTTTAGGTTTACGCTGGATTGTTAGCTATGCTCGTTTACGTGGTGAACACACAATGGACGAAAGACTAGCAAACGAAATCATGGATGCAGCAAACAATACTGGTGCTGCTGTTAAGAAACGTGAAGATACACATAAGATGGCTGATGCCAACCGTGCCTTCGCCCATTATCGTTGGTAGAATTCAGTAAACTGAGAGGAGATAAGATTTTTAATGGCTAATAAACGTGAATTTCCACTAGAAGAAACTCGTAATATCGGTATCATGGCTCATATTGATGCTGGTAAGACAACAACTACAGAACGTATCTTGTACTATACTGGTAAAATCCACAAGATTGGTGAAACTCATGATGGAGCTTCACAAATGGACTGGATGGCCCAAGAACAAGAACGTGGTATTACTATTACATCTGCTGCTACAACAGCTGAATGGAAAGGTAACCGTATCAATATCATTGATACCCCAGGACACGTTGACTTCACTATCGAAGTTGAACGTTCATTACGTGTGCTAGATGGTGCCATTACTGTTCTTGATGCTCAATCAGGTGTTGAACCACAAACTGAAAATGTTTGGCGTCAAGCTTCAACATATAGTGTTCCTCGTATCGTCTTTGTTAACAAGATGGATAAAATCGGTGCTAACTTTGACTATTCTGTAGAGACACTTCACGAAAGATTAGATGCTAATGCTCATGCTATCCAAATGCCTATTGGTGCTGAAGATAACTTCGAAGGTGTTATTGATTTAATCGAAATGAAAGCTGATCTTTATGATGAAGATGAGTTAGGTACAAAATGGGATACAGTTGATGTTCCTGATGACTACGTTGAAGAAGCAAAGAAGAAACGTTCTGAATTAGTTGAAGCTGTTGCTGACGTTGATGATGACATCATGGAGAAATACCTTGATGGTGCTGAAATCAGTAACGACGAACTACGTAAGGCTATCAGAACTGCTACTATCAATTTGAAATTCTTCCCTGTACTTGCAGGTTCTGCCTTCAAGAACAAGGGTGTTCAAATGTTGATGGATGCTGTTGTTGATTATCTTCCATCACCTCTTGATGTTCGTCCTTACAATGCTACAAATCCTAAGGATGATAGCCAAGTTGAATTGAAAGCTGATGACAGCAAACCATTTGCTGGTCTTGCTTTCAAGATTGCTACTGACCCATTCGTTGGACGTCTAACATACATTCGTGTATATAGAGGTTCACTAGAATCAGGTTCATACGTTCTTAACGCTACAAAAGACAAGCGTGAACGTGTTGGTCGTTTGCTACAAATGCATTCTAACCACCGTAAGGAAATCCCAGAAGTGTTCTCAGGTGATATCGCTGCCGTTATCGGATTGAAGAATACTACAACAGGTGACTCACTTACAGATCCTGACGAACCATTAATTCTTGAATCATTGGATATTCCAGATCCAGTTATCCAAGTTTCTATCGAACCTGATTCAAAGGAAGATAGAGATAAGATGGATATTGCTATCCAAAAACTTTCAGAAGAAGATCCTACTTTCCAAGCTGAAACAAACCCTGAAACTGGTGAAACATTGATTGCCGGAATGGGAGAACTTCACTTGGACATCATGGTTGACCGTATGAAACGTGAGTTCAAGGTTGCATGTAAAGTTGGTGAGCCACAAGTTGCTTACCGTGAAACATTTACTAAGTCAACACAAGCTCAAGGTAAATTCGTTCGTCAATCTGGTGGTAAAGGTCAATATGGTGACGTTTGGGTTGAATTTACACCAAATGAAGAAGGAAAAGGCTTCGAATTCGAAGATGCCATCGTCGGTGGTGTTGTTCCTCGTGAATACATTCCTTCAGTTGAACAAGGTTTGAAAGAATCAATGGAAAACGGTGTTCTTGCTGGATACCCATTGATCGATGTTAAGGCTAAGTTATATGATGGTTCATATCACGAAGTCGATTCATCTGAAGCAGCCTTCAAGATTGCTGCTTCAATTGCCTTACGTAACGCTGCTAAGAATGCTGGTGCTGTAATTCTTGAACCTATTATGAAGGTTGAAATTGTTACACCAGAAGATTACTTAGGTGATGTTATGGGACAAGTTACAGCTCGTCGTGGACGTGTTGAAGGTATGGAAGCACGTGGTAATGCACAATTGATTAACTCGTTTGTTCCACTTTCAGAAATGTTCGGATATGCTACAACTCTTCGTTCAGCAACACAAGGTCGTGGTACTTTCACAATGACATTTGATCATTACGAGAAAGTTCCTAAGTCAATTCAAAAAGAAATTATTGAAAAGAACGGCGGAAAAGCTGAAGATTAAGCCAAATAAAAAGATTCAAGGGACAATGTCCTTTGAATCTTTTTTTTGTGTACTAGTATAAATGGAATTTCATCTTAGTTTGCCGGATTGAAGTTTGATGTATTAGATACAAACCGATGATAATGAATACCGCGGACTCCACAAGTGAGAATAGAAAATCCACTGGCGAAACTTTTCCGGACATTAGTTGAGTTGATGTCGTTAAAAAGACTAAAGTATCAATCAGCGCATGAAATATTACCACTAGATAGAACATATCTGTATAAACATAAATACCAGCCAAATACAAACCAAATGAAAATGCGAATATCATTTGAATTAAGGTGTTACCTAAGCTTTGACCAGCAAGAGCGTTCATTCCATGTAGTAATCCAAATAGCAAACTGCTGATCAAGGTGGCAAAATAAAACTTGTTTCTACTATTATAAAAGATATTCAATACAATCGTAAGAACCGCAAATCTAAATACCAGTTCCTCGGCGATACCAGCTTCTAGACCACCAAAAATATTGAGAGGTGTAATACGAATATTGTTAAAATTGAAATGAAAGAATGATTGGATAATATTTCTGTTTCCAGAAAAAGCATTCCACATCGCAAACCAAAGTGTAAATATACTGATACTTAGTGTTACCCAGCAATTAGCATTTTTATTGAATTGAGACTTTGGGAATCCATAGCCCCATTTGTACATCATAATAAAAATCATGATAGAAAAGATTATCGCTCCGATGAAAATGGAATCAATCATCGTTGATATAAAATCATTGCCGGAAATAGTTGTTGATTCTACGATCAAATCCAGTGCTGAAGATGCCGTGTATACAAATGAGAATATAGCTACAATGATTTGCATGACTTTCGATTTTACCGGCGTAAGTAGTACGAATGTATAAGGGATATACATGAGAAAAGAATAGACGATAAGTAAAAACAACATTATCGGGTTGTTCCAGTCTGATACACCATTTGTCATTCTAATGATGAATGAAAAACTAAGTGGGATTAAGGATGCTTGTGTAATTATTTGGATGACGCGGTTAGAATTTTGCCACAACGTATTGTGATTACGAGGAACGATAAATAGTCCGAGAATATTAAAGATGATTAAGAAGTAATAGGCAGTATTTTTCGGTTCTACTGCGTAAAGAATTATTACGATAGAATTGAATATTAGTTGAGTGTAATAAAGTCGATAGAATAATGGGGTTTGTCGTTTCATGTGGACCTCTCCTGATTGAATAATTAATTTCAGTATCGCATAAAGACAGTTGAGTAGTTAAAAACTTGATTTACTTAATAAAAAGCCTAAAAGTAGGTATATCAATTTGTCACACAATTGTAATTAGATATCATCGAAAAAGATTGTATAATACCCAATGAACGATTTTTTAACTGTGTCGATTAAAAAATTATTTTGTATTAATTTTGAAAATAATTGCACAAAAGATTGCACCTGATTTTTGAGAGCTAACCATCAAAAATCCCTTGATAATGCTTTGGAAATCGTGTATTATAAGAAAAGTGCTTATTTCGCAAGAGAAGTATGCGCCTATAGGTATTTAATAAATATCGACGGCATAGAAGTGAGAGGTTGCGACACGCCCGGCCGCTTTGCCACGGCAGAGCTGTTGGATATTTTCACGGAGCCGGTCATCTTGAAAGAGACAAAAAGGAGGTAACCCCATGGCAAGTCAAAAGATTCGCATTCGTTTAAAAGCTTACGAACATCGTATTCTAGATCAATCAGCTGACAAAATTGTGGAAACAGCAAAGAGAACTGGTGCTGAAATTTCAGGTCCAATTCCTTTACCAACAGAACGTTCACTATATACAGTGTTGAGTTCACCACATAAGCATAAAGACGCTAGAGAGCAATTCGAAATGCGTACACATAAAAGACTTATTGACATCGTTAATCCATCACCTAAAACAGTTGATTCATTAATGAAGTTAGATCTACCATCAGGTGTAGACATCGAAATCAAATTATAATTACAAAAAATAAATTATTGGAGGTGCAAACATGGCCAGAAAAGTAATCCTTGGTAAGAAAATTGGGATGACTCAAATTTTCACTGAAAATGGTGAATTAGTTCCTGTTACAGTTGTTGAAGCAACACCAAACGTTGTTACACAAGTGAAAACAGTTGAATCTGACGGTTATGAAGCTATTCAACTTGGCTTTGAAGATCGTCGTGAAGTTCTAACTAACAAACCTGCCAAAGGTCATGCAGAAAAGGCAAACACAACTCCTAAACACTACACTCGCGAATTCCGCGATGTTGAAATGGGAGATTATGAATTAGGTGGAGAAGTTTCAGTAGACACATTTAATTCAGGTGATATTGTCGACGTTACAGGTACAACAAAGGGACATGGTATGCAAGGTAACATTAAGAGATTCGGTCAAGCTAGAGGTCCAGAAACACATGGTTCTAGATATCACCGTATCCCTGGTTCAATGGGTGCCATCATTAACCGTGTATTTAAAGGTAAGATGCTTCCCGGACGTATGGGTAACAATCGTGTGACAACACAAAACCTAGCAATTGTTAAAGTTGATGCAGAGAACAACGCAATCATGATCAAGGGTAATGTCCCTGGAGCAAACAATTCACTAGTTAAAATCCAAACAGCTGTTAAAGCTAATACAAAATAGGAAGGAGGAACTGAGTTATGACAAAAATCACAGCCTACAAAAACAGCGGTGCTGAAAACGGTACTGTTGATATCAACGATTCAATCTTTGGTATTGAACTAAATAATTCTGTAGTTACAGACGCAGTTATCATGCAACGTGCCAGCTTAAGACAAGGTACTCATGATGTTAAGAACCGCTCTGAAGTACGTGGTGGTGGTAAGAAACCATGGCGTCAAAAAGGAACAGGTCGTGCTCGTCAAGGATCAATCCGTTCACCACAATGGGTTGGCGGTGGTACTGTATTCGGTCCCACACCTAGATCATACGCATACCATCTTCCTAGAAAAGTTAGCCGTTTGGCATTGAAGTCTGTACTTTCACAAAAAGCTGCTGATGGTAACATCATCGTTATCGACTCAATTTCATACGACAAGCCAAACACAAAATCATTCGCACAATTACTTTCAACAGTAGGTGCTAATGGAAAGACACTTGTTGTTCTTGAAGACGGTAATGACAATGCTGCTTTATCAGCTAGAAACATTGATAAAGTTACAGTAGTTGCACCAGAAGGTGTAAACGTACTTGATGTTATCAACGCTAATAAATTAGTAGTTACTCAAGCAGCACTTTCTAAGATTGAGGAGGTGCTTGGATAATGAGCGCAAGAGACGTAATTATTCGCCCAGTCGTTACTGAAGGTTCAATGGATTTGATGGCAGACAAGAAATACACATTTGATGTAGCTCTTGATGCTAACAAAGTTCTTGTTAGACAATCTATTGAAGAAATCTTTGGTGTAAAAGTTAAAAAAGTAAATATCATGAATGTTTCAGGTAAGAAGAAGCGCCAAGGTCGTTATGTTGGTTTTACAGCAAAACGTCGTAAAGCTATTGTTACTCTTACAGAAGATTCAGATGAAATTAAGATTTTTGATGAAGAATAAATAAGGAGGACACATAATGGCGATTATCAAGTATAAACCAACCACAAACGGTCGTCGTAATATGACAGGTTCTGACTTTGCGGAGATTACTAAAACTACTCCTGAAAAGACTTTGTTAGAATCACAAAGCCATACTGCTGGTCGTAACTCATACGGTCATATTACAGTTAGACATCGTGGTGGTGGTCACAAGCAACACTACCGTATCATCGATTTCAAACGTACTAAAGATAATGTAGAAGCTACAGTTAAGGCAATCGAATATGATCCTAACCGTACAGCTAACATTGCATTACTACACTATTCAGATGGTGTTAAATCATATATCTTGGCTCCTAAAGGTCTTGTCGTTGGACAAAAAGTTCAATCAGGTACTGAAGCAGATATTAAACCCGGAAATGCTCTTCCATTAGCTAACATTCCCGTAGGTACAATTATTCATAACGTTGAATTAAAACCTGGTAAGGGTGGTCAACTTGGCCGTTCTGCTGGTACTTCAATTCAATTGTTAGGTAGAGATGGAAAGTACTCATTAGTACGTTTGCCTTCTGGTGAAGTTCGTATGATCCTTTCAACTTGCCGTGCTTCTGTTGGTGCTATTGGTAACGAACAACATGAATTAATTAAGATTGGTAAAGCTGGACGTAAACGTTGGTTAGGTATTAGACCTACAGTTCGTGGTTCAGTTATGAACCCTAACGATCACCCACACGGTGGTGGTGAAGGTAAAGCTCCTATCGGTCATCCATCACCTATGTCACCATGGGGTAAGAAGACTCTTGGTAAGAAAACTCGTTCAAAACATGCCAAATCTGAAAAGCTTATCGTTCGTCACAGAAAAGGTAAGTAATTATTTCGCAAGAATAATATAAGGAGGACATAAGATGAGTCGTAGTTTAAAAAAGGGACCATTCGCTGATGCACATCTTCTAAAGAAGATCGAAGCACAAGCCGATTCAGACAAGAAGTCAGTGATCAAAACATGGTCACGACGTTCAACAATTTTTCCTAGTTTCGTAGGATACACTATTGCAGTTCATGATGGACGTAAACACGTTCCAGTTTATATCCAAGAAGATATGGTTGGACACAAGTTGGGCGAATTCGTACCAACACGTACATTCCATGGTCATGGTACTGACGATAAGAAAACTGTTAAGTAATAAGAAGGGAGACTAAATGATGGCAGAACAAGAAATTACATCTGCAACAGCCAAAGTTAAGAACGTGCGTATTGCACCTCGTAAGGCTCGCCTTGTTATTGATTTAATCAGAAACAAGAATGCCGCTGAGGCACTTGCAATTTTGCAATTCACACCAAGAGCAGGCTCTCCTATTATTGCCAAAGCTCTTAAGTCAGCAATTGCAAATGCAGAACATAACTTTGATTTAGATGCACAAAACTTATTCGTTAGCGAAGCCTTCGTTGACGAAGGACCAACTCTAAAACGTTTCCGTCCTAGAGCTAAAGGTTCAGCATCACCAATTAATAAAAGAACAAGTAACATTACAGTAGTTGTAACAGAAAAAGATTAGTATTGGAGGTAACTTGAGTGGGTCAAAAGATTAATCCAGTCGGATTCCGTGTAGGTGTTATCCGTGACTGGGATGCCAAATGGTATGCAGAAAAAGATTTTTCAAAATTCTTACATGAAGATCTTAAGATTCGTAAGTATATTGAAGACAGACTTTCAAACGCTTCAGTTTCAAGAATTGAAATTGAACGTACAGCAAAGAACGTAACAATTTCTATCCACACTGCTAAACCAGGAATGGTTATTGGTAAGGGTGGTTCTGAAGTTGAAAAATTACGTAACGAATTAAACAAACTTGTTAATAGAAACATTCACATTAACATTATTGAAATCAAGAAACCTGACTTGGATGCAAAACTTGTCGGTGAAAACGTCGCTCGTCAACTAGAAGCTCGTATTGCTTTTAGACGTGCACAACGTCAAGCTGTTCAACGTTCTAGACGTGCAGGCGCAAAGGGTATCAAGATTCAAATCTCTGGTCGTTTAAACGGTGCCGATATGGCTCGTAGAGAATGGCATACAGAGGGAACTGTTCCTCTACACACATTACGTGCAGATATTGATTATGCATGGGTTGAAGCAAAGACTCAATACGGTAACTTAGGTGTTAAAACTTGGATTTATCGTGGTGAAATTCTTCCTGCTAAACCTCAACATAACTCAGACAAAAACGAAGGGAAAGGAGAATAATCCATGTTAGTACCAAAGCGTGTAAAGCACCGTCGTGAATTCCGTGGAAAGATGCGCGGAGAAGCTAAAGGCGGTAAGAACGTCGATTTTGGTGAATACGGTTTGAAAGCACTTGATTCAAGTTGGATCACTAATAGACAAATCGAAGCAGCTCGTGTTGCTATGACTCGTTACATGAAGCGTGGTGGTAAGGTTTGGATTAAAATCTTCCCTCACAAATCATACACTGCTAAAGGTGTTGGTGTTCGTATGGGTTCTGGTAAAGGTGCTCCAGCTGGTTGGGTTGCCGTAGTAAAACGTGAAAAAGTCATGTTTGAAATCGGTGGCGTACCTGAAGAAGTTGCCCGTGAAGCCCTAAGACTTGCATCAAACAAACTTCCTGTTAGAACTAAGTTTGTTAAAGCAGAGAAAGTAGGTGGCGCTGATGAAGGCTAGTGAAATCAAAGAGCTAACTGCTACTGAATTACAAGATAAAGTTAAGCAATATAAAGAAGAGTTATTTAACCTTCGTTTCCAACAAGCTACTGGTCAATTGGAAAACACAGCTCGTTTAAAGGCTGTCAGAAAGAATATTGCTAGATTAAGAACTGTTCAAAATCAAGTAAATAACGAAAAATAATAAACAGGAAGGGAGATATCACGTTGAGCGAAAAAGAAACTCGTAACAGTCGTAAAGTATACCAAGGCCGTGTCGTTTCAGATAAAGCAGAAAAAACAATTACAGTTGTTGTTGAAACTTACAAGAAACACCCAGTTTATGGCAAACGTGTAAGATACTCAAAGAAGTTCTACGTTCAAGACGAAAAGAACGAAGCTAAAGTTGGCGATGTTGTTCGTATTATGGAAACTCGACCTTTGTCAAAGACAAAGCGCTTCCGTTTATTAGAAATCGTCGAAAAAGCAGTTATTATCTAGTATTAAATACTGATGAGAGGAGGACTAATAAGTGATTCAACAAGAAAGCCGTCTAAAAGTTGCAGATAATTCTGGAGCTCGTGAAATTCTAACAATTAAAGTTCTCGGTGGTTCAAACCGTAAAACAGCTAATATCGGTGATATTATTGTCGCTACTGTCAAACAAGCAACACCAGGTGGCGTTGTTAAAAAGGGTGACGTTGTTAAAGCCGTAATCGTAAGAACTGTATCAGGTGCACATCGTACTGATGGTTCATATATCAGATTCGACGAAAATGCCGCAGTTATTATTAATGCTGATAAAACACCTAGAGGAACTCGTATCTTCGGACCCGTTGCTCGTGAACTACGTGATAGCGATTTTATGAAGATCGTATCACTAGCACCAGAAGTGCTATAAAAAGATCAATTAAATTCAGGAGGTGCTGAATAGTGTTTGTAAAAACTGGAGACAACGTTGAAATTATTTCTGGTGACGATAAAGGCAAGCAAGGTACTGTTATCAAAGCTTTGCCAAGCGCAAACAAGGTTATTGTTAAAGGCGTACATGTTGTAAAAAAACATTCAAAGCCAACTAACACACAACCTCAAGGCGGAATCGTCGACGTTGAAAGACCTATCGATGTAACTAACGTTAAAGTCGTTAAGGGATCAACTAAGAAAACAACTACAGCCAAGAAATCAACAAAATCAACTGATAAAAAAGAAGATAAGTAAGAAAGGAGAAAACTAAATGGTTAATGCATTAAAAGAAAGATATGTAAAAGAAATCACACCATCAATGATGGAAAAATTCAATTACACATCAATCATGCAAACACCTAAGATCGAAAAAATCGTTCTTAACATGGGTGTTGGTGACGCTATTGCTAACTCAAAGAACCTTGATGAAGCTGTTGAAGAATTAGGCTTGATTGCAGGTCAAAAACCTTTGATTACAAAAGCAAAGAAATCTATTGCCGGCTTCAGACTTCGTGAAGGTATGTCAATCGGTGCTAAGGTTACACTTCGTGGTGACCGTATGTACGACTTCCTTGACAAGTTAATCAATGTCGCATTACCTCGTGTTCGTGATTTCCGTGGTGTATCTACTCGTTCATTCGATGGCCGTGGCAACTACACACTAGGTCTTAAGGAACAATTGGTTTTCCCAGAAATTGATTATGATAAGGTTAACAAGATTCGTGGTTTGGATATTGTTCTTGTAACAACAGCTGAATCAGATGAAGAATCACGTGAACTACTATCACAAATTGGAATGCCATTTACAAAATAAAGGAGGGTCATTAAATTGGCTAAGAAATCTCAAATAGTACGTAACCATAGACCAGCCAAGTTCTCATCACAAGAATACACACGTTGTGAACGCTGTGGCCGTCCACATTCTGTATATCGTAAATTTAAACTTTGCCGTATTTGCCTTCGCAATTTAGCTCATGAGGGTCAAATTCCTGGTATGAGAAAAGCTAGTTGGTAGAAATTAACTATAAATAAGGAGGTAAATTAAATGGTCATGACAGATCCTATTGCAGATTACTTAACACGTATTCGCAATGCTAATATGGTAAAGCATGAATCTCTAGAAGTGCCTGCTTCAAACATTAAGAAGAGCATTACAGAGATTTTAAAGAATGAAGGATTTATCAAGGATTACGAAGTTGTCGAAGACAACAAGCAAGGCGTACTTCGTATTTTCCTTAAATATGGACAAGATCAACAACGCGTTATCTCAGGTTTGAAACGTATTTCAAGACCTGGTCTACGTAGTTATGTTGATGCTGATAATGTACCAAAGGTTCTTAACGGACTTGGTATTGCTATTATCTCAACTTCAAAAGGTGTAATTACTGATAAAGAAGCCCGTGCACAACACGTTGGTGGAGAAGTAATCGCTTATATTTGGTAATAATTTTTAAGGACAAGGAGGTGCACAAATTTGAGTCGTATCGGTTATAAAGTGATTGATATACCAGAAGGTGTAACAATTACAGAAAAAGATGAAAACATTACTGTTAAAGGCCCTAAGGGTGAAATAACAAGACATTTTAATCCAGCTATCAAGTTGACTATTGAAGGTAACGAAGCTAAGTTCACACGTGAAAGTGAAAATGATAAAGCTCTTCACGGAACAATGCGTTCAAACCTTAACAACATGGTTCTTGGTGTTACAGAAGGATTTGAAAAGAAACTTGAACTCAGAGGTGTTGGTTACCGTGCCCAAGTTAAGGGTACAAAGCTAACTCTTTCAGTTGGTTACTCACATCCTGTAGATATGGATGCACCAGAAGGTATTAAAATTGAATCTCCTTCAAATACTGAAATTAACATTTCAGGTATTAGTAAGCAAAAGGTTGGACAATTTGCTGCTGAGATTCGTGACGTACGTCCTCCAGAACCATATAAGGGTAAAGGTATTCGTTATGTTGACGAATATGTACGTCGTAAAGAAGGTAAAACTGGTAAGTAGTAAATAATTCTATGAGGTGAAAATTGTGATAACAAAACCAGATAAAAACAAAGCACGTCAAAAGCGTCAAAAACGTGTACGTGCTAAGATCTCTGGTACTGCTGAGTGCCCACGCTTAAATGTGTTCCGTTCGAACAAAAACATTTACGCTCAATTAATTGATGACGTAAAGGGTGTAACGCTAGCAAGTGCCTCAACTCTTGATAAAGAAGTCAAAGACGGTTCAAAAGTTGAACAAGCTGAAGCTGTTGGTGCATTAATTGCCACAAGAGCTAAAGATGCAAAAATCAGTGATGTAGTATTCGATCGTGCAGGTTACTTATACCATGGTCGTGTACAAAGCTTAGCTGAAGCTGCTCGTGAAAATGGGCTAAAATTCTAGAAGGAGGAAACCAAACTTATGACATATATCGATCCATCTCAATTAGAGTTAGAAGATCGCGTTGTTTCAATCAACCGTGTTACTAAAGTTGTTAAAGGTGGACGCCGTCTACGTTTTGCAGCCATCGTAATCGTTGGTGACAAGAATGGCCACGTTGGTTTCGGAACTGGTAAAGCTCAAGAAGTTCCAGAAGCTATTCGTAAAGCTGTTGAAGACGCTAAGAAGAACTTAGTTAATGTTCCTATGGTCGGATCAACAATTCCTCACGAAGTAATTGGTAGATTCGGTGCCGGTAAAATTATGTTGAAACCTGCTATTGAAGGTTCTGGTATCGCTGCTGGTGGTTCCGTTCGTGCCGTTATGGAATTAGCCGGTGTTGGTGATATTACAAGTAAATCACTTGGTAGAAATACACCAATCAACGTTATCCGTGCTACAATCGAAGGACTAAAACAAATCAAAACTGCTGAAAGTGTTGCAGACATGCGCGGAATTTCAGCTCAAAACTTGCTTAACTAGAAGAAAGGTGTGTAATAATGGCTAAACTTAAGATTACTCTTATTAGAAGTGCAGCTCACCGCCTTCCTGCTCAACGTAAAACTGTTAAAGAACTAGGACTTGGAAGAGTCAATAGTTCTGTTGTTAAGCCGGATGATCCTGCAATCCGCGGTGCTGTATTAAAGATTGCTCATTTAGTTAGTGTTGAAGAAGTTAAAGATTAATAATTCATTCATAGATTAGGAGGTGCAAGAATGGAACTACATGAACTTAAGCCTACTGAAGGTTCAAGACATTCCAGAAAACGTTTAGGTCGTGGTACTTCAAGTGGTACTGGTAAGACTGCTGGTCGTGGACAAAAAGGTCAATTAGCAAGATCAGGTGGTAAGACTCGTATCGGTTTTGAAGGTGGACAAATGCCTTTATTCCGTCGTATGCCAAAACGTGGATTTAAGAATATCAACCGCAAAGAATATGCAGTTGTTAACCTTAAAGACTTGAACAAGTTCAGTGATGGTGCCGAAGTAAATCTTCAAACATTGAAAGAAGCTGGAATCGTTAAGAAAGAATTTAACGGTGTTAAGTTACTTGCCAATGGTGAAGTAAGCGCCAAATTAACTGTTAAAGTTGCAAAAAGCTCTGACGCCGCTACCAAAGCTATCGAAGCTGCTGGTGGCTCAGTCGAGGTGATCTAATGTTTAGAACTATCAGAGATGCTCTAAAGGTTAAAGAAATTAGACAAAAAATCTTCTTTACCCTTATGTTACTTGTGATTTACCGTTTGGGTTCACAGATAACTGTTCCCGGTGTTAATGCCGCTGCGATGGATAAGGTCAGTTCTACTGGTCTTGTCCCATTGTTGGATACAGTTACTGGTGGTGGTTTATCAAATTATTCCATCTTCTCAATGGGTGTTTCACCATTCATCACTGCTCAAATCGTTGTCCAATTGTTACAAATGGACATCGTTCCAAAGTTTGTTGAATGGAGTAAACAAGGTGAAGTTGGTCGTAGAAAACTAAACCAAGTAACTAGATACTTAACTATTGTGTTAGGTTTCGTACAATCAATTGGTATTACTGCTGGTTTCAATACACTTAGTGGTCTGGGATTAGTTAAATCTCCAAACGCTCAAGCGTTCATTACAATCGGTGTTATCCTAACTGGTGGTACTATGTTGCTAACTTGGATTGGTGAGCAAATCACTGATAAAGGGTTGGGTAATGGTGTTTCAGTTATTATCTTCGCTGGTATCGTTGCGAGATTCCCTAATGGAATGGAACAAATTTACCGTGATTATATTAAGAACGCAAACACCGGAGACCTAGCAAAGAACATTGGTTTTATCGTTGGATTAGTTATTCTAATTTTAGTTGTTGTTCAGTTTGTTACATATGTACAACAAGCTAGTCGTAGAATCCCTATTCAATATACAAGACGTGCCGCAGGTAGCGGAAGCGAAAGTTTCTTGCCACTAAAGGTTAACGTTGCTGGTGTTATTCCTGTTATCTTCGCTAGTTCATTTATTGTTACACCACAAACTATTTTGATGGCGTTCCAAGCAAATCACAGTGGAGACAGCTGGTACCAAGTACTATCAGAAATATTCAGTATGCAAACAACTACAGGATCACTTCTATATACATTGTTGATTGTGTTATTCACTTTCTTCTATGCATTCGTTCAAGTTAATCCTGAAAAGTTATCAGAAAACTTGCAAAAACAAGGTGCATATATTCCTGGCATTTGGCCTGGAAATGAAACAATTAAATTTATGAATGGTGTCTTACTTAGATTATCTACAGTAGGTTCAATCTTCTTAGGTTTAGTTTCATTGCTACCATTGCTTGCAGCTAACTTGTTCAACCTACCTCAATCAATTGGTTTAGGTGGTACAAGTTTACTTATCATCGTTGGTGTTACAGTTGAGATGGATCGTCAACTTAGAGGTCTATTGATGAAACGTGAATACGTTGGGTTTATCAGATAAGTAAATTGTTGGGAGATGTTAAGAATGAACATTATATTGATGGGATTGCCTGGTGCTGGTAAAGGTACACAAGCAGAAAAGATTGTTGAAGATTTTGAAATTGTTCATATTTCGACTGGTGATATGTTCAGACAAGCTATGGCCGATAAGACTAAAGTTGGTTTGGATGCCAAGTCATATATTGACAAAGGTGAGTTAGTTCCCGATGAAGTAACAGAATCTATTGTTGAAGAACGTTTAGGCAAAGATGATGTTCAAAATAGCGGATATATGTTAGATGGATTTCCAAGAACTATCGATCAGGCTAACGCTTTACAGACAATTGCAAAAAATGTAAATAAGCCAATCGGTGGTGTAATATATATAGATGTTAAACCAGAGGTTCTTGTTGAACGTTTATCTGGTAGATATATCTGCAAGAATTGTGGAGCAACTTATCACAAAGTTTACAATCCAACAAAGGTTGAGGGTACTTGTGATGTTTGCGGTGGTCATGAATTTTACCAACGTGAAGATGACAAACCTGAGACAGTTAAGAACAGATTAAAAGTTAACATCGAAATGAATACTCCACTTATCGATTTTTACGACAAGTTGAACTTGTTACATAAGATCAATGGTGAACAAGAAATTGACGATGTATATAAAGAAGTTAAAAAGGTTTTGCAAAGTTTGTAAAACTTTTTAACTTTGGTTTGTTTACAACAGCTCAAATTTATTGTATAATTTGGCGCTGTATGCAAATGAATTTATCCCGCTAATCATTGGAGGTTAATATCTTTGGCAAAAGATGATGTCATTGAAGTAGAAGGTACAATTTCAGAAACATTGCCTAATGCGATGTTTAAGGTGAAACTTGAAAATGGTGCTACAGTTCTAGCCCATGTGTCAGGTAAAATCCGTATGCACTATATTAGAATTTTACCCGGCGATAAGGTCACTGTAGAATTGTCACCTTATGATTTAACCAAGGGAAGAATTACATATAGATATAGATAAAAAAATGTATTTTAATGGAATGGAGGTTCCACAATATGAAAGTAAGACCATCCGTTAAACCTATGTGTGAACACTGTAAAGTAATTAAGAGACGCGGTCGCGTTATGATTATTTGCTCTGCAGATCCAAAACACAAACAAAGACAAGGATAATAAAAATAGGAGGTGCTAATTAATGGCTCGTATAGCAGGTGTAGATTTACCTCGTGATAAGAGAATCGTAATTGCCTTAACTTATATTTTCGGTATTGGCAATACTACTGCACAAAAAGTGCTTAAAAATGCTGATGTTTCTGAAGACGTTCGTGCAAGAGACTTAACTCCTGATCAAGAAGATAAGATTCGTGCAGAAATTGACAAGATTCCTGTTGAAGGTGACTTGCGTCGTGAAACAAGTATGAACATCAAGAGACTTCAAGAAATTGGTTCATACCGTGGTATGAGACATCGTCGTGGATTGCCCGTTCGTGGACAAAACACAAAGAACAACGCTAGAACTCGTAAAGGCAAGAAAGTTTCTATTGCCGGTAAGAAAAAGTAGGATAGGAGGTTAATTCATGGCTCAAAACAAAGGTCGCAAACGTCGTACAAAGAAGCATATTGAAGCTGGTGTTGCACATATCCACTCAACTTTCAATAACACACTAGTTATGATTACTGATGTTAACGGTAATGCCGTTTCATGGTCATCAGCTGGTGCACTTGGATTTAAGGGAAGCCGTAAGTCAACACCATTTGCTGCACAAATGGCTGGTGAAGCAGCTGCCAAAGAATCAATGGAACATGGTATGAAAACAGTAGAAGTAGCTGTTAAAGGACCTGGTTCAGGTCGTGAAGCCGCAATTCGTTCATTACAAGCCACAGGTTTGGAAATTACTGCAATTCGCGACGTCACACCAGTTCCACATAATGGCTCACGTCCTCCAAAGCGTCGTCGTGTATAGATGGTTTCATACCCATATGAACTAAGCTACACACATTTCGTTTTGAAAGGGGAACTAACCGAATGATCGAATTTGAAAAGCCAACCATTACACCTGTTGAAGAAAGTAATGATCATGGTAAATATATTATTGAACCGCTAGAAAGAGGATACGGTACTACATTAGGTAATTCATTACGTCGTGTATTACTTGCATCATTACCTGGTACAGCGGTTTCTGATATTCAAATAGATGGTGTCTTGCATGAATTTTCTGCTGTCGATGGTGTCATCGAAGATGTTACACAAATCGTGCTTAACATCAAGAAACTATCATTGAAGTCATACGCTGAAGAAGGCAGTTTAAAAGCTGAGATCGATATTACTGGTCCTGCAACTGTCACAGCTAAAGACGTCAAAGCAGATGATGATCTGGAAATTCTTGATCCTGAACAATACATTTGTACTGTTGCTGAGGGCGGACATTTCCATATGCAAATGACAATTAAAAATGGTCGTGGATATACTCCTGCAGAACAAAATAAGACCGACGAAACACCTATTGGTGTTTTACCAGTTGACTCAATTTTCACACCAGTTGAAAAAGTTAACTACCAAGTTGAAAATACTCGTGTGGGTAAAAGAAACGACTTCGATAAATTGACAATCGATATCTGGACTAATGGTTCCATTGGCCCTAGAGAAGCTATTAGTTTGTCTGCTAAGATTCTTACAGAACACTTAACTAGTTTTGTAAATCTTACCGAAGAAGCTAAAAGTGCCGACATGATGATTGAAAAAGAAGAAACACAAAAAGAAAAGAAACTTGAAATGACTATTGAAGAACTCGATTTATCAGTTCGTTCATATAATTGTTTGAAGCGTGCCGGTATTAATACTGTGCAAGAGCTTACTGAAAAAACTGAAGCTGATATGATGCGTGTTCGTAATTTAGGACGTAAGTCATTAGTTGAGGTTAAAGAAAAGCTTTCTGATCTCGGATTATCATTAAAGCAAGAAGATTAAAAATATCAAATTCAAACAGGAGGTAAACACATGGGCTACCGTAAATTAGGACGTACAAGTTCTCAAAGAAAAGCAATGTTGCGCGATTTAACTACTGATTTAATCATTAATGAACGTATTGTTACTACACAAACTCGTGCTAAAGAAATCAGCCGTACAACTGAAAAGATGATAACTTTAGGTAAACGTGGAGATTTGCATGCTCGTCGCCAAGCAGCTTCATTTGTTAGAGACGAAGTAGCTAACATTACAGAAGATGATGACGCAGTTGTAGTACAATCAGCTCTTCAAAAGTTATTCAGTGATATTGCCCCACGTTACAAAGAACGTAACGGAGGATACACACGTATCTTGAAGACTGCACCTCGCCGTGGTGATGCTGCACCTATGGTTATTATTGAACTAGTTTAATAATAATATGAAGTTTCATTAATAAAAAATCAGTCATTCTGATGAATTAGTGAGTGTTAAGATGATGGTTACCACCGTAACTAAGTCTATCTCTGAGATCTCCGACAACGGAGACACTAATTTGTCGAATGATTTTTTTTTACCCAAAGGTGAACTAATGACTAATATAATTTCTATTAAAGATGTTTTTTATAAATATCCTGGTGCTTCAAAATACGCTGTTAATGGTGTTAGTTTGGACCTTCAGGAAAATGAATGGATTTCTATCGTTGGTAAAAATGGTAGTGGAAAGACTACATTGACTCGATTGATTGATGGATTGGAAGAATGTGAGTCGGGAACCATTGAAGTTGACGGACAAGTTATGAATGAGGATACTATCTGGGATGCGAGAAGAAAAATTGGAATTGTTTTTCAGAACCCGGATCATCAATTTGTTGGTGCTACTGTGGAAGATGATGTTGCGTTTGGACTTGAAAATCAGGGTATGCCTCGTGATAAGATGGTTGTTGCTGTTGATGATGCTTTAAAAATGGTTGATATGCAAGACTATAAGAAAAGGGATCCACAGTCATTATCCGGTGGGCAAAAACAGCGTGTGGCAATTGCCGGAGTGTTAGCAATTAAACCACAAATTATCATCATGGATGAGTCGACAAGCATGCTAGATCCCGATGGACGAAAGACAGTTATCAATTTGATTAAGGAATTACGTTCTCAACAAAAATTAACTGTAATTTCCATAACACATGATATTGAAGAGACACAACTTTCTGATAGAATTATAGTATTGAACTCAGGGAAGGTCGTAAAGGATACTACTCCTGCTGATCTTTACAATTTGGGCCCACAATTGACAGAGTATGGATTAGAAGAGCCTTTCACTAATTTAGTTGCTGCTGGTCTTAAAGACGTTACTTCCTTTAACGGATATCTGAGTGAGAAAGGATTAATAGACGAATTATGCAAATTGAATTCAAACATGTAACTCATTCATATGAATCTAGTAATCCAATGTCTGGACTGGGATTATCCGATGTTTCTTGTACCATTGAAGATGGAGCGTTTACCGCTATTGTTGGAAAAACAGGTAGTGGAAAATCAACATTGGTGCGTCACATTAACGCTTTACTCAAACCAACCAGTGGGTCATTAATCGTTGGTGATAGAGAAATTACGCCGGAAACTGATAACAAGAATCTGAAACCACTTCGGAAAAATGTTGGAATGGTTTTTCAATTCCCGGAAAGTCAGTTATTTGAAGATACAGTTGAAAAAGATATTATGTTTGGACCGAAAAATTTTGGTGTCTCTGAAGAAGATGCTAAGATAGCTGCAAATAAAATGATTGATGTTGTTGGTCTTGGAAAAGATTACCTTCAACAGTCACCATTTGATCTGTCAGGTGGGCAAATGAGACGTGTTGCAATTGCGGGTGTCCTTGCTAGTAATCCTGAGACTATAATTTTGGATGAACCCACAGCCGGGTTAGATCCCGTTGGTCGAAAAGAGATTATGGACCTGTTTAAGCAACAACAGGCACAAGGTAAGACAATTCTCCTGATTACACACAACATGGATGACGTGGCAAACTATGCAGAGAAAATGATAGTTATGCATGATGCAAGCATAGTTGCTTCCGGAACACCAACCGAAATTTTTAATAATAAAGAATTGCTTGAGAAAAAATATATCAGTTTACCACAAAGCGCGATGTTTGCTCGGAAACTACAAGACAAAAATTTCCGATTTGATAAGCTACCAATTACTATCAGTGAATTGACTGCTGAAATAAAAAACCAAATTAATGGTGATTAAATGGACAAATTAATAATAGGACGGTATTTACCTGGGGAATCATTGATTTATCGGCTTGATCCTCGGTTAAAATTCTTAATTACATTTTACTTCATAGGAATAGTCTTTCTTGCTAACAATGTGGCTTCGTATGCCTTCTTGCTAGTATTTGTACTGTTCGCAGTTTATGTTTCAAAAGTTAATTTGTCGTTCTTCATCAAAGGACTACGGCCAATGTTTTGGCTGATTCTATTTACAGTCGCGTTACAGGCGTTCTTCACGCCCAGCAGTCATCCAATTTGGCATTGGGCATTCTTAACGTTGTCAAAAGAAGGTTTGGTAATTGCTGCATACATCTTTATGCGTTTCGTCTTAATCATTTTTATCTCCACCTTGTTAACATTAACAACCACACCTATCGAAATATCCGATTCAATCGAGAGCATTCTCAAGCCTTTGAAGGTTGTAAAGTTCCCAGTAACACAGGTAGCTTTAATGTTGTCGATTGCATTAAGATTCGTGCCGTTGTTAATAGATGAGACGACCAAAATAATGGATGCACAGCGTGCACGTGGTGTCGACTTCGGCGAAGGTGGACTAATCAAACGAATCAAGTCGTTCGTACCTATTTTGATTCCACTTTTCGTAAGTAGTTTTTCAATTGCCTATGATTTGGCCATAGCCATGGAGTCACGTGGTTATAAAGACGGCGAGGGCAGAAGTAAGTACCGTGTACTAAAGTGGTCCAGACGCGATAATTTGACCATATTATTCATGGTCGTCATCACAATAATTTTATTATTGCTACGGAGCTACAAATGACAAACTATAAATTGACTATTGCCTATGATGGTTCAAACTTTCATGGCTTTCAAAGACAGCCAGATCAGAGAACAGTTCAAGGCATTTTAGAAAAAGTTTTATCCAAGATGACTAAAGGTAAACATGTCGAGGTACTTGGTTCAGGTAGAACTGATGCGGGTGTGCATGCTTTTGGACAAGTTGTTTCGTTTCAGTATCCAGGTAATATTCCTGCCGATAGCATGCTAAAAGCTGTGAACTCTTTATTGCCACTGGATGTAATAACAAAAAAATCAGAAATAGTCGCGGATGACTTTCATGCCAGATTTGGTGTTAAAAAGAAAACGTACTCTTATAGAGTAGACTGTGGTCATTACACTGATCCGTTTAAGCGATTTTATACAGGACATTATCCGTACTCACTCGATGTTCATAAGATAGAGGATGCAATCGTTGACCTCATTGGAGAACATGATTTCACAAGTTTTGCTGCATCTGGTGGGGTTATTGAGAATAAGGTTCGTACCATCTATGATGCAAATGTTAAGTATTTAGAAGATAGTAATGAATTAGTATTCGAGTTTACAGGTAACGGGTTTTTATACAATATGGTGAGAATATTAGTTGCCACGTTATTAGAAATAGGTAACGGTCGACGTCCAGTACATGATTTTCAACGGTTATTTGAAGTAAAAGATCGTCAAGAAGCCCGTGGAACAGCACCTGCTAGTGGGCTATATTTAAAAGAAGTTTTTTATTGATAAATACAAGTTATGATATTGACATATGTGGGAATACCAAGTAATATTGTACCTGGTATTGTTTGCCCCACGATAAGCCCCGGAATCTTATTGAGTGTCAAACAGACAGAAATTTGGAGGAAAACAAATGCGTACAACACCATTAGCAAAAGCAAGTGAAGTTGAACGTAAATGGTATGTAGTTGATGCAACTGACGTTGTTCTTGGTAGAATTTCATCAGTTGTTGCTGCTATTCTTAGAGGTAAGAACAAGCCAACTTACACACCTAACGTTGATACAGGTGATAATGTTATTATCATCAATGCAGAAAAAGTTAAATTAACAGGTAAGAAAGCTAAGAATAAGATCTATTATTCTCATTCAGACCACCCAGGTGGGTTGAAGAGTATTAGTGCTGGTGAAAAGAGAGACAAGACACCAGAACGTTTGATCGAAGATTCAATTCGTGGTATGTTGCCACATAACAGTCTTGGCCGTCAACAAATTTTGAAGTTGCATGTTTATGCAGGTTCAGAACACAAGAACCAAGCACAAAATCCAGAAGCATTGGATATCAACAAACTAATCTAAGGAGGAAAAAATTTTGGCAGATGTATTTTATGCTGGAACAGGCCGTCGCAAAGACTCAGTTGCGCGTGTTCGATTAGTTCCAGGAAACGGTAAGATTACTATTAACAAGAGAGATGTCAATGACTATATTCCTTTTGACAATTTGATTGCTGATATGAAACAACCTTTGGATATTACTGAAACAGGCGCAAACTATGACGTTATTGCTAACGTTAATGGTGGCGGTTTTTCAGGACAAGCTGGAGCAATCAGACATGGTATTGCAAGAGCACTTCTAAATGTCGACCCTGACTTTAGATCAGCACTTAAGAGTGCTGGACTCTTAACACGTGACCCTCGTATGAAGGAACGTAAGAAACCAGGTCTTAAGAAAGCTCGTAAGGCTTCACAATTCTCAAAACGTTAATACAAATCTCAAATATTATACTTTTGAAGCACTCGTCGTTAGACGGGTGTTTTTTTGTATCGATTTTTTGATGATTTTTATAAAAAGTTCGATTGCCATATCGTGGGGAAAGTTAATGAATTCTGAGTATACTAATTGATGTCATTCGTTTTGAAGATCAATTTACCATCAATACAGTTTTAAACTTTTATCTTGGAGGATGAAGAATGCAAACTATCTTAGTTGGTGATATTCATTTAAAATCAAGAATTATGTTACCTATGGTCGAAAAGGCTGTGAATGAGCACGGGGCAAAACAGATTATTCTAATGGGAGACTATTTAGATGATTATGATTGTGAGCATAATCCACAATTATATTTAGACGAGTTGAATTATTTGATTGGGTGGAAAAAGAAGATGGAATCTGCTGATATCAAAGTAATTCCGTTGCTAGGAAATCATGATGCACCTTACCTAACGGGTGAATTAAAAAATTATTCATTGCACGAAAACTTCTATATGTTGCCAAATAATCAGGATATATCTGAGGTTATTTCTCAAAAGCTCATAGAGTTGGGTATTCAAATATCATTTCAACTAGATGATTTCTTGGTATCACATGCCGGATATATTCGAGGAAGTAAGCCCAAAAGATGGCATCACAGGAAATTAACTTTAGATGAAAAAGATATTCGTTGGGTCAGTGAAATAGCTAGCCAAGAGGGTTCAAGAGGTGGCCTTGGTCCGACTGGTAGTGTCATTTGGGCGGACTTCAGCGACTTAATCAAATTACCGTCAATCGATGTCACAAATCAAATTGTGGCACACACTCCACAAAGCAAAATTATTTTTGAATATGAACGTGAAGTTCATTATCAATTAGTTGATATCGACACTTTTAGTTTGAAACCTATAGAGGAATATCCATACGTTGAATATATAGGGAATGGAGAACTTCTTCTGTATAATAATGGTGAATTAAGTGCTATTGGTACTGATTGGAGAAACAAAGATATTTTAGAAAACTTATACCAGCAGAGACAACAGGATTAAATTCACTCGAGTATAATGGTAATTAAATTTAACATTATATGTATTAATAAAGTGGAGGATTAACGAATGTGTGGTCGATTCATGTTTGAACCAGAACAAAATCCTGAGGTTTATCGCATTTACAATTTAGCATTAGGCAATGGATATCATCCAAAGACTGGTGAAATTTTTCCCACAGATGAAACAGCATTGATAGTTGCTGGTGAAAAACAAGTTAAGGTTGTAGGTATGAAGTGGGGATTCCCTGGATTTAAACCTGGGCAGAATTTAATAAATGCTCGATCTGAAACAGTTAGACAAAAGCCTATGTTTGCCGATTCGTTTAATAAACGAAGGTGTGTTTATCCCACAACAGGTTTCTTTGAGTGGTCGGAGGATAAGACAAAATTCAGATTTAATTTTGACAATAAACCTACTACTTTGTTTATTGGTGGATGCTTCAATTACTTCAATGAGGTTCCTCAGAGCATTTTATTTACTACTAAACCAAATGAATCAATGATAAAGATACATGATCGTATGCCACTTATTTTGGCTAAGGATCAGATTAATCGTTGGATTTATGATGACAATTTTGCTGAAAAAATGCTTAGTGCGGATATGCCTATGCTTGATTCTCAAGAAAATTAAATAATGACGCATTCCTAAATTGTGGAATGCGTCTTTTTTTATATGTATCAACACAGTAACCGGCAAGTATCAATTTTTTCAGATATACAAATACATGTTTTCGTTGTTGTTGTCGTTCTAATGGAATTTAATTTGCTATTTTCATTAAAATGATACAAGAATATATAATTTTCATTTTCTTTCATTGTGTGTTCTATCACCTTTAAACTGCCTATTATCAACTTTGTAAAGACCATGTAAAGAAAATATAAAGCCAAATCTTTACAATGTGTAGAAATCTTTACATTTAATAAACATTGTATATACATTCACTTGGTAGTCTATTAGATGTTCTAAAAAAATATGTTGTAGGAAAGTTGGTATGGTTTTTATGAAAAAAGGGCGGTTTTTAACGATTTGTTTAGGGGTAATGTTGATGGCCTTATTAGGTGGAACATTAGCCGGATGCTCAGGAAAGAGTAGTTCAGCAAATGGTGGTAGTGATTCAAAGAAGATTTCAATTGTATTTTACCCAAATGAATCAGCAAAAGACTACTTAGCTTCACGTAATGAATTAAAAGCTAAATTAGAAAAAGCTACTGGTAAGAAAGTTGAAATTAAAACAACTACAGATTATAACGTAGCTATCGAAGCAATCGCTTCAGGTAAAGCTCAATTAGCATTTATGGGTGCTGATGGATATATCAAGGCTCGTGGCTTAAACAAAGCTGTTGAACCATTACTTACAGAATCTGGTCCAGATGGTACATTCAAGGGTGCTTCATATCGTTCATACTTGATGGTTCCTGAAAAGGAAGCTGACAGTTACAAGAAAGATGGTAAGTTCAATATTGAAGGTATCAAAGGTAAGAAGATTTCATTCGTTTCATCAAGTTCAACTTCAGGTTTCGCAGTTCCAACATATGAAATTCAAAAAGCATTTAAGTTGAAGAACAAAGATTCATTCACAGAGGGTGGCAAGTTCTTCAGTAAAGTTCTTTATGGTAACTCACATCCAGGTTCAGCAGTTAACTTGTTGAAGGGTGACGTAGACGTTGCAGCATTCGATGATATTGATTTAACACCATTCATGAAAGTTACTTCTGGTGACTATGGTGAAGCCGGTGCCAAGTTCACAGTTCGTGACGATGCAGCTGCTCCATTCACAGATTTCCATGGTAAGAGTGTTGTAAGTATCTCAGTTCTTCCAGTTCAAAATGGTCCTCTAGCAGTTAATACAAAAGCACTTGGCGAAAAAGATCGTAAAGCTATCCAAGATCTATTTACTTCAGAAGAAGTATCTAACGATGCTAAGTTATTTGCTAAAGATGGTTCAAAACAAGCAGCATTGTTCCACAAGAAGGGTCCTAAGTCACAACTTCTTAAAGTTGACGACAACTGGTACAAACCAACTCACGAATTAATCGGTAAATAGTATATAGGAGGCATTACGATGCTGGAAGTAAAAAACTTAGCGAAGAGTTACCAAAAGGATAAACCAGCTTTGACTGATATTTCTTTTAAAATTGATCCAGGTAATTTTGTAGCAATCATTGGCCCATCAGGGGCAGGTAAAACTACAATTCTTAGAAGCTTGAATCAACTTATCAAGGATGATGATGGTGAGATTCTTCTTGACGGTGAAGATATTCGTTCGGCAAATAAGAAGGAATTGAGAAAATTACGTCGTCAAATTGGAATGATTTTCCAAAACTACAATCTTGTTGAAAGATTAACTGTTCTAGAAAACGTTCTTCATGGTCGACTCGGATATAAGTCAACACTTGCAGGCGTAATGGGTCACTATACTGAAGATGAAAAGAAAGAAGCATTGGATCTTCTTGACAAAGTTGGTCTATCAGAATTTGCGCTTCAACGTTGTTCTGAATTAAGTGGTGGTCAAAAGCAAAGAGTAGGTATCGCCAGAGCATTGATTCAACATCCAAAGGTTATCCTTTGTGATGAACCAATTGCATCCCTGGATCCTGCTTCAGCACAAAATGTAATGAAGTTACTTAAACAGTTGACTGACGAATATAACATTATTTGTATTGCTAACTTGCATCAAATTGATTTGGCAAAACAACACGCTGATCAAATTATTGGTATTCGTCACGGTGAAATGATTTTTAATGATTCAGCGGACAAGTTAGATCAAGCAGCAATTGCTGAGCTTTATGGAGCAGCTGCAGCTAAGGAGCTAGCTTAATGAATCAACAAAAATTAAGTGCAACACATTACCTTGGCAAAAAGAGATTGATGCAAACTGGTGTAATAGCAATTATCGGGGCTATTTACGTTGTAGGATGTTTCATTTTACAATTTGATACATTTGAAGGAGCATTGTCTATTCCCAAGGCATTCTCCTGGTTGTTAATTAATTTCCAACCAACTCAAAATTCAATGTCGTACTTGCCACAAATAATGACAAAGTTGTTTGAAACTGTTTTGATGTCAATTGCATCAGTCGTTGTAGCCGGAATTATTGCAATTTTCTTTGCAATCGTTGGCTCTAAAGCAACTGGTATTAATAAGTTTACTCAAATACTAGTACGTGGTATTGCATCGTTCTTTAGAAATATTCCTTTAGTTGCTTGGGCAATGATCTTATTGTTCTCATTTAAACAAAGCAACTTTACTGGTTTTCTAGCTTTATTATTAATGACTGTTGGTTTTCTAATGCGTGCATTTATGGAAATTATTGAGGATGAAGCAGGTGAAGCTATGCTTGCTTTAAAAGCTACTGGAGCAAGCTATTTCCAGGTTATTTTCCAAGCTGTTATTCCTCAAATAATTCCAAGTTTAATTAGTTGGATTCTCTACATGATCGAAAATAACGTTCGTGATGCAACGCTTGTAGGTATTTTGACTGGTACAGGAATTGGATTTATCTTCGATTTGTATTATAAGAGTTTCCGATTTGATGCAGCAGGGATGACTGTTCTTGCAATCATTGTTGTTGTAATCGTACTAGAAACACTATCGAATCAAATCAGAAAGGTGATCTTATGATTTCAAGAGAAGGCTCAAAGCCAATCATTCAAAAACCTTCATTTAATAGAGATCCTCAACCAAAAAAAATTAAGCTTCGTAAAACTTCTGCATCCACGTGGATGATTAACTCAGTTTTCATTGGCTTGATTCTAATTACAATTTATAGTTTGACACATCTCAACACTGAAAACGTTAAGTTGGGAGAAGCTTTCAAGGGTCTCATGATGACTTTTGAGCAAATGTTTGTACAACCAAATGCTGGTTCAGATGGATTTATGGTATTACTTGAAGCTTTAGGTGTCAGTGTATTACTAGCAATTTTGACGACAATTATTGGTGCAGTCGTCGGTTTCTTCCTAGCTGTTCTAGCTTCGAGAAACTTAACAAATGCATACTTAGGTGCGGGGATTAGAGCAGTCATGGCGATTGTTCGTGCAATTCCAACAATCCTTTGGGCATTGATTTTCTCAATTGCTGTTGGATTAGGTCCAACTGCAGCAATCCTCGGACTTAGTTTTCATAGTGTTGCATATTTAACTAAAGCGTATTCTGAAAGTATTGAAGAAATCGATCCAGCAATAATCGATGCGCTTAAAGTTACCGGATGTAAATTCTGGACAATTGTTTTCCAAGCTGTTTGGCCAACTATTATTCCTTCACTCGTTTCTTGGACATTCATCCGTTTGGAAATCAATTTTGCGAATGCAGTTGCCGTTGGAGCCGCTGCAGGTGCTGGTGGAATTGGATATCAACTATTTGTTACAAGTGGTTTGAGTTTCGATTTCCATGAAGTAGGATACATCGTATATATGGTAATCTTCACAACTATGATTTTGGAATTTGTTGCTGTTAAGATTAGACAACATTATTTGGCAAAGTAAGGGAGTTTATTAAATGATTGAAGCTGTAATTTTTGATTGGGCCGGAACTACTGTCGATTATGGTAGTTTGGCACCAGTGGTAGCTTTCAAAGCTGCATTTAACACTAAAAGCATTTACCCAACTGATGAAGAGATTCGTCAATTTATGGGGATGTCTAAGTGGGATCATATTGGAGAAATGTTGCAATTGCCAACAATTCGCCAACAATGGGAAGATGAGTACGGTGAACTTCCCACTGAAGATGATCGTAAAGAATTATACACAATGTTCGAGTCTGCATTGATGGCACATTTGGTTAAGCAAACTGAATTGAAGCCACATTTATTGGACACAATTGATTTTCTTGAAGATTCAGGAATTCAATATGCAACCACGACAGGTTATACACCTGAAATGATGGATGCCGTTCAACGTGGAGCAAGCAATCTTGGCTACAAACCTGATATTGTGTTGACGTCTGCTGATGTAAATAATAATGGTCGTCCAGCACCTGACATGATTGAAAAAATTCTTTTTGAACTTGGAGAAATCAAGCCAGAGGAAGCACTTAAAGTTGGAGACACAATTGTTGATATCGAAGAAGGTCGCAATGCCGGCGTTCAAACTGTTGGAATTATCGATGGTAGTAGCTTGATGGGACTTAACGAATCAGACTTCAACAATTTAACTGAAGATGAACGTGAAGCTGTCCGTGCAGAGGTTCGTCAACAATTTGAAACTGTTGATGCAGATTATATAATTAATGATCTTTCAGAATTACCAGAAGTTATCAAGAGTTTAAATCAACTAAAGGAAATGTAAACTAATGGAAAATGATTACTTATTACTAACACCAGGACCACTTACTACTAGTGAAACTGTGAAAAAAGCTATGAACAAGGATTATTGTACTTGGGATGACGATTATAAGATTATTACTGAATCGATTCGTTCATCATTGCTAAAGATTGCTCAAGTTGATCCTGCTAATTACACAGCTGTTCCTATCCAAGGTAGTGGAACATATGGAGTAGAATCTGTAATTAGTTCTGTGATGCCTGAAGATGGAACTTTACTTATTGCAATGAATGGTGCATATGGTGAAAGAATCGCTCAAATGGCAGATGTTTATGGTATTAATCATGTTGATTTGAAAGTGGATGAACAACAACCAGTTACTGCTGAATTAGTAAAAGCAGAAATTGAGGCTCATCCTGAAATCACCCATTTTGCAATGATCCATTGTGAAACTACGACTGGTATTTTGAATCCAATTGAAGAAATTATTCCTTGGGTTAAAGCTCAAGGTGTTGTAACTATTGTTGATGCTATGAGTAGTTTTGGCGGTATTCCTATCAACGTTCAAGAGTTAGAAATTGATTTCTTGATTAGTAGTACTAACAAATGTATTCAAGGTGTACCTGGCTTTGCGTTTGTGATTGCTAATAAGTTGATTCTGAAGGGTACTAAGGGGAATGCTCGTACACTTTCATTAGATTTGTATGATCAATATAGCGAAATGGAAAAGAACCATGGTAAGTGGCGCTTTACATCTCCAACTCATGTGGTTCATGCTTTTGCCCAAGCTTTGACCGAATTAGAGGTTGAGGGTGGGGTTGAAAAGAGACATCTTCGTTATTGTGAGAACCAACGTAAATTATCACAAGGAATGGATAAACTTGGTTTTAAACAGTTGATTGATGATGAATTTCAATCACCAATAATTACTTCATTTAGATATCCTACTGATGATTTTGATTTCTCTGAATTTTATCAAAAATTAAAAACGGCAGGGTTTGTAATTTATCCTGGTAAAATTTCAATGGTTCCTACTTTCCGTATTGGTAACATTGGGGAAGTATACGACAAAGATATCGATTCATTATTAGGTGCAATCGCAAAGATTTCCAACGCGACTGTATAAATAAAAAGCTGATTAACGGTCTAATATCGTTAATCAGCTTTTTTGCTGCGTGCTATCCAGTATGTTGTATGCTAAAATGTTCACAATTGAGTGTTAACGGAGGATATCATGACAAACCTTAATGAGAAGCAATCTATAAATTTAACAAAAAATAATTTTTTAACTGTTTATCCTGAATTTTTGCACCGATTTTCACATATGAGCATTGATATGCAAGATTTTATTATTGCTGACAAAACTATCATTAATTTGTATGCAACTCGCGAGGAGAATGATCCTCTGGACATTGCATTTGATAAGAAGAATGACGCTAAGGTTGAAGATCAAGTAAATAATCTCATTGAACAATTTAATGAAGTACATTAAAAAAGAAGCAATATCCGAGGGGGATATTGCTTCTTTTGCTATTTCATTACTTCTTCTGAGTACCCGAGAACAAATGCGTTAGAACCAAGATGTGCCCCGATAACTGGAGTGATTTGACCAGTTTCAATATCTATATCAGGATACTTTGCTTGCATTCTTTCTTTCCACTCTTCGACTGAAGCCAAATTGTTGGTTCCTGTAAGGTACATGTGAAGTTTGTAATCGCGTTCTTTTCTTACTTCTTCAAATTTATTTTCGATGAACTTCATTGCGCGTCTCATAGTGCGGATCTTATTTGTCGCTACAATCTTGTGTTCTGGGTTATTCATTGTTAACACTGGCTTGATGTGTAATAAGCTTCCCGTAAATGCAGCAGCATTTGTCAAACGTCCACCATGAACGAGGTTCTTCAAGTCATCAACAATAAAGTACTCGCCGATAGTTTTCTTTTGTGTATCGACTTTCTTAAGGATGTCATCAATATTTTCTCCCTCAAGGGCAAGCTTAGACGCATATTTTACTAAGTATCCCATTGGCTGGATTGATAAGAATGAATCAACAGCATGCACTGTTGGACCATTGTAGTCTGCAAGTGCAGTCACAAGGTTGTTATAAAAACCGGTGATTCCACTTGTAATATGGATACTGATGATTTCGTCATAACCTTTGGCTGCAACTTTATCATAGAAATCAAACATCTCTTGCATGCTTGGTGGAGCAGTTGTCGGAAATTCCTTTGCTGTTGCTAGTCCATCGTAAAATTGTTTATCAGATAAGTCGATACCCTCGTGATAAAACTTACCGTCCAATTGAACTTCGAAATGGATCATAAATACGTTACCCATTTTTGCTAAATCTTCTTCGCTTAGTCCTGATGTACTATCAGTGACGATTGCAATCTTACTCATCGTATGATTCTCCCTAAAAAATTATCCCCATTAAGTGTGTTCAGTTTTTAGAATAAATGATGTGTTTAATCCAAACCTCACACTTGTTATTCATAAAAAAATTACCATTGAAATACCATTGTGTCAATTAATCCTTAAGTTTTCAATGAGTATTTAAAAGTATACAAAGAATAATTTGATGATATAATTTTTCTCAAAAGGAGGTCAAAAATGTTCACACTTTTGGCAGCAAATTCTACAAGTACGATGCCACTTCTAATTGCCGTTTTGGTAGCAGTTTTTGTGATAATTTGGTTATTGTTTAAAACGGTTGGATTTATATTCCGTCATCCAATAATTGGAATTCTTTTGATAATCTTTGGAGTATTAGGTTTATGGAATTATGCCATTATCGGAATCGGTGTATTAGTCGGTGGAATTGTATTTTTAATTATTTCATATTTTTTCAATCAATAAATTGGACACAAAAAAAGTTGAGATTGCTCTCAGCTTTTTTATTTTCTACTTTGTTTCTTGGTTCATTAATGAATGTTTCCTAGCATAACCAAAGTAGATGCACATACCGATTGCGAACCAAACAATGAATCTGATCCATGTTTCCCAGTTTAACCCGACAACTAGTAGTAAACAGAAGGCAATGGCAATGATAGGTGTAAATGGAACACCAGGTGCTTTGAATCCACGGTGCAATTCAGGGTGTTTCTTACGCATCCAGAGAATACCTGCCGAAACAAGAATGAAGGCTGTTAGGGTACCAATATTTACAAGTTCTGAAAGAATGTTTAAGTTAATGAATCCCGAAACGATAGCAGTTGTGATTCCGAAGAACCATGTGCCTTTATAAGGTGTTTGGTGACGGAGACTGATTTCACCGAAGAATTTAGGGAATAGTCCATCACGTGACATTGAATATGTAATTCTTGATTGACCGTATAGCTGGACTAATATGACGGTAGTCATACCAAGAATTGCTCCAAGACTGACTAACATTGATAGCCAACCTTGGCCAGTTTTAGCTAAAACAGCAAGGATTGGTGCATCCAAGAATTTTGCGAAGACTGTGTATTTAACAACACCAGTCATGACAAGTGTCATGGCAACGTACAAAACAGAGGCGATTAATAATGAATATAAAATACCTCTTGGAAGTGTCTTTCTAGGATTGATTGTTTCTTCAGCACTTGAGGAAACCGAGTCAAATCCGATGAATGAGAAGAAGACGATAGAGGCACCAGGAATAATACCTGAAGCAGTACCCTTGTGGAATGAATACCATCCGTAAGGTGAGAATGGTTGCCAGTTTTTAGCATGTACAAACCAAACTGTTGCTGCAATGAAAATAATGATAACACTAACTTTGATAGTAACCATGATATCGTTTAAATGTTTTGTTTGGTTAATACCCATTGCGATAATACTTGTAATTAAAATAATGATTGCGAACGCTGGAAGATTAAAGTAAGTTGTGACACCAGGAGTAGTACCAGCTGCAGCGGTTAATACCTTGGGGATATGCCAACCAAGATTTCCGACGAAGTTGACGAAATAACCTGACCATCCAGCACCAACAGTTGCGGCACCAAGTGCGTACTCCAAAATTAAATCCCAGCCAATAATGAAGGCTATAATTTCACCAAAAGAAATATATGAATAAGTATAGGCTGAACCAGCTACGGGAGCCATCGAAGCAAACTCAGCATAACAGAGACCAGCGAACCCACAACAAATTGCGGCGATGACGAATGATAAAGCTAGAGCCGGTCCTGCAGTTAATGCGCCTTTACCAGTTAAAACAAAGATCCCAGTACCGATAATGGCTCCGATTCCGAGTAACGTTAAGTCAAACGTCTTCAGAGTCCTTTTTAAGGGAGACTGTCTAGCCAGCAAGACATTGATATCTTTTTTTCTAAAAAGATCCATATCTAACACCACCTTTTATAAATTGCCTTATTTTAGCGTCGAAATAATAATTATTACCAATTTTTTGAATTTTCATAAATAAGGCTATAAATGCCTTGGTGGTAAGGTTTGTTTTTGTGAAAACAAGAAAATAAAAATAATTTTTTCCAATTACGAAAAGATATTTAGGCCAAACTAACAAAATAATTTCATTTAGGATGATGTATAAGTCGATTTTTTAAACATAAATTAATTAAACATAAAAATATTTGTAATGATTATTTTCAGGACAATTTAAGAGTTGTGGTTAGAGACAGCTTGACCTTCAAATATGACCTGAATTATTTAATTATGAGAGATTGCAAGTTTAATCCGAACACTTCAATACACAATCCCTAAACGTCTCAATGGCCGTGTTCCAGCCAAGTATTTTTAATGGTCGATTATTGATCAATTCTAATGATTCCAGCAACTCATCTTCAGAAACACTGTTGAAGTCTGTTTTCTTTGGAAAGAACCAACGTAGTTTTCGATTGAAGTACTCATTAGTTCCACGTTCCCATGGTGAATATGGATGACAGAAATAGACTGGAAGATTGTAATAATCGGCCAAGTCGTTGAATCCTGAGAACTCTTTTCCATGATCCACTGTTATAGATTTAATGTTTTCACCAAAGATTGATTTCATCTTTTTTATCGCTGAATTCATTGATTCCTTAGTACGATCATTGATCTTAATCGCCCAGACGAATCTTGTCTTACGTTCTACAAACGTTGCTAAGCAAGCCTTTGATTGTCCACGTGAAGATAGGACAGTATCAGCTTCCCAATGTCCAAAGGTCTTACGAGTATTAATTTCTTCGGGTCTCGTCTCTATGGTTTCATCAACTTTGAAAGTCCCACGTGTCTCATGTTTATGCTTTTTACGACGAGATTTATCTGATAATAGTTCTGAATCAAAATCGATCAACCCCTGATAAATCCAGTTGTAGATGGATTTAAAACACAGGTTTAATTCACTAGCTATTTGTTCAGGTGACCAAGTTAGCTCAAGGTGTTGCTTAATCAGAATGGCATTATCCTTTGACAGTATTGATTGTCTTCCGCAATGGCGCCTCATTTTATCAGCGTGCTCTTGTGCCAGAACAGGGTCATACGGATCGACACGGCTGAGTTCATTACTAATTGTAGATTTGGACAACTTCATCCTTCTTGCAATTTCATTGTGAGAATTACCATCTTTTAATAATTGATATATGGCTCCGCGCTCAAACTGTGATAAAGTAGATATGCTCATAGTAAATGTCTTCTTTCTGGTCTGTTTAGTCGCTAACCATTGTAGAACATTTACTATGGGTTTTTTTATTTTATTTAGGTGTTCGGATTAATCTTACAATTTAAGTTATATTAATAAATATTAGAGTAAATTGAATGGAAATTAATAAATAAAAAAAGTTCCCAAGAATGCGTTTTCATGGGGTTTAAATTGATTGTTACTCTTTCAAAACTACCTTATACTCAATATGTAAGGCAAAGTTTTACAAATTGTTTTACAATTACTGACAATATTTATCAGGTTTTACATGATATAAATAGGTAAAAGTGATAAGGAGTACGAACAATGATAATGTTAAAAGTTAGTGATGAGCGTCAATTGAATCAAGCAATATCGGCTAAAGTGAATAATTTACAAGTCACTGATCAAGCTTTTGATATTTGTAAGGAAGCAGTAGATCGCACCAACGAAAGTATTGCAGTGAATAATAATAAGCAAAATGCTTTTGACGGATTGTACAAGCGAATGAGACTTGCTTTGCAACGAAAAGATATGAAAAAAAGAAAAATGCTCCAAGAACAAATCACTAGTCAGTATATGATTAGAGAAGTTCCAAATGATAAAGCATATGAATTAGTAAGAGATACCTTAGTTTAAAAATAAAGACCGTGTAATCAATTATGATTGCATGGTCTTTTTAATTTAATAGTCGTTCGAATTCTGATTGAATTGTAGAAACATCTGCAGAGTATTCTTCAAGTTCAGAAATGTCGAAGTTTTTTGTATCGATAGTCAACCCCAAATTTGTACTTAGTACATTCATGCGTAATCCACGTAATACAAGATTTAAGGCGATTTGAGCTTGAAACCCACCATGTGATCCATAAACTATGGTTGATACTGGCATTCCTGCCCATTCTGTATGTAAATAGTCGAGTGCATTTTTTAGAACTGCCGGATAACCCCAATTGTATTGTGGATATAAAATGATAATTCCGTCCAACTTCGAAATTTTCTCTGACCATTGCTTTGTGTGCTCTTGCATATAATTATGTTCTGCCGGAATATTTGGTTCATCGAGAAATGGTAAATTTTCAGTTTCCAGATCAATAACCTGCAAATTTAAAGTTTTCGAATTGAACTGCTTGCTGATCCAATCACCAATGTGCTTTCCGATCCGATTGGGTCGGTTTGTCCCAATAATTAATCCAATGTTTTTCATAGTTTGCCTCTTTAATATTTATTCATATGAATAGAAATAGTTTACAACCTATCAAAAAAATGTCAAGATGTATTCGGGTGAATAAATATGATAAATGAAATTTTAAATCTACTAAATATTTTTATCTCCAGGGATGAGAAAAATGATAAAGAAAAACAGTGGGCGATTCAACAAACTACTTCAGTTGAATTAAAGAAAATAATTTCTAAAATGGGCACTCGTGAATTCAGAATAATTGGTCTGTTTGAGATTAATAATGAAGTCTCGTTAAAAGAGCTACCAAAGTCGGTAGGGGCGTCTCAAGCATCAACATCACGGAGTGCAACAAAGCTGGAAAAGCTTAATCTAGTCATCAAACATAAAACTGAAATTAATAACAAAGAATGGCTACTTAGTTTAACTGACCTTGGAAAACAAATTCTCGGAATTAAACAGAAACTTGATGATAGAAACCGAACTCAACTGGCTGAGATTGTTTCTGATTATTCTGATGAAGAATTAGCTCGTTTTACTGAATTATTACGGAGAATAAATAAGATGGATTTTAATTTGTAGTCAAATTTGACGGAAATATTTCCACTTAAATATTAATTGTAAATTAATCATTATTTTTATTACCTATATATTGCCAATTGGTCTTAATAGGTTGAAAATATGACTAACGGGGGAAATATCATGAAAATCCAAAGTCAATTTCTAAAAGCTACGATGTTCGCAGCCGTTTTGTTGGGTGCAACAGTCACGACTCAAAATGTTAAAGCAGATGATACAAATACTGCCTTAAAACCAGAGGCCAATACTGTCTCTGACACTAAACAAACTACAAAAGTTTACAATGGATTTTCGTCCGAAAATAACTCTGATCAATCAGCGCAAGCTGCTTCAAATCAGTCTGCGGATGTGAATACTGATAATTCCTCGACCAATTCGAGTATTGATTCTAATAAAACTACTAACAAATTTAAGCCACAAAATAATTATTATGATTATGTTAATCATCAGTGGATTCAAGACAATAATTTATTATTAACTCAAAAAGATGCTGGAACTATAATATCAACCCAGGATGCGGTTAATCAGGCAGTGAAAACAAAGTTTTATAACTATGTGAATGGTACTGAAACAACGACTGATCCAAACATGATTAAAGCTGTTAATTACTATAAGTCCATTGCTAACGGCTTGTTTCAAAAGCCAGCTGATTATGCTATAAATGGACAACCAGATATTATGAGTGAAGTTAATAAAATTGACAGTATTGCTGATTTATCAGATCTGAACAGTCAGTTGAATGATTTGCTTCGTGCAGGTGTTAGATTGCCTTTTGGAATAAAAGTTGATATTGATCAAAATAATCCTGAACTTCGTGCAATTTACTTTTATGGGGATACTCCATTATTAATTGGAGCAGGTGGGACCTTAGCTGATTATAATAAGGAGTCTAGAGATACAATCGGCGGTTTTTTGAGTACAGCTGGTGTGGATATTCAGACCGTTGAAAATATTGTTAAGAACACTGAAAAGTTTGATTTATTACTTTTCCAAAATTCATCAAAAACAGATCGCGATATAAGTGAAATGCAAGATGTCACGAATGTTAATGGTATTTATCGAACTGGAAACTATGCGCCTGAAAAGTATACTGACTTTTCAAATATCAGTAGTTATATGAATATTGATAAGTTCATTAATACAACATTTGGCGTCACACCAGGTTATGTGTTTAACATGACTCCAAGCTTTTATGAAAACTTTGATAAAATAATTAATCCTGATAATTTCCAAATGATTAAATCATGGATGATTTCAAATTATGTTTTAGACAATGCGTCACGTTTATCTGCATTACAAGTTAATTTTCCAACTGTTCAAGGTGAAACTCCAACACAGTTCCGTGACAGGTATGCTTACTACTTGACCCTTGATACCTTTGGGGAAGTGTTCAGCAAATATTTTGGGGATGTACTTATTAGTACTGAAACGAAGAATGCTGTTAACAATATGACAGAAAATATTTTGTCAGCATATCAGAAAGAAATTAGTGATAGCAGCTGGTTGAGTGAAGACGGCAAGAAGGCTGCTCTTAATAAATTGAACAATATTACAGTTAACGTAGCTGCTCCTTCAGATTCATATTCATACATGAAGAACGTTACTGCAGATCCAAGAACCACTGATCCGTTTAAAATTGCGTTAGACGTTAGAAATGGATCAAATTACCAACCATATGCAGATTATCAAAAACCAGTTGATAGGACTGAATGGGACACATTGTCAAGCCTTTTAACTGGAGCTCAATATGTTCCTACTAAGAATGCAATTTATATAGGTGCAGGAATTATTCAGGATCCATTTTTCGATGTGAATCAATCAGATTCTAAAAATTATGGTGCTTTGGGAACTGTAATTGGACACGAATTGACTCATGCGTTTGATTCAAAAGGTTCATTGTTTGATGCCAATGGTCTATTAAAAACTTGGTTACCAGCAAGTGATCAAGCAAATCTTGAAAATAAAAAAGAACAAATGGTCAAAAAATATGACAATATTGTATTCGATCAAGTCTCATTAAGCGGTAACTTAGTTGTAAATGAAGCTATGGCAGATAATGCGGGACTACAAGTATCTGAATTAGCGTTACAACAAACAGGTGGGGAAAACTGGAAACAATTTTTTGAGAATTATGCGAAAGCTAACAGACAAAAATATTTCATTTCAACAACCGATTCTAAAGCTGCTGAATTAGCTAGGATAAATATTGGCGCTGCGGATCACGCACCATTCCCAGTCCGTGTTGATGTAACTTTGCAAAACAATGAGATTTTTGACAAAGCATATAACGTTAAACCAAATGATGGTATGTGGATAGACCCTGCAAATAGATTTGATTTGTGGAATTAATTATAGTTTTAACATTACGGAAAAAAGCACACTTTCCATTTTTATGGAAAATGTGCTTTTTAATTATCTAGATTTTATAAACTTACATTAAGAAAGTTTAAATGGCTGCATAGTGTTGAGGTATTGACCAGTTTGAATATTCTTGAAATACATATTAACATCTGCATTTGCATCAGGAACTTGGACCAATAGTGCACCTTCAAAAGTAGCTCCAGGAATAACTTCTCCCATGTTTGACTTACTTACGAGTTCAGAATAATCTCCATCCCCACCAGTAGGAACTAATTCTTTATCATTTTGTTTCAGAATCATATTGGCGTATTGAACTTTTTGAGGAATCTGATTTTTCTTTGACTTATTAGTATAAGTGTATTGGATTAATAAAGCTGAATTACCAGTTGAATCTTTAACAAGCTTTACATCATTACCGATTTTAAATTCAAAATCGTCGGTCTTGTAATCCAGATTGTTATAAGAACCGGGATTGCTATATGTTTTCTTTTTGTCAGTCTTTTTGTCGTCAGATTTCTCTTTTGAATCCTCTTTAGCTACTTTTTGGCTGGCAGCTGACTTGGTACCCGAATTCTTCTTCTTAGTTGATTTATTCGATTGAACATTTTCAACTCGATTAGAATTGTTTTCAGCATTTTTTTTATGAGTGTTTCCAACACTCCAATAAATTATACCCGCTATAATAGCTATGAGGATGACCACAAGTGTGATTATGAACGGAGCTTTTTTGTAAAAAGGCGTACGCTGTTTACGATATTGGCCACGTGTCATAGTTGGCTTTTGATTGTCCATATTACTCTCCCATCAGATATGTGTATACCTACTAATGATAACTCTATACGTTACATTTTAGCATATTTCTTTTTCCAAATTTATTCACTAAAAGTTGAGTAAATTTTTTTTACGAAAACGAGCGAAAAGTGTTGAACGTTTTTTTAAAAAATGGTATAAATATCTGGTTGAAACATCAGGGGTGTTTTTTATCAATTTACGAGGGGGTAACACACAATGTTGTTTTTTGGTAATCATGGCGACTATGAAGTCACATGTAAGTTTTTAGATAAGAAAGGCCAAAGAATCGCTAAGAAGCGCATTTGCCACAATGTTTCTAAAAAAGAAGCACGTGACGGCATGATGAACTATATCACGAATCAATTCTCTGAATCGATTGATATCGCCCATCCAATTAAAGTAGTTGCTAAACCTACAACTTCAAGATAGTAAATTAATTTGTATCAAAGACCAGCAGACTGAGAATAATCAGTCTGTTTTTTTATTTCCACAATAATTCTTCTTTGATAGTTTTTCGCGCTCAGTTTGTTATCATAGAAACGTGTAGAGGGGAGCAATTTGTATGGAACACTCAGAAGTTACTGGTAGAAGATTTTTTGCCGTAACATTATTAAATATTATTATCACCATCGCAGAATTCTTTGGTGGTATCATCTCCGGTAGTTTAGGCTTGCTTTCCGACGCCGTGCACAATTTGGAAGACTCACTTTCAATTGTGATTTCCTACGTTGCCAACCTAATTGGACGTAAGAGCACCGACTCTGCCAAAACTTTTGGTTACAAGCGAGCTGAAATTTTGGCCGCATTCGTCAACTCTAGCATCTTGATTGTAATAACCATTCTGATGATTATAGAGTCAATAAGAAGATTTAGAACTCCACAACACATCAATGGTACCTTGATGATGGTCGTTTCACTTATTGGCTTAATAGCCAACTTTATATCTATGGCAGCATTGTGGGGCGGTTCAAAAGATAATCTAAACATCAAGGCAACATTCTTGCACATGCTTTCTGACACTTTGTCATCAGTCGGCGTGGTTATTGCTTCAATCTTTGTTACTTTGTTTCAATGGTATTGGGTTGATCCATTTATTACTATTGTCATCGCCGTGTGGTTGTTAAAAGAAGCTTTTGACGTAGTTAAAGAGACAATTAACATCTTGATGGAAGCCAGTCCGGATATCGATCTAAATGAGGTTAAAAAGGCAGTATTGACTGTTCCTGATGTTGTAGGCATCCATCATATTCACGATTGGATGATCGATGAGAATTATATTATTTTTGATGCTCACATTAATGTTACGAAAAATTGTAATATGGATGAGCTCGAAAAAATTTATTCTCAAATAGAAAAAATTTTGAAAGATCAATTTAATGTATCTCATGTCACACTTCAGGCTGAATGTACTCGGGGCTTGAAAGAACCACTAATTTTTTAAAAAAAGAGGGGCTTAATATGAGTGAAGGAAAAGATTATCAAGAATTTTTAAAACATGCCAAGGAAAATACATCAAGATTACAAAAACAGACTAAAGCTGTAGGTGCAGATTATTTCAAAATGCATACTGATGCGATGAAAGACGGAGCATTGAGTCAAAAGGAAAAAGAATTGATGGCATTGTCGATTGCTATTTCAACGCGTTGTGAGGGATGTATTGTTAGTCATCTTGCTGAAGCTAAAGCATCAGGTGCCTCTGTTCAAGAAGTTGTTGAAACGGTTAATATCGCAATCATGATGAGTGGTGGCCCAGCAATTGTTTATGGTGGAATTGCTTTGGAAGCTGCTGAACAATATTATGGAGCTGATTTAAAGTAAATACTCCTGAGCTTTAAATTAATATTGAATTAGTGATAACATTGTTAGCGTTAATTCATTTGTAAAGTAGGAATTTATTTAATGGTAAAACTAATTTTAGTAAGACATGGCGAAAGTATCGCAAATGCGGAAAATCGTTATACTGGCTGGAATGATGTCGATTTGACTGAAAAAGGAATCGAACAAACTCATGAAACTGCTAAAAAGCTTCAGAATCTCGATATCCGGCATGTCTGGACATCAGTTTTGAAACGAGCAATCTCGTCAGCGTACATAATTCAAGATGACTTGGATTTAAATTATCTGCCAATCACCAAGGCCTGGCAGTTAAATGAACGTCACTACGGAGCTCTTAGAGGGCAAAATAAGGATGCAACTAGAAGGGAGTATGGAGCTAAGCAAGTTCAGATCTGGAGAAGAAGTTTTTATGCATTTCCTCCCAAGTTGGATGCACCTGATCTGCGAGTAGGACCATATAAGTATGTGGATCCTAAAGCAATGCCTGCTTCTGAAAGTCTTCATGCAGCATATTTGCGAATAATTCCTTATTATCTTGATAACATTGTTCCTGAATTAAAAGATGGCAAAGACCAGTTAGTAGTTGCTCATGGAAGCACTATTAGAGCCATGATTAAATATTTGGATAATGTAAGTGATACGGATATTGACGGTGTTGAAGTTGCAAACGGGGAACCTTTAATCTATGAATTTGATGATTCTTTCACCTTAATCAATACAAATAGGACAATAAAAAAATAGTTTTGGAAAATTTCAAATTTTTCCAAAACTATTTTTTTTACTCTATATAATATCCACGGTCTTGAACTGGCGTTGAAAAGACGATTTGTGTGTTTGTACTTCCAAAACGGTGTAATTCTGTAACCAGATCATCTAGGTCTTGTGTAGATTCAAACACAGTTTTAAGCAACATGGAATAAGGACCAGTGATACAATCACATTCCAAAACGTTAGGAATGGCTTTGATGTATTTATAAAATTCAGGTTTTCGGTCAGGTCCGACTTCAAGTTGGATAAATGCTTTGATATTTAAACCGATTTTAGTCAAATCTAGGTTAGCATTATATGACTTGATATATCCGTTTTCTTCCAGTTTTTTGATGCGTTGAGAAACAGCTGGAGCCGTGATAAATAAGGCTTCACTTAATTTTTTTATTGACAATCTTCCGTTAGCTTGTAGGTAGTTTAATATCTTTTGGTCTATATCATTCATAGTTTTCTCCCGGTAGCAAAATTGGTTTGAAACTTTATATTATGTAGCAAATAAAAAAACTATTTTTGTTTTTCAAATTATACCAGTATTACTATTCACTTGTTAAATGCAAGGTGTTAAATTCTTCGCATACATAAATGTGGAGGCATTAATTATGACATATCGAATTGAAAAAGATTTAATTGGTACACTTAAAATAAGTGATGATGATTATTACGGAATCAATACTGAACGAGCCTCAAGAAATTTTAAATTACAAACTAAAAAAACTGATCTAGATTTTATTAAACAAGTCGCTAGAATTAAAAAAGCAGCTGCAACGGCTAATGAAAAAGTAGGCCGTTTGTCTCAAAAGAAAGCTGAAGCAATTCGCCTCGCAGTTACAGATATTCTCGCCGATAAATTGGACAATCAATTTATTATTACCGAAATCCAGGGTGGCGCTGGAACCTCCACTAATATGAATGTTAACGAAGTAATTACTAATAGGGCTTTGGAAATCCTAGGTCACAAAAAGGGTGAGTATCAATATTTGAGCCCATTAGACGACGTCAATGCTGGTCAATCCACTAACGATGTTTATCCAAGTGCTGGTAAACTGACGACTTTAATTAAAACGAATAAATTGACCTTGTCTGTCGCAACATTGATTGATGTTTTACTGGAAAAGAGTGAGGAGTTCGCACATGTCCAAAAAATGGGCCGTACGCAACTTCAAGAAGCTGTGCCTACAACTTTAGGTAATAGCTTTAAAGCTTTTGCAAGCGGTTTAACACGCTGTTTAGATCAAGTTCAAAAAGCAACACAACAACTTGAAATTTTGAATATGGGTGGAACAGCAATTGGTACTGGCGTGAATACATCGGATGGATACGATGAGATCCTGTATTCTGAATTAAAGAAAGACTATGGCAGAAATATCCGTCAAGCCGAAGATTTGTTGGATGCTACTCAAAATTTAGATAGTTATGTGCTATTTTCCGGCTCTCTAAAAGCTTTAGCAGTCATGCTATCAAAGATGAGTCATGATTTGAGATTGCTTTCCAGTGGTCCAAAAAGTGGATTTAATGAGATTGAATTACCTGCACAACAGGCGGGTTCTTCAATTATGCCTGGGAAGGTTAATCCAGTCATTCCAGAAATTGCATCTCAGGCGGCATTTGAAGTAATTGGTAATGATGCCACAATTACATTTGCCGCAGAGTCTGGCGAACTAGAATTGAATGCTTTTGAGCCAGTAATTTTCCATAACTTGTTTGAATCTGTAGACTTCCTTAATTCTGCTTGTGCAATGATGGCGACTGAATGCGTCAAGGGTATTCAAGCTAATGTTAAGGAATGTGCAGATGATGTTAAGAACAGTGCAGAGACTGTTACTGATTTGACTCCAGTTATTGGATATGAAGCCGCTTGTGATGCAGTTAAGAAGTCTTTGAAGACTGGTGTTGATGTTTATCGGATTTTGAAGGATGAGGGGATTTATGATCGTGATGCTGAGGTTGGTGATTTGGATCGGGCTCAGTAGGTTGGAATTTTAGAAAATAAAAAGTACGATACCTCCTAATCGAGATATCGTACTTTTTGTGGTTATACACATTTTGATGAGTTCTAGATTCACTCAAGTTTGTGTGATTCGCATTACTTTTATGTAGTGGAAACGCTAAAAATCAAACTGGCCACTGCACATAAGTTGTCCAGAGCTGCGGGGGTGTTACGCACCCCTCTCCGCTATGGGCGTCTTATGCTCCGCGTCCAAGGGCGTGTGATTTTATGCTCTAATCTTCATCTTCGTCATCGTCGTCTCCGACAGGATTATCGACTGGGATGTCTTTTAATGCTGATCGGTCTTTTCTGACTAATCTTATTCTGTTTAAGGATACTTTTCCTAGTACTAGTGGTACTCGTTCTTCTACTACGTCACTGTAGGATAGTCCGAACCAGTTGGCGGGGGAGATGAACTTTTGTAGTACTAGTCTTAGATGTATGATTCCTTTTTTGACTCCACTGATTCTTGTGTCTGGTGAGAGGACTTCTTTTATTAGTACAAATGAGAAATCTCCTACTTGGCGATCAGGGATTGTTGTGTATTTTTGTGGTTGTGTTTTAATTTCACCGTTTGACATTAAGTCATTAACGATTTGTCTTAGATAGACGTTAACTTTTTGATCAACTCGGAAACCTAAGTACAATTGAACACTGACCATGTAGTCTGTGTCGAAGGTTTCGGCACTGTAGGCTGCGGTATATGGCTCATCGGTAACGTTGACTGTTACGAACCAATATACTTCCGCTCGTTTTGGTCGTTTATCTAAAATTGAATAGAGAATATTTTTCTTAATTCGATATCCATCGTGAACTTTGGTTAAGTAAACCAAGTTTGTAGTTGTTAGTGGATAACTTGGATCTTTTCTCAAGTCGTTTAATTGGTGTTTGAATGCTAATAGTGAGGCAAAGTGACTTCTGAATGTATTGTCATCCATAAGTCTGTCACCATATCTCCAAACGAACATGATACCAATCAAGACACCAGCAATAATCATCGTAATGTAGGCACCTTGGATGAATTTACTACTGTTTGTAATTAAGAAAATACTTTCAATTACAAAGAAGAACCCAATGATGAAGGTGGTGAAAAATTTATTTAGTCGCTTCATCAACATCCATTGGTGCAACAGGATTGTTGTCATTAGCATAGTGATGGTAATTTCCAGACCATATGCATTTGACATATTTTCTGAGTTTTGGAAGAAAATTACTAAGAAGATACAAACAATCCAAATGATTGAGTTAACTGTTGGAATGTACAGTTGACCTTTGAAGTTCGTTGGATAGTAAGTCTTTAATCTTGGAAAAATTCTTAACTTTGTAGCTTCAGATACAAGCGTATATGAACCAGAAATCAATGCTTGAGAAGCAATAATTGCGGCCATAGCTGCTAAAAAGATACCAAATAATCTTAACTTAGGTGGCATTGATTCGTAAAATGGATTAAAGTTTGCAGGCAAATTAATGGCTGTATCACGTACTCTTAGAATCCATGTTGCTTGTCCTAAATAACTTAGAAGCAAACAAATTTTAACAAATGGCCAACTAGTATAAATGTTAGGACGGCCAACGTGTCCCATATCCGAATACAACGCTTCGGCACCAGTTGTGGCAAGGAAGATACTTCCTAAAATGAAAATACCACGTAGATTATATGGGCTGGTCAAAAGTTGAATGGCGTAATAAGGGTTCAATGCTCTTAAAACTGACCAATCATAAGAAAGATTGAATAATCCTAACAAACCAAGGAAGGCAAACCAGACGGTCATAATTGGACCGAAAGCTTTACCAATTAATTGAGTACCGAAACGTTGAATGAAGAACAACGTCGACAAGATAATTATTGTGATAATAATTACTTGGGTCTGGGTGTGAATCAAGACATTGTTGTTAATAGCAATGCCTTTGAGACCTTCAATTGCCGCTGTAACGGTAACTGCAGGAGTCATCATACCATCAGCCAAGAAGGTGGCTCCACCAATCATTGCGGGGATAATCAGCCATTTGGCACGTTTTCGAACCAGAGTGTAAAGTGCAAAGATTCCACCTTCACCACGGTTATCGGCTCGAAGAGCAATTAAAACATACTTAGTAGTCGTAACAATCGTCAAAGTCCAGAAAATAAGTGACACACTACCTAAGATGAAATTGTCGGACATGTTTTTAAGTCCGCCATTTCCGATCATTAGCGAGTGCATTACATATAGAGGCGATGTACCGATGTCCCCATAAACAATACCTAATGCAATAAGAAAACCAGCAACGGACATTTTTGAGTGCGGATTTTTCTTAAGCATATTCAAATCTTTTTTATCCATAAAATATACTCTCCAAATCGAACAATTCGAAGGCGATTATAACATTTTAAAATATCGCTTCAAACTATTTAACTTTAAATATAAACATAGAAGTTTATTAATAAATTTAATCCCTGTTAAAACTTTATTTAGCGCTGTGGAAAGGAACAACTAGTGATGAATATTTTGGATCAACACTATAATTAATATTCTGATTTCCTCGGATGGTCATTCCAAAATCTGTCGCATAAATAACTAGTCCAAGCTGATGACCTTCAATCAAGCGATACATAGTGGGCTGTAGTTCAACCGAAATATCATAAAACTTGTTTGGAGATATTTCTTGGACATGATAATTATTTTTGCGGTTTTGTAAATTGATGTGACCTTTAGTAATCATTTTGTATTCGGAAGGTTTGTGGGAGATTTGAAATTCTCGCAAATCGTCTTCACGCCAATCATAAGTTTCAGCCAATCCCTTTGCTTTAAGAATGCTAGGTGAGACGTTCAATCGTTTGCTTATACCATAGTCAATCACTTGAAAACTAAGCATTCCAATGTTTTGGTCACTAGCAATTCTTAAGTTGATTTTGGGAGTTCCATCCAATAATAATTCTGAGGACAATCGGTCAGATTTGAATATCAATCGATTCTTTTTAAGTGAATTATTATTTTCCGTAACCAAATCATTTTGCCACTTATCTATATTTTTACAATAGTTAGCAAAGATATTTTCTGGTAACTTATCAGAAAAAATCTGAATATCTGAAGTGGGCTCTTTTGTTGGTCTAAGAGTGTCCTCAGATAAGTAATAATTCTTTTCAGCGTTTTGCTTATTGCTCCAACTTGAATAACTGTTCCAAGTTTCAGATTTAACATTATCTTGAACGATAACATTTGGCAAGAGCTTCTGGGCACCGTTATCAACATCCCACAACTCATTGGTCAACCAGAGGTTCGCAATATCAGTAAAATCGATTGATCGGAAAGCATTAATGTAAATATGCTGACCTTGATGAAGAATAATTTTTTTAGAAATATCATTTCCTGCAATGTCGTTCCACAATCTCTCAACGTTACGTGGCTTAACATTCCAATCATTTAGTCCGTGAACAAACATGACGTCAGCTTTAATGTTTTTAGCATTTTTACGATAGTTTCTTGCGTCCCAAAAAGTATTATAATTTCCGGTTGCTCTATCTTGACCCTCGGTAATACTTTTCAGCTGATTATCCCACGTTGTTTTAACTTTGTGATAATCTCCAGCCTGAAGGCGTCTGCTAAATGTTTCTTCTGCAAGTACATCGGCATCCTCGCCAGGGAATCCACCTGGTGCAATGACTAATCCACCATCACGGTAGTAATCATACCAACTTGAAATTGCAGCCTCACATAGAATGGCTTTCAAGCCTTCAACACCAGTCGTCGCAGCGGCAGTTGCCAGGGTACCTAGATATGAGCGACCGGTCATTGCAACATGTTTGTTTGACCAATCTGCTTTGATTGCAATATTGTCAATTTTATTGGTAAAGGCACGTCTATTGCCAGCTAGCCATTCGATAACTGAAATTGTTGATACAGTTTCTTCCGGATCACCGGTTGTCCGCACTCCGTCAGAATCTTTTGTACCTATTCCTGCAGCATATGCAACACCAAAGCCACGGGCTAAGAAATAATCGTTTAGTGTATATGACTGTTCTCTAGCAAAGGTTTCCTCAGTTGATTCAGAAGTGCCTTTGACCGGACGTGCTGCAGGTAAAGTGGATTCACTGTCTGTGTACTCTATGTCAGCATATTTATTTGTATCAGGATTTTTGTGAGTAAGAGGGATGTTGACGTTGTGCATTAACCTGTCGCCAGTCTCATCATTTGTTCCTTGATTATATGGACTTGCAGTATACAAAGTTGGAACTTTAAGTCCATTATTCGATTCAGCAGGACGTAGGATTTCGACCTTTAGTAAATCTAATTTTCCATCATGATCGGTATCTTGGGGTGATTCTACATAAACAACTTCACGAATCAATCTATGTGGATTAAATACCGGCAAGGTTTTTCCGTTGAAGAGTAGGGGCTTTTGAACGGTTTCATCATCATAGAAACTGACGAAATATCCTTGCGCAGCCAATGAGTCCAAGTATGTTTGTCCGTCTTTATTGTGAGTAGCTAGAAGCCAATACCATGCTGATTTTAATTCATCTACTGTTAAAAATTTATCTTGATGATCGACAATTTTTAGCTGAATTTTTTTCATTCCTTCTAATGGGTCAGCAAATGAGAAGTCAATATCAGGTGGGAAACCCAATAATTGCAAGGCGACATTATAGAAAGCAGCAATGTTTAATCTTGAATTTTCTTCAAGATATGAATTCAAATTTACGTCAGGAGTAGCCATTAGTGTAGAAAGTTTTTGTGAGAACACTGAATCGCTATTTGAGTCTAGAAAGCTTTTCCTTAAAAAATTTTTCCAGAGTTTTATTGGATTTGATTCATCCTCATTGTCTGTATCAATGAAGTGAATATCGTGTAGTTCATTTAGCTGAGTTTGGTAGTCAGTTGGCTTTATTGCGAATTGATTGTTTAGCATTGAATAACCTCGTTTCTTTTTACTCAGAGATGATAATAACTTCAATTATATGCTTGCAGGGGAGATTTTTGGGATAAATAATTGGATATTTCAAATTGTTTGATTGTATTATAAAAGGCTCAATATCTGGTGGGTATTGGGCCTTTTTGAGTTTGAAATAAATTTTGACTTGGTGGGGTTATAGGTGAACGACCTTTTTTGGGATGATTGGATCTGCTTTGTTCACTTTTATATAGTGGAAACGCCAAAAACAAAACTGGACACTGCGTGTAAGCTGGACAAAGCTGCGGGGCGTTACGCGCCCACTCCGCTGTGTCGCATCTTACGCTCCGTGCCCAAGTGCGTTTTGTTTTTGGCTGTTTTTTTGAAACGCTAAAAAAAGCACTAAACACTACACATAAGGCGCCCAGAGCTGCGGGGGTGTTACGCACCCCTCTCCGCTATGGTCGTCTTATGTTCCGTGTTTAAGTGCGTGCTTTTTTTGGCTCTTTTAAGCTAGTGCTCCCATTGGATCCCATGGTGCTAATACTTTTGGATCTTTTGCTTCTGTGTCAAATGTTGTTTTTAGTGAGTCGCTTAATAAGTCTTTGTTGATTACTAGTTGGTAGACGAATTGGTCGAACCAGTCGTCGCTCATTACGAAGTAGCCTTTTGTTCCGACTTTTTCTCCCCATGAGTTTTCAACTTTCCATTTTGTTGGTTTGCCGTTTTCATCTAAGTCGACGCCGGTGATTACCATTGCGTGGTCCATCATACTTTCAACATAGTCCAGGCGTTCTGCCTTTGTCATGCTGAAGTCTGTGTTGAATAGGCCTTCTAGGTCATAGATTTTTGTGTCCATGATTCCTAATTTACGGTCTGAACTTTGGACGACGTCACTACCGAACCAGACTGCTTCGCCTGATTGAAGTTGTTTAACTGCTAGTGATTTGAAGTCATCGATTGCTAGGTTAAGGTGACGAACTTGGCGTCCACCGACAACGTTTCCTAGCAATTCAACAGTATAGACGTGATTGTATGGCTTGTCTGCTGTTGGTGCGTTGATTGTTGAAACATAATTATCGATATCCCAACCAACATATTTTTTGAAAAATTCTTGTGGAGTGATGCCCGTTTCTTTGTGATAATTCTTATCATCATCACGGTAAGCCCAGTCGAATTTTGTTGGTGGTTCACCGACTGTGTAAACTAAAATTTTGTAGATTTCACTCATCATTTCATCTTTTTGGCGTTGAACGTCAGTTTCTGAGGCACCATCATTAACTAATTTACGGAGAGTTACGGCATTTTTACGTAATTTAGTGTTAAGAACGGAATTCAATTCACGTGAATTTGTTCTGCTGGCTGTATCTGGCATAACGCTCTTTGGAACGACACCGTATTTTTCAACAAGCGCCATAACCATATCCCATTGACCACCATCTTGTTGAGGTGTGGTCATTAAGAAGTCAACTTTACGGTCGCCAATTGGTAGGGCAGCTGTGTTAATTACGTTTTCATAGAAGAAATTAGATTTTTCTAGTTTATCCCAGAAAAGCATGTATCCTTCAGAAAGTTCAAATCCCTTAATTTTGAAATTTGATTGGATAGGGTGTCTCATAGTATTCAAAGCAGCGAATACCCAGCACAAACCGGATTGCTTTTGATCTGCAACTGAACCAGTTTCAATTTCAACTGAGAAAGTTGGATCCATAGCAATTTTTGATGCTAGAGTTTCACTTGATTTATAAATACCGTTATTTGCGACGGCATTTTTAATAGCAGAAGAACCTGGAGTGTCCTCGAATGCTTTTTGAAAATCTGATAATTCTTTTGATGTGATTTCCTTCGTCATAAAATAGTCTCCTCTTTAATTATCTAATGTTGTCGATGACTTTTGGGCCGTCATCATAACCAACAACTACAGTATTTACTATATCAAGAAATAGTCCGTGTGCAACAATTCCAACTTGGTGATCTAACCAATCAGCCAAAATGTGGGGATGTTCGATTACACCATTTTTAAGGTCAATAATGTAGTTCTTGTTGTGTGTCAAAACTCGGTCACCATTTTCATCTAATCTAAATTCAGGCTTCAAGTTTTCTTTGGCTAAGTCATCAAAAGTTTTTTGGCAACCGAATGGAATTACTTCAATAGGAAGTGGGAAGCTACCAAGTTGGTCCGCCATCTTAGATTGATCGACAATCCAAATGTTTTTGTGAGAATTTGTGGCAACCATTTTTTCAAGTAAATGGGCAGCACCGCCACCTTTGATTCCTTGGAAGTTCTTGTCAATTTGATCAGCACCATCGATGGTCAAATCAATATGGTCGACTTCGTTCAAATCCTTCATAGGAATGCCGAGCCCCTCAGCTTGTTTTTGTGAACGTGATGAAGTTGAAACACCAACGATATTCTTGATCTCGCCAGCTTGATATCTCCTACCAAGTTCTTCTATCATAAAATATACCGTTGAACCGGTTCCTAAACCTACAACTGAATTACTTTGAATGAAATCTACGGATTTTACCCCGACTGCTTTTTTAAGTTCGTCTTGATTCACTATTTTTGTTCCTCCTTGTCGAGTTTTTTAAGTAGTTCTTGATAATTATCAGCTAACAAAAATCTGATTTCTGGGCGTTTTTTGAACGCAACCTTGGCATATTCACAGACTGGAACAATTTTCAAATTATTCAAATCAGCATAGTCCAACATTGAATTCAGTAACCTGCCAGCAAATCCATGACCTTGAAAAGTTTCATCAACTCGTGTGTGGTCAATTGAAATAATGTTATCTTCAACTTTGGAATACACAATTTCGCCAACTTCTTTGTGTGTATCTGTGTCAAAAAGGTAAAAACGGTTTTCACCGTGTCTCATCTCCATAGAAAGCCTCCTAATATCAATATATTTATCTTAATCTTACCGTAATAACTAATGAAAGTCAGTGTATTACCAATGTTTAAATGATATTATTTTAGTAACTAGGATTAAAAAGGAGACCATATTTTGTCAAAACAACGTGGATTTGAAATTGTTGAGAAATATCAAGATAAAAACATTAATTTACCAGTCAGACAAACCAAGAAAGCTGCCGGATACGATATTGAGAGTGCCGAAGATTTTGTTGTTCCTTCTATTTGGAAATTTGGAGTTCTAAATGTTATCAAGTTTTTACTTACAAAGGGTAAAATGGATGACGCAAAAGTCGAAGAAGTGCAAAAAGCAATTAAACCAGTTTTAGTACCAACTGGGGTTAAAGCATATATGCAAGATGATGAAGTTTTGATTATTGCCAGCCGTTCAAGTAATCCATTGAAACGTGGTTTGTCGATTCCAAACGGGATTGGTGTGGTTGATGCTGACTACTATAACAATGACGGTAATGAGGGAGAATTATTTATTCAATTGATCAACTTTTTCCCAAAAGACTTTCATATTAAAAAGGGTGATCGACTCGCCCAAGGAATATTTATTAAGTATTTAACAACTGACGATGATATTGGTGGTCTTAAAGAACGCCAAGGCGGTTTTGGCTCATCTGGTGTTAAGTAGAGAGGATTAAGTACTTGGCAAAATCAAAAAGTAAGTTTGTCTGTCAAAATTGTGGATACGTTTCACCAAAATATTTGGGACGTTGTCCAAATTGTGGTTCATGGAATCAAATGGTTGAGGAAATCGAGCGGGTAGAGTCACCAAAGGCTACGCCTAGCCGTCGTACTAGTGATCTGGAAACCAAAGCGGTTAGATTAAATGATGTCGCCTTTGAAAAGGAACAACGAGTTAAAACTGATTTATCAGAGTTGAATCGTGTTCTCGGAGGTGGCATTGTTCCAGGTTCTCTAATACTTATCGGTGGTGACCCGGGAATTGGAAAATCTACATTACTATTACAAGTATCGGGACAACTACAAAAGTCTGGTGGAAAAGTTTTATACGTTTCTGGTGAAGAGAGTGCGTCACAAATTAAGATGCGTGCGGACAGACTTGATATCAGTGGGGATGACTTATTTATTTATCCACAAACCGATATGAGTTACATTCGCCAAACTATTGATGAAATCAAACCCGATTATTTGGTTATTGATTCCGTTCAAACAATGGATGAACCGGAGATATCATCGGCCGTTGGTAGTGTTTCACAAATTCGTGAAGTTACAGCTGAATTGATGAATATAGCCAAGCAACAAAACATTACAGTTTTCGTTGTTGGACATGTAACAAAGGGTGGCGCAATTGCTGGTCCTAAGATATTGGAACATATGGTTGATACAGTGCTATATTTTGAGGGGGATACTCATCACAGTTATCGTATCCTTCGCTCGGTCAAAAATCGTTTTGGATCAACTAATGAAATTGGTATTTTTGAGATGCAGACTAAAGGGCTATCTGAAGTTGACAATCCATCAGAAATTTTCTTGGAAGAGCGACTTAAAGATACGAATGGTTCAGCGGTTGTTGTATCTATGGAAGGTACACGTCCAATCCTAGTTGAGATACAATCTTTGATTACACCAACAATATTTGGGAATGCCAAGAGAACTGCAACTGGCCTCGATCATAATCGAGTATCAGTTATTATGGCTGTTTTAGAAAAACGTGGTAATTTAATGTTGCAAAATCAAGATGCCTATTTGAAGTCAACTGGTGGTGTCAAACTTGATGAGCCAGCAATTGATCTTGCACTTGCCATGTCGATTGCTTCAAGTTATAAAGATCTTGGTATTTCTGCAACCGATTGTTTTGTTGGTGAAGTAGGACTTACTGGTGAAATTAGACGTGTAAATCGAATTGACCAGCGAGTTAATGAAGCCGAGAAATTGGGCTTCAAACGTATTTTTGTTCCTAAAAATAACCTTGGAGATTGGGTAAAAGACCAAAATATTCAAATTATTGGTGTTACCACCGTTTCTGAAGCTATGAATAAAGTTTTTAATTAGGAGGTGCTATATGCGCAAATTTTTAGTTAATGCAATTTTTGCATTGATTGGTATTGCGGTCGGAGTGACTGTTTTACCTTATCTCTGGCGCGCAACCGGAATGGGTGATCAACGTATTGTTAATAATGGGTATGTCGACGGACTTACTGGTGGCCTTATTTTTTATTTCTTTTCATTTCCTTTCGTCCAACCAATTAACAATTTAAATGCTCGAATCGAGAAAAGTCTTGGTTCGCGTTCACCACAGTACATTATTTTTGGAGCTATTTTCCTTATTGGAGGATTGATTCTAGCAAATATCATTTCGATTCCGTTTTATATGATGTCATCATTAATATTCAACACTATTATTCCTTTGATCCTTATGATCATTTTCGGATTCATCGGATTTCGAATTGGTACGACTAGAAGAAATGATTGGCGCAGTTTTTCTTTGACCAGAAAGAACAAGTCAAATGAAAAAGCTGATAAGGACGGTCAGATAATTGAACGTTCAACTGAGAAAGATTTTTACCCTTACAAAATTTTGGATACATCAGTTATTATTGATGGACGTGTTCACCAATTGGCACAGACAGGATTTTTGGAAGGTAAAATTATGATTCCTGATTTTGTTGTTCATGAATTACAATTGATTTCAGATTCGTCCGACAATCAAAAGCGTGAACGTGGTCGTCGTGGATTAGACATTTTAAATGAAATGAGAATGGATCAAACCATTAAATATGAAACGACAACTAGGGATTATGACAATATTCCGGAAGTTGATAATAAGCTGCTGAAATTAGCCAAAGAAATTGGTGGTGCAGTTTTGACAAACGATTATAATTTAAACAAGGTTAGTGAATTTCAGAATGTTAAAGTTTTGAATATTAACGAACTTGCCAAAGTCTTGAAACCTATGGTTTTGCCAGGAGAGACTATGACTGTTAAAGTTATAAAAGAAGGTACCGAGCGTGAACAAGGTGTAGCATATCTTGAAGACGGAACAATGGTGGTTGTTGAAGAAGGTAAATATTTCATTAATAAATCACTAGATGTCGTCGTTACTAGTGCATTACAAACAGATGCTGGTAAAATGATATTTGCTAAACCTGCTCATTCGTTTAATGGTATCCAAGAAAAGAATCCGAAGAAGCCAACGGATAACAAATCAGGTAATACAACACGTAAAAGGGGAGAACGTAAAAGTGGCAAACAAGGCAAATAATGATATTCGAGTTAGATACGCACCAAGTCCAACAGGACATTTACATATAGGTAATGCAAGAACTGCAATTTTCAATTACCTATTTGCACGTAGTCATAAAGGAACATTCGTAATCCGTATCGAAGATACAGACACTAAGAGAAATGTTGAAGGTGGCGAACAAAGCCAACTTGAAAACCTTAAGTGGCTCGGAGTTGACTGGGATGAAGGTCCCGATGTTGGTGGAGATTATGGTCCATATCGTCAATCAGAACGTAAAGATATTTATCAAAAGTATATTCAAGAACTTCTTGATAAAGGTGACGCTTACGAATCATATACAACAGAAGAAGAACTCACTGCTATGCGTGAAAAACAAGAAGCAAATGGTGAGATGCCTCATTATGAATATGAATTTGCTGGAATGAGTGAAGATGAAAAAGCTCAAAAGATTCAAGCCGCTAAAGATGCTGGCTTAACACCAGTTATCCGTATTCACGTTCCAGTTGGTAAGACATACGAGTGGGATGACATTGTTAAAGGCAGTGTTTCTATCGATTCAAATACTATTGGTGGAGACTGGGTTATCCAAAAACGTGATGGTATGCCAACGTATAACTTTGCGGTTGTTGTTGATGACCACTTGATGAAGATTAGTCACGTTCTGCGTGGTGATGATCACGTTGCCAATACTCCTAAACAATTGATGGTCTATGATGCACTTGGCTGGGAAGCTCCAAAATTCGGTCACATGACATTGATTATCAACACTGAAACAGGTAAGAAACTAAGTAAACGTGATGAATCAGTCCTACAATTCATCGAACAATATCGTGAATTAGGATATCTTCCGGAAGCAATGTTTAATTTCATTACATTGCTCGGATGGTCACCAGTTGGTGAAGATGAATTATTCAACCGTAAACAATTTATCAAGATTTTTGATGAAAAGCGTTTGAGTAAATCACCTGCTAAGTTTGACCAAAAGAAATTGGAATGGGTTAATAACCAATACGTTAAGAACGCTGATGTTTCAGAAATCACTGATTTAGTTCTTGAAAACTTAATCACAGCAAAACGTATTCCAGAAAATCCTGACACAGATACAATCCAATGGGTAAGACACTTGACTGAATTGTATATGCCACAAATGAGCTTTACTCAACAAATCGTTGATCTCTCAGATGTTTTCTTTGAACAACCAGAAGTCTTAACTGATGATGAACAAGAAGAATTGAAAGACGACGATGCGCGTAAGGCAATTGAAGACTTGCGTGGCAAGTTAGAAAATCTTAAACGATTTACAGCTACACAAATTATGGCTGCTATTCAAGGTGTTAGAGCAGATACTGGTGTTAAAGGTAGAAAACTTTACATGCCAGCAAGAATTGCTACAACACGTACAATGCACGGTCCAGCAATTGCCGAAGCTATTGAGTTATTCGGTAAGGATCAAGCTTTGAAGAATATTGATAAAACTTTAGATCAAATGAAATAGAAGTATCGTTTCTTGATACAAAACAAGAGGTTGAAGGAAAACTAAGTTTTGCCTCAACCTCTTTTTATATAGGGTGATATAGATGCTAAAAATATTTAATACATACACACGAGAAAAAGAAGAATTCAAATCAATTCAACCTAATCAAGTGAATATGTATGTCTGTGGTCCCACAGTCTATAACTATATTCACATTGGAAATGGGCGCTCAATCGTTGCTTTTGACACTGTCAGACGTTATTTGGAATATATTGGTTACAATGTAAAATTTGTTTCTAATTTTACTGATGTTGACGACAAGATGATTAAAGAAGCTGCTCGAGAAAATATTACCGTCCCAGAAGTTGCCGATAAATTTATTAAAGCTTTCTACGAAGATATTGATGAACTGAATGTTCAACGTGCAACAGTTAATCCTCGTGCGACTGACAACATTCCAGAAATCATTAACTTTGTAAAAGTGTTGATAGATAAGGGTTATGCTTATGAATCAGATGGGGATGTCTTTTATCGTGCCCGTAAATTCAAAAATTACGGCAAACTTTCAGACATGGACATTGATCAATTAGTTCAAGGTGCCAGTGAACATATTGGTGAAGCTGAATTTGATAAGAAGCAAGATCCGATTGATTTTGCGCTTTGGAAAAAAGCTAAGCCAGGTGAAATTAACTGGGATTCTCCTTGGGGTAAGGGCCGTCCAGGTTGGCACATTGAATGTTCAGTTATGTCGACCAAATATCTCGGCAATAATTTTGATATTCATGGTGGTGGTCAAGACCTTGAATTCCCTCATCACGAAAATGAAATTGCCCAATCTGAGGCTGAGACAGGTGAAAAATTCGTTAATTATTGGATGCACAATGGTTTTGTGACTGTTGAGAACAACGAGAAAATGAGTAAATCACTTGGTAATTTTGTGACCGTTCATGATTTAGTTAAGACAACTGATCCACAGGTGATTCGCTTCTTCCTATCATCAACACATTATCGTCGTCCACTTGAGTATTCAAAGGCCAACCTGCAAAAAGCTGCCGATAATTTGGATAAAATTAAGACTGCTTATAACAATTTGAGTTTTAGACTTGATGATGCTAATGGTCAAAAGGACGCAACAATTGACGAACAAATTGCTAAAATTGTTGAAGAATTTAAGACTGCCATGAATGATGACTTTAATGTTCAAAATGGATTGACGACAATTTTTGAGTTGGTGAGTCTAGCTAATAATTACAGCAGCCAAGATTCAGTCAACAAAGAAAATGCTGAAGCTATTTTGACTGCAATTTCAGACTTGTCTGGAATCTTGGGTGTCACATTTGATGACAAAAAGGAATTATCCGACGAGATTCAATCAATGGTTGACCAACGTGATCAAGCTCGTGCTGATAAAGATTTTGCGACGAGTGACGAATTACGTGATAAATTAAAAGAAATGGGCGTAATTCTTGAAGATACGCCGCAGGGAACACGGTGGCATTTAAATGATTAAGATTGAACAACTAAATGGAGTTACATTGGCATATCTTGGGGATGCTGTTTATGAAGTATATATTCGTGAACACCTTCTTGAAACTGGGAAAACCAAAGTTAATGAACTTCAATACATGTCGAAACAATTTGTCTCGGCCAAGGCTCAAGCATCCTTGATAAATCTGATGATTGAAGAAGATATTTTATCTGATCAAGAAGTTAGGATTTATAAAAATGGTCGTAATGCCAAAAAGTATACGAAAGCCAAAAATACTGATGTAGTGACTTACCACATGTCAACAGGATTTGAGGCAGTGATGGGCTATTTGGACATTACCGGCGATAAAAAACGCTTAGAAGAATTAATTAATTATTGTATTAAAAAAGTTGAGGCAGGTGAAACGAATGCAAAATAATTCAGAAGAAAGTGAACTAGTCTTTGGTCACCATTCAGTTGTTGAATTATTGAAATCACCAACTGCTAATCAACGTGTCAACAAAGTTTTAGTTCAAAAAGATTTAACTAGTGAGCACGTACGAGAAGTAGTCAAGATTGCCAAACGTGACCGCTTGATAGTACAAGAGGTTCCAAAGAGCAAGCTAGACTTAATCTCTGACGGTGGAACTCACCAAGGTGTTGCAGCTTATGTTGCACCATACCAATATGTTGAATTGGACGAAATCTTTAAAAGTGCCGAAAAGAAGGGGACAGATCCATTTATCCTAATTCTCGACAAAATTGAAGATCCACATAATTTAGGATCAATCATGCGTACTGCTGATGCGGTTGGTGTGGATGGAATTATTATTCCTAAACATCGTTCAACCGGATTAACAGCCGTTGTTGCTAAAACTTCAACTGGAGCTATTGAGCATGTTCCAGTAGTTCGTGTGACCAATTTAGTTAACACGATTAATGATTTAAAGAAACGAAATGTTTGGATCTTTGGTACAGCCATGGAAGGTAAAAACTATCGTCAATGGAATGCCAAAGGTGCAATTGCTTTAGTCATCGGTAACGAAGGGAAAGGAGTATCACCACTTGTACAAAAACAAGTCGATGAAACTCTAAGTATTCCCATGGTTGGACACGTGCAAAGTTTGAATGCTAGTGTCGCAACTGGTGTTATGTTGTACCAAGCATTTGCTTCAAGAAACGAATAACTTATGAAATAAAATAAACAGTTGCCAATTTTTGGTAACTGTTTTTTTGTAAACACACGTTCGGTATTAATACTTATTAATACAATGGTAATCTTGTTTTTAAGAAAATATACACAGAATTAATCACATGCGAATAAAAACAGAAATTGAATTAATTGTACAAGTCAGAGACTACGATGATTCAGAAGCCCTTCAATATTTAGTGAAAAAATATCAACCGATGATTGATAAGATGTATAAGCTATATTGGTTGAATGGCTACGATCGAAATGATTGGTATCAGGAATCATTTATTGTGTGTTTACAGACTTGTAAATTGTTTGATGGTAGCCAAGGCTCGAAATTTGCCAACTTCTTTAAGATGCGATTGAATAATCACATTGTATCTTTGATTAGGGCACAAAGAGCTTCCAAGCGCCAAGCAAACAATGATGCGTTTTCTTTTGAGGATTTAATTAGGACAAGAGAAAATCTTTTGGACTTTCTAAGTCAACCAGCACCAGCCATTAGTGATATGTTGGAAAACTTTGAACGACTAATTGAGGACATGAGTGATCTCGAACTTGCAGCATTTCAAATTATCATTGGAGATATTACGGTTGAAGAAGCTTGTATGGCTCATCGATGTAATAACACCCAGCTGCAACGAGCGTCTAGTCGATGCAAGTCCAAAATCCGCAAAAGGATTACCACCTTTTAATAAATATTTTTTGTGTGGACTTTTTTAAATCAAAACGATACAATTATAAGGACATAAACCGTGCTATAAGGCGGAAGATTGTGGAGAAATGATATGGGACTAAGAAAAGTTGCGCTCGCATGTAGCGTTTGTGGCTCTCGTAATTATACGATTACTGAGAATCCAAATAGAACTGAAAGACTTGAAGTCATGAAGTTCTGTAAGCATTGCGGCAAACACACATTACATAAAGAAACACGTTAATTTGGAGGATCAAATGAAACTATTTAAATTTTTTGGCAGTGTTAATAAAGAAATGAAATTGGTTGTTTGGCCAACATGGAAAGAAAACAGAAGAGATACTTGGACTGTTATTGCTACATCATTGCTGTACGCTATCTTCTTTGCATTAGTTGACTGGGCTATCGTTGCAATTCTACAAGCCTTCTTTATGGGTAAGTAATTGTAAGTATGACAAAAATCTGATACTATATGAACAAGCAGAAAACTTCGAACGTCGTTCGAAGTTTTTTATTTTGATATTTTTTTGGAGGAAATTATGGCTGAAGCTGGCGAAAAACAATGGTATGTTCTACATACTTATTCTGGATACGAAAATAAAGTTAAGGAAAATCTAGAATCACGTGCACAATCAATGGGTATGGAAGATTACATTTTCCGTGCTGTTGTTCCTGAAGACGAAGAAACTGAAGTAAAGAACGGTAAGAAAAAGACTGAGATGAAGAAAACTTTCCCAGGATATGTTCTTGTTGAAATGGTTATGTCTGATGAATCATGGTTCGTTGTACGTAATACTCCTGGTGTTACAGGATTTGTCGGCAGTCACGGTTCAGGTAGTAAGCCTGCACCATTATTACCAGAAGAAATTGATAACATCTTGAAAGATCTTGGCGTTTCTACTAGAGACCACGATACTGACTTCACTGTTGGTGAAACAGTAACTATTATTGATGGTGCTTTTGCTAAGATGAGCGGTAAAGTCACAGAAGTTGATGCTGAACACATGAAACTTAAAGTTGAAGTTGATATGTTCGGTCGTATGACTAATGCCGAAGTTGGTTTTGACGACGTAGATAAACAATAATTTTATATTGCTATAGTTAAAATCACGTGCTACACTATTACGGTATGTTTTACATACTGTGGGAGAGAAAATTTACATTCTCATCATGACCACATCACGGACAAGGAGGTATGTTTCGTGGCTAAAAAAGTTGCTAACATAGTTAAATTACAAATACCTGCAGGTCAAGCTACTCCAGCTCCACCAGTTGGTCCAGCTTTAGGTCAAGCTGGTATTAATATCGTTGCATTTACAAAGGATTTTAATGCACGTACTCAAGAACAACGTGGAATGATCATTCCTGTTGTTATCTCTGTATACGAGGATCGTTCATTCGATTTCGTTACAAAGACACCACCTGCTGCTGTTCTTCTTAAGAAGGCAGCTGGTGTAGATAGTGGCTCTGGTGAACCTAACACAAAGAAGGTTGCCACAGTTACATCAGATCAAGTTCGCGAAATTGCTGAAACCAAGATGAAAGACCTAAACGCTGCTAGTGTTGAATCTGCAATGCGTATGGTCGCTGGTACTGCACGAAGTATGGGATTTGAAGTTAAAGACTAGTCTTAACTTTTTAACAGTTTACAGGGATGTGAAAACATTCTTAACAAGTGGGAGGGGAAAATTTAAATCCCCAATGGACCACAAAGCAAGGAGGAACTTAGCATGGCTAAGCATGGAAAAAAATATATGGACGCAGTTAAAGGCCTAGACAAGTCAAAGACTTACTCTGCCGCAGATGCTGCTGAATTACTTAAGAAAATTGATTACGCAAAATTCGATTCAACAATCGAAGTTGCAATTAACTTGGATGTAGATCCAAAACAAGCTGATCAACAAATTCGTGGTGCTATCGTACTACCAAATGGTACTGGTAAAACTTCGAAGGTTATTGTCTTCGCTGAAGGTGCTCAAGCTAAAGATGCTGAAGCAGCTGGTGCTGACATCGTTGGTTCAGATGATCTTGTTGAAAAAATTCAAGATGGTTGGTTAGACTTTGACGTTGCTGTTGCTACACCACCAATGATGGCTAAGGTTGGACGTTTAGGTAGAGTTCTTGGACCTAAAGGTTTAATGCCTAACCCTAAGACTGGTACAGTTACAATGGACGTTACAAAGGCTGTTAACGACATCAAAGCTGGACAAGTTACTTACCGTGTTGACTCAAATGGTTTGATCCACGCACCAATCGGTAAAGCTTCATTTGATACTAAGAAACTTTCAGAAAACTTCGATGCACTTTACGAAGCAATCTTAAAGGCTCGTCCAGCATCATTGAAGGGTGCATATGTTACAAGTGTTAACATGACTTCAACATTTGGCCCTGGTCTTAAGATTAACGCTTAATCTTATTGACTAAATACCAAAATGATGATAAATTACAATAGTTGATTTCTACCGAAGACTCAGGTGATGTATATCTTAATATCCTGCCGAGGCCAGAAGATTGTTAAATAATCTCTGTGCTCATTCGGGCGCAGAGATTTTATTTTATAGCCGATAAATCGTAGAGTTAACTAAGATAATTATGGAGGTGAAACGTAAAATGAAGCAAGAGAAATTAGATGCAAAACAAGCACAAGTTGATGCAGTCGTTGAAAACTTGAAGAATGCTAAGTCAGTTGTTGTTGTTGACTATTTAGGTTTAACAGTTGAAGAAGCAACTAACATGCGTGCTGAACTACGTGAGCAAGGTGCTCACATGGAAGTTATCAAGAATACAATCTTGAGACGTGCTGCTGATGCTGCTGGTATCGAAGGAATTGAAGACTTATTCGTAGGTCCTACAGCTATTGCCTTTTCTGAAGAAGATCCAGTTGCTCCAGCTAAAGTTGCTGCTAAATATGCCAAAGATGTTGAAGCCGTTGAAATTAAAGGTGGAATGATCGAAGGCAAAGTTGCTACTCTTGAACAAATTCAAGATCTTGCAACATTACCATCAAGAGATGGATTACTATCTATGTTGGTATCTGTATTACAAGCTCCAGTTCGTGACTTCGCTCTTACTGTTAAAGCAATTGCAGATAAGAAAGATGACGAACCAGCTGCTTAATTTTTAAACAAAAAATATTAAACTCAATTTGGAGGAAATCAAAATGGCTTTAGATACACAAGCAATTATCGACCAATTAAAAGATGCATCAATCCTTGAACTAAACGATTTAGTTAAGGCAATCGAAGAAGAATTTGACGTTACAGCTGCTGCTCCAGTTGCTGCTGCAGGTGCTGCAGGTGCAGATGCCGGTGCAGAAAAAGACTCATTCGACGTTGAATTAACAGAATCAGGACAAGAAAAAGTTAAGGTTATCAAGGAAGTTCGTGGTATCACAGGACTTGGCTTGAAAGACTCAAAAGACTTAGTTGATGGTGCACCTAAGGTTATCAAAGAAGGCGTTGCTAAAGCTGACGCTGACGAAATGAAAGAAAAACTTGAAGCTGTTGGCGCAACAGTTACATTGAAATAATTAACTTATGTTAAAATTAATCCTCGAAAGAGGATTTTTTTTTACCCAAAATTTATTTAACGAGGGGATTAATCATGGCCAACCAGTATTTCGAAAATGATGAAAATTTAGAACATGAATTAAAAACATTTGATTTTACACTTAAAGGCAACAACTTGAAATTCACATCTGATAGTGGAGTATTTTCCAGGCAGACGATTGATTTTGGTTCTAGAGTCTTGATTGAAGCAATTGATTTCTCTAATGTGCCACAAGGCGACATTTTGGACGTTGGTTGCGGTTATGGACCAATTGGTTTGGCTCTGGCAAAAGATCAACCTAAACGTCAGGTGGCGATGTCAGACGTCAATTTGCGTGCCTTAGATTTAGCACAAAAAAATGCAAAAGCTAATAAAATCACTAATGTCGATATTTTCGAGTCAAGTATTTATGAAAAAATTGAAAATAAATATGCCTTAATTGTTTCCAATCCGCCAATTAGAGCTGGAAAAGAAGTTGTATCCGGAATAATTGGTGGTGCTAACGATTATTTATTAGATAACGGTGAAGTATGGATTGTTATCCAAAAGAAACAAGGTGAACCTTCCGCAAAGAAACTGATGAAAGAAACTTACGGAAATGTTGAAGTAGTTACTCGAGACAAGGGGTATTATATTCTCAGAAGTAAAAAACAAGAATTGTAATTGAGGGGGTTTCCATTTTGGATAAAAAATTATTAATTGGTTTAGGATTATCAGTAGTGACTGGTGGTGTCGCAGTATTAGGATTGTTTGCTTTTAAAACAGTTAGAAAGTTTAAAGTAAAACGTGAACGTAAACAATTAAAAAGATTAATCAAGAAACATCTAAATGGTAATGAAAAGGCTCTTGCAATTGTTGATGGGCTTTCTAATTTTGAAATAAGAATCTTGTTTAAGATTGTTGAAAAAGCCACTGAAAAAATTAGTGATATCAAATTGCCCGCTGCATTGAGTGACAAGATATCCTCAATTGCTGAGGGTTAATTATGCATTTTTCAGATGAACAAAACGAAAACTTCATGCAAATGGCTTTGGATCAGGCAAAAATTGCACAAAGTTATGGGGAAGTGCCAATTGGTTGCACAATTATTGACAATCGTACTTCTGAAATCATCTCGGTTGGATACAATGAACGCGAAGAAACTCAGAATGCAATTAAACATGCTGAAATAATTGCTATCGAGAACGCCTGTGCCAAGATTGGCAGTTGGCGACTTGAACATATGAGTTTGTATGTCACTCTAGAGCCATGTCCAATGTGTGCCGGCGCAATTATTAATAGTCGTGTAGAAGAAGTTATTTTTGGTGCCTATGATCCTAAAGCTGGGTCAGTTGGATCAATTAATAACTTATTCGAAGAAACAAAATATAATCATCAGCCGGATTTCGTTGGTGGTATATTGGCGGACGATTCAGCTAGTTTACTACAAAACTTTTTCAGAGAAATTCGTCGCAAAAAGTAGCATTAATTTGGTATTTATAGTAATATAGTTATTGCCGCAAGGCCTTAGGGCAATGGTGCTCTTACGAATCGTGTCAGGTTCGGAAGAAAGCAGCACTAAGTAAGTTGCAACATGTGCCTTTTGTTATGTATATTAGCCTCCTAATCTAACCGATTAGGAGTTTTTTTGTGGTAAAATTTAACTATTAAACACAAGTTAGGAGAATACATGGCATATCAAGCACTATATCGGGTATGGCGACCTCAAACTTTCGCTGATGTGGTTGGTCAAGAAGTAGTTACACAGACTCTGCGTAACGCAGTGGCTAATAATATGACCAGTCATGCATATTTGTTCAGTGGCCCTCGTGGAACTGGTAAAACTTCCTGCGCAAAGATTTTAGCAAAGGCTGTTAACTGTTTAAATCCACATGATGGTGAGCCTTGCAATGAATGCGAAATTTGTAAAGCAGCCAACGAAAATCGTTTAAATGATGTGATTGAAATTGATGCCGCTTCAAACAACGGTGTCGAAGAGATTCGTGACATTCGTGATAAAGTAAAATACGCTCCTACTGAGGCAAAATTCAAAGTTTACATTATTGATGAAGTTCATATGCTTTCTCAAGGTGCTTTTAATGCACTGTTGAAGACTTTAGAGGAACCGCCAGCTAACGTAATGTTTATTCTGGCAACAACTGAACCTCAAAAAATTCCAGCAACAATTATTTCTAGAACCCAAAGCTTTACATTCAGAAGAATTTCCAAGCAAGATATTTTGGATCGTATGGAATTAATCTTGAATGATAAAAAAGTTGAATATGATGAAGAAGCATTAAATATTATCGCGGCATCTGCTGAAGGTGGGATGCGTGATGCATTGAGTATTTTGGATCAGGCTTTGTCTTTCGGTGATGATACATTAACGTTAAACAACGCTCAAGAAGTTACAGGTGCTTTAAGTAATGACCAAATCGTTGCCTATATGACGGCTGTTTCAGACAACAATCCAGCAGATGCTCTAACAAGTTTGTACAAAATTTTATCAAGTGGACGTTCAGCAATTCGTTTTACCGAAATGATTATTCGAGTTTGTCGAAACATGATTTTGTACAATTCGAATACCGATTTATCTGAACAAATGGATTCAACCATTATGACCAAGGACATGTTGGCTATTTCCAGCAAGTTCGATAATGACAGATTGTTCTATATTGTCGACCAAGTTAGTAACACTCAAAGAAACTTGAAGAATTCCAATCAGACTGACGTGTACATGGAGATTTTGACTGTTAAAATAAGTGAACCTCAAGTTGAAGCTTCTGCTGGACAACCTGTTGCAACGACAGCTGCTGCCCCAGTTGATAATGTTGAAGTAGACAGATTAAGTGATGAAGTGCGTAAACTGAAGTCAGAAATAAAAAATATTTCGACAACAGGTGTTCAACAACCTGCTGCTGCAGTTAAGGTTGATAAACCAGTTCATCGAAATAGTAATAAAAAAACCAAACTTAACATGACTGCTATTTATAAAGTTTTATCAGCGGCAACTAAAGATGATTTGAATGCTGCAAAAGATATTTGGCCGGATGTAATGAACATGTTGTCAGTCACACAGCGTGCGATGATGCGAGTTTCAGATCCGGTTGCAGCAAGTCCGAGTGGTATTGTGATGGCTTTTGACTATGCAATGTGGTTCGAACAAGCTCAAGAGGATCAAGATTTGTTAGATTCTTTGACGGACAATGTTAGTAAGCTGCTGAAAAAAGATTGTTCCATCGTTATGGTGCCAAAAGCAGACTGGCCTGGAATAAGAAAAGAATATATTAATAATAAATTTGATTCTAATAACAATAACGATGTAAAATCTAAACCAGAGACAACAAAATCCGACGAGACGGTTGATGAAGCTGTAAACTTGTTTGGTGAAGATAATGTTGATATCAAAAACGACTAGGAGGAATTAATTATGGCTCAAGGACCTAATTTTGGAAATATGGGTGGAAATATGGCAGACTTAATGCGCCAAGCCCAAAAGATGCAAAAACAAGTAACAGAAGCACAAAATGAAATTAAGAATGCCGAGTACGAAGGTAAGGCAGCTGGCGAATTAGTAACTTTGAAGATGAATGGTGAAAGAAAAGTTACTGATTTGAAGATTGCTGACAAGTTGATTGACCCAGATGATCCAGATACATTGCAAGACATGATTATCATGGCTTTTAATGATGCCAACGATAAAATGACAGAAGATCAAAAAGAAAAACTCGGTCAATACGCTGGTGGCCTTGGTGGCAACGGCTTGAATGGATTGATGTAGAATGAATTACCCTGAACCAATTACGAAATTAATAGATAGTTACATGCTATTACCAGGAATTGGACGTAAGACTGCAACGAGGATGGCGTTTTATACGCTAAGTATGGATAAAGATGACGTCAAAGAGTTTTCTGACAACTTAATGTCTGCCAAAACTGATTTGAGGTCATGTGCGATTTGTGGAAATATCACAACAGAAGAAACATGTTCAATCTGTCGTGATACAAATCGAGATCAATCCACAATACTAGTAGTCGAACAACCAAAAGATATTTTATCAATCGACGACATGAACGCTTATAATGGCTTATACCACGTATTAGGTGGAGTATTATCACCAGTCGACGGAATCGGCCCTGAGAATCTGAACATAAAATTACTACTAAACCGTCTACGAGAAAATAAGGCAGTCAAAGAATTAATCATTGCTACCAACGCAACTCCAGACGGAGAAGCAACTGCACAATATTTGGCCAAATTAGTTAAGCCAGCTGGCATCAAAGTAACAAGATTAGCCAGAGGACTAGCAGTAGGATCTGATATTGAATACGCTGACGAAATGACACTAAAGAGTGCAGTATTAGGACGCAGGGAGATATAAACATGTTTGGAAGAAAAAAAGTAAACGTGCAAAAAATCGAAGACAACCGTCTATTAGACGACATCCGAGAAATCCAAGCACGCGCAAACAACTTACAAAAACTGGTAGATAATTCATTAGAAGTATCCGATGAAACCAGAATAAAATTGCGCCTAGAAATGTTAAAATACCAATTTTTATATTTAGAAGCACGCCGAAGAAAAACTCAAGCGCGTGAAACAACAAATATAATATTCGGTGATGAAGATACATTCCTAAGCCAACCAAACACTGCCGAGAAACACTGGTAAAAGATAATTAACAAGAATGTATAAAGAAACACGAAATAAAATAGGTCGAAAACATTTTTGTTTTCGACCTATTGTTTTACAGTTTGGGAATAAAATAAAATGAGAGAAATAAATTTTTCCATTAGTAAGATCCAAAAATCTGTTGGATAGAGTACCGCAGAGAAAACCACCAAGATTTTGAACTTAATCATTTGATTTTTACTGGTCAACTTCAAAACAAGTGAACACAGGAAAAATGAAAACATCTCATAGTGGAAAAATTTGAGAAACCAAAAACCCACAAACAAATAAGTTTTGAGGAACACAGATGGAGGAAGGAAATCGATTTTGGCTCAGTACTGAAATTTGAGTTAGTCGGGGAACTATCCCGACTTACCTCAAAGACCGAGTTTGGAAACATCTCGAACTGTGAGATGGTTTCAAATCGTGTCCAGTACGTTCCAGCCAAAAAATCGATTTCCTTCCGGAATCGACAGTGAACCGCCCAAAGCCTACATATTTGTCTCAACCCCCAACCTCAAGTAAAATAAACCATAACTAACTAGGAGATAAAAAATGCCAGGAATTTTTATATCATTTGAAGGCCCAGACGGCGCAGGAAAGACCACCGCACTAAATAGTCTACTACCCAAACTAAAAGCCCTCACAACGCAAGAAATTGTCGTCTCAAGGGAACCCGGTGGTAGTCCTATAGCCGAAAAAATTCGTGATATCATTTTAGATGTCAATGAAGAAGGAATGGATGACAGGACAGAGGCACTATTATATGCTGCTGCTAGACGTCAACATCTAATCGATGTCATTTTGCCAACTCTTAATGCTGGGAAAATCATGTTAAGCGACCGTTTCGTTGATAGCTCAATTGCCTATCAAGGTGGTGGACGTGAAATTGGTGAAAAAGAAGTGGCATCCATCAATGATTTTGCTATCGATGGACATTTACCTGATTTGACAATCTATTTCGACATTTCTCCAGAAGTTGGTTTAAGCAGAATTAGAAAAGATCATCAAGAAGCGATGGATCGCTTAGAGAAGGCATCACTTGACTTTCATGAGCGAGTACATGATTCATATCTCAAACTAGTTAAAGCTAATCCAGAGCGTATTCAAACTATTGATGCCAATCAAGCACCTGATAAAGTGGTTTCAGATGCAATCAAATCTATGCAAAAAAGATTCCCAAATGTGTTTAACGGAGGTCAATAATTATGAAAATGATATTAGCAATCGTACAAGACAAGGATAGCCAACAACTACAAACTAAGTTAGTAAAAGACGGTTTCAGATTTACACGACTACCATCAACAGGTGGTTTCTTAAAATCAGGTAACTCAACTTTTATCATGGGTGTTGAAGAAGAAAAAATCGATGCAGCCTTAGAAGTAATTAAGTCAGCTTGTCATACAAGAACACAATATGTGACATCCTCATTCGTGTTGCCAGAAAGTGGCATTGGTGATCCCGTCGAAGTTCAAGTCGGTGGAGCAACTTGTTTCATCTTGCCAGTCGATAAATTCGTGAGATTTTAATAATGGAAGACATTAAGCAAGAGCAACCGAAAGTAATTTCCGAGTTCAAAAAAATTATTCAGTCAAATATGTTGAGTCACGCATATTTGATCGATAGTTCATCATCACATGTGCGCAATCAAGTCGCAATTTGGTTGGCACAAACGCAGTTTTGCGAAAATCTCCAGGATGGAATGCCAGATGAAACTTGTCAGCGTTGTAGAAATATCGCATTGGGGGATAATCCTGATGTCTTGCAAATTACCACCGACAAGCAAAGTATTGGTGTAGATGATATTAAATATTTCAAAAAAGAAGCAAATATGACAGCAACACAAGGTAATCGTCGTGTTCTGATAATAAACGAGGCCGAGAAAATGACCAGTGCTGCCAGCAACAATTTGTTGAAGACCATCGAGGAGCCAGAAGGCAATTTGATGATCATCTTGTTGTGCAATTCTTCCAAACAAGTATTGCCAACAATCCAATCACGAGTTCAAATATTTCACCTATCCAATCAAAGTAATTCAGATGAGATAACTGATTTAGAAAAATTAGGATATAAAGATGCTGCAGCAAAGTTGGCACTGAGCATATCTGATGTGAAAAATTTGTTAACAATGAATGGGGATAATTATCAAGCACTGCATGCGGCGGTGATAACATGGTTGAAACGTTGTAATGGCGGTCAAGCTGATAGCTACATTGATGTGCAGACGGATATTATGCCACTGATTGAGAACAAAAATCACCAACAACTTTATTTTGATATGATGAATCAAATTTTTAGTGATATATTATCAGTTAGGTACAAAATCAGAGATGCAAAATTGATTGATGGGGATGTCTTGTCAAATAAGAGTATTCCCACCATCGTAAAGTTTTCTGAAGAACTATTTCATGCAGAAGAAATGTGGAAAAGTAATGTCGCATTTCAGGCAATCCTAGAAGATTTATCATTAAAATATGTGAATTAGCGGGTACGGTTATGGCAGAAAATGATTTATATAGTGAGTTCGAAAATATATCGAACAAATTGAATGACTTGAGTTCGCAAATGGCTTCAATGAAAGAAAAATTATCAAAAAGTTTAGAAGAAAATGAAGAACTCAAAATTGAAAACAAAAATCTTCGTAAGCGTCTGGAGAAAGATACTGACGGAGGAAAAGATTTTGATCCAAACGATTTACCAAGTTCACGTTTAAACCTCGAAGACTTATACGAGAAGGGATTTCATGTATGTCAGCAATTTTATGGGGCACATCATGATGAACCTTGTATGTTTTGTTTAGACGTTATTTATGGTAAACGTGATAAAAAACAATAGTAGGGGAGCAATTTGAATGAAAGAACAAAAAAGTTTTGTTGATAATTCGAAGGGCTGCCTTTTTTTAGTGCCTACACCAATTGGTAACTTAAACGATATGACTTATCGAGCAGTTCAAACTTTGCAAGATGCAGATTTAGTGGCTGCTGAGGATACAAGAAATACCAAGAATTTACTCAACCACTTTGAAATAACAACAGATTTAATTAGTTTTCACGAACACAATACGGCTCAACGAATTCCTGAATTAGTTGAGAAAATGAATCAGGGTATGAACATCGCTCAAGTTAGTGATGCCGGTACTCCTTCAATTAGTGATCCTGGAAAAGAATTAGTTAAAGCTGCCATCAAGGCTGAAATCGCAGTTGTCCCACTACCTGGTGCGACTGCATCTACCACGGCTTTGATAGCATCAGGAATTAGTCCACAGCCATTTTATTTCTTCGGATTTTTGCCACGTAAAGGTAAGGAACGCACGGAAGCCTTAGTTAATTTGGCCAATAGAGAAGAGACTACCATTGTGTACGAATCACCATATCGTGTGAAAAAAACGTTGGATGATTTATCAGAAAAATTTGGTGCTGATAGACAAATTACTTTAGCACGTGAGTTGACTAAATTACATGAAGCTTTTTTACGTGGAAGCCTTGCTGATGTAATTGAATATTACCAGGACAATGAACCTAAAGGTGAGTATGTCTTAATTATCGCGGGAAAACCTGAAGTCCAGTCCGACACTATGAGTGATGGCCAAATTATTCAAGCAGTGGATAGGTTGATTGAGGCAGGAAATAAGCCTAATAAAGCTATCAAAGAAATTGCTGCACAAAACGAATTGAAGAAACAAGAAGTTTACAACTTATACCACAACATTGAGGGGAGTACCGATTAATGGATAAAGAAGAACAAGCTGAGATTTATACTGAAGAATCGGCTTTTCCGTTTTACTTATCTAACTTCACAGGAGATATTAAGATATCTGCTCTTTTGGATGTGATGTTATTAGCATCAGAAAACCAATTGAAGCAAAAAAATGCTGACAGTGTTTCTATGGTTAAACGAGGATTAGGCTGGGTTGTTACTCAATACCACATGGATATTGATAAAATGCCCGAAGTAGGACAAAAATTACAAGTTAGTACTCGAGCTACCAGCTATAATAAATTTTTCTTTTATCGTGATTTTTGGATTGACGATATGGATGGCAATAGAATGGTTACACTTGAATCTGCATTTGTAATTATTGATATTAATAAACGCAAAATTGTTAGTGCAGCTGACAATCTCCAAGACATGTTTGGATCACGTCAGACTAACAAAATTAAGCGTTTTGCACGATTGAAGGCACCTGATGCGTTTGATTCAAAGAATCCGCAGCATATTGGTTACTATAATATTGATGTTAATCGTCACGTGAATAATACTTATTATTTTGATTGGATGGTTGATTCTTTGGACATCGAATTCATTGCTACACATCGTATTAAATCAATGGATATTAAGTACGAAAAGGAATTGAAGCTTGAAAGTGAGCCTGAGGTTTTTGTTAAACAAGATGACTTAACTACTACTCACTGGATCGAAAATGGTGATGAATTAAATGTTATTGCTAAGTTTGTTTGGGAAAACAAGTAATTCGATGAACTTATCGTTTGGGACTGTGTGATAGTTTGTGCTAGTATAAAAAATGTACTAAAAATTTTTGGGGTAGGATTCAAAGCGTTAAGTGCTGGTGGAACGGAATGTGAACACCGGACAAAGGGGATGTCCCCGCGGTTTTGTTTCCGCATTCGCCACATATATAGTTAATTGCCATATTCTAGTTATATTTTGTGGCAGCTCCGTTGGGAGATGTCAAAATGAACAGAAGTAAAGGAAGCAGTACAGCAATAGGTGTTCACGAATTAACGTGGATGGCATTGTTGATAGCGTTTGAGATGGTGTTGAGTAAGTTTTCACCTGGTACCAACATTCTGAAGGTAAGTTTCACATTTATCGCCATTGGATTGATGGGGTATTACTTCGGACCGTATAAGGCAGCAATTGCCAATGCAGTCGCAGATTTAATTGGTAACACAGTATTTGCCACTGGGGGAACTTATTTCTACGGATTCACGCTTTCAGCAATCATCACCGGTTTGATTTATGGATATTTGCTACATAATCGAAAGGTGACCGTGCTAAATGTATTTCTTGCAGTATTTTTAGTTACTGTGGTTGTTAACACTTTAATGAACACATTATGGGTCAGCATTTTGGCCAGTGCGCCATACAACGTGATGCTGATGACAAGGTTGCCAAAAGAAGCAATCGAATTAGTTTATCAAACAGGACTTCTATACATTATCCTTAAATGGATAAGCAAATCGCGATTCAACAAAATAGGTCATTAGGGCCTATTTTTTTTGCGTGAAACACTTGTGGTAGAATACCTTTATTGAGGAATGATAAAATTATGAAAATATTAGCTTTTGATACATCAAATAAGCCATTAACAGTTGCTGTGGTCGAGGATGGTAAAGTTTTAGCTCGAATGGATTCGACTGAAATGAAAACTCACAGTGTATCGTTATTGCCAGACATTCAAGAATCACTAGCAAAATCAAATTTGGATATCAACGATATAGACAAAATTGCCGTCGCCGACGGGCCTGGTTCATATACTGGAGTTAGAATTGCAGTCACAGTCGCAAAAACGCTTGCTTTCACACTCGATAAGCCATTAGTTGGAATTTCAAGTTTACGTTTGTTAGCTGCCAATGGTGCGGAAGGTGATTTAGTCGTTGCAGTTGAGGATGCCAGAAATGACAACGCATTTGCCGGAGCTTACATCAAAAAGTCAGGTGAGGTTGTCGACGTAATTCCTGATCAACATATTGCAATGGATGATTTATTCGACTTGGTCAAAAACTATGATCAAGAAAATATGCAATTTGTTAATGTCAGCGACCATTTGGCAGAATTAATCAAGCAACGTTTTCCAAAAGCCAATATTTTGATGACCAAAGAAAGCCTGCCAGATGCGGTTAAATTAGCTGATTCGGCAGTAAATGAACCACCAGTCAAGGATGTTAACGCATTTGTACCAACTTACCTCAGATTGACACAAGCAGAACATGACTGGATTAAAAAGGGACACAAGGAAGACGGTAATATTTCTTATGTGGAAGAAATTTAAACAGGCCGTATGGCCAAAAGATGAGACCGAAAAGTACCCATTTGAAAATAAATATGTCACCATTAACGATCACGAATTGCTCCTACGCAAAGCGATTCCCGATGACCTAGAAGATCTCATGAACATACAAGAACAAATATACGGATCACCAGCACCTTGGACATCAGACATTTTTCTCCAAGAAATAAGGAATCGGAGTGCGCTTTATTTGGTGCTGTCAGACGTCGACAAAGTCGTAGCCTTCATCGGTTTGGCTATGAACATGGGCAAAGAATCGCATATTACCAATTTTGCGATTTCACCAGATCACCAAAAATTCGGGTTGGGACATTTATTATTAAATCAGGTAATCGATTTTAGTCGTAAATACGATTACAATCGAGTTTCATTGGAAGTAGATATTACCAATGATGCTGCGATTGATTTGTATGAAGCATTTGGGTTTGAGACTAGACTCGTGCATAAAAAATACTATTATAGAAATCACCACGATGCTTTAGAAATGGTGGTTGAGTTGTGAGGGAATTATTTTGAAAAAAGATACATTAATATTATCTTTTGAAAGTAGCTGTGATGAGACTAGTGTCGCTGTTATCAAAAACGGTAAAGAGATATTATCTAACATCATTGCAACACAAATAAAGAGTCATCAACGTTTTGGTGGAGTCGTTCCAGAAGTTGCCAGCAGACACCACGTTGAAGAAGTGACCCAATGTATTCAAATGGCAATGGATGAAGCAGAAGTCACATATGATGACTTAGATGCCGTTGCAGTAACATATGGGCCAGGATTAGTAGGGTCACTGCTAATCGGTATTATGGCAGCAAAGACAGTTGCATTCGCTCATGACTTGCCATTGATCAAGTCCAATCACTTGGCTGGACATATTTATTCAGCTAATTTCGTAACAAATCTCCAATACCCATTCATGGCTTTATTGGTGTCCGGTGGACATACAGAAATCGTCTATGTCAAAGCGCCAGGTGAGTTTGAAACTCTCGGTGACACAAGAGACGACGCTGTCGGTGAAGCCTATGACAAAATAGGTCGTGTTTTAGGAATAAATTATCCTGCTGGAAAAGAAGTTGACCGTCTAGCTGGAATTGGCAAAGACACGTTCAATTTTCCACGAGCCATGGTTCAAGAAGATAACCTGGACTTCAGTTTCAGTGGCTTGAAGAGTGCATTCATCAATACAGTTCACCACGCAGACCAAGTTCACGAAGATTTGAATAAAGAAGATTTAGCAGCTAGTTTCCAAGCCTCCGTGCTAGATATTTTGGCTAATAAAACTTTCAGAGCAATCAAAACCCATCCAGTTAAGCAATTAATCGTTGCCGGTGGGGTTGCCGCTAATCAAGGACTACGCAAACGATTGGCAGACGAAATTGCTAAGAGAAATGACAACATCGAATTAGTATTTCCACCACTAAGATTATGTGGTGATAATGCAGCTATGATTGGTGCCATCGCCCAAATTCAATATGATAAAAAAGATTTTGCTGACTTGAAAGTCAATGCAGATCCAAGTTTAGATTTCTAAAAAAAAGCTGATATAGGACATTTTTGAAATGTTTCTATATCAGCTTTTTTTGATTAATTGTTAATCGGACATTCACGTTGGAAGTTAGGATAAGTTATTATCATTTGAGGATAGGTTGTAATATTATTTGAATATTTACGTTAATCTAATATTAAATTGAAAAAGAGGAGAATTACATGAATTTGGTATAATGCGAAATATCTGAGGGAAAATTATCTATGATTAACGGTGGACGAGAGAGTTTAGGCAGATGTATAGTAAATTCATACTGGCATGCAGCTGAAGGTGCTGCTACTGGATACGGATTATCAGGAAATGTATACGTTGCCCTTGGAGGAGCGTTAGCGAATCAACTAAGAACCGTTGGTAAGGATTGTAAATAATAATTTTAGTGGGCGCGATGGAGGATAACAATGAAATTTAATAATAAATTCTACAAAGACGGTAATTTCATATTGTCATTATTTCTAATATTGATTTTATTGACCGATTTACTTAATACAGACTTTTTCGGTATGACTTTTACTTTTAGCACTTTGAATATCATCATTTGGACTTTATTAATCATTGCTAGCTTTCTTCGATCCATTTTGAAGAAAGTCAGTAAGTAATCAGTAAAAGCGTGAAAATCATTTAAGAACAAATTAAAAAGCAGATCAACGATATTGTTGGTCTGCTTTTACTTTATTGCATATCTTCTAGCTCCATAGACTTCTCAGTCCAGGCATCTTCTAATTCACTTTGTTTAGCTTTATTTTCTTCAAGTTCTTTCTGCAAATCACCAAGTTTGGTATAAGAAGTAAGGTTCTCATCTTTAGTCATTTCAACTTGAATAGCCTTATTCTTTTCATCCAATTCTGAAATTTGCTTTTCCAGATCATCAACTTCACGTTGTAGCTTACGTTGAGCTTTCTGCTGCTCCTTGGACTGTTGGTATTGTTCTTTCTTCTCACTGACATTGCTTTCGCCAGATTGAGTAGAACTATCACTATCTTCAGATTCAGTAGTTTTCTCAAGATAATAATCGTAGTCACCAAGATAAACTTTGCTACCAGAAGGACTAATCTCAACAATCCTATCAGCTAGTGTATTCAGTAAATATCGATCATGAGAGACAAACAACACTGTTCCGGCGAATTCCTTCAGGGCATCTTCCAGAACTTCCTTACTATCGATGTCCAAATGGTTAGTTGGCTCATCCATGATTAAAAAGTTGTTATGTTCCATCGAGAGTTTGGTTAGTGTCAGTCTGGCTTTTTCACCGCCGGAAAGGCCTGCAACAGGTTTTAGAACATCATCACCACTGAACAGGAATGAACCTAGAATGTTGCGAATAATTTGTTCATCAAGCAGGGGATGTCTGTCCCAGATTTCATGTAGAACGTCTTTTTTAGGATCCAAATCCTTCAAATCCTGATCATAGTAACCAGTTTGGACATTGGCACCAAACTGATAAGTTCCGGCAAGTAGCGGTGTCTTGTTAAGAATAGTTTTTAACAAGGTTGATTTACCGATACCGTTTGGTCCGATAATACCAACACGTTCTCCTTTTTTAACGTCAAGATTGATTGGTGAGGACATGACTTCATCCTTCGAATATCCAATAGCAGCATCTGAAATCAATAGAACGTCGTTTCCACTTTCCTTGTCAATTTGGAAGGAGAAGTGGGCTGAACCTTGGTCACTACCTGGCTTTTCGAGCACATCCATTTTCTCTAACTTCTTACGACGACTCTGAGCCATCTTAGTCGTTGAAGCACGGACGATGTTCTTTTGAATGTATTCCTCAGTTTTCTTGATTTCAGCTTGTTGTTCTTCATAGTGTTTCCAGGCAACACTTTGATTCTTTTTCTTTTCTTGAAGATAGAATGTGTAATTTCCTGAGTAGTGGGTCGCAGAATGTTGATTAATTTCTTCAATTTCTGTAGCAACCTTATCAAGAAAATATTGATCATGGGATACAATTACTAATGCTCCACGATAATTTTTTAAATATCCTTCGAGCCATTCAACTGTATCAATATCCAAATGGTTAGTTGGCTCATCAAGCAAAAGTATGTCGTGATGTTCCAAAAGCATCTTCGCCATTGCCAATCTAGAACGTTCACCACCAGATAGGGTGGATACTTTAGCATCCCAGACATCCTCTTCAAATCCGAATCCTTTCAGTACACTGCGGATTTCTGATTGATAGCCGTAACCATTTTCTTGACGGAAAGTATTTTGCAATTGATCGTATTGTTTCAATAGCTGATCGTAGTCACTGACTGTGTTATCAGCTAATTTCAATTCAAGAGCGTGCATTTGTTTTTCTTGTTTTTTAAGGTAATCAAAGACACCTTCTAACTCATCAAAAATCTGATTATCAGAATTCAATCCAGAATCCTGAGCTAAATATCCGATGTTTGTATCTTTTTTAAGAGAAATATTTCCCGAGTTGTAACTTTCTTGATCTGACAAAATTTTGAGCAAAGTTGACTTGCCGACACCGTTTCTTCCGACTAGACCAATTCTGCTGTTATCTTGAACTTCAAAACTTACATTGCTAAAAAGTTTCTTTGTTCCAAAATTTTTTGTAATATTTTGGGCTTGTAATAATATCAATTTATAACTCCTTTACGTATTCACAAATTATACTATGAATTTTGTCGTTTTCATGGCTTTTTGAAGTAAATTATTGCTTTTTTCACAATGGTTATCTATTATAGTAAATAGTGAAAACACGCACATGGTGGTGGATTATGACAAAAACAACAGTTCCAAACGCAACTATTAAAAGATTACCTATATATTATAGGTATTTCCAATTTCTAAAAGATGAAGGTACTCAAAAGATTTCATCTGGTGAATTGTCTGACGGTATCAAAATCGATAGCGCTACAATTCGTCGTGACTTTTCATACTTGGGTGCACTCGGTAAACGTGGATATGGTTATGACGTTAATGAGTTAGTCGCATTCTTCAAGAAATTACTTAACCAAGACAAGCGTACTAACGTAGCGCTAGTTGGTGTAGGTAACTTGGGTAATGCACTCTTGAATTATAACTTCTCAAGAACTAATAACGTTCGTATCGCCGCAGCTTTTGATATCGACAAGTCAATCGTCGGTACAGTTAAGAGCGGTGTTCCCGTTTATGACATTAGTGAAATCAAAGAACAATTGAGTCTACAACAAATCGATGTAGTTATTTTAACAGTTTCTTCTAATGCAGCACAAACTACCGCAGATGAACTTGCTAAAGCAGGTGTTCGAGGAATCTTGAACTTTACACCGGTTATTATTAATGTGCCTAGCTCAATTCGTGTACATTACGTTGATTTGGCCAATGAGTTACAAACATTGATCTTCTTCTTAGATCGTGATCGTGACGCAAAAGACGCCGAATAATTCAATTTATTTTTTTGGGGGATATTGTATATGAGTGAACCATTATTTTTAAAACCTGTATTCCATGAAAAAATTTGGGGAGGTCGAAAACTAGAATCATTTGGTTATGACCTACCTGAAGGTAAAATTGGTGAATGCTGGGCAATTTCTGGTCATCCACATGGTCGTTCTCAAGTTGAGAATGGTCAATTCGCTGGTCAATACGTAGATGATCTCTGGAAGAACAATAAAGAATTGTTTGGCAATCCAAAGGGTGAAGTATTTCCACTTCTCACAAAAATTTTGGATGCGGAAGATAACTTATCCGTTCAGGTTCATCCTGACAATGAATATGCTGAAAAGCATGAACATGAATTAGGAAAAACCGAATGCTGGTATATTATTGATGCCGAACCAGGATCATATTTAATTTATGGTCACAACGCTAAAAATAAAGCTGAATTGGATAAGATGATTGAATCAGGCGACTGGGATGACTTGTTACGCAAGGTTCCAGTTAAGACTGGGGATTTCTTCTATGTACCAAGTGGCACTGTGCATGCGTTGAATACTGGCATTATGGCGCTTGAAACGCAACAAAGCAGTGATACAACCTATCGTTTGTATGATTATGATCGTGTCCAAAAGAGCACGGGTAAGACTCGTGAACTTCATATAAAGCAGTCTGAGGATACAATCACTGTTCCACATAAGGATCCAGAATTGAATATTGTAAAGCGTGAAGAGGGTAAAAATAAGTTTACAACTTATGTTCAACCACCTATCTCACCATATTTTGCAGTATATCGCTGGCAAATTGCTGAACCAGCAGTCTTTAATCATGAAATAGGTAAGTATACTTTAGTTTCAGTTATTGACGGAAGTGGACTTCTTACAATTGATGGAAATGACTACAAACTGGAGAAGGGCTATCATTTAATTATACCTGCTACAGTCGATCAATGGACAATTGATGGCGATCTGGATATAATTGCCTCAGAGTCTGGTGAAGAATAAGATAATTAATTTATATTTTGGCACAATTTCCTATATCGGGAAAATTGGGCCTTTTTATATGCTCAAAATCTATCTATACCAATTGTTGTTTTCGGAAATTAGTAATTCATTTTTCATTATATAAACGAAATAATAGTCCGTTATTTTGGGTATTTATTTTTTACAGAAATGTTTCAAAATTGTTAAAAATGATTTTAAATCGGGCAAAAATTGCTGTCTTTTTTGTCAAAAAATGATATTATGAAAAGGTTCACAAGAAGGGTGAGCTTAGGTAAAACGATTTTTGCATTATGACAAGTTGTTCATATTTGAACACAATATTTTTTTCAAGCTAAAGAAAACGCTTAAATTAATTTGAAAAATATTTTGTGAAAATAGATTTGATATTTGGCTCATTTCTATTTGTTTTCACATTGAAAGTTGTTGTAAGCAATTGTTTTGTCTTTTCAGCGTACTGATCTTTTGTGTTACAGAATTAGGCATTGTCGTAGTGACCTGATTTTGAATATGGGGGAACAATATGTCAGCCATTTTTTTAGTGGTAGCGGTTTAACTTATTTCATTATGAATTTTATCTAAATAGAATTTTTAGTGGAATGTGGAGCGCTAAACGCTTAGAAACGTGGTATTTTAGTTATGGTTGTTTATCGACTATAACAAAATAAATAGGAGGTAAAAGAATGGTAAGTATTGTCATTGCTAGTCACGGTAAACTTGCTGACGGTATTAAGCAATCTGGATCAATGATCTTTGGTGAACAAGAAGACGTTCAATCAGTTACATTGATGCCAGACATGGGCCCAGATGACTTGAAGAAGAAATTGCTTGATGCAATTGCTACTTTTTCAAATCAAGACGAAGTATTGTTCCTTGTAGACCTATGGGGTGGAACTCCATTCAACCAAGTTAATGGGTTGTTTGAAGAACACAAGGACAAATGGGCTATCGTAGCGGGATTAAATCTACCAATGCTCATTGAAGCTTACGCTTCAAGATTATCTATGGATAGTGCACATGAAATTGCTGCACATATCTTGGAAACAGCCAAAGATGGGGTAAAGGTTCGTCCTGAATCACTTGAGCCTGAAGAAAGTAAAGCTGCTCCTGCAGCTGCAGCTCCAAAAGAAGAAAATGGTGGTCAACCTGGTACATTCAACTATGTTCTTGCCAGAATTGATTCACGTTTACTTCACGGACAAGTTGCCACAGCTTGGACTAAGACAACTAATCCAACACGTATCATTGTTGTATCAGATGCTGTTGCAAAAGATGATTTGCGTAAGAAATTGATTCAACAAGCAGCACCAGCTGGTGTTCACGCACACGTTGTCCCAATTGACCAAATGATCAAAATTGCAAAAGATGATAAGCACTTTGGTGGACAAAGAGCACTCTTGCTTTTTGAAACACCTGAAGATGCCCTTCGTGCCATCGAGGGTGGAGTTCCTTTGAAGGAATTGAACATCGGTTCAATGGCCCATTCAGAAGGAAAAGTTCAACCCAACAAAGTATTGGCATTTAGCCAAGAAGATATCGACACATTTGGCAAGTTAAAGGATCTTGGTGTTGAATTTGATGTTCGTAAAGTTCCTACAGACGGAAAAGACAACATGCAATCCATCCTTAACAAAGCACAAGCCGAATTAGATAAGAAAAACAAGTAATATTTAGTGGGTATGTATTTTTATAAAAAACGGAGGATTAATACTAATGCAATTAAACGTGATTCAAATAATATTAGTCGTTCTTGTATCATTCCTAGCCGGTATGGAAGGTATTTTGGATGAATTCCACTTCCACCAACCAGTTATCGCATGTACATTAATCGGACTAGTAACTGGCCATTTGGTTCCTTGCCTAATTTTAGGTGGTACATTACAAATGGTTGCACTTGGTTGGGCAAATATTGGTGCCGCTGTTGCACCTGATGTTGCCTTAGCTTCAGTTGCTTCATCAATTATCTTAGTACTTGGTGGGGACTTCACTTCAAAGGGTATTAACTCAGCTTATGCTGTTGCTATTCCTTTGGCTGTTGCTGGTTTACTATTAACTATCTTAGTACGTACTATTTCTACTGCTATTGTTCATATTATGGATAGAGCAGCTGAGCAAGGTAATTTCAGAAAAATTGAATTGTGGCAATACATCGCTATCTGTTTACAAGGTTTGCGTATCGCCATTCCCGCAGCATTAATTCTTGCAGTTGGTGCTGGCCCTGTAAGAGCTATGTTAACTTCAATGCCTAAGATGCTTACTGATGGTTTAGCTATCGGTGGTGGTATGGTTGTTGCTGTTGGTTATGCCATGGTTATCAACATGATGGCTTCTCGTGAAGTTTGGCCATTCTTTGCTATTGGTTTCGTTTTAGCTGCAATCGACAAATTAACACTAATTGGTCTTGGTGCAATTGGTTTAGCACTTGCACTTATCTACCTTAAACTCGAGAAGAGCGGTGGTTCAGGCTCAAGTAACGGTGGGTCCGGAAGTTCAAATACCGGAGATCCAGTCGGTGATATCATAGATGACTACTAAAATGGAGGAAGAATAACAATGGCTGATCAAGTAAGATTATCAAAAAGAGATCGTTTGTCCGTTTGGTGGCGTTCAACCTTCATTCAAGGTTCATGGAACTACGAACGTATGCAAAACGGTGGTTGGGCTTATTCATTAATCCCAGCTTTGAAAAAATTATATACAACTAAGGAAGACCGTGCCGCTGCATTAAAGCGTCACTTGGAATTCTTTAACTGTCACCCTTACATGGCTTCACCTATCTTAGGTGTAACTATGGCGTTAGAGGAAGATCGTGCTAATGGAGCCCCTGTTGATGACGTTGCCATCCAAGGTGTTAAAGTTGGTATGATGGGTCCTTTGGCTGGTATTGGTGATCCTGTGTTCTGGTTTACTGTAAAACCTATTATTGGTGCCGTAGCTGCTTCATTAGCTATTGCTGGTAATATCATGGGACCAATCCTTTACTTCGTCGCATGGAATGCTATCAGAATGGCATTTATGTGGTGGTCACAAGAATTCGGATACAAAGCCGGTTCAAAGATCACTGAAGATTTATCAGGTGGTTTGTTACAAGATGTTACTAAAGGTGCTTCCATTCTAGGTATGTTTATCTTAGGAGCATTGATTGATCGGTGGGTTGTCGTTAAGTTCACGCCGGTTGTTTCAACAACAAAACTTCAAAAAGGTGCGTTCATTGATTGGGCTAACCTGCCAAATGGACTTTCCGGAGTTAAAGAAGCATTGATTCAACAATCACAAGGTCTTTCATTAACAGCTTCAAAAGTTACAACATTGCAAGATAACTTGGATCTATTGATTCCAGGACTTGCTGGATTACTATTAACATTCTTATGTATGTGGTTATTAAGAAAGAAAGTTTCACCAATCGTTCAAATTCTTGGACTATTCGTAATTGGTGTTGGATTCCACTACATTGGTCTTATGTAATAAATTCGTTAACAAATCAGATGAACTCTTTGGAGTTCATCTTTTTTTGTATATAATGTAGGTAAATTAGAAATGAGTATTTAAGGACGGAATATAAATGGTTAAATCTTTAAACAAGACGTCAGAATTAGTAATAGCCGGAAACTCACATATAGGATTGACAACTTACGGAAAAATCATGGTAGGTGACAAAGCCTTCGAATTTTACAATGACCGTGATAAAAAGGATTTTATTCAGATTCCATGGGACCAAGTAGACTACGTAGTAGCTTCAATCATGTTTGGTGGTAAATGGATTCCAAGATATGCCCTCAAAACAAAGAAGAACGGAATGTTTACTTTCTCTTCAAAAGACCCTAAGCGTGTCTTAAGAGCTATCAGAGAACATATTCCAGCTGACAAGATAGTTAAATCATTAACCTTCTGGCAAGTCGTAAAACGAGGATTAACGACTAAACCGGCTATATTTGACCGTAAGAAAAAGAAATAACAAAAAAGCATTAGTTCTGAAAACTCAGAACTAATGCTTTTAATTTTGGAATCCTGCAAACCAATTTCTCTTTGAACCTGAGTTAGCATTAACCTCACTCAGTATATCAAGCAAGTCACTTAACTGTTTAGGCATTTGGAAATTGTGATTTCGAACATATGCGCCAACTTGTTTTCGCAAGTCAGTAGAATTTTTAAATCGTTTTTGATAAGTAACTTTCTGATTAAGGTCACCAAGTAATAAATTCAATTTATCATCACTAGAAATTTCAGGATCATCTAAACATTCATTTGTAAGTTGTAATATTTTTTCAGCAGCATCTTTATTATATTTCATTATTGACTCCCAACTGATTATTTAAGCAATGCTAAGTCCGAAAACTATCGCATTCATAAGAATGTGACTGGCTGCACTGACGTAAATATTCTTTGAACGGTAATAAACAAAGCAGAACCAAGCTCCCATGATTAAATAAATAAGGAAACGCGTATCTTGATGCATCATAGCGAACAGCAGTGACGAAATAGCAGTAGCCCAATAAATATTTGTAGGCTTGATAAGGTTAGCAAAGAATACGCGCCTAAAAATAATTTCTTCCATAATTGGTGCACAAATTAACATGTAAACCAGATAATATGGATAACCCTTTGCGGTAGTAAGCAGGGTAGCAGTATTTTGCGAAGCAGTAGTCATATGAAGCCAGTTCTGTTCGACAAAGCCAAGACCAATTTGGATCAGAATGGCACCAAGAGTACCAATCAAAGTCCAAGTAATAGCTCGACGCGACTCAAACTTACTACTTTCAATATCATTTTTTCCATTAATATGCACTAAATAAATCATAATGCCTGTAACAACGATTGCGGCAGTAGTAATAATTCCAAAATAGGGATGTCCAGAAAGCCGCATAATGGAGAGCATTGTGCTAACAAACATAAGAGCAATGTAATCTAAAATCGTAACAAGCTGATTAGTAGAGTTTTTCATGTAAAATCCTCGAATCTTAAATTCAAGCTACCAAAGTAGTAAAATTAGTAGCAAGCAATGTGTACATTATACCGTATTAAAGAAGGATTCGAAGATGAAAACAAATAAAGCCGAGGAACTGTTAACCATAATCAACCAAGATATAGAATTAGACATCAGCAACGAAGAAAAAGGTTATCTAGAAACAGCCAAGAACCAGCTAATAAAAAAAGAGTACCTACCAAAAATAACTTCACAATTAAGAACAAGTTTAACACCCATAGCAATGAGAAAAGAATTGTCTAAACCACTATCAGATCTATATCTAAAATTAGTTAGTCAAGAATTTCAAAGCCGAGGATTCGGTGGCGGCTTAGGAGTAATATTCGGACAGATATAATTAATTAAAATATCGAACAAACAATAAAGTTGAAAGCAAAAATGTTTTCAACTTTTTTATTTGTATTTAGTGGCTGTAATTAATTCAAACAAACCAAATAGCATAAACTATTACCAAAAATTTTCAGACAAAGACCGCTTGTAAAAGAGTTTAATGGATCACCAGATGGAGGAATGAAATCGATTTGGGCTAAATGGCCAAATTATTCTTAGTCGAGTGGTTTTCTCGGCTTAGAATAAAGCACAGTTTGAAGACTTTTCGTACTTTGAAAAGGCTCCAAATGCGCTGGCCATGTTCCAGCCCAAAAATCGATTTCATTCCGGAATCGGAAGTGAACATCCAAAAACTAATTTTACGAAGCAAATCTTTTCAGAAAAACCAGCTCTTTTTAGGGGGAAATACTTGCATGTTCTGAAGAAAATGTTAATATAAAAGTTGTGATTAGCACAAGGAATGTTCGAGTGCTAAATAATATAAAATTAAAAATTCATCGGAGGGATATAAATTGTTAAAACCACTTGGAGACAGAATCGTTGTAACAGTCGATAAAGAAGAAGAGAAGACAGTTGGTGGAATCGTGTTGGCCAACAACGCCAAAGAAAAGCCACAAACTGCAGAAGTAGTTGCCGCAGGTCCTGGTGCAGTTTCACCAGAAGGTAAGACAATCGCAATGTCAGTTAAAACTGGAGACAAGGTTCTCTTTGATAAGTATGCTGGCTCAGAAGTTAAGTATGATGACAAAGATTACCTAATCCTTCACGAAAAAGATATTATGGCAATCGTTGAATAATTAATCAGGCAAATTAACAGACAATTTATCAAATTAAATGGAGTGTGAAATTTAAATGGCTAAAGAAATTAAATTTTCAGAAGATGCACGTTCTAAAATGCTAGAAGGTGTTAACAAACTTGCTAACACAGTTAAAACTACAATCGGACCTAAGGGTCGTAACGTTGTTCTTGAAAAGAGCTATGGCTCACCTGAGATTACAAATGATGGTGTAACTATTGCTAAGAGTATTGAACTTGAAGATCACTTCGAAAACATGGGTGCAAAGCTTGTTTCTGAAGTTGCTTCAAAGACAAACGATATCGCTGGTGATGGTACTACAACTGCTACAGTTTTGGCACAATCAATCATTGCTGAAGGTATGAAGAACGTTACTGCTGGTGCTAACCCTGTTGGTATCAGAACTGGTATCGAACAAGCTACAAAAGCCGCTGTTGATGAACTACACAAGATTTCTCACAAGGTTTCAGGTAAGAAAGATATTGCTCAAGTAGCTTCAGTTTCTTCAGCTAGTGAAGAAGTTGGTGGATTAATCGCTGACGCCATGGAAAAAGTCGGTAACGATGGTGTTATCACAATTGAAGAATCAAAAGGTATTGATACAACACTTGATGTTGTTGAAGGTATGCAATTCGATCGTGGATACATTTCACAATACATGGTTACTGATAACGACAAGATGGAAGCTGATTTAGACAATCCTTACATCTTGATTACTGACAAGAAGATTTCTAACATTCAAGATATCTTGCCATTACTACAACAAATCGTTCAACAAGGTAAAGCTTTGTTAATCATCGCTGATGATATTGACGGTGAAGCATTACCAACACTTGTCTTGAACAAGATTCGTGGAACATTCAACGTTGTTGCTGTTAAGGCACCTGGTTTTGGTGATCGTCGTAAAGCTCAACTTGAAGATATTGCTACATTAACTGGTGCACAAGTTATCACATCAGACCTTGGTCTTGAATTAAAAGATACAACAATGGACCAATTAGGTACTGCAGGTAAAGTTACAGTTACAAAAGACAACACAACTATTGTTGAAGGTGCTGGAGACAAAGATGCCATCAACGAACGTGTTGAAACAATCAAGAAACAAATCGCTGAAACAACATCAGACTTCGATAAAGAAAAGTTACAAGAACGTTTAGCTAAATTAGCCGGTGGTGTTGCCGTTGTTAAAGTCGGTGCCGCTACTGAAACAGAATTAAAAGAACGTAAATACAGAATTGAAGATGCTCTAAACGCCACACGTGCAGCTGTTGAAGAAGGTTACGTTGCTGGTGGTGGTACAGCACTTATTGATATTCTTGATGCCGTTAAAGCTGTTAAGGCTGAAGGCGATGTACAAACAGGTATCAACATTGTTGTCAGAGCACTTGAAGAACCTGTACGTCAAATTGCTGAAAATGCTGGTCTTGAAGGTTCAGTTATCGTTGAACACTTGAAGGGTCAAGATAAAGAAATTGGTTTCAACGCTGCAACAGATAAGTGGGAAAACATGGTCGACGCAGGTATCATCGATCCTACTAAAGTTACACGTTCAGCATTACAAAATGCTGCCAGTGTTGCCGCATTGTTATTAACAACAGAAGCTGTTGTTGCTGACAAGCCAGATCCAAAAGGTGACGCACAACCAGCTGCCGGAGCAAATCCTGCCGCAGGCATGGGCGGAATGATGTAATCACTCCCCATACAATAACCCCGACAAACTTGTATGATGAGATATAAGTTAGTTCGGATACTAGAAATGAGAAACAAATAGAGACAAATACCGAATAAAGAAGTGAGAACAAATAAGTTCTCACTTCTTTTTTTGTTGACCTTGTACTTGTAAGTAGTTCACAATATTAAGTATTACAAATGTAGGGGATCATTATGATAGGAACTATTTTCAATGTTACGATGATAATCATCGGTAGCGCCATTGGTAAATTCTTGCACCATGGATTAAAGCCGTCATATCAGAGGATTTTGACGCAAGCACTGGGTTTGGCTGCCATGGTCATCGGAATCAATGCCGTCGTCCAGAACATGCCAAAAAGCCATTATCCAGTCCTGTTCATAGTCAGCCTCGCAATAGGTGGAGTCGTAGGACAATGGATTAACATCCAAAAACATTTTGACGATGTAGTAGGTAGATTTTCAGGCGGAAATCTCGCCGAAGGATTAGCCACAGCAATTTTACTCTACTGCATTGGTTCACTATCGATTCTAGGTCCAATCCAAGCAGCCTTGAAGCACGACTACACATTCCTATTCACCAATGGGATGCTTGATGGAATCACCTCAATCGCCCTAGCATCGACCTTCGGATTCGGTATAGCAATCGCAGCTGGAGCCGTATTAATTTGGCAGGGAAGTATCTACGCAATTGCCATGATGCTGCAAGGGTCAATCGACACCAGCATGATAACCGAATTAACAATTGTCGGTGGAATATTAATTTTAGCCTCAGGATTAGGACTACTTGAAATTAAAAAAATAAGTGTCTTGAATTTATTGCCATCCTTGGCGGTGCCGATAATAGCAGTATTAATCCTGCAGGCTTTTTAAGGACGGCTTCCAATACTGTATGCAAGACTAACGGAAGCAGTGTCACATATCGAAAACAGTTAAAAGAGTTTAATTGTGTATACAATATACAATTAAGCTCTTTTTGATTTCCAATTCATAAATTATTAATCACTGTAATTTATTTTTAATGTAAAAAATGATATTTACCACAGAAAAGTAAACAATTTATTCGAACGAGGTTGACTTTGATTATAAAAAGTCTAATATTTCTTTACAATTACTTTTCTAGGAGGTAGATAGATATGAAATATGCAGTATTAGGCGCAGGTGCCATGGGGTTGAGATACGGATTACTCTTGCAAGATGCAGGCTTTCCAGTGGACTTTGTCGAAATTTGGGACAAGTCAATTGAGACAATCAAACAACAAGGTGGAGTATATCAATCAAGAGATAGAGAAAATAAGCATTTGGTGCCGGTCAATATTTATTCTCCAGAAGAATATCAAGGTGATCCAGATGTTTGGATCGTATTCGTAAAACAAATGCAATTAGCAGATGCTTTGAAGCGATGCAAACATTTATTTAATGACAAACAATATGTAATCGCACCAATGAATGGCATTGGTCACATCGAAAAACTAAATCAATATTTTGACTCAAATAAGGTTTTAAGTGGAACAGCAATGATTGCTACAGTCTTGAACGGACCTGGGGATGTCGATTTCATGGGACCAGCCGGAGCCGGAAGCATGAAGGTCGTTAATCAAAACGAAAAACCAGATGAAATGACCCACAAAATTGTCGAAGAGTTCACCAAAGCAAATTTGAACCCAGAACTAACAACTAATTTCATGGGAACATTAATGTCAAAAGTAATCCTGAATTCAGTTTTAAACACATTGTGTACAATGTTCGAAATTAGAATGGGCGAGTTCATCCAAGCACCCACAGCAGAAAAATTAGGTCGACAATTAATCAATGAAGCCTTTGACGTCTGCGAAAGAGACAACATCAAATTGTTGAATACAAGAGAAGAAGAATGGCAAGCAATCAAGTACGCAAGTACAACCAGCATGCCATTACACTTCCCATCAATGTATCAAGACTTGTCAAAGAACAGACCAACAGAAGTGGATTACATCAATGGATACATCTATGACTTGGGATTAAAACATCACTACGAAGCAACCACACATGATTACTTACGAAATCTAGTTCACTTAGCTGAATTTACAAAAACATTCAACGAAGACAGTTTGTTAGCAGTTGAAAAATAGAACGAAAAAGCCTCCTGGAGTTGGAGGCTTTTTGTTTTGAACATTAAATGAAGACTGTATAATCAAGTCGATAAAACCTTATATTTGCAGGTGATTATTATGAACTATAAAGATTTACAGATTGGAAAACACGGACTCCCCAGATGGGATGCAATGATACCCAGTGTTCTACACTATTTGAGTAATGGTGAAACAGTTCAGGGGAGAAAGATTGCAATGGATATTGCTGATTCTTTGGGGCTTCCCCCAGCCTTGCGTAAGGCGAACTATGAGAATAGGCAGAAAGCTAATATGATTGAGGATCGGATAAACTGGGCAGTTAGTGAATTGTATACATCTGGTTCTTTAAATAGACCTAAACGAGCAATGTATACAATATCAAAAGTGGGATTAGAACTTCTAAAATTAGATGACTCTGAAATAACAGAGGATAAAATTCATTCTCTGCCGGAGTATGTGAAGCACGTACAAGAATTGAAGCAGCGTGATAAGCTAACCAAAACCGTGGAAATACAAAAATCTGAAGATGATAGCGGGATTGATGAATTAATCAGAAAGACAACAAAATATAATAATGAAGTCGCATCGAAACTATTAAAAATGATTCAAGAATCTGAACCAACATTTTTTGAAAGACTGGTGATTCAATTACTTTCAAAGATGGGATACAAAGGGAAAAACGGGTCTTCAATTATCACACCATCTACAAACGACGGTGGAATAGATGGAATGATAAACCAAGATCCATTAGGAACGAATACTGTATACATTCAAGCTAAAAGATACAGTGATGGCAATGTAGTACAGCGTCCTTCTATAGAAGGATTTTATGGAGCGTTATCAAGAGTACATGCTGATAGAGGAGTGTTTATTACAACTTCCCATTTTTCAAAATCTGCTGAAGAAACAGCCAAAGGATTTTCGATAGTTTTAATAAATGGTATACAATTAACAAATTTAATGTTGCAGTACCAAGTAGGTGTTCAAATAAAACAAGAGTTAAATCTTTTCGAAATAGATGAGGATTTTTTTGATTTATAAAATTATCCACTAGACAGACTAAATCGTTAACTTGGTAAGCCTGTTTTTTTCTTACAATAATTTTAAAAAACGCGGAGGATATAAATTGAGGTGAGTTGAGGCAAGAAAGTAGCTGATGAAATCAGCACGCAGGTCAGGTTCCGCGGGGGCCCAAGCCGTGGCATTCATGTTTGCCTGCCAAAGGGCAGGCTTACATGAAAACCGAGTTCCGAGATTTTCGTGTACTTCGAAAAGCTCGGAATCGTGTTCACAGCGACCACGGCCCCCGCGGAACCTGACCGGAGTGCGGCATCCTTCACCAGCACTCCAACACCACAATAAATAGGAAATTAATAACCGTAGAAAATACCCGAACAAACGTTTCTTTGGTACAATAGTTAAGTACAGATTGGGGAAAATAATTAATGAAAATACTTTTTGTCGGAGACGTAGTAGGCAACATAGGAATCAAATCACTAGAGACCTACTTACCACAAATAAAAAAGGTTGTGAAACCACAGCTAACCATCGTAAACGGAGAAAATGTTAACGGTGGAAAAGGAATCAAAGTAGAAGATTACCAGAAGATTCAAGTGGCCGGAGCAGATGTAGTTTCCGGTGGTAATCACAGTTGGGACAAAAAAGAAGTATTGGATTTCATTGATGATCCCAAGAAAAACATTTTGCGACCATATAATTTTCCAGGAAAAAATGTTCCCGGTCGTGGATTTATTGAAATTAAAGTAAATCAGAAGAAAGTATACGTAATTAATATGCAGGGGACAGCTTTGATGGCTCCTCTGGATAACCCTTTTTATGCATTTGATGAATTGTTACCAACACTTGAGAAAGATGCAATTAAGTTTGTTGATTTTCATGCCGAGACAACTAGTGAAAAAATTGCGACAGCAATCTATCTGACTGGGAAAGTTTCCGCAGTTGTTGGTACACATACGCACGTTCAAACAAATGATGCACGAGTATTTAATAAAGAAACTGCATATTTAACAGATGTTGGAATGACTGGTTCATATGATGGAATTCTGGGAGTTAAAAAAGAACCCATCATCAATCGTTTTCTAACTCAAAGACCAAACAGATTTGAAGTTGATGAAGATGGAAGAATGCAGATTGGTTTTTGTGTTGTAGATGTCAATGATCAAACCAACAATGCTCGAAGTATCAAAAATTATGTAATCAATCCTGATAATAAAAAATTCTTAGAATAATGGTGGGGGAAATTTATGCCACAAAAAACAAAAGAAACTCCAATGATGGAACAATATCTGGAATATAAGAAACAATTTCCAGATGCTTTTTTGTTTTATCGAGTCGGTGATTTCTATGAAATGTTTTATGACGATGCAGTCAAGGGTTCACAAATCCTTGAATTGACGTTGACATCAAGAAATAAAAAAGCTGACGATAGCATTCCAATGTGTGGTGTACCCCACAAGGCTGTTGAAAGTTATATTGATATCTTAGTTGAAAAAGGTTATAAAGTGGCTGTTTGTGATCAGTTGGAAAATCCTGCTGACGCCGAAGGCAAAATGGTTAAACGTGGTGTTACACGTGTTGTAACTCCAGGTACTATCATGGACAACTCAAATCAAGCGACTGAGAATAATTACATTACTGCCATCACAACTAATAAAGGACACTTCGGATTAGCATATGCGGACTTATCAACTGGTGAAGTCAAAGTAACTTCTATTGAGAACCAGCTTGATTTAATTAATGAAATGCAAAATCTAGATACAAAAGAAACGGTTGTATTAGACACATTTCCTAAGAAGTATCTTGATCCTATTCGTAAGTTAGGAATCATGATTTCACGTTTGGGAGATCTTGAGGATAACTACAGCTTCGATTTCTCACAAGTTGAAGACGATAAAGAAGTCGATACTCTCAAACTTTTAATCAGCTATTTAATTAAAACTCAGATGCGTTCACTTGACCATCTGAAGGCTGCTCAAACTTATGAGACTTCAGCTTATTTGTTAATGGATCATAATGCCCAAAGTAATTTGGAATTGTTCAAGAATATCCGGACTTCGAAAAAGTCGGGTACTTTATTGTGGTTATTGGATGAAACAAAAACTGCTATGGGTGGCCGTCTGCTAAAACAGTGGTTGGCGAGACCATTAATTAGTTCAAGCAAATTACGCAATCGCCAGCACATAGTGCAGGTATTCATGGATAATTATTTCCAAAGAAGTTCATTCCAAGATTATTTGACAAAGGTTTATGACTTGGAACGTTTGGCCGGTCGAGTTGCATACGGAACTGTTAATGGACGCGATTTAATCCAATTGAAGACTTCACTTCAACAGGTGCCACAAATTAAGGCGATTTTACTTGATATCGGGGATGATCAACTTAGTTCATACGTTGAAAAAATTGATGAAGTTGCTGATATTCGTGATTTAATTGAAGATTCTATTGAAGAGGAAGCACCTATTTCAGTCACTGGCGGCGGCGTGATCAAGGAAGGTTACAATGACCAACTTGATCAGTATATTGATGCATCCAAAAACGGAAAACGTTGGATGGCTGAGCTTAAAGTTAAAGAGCAAGAAGCGACTGGAATCAGTAATCTAAAAATTGGTTATAACAAAGTTTTCGGTTATTACATCGAAGTTAGTCGTGGAAATGTTGATAAAGTTCCAGAAGGCAGATATCAAAGAAAACAAACTTTGACGAATGCTGAACGATACATCACTCCCGAACTTAAGGACAAGGAAAGCATTATCCTTGAGGCACAAGAGAAATCACAAGCTTTGGAATATCATCTTTTTGATGAAATTAGAAAGAAAGTTAAAGATCAAATTCGACGACTTCAAGCTTTGGCAAACATCTTGTCACAACTTGATGTCTTGCAGAGTTTTGCCGTAGTCAGCGAAACTTATCACTATGTTGCTCCCGACTTCGTAGAAGGTCACCAGCTTAAAATTGTTAATGGACGTCACCCCGTGGTGGAAAAAGTTTTAGGGAACAACACTTATATTCCCAATGATGTGACTTTTGATCCGGACACCGACATTTTGTTGATTACTGGTCCTAATATGTCAGGTAAAAGTACATATATGCGTCAAATGGCATTGACGGTGATCATGGCACAAATCGGATGTTTTGTGCCCGCTGAAGCAGCAACATTGCCAATATTTGACCATATATTCACACGTATTGGTGCTGCTGATGACTTAATTTCAGGTGATAGTACTTTCATGGTTGAGATGCGTGAAGCTAATGATGCACTGAAGAATGCGACTGACAATTCTCTAATGATTTTCGACGAAATTGGACGTGGAACTGCAACGTACGATGGTATGGCATTGGCGCAAGCAATAATTGAATATATTGATAAGAATGTTAATGCAATGACTTTGTTCTCGACTCACTACCATGAATTGACGGTACTTGAGAGTCAATTGTCTGGAGTTAAAAATGTTCACGTTGACGCTTCAGAAGAAAATGGAACGCTCGTTTTCTTGCACAAAGTTTTACCTGGCCCTGCTGACAAATCTTATGGTATTCACGTTGCTAAGTTGGCTGGTTTGCCAGATCAAGTTTTGTCACGTGCTGACAGTATTTTGACTCGTCTTGAAGCTGAAGGTGGAACTGAAATTACTGCTTCTGAAGATATGAAAGTTGCGGAACCAGTAGCAGAAGTCGAAACTAAAACTCCTGCCAAAAGTAAAGATGTCGATGATGGACAACTTTCTTTATTCCCAGAGGATGATCCAGAAATGCTTAAAGCAAAAGAAGTTGCAGAAGATTTATCAAAACAAGATTTAATGAATGTCACTCCAATAGAAGCAATCAATTTACTCTATAAGTGGCAACAAAAACTTAAATAAAGAAGGTGTAGTGTGTGGGTAAAATTCATGAATTACCAGTTGAACTAAGTAATCAGATTGCTGCTGGGGAAGTTATTGAACGTCCTGCTTCCGTTGTTAAGGAGTTGGTCGAAAATTCGATAGATGCCCATGCCAGCCAAGTTTTAATTCGTGTTGAACAATCCGGATTAAAATCAATCGAAGTAAATGATAATGGTGACGGAATTGCTGCAGAAGATGTTGAGGTCGCCTTTGCACCACATTCAACTAGTAAGATCGCCACCGATAGAGATCTATTCGCCATCAAAACTCTAGGTTTTCGTGGTGAAGCTTTGGCCAGTATTGCATCAGTGTCGAAACTGACCGTGTTAACTAGTACTGATGGGAAATCGGCAATTAAGGCTGATTTTGCTGGAAATACAATGTTAAGCAAGGAGACCTTTGCACGCTCAAAAGGAACCACTATGACCGTGCAAGATATCTTCTTCAACACGCCAGCACGTTTGAAATACGTCAAATCTCTTCACACAGAATTGAATCGAATTGTTGATATTGTAGACCGTTTAGCAATGGGCCATCCCGAGATTTCGTTTCGATTAATTCATGAAAAAAAGGATTTGGTCTGGACTTCTGGTAATGGCAACTTGCAACAAACAATTGCTGGTATTTATGGTCGGACGATTGCTAGTCACATGTTAAGTTTTGAAAACTCGGATACTGATTATGAGATTAAAGGTTACTTTTCAAAGCCAGACACAACGCGTTCGAATCGTTCATATATGTCGATGATTTTGAATGGTCGTTATATTAAGAACTATCAGCTATCGAGTGCTGTAGTCAGAGGGTATGGCAGTAAATTGATGATTGGTCGTTTTCCTGTAGCTGTGATTGATATTAAACTGGATCCAAATTTGGTTGATATTAATGTACATCCCACTAAGCAAGAAGTTAGGTTAGCCAACGAAAGTAGAATTGCTGACTTGATAAGCGAAGGAATAAGGAATCGATTATCAGATCAAAATTTGATTCCAAGTGCGGTTAAGAACTTGAATCGGAAGACGACGGTTGATGCTCCTGCATATAAACCTGAGCAAATTACCTTTGATGCGATTCCAACTTTGGATAAGATTGATGAAACGATTCATGAGCCTAAAGTTGCTAAGGATGAGTCGGCGGCAATTATTCCAGATGAGAATCCAATTTTGTCTGCGACTCCGATTTTTAAAGACCCGGTTCATTTGGAAAAATGGGATGAGCGTCTGAAAGAGGAATCTACCGAGAAAATTAATGTTGTCGATAATCATGAAAGCCAGACGTCGACTGATGAATTGATTCAACCTGAAGAGACTCGTCAAGAGTTTCCGGACTTGAGATATATTGGACAAATTCATGGGACTTATTTAGTTGCCGAGAGTCAGGATGGTTTTTATTTGATTGACCAGCACGCTGCTCAAGAACGTGTTAACTATGAGTATTATCGTGATGAGATTGGCAAGGTTTCGCGTGACCAACAGAGGTTGCTCGTACCAATCGTGTTAGATTACTCGAACACTGAAGCAATCATGATTAAGGATAAAAAGTACATACTGGAAGATATCGGACTACATGTCGAAGACTTTGGTCAGAACAGTTTTGTCATCAATACACATCCGACTTGGTTTGTGGAGGGGCAAGAAGAATCGACTATTCGTGAGATGATTGATTATGTTCTTAATGATTCGAAAATTAGTGTGGCAGCATTCCGTGAGAAGAATGCAATCATGATGAGTTGTAAACGAGCAATTAAAGCTAACCACCATTTGGATGATAGGGAAGCTATGCAGTTATTGCATAATTTGACCAAATGTGAGAATCCATACAACTGCCCACACGGTCGTCCTGTACTAGTTCAATTTAGTAATAAAGATCTAGAAAAAATGTTCAAGCGGATTCAAGATTCGCATGACACCAGAGAAAGTGAATAATTATGTTTGAATACTTAGATGGAAAAATTTCTTACATCGATCCTGCTTATATTGTGGTTGATGTAAATGGCGTTGGCTATAAGGTACAAGTTGCAAATCCGTACCGCTATGAACAAGATGAAAATACAAAAGTTTTCGTTGAACAAATCGTGCGTGATAACGAGCAATCCTTATACGGATTCTACGATTTAAACGAGAAAAAGATTTTCTTGAAACTTATTAGTGTTTCAGGCATCGGCCCAAAGAGTGCTTTGGCAATCTTAGCTGGACAAGATCATTCTGGATTAATTCACGCGATTGAAAATAATGATGTTAAATTCTTAACCAAGTTTCCAAAAATTGGTAAGAAGACCGCCCAACAAATTGTATTGGACTTGTCAGGTAAATTTACTGCAGAAGGTCAAATGATTTTAGGAGAGGCTCCAATTCCTTTGACAAACGGAACAGATTCTCCAGAATTACTAGATGGACTTGCAGCATTGCAATCATTAGGGTATTCTCCTAGAGAAATTGGCAAAATAAAAGATACACTAAAAGAACAAAATTTAGATTCAGCAGATGCTTATTTGCGTGCTGGTTTACAATTATTAACGAAGTAGAGGAGGTAGCTTTTGGATAATAATGACAGATTAACTGATGCTGATGCATTGAACGAAAAAGAAGATATGTCAGAAAAATCTTTACGTCCCCAAACGTTTGATGACTATTTAGGTCAAGAAAAAGCTAAGCATGAGTTGGATGTTTATATTCGTGCAGCCAAGCAACGTAAGCAAACTTTGGATCACGTCTTGTTATACGGACCACCAGGGTTAGGTAAAACAACTTTGGCGATGATTATTGCAAATGAAATGGGCGTTAACATTCACACGACAACTGGTCCCTCGATTGAAAAATCAGGTGACTTGGTAGCTGTTTTGGATGAACTTTCACCTGGTGACGTGTTATTCATTGATGAAATTCACCGTATGCCAAAAGCAGTTGAAGAAGTTCTCTATTCAGCGATGGAAGATTTCTACATCGATATCATTGTTGGACAAGGAACAGAATCGCGTTCACTTCACCATCAATTAGTTCCATATACATTGATTGGTGCAACTACAACTTCTGGTAAATTGTCAGCTCCATTGCGTGATCGTTTTGGAATTGTTGAACATATGGAATATTACAGTGAGGCAGAACTTTCAAAAATCGTCTTCCGTTCCGCTGACGTTTTGAATATTAAAATAGATGAAGACGGCGCACATGAATTAGCTAGACGGTCTCGTGGAACACCAAGAATTGCCAATAGACTATTAAAGCGAGTTCGTGATTTTGCGCAAGTTGGAAACAAAGACAAGATTGATTACGAAATTGCCAAATCTGCCTTAAATCAATTACAAGTTGATGACGCCGGATTAGATAGTTTAGATAGAAGAATTTTGAAAATGATGATTGACTTGTATGGTGGTGGACCACTTGGTATCAAAGTGATTGCTGCTAATATTGGTGAGGATCAAGAAACTATCGAATCTGTCTATGAACCATATTTAATGCAAATGGGATTTTTGAAGCGTACTGCTCGTGGTCGTATCGTGACGAAAAAGGGCTATGAACATTTAGGCTACCCATATCCCGAGGAGGAAAAATAATGACTTTAACGACTGAAGATTTTGATTACAATCTACCCGAAGAATTAATTGCACAAACTCCAATTAAAGATCGTGATCACTCGCGGCTATTAGTTTTGGACCACGAGTCTGGAAAATACGAAGACAAACATTTCTATGACATTTTGGATTATTTGAATCCTGGGGATGCGTTAGTTATGAACAATTCACGTGTTTTGCCAGCTAGATTGTATGGTACAAAAGAGGGTTCAGAAGGTCACGAAGAGGTATTGTTGTTGAATAATACAGAAGGTGACAAGTGGGAAGTATTAATGAAACCTGCTAAACGTGCACATCCAGGAACTGTTGTTACATTCGGTGATGGTCAATTAAAGGCAACAGTTCTAGAGGACTTGGAACATGGTGGAAAGATTATTGAATTCCATTATGATGGAATTTTCTTGGAAATTTTGGAAGCATTAGGTGAAATGCCATTACCTCCATACATCAAAGAGAAACTAGATGACCCAGATCGTTATCAAACCGTTTATGCAAAAGAAAATGGTTCAGCAGCAGCACCAACAGCAGGATTACACTGGACAAAGGATCTACTAGAAAAAGTTCAAGAAAAAGGCGTTAAATTAGTCTACTTAACACTTCATGTGGGACTAGGAACATTTAGACCAGTAACAGAATCAGACATCAGTAAACATGTCATGCATTCAGAATTTTACAGATTAGACGAAGACTCAGCCAAAACATTAAATGAAGTAAGAAAAAATGGTGGCAAAATAGTAGCCACCGGAACAACATCAATTAGAACCCTAGAAACAATCGGAACAAAGTTTAATGGAGAAATAAAACCAGACAGTGGTTGGACAGATATCTTCATCAAACCAGGATACCAATGGAAAGTAGTCGACGAATTCATCACAAACTTCCATTTACCAAAATCAACACTAGTCATGTTAGTCGCCGCATTTACAGGACGTGAGAATATTCTCAATGCTTATCAACACGCGATAGATGAGAAGTATCGGTTCTTTAGTTTCGGAGATGCAATGTTTATCAAGTAAGAGAGTGGAGGAGGTCGGTAGACTTCGAGCATTGCCTAGATAAGACGTTAATGCGCTTTTGGCATTCACGCCTTATCGTAGCAAGCGGAAAAGTCTGACCTCCGCAACTCGTTTCAGCAGTCAGAACCAGAACAGCATAAAAGTGTCTTGAACTGCAAGCACTTGACCCACCCGAAACTAACCAAAAATCAGAAAAAAGACATAGAGGGGAACCCCCCTCTATGTCTTTTAACCACAGCACTAAACCAAACTAAAATCCAAACCAGAAAGGCCCAAAAATGCCAAACCCAGCAGTAAAATACACACTACTAAAAAAAGAAAAGCATACCGGAGCCAGACTAGGCTTAATCGAAACTCCACATGGAACTTTCGAAACACCAATGTTCATGCCAGTAGGAACAGAAGCAACAGTTAAAAATATGGCCCCAGAAGATCTAGAAAAAATTGGTGCCACGATTATCCTTTCTAATACATATCATCTATGGTTAAGACCAGGTGAAGATATAGTTAAAGAAGCTGGTGGCCTGCACAAATTTATGAACTGGAACAAAGGTATTCTAACTGACTCAGGTGGTTTCCAAGTATTCTCATTGGCAAAAACAAGAGATATCACCGAAGCTGGTGTGCATTTCAGAAATCATTTGAACGGTAGAAGAGAGTTTCTCTCACCTGAAAAAGCCATTCAAATTGAAAATGATCTTGGTCCAGATATTATGATGAGTTTGGATGAATGCCCACCATTTTTCGAAAGTTATGATTACATCAAGGATTCAGTAGCCAGAACAAGTCGCTGGGCAGAGCGTGGATTACAAGCTCATAGAAATCCTGATTGGCAAGCACTGTTTGGAATTGTTCAAGGAGCTGGATATGAGGACTTACGTAAACAAAGTGCCCAAGATCTCGTCAGCATGGATTTCCCAGGATATTCAATTGGCGGATTATCTGTTGGAGAGTCTAAAGAGGAAATGAACCATGTCCTAGATTTCACTACACCAATGTTGCCAGAGAACAAACCTCGTTACTTAATGGGTGTTGGTTCAGCTGATGCATTGATAGATGGAGTAATTCGTGGAATCGACATGTTCGATTGCGTGCTACCAACCAGAATTGCCAGAAATGGTACATGTATGACAACTCATGGACGATTAGTCGTTAAAAATGCCAAGTACGCCCGTGATTTCAGACCAATTGATGAAGATTGTGACTGCTATGTATGTCGCAATTACACACGTGCATATATCAGACACTTAATTAATGCTAATGAATTATTTGGTACTCATCTAACTAGTTACCATAATTTATACTTCCTACTCAAGTTAATGGCAGATGTTCGTCAATCGATTAAAGATGATAATTTATTAGAATTCAGAGAACATGTCTTCGAACAATATGGCTTTAACAAGAAAAATGCAAAAAACTTCTAATAATATTAGATAAATGTTTTCGTTTTCTGGATAGAATGCATAATATTTGGTATTATTATGTTATGTGAAATAAATCAATGAGGTGAATAATTTGAATATATTAACACTAGGCGCTGCTGCTAATCCAATTGGAAGCTATGGAATGCTTATCTTCATCGTAATTTTATTTGTCGGTATGTACTTCATTTCAATTCGTCCACAAAAGAAGCAACAACAAAAACGTCAAGATATGCTTAAACAAATGGACAAGGGTGACAAAGTTGTTACTCTTGGTGGTATCAAAGGTACTGTTGAATCAATCGACCGTGAGGCTAAAGAAGTTGTAGTTGATTGTGATGGTATTTACTTAACATTTGATCTTAACTTTATTCGTTCAGCTAGTCCTGCAGATAACGTTAAAGATGCAACAAACAAAAATGCTAAAAAGGTTGAAGCATCAGATGACAAAGCTGATGAAAAACCAGCTGAAGAACCAAAAGAAGAAACTAAAGCAGAAGAAAAACCTGCTGAAGAAGCTAAATCAGACGATACAAAGTCAGACGACGCTGAAAAATAATCAAATTAAAAAGCTGAGATTAATTTCTCAGCTTTTTTTGTATATGTATTTATTTATGATGTTCCAGAAAATACAAAATAATTAAAATCACTGGAGATGTAACTAGAAAGATAATATTCCAGTTTAAGTTTCTTCGCTTATCATAATTCAAAAGTACAAGGGTAATTACCACTGCTACAATCAGCAAGGTGAATACTAGTAGCAACTCCAAAATATTTTTTCCCCCGGATTAAATTATATGGAACAGATGAAGAATAAGTGAAAATACATGTTGAAGTATAAAAAGGAATAGAAAAATGTCTGCAAATGAGAATCTACGAAGCAAGCTCCTTGTCTTAGGACTGAAGTTGTAAACAAGCCAAAAACATAATAGTAAAATACAACCAACTAGTAGGTAGCCAATCACTGTATGACTTGAAATCATCGTTTTTCTCCGAAGAATTAAGCTTATTTGATATATATCATATTATAGACTGATAGAACAATTAAAATAGGTTATTCGTGGATCATAACCAAATCTTGTCAAAATATTGTTTTATTTTATTTTTTTAAAATAAAAATGACGTTAGATATAATCTATATGATATTATAAATAAGTAGTAACAAACCTCATGTAATCGATAACTATTCAATGTTTTAAGCAAATAAATATGAGGTCACATAAGTAATAGAAAGGACAATTATGAAATTTAACCGAAAGTTTTACCGAACTTCGGATTTTTTCTTTGCCATTTTTGTTTTTATATTTGAACTGGCAATCTTAGGTAACCATAATTTTCATTATCTAAGAGTTGCCACAAACATGTCGAGTCTGCTGACTTGGTCAATTGTAGGACTGATGTTTTTACTTAAGTCATTATTTATTTCAAAAGATGGAGCGTCACAACGAAATCCAAAAATTAATAAACGTAACTATTTCATCACAATTATCTTAATGATAGTGTTAGATATTCTCATCTTTGGGTTGTGGACTGGGAACGTGATTACTTCAACTTCAGTGTTTATAGTTTCGATCATGGTCAATTTTTTTGGAATCTATTTTGCAAATTATTTTGGTGGTGGATTTCAAAAGCAAAACGATCCAACTATGAACAAATTTGTGATTATTGCCATAGTAGTTTTGATAGTTCTAATGGCAATTCCTGCAATATTGATGTTATTTATAAAATGATTGTAAAAAAAGTATTGCCTTCCAGTATACTCGAAGGTCTATCATGATTTTCATAATATTAATTACAATAATTAAGCGTAATCACAGATGTTTTTCAATGTAGTGATGTAAAATAAAAACGTATGATGCTTGGAGAAGGAGTAAGGGAAATATGGCAACTGAAAAATCAGCGGTGTTTATTATTTTTGGAGGTTCAGGGGACCTCGCCCACAGAAAACTTTATCCTGCCATGTACAGCCTATACAAGACAGGAGTATTAAAAGATCATTTTGCTGTAATCGGGACAGCAAGAAGACCTTGGAGTGACGATTATTACCGTTCAACAGTAATTGACTCATTGAAGGATTTTGACAATGATGAAAAAGCCATGGAAGACTTTTCAAAACACTTTTTCTATCAATCACATGATGTTAATGACTCCGACCATTACATAGCATTAAAGAAGTTAGCCAGCAAGTTGGATGACCAATTCGACACTGGTCACAATCGAGTTTATTACATGGCAATCGCACCAAGATTCTTTGGAACAGTTGCAGAGCATATTAATTCCGAAGGCTTGAAGACTGACGGCTATAATCGACTCGTTATCGAAAAACCTTTTGGCCGTTCATACGACAGTGCGCTTGAATTGAATAATTCATTAACAAAGACATTCTCAGAATCAGAAATTTATCGTATGGATCACTACTTAGGTAAATATATGGTTCAACAACTTACTCAAATTAGATTGAAGAACAAACAATTTGAGAAGTCTCTGAACAAAAAATATATTTCAAATATCCAGGTAACACTTTCCGAATCACTTGGTGTTGAAGACCGTGGTGGTTATTACGAAACAGCCGGCGTATTACGTGATATGGTTCAAAATCACATCATGCAAATTATCGGTGCTGTAGCAATGGATGAACCAGCAAAATTGGATTCAGAGTCAATCCACGAAGTTAAACGTGACGTTTTTGACAGTCTTCAAGACTTAACACCTGAGGAAGTTGATCAAAACTTTGTTCGTGGACAATACGATGAAGACATCACTGGTTCAAAAAAAGCTTATCGTGATGAGGATAATGTCGATCCTAAATCAAATATTGAGACATTTGTTGCTGGTAAAATTTTATTGGACAGTGAACGTTGGGAGAATGTTCCTTTCTATGTTCGTTCAGGTAAGAGAATGCCAGCTAAATCCTCTCGAATAGATATTGTCTACAATGACAGTGCGACTGAATTAGGATTGAATCCTAACACAACAGTGACATTTCTTATCGAACCAGAAAATGGTAGTTCAATTTTAGTTAATGGAATCGATTATCAAGAATCAAATCAATCCCTCATTAAGTTTCCAGAGAAGCCTAATTATTTCGATCATGAACGTGAAGCGTATGAAAGCCTTATGATTGATATTTTGGATGGCAACAAGATTCACTTTACACTTTGGGACGAGTTACAAAATGCTTGGAAATATGTTGATGTTATCCGCAATCAATGGGACAATGAAACTCCAGATTTTCCAAATTATATGAGTAATACTATGGGACCAGATGCAGCTTCTGAATTACTAGAAAGAGATGGTAATTCCTGGACCTGGGACGACTAAATTGGTGGTGCTAAATCATCGGATTTTTAAAAATTCCAATCATAGTTGAAGAAAACCGAAAAATCATCCATGTTGATATGGATGCTTTTTTTGCGTCTGTAGAAGAACGTGAACACCCGCAATATAAGAAAAAATGTTTGATAGTTGCACCTGATCCTCGTAAAAATAATCATCATGGTGTGGTCACCACAGCAAATTACAATGCTAGAAAATATGGTGCTCATTCTGCCATGCCAGCTCAACAAGCAATTGAATTAATTCCAAAAGAGAAATTAGTCATTGTTCCACCACATTTTGACTTGTACAAAAGTACTTCAGAATACATTCATAATATTTTTGGAGAGGTCACTGATACATATCAATCGGTTGCTTTGGATGAAGCGTATCTCGATGTCACAAAAAATAAACTTAATGAATCAAATATCATTAAAGTTGCAAATTATATTCAGCAAAGAATTGTCAAAGAAACTCATCTGACTTGTTCAGTGGGGATTTCGTATAACAAGTTTTTGGCGAAAATGGCATCTGATTATCGCAAGCCATTTGGTCGAACAATTATTTTAGGTGCATATGCTGAAGATTTTCTAAAACCAATTCCAATTGAAAAATTTAATGGGATAGGTAAGACCACTCAAAAGCGCCTTCATAACATGGATATTTATACCGGCCAAGATTTACAAAACTTGGAGCAGGATACTTTTATCGACACGTTTGGTAAAATGGGATATGTAATGTATAAAAGAGTGCATGGAATTGACGATTCTCCGGTTGAGAGCCAACGTGTCAGAAAATCGGTCGGCCGTGAACGAACTTATAATCGTAATATAGTGTATAGTGCAGATGTTCTGCAGGAACTAAAAAAATTAGCAAAAATGGTTAGTACTGATTTATCTAAACAACGCCAACACGGAAAAACAGTTGTCTTGAAACTCCGAGATTCAGATTTTGAAACAGTCACCAAGCGAATGACATTTCAGGATTACGTTCAAAATGAAGATCAGATTTACCAAATTGCTAGTGATATTTACACCAAGCTAAACATTAAAGATAAGAAGATTCGCTTGCTCGGAATTACCGTAACAAATCTTGATCCATTATCATATGAAGAGGTCAGATTAAATCTATTTTCAAATGAGGATAAATATGAATAAATTTTCTGAAATTATTGAAACAATTAAACAGTATGACAAAATTATTGTTCTGCGTCATACAAATCCAGATCCTGATGCATTAGGTTCTCAAAAGGGATTGGCAAATGCTATTGAAGAGGCATTTCCAAACAAGAAAGTCTTAATTGGTGGGAATAATACTGAGGGACTTAAATGGCTTTCGACAATGGACAAGCTAAGTGATGCCGACTTCAACGGTGCGTTAGTAATTGTCACTGACACTGCCAATACCGAACGAATTGACGATGAAAGATTTAATAGTGGAGATTTCTTGATTAAAATTGATCACCATCCAAATGATGATCCTTATGGAGATCAACTTTTTGTAAATACCGATGCTAGTTCATCCTCTGAAATTATTGCCGATATAATTGCTAGTTCTGATGAATTAAAATTAACTAAGACTGTTGCTTATTATTTATATGCTGGTATAGTTGGTGACACTGGTCGTTTCCTTTACCCAGCCACAACGCAACATACAATGAATGTTGCTGGTGAATTTATTGCACTTGGAATTGATGCTGCTGGCATTAATCAACATATGAACGAAGTTACTTTGGCACAAGCTAAACTCCAAGGTAAATTGTTTGATCGTTTGAAAATTGATGAATCTGGTGCTGCTGTTGCCGTGATTGATGATGCTTTGATGAATGAATTGGGCATTACACGCGAACAGGCAAACTCTGTTGTATCTGCTCCAGGACATCTAAAAGAGGTTCATTCATGGCTTGAAGCTACTGAAAAAGAAGACGGAACATTTAGAATGCATTTGCGTTCTCAAGGTCCTGTTATCAATGAACTTGCAAAGGAACACAATGGTGGTGGACATCCCCTAGCCAGTGGTGCGGACGCTAAGGACTTAGAAGAAGTAAATCAAATGTTCAACGAATTAATCGAGATAGTAAATAATTTTTACAAGAAAGGTGAATAGATGACAAAATTTTCGCAATACAACTTTAATGATGCAATTAACAAATCATTAGCTGAAATAAATTTTGAAGAGCCAACAGAAGTTCAAGAAGCTGTTATTCCGTTGGTTAATAAGAAAAAAGATGTAATTGTTCAATCTATGACTGGATCTGGTAAGACACATGCGTTCTTATTGCCAATCATGAATTCAATTACTAAGGAACCAACTGTTCAAGCATTAATTGCCACACCTAGTAGAGAGCTTGCCTACCAAATATATGAGGATACACAAGCTATTCTGAAAAACTATGATGAGGACTATAATGCCTTTATTTTCGTTGGTGGAACTGATAAGCAACGTCAACAGAGAAAACTGAATGCTCATCAACCTCAAATAGCTATCGGAACTCCTGGTAGACTTTGGGACTTAATCAAGGAAAATGATCTTCATGTTGAAAATGTTGAGCGTTTCGTAGTCGATGAAGCTGATATGACACTAGATATGGGATTCTTGGACGACGTAATCAACATTGCCGCCAAGATGCCGGAACACCACGAAACTGCTGTGTTCTCAGCAACCATCCCTCAAAAACTTGAACCATTCTTACAGAAATATCTGACTGGCCCTAAGAAAGTTGAAATTAAGAACAGCCATGTTATTTCAAAAAGTGTTGATAATTGGTTAATGTTCACCCACGGACGTGATAAGAAAGCTCTTATTTACAAGTTGATGACTATTGGTGAGCCTTACATGGTATTAGTTTTCGCCAATACTAAGAAGACTGTCGACGAGATTTATGACTACTTGAAGAATCAAGGACTTAAGGTTGCTCGTCTTCATGGTGGATTAACGCCTCGTGAGAGAAAACGTGTTATGAAGCAAATTGAAAACATGGATTATCAATTTGTCGTGGCAACTGATTTAGCTGCACGAGGAATTGATATCACTGGTGTCTCACATGTTATTAATGCAGAAATTCCAGATGACCTTGAATTCTTTATTCACCGTGTTGGTCGTACAGGTAGAAATGGTATGTCGGGTACTGCCATTACCTTGTATAACCCTGGTGAAGAAAATAAGATTGATGAAATCGAAAAGATGGGTATCAAATTTAACCCTAAAGAGTTGAAGAATGATGAAATTGTTGATGGATATGAACGTGACCGTCGTGGACAACGTCATGCATCAACCGAAAAGCTTGATCCAAAACTAGTTGGTTTTGTTAAAAAACAAAAGGTTAAGAAGAAGCCAGGATATAAGAAAAAGATCAAGTCTGCTATTTCAACTGAGAAGCGTCAACAAAAGAAAATTCAAAATCGTCAAGCTCAACGTGATTTGAGAAAAGCCCGTAAAAATAAGTCTAGCTACTAGTAACTATATTTATTGACTTTTAGGCGTTTTAAACTTAAAATTTTTACTGGATATAATAAATAGAACAAATCTTTCAGAGAAGGCTGATTGCTGGGAAAGCCTAGATATCGACTATTTATTGCTGCCAGTTAAATTAAATGAAAAATATATAATTTGTTGAGAGGCTAACGATAATCGTTGCAAACAAGGTGGTACCGCGCAGAGGCGTCCTTGAGTTTGCAGCGATTTTTGTTTCTAGGGAGAACAATGAAGAATTTATCAAGTTCAGAAATTAGACAAATGTTTTTAGACTTTTTTCAATCAAAAGGTCACACAATTGAACCTAGTGCATCACTAGTACCAAATGATGATCCAACTTTATTGTGGGTTAATTCTGGTGTTGCCACATTAAAGAAGTATTTTGATGGTTCAGTTATTCCAAAGAATCCAAGAATTACTAACGCACAAAAATGTATCAGAACTAATGATATCGAAAACGTTGGTAAAACAGCTCGTCACCAAACTTTTTTTGAAATGTTAGGTAACTTTTCTGTTGGTGATTATTTCAAGAAAGAAGTAATTCCTTGGGCATTTGAATTTCTAACAAGTCCTGAATGGATTGGTATGGATCCCGAAAAGCTTTATATCACAACTTATCCAAAAGATACTGACACTCAAAAATTATGGATTGAAACAGGTATTGATCCTAAACATATCTTTAAAGTAGAAGATAACTTCTGGGATATCGGTGAAGGCCCTTGTGGTCCTGATTCAGAGATTTTCTATGATCGTGGTCAATCCTTCAACAACCTTGCTGAAGATGACCCAGAGAGCTATCCAGGTGGAGAAAACGAAAGATGGCTTGAAGTTTGGAACATTGTTTTCTCAGAATTAAACCACTTACCTTCAGGTAAGTATGTTGAGCAACCACATAAAAACATTGATACGGGGATGGGTCTTGAAAGACTTGTTTCAGTAATTCAAGGCACTAAAACAAACTTTGAGACTGACTTATTCATGCCAATTATTGAACACGTTGAAAGTTTAAGCGACGGTCGCAAATACGATACAAATGAAGCTGACGATGTTTCATTTAAAATTATTGCTGATCACGCAAGAACTGTTTCATTCGCTGTCGGTGACGGTGCACTTCCTTCAAACGAAGGTCGCGGATATGTTATTCGTCGTTTGATCAGACGTGCCGTTCTAAATGGTAAAAAATTGGGCATTGATGGACCATTCTTATACAAACTAGTTCCAATTGTTGGTAAAATCATGGAAAGTTATTATCCAGAAGTTAGCCAACAACAAGACTTTATTGCCAAGACAATTGAAGTAGAAGAAAAGCGTTTCTCTGAAACATTGAACGATGGTCTTGGATTATTGAATGGTGTAATCGATGATCTTAAAAAGAAGAATGAAAAAGTTATCGATGGCGAGAGTGCTTTCAAGCTATTCGATACTTACGGCTTTCCTCTAGAATTGACAGTTGAGTATGCCCATGATGAAGGTCTATCTGTTGATGAGGATGGATTCAAGCACAACATGGAATTACAAAGAGAGCGTGCTCGTGGAGCTCGTGGCGATTTGCAATCAATGGGTATGCAAGATGAAACATTAATGGAAATCAAGACTCCAAGTGAATTCGTTGGATATGACAATGATGAAATTCAAGCAACACTAAAGGATATTATTGTAAACGATGAAATTGTCGATTCAGTTTCAATGACAGCACAAAAAGCTCAATTGATTTTTGACAAGACTCCTTTCTATGCTGAAATGGGTGGTCAAGTAGCCGATATTGGTAATATTTACGACAAAAATAATAATCAAGTTGCTGAAGTTATAGACGTTCAACACGCTCCAAACGGACAAAATATTCACTTGGTAAACGTTATTTCAGAACTAGATGTCAATGAAGAGTATACTTTGAAAATCAACGTTGATTTTCGTGAGAAAGTTCGTCACAATCACACTGCTACTCACTTGTTAGATCAAGCTTTACGTGACGTTGTCGGACCAAGAACACATCAAGCTGGTTCTTTAGTTGAACCTGGATATTTACGTTTTGATTTCAACAGTAATGAAAGTTTGAATCCTGAACAAATTGCTCAACTTGAAAAGATTGTAAATGAAAAGATTTGGGCTGCTATTCCAGTTGAAACTGAAGTATTACCAATTGAAGAAGCCAAGAAGAAAAAGGGTGCCATTGCCATGTTTAGTGAAAAATATGGTGACGTTGTCCGTGTTGTTGAAGTTGATGACTATTCAACAGAATTCTGTGGTGGTACTCATGTTAGAAATACTGCAGAAATTGGTCTATTCAAAATAACTTCAGAGTCAGCTGTTGGTTCAGGTGTACGTAGAATTGATGCAGTTACTGGCGAAGAAGCTTTTGAATACTTGAATGACCAACTAAATGAATTAAAAGCAACTGCTGTAAATATGAAAGTTAACCAACTTAAAGATGTTGCTGCACGTGCCGAACAATTAGTTGCTGAAAATAAGAAACTTGCCAGAGATAATCAGAACTTGAAAGTTCAACTTACTAGCCAAAAATCAGCTGAAGTATTCGATAAGGTTGAAGATATTAACGGATTGAAGGTTATTACAAATGTGATAGCTGCTGATGATATGTCAACTTTGAGACAATTAGCTGACAAATGGAAGAGTGAGAACAAATCTGATGTCCTAGTACTTGGTGCTGGTTCAGGTGATAAAGCTAATCTAGTTGTCTCAGTAAACAAAGATGGACAAGCTGCAGGTATTAAGGCTGGAGATTTGATCAAACAAATTGCTAAAGAGATTCAAGGTGGCGGTGGTGGCCGTCCAGATATGGCTCAAGCCGGCGGTAAAAACCCTGATGGTCTTACAAAAGCATTACAATTAGCTAAAGATATTATTAAAAATAATTAAAGTGTTCTATAATGGAACATGATTACTAACAGTCACGAATAATATGTATTGGAGGTTTTGCCATGAGTTCGCTTGATAAAACTATGAGTTTTGATTTTAATGAAAACAAAGGCAAAGATGTCAAAGAAACCTTACAAAGTGTGTACCAATCACTTGAAGAAAAAGGTTACAACCCAATTAATCAGATTGTTGGATATTTACTATCCGGTGATCCGGCTTATATTCCACGTCACAATGACGCCAGAAATTTGATTCTAAAACATGAACGAGACGAGATAATTGAAGAATTAGTAAAAAGTTATCTCAATCAAAATAAATAATGCGCCTTTTAGGTTTAGACGTAGGTTCTAGAACTGTTGGAGTGGCTGCCAGCGACTTATTAGGTTGGACTGCTCAAGGTGTTGAGATCATTCGAATTAATGAGAATGAAGAAGACTTTGGCTTAGACCGTCTTGGTGAAATTATCAAAGATAAGCAAGCCACGGGAATTGTAATTGGTTTACCCAAGAACATGAACAACACTGAAGGTCCAAGAGCTGATAAGTCTCGCGAATATGGCAAAATGGTCACTGAGAAGTTTTCACTTCCAGTTGATTTCATTGATGAACGTTTAACGACTGTTCAAGCAGAACGCATGTTAGTTGATGAGGCAAATGTCTCTCGCAAAAAGCGAAAAAAAGTTATCGACAAGATTGCTGCAGAAATGATCTTGCAAAACTATCTTGATGCTAAAGGAAAGTTAACGCGAAATTAGGTGAATTATATGAGTGAACAATCTGGATCAAACAAAGATTTAGACGAAGTTATTTTAAGTGATGACCAAGGTAACGAAGAAACATACAAAATTCTTTTTACTTTTGAGTCAGATGATTATGGAAAGTCTTATGTTTTCCTTTATCCAAAGGATGCAGAAGAATCCGATGAAATTGAAGTACAAGCTTTCTCATTCACACCCGACGAAAACGGTGACGTTGATGCTGGTGAACTAGATCCAATCGAGGATCCAGAAGAATGGGATATGGTTCAAGAAGTACTTAATACTTTTACAACCGACGATGAACAAGATATCTAAAAAAATTACGAATCATAAATTCTGCAGTATCGAATTTATGGTTCGTAATTTATTGTTTTAATGAGGATAAATTATCGATTATTTTGTTTGCCTAATTTGTGATAAAATTAAGCAATACATCGAACTAAATTAAGGGGATAAAATGTTAAGTCTTTTAATTGTTTTGTTTTTGGTCTATGGCTTTTACATGGGTGCTCGACGTGGTTTAACCATGCAAGCATTTTATACAATCGGGTATGCGCTATTTTTTGCCCTAGCTGTAGCAAGTTTTCGTTTCCTTGGCCCAAAATTTGAAATGATCGTTCCATATCCATCAGCAAACTTAGGTAGTGAATTTGCATTTTTCTCTACAAAAGTTGGAATGGGCTTGGATGATGCATTTTATCGTGCCTTCGCATTTATTTTTGTATGTTTCATTGGATGGGTTGTTATGAGATTTGCTGGTCTTTATTTCAGAAGACTAACTTACGTTCCAATGCCAAATGATATTAATTTATTAAGTGGAGGCATCCTGGGATTAATAGTCACATATGTGACTATTTTCATGATTTTATTAATCATGGCAATGGTTCCAGTTCCCGGAATTCAACATACACTTGATCACTCTTTTATTGCTTCAGCAATGATTGAAGCATCGCCATTCATTTCAAAATGGATTCCATCATTATGGATTGCAAGTGTTTAATTAAGAAAAGGTAAGTCAGGTTAATTCTGAGTTGATAATCGATATGATGTTTTACACGTATCTTTATTTGACGGGAATTAACCTTTTTTTGCCTAAGAAATATTAACGGAGAAAAATATGAATAATAAAGCGTTAAATGTTTTAGAGTTTGACAAGATCAAAGATGAAATTGCCAAATATCTAATAACATCACGTGGACAAGCTTTGCTTAAAAAGTTAATGCCCATGTCGGTTGAATCAATCGTTCATCGATTAATCGACCAAACAAAAGACGGAATGGATATTGTTCGTCTAAAAGGTGAGATTCCTGTTCGTAAGCTTGAAGATTTGCATGATCAAGCTAATCGTCTTAAAAAAGATGGTAATTTAAATGGTACAGAACTAGCTGCTATTGGACAGGTTTTGAAAAACACTGCCGAATTGAAAGCTTTCTTCGAACAACTTCATGATGATGAGGTTGCACTTCGTGAACTATTCAATTTGAGTAATGATTTAATTGATAATCCTGTTTTAACTAGAAGAATTGATAAATCTATTGATGAATCGGGTCGTGTACTTGATACTGCATCTGAAGATTTGCAATACATTCGCAATCAAATTAACAAATTAAATGAAACAATCAGACAATCGATGGAACAATATACTAGAGGGAAGAATACTAAGTATTTGACCGAGGCAATTGTTACTTTGCGTGACGATAGATTCGTTGTGCCTGTTAAAACGGAGTACAGGGCCAAATTTGGTGGTGTCGTCCACGATCAAAGTGCTAGTGGACAAACACTTTATATTGAGCCTCAAGCTGTTGTGGGCTTAAATAATCAACTACATGACGCCCAGACTTCTGAGAGATTGGAAGAAACTAGAATTCTAGCTGAACTATCTGATTTGGTTAGACCTGAAATTGATGACATTGTCAAAAACAATGAAGTTTTGGCCCAATTTGATTTGATCAATGCCAAAGCTAAGTATGCTAATCAAATTAAAGGAACTGAGCCATTAATTTCACGTGACAATATTGTCGATTTGAAAGAGGCCAAGCACCCATTGATTGATCCCGATAGAGTAGTGGCCAATGATATTAAAATTGGTGACGACTATCGAACTATGTTGATAACTGGTCCTAATACTGGTGGTAAAACAATTTCGATGAAGACATTGGGGTTGCTTCAAATCATGGCTCAAGCTGGTTTGTTTATCCCAGCTCACGAAGAAAGCCAAATTGGTGTATTTGACGAAGTGTTTGTTGATATTGGAGACGAACAGTCTATCGAGCAAAACTTAAGTACTTTCTCATCTCATATGGACAACATCATTAATATTATGAAAAACGTTTCAGAACGTAGTTTAGTGTTAATTGATGAGTTAGGTGCTGGTACTGATCCACAAGAAGGTGCAGCTATCGCGATTGCCATTTTGGAAAAGTTATCTGAGTCTAACTGCGAAATTGTTGCCACAACCCATTATCCTGAGTTGAAAATTTATGCATACAATGCTGAAAAAACAATTAACGCCAGCATGGAGTTTGATGACAAGTCACTTAAACCAACTTATCGATTGTTAATCGGTATTCCTGGAGCAAGTAACGCCTTGAATATTGCTGCCAGATTAGGCATGGACAATGAGGTCATTACTCGTGGAAGATCATTGATGAGTGGTGAAAGCCAAGACTTGAATAATATGATCAATGATTTGGAAAAACGTCGTAAAGAATTTGAAGCAAACAATATTGAATTAGAACAACAACTTGAGAAAAACAAGAAGGTTGAAGAAAGCTTCGAAACTGAACGCACAGCATTAGAGAATTCTAAAGACAGTGAGATTCAGGCTGCCAAAGTACGAGCCAATCAAATAGTTTCCAGCACCAAGAAGAAATCTGAGAAGATCATCGATCGTCTGAAAGAATTGGAACGTTCTGGGAATGCAGTTAAGGCTGATCAAATTATTTCAGCAAGAACTGATTTGAAGAATTTACATCAAGAAGATGTTTCTAAGAAAAATCGTGTTCTACGTCGAGCCAAGCGCCGTCAAGAACTCAAAGTGGGGGATGACGTCAAGGCTATCCCTTATGGTCAATTCGGTACAATTGTTCGAAAAGATAAGAATAATAAGTACGAAGTTCAGTTAGGTATTTTAAAAATGAAATTTGATGCCGCTGATTTGGAAAAAACACAATCTAAACCAGAAGAAAAAGAATCAAAACCAACGATGGTTAGAAGAACTAAGAGTACTTCACTTTCAAGCAAGCTAGATTTACGTGGTGAAAGATATGAAGAGGCCATGACTGATTTGGACAACTACATTGATGAAGCCTTATTAGCCGGCTATAATCAAGTAACCATTGTTCATGGATTTGGTACTGGTGTTATTAGGAATGGTGTTACTAAGTATTTGCAAGGGAATCCACGAGTTAAGTCATTTGGATATGCGCCAGCAAGTTCTGGTGGATCTGGAGCGACAATAGTTGACTTGTAGTATAAGTTGAATTAGTATTCTTAAAATAATAAAAGTGATAATATCTTTATTGAAAAGTTAAAAGGGAGTGTACACAAATGGTTGATGAAGTAACAGATACAAATTTTGATGATGAAACAAAAGATGGCGTTGTAATTACAGATTTCTGGGCAACTTGGTGTGGTCCATGTAAGATGCAATCACCAGTTCTAGACGAATTATCTGATGAAAATGATGCAGTTAAGTTCACAAAAATGGACGTAGATGCAAATCCTAAGACACCAGAATCATTTGGTATCATGGCAATTCCAACACTAGTTATCAAAAAAGATGGCCAAGTAGTTGATAAATTAACTGGATATCACAGCAAAGCTCAATTAGCTAAGATTCTTGATGGCTACACAGATTAATAGTCAAGTAAATGAATAGGAGACACAATCCGAGGAAGATTGTGTCTCCTATTTTTTTAGTTATGTACAGTAGAATAAAATACTTTTAGTGATTCAGGCTTGATATAGTAAACATACGGTCCAATATTTTTAAAGTTGACTATCACGCCAAGATCATGCTGAGAATTTAATGAACCAGATAAGTAACCTTGATGTTTATTATTGATGCCTTGAAAATCTGAGACATTGGTAATTTTCAATCGTGTGTGATGCTGTAAATATTTACTACTAAAATTATCCTTGGTCAAAATATAGCTATTTTTGGTAGCCAAGGTTTTGTTTATTTGAGATGTGGCAAGTTGAGTCATAAGCCAGCTGGGAATGATAAAGGTTAACATTACAATTATTAATGCTGTAAATATAAAACAAAATATAAATAGGGAATTAGCTTTCTTCATAGATTTTTTCCTCATCTTGATTATTTAGTATTTAAGATACTATTATTAGATCAAAATGCTATCTCGTTATTTTTATGACGGATTACTGAAAATATTATAAAATTATCACGAGGTGAGTAGACATGCCAGTGGGACTTGTATTAAGTGACATCGATGGAACAATTCTGGATGATAAAAATTTTATTGATCCAAAACTGCCAGCAAAACTATTACGACTGCGAAAAATGAAAATACCCTTTGTGTTGTCTTCAGCCAGATCACCAGAAGGGATGTACCCAATTGCGAAGAAATTAGGAATACTGGACAATCCAATAGCTTGCTACAATGGGGCATACGTCATTAACGGATTAAAAGAAAAAAACTCAACAGTAATTAGTAGTCACGAAGTCAAAATTTCGGAACTAACAGAGATATTTAAGATTCTTAATCAAGGTTATCCAACAGTTTCGGTTAATACATATTCCGAATGGAAATGGTATGTAAACCAGCCAGACAAGTGGACCGAATTAGAATCTGGAATAACCAATTTAGAACCAGCAGTGACAGATCTACACAAATTCATACAAAAGCACCCAGTGCATAAATTACTATTAATAGACAGCAAAAAAGTAATAGCAGACCTAAGAAATACGCTAGAAAACGTGAATTTTGCCCACACAAGCTTTATTCTATCCAAAGATAACTATCTGGAGGTAACTAACAAAAAGGCCTCCAAAAAGGAAGCATTAAAGGATTTAGCACAGTATTACAAAGTTCCAATAGAAAATACAATGACATTAGGAGACAATTTTAACGATGTGCCAATGTTTAAAGCCTCAGGATTAGGAGTAGCAATGGCAAATGCTCCCGAAAAAGTCCAGGGAATCGCTGATAAAGTTACACTGAGTAACAATGATAGTGGTGTGACAGCAGCATTAAGGGAGTACATTTAACTAGAAGTAACTTATTCAAAAAAAGGGACGAAAACCTTAGATGGTTTTCGTCCTTTGTTTAATACAATATAAGCTGATTAATGAAAAGAAGTATTTCTACAACTTGTTTAGATGGAGAAGAAAAATCGATTTGGGCTCAGTGGTGGCGTTATTCTTAGTGCGCGAAGCACACTTAGAATAAAATCGAGCTTGGAGATGATTGCGTACTTTGCAATTAGCTTCAAGTCGATTCACCACGTTCCAGCCTGAAAAATCGATTTTTCTTCGGAATCGGCAGTTATATTCTATTTTGCTACTTTGCCCAAACAATGATTTTGATGTATATTTAAGTTTCTAGTTCCGTTCAATTTGTATCAAAATGTTAACGATTTTATTTTTCAAATCCAATGAAAAACTTCCCATAGATGACAAACCAATAGAGTTTTGCACAGTCTCGCTAATAAAGCCAGACTCGAGTGAAAACTCAGGATTATCATTGTTAAGATTAAATCGTTGAATTACTTCAGGACCTGATAATGTATATTTGTAGCTAGTTTTTGATTGGTTAGTAATGGCTAATTCGCCAAATCCAGCGTTCTTGAAGACGTGGGGCAGGTCGTTCATGTCTTGAACGGCCAAGCGACGGCTTAAGTCTTTTCCAGCCCAATAGAGGAGTTCAGGAGTGTCCTTATCCAATAAATCAGGTAAAACGAAATCACGTAGTACTGACACCGCAAAATATTTCTCAGTTAAATCATTTTGGGTTTCACTGATTTCTGCTGTTTCAAGTGTTTCCTCGTTCTTTTCGTTTTCGTTCTCAATGTTTTTTTTGGCCATAGTTGTACTCCTTTTGCATAAAAATATTATATCATTAGTAAGTAATTTAGCGAACTATCAGGAAGATAAAATCGATTTCTATTCTATTTATAATGGGGTGTCGTTTTGAGTGATAAAAGACCAATTGGTTTATTAGATTCAGGTGTTGGTGGTTTGACTGTTGTCAAACAAGTTATCAAACAGCTTCCAAATGAGGATGTTGTATTTATTGGTGACGAAGCTCGTATGCCGTACGGAGTAAGACCTGCTTCTGAAATTGTTGAATTTACTCGTGAAATGGTAAAATTTTTGATTTCTGAAGACGTTAAAGCAATTATTTATGCCTGCAATACAGCCACTGCCAGGGCAATGGGTATCTTGCAAAAAGAATTTGATATTCCAATGTTTGGTGTGATTAAATCCGGTGCTATTTCAGCTATTAATGACAGTAAGTCAGATGATATCGGTGTTATCGCCACTAAATCAACCGTCGATTCGGGTAGTTACGAAGCTGCCATTCATGCGGTAAATGATCATGCAAAAGTTATTTCAGTTGCTGCTCAAAAATTTGTTGAAATTGTTGAAAATAGTACAGGTGATACAACTGAGGCTAAGGCAACGATTGCTGAAACTTTAGCTCCATTTAATAATTCTGACATCGATACATTAATTTTAGGATGTACACATTTTCCAATGTTGAGTTCACAGATCCACGATGTTTTGGGTGATGGAGTTCAATTAGTCGACCCTGGAATAGAAACTGCTCGTGTGACTAAACAATATTTAATTGATCATAATATGCTTTCTGATAACTCAGTAAAAGGCAAAGTTGAATTGCATACTTCTGCTGATCTTGACAGTTTTAAAAAGTTAGCCAAGGACTGGTTGGGTGACGGAATTACTGAAATTAATTTAGTTAAATTAGGAGATTAATATGCAAGAAATTATTATTGCTACTAAGAACCCAAATAAAGCCAAAGAGTTTAAACGAATCTTTGACACTGATAACTATGAAATAAAGACTCTTTTAGATTTTCCAGAATTCCCTGATATCAAAGAAGACGGAGCCACTTTTGAGGAGAATGCTACGCTGAAGGCCCACGCTGTCATGAATAAATTTCAGCTACCAACCATTGCTGATGATTCAGGATTACAAGTTGATGCCTTGTTTGGACAGCCAGGTGTTCTCTCAGCTCGTTACGCAGGTGATCACAATGATGCTGCCAACAACGCCAAGTTACTTTCAGAAATTGGTGGAACTCCAAAAGAGAAAAGAACTGCTAAATTTGTAACTGTGTTGGTATTTGCAAATCCTAAAAATTCTGAAGATTTAGTGGTACGCGGTGAAGTCAATGGATTGATCACAAATTTCCCAGAAGGTGATGATGGATTTGGTTATGATCCATTATTCTATGTTCCAGAATTAGGAAAGACGATGGCACAAGTTTCAATCGATGAGAAGAATAAAATCAGCCATCGCGGGAATGCAATCCGAAAATTAGAGTCAAAATGGAAGGATTGGATTGTATTGTAACCGTTGCCGTAAATATGCAATAATGCTAGTATAAGATTGCTAGTAAATTTTGAGGAGGAGTTATTATGACTGGTGGACAAATCGCAGGACTCATTGCAGCTATAGCTTTTGTTGTGTTAGTAATTTTCTTAGCAGTAGCATTAGTACAAACTGCAAAATTATTGAAGAAGTTACAAGATACTATTAAGGAAACAACTAAGATGTTGAACGTTATTACAAAAAATACTGATAGTATTCTTGATCAAAGTACTCATTTAGTTGATAAGACAAATTCATTGATGGACGATGTTAACAGTAAATCAAGTAAGCTTAATCCATTGTTTGATACTGTTGAAAACCTTGGTAATAAAGCAAAGAATGCTACTTCAGACAAGCCTAAAGAAGGATTCAGTTTCTCAAGTCTTTTAAGTCTTGCAAATGCAGCAACTGTTGCAAAAGCAGCATCAAAGTTTTTCCCTAGAAAGAAGAATTAGTCATGAAAAAAAGACGATTTATTGCAGGCGTTATATTAGGTAGTATTGCCGGATTCGTTGTTTCAAAGCTTCTAGTAAGTGAAGATGGCCAACGTATTCTTGAAAACGTCAAAACTATTCGTGGCGACTTCAACAATGGTGGTTTTGGTTTGGGAGACAAGGACAGATTGGTTAATGATTTTAATGAAAAAACTGAATCATTGAAGAAATCGCTTGTTGGAAAAACTGATGCACGTGATGATGAAGAAGCTACTGATATTGTCTTTGATGAAGATGATATTAAAGGTACTGGAAAAGATGGGGATCAAGCTTAGGCTTGGTTCTTTTTTTGTTGGAGCAGAGATTTTGGGCATGGAAAAAGACCAGGATGGTTTCGTCCTGGCCTTTTCTTTGATGTTCATAGGCGCGGTTCACTCTAGATGGAGTAGGGGCCGCATTTATGTTTTATAGTGGAAACGCTAAAAATGGAACTGGGCACTGCGTGTAAGCTGAACAAAGCTGCGGGGGTGTTACGCACCCCTCTTCGCTGTGTTACATCTTACACTCTGTGTCCAAGGGCGTTCCATTTTTGGCTCTATTCAATGTACTTAAGTTCTTTACTAGTATGTGTAAATGGTTCATTTCCATTTTCTGTTAGGTGGATGCAATCTTCAATTCTTACTCCGGCTACATCTGGGATGTAAATTCCGGGTTCGATTGAGAAGCACATGCCTGGCTTGAGGACCATGTCGTTTCCTTCCATGATTGATGGGAATTCGTGTTCTGATGTTCCCATTCCGTGTCCTAGTCTGTGAATGAAGTACTCACCATAACCGGCTTTGTCGATGATATCACGAGCTACTTTATCTAATTCTGCGGCTGTGATTCCTGGTTTTGCGGCGTCCATTGCAGCATATTGTGCTTCTAGATCAACTTTATAGATGTCTAATGACTTGTCATCTGGTTTACCGAAAGCTACTGTTCTTGAGGCGTCACTGATGTATCCATTGTGAACTGTACCTAAGTCGAAAAGAATTAGTTCATCTTTCTTCAAAAGGTTTTTCTCAGGTCCACCATGTGGATTGGCAGCATTTGCTCCTGCTTGGACGATGGTGTCAAAACTCATGTGCATGACACCTTTTTTCATCATTGCATATTCAATTTCGGCAACGACGTCTTGTTCCGTACGTCCTTCTTTGATGGCATCAAATGCTACTGAAAATGCATAGTCAGCTTCACGACCTGCAGCTTCAAGATTGGCAATTTCTTCAGGGGTTTTGATTAATCTAGCATTTTCCATGTAACGTGAGAGATTTCCTGGAAACTCAGCGTTAGGGAAGTGTTTTTTAACAATTTCAAATTTTTGTACTGTTAAATTATCTTTTTCAGTTGCCCAGTTTTTAGGGTCAGTTTTGACGTTTTTGATGTGGTCAGCAAGCATTCCCCAACCATCTTCATTGTCTAGATAGCCAAAGACATCCTTGTCCCACCCAGCTTTCTTAACTGAACCAACTTCAAGTGCGGGTGCAAAGATGAAGGGGTCTTGGTCAGGAAAAACAATTAATGCTAAAATTCGCTCTACCGGATCACTGTAAAAACCTGTAAAATAGTTAATATCGGTCGGATCAGAAATATAAGCGATATCATAATTGTTTTCGCTAAGATATTTTTGTAAATTTGTTAATTGTGTCTTCATGATAATCTCCTTTATATTTATCCAAAGTATAACACTGAAAATAGTTTTCTTATTGAAAAAATATGAAAACAAGTCAGATTAACCTCGTAAACGCTTGCAAATTACCTTATAGTTTGATAAATTAGGTATGACAAAAATGGAAAAATGAAAGAGTGTATTATTTATGGAAAAAAAGTGGTAACTATTTACGACGTTGCTGAAGCGGCAAATGTTTCAATGGCCACCATTTCTCGTGTTGTTAATGGGAATGCTAACGTCAAAGAAGAAACAAGAAAACGTGTACTTGAGGTTATTGATAGATTAAACTATCGTCCAAATGCTGTCGCCCGTGGTTTGGCAAGTAAGAAGAGTACTACTATCGGTGTTATATTACCAGATATCACTGACTTGTACTTTGCATCACTTGCAAAGGGTATTGATGACGTTGCCTCAATGTACAAATACAACATCATTTTGACTAGTTTACAAGAGTCAATTGGTGATGAGGAACAAATTTTGAACAACTTACTTTCAAAGCAAGTTGATGGTTTGATTTACATGGGTAAGCAACTTTCAAAGAAACTTAAACGTACACTTGGAAGTTCAAAAACTCCTATCGTCCTTGCAGGATCAGTTGATCGTAACAACGAGACAGCTAGTGTAAATATTGATTTTACCGATGCAGTTTACAATTCCGTTAGTCAACTTATTCAAAATGGACATAAGAAGGTTGCTTTCGTAGGTGGTAGTTTAGAAAACCCTATCGATGGTAAATTCAGACTTGATGGTTACAAGAAAGCCTTAAAGAAAGCTCATATCAATTTTTCATCCAATTTAGTCTTTGAAGCAGAATACTCAGTTCGTGCCGGGGAAGCAATCTGGGATGCTGTTAAGAATAGTGGTGCAACAGCTGCTTATGTTACAGAAGATCTATTAGCTGCAGGTATTTTGAACTCAGCTATGAAGTCTGGTGTGAAGGTTCCAGAAGACTTTGAAATATTTACAAGTAACAACACAGTGTTATGTGAAGTTACACGTCCAAAACTAAGTTCAATTGAAGAGCCACTTTATGATATTGGTGCGGTTGCAATGCGTCTTTTGACTAAGATGATGAATCAAGAACAAATTGATCAAAATACAATCAAGTTACCATACAGTATCGTTAAACGTGAATCTACAAAATAGTGTTCAATCAAAAAAACGGTTAATCCAATTAGGATTAGCCGTTTATTTTTTTGCGTTTTATAAATTCCCAAATGATGACAACTACATAGCCAAATGCAACTAATGTGAGTCCACCAGTGACAACTGCATTTAATTCATAAGGAAGGTTGAAATAATATGTCAGTATCGAATAAATTGTATTTAGCAGGACAACTGAGGCTAATGTCATAGACTTGTCCCATAGTTTTAATTGATGACGTTGTTTATAGATTGTGATTAATACCATGAATAATATTAAGATGATTGCTACAGTAAATAATGATGTTTGTAAAAATATTGGACTAAAGTACATAATTTATCTCCTTAAAATCTAACTTTATCATCTTATCATATAGTATCCAACAAAAAAACAGGTCATACCGTTGAGGTGTGACCTGTTATTAATTTCTACAAATTATTCTCCACCGAGAATGCCACCACCAGCGGCACCGCCGCCAGTAGCTCCACCAGTTTCACCTGTGGTACCTCCGCCGGCACCACCAGTTTCACCAGTGGAAGATCCACCACCGACGCTTGAACCGGAGCCTGTTCCAGCTCCAGCCCCAGCACCTGAACCAGTACCAGTTTCACTGTTACCGTTTGCCGTGGTTGAATTATTTGAATTTCTTGAACCACCAGTAGTGGTTGATCCTGTTGTCGTAGTTACATCAGATGAATCACTGTCATTAGCACTGTTACTAAATCCAGAAGTTCTTCCACTACCATTTTCAGAAGCAATCTCACTAGCTGACTTAGAACTACCATTAAGTCTCTTGACTACACCATAGCCGTTGTCACGACCGAAGTAGTTATTCCAGAATAGCTTGTAATTCTTAGCTTTACCACCAATGGCAAAGTTATCATAAGTCAAATTCTTAGGACTACCCTTGTAGTAGAGCGATTGTGTAGTATGTTGATTGACCTTTGAAGTCATACCATTGTATTCGATGGTACCAGTATTCGTACCAGTTTCTTTATCAACTTTATACGATTGAACGCCATCTGGGCGATTGAATTTCTTGTGAACGTTCATTACACCTGGATTCTCTTTGTAGACCGCGTTCGCCATACGCGACCATAGTTCCTGATTAATATCAGTAGAATTACTTGAGAGGTTAAAGTTATCATGATAGAAATTATCGTAACCAATCCATGAAGCAAGTGTTACACCGTCAGTACTTCCAAGGAACCAATTATCACGGTAGTTGTTTGATGTACCAGTTTTACCAAAGAGGTTCTTAGTACTGAAGTTTGATTCATAGGATAGGGCAGAAGCAGTACCTTTAGTAACAACGCCATGTAACATATTTTGAATGATATATGAAGTTTGTTTACTGAAGACTTTCTTCTTTGTGTGTTTGTGTTGGTAAAGAACTTTTCCAGTTGGATCAGTAATCTTACTTACAACATAAGGATTAACGTGTTGTCCTTTATTAGCAAAAGTCGAGAAGGCACTTGCTTGTTCAAGAACAGTGACACCTTGATCAGTACCACCTAAGGTAATACCTAATTGGTTGTACTCACTGTCTGTTAAATGAATTCCCATCTTAGACATGTATTTCTTGGAACTAACACCTTGTTGTCTAATGTAGTTGTACAAGTTAACAGAAGGGATATTATATGATTCTTCTAGAGTCTCACGAGCAGATATGAAACGGTTTTGAATTGTTTCACCGTAATCAGTAGGTGCATACTTGGCAAATTTCGTCTTGAAATCGGCAAGTTGCGTTTGTGAGCCAATCAGTCCATTTTCTATTGCCGGAGCAAATGTGATAAGCGGTTTGATCGATGAACCAGGAGAACGGTTGGTTGAGAATGCATGGTTAAGCTGTGACTTCTTGAAGTTAACACCACCAACGAAGGCAAGTACTTGACCAGTCTTATTATCAAGCAAGACAGAACCATTTTGAACTGGTTCAGAAACCTTAACAGTTTTACCAGTAGCAGGGTCAACACCGGAACCACTGTGCGTAGTCCCTAAATTGTCTTGGAAACTTTGAACTTGTGCGTTCATTTGTCTGTACAAGCTTTTATCAATAGTACTGTCGATACGATAGTTTTTATTATGTAATTCAGTGTCAGCTTGAAGGGCATACTTGTTGTAAAGGTTCTTGTCTTTCTTGAGATCTTTATAAGCTATTCCGTCATTCTTAGCTAAACGTTTGACGATGATAGTTTGAGCTTGTTGAGTTAATAAGTTATAAACATATCCATATTTAATTTTGTGAGTTGGGGCCTTTACTGGTTTCAAAAGATCATTCTTCAAATCATATGATTTAGCTTCATCATATTCTGATTGGGTAATCTTTTTATCACGCAGCATACGATATAAAACAACGTTTTTACGTTTCATACCAAGGCTCGTGTCACTCATGATTTTACCGTGATTATCATAAGGCGTATACACAGATGGACTTTGAGGCAAACCAGCGATGAAAGCAGACTCAGCTAAATTAAGATCAGCGGCGTTTTTACCGAATAATCCCTTAGCAGCTGCCTGAACACCTTGGATATTTTGCCCTTTATTATTTTTACCAAGGGTAACGGCATTTAAGTAGTCTTCAAGAATTTCATCTTTTGAGAAATACTTATCAACACGCATAGCTAGAAAAATCTCTACAGCTTTACGTTTCCAAGTGGTTTCAGATGAAAGTAATTGCATTTTAACAGTTTGTTGAGTCAACGTTGAACCACCAGTTTGGGCACCAATACCAGTGACGTCAGACAGAACAGCTCTGAACACTGACTTAGGTTCAACACCAGAATGTTTGTAAAAATCACTATCTTCAGTTGCGACAATGGCTTTTTTCAAATAGGGTGACATTTGTGATAATTGAACACGATTACCAACCAAGGTCTTTTGCAAGTCTTCAACTTTCTCATCGTTTGCGAAGTAAAGTGAAGTTGAATTGTTAACATCCTTTAGTTGTGAACGCATTTCTTGTTTATTAGGTACTTCAACTTGGTTAGTTAATGCTGAAACGTAACCAAATCCCAGTCCAATTGCCAAACTTAGCATAACGAAGAGTCCTGCGATAATGTATAAAACAATCCTACGAATAACTTCAATCGTAAGGTTTGCCTTTGTAGCAAAATCAGACCAGCTCTTAATTCCCTTTATGCTGTTGACAATACTATTCCATAAATTTTTCAAGTTAGATAAACCCCTTTAAAAAGTTACATGTCCTAATTATATAATAAAAAATCATTATACGCTCAAAAACAAAAAAGTTCCGTGAATTTTAAACTTCACGAAACAATTGATAGTTATTTTATAAGTCTGTAAATTGCGTCTGCATAAATGGCAGTTGCCTTTAATAATTTATCTAAATTGATGTACTCATTTGCTTGATGCATAACATTCTCATCACCAGGGAACATTGCACCAAAGGCAACACCATTTTTCAAAATACGTCCATAAGTTCCACCACCAACAGTGAAGGGCTCTGATTTTGTGTCGTCAGTGTGAGATTGATAGGCAGCCATTAATGATTGTACTAATGGATCATTAGCATCCACAAAGTGTGGCAATTGATTATGTCCATCTATCTTTGCTGTGACTTCTGAAGGAAGTGATGCATTAATTTTTTCTGTAAGTGTATCTCCAGTGTCACCCTTTGGATAACGGATGTTTAATAGGATGCTTGCATTATCAGCATCAAATTTCAAAATGTCAGGTGAAATTGTTAAATCACCCATAACATCATCATGATTGTTGATTGATAATGATTTTCCATAATGGTCTAAGAAAAGTTTGTCTGAAATAAATTCAAAATAAGTTTTCTCAGCGTTATTTAATTCTAGAGTTGAAATGAACTTAGCTAAGTACGTCGCGGCATTCACACCATTGTATGGTTCCATAGCGTGTGAGCCTTTTCCAACGACTTTAATTGAATACTTGTTGGAATTCATTGAAATCTCACCTGTAATGTCAGGATTGTCTTTCAAGAAATCATTGAATAAGTTATTTAAATTATCAGCTGACTCGATTACAGCAGTTGCATGTTGAGGAACCATGTTAGCGCGTAAGCCACTGTCAAATTCTTTCACAATTCCGTTGGCTGATTTCGGAAATTGGATGTCGAACGAAACAATACCTTTTTCACCATTGATAACCGGAAATTCAGCATCAGGAGAAAATCCAGTCTCGGGCATAGTTTCTTTTTCCATATAATGATTCATACCGACCCATTCGCTCTCTTCGTCGGTACCAAGAATCATGTGCACTGATTTACTAACTGGAAGTTTGAGTTCTTTGATGATTTTTAAAGCGTAGTATGCGGCGATTGCGGGTCCTTTGTCGTCTGATGTACCACGGGCGTATAAGTTTCTACCTTTAACAGTTGGTTCAAAAGCGTCAGTTTCCCAACCTGGACCTTCAGGAACTACATCGACATGGGCAAGTATTGCGATTGGATCATCACTTTCACCTAGCTCAATTCTTCCTGCTAAATTATCAACGTTCTTATTTTTAAAATTGTCACGTTCTGCGAAATGTAAAAATGTTTGTAGTGCCTTTGCTGGACCGGGTCCGAGTGGATAATCATTTGTTTTGTGTTCAACATCCCTTGAACTGTCGATGCTAAGTAATTCAGATAAATCATTTAAGAGCTCATCTGATCGATGTGCTACTTCTTTTTCCCAATCTATTGACATAATACTAACCTCCGAATGGAATTTCGTTTATTTTACCAAAGCAGTAAATGTATTGCTAATTATTCTAAATTTTATTCATCGAATTATTGTCTGATTTTGAATTTCTGACAAAGGGCAGATGATTAAACTGATTGAACAAATCTGTATGAATAAATTTTTCTTTGTTATTGCGTTTGATGTAATAAAAGTTTTGTAGCAGGTCAACATTTTGAAAACGCTGGTTGCTTGGTAAATCAAGATAGCTCTTTTTGCTATTATTGCCAAATGTTGGATCTGGATTAAGTTGAATTAATACATACTTAGCATTAATCCATCCTTCGTTAACCTTTAACCAAGTTTCAGAACCGAATTTTTGAATATTTTCTATTTTCTCGGACTTATTGGTAGGCATTCTACCGATAATACTGTCTGAATCTTGTGGATCACGATAAATAAAATTGTCTGGTTGCTGTCCGCGGTAGATTACACTTGCGCCAAAATATGGTCTTAATTGAGCAAGTTCAGCGTCAGAGTTAAATCCGTCAGCATTAGCAAAAGCGTTTTCACCCAACTGAACGTACCGCTTACCTTGGAAATTAATGATGTTGGTTACGTGGTATCCATCTAGAGGATTAACGTGTTTTTTTGTTTTGATAAGTTTATAGGGGTTCTCATAAATAGGGAGTTCTTTCAAACCAAAGTAGTAAGTATTTTGATCGTAATTGGTTTCTTTTGATTCGTTCTTCAAATTACGATATTCATTCCCAGTAGCAGGGAAGTTAGTCACAACACCATCTATTGGCATGTTAACCAAAGTATTCCACTTGCTGGGACTTTCGTTCATCTCATCCCAAACGTAAATTGACTTGTGCATGTAATGCATGTCGTTAATAATATCTGGAGTGACAATATTTGATGAAAGGTTGACACCAGTCACATATGAAAGTACGTCAAAATTTACTCGTTTGATGGTCCCCGCAATGAAAATCCGAGGGACACTAGGCATTAGTTCAGAAAGCTTTTTCAAGCTTTCGGCGGAGAAGGAATGGAACATTATGCGATCTTGCATGTGGTACTTTTCAATGCTAGCTTGCATCAGTTCTTCCATATTCTTAGGACTGCCTTTTTTCGTTTTCTTTGTTTCCAAAAGAAACTTAGCGTTAGGATTATCTTTGTAGTGAGCAAAGAGTTCGTCTAAACTATGTACAGGTTCTCCGTTTTTTTGATGTAAGCTACTTAGATAGGAAAAGTTTTGTTGAGAAACAATTGCAGGGACACCTGTGATTCGCTCAAGGTTACGATCATGTGAGATTACCAACACGTTATCCTTAGAAACATGTAAGTCCAGCTCAACGTAATCTGCTCCTTCGTTAAAAGCCGTATCAAAACTTTGGAACGTTTCTTCTGGAGCTTTTACTGGATCACCACGGTGTCCAATGACTGAGAAACCACTTGAAAAGATGAATATAATAAAAGCAAGTGCAATTTTTATAGAAATAAATTTTTTTGAATACATAAAAAGCTCCTAAATTAAATAAATGCTATAAACTTAATAATATAACTTACCGAGGTGGATTGAGAATGGATAATGAACAATCATTAAATTTGATCGAACAAATTACAAGAAACGATGGTACAACTTATTATGAGATTGCCAATGTTTTGATGAATGGGCGTGCTGAAAAAGCCGCCGAACTTGGCATGATTAAAGAAGTACGAATCTTGAAGCTAAATATCCCACATTCACATGCGGTTGGAATATATGAAGACTATGTTAACAAGAATTATACAGTTCCACCAATGGAGTTAAAAGAATGGGTTGAATATGAGAAGCCTGAGGGCCCCATTCGAGATGCATTTGAGGATATTTTGAAAGCTAACAAAATTATTTCGAAAGAAGATTAATCGGGGAAAATGAATTACTTTATATCAGATACACACTTCTACCACTATCAACTTTTAGAGCCAAATGATTTTGCACCACGACATTTTAAAGATGGGGATGCTATGAACCAAGCTATGATTGACGCTTGGAATGCGCGAGTTGATGATAATGATACAATTTATCACTTAGGTGACATCTCAATGCGTCCACAAGATACACCAACAGATGAAGAAACGTATGATATGTTAAAACAATTGAAGGGTCACATGATTTTGATTAAAGGTAATCATGATTACCGTTCGTTGTTTAAATATCTTGAAAAGAAAAATGAAATTATGTCAGATGGCATTCCACGTTTCCGATTTGAGGACGTCGGAGCGTTATTAAAGTTTGATCACATGCAATTTTATTGTACGCATTATCCTATGTTATTAGGAAGAGTTCAACAGATTCTGAATTTGCACGGCCATATTCACCATTATAGCGTGCCGGTTCCAGAGAATATAAACGTTGGTGTAGACGCCCCTGAACGTGAATACTTAAGTGAAGATTTGCCATGGGGTTCACCATTACGTGGAGAAGAAATTATTGAAATGTATGAAAAAAAGAAAGTTGACTTAGCAAATCAACAAAGAGGGTAGGGATTTCGTGGAAACTATAAAAATTGTCCATACGAATGATTTACATTCACATTTTGAAAATTTTCCAAAATTATCTCGTTTTATTAAGAAGTCGCGAAAGAATTCAACAGCCGACGAGTTTTTCTTGTTTGATATTGGGGATGCCGAAGATCGTGCTCATCCTCTGACAGAGGCAACCGACGGTCAAGCAAATATTAAGTGGATGAATGAGCAACACTATGATGCTGCCACAATTGGAAACAATGAGGGCTTAGGTAATAGTCACGACCAACTTAATCACCTGTATGACAAAGCTAATTTTCCAGTGATATTGGGAAACTTGTACGAGAAAGATGGAAAACTAGCTGAATTTGCGGACGAATACAAACAAATAACTACTAAGAAGGGCACCAAGATTGGTATTATAGGTTTCACGGCACCATATATTTTGACATACCCGCTAATGCACTGGGATATCCGCTTGATTCAAAATGAATTGCCAAAAGTTTTACAGAAGATGAAAGACTTACAATCTGATGTAATTATTTTATTATCACATTTGGGTGTCTCCATGGATCGTTTAATAGCTAAGCAATATCCAGAAATTGACGTCATTCTTGGTGCGCACACCCATCATCTTTTTCCAAAAGGTGAAATGGATAATGGAGTGCTGTTGACTGCCGCTGGAAAGTGGGGTCAAAATATTGGTACGATTGATTTGAAACTTGATGACAATGGAAAGGTTGTTGAGAAGTCTGCCTATACAACGGCTACTGCCGATTTGAAGGAAAAGAAAAAAGATCAGAAGTGGATTGCTGGTCAATTAAATACCGGTAATGAAATTTTGGAGGCTGAAAAGGTAGCCAAAATTCCAAACACACTCAGTACTAATTTAGAATCGGAACATCCATTCATTCAAGAAGCTTTGAAAGCAACTCAGGAATATGCAGGAGCAGATGCCGCTGTATTAAGTTCCGGACTATTTTTGCATGATTTGCCAAAAGGTGAAGTTACTGAAAAAGATTTACACGAAGCTTTGCCACACGCAATTCACGTCATGAAAACCACTTTATCTGGAGATAATGTTTGGCGTTTAGTCATGGAAATGGAAAAAAATCGTGCCTTCTTACGTCGACATTTACAAAAAGGAATGGGATTTCGTGGTAAAATATTTGGCGAACTAGTTTACCGTGGCATAACAGTCGACGGTAAAAGAAATGTTTACATTAATGGAGATCAATTAGAAATGGACAAACAATATAAGATTGCGCTATTGGATCACTATTTGTTTGTACCATTTTTCCCAACAATTGAAATTGTTGGGGATAATCAAATAATGTATCCCAAATTCATCAGAAATGTTTTTGGAGATTATTTAAGAAAGAAATATCCAATTTGAGGTGATCACTTGGAGGAAACAGAAGCAAAAGTCACCAAACAAGCAGATGTAATTATGCTTGAAGATGACTTAGTTGTTATTAACGATACTAAATATAAATTGATTGAAAACCACGATGGTGGTTTTGATAAAGATAAAATAGAAGAAAGATATAATAATGTTCTCGACAAATATGACTACATAGTCGGAGACTGGGGATATGATCAGTTACGTTTTAAGGGATTCTTTATCGATAAGCGAATTGAGAGTAATCTTGATAACAAAATTTCACATCTTGAAGACTATTTGATTGAATACTGTAACTTTGGATGTGCTTATTTCATACTCGAAAGAGTTGATAAGTTGCCGATGACTAAGCCAAAGCGCCATCACCAACAACCAAAGACTGCACGAAATAATCAACATTCTAACAATTCGAATGGTAAAAATCATCGTCCTACTAATAATCATGCCAATTCACACAAAAAGAATAATCATGGAAAAAAGGATGAAAAGGCAAAGCCTCATATTCGCAAACGTAAAACAGAAACTGCGAAGACTACTAACAAGTCAACAAATAATAGAAAACCAAGAAACCCTCGTGCAAAGAGTAACAGTACAAAGTCTGGAGCACGTACCTTTAAAATTAGAAAAATAGATAAGTGAGAGAATAATGACTAATTACCAAACCTACTTAATTGACCTTGATGGAACTATGTATCGAGGAAAAGAAAAAATCCCTGAAGCTCAAGACTTTGTTAACCGCCTGAATGCGAAGAATATTCAATATTATTTTTTAACTAATAATTCAACTAAGACTCCACAACAAGTCGCAGATAATCTAATGAACAATCATCAAATCACTGCGACCGCAGATCAAGTCATTACACCTTCACTTGCGACTGCAGGATATGTTGAAAATATGTTTGAAGATGATGTTTCCAATCACAGTGCATATGTAATTGGTGAGTTTGGATTGAAATCAGCTATTTTTGGAACTGGTATTAAATTGGATGAAGTAAATCCAGATGTCGTAATTGTTGGTCTAGATTATGATGTTACTTATCATAAATTTGAAATGGCTACTTTGGCCATTAAGCGCGGTGCATTCTTTATAGGAACAAATGCAGATACTAATTTGCCAAATGAGCGTGGATTAGTTCCAGGTGCGGGTTCAGTAATTTCTTTAGTGGAGACTGCTGTCCAGCATAAAGCCAAGTACATTGGAAAACCAGAAGCTGATATCGTCGATTTTGCTGCTGATATGAAGGGCTTTGATCCAAAATCAGCAATAATGGTCGGAGACAATTACAACACTGATATCAAATGTGCGTTAAATGCTGGGCTAGATAGTCTATTGGTTTACACAGGTGTAAGTACGCATGCTGACATCGATAAAGAGACGAGAAAACCCACTTATCAAGTTGAAAGTTTGACTGATTGGGATGTCTAATAGTCAAAAGGATGCATTTTATACATTTGTCTTGGCACTATTTATCTTCACTTTTTCCATAACAGTTACAATTATTGCAAGCTACGCAATTTTTAAGTTTGATATCCACCACTATTTTCTCGATCAAGAGGCCAATATGGGTGCCAGTAAACTGATGCATAATTATAATCAGATGATGAACTATTTACTGAATCCATTTAGTGGTGATTTTCATTTAGATGATTTTCGTTCATCTGTAAATGGTCGTGCACACTTTTCAGATTGTAAAAACTTGTTCATGTTAAATTTCACCGTTTTCATATTGTCTGGAATTTATGTGTTTTTCAGACGAAAGAGACGTGCGCATTTCAATAAAACTTTTCTATACATCACAATCTTTGGAATAGTTTTAGTTGCATTAATGGCAATTGATTTTGATGGATTCTTTGTAGTATTCCACAAAATTCTATTTAGAAACAACGATTGGTTATTTGATCCATCACTTGATCCAATTATCGATGTATTACCGGATGAGTTCTTCGTTCAATGTTTCGCACTGTTCTTCTTACTATTTGAAGGATTAAGCTTTTACAAATTTAAGCAAAAAAAATAAGATTGTCACTGGATCAAAATCCATTGGCAATCTTATTTTTTTATTCTACTGATTTCTTTTTGCGATTACGAAGTGCCGTTACTAAAATTGGAATAAGTGAAACAATAACGATTCCAATAATAATCATTGAGAAATGTTCTTGTACAGCTGGTATGTTACCAAATAAAAATCCAGCTAGTGAACACAAGAGCACCCAGAGGAATCCTCCAAGTAGATTGAACTTAAGAAATCTTCCATAATGCATCGTACCTGATCCGGCAACGAATGGAACGAAAGTTCTAATTAGTGGGATGAAACGTCCAATGGCGATAGTTTTACCACCATGTTTCTGGAAGAATGCATGAGCTTCATCTAAATGCTCTTTATTTATTAGTTTGCTGAGATATTTGTTCTGCGTCGCGAATTCACCGAAATGTTCTCCAATTTCGTAGTTAAGTGAATCACCCAGAACGGCTGCGACCAAGAATACGAAGAACAATATCCAAGGCGAAAGGCCGTAGCTAGGATTTGCAGCTAATGCCATAGCGGCGAATATTAGCGAGTCACCAGGAAGGAAAGGCAATATAACAACCCCGGTTTCGATAAATATTATTAGGAACAATATAAGATATGTCCAAAGACCGAAGTTATTCACAATATTCACCATATGGTGATCAATATGCAGAATAAAATCAACCAGACCCATTACGTAGCTCAATCAATCAACTCCATTTTTTCAAATTAATCTTAATTATAACAGGTTACCTTAAAATAACTTTAAATCCAGGTCTATTTTTGAAAGAATTTAATTAAACAGTGACGTACTGTGCTGGAAGTAGTCTTTATCAGGATAAATATTTCTTAGTGCACGGGTAACCGCCATCGGACCCTCAGAAAATGCAGTTGCCATTAATTGAAGCTTTCCAGGATAAGTAGAAATGTCTCCAATAGCGAATACATTAGGAAGATTAGTTTCCATTTGTTGATCAACTTTGATAAATGGACCTTCAAGATCCAGATTCCAGTCCCTTAAGATCTTAGAATCGGAAATGAAACCGTAGTTGACCAAAAGTTTATCCACCGTAATGGTTTTTTCGTCGTCAGACTTAATTTTCTTCAATAGTATATCTATCTTACTATGAACATCGGAATTAAAAGTCACATCTTTGATAATATAAGGGCTTAGTTGCTCAACTGTGGAAGCATTCAAATTTTCAACACTAGATTCCATGGCACGATATTTATTACGACGGTGTATTAATGAAGTGCTAGAAGATAACTGATTTAAATTAATGGCCCAGTCAACGGCAGCATCTCCACCACCAGCAACGGCTACATCTTTATTCTTAAATTCTTCCATGTCATTAACAAAGTAAGAAAGATTGTTTTCTTCTATAGAAGGGTCATAATCAAATGTTAGCTTTCTTGGCTTGAATGCACCATTACCGATGGCGATGATAATTGCGTGAGTTTTGATTGTTTCCTTATTAGTAGACAGAATCCAAAGATCATCTTCACGTTTGATGTCTGTTACCGAAGTACTTAAGTATTGGTCGCAAGGAAAAGCGTTCATTTGTTCAGCTAGTTGATCTACTAGTTGTGCGCCAGAGATCTTTGGAAATCCGGCCACATCATAAATGTTCTTTTGCGCATATAATGTTTGCGGTTGACCACCTAAATTAGGTAAACTCTCTATGAGTGCAACATCTAATTTGCGGAGGGATGCATAGTAGGAAGCAAACATACCCGCGGGGCCTCCTCCAATAATTGAAATGTCGTAAATTTTGTTGTCCATATTATATGTCACCATTTTCTTTTGAATTAATATATAACATTGTGACACAAATAGTAGTAAAAGATAAAGGAGATAGCAATTGAAAATAGGAGATAAGCTTTCAGGAAAAGTTTCAGGTATTCAGCCATATGGAGTATTTGTTAGTCTGGATAATGGTATTCAAGGCTTAGTTCACATATCAGAATTAAAGAATGGATTTGTAACAGGTATTGCAGATGAGTACAAAATTGGAGACAAGGTAAAAGTAGTTGTAATGGATATTGATGAATATAACGGAAAGGTTAGTTTATCATTAAGGGCATTACAGAATCGAAAACTTGGTAGACCAATATTGCATAAGCACTTCTGGACCAACTACAAAAATGAGATAGGGTACAGTTCTATAGCTAAGGTTAAACAAAGTTGGGTTGACGATGCAATGGATCGAATAGGCTCTGGAAAATAAAATCATATTTTTTCAAAAAAAGGGTTGCATGCTTTTAACTGTATTGGTAAGATATTATTTGTTGTCACGAGAGAGCAATCACATCAAGCGTAGCAAGCCTTGGCGAGCTAAGCGGATGAAAAATTATTTTAAAAAGTTGTTGACATGAGGTTGATGATTCGATAAGATAATTAAGTTGCTTTAACGAGTAACGACAGCGAAAGATGAATTAATTCATCAGGAGCTTGAATAAATTATTTTAAAAAGATGTTGACATTGAGTTGATATCATGATAAAATAATTAAGTCGCTTGTTAAGAGCAAATGCGATTAACAAGAAGTAGACCTTTGAAAACTGAACAAAGTTTTAACGCTAATTGTGTAGGCCTTATTATATAAGGTCAAAGAAACAATTATAACGAAGTCAGTTCGTTAGTAATAATAATTAATAACAAATGAGTCACAAACAATCAAAATATGAGAGTTTGATCCTGGCTCAGGATGAACGCTGGCGGCGTGCCTAATACATGCAAGTCGAGCGAACTCTGGTAAATGAATGAAGGTGCTTGCACCTGAGTGATTTTACATTTGAGTGAGCGGCGGATGGGTGAGTAACACGTGGGTAACCTGCCCTAAAGTGGGGGATAACATCTGGAAACAGGTGCTAATACCGCATAACAACAATTTCCACATGGTTATTGTTTGAAAGATGGTTCTGCTATCGCTTTAGGATGGACCCGCGGCGTATTAGTTAGTTGGTGAGGTAACGGCTCACCAAGACGATGATACGTAGCCGACCTGAGAGGGTAATCGGCCACATTGGGACTGAGACACGGCCCAAACTCCTACGGGAGGCAGCAGTAGGGAATCTTCCACAATGGACGAAAGTCTGATGGAGCAACGCCGCGTGAGTGAAGAAGGTTTTCGGATCGTAAAACTCTGTTGTTGAAGAAGAACATGCGTGAGAGTAACTGTTCATGTATTGACGGTATTCAACCAGAAAGCCACGGCTAACTACGTGCCAGCAGCCGCGGTAATACGTAGGTGGCAAGCGTTATCCGGATTTATTGGGCGTAAAGCGAGTGCAGGCGGTTTATTAGGTCTGATGTGAAAGCCCTCGGCTCAACCGAGGAAGTGCATCGGAAACCGGTAAACTTGAGTGCAGAAGAGGAGAGTGGAACTCCATGTGTAGCGGTGGAATGCGTAGATATATGGAAGAACACCAGTGGCGAAGGCGGCTCTCTGGTCTGTAACTGACGCTGAGGCTCGAAAGCGTGGGTAGCAAACAGGATTAGATACCCTGGTAGTCCACGCCGTAAACGATGAGTGCTAAGTGTTGGAGGGTTTCCGCCCTTCAGTGCTGCAGCTAACGCATTAAGCACTCCGCCTGGGGAGTACGACCGCAAGGTTGAAACTCAAAGGAATTGACGGGGGCCCGCACAAGCGGTGGAGCATGTGGTTTAATTCGAAGCAACGCGAAGAACCTTACCAGGTCTTGACATATCTTGAAACACTAAGAGATTAGTTTTTCCCTTCGGGGACAAGAATACAGGTGGTGCATGGTTGTCGTCAGCTCGTGTCGTGAGATGTTGGGTTAAGTCCCGCAACGAGCGCAACCCTTATTATCAGTTGCCAGCATTAAGTTGGGCACTCTGGTGAGACTGCCGGTGACAAACCGGAGGAAGGTGGGGACGACGTCAAATCATCATGCCCCTTATGACCTGGGCTACACACGTGCTACAATGGTCGGTACAACGTGTTGCGAACTCGCGAGGGCAAGCAAATCACTTAAAACCGATCTCAGTTCGGATTGTAGGCTGCAACTCGCCTACATGAAGCTGGAATCGCTAGTAATCGCGGATCAGCATGCCGCGGTGAATACGTTCCCGGGCCTTGTACACACCGCCCGTCACACCATGAGAGTTTGTAACACCCAAAGCCGGTGGGGTAACCTTTTAGGAGCTAGCCGTCTAAGGTGGGACAAATGATTAGGGTGAAGTCGTAACAAGGTAGCCGTAGGAGAACCTGCGGCTGGATCACCTCCTTTCTAAGGATAGGTACTTAGGTACCACGGAATACACAAGTTAAAACTTTGTTTAGTTTTGAGAGGTCTACTCTCGATCAGGCTTATTGGGCCTATAGCTCAGCTGGTTTAGAGCGCACGCCTGATAAGCGTGAGGTCGATGGTTCAAGTCCATTTAGGCCCATAAAAGTAGAATATAATAAAGCACCACGGGGGTTTAGCTCAGCTGGGAGAGCACCTGCTTTGCAAGCAGGAGGTCATCGGTTCGATCCCGTTAACCTCCATAGTCGCTTTAGGGAAATACATAGTATGACTCTAGAGAGACACTCGTACCTTGAAAACTGGATATTAAGAAATAATGAATTAAAGAAACACCGAAAACTGCGGGCGGAAGCAATTCCGCCAAAAAAGAAATAAGAATTACCTTTGTAATTTAGGTTAAGTTATAAAGGGCGCACGGTGGATGCCTAGGCACTAGGAGCCGAAGAAGGACGTAACTAACGACGATACGCCACGGGGAGATGTAAGTAATCTATGATCCGTGGATTTCCGAATGGGGGAACCCAATCATCGTAATGGATGATTACTTAAAAGTGAATACATAGCTTTTAAGAGGAAGACGCAATGAACTGAAACATCTAAGTAGTTGCAGGAATATAAAGAAAAATCGATTCCCTGAGTAGCGGCGAGCGAAACGGGAACAGCCCAAACCAGAGAGCTTGCTCTTTGGGGTTGTAGGACAGTCGACATGAGAAAAAAGGAAAAGATAGCAGAATCAGTTGGAAAGCTGAGCCAAAGAGAGTGAAAGCCTCGTAAGCGAAATCGGATCCACTCTAGACTGTATCCTGAGTACGGCGGGACACGAGAAACCCCGTCGGAATCTGGGAGGACCATCTCCCAAGGCTAAATACTCCCTAGTGACCGATAGTGAACCAGTACCGTGAGGGAAAGGTGAAAAGAACCCCGGAAGGGGAGTGAAATAGATCCTGAAACCGTGTGCCTACAAGTAGTCAAAGCCCGTTAATGGGTGATGGCGTGCCTTTTGTAGAATGAACCGGCGAGTTACGTTTGCATGCAAGGTTAAGTAGAAGATACGGAGCCGTAGCGAAAGCGAGTCTGAATAGGGCGACTAAGTATGTAGATGTAGACCCGAAACCAAGTGACCTACCCATGTCCAGGTTGAAGATGCGGTAAAACGCATTGGAGGACCGAACCCATGTATGTTGAAAAATGCTGGGATGAGGTGTGGGTAGCGGTGAAATTCCAAACGAACTTGGAGATAGCTGGTTCTCTCCGAAATAGCTTTAGGGTTAGCCTCGGGGAAAAGGATCGTGGAGGTAGAGCACTGTTTGGACTAGGGGCCCGTCTTGGGTTACTGAATTCAGATAAACTCCGAATGCCATAGATCTATACCCGGGAGTCAGACGGTGAGTGATAAGATCCATCGTCGAAAGGGAAACAGCCCAGATCACCAGTTAAGGTCCCAAAATTCATGCTAAGTGGAAAAGGATGTGGAAATGCACAGACAACTAGGATGTTGGCTTAGAAGCAGCCATTCATTCAAAGAGTGCGTAATAGCTCACTAGTCGAGTGATTCTGCGCCGAAAATGTACCGGGGCTAAGCATGATACCGAAACTGTGGATGTATCGTAAGATACGTGGTAGGAGAGCGTTGTAAGAGCATTGAAGCTGTACCGTGAGGAGCAGTGGAGTTCTTAGAAGTGAGAATGCCGGTATGAGTAGCGAAAGATCAGTGAGAATCTGATCGGCCGAAAGACTAAGGTTTCCTGGGGAAGGCTCGTCCTCCCAGGGTTAGTCGGGACCTAAGATGAGACCGAGAGGTGTAATCGATGGAAAACAGGTTGAGATTCCTGTACTAGTTTATTTTGTTTGAACGATGGAAGGACGCAGGAGGATGATGTGTGCACACAGCTGGAAAAGTGTGTTCAAGCAACAAGTCTTGATACGAGTCAAATGCTTGTAACTATAAGGACAAGTTGTGATGAGGAGCGAAATTTAAGTAGCGAAGCACAGTAACTCACACTGCCGAGAAAAGTTTCTAGTTAGAAATAAACTACCCGTACCGCAAACCGACACAGGTAGTCGAGGAGAGAATCCTAAGGTCAGCGAGTGAACTCTCGTTAAGGAACTCGGCAAAATGACCCCGTAACTTCGGGAGAAGGGGTGCTGGTGCAACAGCCAGCCGCAGTGAATAGGCCCAAACAACTGTTTATCAAAAACACAGGTCTATGCTAAATCGTAAGATGACGTATATGGGCTGACGCCTGCCCGGTGCTGGAAGGTTAAGAGGATCAGTTAGCATTTATGCGAAGCTGAGAATTGAAGCCCCAGTAAACGGCGGCCGTAACTATAACGGTCCTAAGGTAGCGAAATTCCTTGTCGGGTAAGTTCCGACCCGCACGAAAGGCGTAATGATTTGGGCACTGTCTCAACGAGAGACTCGGTGAAATTATAATACCCGTGAAGATGCGGGTTACCCGCGACAGGACGGAAAGACCCCATGGAGCTTTACTGTAGCTTGATATTGAGTTTTTGTGTGACATGTACAGGATAGGTAGGAGCCGTAGAGATCGGAACGCTAGTTTCGATGGAGGCATTGGTGGGATACTACCCTTGTTATATGAAAACTCTAACCTACGCCGATAATCGCGGCGAGGGACAGTGTCTGGTGGGCAGTTTGACTGGGGCGGTCGCCTCCTAAAAAGTAACGGAGGCGCTCAAAGGTTCTCTCAGAATGGTTGGAAATCATTCGTAGAGTGTAAACGTATAAGAGAGCTTGACTGCGAGACTGACAAGTCGAGCAGGGACGAAAGTCGGAGTTAGTGATCCGGTGGTACCGAATGGAAGGGCCATCGCTCAACGGATAAAAGCTACCCTGGGGATAACAGGCTTATCTCCCCCAAGAGTTCACATCGACGGGGAGGTTTGGCACCTCGATGTCGGCTCATCGCATCCTGGGGCTGTAGTCGGTCCCAAGGGTTGGGCTGTTCGCCCATTAAAGCGGTACGCGAGCTGGGTTCAGAACGTCGTGAGACAGTTCGGTCCCTATCCGTCGCGGGCGTAGGAAATTTGAGAGGAGCTGTCCTTAGTACGAGAGGACCGGGATGGACATACCTCTGGTGTACCAGTTGTTCTGCCAAGAGCATCGCTGGGTAGCTACGTATGGACGGGATAAACGCTGAAAGCATCTAAGTGTGAAGCCCCCCTCAAGATGAGATTTCCCATTCCGTTAAGGAAGTAAGATCCGTTAAAGAATATGACGTAGATAGGCTGCGGGTGGAAGAGTAGTGATACTTGGAGCTGAGCAGTACTAATAGATCGAGGACTTAACCGCGTCACGTAGTTTGAAGTGTGAAGAATTCATTATGATTAATATCTAGTTTTGAAGGTACGAGGAAACGAAGTGTGGTGGCGATAGCAAGAAGGATACACCTGTTCCCATGCCGAACACAGAAGTTAAGCTTCTTAACGCCGAAAGTAGTTGGTGGGAAACTGCCCGCGAGGATAGGTAGTTGCCACGCTTTGTTTTTTAATATGGAGGATTAGCTCAGCTGGGAGAGCATCTGCCTTACAAGCAGGAGGTCACAGGTTCGATCCCTGTATCCTCCATCCATATTGAGTCGTTAGCTCAGTCGGTAGAGCATCTGACTTTTAATCAGAGGGTCGACAGTTCGAACCTGTCACGACTCATTTGCAACAAATACCCATGCGGGTGTGGCGGAATTGGCAGACGCGCTAGATTTAGGTTCTAGTGTCCTTTGGACATGAAGGTTCAAGTCCTTTCACCCGTATTGCAATCAATGGTGTTGCGAATGTTTTAAAACTTAATATATTGCATAATTATAACAATTATGCCGACTTAGCTCAGTTGGCAGAGCATCTGTCTTGTAAACAGGGGGTCGGAAGTTCGAATCTTCTAGTCGGCATTTTGCGGAAGTAGTTCAGTGGTAGAACATCACCTTGCCATGGTGGGGGTCGCGGGTTCGAATCCCGTCTTCCGCTTTCACTATAATTATGCCGGGGTGGCGGAACTGGCAGACGCACAGGACTTAAAATCCTGCGGTAAGTGATTACCGTACCGGTTCGATTCCGGTCCTCGGCATTATAGTGAATATGCACCCATAGCGCAATTGGATAGAGTGTCTGACTACGAATCAGAAGGTTGTAGGTTCGACTCCTACTGGGTGCATTAGTTTTATTCGGGAAGTGGCTCAGCTTGGTAGAGCACCTGGTTTGGGACCAGGGGGTCGCAGGTTCGAATCCTGTCTTCCCGATTGCAATCATTATTAGATTGCCAGTTTTTTGGCGGTGTAGCTCAGCTGGCTAGAGCGTCCGGTTCATACCCGGGAGGTCGGGGGTTCGATCCCCTCCGCCGCTATTTATTCCGGACCTTTAGCTCAGCTGGTTAGAGCAAACGGCTCATAACCGTTCGGTCGTAGGTTCGAATCCTACAAGGTCCATACAGGACTAAAGGTCTTGAAATACTTTTCTTATAATATTATCGCGGGATGGAGCAGTCTGGTAGCTCGTCGGGCTCATAACCCGAAGGTCGTAGGTTCAAATCCTGCTCCCGCAATTGTTTTTTATATTAATATGGTTCCTTGGTCTAGTTGGTTAGGACGCCTGCCTGTCACGCAGGAGATCGCGGGTTCGATTCCCGCAGGGACCGTAATTGGCTCGGTAGCTCAGTTGGTAGAGCAATGGATTGAAGCTCCATGTGTCGGCGGTTCGATTCCGTCCCGCGCCATGTACTGTAATGCGGGTGTAGTTTAGTGGTAAAACGACAGCCTTCCAAGCTGTAGTCGCGAGTCCGATTCTCGTCACCCGCTTTGCCACTTGTTATGGGCCTATAGCTCAGCTGGTTTAGAGCGCACGCCTGATAAGCGTGAGGTCGATGGTTCGAGTCCATTTAGGCCCACTAAATTTGGAGAAGTACTCAAGTGGCTGAAGAGGCGCCCCTGCTAAGGGTGTAGGTCGTTTACGCGGCGCGAGGGTTCAAATCCCTCCTTCTCCGTTTATATGACCCGTTGGTCAAGTGGTTAAGACACCGCCCTTTCACGGCGGTAACATGGGTTCAAATCCCGTACGGGTCATTGATACTTAGGTATCAATATTGGTCATATAGTTTTTAATTTTTAAGCATGGAGGATTACCCAAGTCCGGCTTAAGGGAACGGTCTTGAAAACCGTCAGGTCGTGAAAACGGCGCGTGGGTTCGAATCCCACATCCTCCTTACAAATTAAATAGTTTTTTATTATCGCGGGATGGAGCAGTCTGGTAGCTCGTTGGGCTCATAACCCAAAGGTCGTAGGTTCAAATCCTGCTCCCGCAATTGGTTTTAAATATTTGGTTCCTTGGTCTAGTTGGTTAGGACGCCTGCCTGTCACGCAGGAGATCGCGGGTTCGATTCCCGCAGGGACCGTTAATGGCTCGGTAGCTCAGTTGGTAGAGCAATGGATTGAAGCTCCATGTGTCGGCGGTTCGATTCCGTCCCGCGCCATTTTTGGAGGGGTAGCGAAGTCTGGCTAAACGCGGCGGACTGTAAATCCGCTCCTTCGGGTTCGGTGGTTCGAATCCACTCCCCTCCATAGATAGGGATATAGTTTAAAGGTAGAACTATGGTCTCCAAAACCATCAGTGTGGGTTCAATTCCTACTATCCCTGTTTCTACCTTTTTTATCATGGCGGTATTGGTGAAGTGGTTAACACATCGGTTTGTGGTACCGACACACGTGGGTTCGATTCCCACATACCGCCCTTTAGTGGGTTATAGCCAAGCGGTAAGGCAATGGACTTTGACTCCATCATGCGCTGGTTCGAATCCAGCTAACCCAATAGTTTCATAATTGAATATGGCGGTATAGCCAAGTGGTAAGGCAGAGGTCTGCAAAACCTTCATCACCGGTTCAAATCCGGTTACCGCCTTTGGCTTATGCCAAGTACTCAATCTATTGAAATGCCGGTGTGGCGGAATTGGCAGACGCGCGGGATTCAAAATCCCGTTCCTGTATAAGGAGTATCGGTTCGACCCCGATCACCGGTATAGAAACTTTAATCAAACCGACTGTAAAGTTAAAACAGTGAAGCCTGTAAATGTTGTTAAATCAATGTTTACAGGCTTTTTTTGATGATTCAAACTATATGAAAATACGATTAAAAAATGGCACATTGTTGGCACATTTTTACAAGTTGGCACATCATGTGCACACTCTGGCACACTATAAATCATTCATTAATCGTACAGTTCTATCTTCATTTTCCTTACGAGTATCCTGCAACAAATGTACATATGTTTTGATCGTGATAGCCGTACTTGAATGTCCTAAACGTTCAGATACATAATCCAAAGATATGCCTTTAGCAATCAAAATTGATGCATGTGTATGACGTAAGCCATGCATGGTTATTTTATTTTTAGTCTTTAATTTTCTTTCATAATTTATCAGTACCTTATTCGCAGCATTGTCACTTGGAATATTGTACCTATTATTGATAAATACAAAATTATGTTTATTTTTAAATCCTTGCTTGAGAAATAGGGAACGCTGTTGTAATTGTAGTTTTTTTAAGAATTTAATTAGTTCAGCATCCACGGGTATCGTTCTCATGGATTGCTTATTTTTCGTTGGACCAAATCCAGAACGAGTTTTATAATCATAAGTTTTATTGATCGTGATAGTTCTGTTCTCAAAGTCTATGCAGTCGTATGTCATGCCTATAATTTCGGCAAATCTCGCACCAGTTGAGATTGCAAACACGATAATGGCTGATGAGATGTCGTACACAGAAGCGCGCTCATACGCTAGTTTTTTGAGCTGTGAAGCTTCCTCTGTTTCCAAAAACTTTAAATCGGGGTCTTTATTTGCTCCACCAGATAGCACAGCATTTCTAGTAAAATCACGAGTAATAATTTTTTCGTCCAGAGCATCTTGCAGGGAAGCACGTATGTAACCATTGATCCGTGATGTTGAATCTTTAGTGTGTGTTGATCCATAGTTATCCAAAAATTGTTGATATTGTATCTTAGTTACTTTTTTGAGAGGAGTATTTCCAAACTTCTCTTTAATGAGCTTAGTGGCGTATTTATATTTTTCGTCTGTTGATGTGGAGAAACGTCCGATCTTATAAGTGTTAGACCATTGTTCAAAGTAATCTCCAAAGGTTGCAGTTTCTAAATCAGAGATACCATAGTTATATTTTTTATTTTCTATTTCAGCTGCAGCAGCAACTGCATCTGATTTACGTTTAAATCCTTTTTTATTTATCGAATGACGTTTACCATTCGAATCACGGTAATACACCCTATATCCATAGTTACCAGTTTTGCCAGTTATTTGTGTCATGGTAACACCTCCTAATTTTGGTAAAAATAAATAAGCCTAGTTATAGACTTAGTTTATTTTTGTGATTAATTACTTGAAATTGATAACTCCACCTTCACTGAGCATAGTATCGTCATTTTCATTTTGTTGTCCTGTGTTAATTGAATATGATTTCAAGTTAGAAATAGGTTTAGTAGTTATCAAAATGAATTTATCTGACTCTGAGTTATTAGGTTGAAGATCCTCATAGGAACAATCGTTAAAGCCAAACGTTGTGTCAGAAGAATCAGTATATTTTTGACCGTCTCCATCTACAAATGACATATCAGAATATCCTAATCCTAGCTTTTTATTGCCGACATTCTTTAGAGTGTAATGAACAGTTGTTCTGTAATAATGCTTTGGCAGTGTTTTATATCCATCAAAATTATATTCGGCATCAGTTTTACTGTTTTCACTCTTAGTTACTTTTTCTTGAGTTATCTTAGTGGTAGTTATTTTCATAACACCAACCGTGTTACCGGTTATACTCTTAGATTGAATAGTTTTTATATTACTATCCTTCTTTTTGGCAATAGTTTCAGTTTTCGATGAATTTGAGCTTGATGAGCTAGAGCTTCCACAAGCGGATAAAAGAGTAACAGAAGCTAATAGTGTCATTCCAAGTGCTAGTTTTTTCATAATTTCCTCCATAAATATATATTTAATCAGTATAAGTGTATCAGAAGGGATGTATTAAAAATCACATTACAACCATTTTTCTTTTGGCAATGTATTCATATCTCAATGGAATACAGAATTGCTGTAGAAACATAATATAGCTATTGAAGTGGATATCATAATCTTTACAATATTGTAGTAGTAAATCTATGGCTACTTTATTAGCAGCACTTTCAGCATTAATTTTCCCCACACCAGACTTGTCATACATATAGCAAGAATCGCCATTAAGCATATGACCAATCTCATGAGCTACCACCATTGGTAGTTCCTCTTGCTTGTACCAATTCGTATTAATAAACATCATGTTACGTTCTGGTATAGCTAAGGAAGGCCAATCAGAATCTATTCCATTAAGTAATTCGAATCCTATGTGATTATCTAGTGCGTAATTCAGTAAGTAAGTTGTAACATCACTCATATATTATTTTCCCCCATCTAAGATACGTCTAATCATTTCTAATTCCTCCGGTGGTATTTCTCTACCACCATAGCTCATGATGGTGTAGTCATCTTGCATAGCATCTTTAATATCTACTTTTTTAGATTTAGCGTTAATATCCGGATCATCCGTTTTACCCAATAGGTAGTCTACAGATACGTGTAAAACATTAGCAACCTTAGATAGGCTTTCAGTACTAGGCGTTTTAGTTTTCCAATGATATATGGAATTTGTGCCTAAGCCAGCTTTGTCATTTAGTTTTGTTAGGGAATACCCCTGTTCTTTTGAAACTTTTTTAATTCGTTCAAACGTTGTCATAACAATGTTCTCCGTAAGTTTGACGAATTTAATTAGCACAAATGCGTAAATACACTTGTAAAATTAGCATTTGTGCGCAATAATTAATTCATCAAGTAATTGAGCAACAAAAACAGACAACCACCGATACAATACTTTGGCGAGAATTGCGGTAGTAGTAGGTCTTTCATTGCTTATTTAGTATGTCTTCATATTAGCACCTGTGCTAATTAAGGTCAACAACTTGATGAACAAATAACAAAGAGGAGGTGAAAGATATGAATGATGAAGAATTTACTTTAGAAAGTTCCATATATGGAAGAGCATCAATGGAAATTGCTTTACAAAATGGAAACGAATTTATGGATCTAATAAAAAAAGCTCAGCAAGATTCTGCTGAACTTCAAAAAGATTTAGAAAGACTACAACATCTGAATCCTATTTTTAAAACTAAATAATTCCAACCGGACGCATAGTGCCGAGATAATCATAAAACTTGAAAACGGTTTTAGGCATATCAAGGAATTCAATATTTGTCACAAAAGGATCGATTGAAGGGTCGTCTAATGTTTTTACCAAATTGTTTAACTTCTCAAAGACAACTGGATAATTCGCGGAAACATCATTAAAACCAAACGGATCAAAACTTTCCTTAAAGGACCTATTCAGTTCTGGAAAGTTACTGCTGTTAATATTTTTAATCCAATCTGCAACAAAAAGTTTTCCTTTAGTTTCATTCACTGCTTTTGAGTTTTCTCGATTCTCAAAGCCTTCTGAACAAAAGACAATTTTTCTCTGATCGAATTCTATATCGGATTTGGAATTTTTCTGAATCCATGAAAGACCATATATAAAAATCTGAGACTGTTTCTCAGTTAATATCTTATCCATATTATTTCACCTCTAATATTTTGGGATAACTAAAGTATAACAACAGAAAGGAGATGTTTTTTTATGCCAGAAGAACAATTCGCAAAGGTAGCATATGACATTGAACGATCAATCAAAGTTGAATTATTGAATCGAGATATGACTCAAAAAGAATTAGCCGAACTAATTCATGCTAATCCACAACAATTGAATAGAGCTATTAAAGGCGACATGACACCCAAGTCACGTGAGTTACGTGAGCAAATTGAAAAAGTCCTCGGTATATAGGCAGTACGAATATAAAAAAAGGAGATGAATGAAATGAACAACTTAGTAATTATGAAAGATCAGCAAGCAGTGACTAGCAGTTTACAAGTTGCGGAAACGTTTGATAAAAGCCACAAGCATGTATTAAAGGCGATCGACAACTTAAAAGAGGGGGTGGCCGAAAATTGGGCAGACCTATTTTATGAAGATACATATATTCATCCTCAAAATAGACAACCATACCGCGTAATTTACATGAGCCGAGATGGTTTTACATTGCTAGCAATGGGATTCACAGGCAAGAAAGCTCTTAAATTCAAAATGCGATATATTGAAGCTTTTAACAAGATGGAGGATCAAATAAAAACTGGCGGTTTTAAAGTTCCGTCAACAATGGCCGAAGCTTTACGGTTAGCAGCCGACCAACAAGAACAGCTTGAACTAATGAAACCCAAAGCGATATTTGCAGATTCGGTAGCAACATCACATACCACTATCTTAGTTGGTGATCTTGCCAAAATCATCAAAGGAAATGGCGTTGATACAGGTGCAAGACGTTTATTCCAATGGATGAGAGATAACGGGTACTTAATCAAGCGTAAAGGCGCAGATTATAATTCTCCAACTCAAAAATCGATGGAAATGGGATTGTTCAAGATCAAGGAATCGAGCCACGTTAACGGTGATGGGGTAACTGTCGTTACTAAAACACCTAAGGTTACCGGTAAAGGACAACAATACTTCGTAAATAAATTTCTTGCAGATCAGCAGTTAAAAATCTTATAGACGTTTGATGAACAAATTAATGGATGGAGCAGGTGACCTATCAGTGAAAAGATACGATTTCATTTACTTTTATAAAAATTTTTTCAACCAATGGATACCGCTGAGCGTCGGTCATACTAACGACTTGTCTTTGGTTTTATGGAAGAAGGACAACGTAAAAGAAGACCTACAACGAGCGGGATGTAAGCCTTCAAAAAAAGTATTCATATATATAGACGGCCGGGTGTTTCTAGTTAGGGATTACCCATTTGATATAACAATGAGGTGAAAAAATCACATAGCTTAATTATAACAACAGAAAGGAGTACCCACATCTCAGAACAACAAGTGGTAAATTATTTTACTAATTTATCGAATTAAATTAAAAAAGAGCTTTTAGACAGAAATATGTCTCAAAGAGAATTAGCCACATCATTGAATCTTAATCCACAGTAAATGAACAGTGCCATTAAGGGTGGAATGACACCTAAAGACAAATTGATTAGAGCAGAGATTAAGAAGATTCTCGAAATTAAGGAGGGTTAAGCCATGCAAGAAATGACATTGAATGTTCCAGATGAATTATTAACCACATTGATTAAACAGCAAATCAATAAAAAGCAGACGGAGTTAACCGAAATCAACTGGGATACAAAGACTGCAGCAAAACGAACCGGAATTAAAGAAGATCGTGTAAAAGCCATCTTCCGTAATCAGAAGTGGAAACACGAGCTCGATGCTGAGAACGGTGGATCAGTCTTATACCCCTATCAAGGGCAGGGATACCAAATCAATCCAAAACGATTTACCGAGTTTTGCGATAAACATTGGTTTGAAATCATGAATTTAAATCCAAGGAAGCGATGAAGATGATAAGAATACCAATGATCGTATGGTTACCGGTTTTTACTGGAGTATTGACTGGTCTGATCACGTACTTATTTACTAAATACAAAACGTGGGAAAACATTAAGAAACATATTTTTGGATTCTAGGAGGTGAAAATATGGATTCCGAAGATGAAATTAAGGAACTTATGAAAGAAGTAAGCCATTTAAAAATGTTACTGGCTTTTAGTCCAGAGATTATTGAATGTGGGGAATATCGCGATTGGGAACTAGTAAAAAAACACGGTGAACCAGTCAGCATGCCACATGAATATTCAGTAATTTTGTTAAAAAATAAACACCTAAAAATTATACCAAAGGATGTGATTATTATGCCAGGTTTTGATGAATGGCTACAAGATGAAACACGATACGGTTCACTAACTCAACCAGAGAGAGGTGATGGTGATGAACAACAGGATTAAAGAACTAAGGAAAGAAAAACATTGGACACAACAGAAACTTGCTGAATATTTTCATGTCAGTCCATCAACTATCCACAGCTGGGAGCGTGGAGATGTCCCAATGCTGATTGATGACTTCCACACACTGGCAATGATTTTTGGCGTATCAATGGAATATTTAGGAGGTTATAGAGATGAACGCAATAGATAAGTTGACGGATGCCTATTATGCAAAATGTCAATGGGAAGAATTTAGGGACAGGATTGTTAAGAAACAATTAACATACGGTGCTGTTGTCCACGATTATTTCAAACTTGTGGACGAGATGAACCGTACTAAGGAGGAGTTAAAGCAATGGAACATGAATTAGATGTATTGATCGATAAAGCTATTGAATTCTACAAAGCTAGACACGCTTATAACTGGATGCCCACTAAACGGAACAAAGCAGAGTACATTCAACAAGCTAACGAGTTACATATATATAAAAAGGCCCTCGCCACTGCAATGACGAAGACCGAAAACAAAAACATTTTACATTCAAATTATAACACGGAGGAACGTTAAATATGAAGGAAGAAAAATTAGTATTAGAAAAACAACCAAAGGCACAAGAAAATTCTTCAAAGTCTGTATTCATTGACAGTGATCTTTACAAAAAAATTGTCGTGTTGAAGGCCGAAACGGGTATGCCAATTCAGCAAATTATTAATCGCTTCGTTGAATATTCAATCGAACATGTTGAAATCAAGGAGGAAAAATAATGGCCACATTATATGAATTAACTGGTAATTACTTAAAATTACTAGAATACGCAGAAGATTCAGACCCAACACTATACCACGACACAATGGACAGTATCACTGATGCCATTGAAGACAAAGCTGTCGGATACGCAAAGGTAGATAAAGAACTAGCAAAAGACGAAGTTGCACTAAAAGAAGAAGCGCAGCGACTTACTGCACGGGCTCACGCTATTGCAAACAACCGTAAGCGACTAAAAGAGAACCTGCAAATTGCTATGGAAGAAACTTCCACACCTAAGATCAAAACTCCAGAATTTACTATTTACATTCAGAAAAACAATCCTTCAGTAAACATTGTGGATGAACATGATATTCCCGCTTATCTATTTGAAACCAAACAGGTTATAGATAAGAAAAGAATTTCGTCACTTTTAAAGGAAGGGAAAGACGTGCCAGGCGCTGAATTGAAAACTGGATCATCTTTAAGGATTAGATAAATGAAAGAGATTGACTTTAAAGATTTAGACAGAACTAAAAACTGGCGTGTCACTCTCTACGGCAAGCCTGGTGTGGGTAAGACAACGGCAATTAAATATCTAAAAGGTAAAACTTTAGAATTAGCATTTGATGATTCAGCAAAAGTACTGGCTGGTATGAATATAGACGGTAAAGTCCTTGTAATGGATGGTGAACAACCTACAAATGAAATCGTGGAAATGCTTAAAGTAGCTAAAGCAGAGCAAGGCAATTACGACAATTTAGTTCTGGATAATATTTCTGCCCTTGAGAAAAATTGGTTCATAGAGCAGGGAAGAAAATCTAAAAATGGTATTTCAAATGAAATCCAAAACTACAACACGTGGACGAACTATTTCATCAGAATGATCAATGCATTTTATAAGTTGGATTACAACATTCTAATCACGGCTTGGGAATTTCAAGTTCCTATTACTACAGAAAGTGGACAAACGTTTGAACAATATAGTCCACAAATCAGAGATAGCGTTCGTAACACTTTCATGGGATTAACTGATGTAGTTGGTCGAATGATTATAAAGCCTAGTACTGGTGAACGTGGTGTAATCCTTGAAGGCAATGATGGACTATTTGCAAAGAACAGACTGGATAACCGTAAGGGTTGCAAGATAGAAGACCTGTTTAAGTGGGGTGATGTAGATGTATCAACTCCACAAGTATCAACAGGAACTGGTGAACAAGGCAAGACAGCAACTAAGTAATGGTAAGAAGTCAGTACTAATTATTAGTCCTGCTGGTTCTGGTAAGTCGGTCGTGATAGCTGAAATTGCTCGTCTAACGCAATTAAAAGGTGGACAGGTAATGTTTACAGTCCATCGGAAAGAGTTAGTCGAACAGATAATACAGTCATTTAAAGCCAATGGAGTAAATACAGATAACTGCACAATTATGACGGTAGGAAAAATAGTCAACCGATTGGATAAGTTGCCAAAACCATCATTAATAATTACTGATGAAACTCATCACTCACTAGCTAAAACCTACAAGAAGATTTATGAATACTATTCGGACGTTCCTAGATTAGGTTTTACTGCAAGCCCATGGAGGCTATCTGGTAAAGGATTAGGAGATATATATGAATCAATGGTTGAAGGTCCAACTGTTGAATGGTTGATTGATAATCATTACTTAGCCCCGTACAACTATTATTCAGTCAAATTGATTAACGACAACGAGTTGAAGAAGTCATCGACTGGAGATTATACAAACAAGTCAATTGATGATGCTGTTGGAAAAACGATCTTCGGTGATGTTGTTAAAACTTACCAAGAAAAAATAAACGGTCAAAAAACTATTGTCTATGCACACAGTATTGAATATAGCAAACTAGTCGTTCAACAGTTCAATAATGCAGGAATCAAAGCGGCACATGCTGACAGTAAAACGCCTGCCAAAGAGCGTGAACATATAATGGAAGATTTCAGAACTGGAAAGATACAAGTTCTATCCAATGTTGATTTAATCAGTGAAGGATTTGATGTTCCAGATTGCACAGCAGTAATCATGTTAAGACCGACTGAATCACTAGTTTTAGATATTCAACAATCAATGCGTTGTATGAGATACAAGCCTAACAAGACAGCAACAATCATTGATCACGTTGCCAATTATTCAAGATTTGGTTTACCAGATTCAAAACGTTATTGGACGCTAAAAGATAGGAACAAAACTCGGAAGAAATCAAATACGGATTCAATAGCTATCAAGCAATGTCCCAAATGTTTCTTCGTTATGAAAGGGAGTCCTTCTATATGTCCCAACTGTGGAGAGTCAATTAAGCCGGATCCTGTAGAAATGGACGTAAAGAAAGACGTCAATCTACAAGTTATTACTAATTATATTGTTACCAAAAAAGTAAGCGAGCTTCATAGTTACAAAGAATTACAGGAATATGCGAAAGCAAAAAATTATAAAAATGGCTGGGTTTACTACCAAGCTAAAACGAGAGGACTTTTATAAATATGTCATTATTCAAAACAGATTACTCAAATACAGGAAATAACAACTACGATACTCTACCAACAGATAATTATGAGGTGATTATCGAAGACATAACAGAGAATGCAACACCAAGTGGAGCGGAAACCCTACAACTTAAATTACGTGTTCGTAAAGATTTAGACAAAGCATTACCAGAAACTAACGGAAAATATCATAACAGAATTGTATTCATGGATAACTGGAAACGTAAAGCTACTAAAGATTATGACTGGGAAAGTATTCAAGATATTTTTAAGGCTGTTGGTGTTCCCGAAGGCCAAGAATATAACTCAATTGATGATGTTAGAAATGCACTAATTAATAAGCCCGCAAATGTCTATGTTAAAGAAGAAGACAATGAATACAACGGCAAGACAACTAAAGTTAATCGTGTAGCACCCTGGAATTTCAGTAAGACTGCGTATCCAGTTGATCCATTAGCTAGTCAAACAAATACTGTAGAAGTTAATGAAGACGACCTTCCGTTTTAGCTTATGGATTGTTTAGTCAATTACGCGGTGGCCTATGCAAAAAAAGGTATGAGTGTCCTGCCAATGAAAGACAAACAACCCTTGATAAAATTTGCGGATAAACCACCGCTAACACCCGATGAAATACGTAAAATATGGAAACAATATCCATATGCACAAATAGCTTTGAGAACCGTTAATTTTTTCGTTGTTGATATTGATGAACACCAAGATGGTGCTGATGGTTTTAAATCGATAGAACAATTTAATCATAAAGAATTACTGAAGGATACCCTGTCACAAAAAACTGCTGGCGGAGGAAGACAACTATTTTATCTGAAACGTAAAGATATTGAAGTAAGACAAAATATAGGTTGGTTACCTGGCGTTGACGTTAAAGCACATCCAAATAACTATGTTGTTATTGCCCCAAGTGAACGAAACGGAAAGAAATATGAATGGGAAAATCACAATCCTATCGTTACTCCAGACAGACAGTTAATTGAATTAATAAATGCTCGTGAGAAGGGAACTACAATAACTTTCTCTAATTACGATTCTGGGAAAAAGACTGCAACTACAAATTTGTTTGAAACAATCGTCAATGGCTTAGGTGACGACGGGACTAGAAATAATAGTTTAACTTCTTTTGTAGGCGGCCTCCTGTATCGAAATGTCCCTGACAAAGTGGCTTATCAATTAGCACAATTAGCTAATGAAAATACGCCTGATCCTTTGCCAGAACAGGAATTTAATCGAACATTTACATCAATGCTTACTAAAGATATGAGACGGCGAGGAGGTGGAAAAACTGGATAAAGAAGTAGAAAAAGCTATTCAAGAACATGAGAAAGTTGTTAAGAATCAGGAAATCGCGAACTTTCCAATACCTTTTAGCCTTAATCAATATGGCAAGCCTAAGCAAAATAGCTTAAAAAATGCAATGTTAGCAATTCGTTGCGATCATCTCTTGTGTGACACATTTGCATACAATCAATTTACTTATGAAATTGAGTTGAGAAAGACGATACCACAACTATATATCAATGATACAAGGATGAAAGACGAGTACATATCTCTTGTATTGGCATATATAGAAGATGAGTACGAAGTATTATTTCCAAAATCCATATTGGAGAATGCGATAACTAATGAAGCAATTGCCAATAGTTTCAATCCAGTGAAAGATTACTTAGATCATTGTTTTTCAAAGTGGGATAACAAGCCTCGAGTAGATTCATTATTAAGTACTTTTCTTGGAGTAGAGGACAGTGAAGTAACTAAACTTCAAACAAGATTATTCTTGGTCGGTGCTGTATTAAAAGTCTATAAACCCGCTTCTAAATTTGACTTTGTTCTAGATCTTGTAGGTGGTCAAGGAGCCGGTAAAACAACTCTTTTAAAGAAATTGTCCAATGGTTGGTATACAGATCAATTCAGTGATTTCAAGGACAAAGACGGATATGTGAACATGCTCAGGGCGTGGATTGTTAATGACGACGAAATGACTGCAACAGCTAGAAGCAGCTTTGAAGACTTGAAGAAATTTGCCAGTGCGGAACGTCTTGAGTTTCGTAAGGCATATGGAAGAATCACAACCAATGAATACAAAAATTTTGTGTTAGCTCGAACCACTAATCAAGTTCAGTATTTGAAAGACAAAACGGGTTCTCGAAGGTTCTTACCCAACTTGGTAAACAAAAAGGATCAATTACTAAATCCAGTTGACCATTTAACGCAAGAAGAAATTGATCAAATCTGGGGCGAAGCAGTTGGCCTTTATCAGAACGGTTTTTCTTTTCAATTGACAGAAGAAGAAAATAAGATGCTCGAAAAACATCGAGACGAGTTCATTTATGTAGAGCCATTCGAAGAACAAATAGATGAATTTTTAGAAAACAGTGATGTTGAATTTACTACTAGTGCCGACATTGCAAGTGAAGCACTTAATGTTGACAACTTAGCAACCAATCCAAGGCTTGGTAAGAAGATAAAAAACATTATGGACAACAAGGCTGGTTGGAAGTATGAAAGGAAAATGATTAATGGAATAAGAAAAAGGGGCTACGCAAAAATTGCCCACGTTGCCCACCAATTGCCCACCTAAGTGGGCAATGGCATCCCTTTAGTATCAACGACTTTCGGCTGATTGCCCATTAGGACACTATATTTTAATAAAACTTTTTATGTGTATGGATTTGACACTATATATAGTTTGAAGCATTTCTAGTGTCCAGCGGGCAATTACCCTTGTAATCCAAGTGGCAGTAAGAAAAAAATTGCCCACGGCTAGTGGGCAATCAGTGGGCAATTTTGCATTGTCAAATATTTTTTTGTTTTATGACTATGGAGGATTAATGGAATCAGAACACAATATTCAGTCAAACATCATGGTTGAAGTAAGTAAAACTAACTGTACTATTTTCCGTACGAATGTGGGTAAGGTTCGAATGTTTGATGGAAGGTGGTTCGATACCGGATTGCCTAAGGGACATCCTGACTTATACGGATTTAAACATAGTAACGGAAAAGTATTTTATTTAGAAATTAAAAACAAAACTGGACGAGCACGTGAAGATCAGAAACAGTTTCATTACATGCTAACCAATCACGGTATTATTCACGGCATAGCACGCAGTCCAGAAGACGCTTTAAAAATAATTGATGAGGAGTTGGTGGGGTATGGATTCGAATAAGAAACAACGGTATGACGAGATGATTGAAGAATGGAAGTATGTGTATGATAGGTTACCTGATGGAAACACGTACGCAGTTTCTGCAGCAATTATTGTTGCTAATCAGAGTAAACCGTTTTTATTAAAAGTTAGTGAACCAAAATTTAATATGACACCACCGATTGATAAACAGCCCAAATCTATATTTGAAAAGTTTCGGGGTGGCAATCATGAATGATAAACACGTCTACAAAAACTATATGCAATACATGTTTGAATGCCACGGCAATTCAATTGAAAGCACGATCGTGTGGATGAGTAAACATTACGGCGAGACGCCACAAATATTTAAAACTGCCAAAAGAGAATTAACGGCAGAACAACGTAACGAAATTATACGGGAAATTTTAGGGGGTAGCGAATGTTAAAAACGGACACTATCAACGAACTAATAGGCGTTGATGATTCGTGGAAAGCACCAGAAAAATTGATTAGTAATAACGTAAGTATAAATTCACAACTTTATAAACAGGCTGGTAATTCTGTGACTGTACCAGTTATTTACGAAATTGCTAAAAGAATGAACCAGGAGGACTAATTAAATGGACAACGTAAGAATTTTAAAAGGATATAGCGAGCAAGAGCGCAAGGAGCTAGAAGAAGCCAAGGATAACGGATTTAATAGTGCCTTTGATGTAATTTACGGAATTATCAAATCGGAAGGAGATTTGGCCTTCATCGTTAAAAAATATGATGAAGGCAGTAGTTCGGACAATGATCAATTGGCCAAGGATATTGTAGATTACTACGCAGGCGTGGCCAAGTTTCCAGAGCCTAAAAAATATTATGTACAGTTGATTGCTGGAGATGAAGAGTCTTATCTAAACATCAATCCAATTGGTGGAGCACAATTAGATAGCAGGCGTGAGCTTAACGGCTGGAAAGTTAAGTTCACAAGTGATTAAGTTGTTGCTATTGATCCAAGATTTGTGCCATTTATGGAAGACGTAGAAGACGATAAAGTGGAGGAAGACGATGAAATATAAATTAAAATTAAATTACACGGAAGGCGAACTAAAGGAACTAAAAGAACTTGTAAAAGCTTACGATAGCCCTATACATGCAATAGGTAAGTTGCTCATGCCAGAAACTCACGGTATCGGGAGTTTACAAGCAAAGTACATGACAATGGAGCACACAAAAGAGTTTGATTTTATGGCCGACATTAATAACGTGGTAATGGGAACTGTTATTTTTCCCGATAAACTGTATATCATTCATGACACTAATACGAACTGTGTTATTTACCATGACTATACCAATAACAAATTAGATTGGGGACCATTAACCTTTTATAATCCGGTTAAAAATACCAAAGAGGACTGGTTAGCAATTAATCCGGCATACGAATCAATGCTAGAACGGTATTAGCATGGCAATCTTTTATTATGCAAAGGGAAAAGTTAGAGTGGGAACAATATAATTTCTGAAATTAATGATGATGAGGTGGAAGAATGAAAACATGTGCAGAATGTAGCCAATCAATTGGCTTAGGAGAAATGTATTACTCGATTGGTGATAACTTTTTACAATTCAATTATTTTGAAAGGGAAGATGGATCAGACAATATTTTTTGTTCACAACAATGCTTGATGGATTCATTGTCCGTTGAACAAGATGAGGTGGAAGACTAATGGACAACGATTTAATTAAAGCAGTACAAGAATGGTCAAAAGAACGTGGCTTAGATAATAATGACCCAGCGAAACAATTTAATAAGCTGCAAGAAGAGATTGATGAGTTAAAGGAAGCATATAAGAATCATGATTTCTCAAATGCTAACTCAGGTTTCCCGGATTCGATTGGTGATGTGATGGTTGTCATGATTATCCTCTGTCAACAAACAGGATTCGATTTAAAAGATTGCTTGGAACTTGCAGTTGATACGATCAAGAATCGTAAAGGGAAGACTTTAAATGGTGTGTTCATTAAGAACGAGGGGGAATAACCATTCAACAATTAAGTAAGAGTAGATTGCTTGAACTAGAAGAGGACTTTAAAGAGTATCAACAAGTTAATACCAACATTGCCATCAGGGTAGTTGCTATTGAACATCCTTGGACTGAAAGTAATGAAAATCCGGAGGGTAGTAGATCAAGTATCATCATAAAGCCACAAGAAATTTTGACAATAAAAAAAGACGAAGATAAAGAACTTCAACGTCTATTTAATTTAAAAGATGACTGTGAACGTGCTATCAGCAAGATGAGTGATGAACAGTTAATGATTTACAATATGCGATTTGTTAATAGCGATTATCTAGGGTGGAGAGAGATCGCTGATAGGTTAAATTATTCAGTAGCGGGGATTTACAAGAAAAGATATAGAATTTTAGAATTATTGGCCATTGAAAAAGGATTGATAAGTGTAGACAAAAATGTGTAGTTTTCTACCTTGTCAATGGGGTAAATTGATAGTATAGAAAAATTTGAAAGAAAATAATTTATAACACAAAGACAGCCTGTCTCTAACTGCAGAACGACCTTTAAAAAAAGACAAGTTTCACGCAGTGACTTATGATAACGGTCACTGTTTTTATTAGGCGAGTACTGGCGGTTTCCTCCCAAAAATACCAATACCTTTTTTCTTATCACATTTCTATGCTCGGGTTCGATTCCCGAGGCTCGCATAGGTCTTAATTGACCCTTTCAAATTATTTGTTGCATTAAGCATTCCGTTAATAACGGGGTGCTTTTTTTGTTGCATAAAAAAAGGATGGATTTAATGAAAAACATTGATAGGTGGAAACGAGGGCTTCCTTATACTGGCAATAAAAGTCAAGTAGCGGAAAAAATAATGAACATATTGCCTAACGGCAAACGCTTCGTTGACGTTTTTGGGGGTGGCGGCTCCATGTCATTACACGCTGCATCCTCCAATAAATATGATTTGGTTTTGTACAATGATCGTAGAAAATACGTTGTTGAGCTACTAAAAGACTTGCTCTTGGGGGATTCAAAGCTTAATTTTTTAGATTATGTTTATATCACACGAGATGATTTTTTAGATTGGCGCGATAATAAACCAATATCAGTAGAAAGGACGCTGATACTTATTTGTTATTCTTTTGGTAATAATATGCACGATTACCTTTGGAGTGAAAAAAATGAGGCCGAAAAATTGCAGGCTACCAAGGCACTATTTTTTGGTAACTCTGGGACTTTTTTAGATAACATATATGCAGAAGCCAAAGAACTTTCTACTATTCAAGAAAAATATGCTTATTTTCACAAGTGGATTAGACATCATAAAGACTCGTTGAAACATAATAATCAATTAGAACAACTAAAACAATTAGAACGACTACAACGACTACAGCACTTAGCACAACTAAAACAATTAGAACGACTACAACGACTACAGCACTTAGCACAACTAAAACAATTAGAACGACTACAACGACTACAGCACTTAGCACGACTACAACAATTAGAACAGCTACAACGACTACAACAATTAGAGCGAATAGAATACTCCTCGTGTGACTATCATGAATTGAATATCAAACCAGATGACATCGTGTATTGCGACCCGCCATATATTAATACTAAGCAATCATATGGCGAGTTTAATAATGATGATTTTGATAATTGGTTGAATCAGTTACCAACGAACCAAATATATATTTCAGAGTATACTGTCCTACCTAATACCGAGATAGCGTGTGAACTCGGTAAGAAACAGAATTTTATTTCAACTCCGGGCAATTCACGAAAAACAGAATTATTGCTAAAGTATATACACCATTAAACGCCACTCATATTATTGGGTGGCTATTTTGTTGCACAAAACAAAAATGAACGGAGGTGGTAAAAATTGAGTTTAAACAGACAACAACAAAAATTCGTAGATGAGTAAACACGTTAAAATCTAGCTCAACGCTATTAATGCCTGCTTATGATAACGGCGTGGCATTGTGGGGATACTGGCGTACGACAGTGGTTCGATTCCACTGATCCTCATTGGATATACATACCGGGAGTGTATCCATCCCTTATTCATATAATCCTCCTCGGTGGGATGTATCCAGTGGTGTGGATATACTATACGCTAGCAAGTATGCAGGTTCGATTCCTGCCATCCCAATATTAACTAAGTCACTCTAAACGGGGTGACTTTTTATTTTAGGTGGTGACCAGTATCAGCAAACCAAAGAAGCTAATATTTAAAAATGGAAAACGGGTACTGGTTGATTTTGATGAGGTGTCCCGTTCTGAATACGACAAGCAATATAATCGAAGGCGTGCCGTTGAGAAACCAGACTACCTTAAGTTTTACCATAGTACCCAGTGGCAAAAGGTGAGAGCTGAAGCCATGACCAGAGACCTTGACCTATGTGTGAGATGTGGCAATAAAGGTTATCTAGTTGATCATATTGTTCCATCAGAAGATGATTGGTCAAACAGATATGACGTTGACAACTTAGAAACATTATGTAAGAAGTGTCATCAACTCAAGACTAAAAGAGAATGGACTAAGAGACACAAAGGAGTACAACGAGCCATGAAGGTACACGTTATATCAGGATACCCTGGGAGCGGTATGGCTAGCTACGTAGCCAGTAAAGTGGATACTAGTCACGATCTAGTATTTGATTATGATTTGTTAATGAGTTCGTTAAATGGAAATTTAATTGAATCAATTTATTCAGACAATGACAATCAGTCAAACAATCAAGACAAACTATCCAACATCAAGTCTAGACTTCATCAGTCCAACGTAGACATCTATGAATATGTTGAACTCATTTACGAGATGATACTACGCAAGTTAAGGACAGAGCGTACGTTTAATAATGTGTGGATATTAAGAACCTTCCCAGACGAAAGACTGAAGAACTTGTTAGTCACAACTGGATATGATGTTGAGTACTTAAGACTTGATACAACAAGAGAAGAATGTACAAGAAGATTGAAGACAGTCGGACGGTACACGGACAGTATGTCTACTACTATGGACAAGATAGATAGATTAGATGATGAAGGATTGTTTGATGATTATAAATTGATAAAAACAAAAAAAAGAAAAAAATAAAAATAATTTATTGTTTGTGCAATGCAATTTCAGACAATTTTATTTTATTGATTTTTCAAACAGAAAAAAATATCGCCGTAAATCTCTGTACCCTATGGTAGAGTAGGTAGACCTACCCCCACCAAAAAAATCGGGGGTGAAGATCTGGGGCACGATTGAACACACGCTCCCTTTTTTGCGAGCGAAATTCTATTTAATAAGCTTTTAAAGTGGGGACTAAACCCCATATATTGCCAAAAGTGGGGACTAACAGAAAGGAGTGATGCTTATGGCTGGTAAAGGTGGAAGATATAGGCTATTAGAACAATCAAAAGCTAATCTAACTAAGCAACAACAAGAAGCCAAATACAATGCCGAAGTGTTGGCTTCCGATGGTTATAAGATGTTACAACCTACACCCCCAAAACGGCTATCTGGAGTTGCTAAAGCAGAATGGAAGAGAATCGTACCAGACCTGCGTAACCTTCCTATAAGAGCTGTGGATAGGGCTATGGTAGAACAATATTGTGTTTGGTATCAGCAGTTTGATGAGATCAATAGGGCACTTGATGGTGCGGATGACATGAAAGATCGTATCACGTTGATTAATGCACTAGATAAGATATCAAAAAACATTCGTTCCGCAGCGTCTGAAATTGGATTAACTATTGATTCTAGAATGAGATTGAACATACCAAAAGACACCAAGAAACAGAACAATTTGAAAGAAATATTTGGATAGGAGGGATGCCAGTTGGTAGAAACATTTGAAGATTATGTTGAACAAATACTAAACGGTGATATTCTCTCATGTAAGTCCGTATTAAATGCAGTTAAAAGGCATGAAAAAGACGTGAAAAAGTCCGAAAGTAGTGACTTCCCATACGTATTTGACAAGAAAAAAGCACAAAAAGCAGTCAGATTTATCGAAATGCTGCCCGACCCTAAGGGCGATAACCACAAACTAGCAGGTTTTCAGAAGTTTATTATCGAATCTATCTATGGCTGGGTACGTAAAGACAACCATGACTTGCGTAGATATCATAAGGTTTTTGTTTCCATGGCTAGAAAACAAGGTAAAACACTGCTAATTGCGGGTATTATCCTTTATGAATTCTTGTTTGGTAAGAATCCTGCACGTTCAAGACAAATATTCTGTACTGCTAACGACAAAGAACAAGCCAAAATTGCATTTGAGATGGCTCGTAAACAGTTAGATCAGTTACGTGCTAAGTATCCAGACGTCAAGAGTTCTACTAAGCGAGTTAGAGAGCTACTTGTTAACCTTGATGATGATTCTTATGTACGTCCGCTCTCTCGTGATACGGGGGCGACTGATGGTTTTGAACCATATCTGGGAGTACTAGACGAATACGGAGCAAGTAAAACATCAGAGATGATGGAACTGCTTGAATCTGGTCAAGGTCAGCTGGATAATCCGTTGATAGTGATTATATCTACAGCTAACTTTAATATGAACGCTCCTATGTTCACTGTGGAATATCCACGTGCTAAGGAAATCCTTAAAGGTGAGATAGAAGATGACCAGTATTTTGCATTTGTGGCTGAACAAGAATCTATTGATGAGATCGAAGACAAGTCCACGTGGATAAAAAGCAATCCACTGTTAGAAGTTAAGTCAGTCAGTGGCAAGCTTACAGAATACTTGAGTAAGCGTTGGGAAGTAGCCAAGCAAACTGGTGAAAAGAATGCCGTTCTGGTCAAGAATTTCAACATGTGGAGGCAAGCAGAAGAGAATTCATATATTGATATTGAAAGTTGGAAAAACGCCGCAGCGGACGAAATGCCACCTATTAATGGCCAGCGTGTTTGGTTTGGTGTAGACGTTGGTAAGAGTTCTGACTTGTATGCCATCTCGTGGATGTATCCAGTTGAGGGCGTTTGGTATTCTGACAACTATTCATTTGTTGGAACGAAGTACGGACTTGATGCAAAAATCAAACGTGACCGTATGGACTACAGACGTGTGGAAGAAAAAGGTGAATGCGAGATCACCACACTTGAATCTGGTGTAATCGATAACGAACGTGTTTACGAATGGTTGGATAACTTCATTGAAAGTAACGATATTCAAGTACAAGGTATCATGTATGACCCTTACCAATATGGACCACTGTTAACACTTATCGAAAAGAACCACCCCGAATGGGAACAGATAACGATTAGGCAGGGGACAATGACACTCTCAATGCCAACAAAGCAATTCAGAGATGACGTTCTGGAAGGCAAGATAAAACATTCTGGCAATGAGATTTTAACGAATGCTGCCAACAACGCTGTTACCATGACTGACAACAATGGTGTAAGAATCGACAAGAATAAGTACAGTAATAAAATTGATGCGCTTGATGCATTGCTTGATGCTTACGCTATCTGTTTTACCGAGAATATTGAGAACTTTTTAACGGATGATTATATTATGTCTGATGATTTTGGATTTTAGGTGATTATATGAAAAATATATTATCGGTCATATTTGACTGGTTAATAATAAACGTGCCACAGATATTGCTAATCTGTGGTTTTTTGTTGCTTGCTGTTGCAGGTTTCAAGATCAATACGATTGCCGGTTTGATAGTATCCGGCATTGAACTAATCGTAATTGCATACCTATCAGATAGGAGGTAAATAAATGGCCTTTTTTAGAAGTTTAAACACCAACCCAGATGACTGGGCAGGTCAGTACTTAAGTGATGGGATATTACCAAGTATCTCACGTGGAAGCACTGTAGGTATTGGGGCTTTAAAGAATTCTGACGTTCTAACAGCTGTATCAATTATTGCTGGTGACGTTGCTCGCTTTCCAATACTGGAATTCGAAGACAAAGATGATACATTTGTGGAAGATGATGAAGTTACTTATTTATTGAATAAGAAGAGTAGTGAAATCATTTCTGCTTACACGTGGAAGTTTGCCATGGTCGCTAATGCAATTCTTACTGGTAATGCTTATTCACGTATCAAACGTGACCCACGCAAGCGAGGACCACAAGCACATAAGCCACTTGAGTTTGAATTCTTTGCTCCATCTCAAACAAACATCAATCAGATCAATACTACATCTGGTGCTAAATATGTTTATCAATTTACTCCAGATGATGGAAGGAAAATGATTGAGTGCAAGCCAGAAGACGTAATACATATGAAATTTTTCTCAACTGATACTATTTTAGGTCGCTCCCCACTCTTATCGTTGGAGGATGAGATGAATCTTCAAAGTTCTGGAGTTAATACGTTATCCAAGTTCTTTAAGAGTGGATTGAAGAGTGCCGTCCTTGAAGTACCTGGTTCGAGATTGAACAAGAAAGCTCGTAAGAAGATTCGTGAAGACTTTGAATATGCACAGTCTACTGGTGGCAATGCTCCAGTAATCATTGATTCCACAATGAAGTACACGCCTATTGAAGTTGATACCAACGTTTTGAATTTAATCAATTCAAATAACTGGACAACCAATCAGCTTGCTAAGGCGTTGCGTATTCCCGCATTCAAGCTTGCCATTAACTCGCCTAACCAATCAGTAAAGCAGTTGCAAGAAGGATATGTTAAGTACGATCTACCGTTTTATTTAACACCTATTAAGCAAGAATTAATGCTCAAGCTGCTGTCTGATGAGGATAGGCACAATAGATACTTTGATTTTGATATATCTAAGGAAATCGGCATGACTGTTGCGGATATTGCCACCCTTCAGCAAAATGGTATTTACTCAAACAACGAAGGTAGACGTGAGTTAGGCAAGAAACCTATTGATGACCCTAATATGAATCGTTATCAATCTTCATTGAATACCGTATTCCTTGATAAGAAAGAACAATATCAAGACCAGAAAGGGGGTGAGGGAAATGAATCAAACACGGGAATTAAGAACGATACAATCTAAGGTTGAGTTACGAAGTGATGAAGAAACAAACAGCAATGTGATTGAAGGCTATGCGTTGAAATTCGATAAACGCTCCAATCCATTGGGATTTGGTAATGTTTTTGTGGAAACTCTAGATAAACGTTGTTTAGATAACACAGACATGTCTAACGTAGTTGCTACTTTTAACCACGATCAATCTCAAGTGTTAGGGCGGTCGGGCGTTAATCTTGAAATGAATGTTGATGACGTTGGATTAAGGTTTAAAGTCACACTCCCAGATACAACACTTGCTCATGATGTACTAGAAAACATTAGATCGGGTATTATCAATCAATGCTCATTTGCATTTGATATGCCAGATGACGACACAGCCGACACCTGGAAGCGTAGTGATATCGAAGGTGTGGATTATGAACGCCGTATCAATAACATTGCACACTTGTATGATGTGTCAGTAGTTACCACACCTGCATATTCAGATACGAATGTATCCGTTGGTGCAAGGTCACTTGAGAAAGTTAAGGCTATCAGAGAATTGCCACTACTCAAGAAACGTGATGAATTATTACGTGAGTTAAAAATTTCAGAAATTAAAGAAGCTATCCAAGATTAATGGGATGGCTATTTTTATTGCCTAAAAGTAGGCGGAAAGGGGTCATATATGACACTCGACGAAAAAATTCGTTCATTGCAATCAAATATTGAAAACATGCAAGAACGTAAAACAAAATTAGTACAAGAAACAAGAGCATTGTTAGATGCTGAAAAACCATCAGATGATGATATTAAAAACGCTGATGCAAAAGCTAAAGAAGTAAAAGATTTGAATATTGAAATCAAGTCTGGAAACGAAACACTTGCATCATACAAGGCTGTTGCAAACGACAAGCCAGAAGATGCACCAAAGCCAGACGAAGAACAAGGACCAGAACGTTCACTCAAGCGTGGAAACACAGAACTCCGTTCAGCATTGAATACATATCTACATACTAAAGGTGCTGTCCGTGATGGCTTAACAAGTCCAGATGCTGACGTAACTATTCCAGAGGACATTGTTTACAATCCAGAATCAGAAGTTAAATCAGTTACTGACTTATCAAAATTAGTACAACACTTTAAAGCCAATACTGCTTCTGGTAAATATCCTATTTTGAAGCGTGCTACTACTGGACTTGTATCAGTTGATGAACTTGCTAAGAATCCAGAGTTAGCAAAACCACAATTCGAAACAGTGAACTGGGAAGTTAAGACATATCGTGGTGCTATTCCTGTATCAAACGAATCTATTGCTGATTCAGCTGTTGACTTGCTTGGTATCGTGTCACAAAACGCACAGGAACAAAAAATCAACACAACAAATTCTGTTATCGCTACTGCACTACAAAGCTTTACAGCTAAAGACGTTGCAGGTGAATCAGTTGATGATATCAAACACATTATCAACGTTGATCTTGACCCTGCATATCAAAAGGTAATTATTGCCAGTCAATCGTTCTATAACTACTTGGATACATTGAAAGACGGCAACGGACAATACTTATTACAACAACCAATCGTAGACGGCTCACCAGTTAGATTGCTAGGTATCCCAGTTACTGTTGTGGAAGATACAGCACTTGGTAAAGCCGGAGAAGCACATGCTTGGGTCGGTGATATCAAGCGTGCAATCATCATGGCTGATAGATTAGATATCCAAGTACGTTGGGTTGACAATGAGATTTTTGGTCAATACTTGCAAGCTGCAACACGTTTTGACGTTAAAGTTGCTGATGAAAAAGCTGGTTACTTCTTAACACAAAAAGCTTCAACTCCCAGCGTCTAGCCCAGAAAAAACGGTAGAACCAACTACAAGGGCGGTTGATGAGAACTCTACTGTTGCCGAGATAAAAGCATATTTAGATAGTCAAGGTATTAAGTATGCTAGTGGCGATACTAAAGCCATATTGCTTTCAAAGATTGGGGGCTAGCTTATGACAGACCTACTTAATGAAGAGCAATTTGCAACGTTAAAAAACTACTGCAAAATTGACCAATCATTTGATGATGATGTTTTAAAACAGTTAGTTGATTCTGGCTCAATGGAGATTGCACGAGCTATTGACACTGATCTCACTCCCGCTGAACTCATTAAGGATAGCCGTTTTTTCGTGGCACTGATGAAGTACGTGGAAGAAGATTACTACTATCGTGGTACGGGTTCAGAAGTCATGCGGTTTCCGTTGCAAAATACAACGGTCGTTAATGTTATTAATCAGCTCCGTACCGAATTGGGGAGTGATGAACAATGAGATTGACACACATGACTGAACGTATTGAATTCATCTCTAAAAAGCCAGGTGTTACAGAATTTGGCGTACCTACCGAAGAAGAGAAAACCACGGAATATTCCTGCTGGGCGGAGCTGTTAAACACACCAATGCGGGAATTTCGTGACCCGTCTACTAAAGTTGGGATACGTAAAGAATCGCCTAATTTTGCTATCAAGTTTGAGATTGGTATTCCTATTGATTCCATGTGGCACGTTATTTGGCGTGGCAAAGAGTATGGGATAGATAGTATTGATCCAGACTATGACAAACGAAATGTCACAAAGATAGCTTGTAAGGCGGTGGAATAATGCCAGTCACAGGTATTGAAGAGATGTTGAATAACGTTAAAACATTAGAAGCTGGATTTGATAGGAAAGCTAGAAAGTCAGTACGTGAAGGCGCTAGATTTTTTGGCGAGCAACTGGCAGAAAACACCCCAGTTTCACCAATTGACCACAGTGGTAAAGGACACCTTAAACAACATATGAAAGTTGGTAGCGTGTCCATTAAGACTGGTGAATATCAAGCACCAGTTGGTTATGACAAGGTCAAAGGTCCAATTGCTCACTTTCCTAACTCGGGCACATCTAAGCAAGAGCCACAGCATTTTATTGAGGAAACTCAAGAACAGACACGTGGTCAAGTACTACAAATTTTTAAGGATAATTTACAAGTATGACAATTTCAGAATATGACGTATATAAGTTTTTAAACCAAAGCACTTCATTGACTGATTTTATGAATGATGTAAGAGGTAAGCGACTATCTAATAATCCAATATTTGTGGGTACACCAGTCAATTCGTTTGTTCAGAATAAGAATGCACCGTGGATAAGAATTACATCTATCCCAGGTGACTTGGCTGACTATGCTGATGATGAACGAATTATCGAATATCCACGTTTTCAAATAGATTTCTGGATAGTTAAAACTAAAGCTCAAGAATCAGTTGATATGGAACGGTTGATATATAAGTTAATGCGTTCATTTGGATTTGAACGCTACTACAAATATCGTGCTACCGATCCAGACATGACGGACCTACTTATGGTCCAAAGTAATTATGAATTTCAAGGACTTGCTTAATCAGTAAGTCCTTTTTTTATGCAAAAAAAATATTAAATAAAGAGGTATTAACAATGGGAAAAGTTAAATTTGGTGCATCACATTTCAGTTATGGATTAGTTGAAGATGATTTTGTACCTGGTGAAGAGAAAGCACTTCCAGGCTTAACAGAAGTTAAGATGGACCTAAAAAATGAATTGAAATCGATCGCAGCTGATGATGGTCCTTACGTTGTTTTATCTGGTGGTATTTCAGAAGCAACGCTAGACGTAAAAATTTACGATATTACATCAGATGCACGTAAAGATTGGTTTGGTATCAATGTTAAGAAAGGCGTTGAATTGTACAACAAGAACCTTGTACCTAATGATATCGCCGTAGTATTCAAGACTAAGATGGAAGATGGAAAAGGTGTTTGGGTTGGTATGCTCAAAGGTAAGTTCTCACTTCCAGGTATCGATACTAAGACTGTTGACGGAACACCAGATCCACAAGCAGATGAATCAACTGGTACGTTTGCACCACGTGGAGATGCTGATGATGGCATGATGGTTATTATCGGTCGTGAAGACAGTGAAGAGTTTGATCTTGCTTCATTCAAACAATACGTATTTGCTAAGAGTGAAGATGATTTGAAGGCCTTAGACGAAATTCCCAGTAAAGCCTAAAAAGGCGTCAATTAAAGCAAATGATAGTCAAATAACTATTAACGTACTTGGAGGTGATGATTAATGTCTAAGAAATTGATTATTAAAAAAGATGGAAAAATCATCGCTCAATCTGAAAGTGACTCGGTGTCTTTTACGAGTGACATTCAAGCAGGTACAAAAATAGAGAATGGTGATTTTAAAGCATCATACAAAAATAGTGCCGGAGAAAGTCCGGAAATTGATGTGCCAGAAACATATGTCACTCAATCAACAATGACTCTCCCGCTAGTGGAATTTTTTGGAGACGTGTCAGGTATGTCGAAAGACGATAAGAAAGAGCTTTCTGTGAAATATACTGATCCTTCAAATAAATATAACTTTGAAGGATTTGTTAAAGTTGGTTGGCAAGGTATGAGTTCAATCAATTATTCAAAGAAAAATTACTCTATGAAAATCTATACTGATGACACATATTCCACAAAGAAACCAGTACAGGTTTCTGATGAGTGGTATGCCACAAATAAATATGTATTGAAAGCTGACTACGTTGATTCAACGCATGTTAGAAATATTGTGGGAGCAAAACTGTGGAAGCAGGTAATGGCGGACCCAAGTACGGTTGATATTTTGGGACAAGACGACGTGTATAAAAAACTGGCTTCAAACGGAATGTACGGTTCAATCGACGGTTTTCCATGTGAAGTACGTATAAATGATGAATTCATGGGACTTTATACATTTAATCTTGATAACACTACCGAAATGACTAATGTACAAGACACAGATATAAAGGCAATTCAGATGAATGCCAAAGGCTGGGGTAATGTCACAATGGGTTGGGACGTCAATGCTAAGCTTGATGGTTCATCTGGTGATTTCAAACTTGAAACTCCAGATGAAGGTGATCGTCTAACTACTGCTCAACAAGCAGTTTATAATTGGATCGCGTTTACTCAATTTTATGGTTTTGACTCGTTTAAACAAAATTATGGCGAGCGATATAACATTTACAATGTCATTGATTATGGTTTACTAATGAACTTCATGAATGCACAAGACAATGTTTGTAACAATGTTGGGTATTTGTCTCTAAATGGAGAAATGTTTTTCATGCTCCCATATGATATGGATGGAGCGTTTGATCTAACTTTCGGTGGATTAACTGATTATTCAAGAAAAGGCTGGGTAGTTGGAAACAAGTTGTTAAAACTTGCGTTCCTTAGTTATCCGGACGTCGCTGTTAAACGTTGGAATGACTTGCGCAAAAATGTGTTTACAAAGGAAAACATCGTAAAAATTCTAGATGACTTTAAAACCAAGGTTGGGGAATATGGCTATACATTGGATAAAAACGTATGGCCAGATATTCCAAGTCGCAAGTACGCCACCTATGAACAAATTGAGCAAGGCATTGATGACGGTCTTAACTTTATGGATCAGCAAGCTAAAGATGGTTTTAAAATTGTTGCAAGACAATATGCAAATGGATTTCCTGGAGGATATGAAAACTCTAATAAAAATATCTTGCCACCGGATAAGGTTTCCGTTGAGTCAGATGAGCAAGGGGTTCATATCAAAGATGGAGAACAATATGCTAATAGAGATAATGAGTCTTTGATATTGTTTGATAAATCTGGAAATCAAGTGTCAAAATCTGATGCTTCAAAAGAGATAACAATCACTGGACTAACGTCTGGTACAAAAGTAAATACGGGTGATTACTATTTGATTTATAGAGAAGAAAATATAGACAGTCCGAAAGTAGACGTACCTGAATTTACAGTTTAAGAAATACAGCATACTCCCTGTCTGGTAGCGGTGGCGGTCGGAATAAACTAATTAAGTCGAGATGAAATGTCTCGGCTTTTTTATAGGAGAAATCAATGGTATATAAAATTAAATTGCGAATTGATGGCAAGTTAGAAGAATTTAAACGAACAGAGCCACCATATTTGAAGGAAATCACAAGAGCATTGATCTTACAGCAACATCAAGTGGCTATGTATCAAGATGATGATGGTCCAACCGATAAACAATTTTTAAAGAATTCAGAAGAAGTAGCCGATTTTGCTGTTAATTTCTGGAACAACCAGTTCTCACGTCAAGATGTTTTAAACGGTGCTGATGGAAAGGCTATGACAGAAGTTTCCAAAGCTATTGATGATGCACTGGGAACACCTAACGATGATGAAGTTGACGAAGGTAAAGCAAAAAAATAACAAAGCAATCACTTACGGATTCGCTCGATAATATCGATAGTTTTTACAAAAGTATGATGCAACAGGATTACAAGTTGTCTGATTTAGACAAAATGACTATGGACGATGTCCACAGGTTGAACCATATTTACGAAGAGAAAGAAACTACTATCGATAGAGCGTTCCCGTTCTTGTTTGCTTAAAGAGAGGGGTTAGAATATGGCAGGAAGCTTAGGACATTTAGCTGCAACGGTCACGTTAAACATTGACCCGTTTAAACAATCTTCTGCTGCACTAACTTCCACGATCAAAAATACAAACGCTGCTTTAAAAACTCAAGATGCTGCCGCTAAAGCATACGGCAATAGTTTAAATGGCTTGAAAGCTAACTATTCCACAATGCAACAGCAAATGCGAAACTATCAAGCACGATTAAAAGAGCAAGAAGCAACTTACGCTAGATTGTCCAAACAAACAGCCTCGACGTCCGGGGAACAAGAGAAGCTAACACGTAGACAACAAAACGCCGCTGCTCAAGTCAATAAGACAAAGGCAAACATGATGCAGTTGGACGCTGCAATGGGCAAAACAAATAAACAGATTGCGTTGCAGGAAAATGGCTTTTACAAGGTTGGAACTAGGCTAACTGAAGTCAGTGGCAAGATGGGTAGATTTAGTGACAAGATGGGTTCCATTGGTAATACCATGACTACACGAGTTACTGCACCAATTGTAGCAGGTTTTGGTTATGCTGCTAAATCAGCTATTGATTTTAATTCACAGATCGCTAATATTGCACCACTTCTGAAAGCTAATGGTGAGAGTGCATCTCAAGTTAAATCAGAGATGACACAAATGTCTGATGCAAGTAAGAAATGGGCAACAGAGTATGGTGTTTCAACTGATAAAATCAATGCTGGTATGACAGAGCTTGTAAAGCGTGGATATTCAGCTAACCAAACAATGGGAGCAATGCCTTCCATATTGAATGCTGCCAAAGCTTCTGGTGACGACTTCAATGATGTTATGACTGTTTCAACTTCAACACTTGAACAATTTGGCTTGAAGTCTAACAGCACTGCAGGAATGCTTAAAAACACTGAACGTGTTACTGATAGTTTGACTTATACAGCTAATGCAACTGCTGCAGGATTTACTGACATGGGTGATGCCATGACTTACGTTGGTCCTACTGCTCATTCTGCTGGTATCTCGCTTGAAGAGACTGCAGCAGCAATTGGTTTGATGAGTAATCAAGGTATTGAAGGTTCAGTTGCTGGTACTGCATTGCGTTCAGCATTGACACGTTTGATGAAGCCAAGTAGACAGAACGTTCAAGGATTTAAAGAACTTGGCATTAATGTGGAAGACTTTAAAAATCACTCTCTCACACTTCCCGAAATATTGGACAAGATCAAAACCAATACGCAGGGTTGGACGAAAGAGCAAAAAGCCAGTGCCGTTGCTATGGCATTTGGTACAGAAGCACAAGCAGGTATGAATGCACTTATCAATGAAGGTGGTGGTGCTTTAACCGACTTGACCAAGAAGACTAAAGAAGCCAGTGGTTCGACTAAAGAGATTGCTGACACCATGAACAATACATCAGCTTCCAAAATTGCAAGATTTAAAGAATCATTGCATGTCTTAGCTATCACAGTTGGTGAGAAATTGACACCTACACTTATGCCACTGGTCAAAGATTTGACTAATGTGGTAAAGAAATTTGCTGAATTAGACGATTCTCAACAACAAACAATATTGAAATCAGTAGCGTTAGTTGCTGCAATTGGACCTGTTGCAAAAACAATGCAAGGAATAGGGACGATTAGTAAAGTAACTACAGGTTCGGTAGGACTATTGGCCAAGGGAATTGGAAATACAATGGTGGCTTTTAATCGGACATCAAGTGCAGGAACAAAACTGTTGTCTATGTTTAGTTCAGGAGCTGAAGGTGCTACTCTATTTGCAGGTAAAACTGCAACTGCTGCTAAAGCAGCTACTACAGTTGGCAGCGCAGCAGTCGAAGGTGCAAGTGGCGCAGCAACATTAGCGGGAGGCATGGAAGGTGCCGCAGGTGCAGCAAGTGGATTTGCTTTAATGTCTGGACCGGTTGCATTAGGAATTGCAGGAGTAGTTGCTGCAGTCGCTGGTGGTGTTTGGGCTTGGAATTCGTGGGGTAAACAAGCTTGGGAATCAAGCGTTGAAACCAGCAAGTGGGGAACTACGGTTGGTAAGAAAGCCGATACAGCACTCACCCACATGAAAGATTTTAATGGCCAAGCAAGTCAAGCATTAAAAGAATTTGATGATAATGCCAGTGAGAGCGCAAGTTCTATTGGTAAGTCATTTAAAGGCATGTCTGACCAAATTAGTCAAACAGCTGATGACGCTAATAAGAAACTTACCGAAGGCCTAAAAGGATTGCCAGATGATGTTGCTGAAATAGTTGGTAAAGCTGCGGAAAAGCAAAAGAAAAACAATGAGAAAATTAAAAAGAACGCTAAGCAAACTAGTGACAACGTTAATGACATTGTTAAAAATGCTGCAAAAAAACACCGTGGGTACACTGATGACGAAAATCAATACATTCTAAATTCCAAGAAAAAAATGAATGATGATGAGATCAAACTTCTTGGAATATCCGGTAAAAAGAAAACAGAAGTTGAAAAAGCTCTGAATTCTGATGTGGAGAAACTAACCACAATTCAAGCTGGACAGCGTGTAAAAACATTACAGGGTGCTTTTAAGAAAGAACAGTCAGAGTATAAAAAGCAAAGTTCAATGATCAAAAACCTTAGAAAACAGGGATTGATCAGTGAAAAAGATTATCAAAAAGCTATGAGTAAGTTGAGTGACGAACATAGTACTTCTATGGACAAGCAAGGTAAGAAATACGTTGAGCTTGCAAAACAAGCTGGCCATAGTGTTGCTGATATTAAGGCTACTTTAAAAGAATATGGCATATCCTATGATGAGGTAACTAAGAAGTCAAAAAAGAATGCTGACACAATTTCCACATCAAATTCACGTATTGCTGATACAGCTTCTAAGATGTCTAAGGTCACGAAGTCAGCGGGCGAGCAATGGAATAAAATGGTCCTTGACCCTAAGACTGGACGAATCAAGACTGATGCACAAAAAACTATCAACGATACAGCCAAGACTGGTATGGGTTGGGCACAACTTCAATTCGAGCTTAAACATGCAAAAATCACATCAAATGCTAAGTCAATGATTGGTGAAGCAGCAATACAGTCTGGACGTTGGAATGACCTTCCTTGGAAAGAAAAGGAAACAATGATTCGTGTACAAGGTGATGAAGATCTAACTAAGGTTGTAAAGCATATTGACAACTGGGATAAACTCACACCAAAACAACAAACTGCAATTGTACGTGCCAAAGGTCAAAAAGAATTGTCTATCGCTATGATCAATGCGGGCGAGTGGAACGATATGTCCATGAAAGACAAGCAAGCATTGGTTAATACTTCTGGTGAGAAAGATTTAGTAGATTTACTTACTCAAACAGGCACGTGGAATGGGTTAAGCATGCACGCCAAGGAAGCTGTTATTACTGGTAAAGGTAATGCAGAAGTTGTTGACCAATTGAAGAATATTGGTAAATGGAACGATCTTACTCCCAACCAAAAAGATTTAATCATTAATAACAAGGCCAGCCGTAAAATTGTGGATGCATTGATTGATGCAGGACAATGGGATGGCTTAACGCTTGATGAAAAGAACGCAGTTATAAATGATGATGCAACTGGTAAATTGATTGGAGCTATGGTTCAAGCAGGAGTATGGCAAGGATTGAGTTTGGACGATAAGGATGCAATCGTGAATGATAAGGCAACTGCCAAGCTTGTTCAGCCACTTTATCAAGCAGGATTGTGGAACGGGTTAGATGTTAAGGCTCATGATGCAATTATCCAAGATAAAGCTTCAGCACCAGTTGTTGCAGCAATGGTAAAGGCTGGCACGTGGGATGGCTTAACTCTGGATGAAAAAGATGCAATTATTAATACTGACAATTCTGCCAAAGATTTGGGTAACTTAGTTGGCTCATACGTATCGTTCAATGACATGCCAGAGAAGCAAAAGAACATCATTGTTAATTCAGATGATGCAATGGCTAAATTTTTTGATGCAGGCAATACACTTACTCGCTGGAACATGAAAAAAGCAGATAGAAAGAAACTAGTTGCGGAGAATCAAGATATTCTTGATAAAACCAAAAATGGTGAAAAAGCTGTTGTGGATTACAATGGCAAAAAAGTTATTGTTAAGAAGCTTGGCGGTAATGATGTTGAACTTGAAGGTGCTGTAAATGATGCCAAGGATGCTATTAATCGGCACAACAAAAAGAAAGCTAATAAGAAGAACCTTAAAGGTGATGCTGAAGACGTTAAAAAGAAGTCCAAGGAAAGTACGGATGCCGTCCAAAGACACAACGATAAAAAAGTAGACCGCAAGGACTACAAAGGTGATGCTTCAAATAACAAACAAGCTTCTAAAGAATCACAAAATGCCACCCAAAGACACAATGACAAAAAAGAAAAAGACAAGTACTATAAAGGTCATGATAAATCTTCTGGACCAGCAAGTTCAGCTATTAGGGCTATTTTAAGATGGAATGGACAAAGTCCAGTAGTTCACTCGTTCGTCACAGTTGTTTCTAGAATATTCCGACACGCCAAAGGTACTAACGATTCTGGTGAAGAAATTGCAATGGTCAATGATGAACGTGGTTCAATGTTCCGTGAGTTGATCAAACTTCCAACTGGCGAACAATTTATTCCACAAGGACGTAATATCATGGTTGCACTTCCAAAGCATTCGCAAGTTGTCCCTGCTCGTGAAACTAGCAGAATGTTTAGCGGTATCAAGCAATATGCAAACGGAACACCAGGATATTCCAAGGTGGTCAACGACTTTACCACATTGAATTCTGGACTGACTGACTACTCGAACAGTACGACAAATACCAATAATTCTGATAACAGTAAGTTAGTAAACAATCAGAATATCAAAGTTAACGTAACTGTTAACGGTTCTGGTGGAGATGGTCAGCAAATAGGTCAACAAACTGCTGACATCATTGAACAAAAATTCAGGGAGATGTTTAATAATCAAAGTACTGCATTTGGAGGTGGTTCAATAGCATGATTTTAAAAAAAGGTAACTTTTATATTAATGGTAAAAATGGTATTGAAGATCTACACGCAATACTTGAGAACTACCCAACCATCAATATCCCAAAACGAAAAAAATCCCTCATATCTATTGAGGGTGGAAACGAACAAATCATTCTAGATGAAGGTGCTTATGATAATCGAGAGATAGATCTCAATATAATTGTTCGTGCCTATGATGAAGAAGACCGCACATTGCGTTTGTCAGCACTGTATTCAGCATTTGACACTGATAAATATATCAGCTTCATGCATTACGGCGAACCTAACTATGAGTATTTAATTTCTAACGCAGAAGTTGTTACATCTAGTAGATTAACAAGAACAAGTTATTATTCAGAAGTTAAGATAAAACTCACAGCCAAAGCATTCAAGCAGTACCGTCCAGATGAATCAGTAACTGTGAAGGGTACTACTAAAACGTTTAATCGCTTTAATTATGCTTCCCGTCCATTGATCCACATTCTTAATTCTGGAGTATCCACGATTGCTATTAATGGCAAGCCTTACACGTTTGGTCCACTGCCTTCTGGTGGTGCTTGGGTCGATTGCGAAGAATCACAGCAAGACGTGTACAACGGTAATACTATTGTTGAGAATGCTTTCAACGTGGGTCAAGAATTCCCAAGCCTGCCACCTGGTATCGTAACCATTACAGCGGGTAACGCAGTCGTATATCCTAGATGGAGGACGATTTAATGAAACCTATTTTATATCGAGATTACAAAGCAAAGGACGTTGTTGGATCAATCTCTGATGCATATAATCAGTCAGTTCATGAGGTGCTTAATGGTGAGTACACGGCAACATTTACTATTACTAGAAATTCAAAATACTTTAAATTAGTAAAACCAGAAATGTTTGTTCGTATCGCCGTCAATGCTAACGACAGCGATATTTTTATTATCACTAAAACAGACACAAAGAACCCTGGAACAATGACTGTGACGTGTAACCAAATCACTATGATGACGAACGACAATTATATGCGTGGAGATCTAACCACAGATTATAAAACGGCGAGCGCCATTATATCAGAGATGAGAGATAAGTTAGACTTGCCATCACAGTCGTTTACGTACAGTACTGACATCAGTAAGAATGCTGGTAAGACTGACGTCACTTATTCTAACCAGAACCCAGGACAAATTATGGTAGGTGCTAACAATTCGTTAGCCTCTATTTTTAATGGTCGTATCGTCCGCAAGGGCAATAACATGAAGTTAACAAGTTATAACACTGGTAATTCAATTGACTTGCGTAGGGGTAAAAATATCTCTGGCGTGTCTATCGAAAAGAATATCGATAAGCTAACTACTTCTATAGTAGGCTGGTTCACCATGAAGGATACCGAAGGAACGACTGGAGATGAAACGCATGTAACACAGAACCACAAACAATATGCTCCAGAAGTTAATTCACCGTACAAGGAAAAATATAATCTTCCACACCGTAAGTATATTGACTACTCAAGTCGTGTGGAGAATATCCCAGACTTGATTGATATATCAGAACGATATTTTGAAGAGAACCCTGGCATTGATTTACCGACCTACACGATAACTATCGATAGTGCGGGTAGTAACAGCAAGCGTGCCAAGATTGCCGAAGTTGGTGATACAGCCCGTATCTATGACCCCGATTACGATTTGACTACAGAACAGACTGTGACTGAACGGACGTTTGATCCCGACAAGATGATAAACACGAGTTTGAAAGCCGGAACAGTGCAGCAGACTATTTTTAGATATCTAGACAAGCGTATATCTGACGCCAACAAAAAAGCTGACGATAACAAAGCACGATCTGATGATGCACTTGCTAACCAAAAGGATGACATCAATAAAATATTTGATGAAACAAACGACAAGATTGATGATGTCAACGACCTTACCAGACAGCAAAAAGAAATGCTTGAGAACTACCAGAAAGCAGTCACAGAAAAAGTTCAGTCAACGCAGAGAGATATAACTAACTTCATGAATTCCGGTGGTAACAACAAAATTCGCTGGATTCCCACGCTTGCCGAAGCTACACAAATGGAGATTACCACGCCGTACGGTTACCTGTTGATTGATGACCATGGCATGGGTTTCCACAAGAATAACGGTACAGTCATTACTGGTATGAGTGCTGATGGTAGATTTTACGCCGACAAAATTAGTACTCAAGCACTCACGTCTGTAACTATCACAGGTGCAACAATTAATGGTGGACAGATGAATGGTGTGAATATTGGTTCGGCCGGTTCTATCTATACGACACGTAACAGCGAAGGACATCAGACGGTTATTAATAGTGCGTATGGAATTAGTACACCAGGATTAAATATGGGTACTGACCACGGAAACATCAACAACGTAGGAACATTAACTGTACATGATGAAATTAGATTTGGAAATTCTGGAGTTAGTTTATTTTGGAACGGTAGTTACCTAGTTGCCAGAATTATTAATTCATCTGTATCTGGTGACTGGCGAATTGCTGGTAAGGGAATAGATGGATAGGAGCGTAAACAATGGAATTAAATTTAGAAGCACTACACAGTATCACGCTAGAAGATGTATTGAAAAATGTTCAATACGAGAACATGCGACTGATCAAAGATAAAGCAATGATGCAGGCACAATTGGATAAGGACGAAGAACTACTAAAAATCCTATTCAACAAGTTTCCTGATGCTTTCCCAGAATCATTAAGAAAGGAAGATGATGACAATGGCTCTAGAAACTCACAAGACGATTAATTTCAATGGAACATCCACTCTAGGTGGCGTGATGTTAGCACAATTCTACGGGACAATTAACTCGGATGGCTCTGTTAATGTCAATGAATCACAAATGGACAAACTATCAGCTAGTGAACAAGAAGCAGAGCAAAAAGACTTTGATGCGTTCCGTACAATGGTAAAAGAATTGGCTGGTGAAGACCATGGCGAATAGATATCCAATAACTCTGGACGTAAATAAGGCTAAATATACTATCAATTCACCAATTGGATTGCGTGAAGGGGATAGTGGCACTGCTACTATCGTGGCTACCATTTTGGACAATGGTGCAGATTATTCTGGTATGACATCAGCACAGTTTTTTGCACAAAAGCCTGACGGTACAGCAGTGGCTACTGACCCTGCTACAGTAAGTGGCAACACTATCACTTACAAGGTCAACGATAATTTAACCACCGCCAGCGGGCATGTGGTCAATGCTTATTTTTTGATTAATAAATCAGTGTCCACAGAAAGTTTTGAAATTAACATTCATCCAAGTATCACGCTCCATGGTCCTTCCACGGACTATATTCCAGGTCTCAACGATTTAACTCGAGTTTGGCAACAGACTATTAATGAATGGCAGGGGAAGTTTGATGAACTCAAGGCACAGATTGAAAACACTGATTACGCTCAAGTTATTAAAGATTCCTTGAATAGTACATTAGATGAAGCTAAAGAAGCATATCAAGGTGAATTTAATTCAGCAGTTGCGGATGTCAATAAAACAGTAAAAACGTTGCAAGAAAAAGGTGTGGAAGCTGACACAGAGATAGCCAAGTTAAAGACTAAGCAAGACAATGCCGAGACTGTCGCCGATAGCTTGCAAGCTACTGTTGACCAGTTAAATAAGAAGATACTTGATATCGACAAGTGGCTAGACAGCTTACATGATGAATTCACTGCTAAGAATGAAACTTACATGAAGTCTATGCAGGCTGAATTGACCAAGAAGCTAGCCGATATGAAAGCCAGTTCTGACAGTGCTTTAAATACTGTTAAGGGTAATATTTCCACAGCGCAAAGTGACATTGATGGAATAGATAATAAAATTGTTAGTTTGAATCAGACACTGGCTGATGTATCTAAGAGTGTAGCAGACATCAACGTCCCACAAATTAAAGCTGATGTTGACACAGCTAATGCCACAGCTAATAAGGCACTGACAGCTGTGGAAAGTAAAGCCGACAAGACAGCATTGACCGCTTACGTTCCACTTACTAAGCTAACCGAATACATGACCAGCGTGAATATCGACAATAATTATATTAAGAAGACTGACGTTGATGCTAACTATATTAAGAAGACTGATGTGGCAACTAACTATGTAAAAAAAACCGAGCTTAATAGCTTGATTGACTTGAGTAAATACACTACCACCGTGGATATGAATAAAGCTATTTCCACAGCAGTGGCGGGAACGCTTAAGTCAGCAGACGTTAATGCATTGATTGCTACAGCACTCAAGGATTACCTTAAGACCGCCGACCTTAAGCAAGCTAACTACGATGCAGGATTCCACAGCGATTGGTTTGGTACAGAAGCACAATACAGCAGTACATCTCATGATGCTAACGTTAACTACCACACTAAGGAAGAGGGCTAATATATGGCGATTTACAACAACGGCGTTAAGTACAATGTAGCTGGATATGGCAAGGAATATGTTGGTAGCGATTTAGTGTGGCAAAATGAATTAACAAAAGGTGAAATAATACAAGCTAACGACATTTTAAGTACTGATAATAGTTCAACTGCACCTGCAGTTACGTACAGATTTAAGCAAGTAAGATCAGATTTGAGTAATGTGCCAAATGGGATTATTATTCATTTGAAAGCACATACTCCCATTGCAATAGGAAGAAAATCTGACAGTGGCTACGTAGAGTTCGTTTTGGATAGTTCCAATGCTTTAATATTCGACACTCCAAACATCGGAATTGGTCCGTACTTTTTTGATACAATTGAACGATTTTCATTAACATATAAGTTGGAAAAGCAAAATGTTATAAGTATTTATCCTCCTCTGATTAATAGAAATAGTGAAATTCTCCTATCAATTTATAATGATGGAAAACTGGTAAAGGATACCGACATCTATCTACTTGCTACTGAAAACAACGCGGCTTCAATATTGGTTCGTAGTGATGAAAATGGAAGCCTTGCTCTTCAAACATCAGGAACGAAAGAGTCTGTTGGTATGCAATCACAAGCAATAGCTTTAGGTTATCCGATACCTCTTATTGATTCAATCGAAGTCTACTAAAAGAAGGTGACGACATGAAATACGTGCGAGAGAACAGGTTTTGGACTATAACAGGATTGGAGACTTTTATCCTAGGAATGTTCTTCGGGTTAGATAATAATTTTGTTGATCAACCCCTGCACATGCCCGTATTCGTCAAAGTCGTGGATGACCCACCGTTTGCTATCGTATTAATGATTGTGGGATTCTACGTTACACTGATATCAGTATCCAAACATTTTACGGAAGCAAATAAGGCGGTTGTTACATTTACACTCTTATTCATTTGGACCTTCTATTTCATAATCTTTTTACTACATGATATAGTTGGTCCTTTTACTATCCCCAGATACACAACAATCATCACAGGTTTCATTGTGTTGCGTGTGATGGTTGAATCGATTTGGGGCATACCACGTTGAACGATACGCTGAAAATTATTATCTCGGCTATTGGTGGTGCTATTGTATCGGGCATGTTTGGCGTTTGGGGACAGAAGTTAAAGAACACAAGTTCAAATGAATCTGTATACGCTGAACACACTGATATCATGTGGGATAGATTAGATAAGATAACTAATGAACGGGACGAGTTGAAAGAACAAGTTATAAAACTAAATGTGAAAATTGATGAACAAAGTAAAATCATTGATCAATTAACAAGGCAAATGAGTGCCTTGAATAGTAAATTTCAAGATTGGGAGAGTGAAAATTAATGGATTATATTATGGGAATGAACTTGATTAATTCAGCGGAGTTAGTCATTATGGCGGTGATTGTTTACGCAATTACTCAAGCATTAAAACAAACTAAAATTAAAAATGCCTACATGCCATTTATCGCAATGGCTGTGGGTATTTTTTCTGGATTGATTATTGGATTGATTTTCCACGAGCAGGAACTAGGTAAGGCTTGCCTTGCTGGTTTCCTAGTTGGTGCTTCCACAGCTGGATTATTCACTGGTATCAAAGGTATTGCCGGTGGATATTCGACGGAGTGGAAACCAACCAAAGAACAAAAAAATCTGGATATGAAAGGATAGAATATGTTTAATCCTAATATCATTAATAAGACATACACACTAGGCGATTACAAAGGTGATACACGGCTAGCTTCTAACCGTTTTATTATTCTCCACGAATCTGGAAACGATAACGACAAGCGAGATTCACAAGCGTTACTACATGAAGTACAGTTCATGCACAATAACTACGGCAACGCTTACGTTCAGTTTTTCGTAGGATACATGGACGGTAAGGCACAAGTTTACCAAATCGGTGAACCAGGCTACGTATCGTGGGGAGCATTAACAGCTAACCCTTATGCCCCCGTACAAATCGAGTTTGCAAGAACAGGCGACAAGCAACGATTTCGAGAAGCCTATCGTTTGTATGTGGAAGTAGCTCGCTACTACGCTAATGCTTACGGTATCCCACTTGTTCTAGATGGTAGGGGCAACGGAATCAAGACACACCAATGGGTAACTAATAATTTTGGCGGCGACCATGTTGACCCTTATCCTTATTTTGCAAGCATGGGTATCACTAAATCACAGCTAGCATATGACCTTGCAAACGGATTTGATGACGAGCCCGAACCAGAGAAGAAAGCCACTATTAATAATGTGGTGACTGTGACAGCTGACTACTTCAAAGCATTTACCACAACAAATAGCAAAGGCGTTCCCCATATTGGGACTGATATCCTTAGTGGCACGGCATGGCAATCAGCTGATATTCTAGTACGTGACAAAAAAGCATACTTTAAAATCGGCAATGATACTTACATTCCACAATCAGTGACTGACAAGGCAGGTAAGATCGTTATCAATTATTTAGACGGCTATGGAGTTAATGCATACAATTCTAAAGGTCAAAGTATCAAGGACAGCAACCAAGTATTTAAAGGTGGCACTTCATGGGCAACTGGTGAAGAACTATTTAAAGTACCTAATGTAGGCTGGTGCTATCAAGTTTCCACAGATGAATATATCCCAGTTAAATTCCAGCAAGGTTCTGGATTCAAGGGATAAAAGATACAATAATACCCACATCTATTAATTTAGGTGTGGGCTTTTTTTATTGTATTAATGTGAGTGCTGCAAACATATCTCTATCGTGAATTAAATAGTATCCATCTTCATTCCACGTGCTACGATCAATTAGAAATTCTTTTAAGAAATCGGGTAAGTCTATCAAGTAGCTTTCATGTACTAAAATTAAATCATTCATGTTGTTTCCTCCTAGTTTTGGTTCTTAATAAATTACGAGAAAAGTGGTGGGAATTACCGTGGAAAAATAAAGTGCATAAAATAAACACTATATAATGGTAGAGATTAGAACGCACATTAGCACATAGGTGGCACACTAAATAGCTTGAATGCTTGATGTATCAACTGTTTCGACCCCGATCACCGGTATAATTGATTAACGCAATTATCCAAAAGACAATCATCATTTGATGGTTGTCTTTTTTTTGCTGAATTTCGACACAAGATATTTAACAATAAACATCAAGTTGGTTGTTCTTTTTGTTCTTGTTTTTCTTACTACTAATGTATAATTAAAGCAATTCAGGGGGTTAAAATGAAAAAAATTGGGATAGTTTTTTCTGCGTTAATCATGGCATTTCTTATTGTTATTCAGTTTAATGTTTCAACTGCTAGGGCAGATGACTCATATAAGATCTCTAAATATGACGTTAATGTTGATGTGCAGAAGAATGGAGATGCAGATGTTACACAGAAGATGAAATATAAATTTGCGGGAAACTTTCATGGTGTTTACTACAATCAGGATCTTGTGGGTATTAAATCGTTAGAGAATCCACGTGTAGAGATCAAAGGTAATGACGGAACAATTTCTTTAAAGCCTTCTGAAAGTCAGAAGGACAATACTTTTAAGGTAAACAATTCCTCTGATAACATGAAGATAACTGTTTATCACAATATTACTAATGATTCCGCAACCTATATTTATCGATATAAATTGTTAGGTGTAATTACGAATTACAAAGATACGGCTGAGCTCAATTGGAAAGTGATCGGATCGGGTTGGGATGAGCCACTTAACAATGTGAATATTGTAATTAATCTTCCTTCTAATAATGTTTCAGAGTTACAGGCATGGTCTCACGGTCCATTAGATGGTTTTACTGATGTAAATAGAGATAAAGGTGCTGTCACGATGTCTGTAAAACATGTTGATGCTAATCAATTTGTTGAGAGCCATATCATTTTTCCTACGTCTGTTACATCTTTGAACACTAAGTTTGTTAATAAAAATGCAAAATCTAATATTTTGAAAAAAGAAAAATCGTTAGCAATTGAAGCCAATAAACAACGTGCTATACCGAGACGGATATTTTATGTTTCCTTATTAGTATATGTATTGGTAATTATTGGAATCTTTATCAATATTTTTTATCAACTAAGGAAAAATCCAGTAAACAAACATGAAATGCCAATACCTCTTCATCATTGGTTCGAGGTTCCGGCGGTATCTCCAAGTATGGCACAAATAGTGATCGATAAAGCTGATACTGCCAATAGTGCATCACTTACTGCAGACATGTTAGTTGAAGTTAACAAGCGTAATTTAGAAATAATTAAATTAGATAAAACTTTTGAAATCAAAGCTAACAAGTTGCCTGATGACAAAATTTTTCAATATCTAATTAATGACATTGGTGATGGTGAGAAGGTCACAATCAAACAAATCAATAAGAGCTCAAAGAGTAAGTTATCAAAGAGGTTTAGTGCATGGAGCAAACGTGCAGCACGTGGACGTGAACAATTCTTTGATAAGAAGAATACAGATAGAATAAGTTCATTTTCAATGGGAGCTATATTAACTAGTGTATTGTCTGTCATAATGGCAGGTATTGGAATGGTTACTTATTCGGATAAGTGGATATTATTAGTCTGTGTACTTCTGATTGGATTAGTATTTTCATGGACCACCTATTTTCAAGTTAAAAAGAGGATATCAGTATACACAGAAAAAGGTGAGATACTAGCTAATGAATTACGTGGATTTAAACAAATGCTGAAGGATATCGATGATATCAAATTGGCAGACGTAGGAGATTTAATCCTTTGGGAACAAATTCTTCCCTATGCAGTTGCGTTTGGAGTTTCAGACAAAGTCATAAAAGCACTGAAGGTTGAATTTAGTGATCAAGTGCTCAACGATCCAAGCTTCGTTTATTATTACTGGGCAGTTGCTGGATTGTCCAACAATTTTGATTTTACTTCTTCAATTTCTAGTGCAATTAATGCCGGAAATGGCTCCAATTCTAGTATAGGTGGTAGTTCTGGAGGATTTTCTGGTGGAAGTTCAGGTGGATTTGGAGGAGGTTCCGGTGGTGGAGCCTTTTAGAGAACATGAAACAAACAAAATGTTAACTTTTTCTTATCGTCTTAATACTTTTTTAATTGCGATTAAAAAAGTTATAAAGAAACAAGTTTGTAACCCCAATGTTATATTGAATTGGTATTATATTCACTGGAACGAAAAAGGGAATTGACGAGAAGGGTCCTCACAGTGTGTGAGGATCTTTTTTTTTGACTAAAATATTGATATATCAGCGTTTATAAATCATCAAAAGACACCATATATAGAATATTCAAAATATTTATATACAACATATAGTTCTGAGTGGTAAGATATTAGCTATTGATTTTTTTGGACCAGATGGAGGAATATAATGATGATCGTATTAAGTGGCACAATTGGTGCTGGTAAAAGTACGTTAGCAACAATTTTGTCAGAACATTTAGGAACAGAGGCTTTTTATGAACAAGTAGATGATAATCCAGTTTTGCCATTGTTCTATAAAGACCCTAAGCAATATGCTTTCCTACTACAAATTTACTTTTTAAATAAACGTTTTGAATCAATTAAAAAAGCTTTGGCTGATGATAATAACGTGTTAGACCGTTCAATTTATGAAGATGCTTTGTTCTTCCACATGAACGCCGACATGGGTCGTGCAACACAACAAGAAGTGAAGGTCTATGACGAGCTTCTTGATAATATGATGCAAGAACTTCCATATGCAGCCGCTAAAAAAGCACCAGACTTGTTAATTCATATTGATATCTCATATGACACAATGATCAAGCGCATTGAGAAACGTGGACGTGACTATGAACAGCCAGAACAGGATCCAACTTTGGTTGATTATTATCACAATTTACTTGGTCGTTATGATGACTGGTATGATGAATATGATTACAGTCCAAAAATGAAAATTAATGGTGATCAATTGGATTATGTTGAAAACAAGGACGATTTACAAATTGTTTTAAATCAAATTGATACTAAATTAAATGAACGTGATTTATTGCCTAAGTTGTAAAATTATTATCCTGTAATATCCGAGTGGATGTTACAGGATTTTTTTGTATGGTGGACAGTATTACATTTTTGTAAGTTGCTTATCAGTGTCAAAAAAGTTAACATTATTAATTGGCAGTTTGCACTGGTAACCTGTCCTAACAAAACAGTGAAAGGATTTTTTTATTATGCGCAATTTAAAAGTAAGAGATATTACTAGATTAGCAATTGTAGCTGCATTATATGTAGCTTTGACATTGGCACCCGGATTATCGGCTTTCGCCTATGGAGCAATACAATTTAGAGTATCTGAAATATTAATGTTATTGGTTTTCTTCAATCCTAAATATAGTTGGTCATTGATAATTGGATGTTTTATTACTAACATTTTTAGCAGTCAACTAGGGTTACCAGATTTAATATTTGGAACAATGGCAACTGCAATTTCTTGTTTACTAATCGTTTTGATTTCTAACAAGATGAAACTAATTTGGTTAGTGCCAGTATTTTGTGCTGTTGTAAATGGCCTTATTGTTGGAGCAGAATTGTTCTATGTCATTCATGTACCATTCTGGTTAACAGTGGGAACCGTAGCAATTGGTGAATTTGCGGTAGTTGCAGTAGGAACTGTTGTATTTTACTTCCTTATGAATAACCGTAATTTTGTTAGAATAATCAAATAACGCCTGGATTGGGAGAAATCAATCTCCCTTTTTTGTTATAATCTTCAATATAAAGTTATGAGGAGATGCTGTTTATGAATATCGGAATATTTACCGATACTTATTTCCCTCAAGTTAGTGGTGTTGCCACTTCAATTCAAACCTTAAAAAACGATCTAGAACGAAAGGGTCATTCAGTGTATATTTTTACAACTACTGATCCTAGTGTTTCTAAAACAACTATTGAGCCTAATATTTTTCGATTAGGTAGTGTACCATTCATTTCCTTTACTGATAGAAGAATTGCCATTAGAGGGATGTTTCATGCTGTTGATCTAGCTAAGGAATTAAAACTTGATATAATTCATACCCAAACTGAATTTTCATTGGGTCTAATTGGAAAATTTGTCGCAAAACAATTAAAAATACCGTTCGTACATACTTATCACACCATGTATGAGGATTATTTGCATTATGTACTAAATGGCCATTTACTCAAGCCATATCACGTAAAGCAAATGTCTCGTATGTTTATTAATAATGCATCAGGTGTGGTAGCGCCAAGTAAGCAAGTTAAAGCAACTTTGGATAGATATAAAATTGAAGCGCCAATCTCAATTATTCCAACAGGTGTTGATTTGTCTGAATACACTAAACCAGTGGATTCAACAATTGTTCGTGAAAAATTGGGCATTGCTGAAGACCAGCCAGTAATTTTAATGTTAAGTCGTATAGCGTTGGAGAAAAAAATTGATCATGTATTAAGATCAATGCCGGAATTAATTAAATACAATCCTAAATTAATGCTTGTGATTGTTGGTGGTGGTCCAGACATGGATGAATTAGTCCAGATGTCAAAAGACTTGCATATTACAGATAATGTTATTTTCACTGGTGAAGTTGAGCATGACAAGATTTCGCCTTATTATCACATGGCAAATATATTTGTTTCTTCGAGTGATACTGAATCACAAGGTTTAACTTATATTGAAGCAATCGCATCTGGATTAAAGATTGTTGTTAGAAGTGCACCATACACGGATCAGCTATTAACAGATCCGTCTGTGGGTGTGACATTTAATCAAGATGATCAACTGATTCCTAAGATAATTGCCTACTTAGATCATCCAAACTCGTTTGATGATAGGGATGCTAGACAGAGAATTCTTTACAACATTTCTTCAGATAAGTTTGGTGATTCTGTACTTAGTTTTTACCACAGCGCTCAAGAGTATTTTGTTCGAGAAAAATTGTCGAACTCATCAATAGATCCAGAGGAGTATTCGAATGATTAAAATCACCATGTTTTCAACTGCTGATAAAGTGGCAGGACAGGGTGTTGGTAGTGCTTATATTGAGTTAGTGAACTTATTGAAGAGTCGCTTCAGTAAGGATTTTGATATTAAAATTAACAAGTATTCTCGTGCTGATTTAAGTCATTATCACACTATTAATCCAACATTTTATTTATCAACATTTTCAAAGAAGCGTGGTCGAAAAATTGGCTACGTACATTTCTTGCCCGAAACTTTAGAGGGGAGCATCAAACTTCCTAAGTTATTCAGAAATATCTTTTATAAATATGTGATTAGCTTTTATAAGAGGATGGATCAGATTGTTGTAGTTAATCCAACTTTTATTGATAAGTTAGTCGCACATGGGTTAAAACGCGAAAAAATTAAATATATTCCTAATTTCGTCTCAACTGAGACTTTTTATGAGAAGTCAGACGAAGAGAAATCTGCTTTCAGAAAGAAAATGAACATTCCTGAAGACAAGTTTGTTGTTTTCGGGGATGGACAGGTTCAAGAACGTAAGGGAATTGACGACTTTTACAAATTAGCACAAGAAAACCCAGACATTCAATTTATTTGGGCAGGTGGATTTTCATTTGGCAAGATAACTGACGGGTATGATCGTTATAAAAAGATGTTGGAAGATGCACCTGAAAATATGAAATTCACAGGTATTGTTGATAGAAATGATTTAGTGAACTACTATAACATTTGTGATATTTTCTTGTTGCCATCTTATGATGAACTATTTCCAATGTCAGTTTTAGAAGCATTTAGTTGTGGAGCCCCTGTATTACTTCGTAATCTCGAACTCTATCAAGCAATTATTGACGGATATTATGAACCAGCGGAAAATAGAGCCGAAATGAGTGACTTCATTAACCGGGCTAATAATAATCGTGGAATTTTGGCTGATTTTAAAAAGAAATCTAAAGAAGCTTCAAGTTACTATTCTCCAGATCACTTAAGTGAGATTTGGTATAAGTTTTATAATGACCAATACAAAATATATAAACAGGATAAATGATGAGTAGAAAAAACATTTTTGCATTGTTAGTAATGTTGGGCCTTGGTGCCGGTATTTTTTGGTGGGAAGCTAAAGATATCAATTTTGAATCACTAGTTAATATTTTTAAAGGGCTCAACTTTTTTTGGTTAGTTATTGCTTTTGTATCCATGTTACTTTCATATGCCGTGGAAGCTTGGGTGCTGCACACATTACTAAAGAAAAAAGAAGACCGTAAGTTTGGCTGGTGGGAAATGTATCGTATTCCACTCATCCAGGCTTTATTCAATGCAATTACTCCGTTTTCTTCGGGTGGTCAGCCTGCACAATTAGTTGGTTTGATGCAATCAAAAATTGATGGAGGAAGAGCTAGTTCCGTTTTGCTAATGAAGTTTGTCATCTATCAAGGGATGGTGCTAATCAATTTCGTAGTTGCAATGTTAGTTAGCTTTCAGAGCGTTGCAAGACATTTTGGCGGACTAGCCTTGCTAATTTTATTTGGATTAGTAATACACGTAGTAACCATTTCTTTCTTGTTAATGATTATGTACTATTACAACTTCACTAAGAGAATGGTTCAAGTTGTCTTAAAACCAGTATTATTTTTCCTTAAAGATGAAAAACGTGATAAAATTTTAGAGTCAGCTGACCGTAGTATTGATAGTTTCTACAATGAAAGTCTGGTATTAAAAAAAGAACGTAAGAAAGTAATTAAGGCAGCGGTATTAACAGTGTTGCAGCTCTTTTTATACTATTTCGTTGTTTACTTCGTACTGTTGGCTCTAAACGTTCATCATATTAATTTACTTGATGTAATTGTTATGCAAATTATGATTGTGATGATTACATCCATTTTTCCAGTTCCAGGTGGTACTGGTGGGGCAGAAGTTAGTTTTAAAGCCTTATTTGCAGGCTTTATTCCATCAGCTTCCGGATTGATTTTAGCTATGTTTTTGTGGAGATTTATTACATACTTCTTTGGTATGTTCTTGGGGATGATTGGGGTTTCGAAGAAGCCCAACTTAAATAAAAATAAAGCATAATGCTAAAGTAAGATTATGGAGCGAAAACACATGAAGCGTATTATCAAAGGTTTCTCAAATTTTTTAAATACTAGATTGGGTTTTGTCATCTTAGCAGTAGTTCTATATACTATCAAAACAGTTTATGCATATACCACGAAATTCAACCTTGGTGTCAAGGGATCACTTCAAACGTTTTTAATGGTGATTAATCCTATTCCGGTTATGCTACTGTTATTTGGTTTGGCACTGTATATGAAGGGTAGAAAATCGTATATTTTCTTATTGATTATAGATTTTCTAGACTCTGTTTGGCTATTCTCAAACATCTTGTATTATCGTGAATTCTCAGACTTTTTAACAATGATACTTATCAAAGGTTCTGGATCGGTTTCGAACAACCTTGGTAAGAGTATTGCAGGAATTGTTCAACCAACTGACTTTTTAGTATTTATTGATGTCCTTATTTTAATATTATTATTGGCATTTAAGGTAATCAGGATGGATGTTAAACGACTTAAGTGGCGTATTCCAATTTTGATTACATCATTAGCAGTATTGCTATTTGGAGCTAATTTAACTTTGGCAGAAAGTGATCGTTCAGGATTGCTTACTAGAACTTTCGATAATAACTACATTGTTAAGTATTTAGGTCTAAACGCATTTAATGTATACGATGTCGTGAAAACTACAAAGACAAGTGCTGTTAAGGCACAATCAAAGAGTTCAGATTTAGATTCGATTCAAAAGTATATGAAAGACAATTACGCTGCGCCCAATGTGGAATACTCCGGTGTAGCAAAAGGCAAGAATGTCTTCATAATCCACTTGGAAAGTTTTCAACAATATTTAATTGATTATAAGTGGGATGATCAGGAAGTTACTCCTAACTTAAATAAGATATACCACCAGAATGATACCCTTAGTTTCGACAATTTCTTTAACCAAGTTGGACAGGGTAAAACTGCTGATGCTGAGTTGATGCTTGAAAACTCGTTATTTGGTTTACCTCAAGGTGCGGCAATGGTTACCGACGGAACAACAAATACATTCCAAGCTGCTCCTGCAATTATGGATCAACAGGGATACACAACAGCATCGTTCCATGGGGATGTTCCAAGTTTCTGGAATCGTGATAACACATATAAGTCATGGGGTTATGATTACTTCTTTAGTTCCAACTACTATAAGCAAAAGAAGAGCTATAACGTCGGTTATGGTATGAAGGATAAAATTTTCCTTAGAGACTCTGCTCAATATATTCAACAATTACCACAACCGTTCTATGCAAAACTCATTACAGTTACTAACCATTATCCATATTCACTGGATAAGAAGAACCAAAGTATTAGTAAGACGGATACAGGGGACAGCACTGTAAATGGTTATGTTCAAACTGCACGTTATTTGGATCAATCAATTGGTGAGTTTATGGATTGGCTTAAAGCCACTGGACTCGATAAAACTAGTATGGTTGTGTTCTACGGCGATCACTATGGTATTTCTGATAACCATAAAAAAGCTATGTCTAAGATTACTGGAATCAAGAATTTCAATGATTTTGATAATGCACAGTATCAGCGTGTACCATTCATGATTCATATGGATGGATTAAAGGGTGGTGTGAACCATACTTATGGTGGAGAAATAGATGTTCTACCTACATTATTGAATTTGCTTGGAGTCAATGATAAAAACATGATTCAATTTGGTAGTGACTTACTATCACCACAACACTCGCAAATAGTCGCATTTAGAAATGGAGATTTTGTATCTCCAGATGTAACTAAGGTGGGAAGTACGTATTACAATACTAAGAATGGTAAAGTAGATAAAAGTCTTTCTGCGACTCAGAAGGCACAAATGTCTAACAGAGTGACAACCGAACTATCTCTATCTGATCGTGTTATCAATGGTGATTTGTTAAGGTTCTATAAACCAGAAGGATTCGCTACTGTTGATAAGAAGGATTACTCTTATAAGAAGAGTACTGCTTTAAAAGAATTGAAAAAGGCACGTACCAAGAATGGTACAAGCATATTAGCCCAGAATGACAATAAGTCGTTAATGAATCTATATCAAACAGATGCACCAGAACTCAAATAGATAAAAGGGTAATGAAGATTAACTTCATTACCCTTTTTATGTATAATGAGTACTACTTTCATGAAAGAAGAAAGACTTATCTCAATGAAAATTACTTAGTTTGTTTTGAAATTGGCTAATATCAAATAAGCAAAATGGCGTTTTAACGCGATTAAATAGGAATGTCGAACTATAAAAACAGCGAAGTGAAAATAAATTGAAAAATATGTAAAAAAACACTTGCATGCATGGAAGTGAATTGGTAAGATATTATTTGTTGTTGCGAGACATGAACAACATCAAGGCTATCAAGCGAAAGCGAGATAGCTAAATAATAATTATAAAAAAGTTGTTGACTTATGGTTATCAGCTTGGTATAATTATAAAGTTACTCGATAGGAAATATTCTTAGCAAGTAAACGAGTTGAGATATTAATTAATCAAAATAATTGTTGACATGAAGTTGATAATTAGATATGATAATTAAGTTGCTTATCGAAGTAACAATTCATATAAATCACAATGATTTATATGAAACAAAAGTTAAATTAATCCTTGACATTAGATTGTCAGATTGATAAACTAATATAGCACTGGTGAGCGTAAGCGCTTACTAGAGTGATAGACCTTTGAAAACTGAACAAAGTTTTAACGCTAATTGTGTAGGCCTTATTATATAAGGTCAAAGAAACAATTATAACGAAGTCAGTTCGTTAGTAATAATAATTAATAACAAATGAGTCACAAACAATCAAAATATGAGAGTTTGATCCTGGCTCAGGATGAACGCTGGCGGCGTGCCTAATACATGCAAGTCGAGCGAACTCTGGTAAATGAATGAAGGTGCTTGCACCTGATTGATTTTACATTTGAGTGAGCGGCGGATGGGTGAGTAACACGTGGGTAACCTGCCCTAAAGTGGGGGATAACATCTGGAAACAGGTGCTAATACCGCATAACAACAATTTCCACATGGTTATTGTTTGAAAGATGGTTCTGCTATCGCTTTAGGATGGACCCGCGGCGTATTAGTTAGTTGGTGAGGTAACGGCTCACCAAGACGATGATACGTAGCCGACCTGAGAGGGTAATCGGTCACATTGGGACTGAGACACGGCCCAAACTCCTACGGGAGGCAGCAGTAGGGAATCTTCCACAATGGACGAAAGTCTGATGGAGCAACGCCGCGTGAGTGAAGAAGGTTTTCGGATCGTAAAACTCTGTTGTTGAAGAAGAACATGCGTGAGAGTAACTGTTCATGTATTGACGGTATTCAACCAGAAAGCCACGGCTAACTACGTGCCAGCAGCCGCGGTAATACGTAGGTGGCAAGCGTTATCCGGATTTATTGGGCGTAAAGCGAGTGCAGGCGGTTTATTAGGTCTGATGTGAAAGCCCTCGGCTCAACCGAGGAAGTGCATCGGAAACCGGTAAACTTGAGTGCAGAAGAGGAGAGTGGAACTCCATGTGTAGCGGTGGAATGCGTAGATATATGGAAGAACACCAGTGGCGAAGGCGGCTCTCTGGTCTGTAACTGACGCTGAGGCTCGAAAGCGTGGGTAGCAAACAGGATTAGATACCCTGGTAGTCCACGCCGTAAACGATGAGTGCTAAGTGTTGGAGGGTTTCCGCCCTTCAGTGCTGCAGCTAACGCATTAAGCACTCCGCCTGGGGAGTACGACCGCAAGGTTGAAACTCAAAGGAATTGACGGGGGCCCGCACAAGCGGTGGAGCATGTGGTTTAATTCGAAGCAACGCGAAGAACCTTACCAGGTCTTGACATATCTTGAAACACTAAGAGATTAGTTTTTCCCTTCGGGGACAAGAATACAGGTGGTGCATGGTTGTCGTCAGCTCGTGTCGTGAGATGTTGGGTTAAGTCCCGCAACGAGCGCAACCCTTATTATCAGTTGCCAGCATTAAGTTGGGCACTCTGGTGAGACTGCCGGTGACAAACCGGAGGAAGGTGGGGACGACGTCAAATCATCATGCCCCTTATGACCTGGGCTACACACGTGCTACAATGGTCGGTACAACGTGTTGCGAACTCGCGAGGGCAAGCAAATCACTTAAAACCGATCTCAGTTCGGATTGTAGGCTGCAACTCGCCTACATGAAGCTGGAATCGCTAGTAATCGCGGATCAGCATGCCGCGGTGAATACGTTCCCGGGCCTTGTACACACCGCCCGTCACACCATGAGAGTTTGTAACACCCAAAGCCGGTGGGGTAACCTTTTAGGAGCTAGCCGTCTAAGGTGGGACAAATGATTAGGGTGAAGTCGTAACAAGGTAGCCGTAGGAGAACCTGCGGCTGGATCACCTCCTTTCTAAGGATAGGTACTTAGGTACCACGGAATACACAAGTTAAAACTTTGTTTAGTTTTGAGAGGTCTACTCTCACTCGTACCTTGAAAACTGGATATTAAGAAATAATGAATTAAAGAAACACCGAAAACTGCGGGCGGAAGCAATTCCGCCAAAAAAGAAATAAGAATTACCTTTGTAATTTAGGTTAAGTTATAAAGGGCGCACGGTGGATGCCTAGGCACTAGGAGCCGAAGAAGGACGTAACTAACGACGATACGCCACGGGGAGATGTAAGTAATCTATGATCCGTGGATTTCCGAATGGGGGAACCCAATCATCGTAATGGATGATTACTTAAAAGTGAATACATAGCTTTTAAGAGGAAGACGCAATGAACTGAAACATCTAAGTAGTTGCAGGAATATAAAGAAAAATCGATTCCCTGAGTAGCGGCGAGCGAAACGGGAACAGCCCAAACCAGAGAGCTTGCTCTTTGGGGTTGTAGGACAGTCGACATGAGAAAAAAGGAAAAGATAGCAGAATCAGTTGGAAAGCTGAGCCAAAGAGAGTGAAAGCCTCGTAAGCGAAATCGGATCCACTCTAGACTGTATCCTGAGTACGGCGGGACACGAGAAACCCCGTCGGAATCTGGGAGGACCATCTCCCAAGGCTAAATACTCCCTAGTGACCGATAGTGAACCAGTACCGTGAGGGAAAGGTGAAAAGAACCCCGGAAGGGGAGTGAAATAGATCCTGAAACCGTGTGCCTACAAGTAGTCAAAGCCCGTTAATGGGTGATGGCGTGCCTTTTGTAGAATGAACCGGCGAGTTACGTTTGCATGCAAGGTTAAGTAGAAGATACGGAGCCGTAGCGAAAGCGAGTCTGAATAGGGCGACTAAGTATGTAGATGTAGACCCGAAACCAAGTGACCTACCCATGTCCAGGTTGAAGATGCGGTAAAACGCATTGGAGGACCGAACCCATGTATGTTGAAAAATGCTGGGATGAGGTGTGGGTAGCGGTGAAATTCCAAACGAACTTGGAGATAGCTGGTTCTCTCCGAAATAGCTTTAGGGTTAGCCTCGGGGAAAAGGATCGTGGAGGTAGAGCACTGTTTGGACTAGGGGCCCGTCTTGGGTTACTGAATTCAGATAAACTCCGAATGCCATAGATCTATACCCGGGAGTCAGACGGTGAGTGATAAGATCCATCGTCGAAAGGGAAACAGCCCAGATCACCAGTTAAGGTCCCAAAATTCATGCTAAGTGGAAAAGGATGTGGAAATGCACAGACAACTAGGATGTTGGCTTAGAAGCAGCCATTCATTCAAAGAGTGCGTAATAGCTCACTAGTCGAGTGATTCTGCGCCGAAAATGTACCGGGGCTAAGCATGATACCGAAACTGTGGATGTATCGTAAGATACGTGGTAGGAGAGCGTTGTAAGAGCATTGAAGCTGTACCGTGAGGAGCAGTGGAGTTCTTAGAAGTGAGAATGCCGGTATGAGTAGCGAAAGATCAGTGAGAATCTGATCGGCCGAAAGACTAAGGTTTCCTGGGGAAGGCTCGTCCTCCCAGGGTTAGTCGGGACCTAAGATGAGACCGAGAGGTGTAATCGATGGAAAACAGGTTGAGATTCCTGTACTAGTTTATTTTGTTTGAACGATGGAAGGACGCAGGAGGATGATGTGTGCACACAGCTGGAAAAGTGTGTTCAAGCAACAAGTCTTGATACGAGTCAAATGCTTGTAACTATAAGGACAAGTTGTGATGAGGAGCGAAATTTAAGTAGCGAAGCACAGTAACTCACACTGCCGAGAAAAGTTTCTAGTTAGAAATAAACTACCCGTACCGCAAACCGACACAGGTAGTCGAGGAGAGAATCCTAAGGTCAGCGAGTGAACTCTCGTTAAGGAACTCGGCAAAATGACCCCGTAACTTCGGGAGAAGGGGTGCTGGTGCAACAGCCAGCCGCAGTGAATAGGCCCAAACAACTGTTTATCAAAAACACAGGTCTATGCTAAATCGTAAGATGACGTATATGGGCTGACGCCTGCCCGGTGCTGGAAGGTTAAGAGGATCAGTTAGCATTTATGCGAAGCTGAGAATTGAAGCCCCAGTAAACGGCGGCCGTAACTATAACGGTCCTAAGGTAGCGAAATTCCTTGTCGGGTAAGTTCCGACCCGCACGAAAGGCGTAATGATTTGGGCACTGTCTCAACGAGAGACTCGGTGAAATTATAATACCCGTGAAGATGCGGGTTACCCGCGACAGGACGGAAAGACCCCATGGAGCTTTACTGTAGCTTGATATTGAGTTTTTGTGTGACATGTACAGGATAGGTAGGAGCCGTAGAGATCGGAACGCTAGTTTCGATGGAGGCATTGGTGGGATACTACCCTTGTTATATGAAAACTCTAACCTACGCCGATAATCGCGGCGAGGGACAGTGTCTGGTGGGCAGTTTGACTGGGGCGGTCGCCTCCTAAAAAGTAACGGAGGCGCTCAAAGGTTCTCTCAGAATGGTTGGAAATCATTCGTAGAGTGTAAACGTATAAGAGAGCTTGACTGCGAGACTGACAAGTCGAGCAGGGACGAAAGTCGGAGTTAGTGATCCGGTGGTACCGAATGGAAGGGCCATCGCTCAACGGATAAAAGCTACCCTGGGGATAACAGGCTTATCTCCCCCAAGAGTTCACATCGACGGGGAGGTTTGGCACCTCGATGTCGGCTCATCGCATCCTGGGGCTGTAGTCGGTCCCAAGGGTTGGGCTGTTCGCCCATTAAAGCGGTACGCGAGCTGGGTTCAGAACGTCGTGAGACAGTTCGGTCCCTATCCGTCGCGGGCGTAGGAAATTTGAGAGGAGCTGTCCTTAGTACGAGAGGACCGGGATGGACATACCTCTGGTGTACCAGTTGTTCTGCCAAGAGCATCGCTGGGTAGCTACGTATGGACGGGATAAACGCTGAAAGCATCTAAGTGTGAAGCCCCCCTCAAGATGAGATTTCCCATTCCGTTAAGGAAGTAAGATCCGTTAAAGAATATGACGTAGATAGGCTGCGGGTGGAAGAGTAGTGATACTTGGAGCTGAGCAGTACTAATAGATCGAGGACTTAACCGCGTCACGTAGTTTGAAGTGTGAAGAATTCATTATGATTAATATCTAGTTTTGAAGGTACGAGGAAACGAAGTGTGGTGGCGATAGCAAGAAGGATACACCTGTTCCCATGCCGAACACAGAAGTTAAGCTTCTTAACGCCGAAAGTAGTTGGTGGGAAACTGCCCGCGAGGATAGGTAGTTGCCACGCTTTGTTTTTTATTCCGGTTTAGCTCAGTTGGTAGAGCACCTGACTGTTAATCAGGTTGTCGTCAGTTCGAGTCTGACAACCGGAGTTTTTTTTTGCCCTGGAGAATTGTCCGAGTGGTTGAAGGAGCATGATTGGAAATCATGTATACGGGTATTGCCTGTATCAAGGGTTCAAATCCCTTATTCTCCGCTTAGTAGTATACATTATACTGGATTATTCATTCCAATATTATTGAAGTCATACAGTAAAGTTGCTGTATGACTTTTTTTTGTTACCAGAAATCTCAAAAGCTTTTGATTAGTTTCTTCGAGACATAAAAAAACACCGTCAAATTAATGACAGTGTTAGATTATTTTACAATTTCACTTACAAAATCTTGATACAAACTTTCTTCACCAGTTGACTTAATATCAAATTTATTTAAATTCAAACTGTGTAGATCAGCTTCATCAATATCTAGTGTATGAGTAAATGTAGCATTTCCAATTAGGTGAATATCACTTTGTTCCTTTGTATTACCAAGTGTTATATGTGTTTTAACCATTCCACCTGGATTATAAACTGAGATATCGTCACTTTCAGTGAATTTATCTTTGTGTAGCAACGCAAAGGCTAAACTTGTTGCAGACATTCCTGTACCGCAGGCATTAGTAAAGCCAACACCACGTTCATATGTTTGAACAAACAGCTCATTGTCGCCTCTAATTTCTGCAAAGCTTACGTTAACACCTTCAGGGAAATATTCATTGGGTGAGTTGAGTGTCTTACCTAATATACCAAGTTCTTTTTCATTAATATGTCCGACAAAGCTTATCAAGTGTGGATTTGGAACTGCAATTGATGTAAAAGTTTGTCCCATGATGAATTCTGGTACTTCTTCGTTAATCATTTCATTCATACCTTTGTATGAGAAAGGTAAGTCTTTAGCTTCAAATGAGATTGGTTTTATTTGAACGCTAAAGGCGGGGACCCCGATGGCTAAATCTGCAGATTTTTTAACGTCTAAATTTGCTTCTAATGTTTCAATTTTAAAAGAGGGTTCATTGTATTTTTCTGATAGATAGCGACTAACAGTTCTTAAACCATTCCCACACATCTTTGCTTCTGAACCGTCTGCATTGATGACTCTCATTTGAGCTAACGCTTCTGAGTTAGTTGATGTATTAACGACTAGAACACCGTCGGCACCATCTAAAATACCATTTTCTGGGTTGCAAAGCTGTATTCCCAATTGACTTAACTCTGTATCAGTCAATTGTGTATCAAGTTGCGTTTGATCTAGGATAAAAAATTGGTTCTCTGAACCATGAACTTTGAGTAATTGGACCATTTATTCCACCTCGTCATCATTATTAAAGAAAGTATCATAAATATGACGAACCGCTCTGTCAGCATCCTTCATTCGAGTTCCAATCATTATTGAAATTCGTGAAGCACCTTGGTTAATCATATGAATAGCGATGTTGTTTTGAGTTAGCGAATCAATGATTTTACCCATTGTGTCCACTGTGTGGGCAATTCCTTCACCAACGACCATAATAATTGCGTAATCATCTATCCATTCCATATAATCCGGATTAAGCGATTCTTTAATATCGTTACATAAATTCTTTATTGTTGTCTTAGATAATTTACTCCTATCGAAGATAATTGTTAAGTCATCAATACCGGAGGGCATATGTTCATATGAAATTCCGTAGCGATAAAATATTTTTAGAAGTTGTAATGTGAATCCTACTTCCTTATTTAATAGGTATCTGTGCAAATATAAGGCTGAAAAACGTTTTGAACTTGCGATACCTGTGATGGGATTTGCAGGATTGAATAAAAATTGTTCTGGAACAATCAGAGTACCAGGGGCACTTGGGTTATTAGTGTTTTTAACATTAACAGGAACTTGTCCTTGAACGGCAGGAATAATTGCTTCATCCTGGAAAACGGAGAATCCGGCGTACGATAATTCTCGCATTTCTCGATATGACATTTTTTGAATCGCAGCTGGGTCTTTAACAACATGGTTATTAGCAACATAAATTGCATCCACATCGGTAAAGTTTTCATAGAGATCAGCTTTAAATCCACGGCTTAAGATAGCTCCAGTAATATCTGAACCACCACGTGTAAATGTGTAAATAGAGCCATCTTCACTGTATCCGAAGAATCCAGGAAAAACGATACGTTCTGAACCGAATTTGTATTTACTTAAATTAAGATAAGTATCTTCTAATACATCAGCATTATTAGGTTCACCGCCAACTAAGAATCCAGCATCTTTTGGATCAAGAAATTTGGCAGGAATTCCTTCACTATTTAATACAGCAGCTAGTAAAATCGCATTCATGTATTCGCCGTGTGCCTTGAATGCAGCCATGAGATGATCGTTGTCAGAAAATTTAGTGGTGGCAAGAGTCTCTAATTTTTGTTTTATAGTGTTAATGGTGCTATCTTCAAGTTCAAAGTAATCGCTAATTTCTTGATATCGGTCGACAATTTTTTCGACAGTTTCTTTGAAATCCTTTTTCTCTAAAACGAGATTAGCGTATTCGATCAATAGATCGGTTACTTTTACGTCGCCATCAAACCTTTTTCCAGGCGCCGATGTTACGACAACTTTCCTATCTGAGTCATCATCTATGATGCTGACAACCTTATTAAACTGTTCACCTGTAGCAAGTGAACTACCACCAAATTTAACTACTTTCACTAAAATCACCTCAAAATTAATTAGAAAATTAATATAGTTTTAATAAAACTCTAGCATTATTATGTATTAAATCAAGTAAATCATATTAAATGTTAGAAAACTAGGAGAATATCGTGATTTAGACTTGACGAATTATTAGACTTGTTATAATGTTTTAACCAACAAATGAATAGAGGTCGCAACAGACATGAGTATGCAAGGGAGTTCCTGTATGAACTAAGAACTTGTTAAAAGGGAATGTTGCCGAAGCGCTAGGCTATGCAGAACTTAGTGTGCTGGGACGTGTCAATAAGATGACATGGACTGTCGTAGCAAAAAAGTCGGCTACGGTGCGCTTACGACAATTATGATGCAGAATAAATCAATGATTCTTGGATCTCTTTGTTTAAGTAAGCAAAGGGGTCTTTTTTTATCCCTTTATCTTAAAAATGAAAGGTAGATTAAATATATGATTAGTAGTGAATTGAATTCAGATAACAATGGTCATTTGATACTTGGAGGCGTTGATTCAGTTGAATTGGCACACAAGTATGGAACTCCATTAGTAGTTTACGATGTGGAGGAGATTCGCAAGACAATCAATAGTTTTAAATCAAGCCTTGATAGTACTTGTTTGAAATATGAAATTAGTTACGCAAGTAAAGCTTTTGCTACAGTGGCAATGTATCAAGTATTGAAACAAGAAAAACTTCATACAGATGTTGTTTCTGGTGGAGAGTTGTATACAGCTTTGAAAGCAGGGTTTCCTGCTAATAAAATTAGTTTCCACGGTAACAATAAATCTAGAGAAGAATTGGAAATGGCCGTTGATAACAAAATTGGTGTCATTATCCTAGATAACTTTTTAGAAATTAAGTTGCTTAAAGAAATATTGGAAGAAAAAGATACTAGCATCAATGTTATGTTGAGATTAACACCTGGTATTTCAGCTCATACACATGAGTATATTCAAACAGGACAAGTTGATAGTAAATTTGGATTTGATGTTCAATCGGATCAAGATAAAGAAGCACTTCAGCAAGTTCTCGCAATTCCTCAGATGAAATTGATTGGGATTCACGCGCATATCGGTTCACAAATCTTTGGAGTTGATGGATTTGTCGGGTTAGCCAACAAAATGGTTGAAATTGCAGCTGATTGGAAAAAAGAATTTGATTATACACCTCAAATTTTTAATTTAGGTGGTGGTTTTGGAATTAGCTATACTGATGAAGATGAACCGATTGGAGCAAACGTTTTTATTGATAAAATTGTTTCTACTATAAAGGAACAAACTAAATCAGCTGGTCTTCCACTACCTGAGGTATGGATTGAACCAGGACGCTCAATAGTTGGCCCTGCTGGATTTAATTTATATACCGTGGGTTCTCGTAAAGATATTCCTGATATGCTCTCATACGTCAATGTTGACGGTGGTATGGGTGATAACATCCGACCAGCATTGTATCAAGCAAAATATGAGGCGGTTGTCGCCAATAAAATGAATGCTGATATTGATGAAGAAGTTCATATAGCTGGTAAGTATTGTGAGTCAGGTGACATCTTGATTGATAAACAAGCTTTACCTAAAACTGAGCCTGGGGATGTTATCGCAATGCTTGATACTGGAGCCTATGGATATTCGATGGCTTCAAACTACAATCGCAATCCAAGACCAGCAGTTGTATTTGTTGAAAATGGAAAAGATAAGTTAGTTGTGAAGAGAGAAACATTTGAAGATTTAACTAGACTTGATGAAGATTACATTTAATGTGGGGGATTTAGCATGACTAAGATGGATGCAGAAGAAATTATTAATTACATTGGTAACGCCAAGAAGGCAACGCCAGTAAAAGCTTATATTAAAGGGAATGTTTCAAAATTAAACATTCCTTCAGGAGTACAAGATTTCTCAACAGATTCTTTCGGAATTTTGTTCGGAGATTATAAGGAAATTGAACCTCTATTAAAAGATTCAGCGGTTGAAGACTATTATGTTGAAACTTCTGCACAAAATTCGGCTGTACCAATGCTTGATATTAAACATATTAATGCCAGAATTGAACCAGGTGCTATTATCCGTGATCAAGTGGAAATTGGTGACAATGCAGTTATTATGATGGGTGCCGTAATTAATATTGGTGCTGAAATTGGTAACGGAACAATGATTGATATGGGAGCTGTCCTTGGTGGTCGTGCAATGGTTGGTGAAAATTCACATATCGGCGCTAATGCAGTTTTAGCTGGTGTGATTGAACCAGCTTCAGCTGATCCAGTTCGAATTGGAAACAACGTAACTGTTGGTGCAAATGCTGTTGTCCTTGAAGGTGTTCAAGTTGGGGATAACGCGGTTGTTGGTGCCGGAGCAATTGTTACAAAAGACGTTGAGCCTAATGCAGTTGTCGCAGGTGTTCCAGCAAAGGTTTTGAAGATAAAAGATCAACAAACTACCGATAAAACACACATTGAAGATACATTGAGGAAACTATAATTATGAGTTTAGCAGGCGAGGATTTAATTAATATTCGTCGTGATTTACATAAAATTCCCGAACTAGCTTTGAAGGAAAATAAAACACACGAATATTTGAAAAAAGCTATTAATGATTTTCCACAAGAATTTTTGGAAGTAAAAGAATTCCCAGAATTGCCCACAGCATTATTTGTTCATATAAATGGTTCTAATCCTAAACGTACAATTGGATATCGTGCTGATATGGATGCACTTCCTGTCACAGAGACTAACGATTTATACTACCGTTCAGTTCATCCAGGGGTAATGCATGCATGCGGTCATGACCTGCATATGACTGTAGCATTAGGACTGATTAGTTATTTCGCTGAGAATCAGCCAACTGACAATCTGATGTTCTTTTTCCAACCCGCAGAGGAATCTGAAAGTGGTGGTAAGCAGGCTTATGATTTAGGCCTTTTCTCTGGTAAATATAAACCAGATGAATTTTATGGATTGCATGACAATGCAGATTTAGGTACCGGAATTATTGGCTGTCGAAACGGTACATTATTCGCAGGTACAACGGAAGTAAATGTAACGATTCATGGTATGAGTGGTCATGCTGCTTATCCACATAAGGCTAACGATGCAGTTGTTATTGCTGCTAACTTTATCGAACAGGTTCAAACAATTATTTCTAGAAGTATTGATCCAGTGAAATGTGGAGTTATTACTTTCGGAAAGCTTGAAGCTGGTACTATTAGAAATGTTATTGCTGGTAAAGCAAGAATTGAAGGTACCGTCCGTGGATTGAATCAACAGATGATTGAGTACATCAGACAACGTATCGTCGATGTTGCTAAGGGACTGGAAGTTTCATTCAACTGCACGATTGATGTCGAATTTAACCAAGGTGGATATTATCCAGTTGAAAATAATCCTGAATTAACAAAGAATTTTATCGATTATATGTCAAATGCAAAAGACGTTAAATTCCAAGAAACTGAACCCGCTATGACAGGTGAAGATTTCGGATATTTACTATCGAAGTTCCCTGGAACAATGTTTTGGCTAGGAGTTGCTAGCCCAGGTGCATTACACTCAGTCGATTTCTTGCCTCACGAAGAAGCAATCATTGATGGTGTGAACGCTATTGAAGGATTTTTAAAATATCGAATGAGTATGTAAAGGAGAATATTATGTTTGAAAATGTAGATTTAATGACAGCAATTATTACTCCGTTTAATGACGAAGGAACCGAAATTAATTACGATGCATTAGAAAATTTAACTAACCACTTGATTGAAACTGGATCAGAAGGTTTTGTAATCGGTGGTACAACTGGTGAAACACCAACGTTGTCAGAAGATGAGAAATTAGCTCTTTATACTAAATTTGCTCAAATCGTAAATGGTCGAGTTCCCATTATTGCTGGAGCTGGAAGCAACAATACTCAAGGAACAATTGATTTCGTTAATAAGCTTTCACAAATTGATGGAATTGATATGGCACTTGTTGTTGTTCCTTATTACAACAAGCCTAACCAGAGAGGGATGAAGGCTCACTTCGAGGCAGTTGCTGATGCATCTGGAATTCCAGTTATCATGTACAACATTCCTGGACGTACCGGCGTTTTGATGGATAAGGAGACGGTGGTTGAATTGTCGAACTATCCTAATATTGCTGGGGTAAAGCAATGCAATACTATGGAAGATCTTCAATATATTGTTGAAAATTCTGCTGAAGGATTTTTAGTATATAGTGGCGAGGATGCACAAGCTTTATTTGCCAAAGTTATTGGTGCTAATGGAGTTATTTCTGTTGCAGCTCATATTTATGGCAAAGAAATGACAGACATGTATGCAAAACTTGAAGCTGGAGACTATCTTGGTGCCGGAGCAATTCAAAGATTTTTGACACCAAAGATGGCAGCATTATTTATGTATCCATCACCTTCACCAGTGAAGGCAGTATTAAATGATCAAGGATACAACGTTGGAACTTGCCGTTTGCCAATTTTGCCACTTAACAAAGATGAAAAGGCAAAATTATATAGTGCATTAGATTTGGAGGGAGCAAAGTCGTGATAAAAGCAATCGTCTCAGGATTTACAGGTTCTATGGGTCAAAAAGTTTTAGCCATGATCAACGGGGAGAGTGACCTTCAATTAGTCGGAGCGTTCAACCCAATCATCAAGAGCTTAGACCCAGCAGATTACGATTTGGATGATAGCGTCAAAGTATTCAATGACTTATCTCAAATTGATATTGCCGCTGATATTTGGATTGATTTCAGTATTCCTAGTGCAGTTTTTGAAAATACAAAATTTGCAATTGAACACGGAATTCGTCCAGTTATCGGAACAAGTGGTATGAGTGAAGAACAAGTTTCTGAATTGAAAGAGTTAGCTGATAGTAAAAAAGTTGGTGGCATTATTGCCTCCAACTTTGGAGTATCTGCAGTTTTGATGATGAAGTTTGCTCAAGTGGCAGCGAAGTATTTTGACCACTCGGAAGTTTTGGAATTCCATCACGAAGATAAATTAGATGCACCATCAGGTACAGCTATGAATACTGCTAAATTAATTCATGAAGTTCAAGGCAAAGATCAAGAATCAAATCCAAACGAGCAGGACAAGATTGGTGCTCGTGGTGGTGATTATCATGGAATTAAAATTCATGCAGTTCGACTACCAGGATTTGTGGCTGATGAAGAAGTTATTTTTGGTGGACAAGGTGAAACACTTACGATTAAACAGAGTACTACCGATCGTGCTTCATTTATGAAGGGCGTTCGCATAGCCATTTCTGAAGTCATGAAACGTGACGAATTAATCATTGGCTTAGAAAAAATTATATAATAAGCAGGTGTAGCCAAATGCCAGAATTATCAAAGAGTTTGCAAAATGTCGAAAATAAATATTTAAAAACAATTGGAAATAATAAAATTCGTCTCTTTAATGAGGAATTTTCCAAATATCCGGGGACAATCAAATTGGTTGTTGGAGAACCAGACTTTAATACTCCGGAGCATGTAAAAAAGCTGCTATGAAGAGTATTGAAGATAATTATTCCCATTATTCACCACAAAAGGGTTTTGATGGTTTGAGAAAAGCCATCAGTAATTACTTAAATTCACGTTACAATTTGAAATATGATCCAGAATCAGAAATTATTGTGACTGTCGGTGCGACTGAGGCAATTTATGTTTCCGTTGCGTCAATTATTAATGTCGGTGACAAAGTTATAATTCCAACACCAGCGTTTTCGTTTTATGCATCGACTGTCAAAGCACTTGGTGGAATTCCTATCGAAGTTGATGTAACCGACAATGACTTCAAACTTAATAGCGAACGACTTAAAAAAGTTATTGCTGATGAGGGGGAAGACAGTATCAAGGCGATTATTCTGAACTTTCCTAGTAATCCGACAGGTGTTGCCTATGACAAAGCCGAAATTGAAGATTTGGCGAATGTTGTTCGTGGAAAGAGCATGTTTGTAATTTGTGATGAGATTTATAGTGAATTAGTTTATGACGTAAATCATGTCTCATTTGCAAATGTTCTTCCAGAACAAACCGTTTTAATTAATGGTCTTTCGAAGTCACATTCAATGACTGGTTATCGTATTGGATATATTGCCGCACCGGCAGCCTTCGTTGCTGAAGCAGACAAGTTGCATGCTTTTACTACCACAGCCGCAACCAATGCTGCCCAGTTTGCTGCACAAGAGGCATTAGAAAACGGATTAAATGATCCAATCGAAACTCGTAAAATATATAAACAAAGACGAGACTATTTAGTCAAAGAATTAAATGATATTGGTTATAAAACTTTGAATCCACAAGGAGCTTTTTACGTGTTTCCAAGAATTCCAGATGAATTTGGTTTGGATTCAGAAAGTTTTGCAAGAAAACTTGCTAAAGATGCCAGAGTTGGGGTAATTCCTGGTAGTATTTTTGGTAAGGGTGGCGACAAATATTTTAGAATATCATATGCTGTGCCACTAGATGATTTAAAAGAAGCTGTAAGTCGGATTCGAAAATTCACTGAAGACTTCGAGCCAGAATCTGTAAAATAAAAATAGGGGTGAATGTAATGCCAGAACTATCAAAGAGTGTTGCGAATATTGAGAATAAATTAGTTAAACCAATTGGTGACGATAAAATTTTAATGTTTAATTCAGAAATCGCCGGAATTCCAGGAATTGTTAAATTAACTTTAGGGGAACCAGATTTCAACGTGCCTGACCATGTTAAAGAGGCTGCAGTTAAGAGTATTGAGGACAATGACTCTCACTACACACCCCAAAAAGGTATTCCTGGTTTGAGAAAAGCGATTAGTAATTATCTTGCTACTGACTATGGTGTAAATTATGATCCAGCCACTGAAGTTATTGTAACTATCGGTGCAACTGAAGCTATTTATACTTCACTTTATACAATCATCAATCATGGCGACAAGATCATTGTTCCTACACCAACTTTCTCTATCTATATGGATGATATTGAAATTCTAGGTGGAGAACCTGTTGAAGTTGATACTTCAAATGATGACTTTAAGTTGACTCCTGACAAGTTAAAAGATGTTTTAGCTCATGAAGGTAAAGGTGCCAAAGCTATCATTATCAACTATCCTGGAAACCCAACTGGGGTTGTTTATTCAAAAGCAGAACTCGAGGCTTTGGCAGATGTCATTCGTGACACTCCATTATTGGTAATTTCAGATGAAATTTATAGTCAATTAGTTTATGGAGAAAAACATACTTCATTTGCCTCTGTTTTACCTGGACAAACAATTTTGATTAATGGATTATCAAAATCGCATGCTATGACAGGATATAGAATTGGTTATATTGCTGCTCCAAAAGGCTTTGTTGACGAAGCTGCCAAGGTTCACTCATTTACTGTTACTTGTCCTTCAAACCCTGCACAATATGCTGCTCAAGAAGCCTTGGAAAATGGATTGGATGATCCAATTGATATGCGTCAGACTTATCAAGAACGTCGTGACTATATTGTTAAGGCACTCAATGATTTGGGCTATGAGACTGTTGAACCTGATGGAGCATTCTATGTATTTCCTAAGATTCCAGTTAAATTCAATTTGGATTCAGAAACTTTCTGCCGTCGTTTAGCTAAAGAAGCACTTGTTGGGGTTGTACCAGGGGATGCTTTCGGTGATGCCGGAGAAGGATACTTCAGAATTTCATACGCTACTTCAATGGATAATATTAAAGAAGGTATCAACCGTTTAGCTAAATTTACAGATTCATTACTAGAAAAAATTAACTAATATTAGATTATTAATGAGGAGATAAAATTACATGCCAAAGTTAGACCCAAGTGTAAAAAATGTAGTAAACGAAACTATTGCCCCTATGGGTATCTCACAGATTAGATATTTTGCTGTAAAATTTGCTAAAATTCCTGGAATTATCAAATTGACTTTAGGTGAACCAGACTTCAATGTTCCTGAACATGTTAAAAAAGCAGCTATCAAGAGTATTGAAGAAAATAAATCTCATTATTCAGAACAACGTGGAATTATTGGTTTACGTAAGGCCATTTCTGGATATTTGAATACTCGTTACGATGTTAATTATGATCCTGAATCAGAAGTCATCGTTACAATCGGTGGAACTGAAGCAATTTTCGTTTCACTAGCAGCAATCATTAACCCTGGTGACAAAGTCATCGTTCCAACACCAACTTTTGCATTATATATTCCGATCATCAAAGTGTTGGGAGGAATTCCTGTCCAAGTTGATACAACTCCAGATGGTTTTCAATTGACTGGTAAAAAACTACAAGAAGTTATTGACCGTGAGGGTGAAGACAAAGTTAAGGCAATGATTCTCAACTTCCCTGGAAACCCAACTGGTTTTGAATATAGTAAGGATCAACTACAAGAAATTGTTGACGTTGTTAAAGACAAGCCAATGTATGTAATTACAGATGAAATTTATGCTGAATTAACATATGGTGTAAAACATACTTCAATGACTCAATTGATGCCTGAAAAAACTATTTTAGTAAATGGTTTGTCAAAATCACATGCTATGACTGGATACAGAATTGGATATGTTGCTGGTCCTGCTGACTTTGTTGAAAATGCTGGAAAAATGCACGCATACACTGTTACATGTCCATCAAACCCAGCACAATATGCTGCTCAAGAAGCTTTGACAAATGGGATTGACGATGCTGTTGAAATGCGTGACATCTATAAAGAACGTCGCGACTACATCGTTGATCAACTTAATGACATTGGTTATGAAACAATCATGCCAAAGGGTGCATTCTACACATTCTCAAAGATTCCTGCTGAGTTTGGTTTAAGTTCAGTTGAATTTGCTGAAAAATTGGCTGAAGAGGGCAAGGTTGGTGTTACACCTGGTGTTGCCTTTGGTGAAGGTGGCGAAGGTCACTTTAGAATGTCATACGCATCATCAATGGAAGATATTAAAGAAGCAATGAAACGTTTAAGAGAATTTACTGCCACATTAAAATAAAAATAAATACCACATTGGTTTTTAAATAAAATAAGGGATGAAATAATATGAGTGAAGGTTTTGAGGTCGCAATTTTAGGTGCTACAGGTGCCGTAGGTACACGTTTAATACAACAATTGGAACAATCAACAATTCCAGTTTCAAAGGTAAGATTATTAGCTTCAAGTCGTTCAGCTGGTAAGACATTACAATTTAAAGGTCAAGATGTAACAGTTGAAGAAGCTAAGCCAGAATCATTTGAAGGAGTGGATATCGTTTTAGCATCTGCTGGTGGTGGGGTTTCAAAGAAACTTCTTCCAGAAGCTGTGAAACGTGGTGCTGTATGTGTTGATAACACTAGTGCTTTCAGAATGGATCCAGATGTTCCATTGGTAGTGCCTGAAGTTAACGAGAAAGCTCTCTATAACCATCATGGTATTATCGCTAATCCTAACTGTTCAACAATTCAAATGATGGTTGCCTTGGAACCAATCCGTAAGGAATTTGGTTTGAAGCAAATTATCGTTTCAACTTATCAGGCTGCTTCAGGTGCTGGTCAATCAGCCTTGAACGAATTGAAGCAAGAAGCACAAGATTTTCTTGATGGCAAGGAAATGAAAGCTGACATCTTCCCTACAAAGGGTGATAAGAAACACTATCCACTAGCATTTAACTTGTTACCACAAATTGACGTTTTGGAAGATAACTTGTACTCACATGAAGAGTGGAAGATGATTCATGAAACAAAGAAGATTATGCTAGACGACATGGATTCAACTGATATCAAAGTAACTGCTACTTGTGTCCGTGTTCCTGTTCCAATTAGTCATGGTGAATCAATTTGGATCGATACCGTTGATCATGACGCAGCTTCTGTTGAAAAAATTCGTGAAGCTGTTAAGAATTTCCCAGGTGCTGTTTTGGAAGATGATCCTGAGCATCAAGTATATCCACAACCAATTAATGCTACTGGTAAGCGTGAAACTTTCGTTGGTCGTATTCGTCCTGATTTGGAAAACAAGGGTGCATTTAATCTTTGGGTTGTTTCTGACAATCTTTTGAAGGGTGCTGCTTGGAATACTGTTCAGATTGCCGAGCATTTGGTTAAGGATGATTTGGTTCATGTGAACTAGGCTTCCGATTCCGGAAGAAAATCGATTTTTGGGCTGGAACATGGCTGGCGCATTTGAAGCCTTTCCACAGTACGAAAAGTCTTCAAACTGCACCTTATTCTAAGTCGAGAAGTTCGCTCGACTAAGAATAATTTAGCCATTTAGCCCAAATCGATTTTCTTCCTCCATCTAGTCTTGTGTAATATGAAAAATTAGTTTGATTTATATGGATACTTTTTAGTGTCTCATGTTTTATGTTGATGACGTCTTGCAGTATGGACGTTGAAAAATGAGATCAAACATTAATTGTGTAAATTTGTTTATAAACTCATAAAAAAATGACTGAAAACTTTTGTTTTTGGTCATTTTTTATTTTGAGCCATTTTTGGCTTGTCTGGGTTTTAAGATTGGTATAATGGAATTATGTTAATGAATAAAAATAATTTTATGTGAGGTTATTTATGACTAAATCTGAGTATTTTGGTGTGCAAGTTGTTGATGATATTTCTAAAGACAATCAAATGGATCCTTATATGGCTATGGATTTGGAATTTACTTTTGGTGTTATGGAAACTGAGAAGGGTTATGAGACTTTTCGTAAGGAATATGATGCCGTTGAAGACGAGCGTTTTAAGGGTATGGTTTCGGATTCTATGACAGTCCCTATGAAATCTTTGGGTTTGAATGAATGGTTTGATGATTATTTGATTACTTTTAAGGATCAAGCTACTTTGGATAACTTTAAAAAGAATCTTGAACAAATTTTGAAATCTAAATATGACGAAGCTACTAAATTGGTTGGTGAACAATTGATGGTGGCTATTGTTGAAGGCTTGCCTAGTGTCGGACATGATGATTATTTGAAGACTAAAAATGCTATGGCTAATCGCTCGGTGAAAAAAGTTTATCGGGTTCAAGGTGTTGGCACGGTTGGATTTATTTTTAGTGATGAAGATATAGCAATGCAGGTTGCTGAAAAAATGTATCAAAAAGCAGCGGTCAAGTTGAATGAAATGGATCCTGAATTTGGTATTAAGTCAGATATGATTCTTGATTACCCCACACATTTGATTACTTACTCATTGAATGAGAAGGGCGTTTATGTTGCTGATTCTCAAATGAAGAGATTAGTCCCTAGTAAAAATCCTTCTGAAATTGAGGATTATAAATAAGGATAATTACTAAAAAAATCTCAATTTGTATTAAGTCTATTTAAAAAAATGACTATTGTGATAATCTTAACTTGTAAGGGGGTGTGTCGTATGAACTCAAATAAGATAAAGTTATACGGTACGCTAACAATTGGTGTTATTGCATTTATTCTGCAATTCGCATTTCATCAGGCGTTTGCTGCACAGTTAATTATCAGTGTTCTTGGAACAATTTTAGCTCTGATTATGTTTGTCGATATGATTAAGGTTTTACGATCAGGTAATTTTGGTGTTGATTTATTGGCCATTACTGCGATTGTTGCAACTATTGCCTTAGGCGAATATTGGGCTGGATGGATTGTCCTACTCATGCTTACAGGTGGCGATACTCTTGAAGAATATGCTGCGAATAAGGCAAAGAGTGAATTGAAGTCTTTACTCGATAATTCTCCCTCTAAAGCTCATGTCATGAAGGGTGAGAACGTTCAAGATATAGACATTGATGAAGTAAAAGTTGGGGATGACCTTTTGATCAGACCTAAAGAGCAAGTCCCTGTTGATGGAGTTGTTTTTGAGGGGAAATCAAATGTTGATGAGTCATCATTAACTGGTGAGTCAGTTCCAGTTGATGTCTCTGAAGGTTCACATGTTATGTCAGGATCAATCAATGGCGAATTTCCATTTCAGATGAAGGCTGAGAAAGTGGCTTCTGAAAGTGAATATCAAGCTATTGTAAAATTAGTTAAGGAGTCCGAATCGCATCCAGCACACTTTGTGCGTTTGGCGGACAGGTATGCAGTTCCGTTCACGATTATTGCTTATATTATTGCTGGACTTGCATGGTATATTTCTAAGGATCCGATTAGAATTGCACAGGTTTTAGTCGTTGCCTCACCATGTCCTCTAATATTGGCAGCTCCAATTGCATTCGTATCCGGTATGAGTAGAAGTTCTCGTAACGGAATCATCGTAAAATCCGGTACAGCTTTAGAAAAAATTTCTGCTGCAAAGACTATGGCATTTGATAAAACTGGTACCATCACTCGTGGTAAATTAGTTGTTCAAAATGTAAAGACAGCTGATGGTTTTAAACCAGAAGATGTTTATGCATATGCTGCATCATTGGAACAAAGCTCTAGCCATGTTATGGCGCAAACTATTGTTGATTTTGCTGTTAATAGAAATATTCGAATGAAAGATGTTGAAAATGCCCAAGAGGTTACCGCAGAAGGTATCAAGGGAATTATTGATAATCACGAAATAAGAGTTGGTAACCCAGAATTTGTTACGAAAGATAATGTCGAAAAAATTAATAGTTCAACAGTTTATGTATCTGTTGATGGCAAATATGCCGGTGTTTACACACTAGTTGACCAAATACGTCCTGAGGCAAAAGAGACTATTTCACGTCTTAAAACTTTTGGATTCAAAAATATTTTAATGATTTCTGGAGACAAAAAAGAGACAACCGATGCGGTCGCCTCACAAGTAGGAATTACTAAAGCATATCCCTCAAGCTTGCCTGCTGACAAAGTTAAAATAATTCAAAATTTACCAAAAGATTATCATCCAACAATTATGGTTGGGGATGGTGTTAATGATGCACCAGCATTGGCTTTAGCAGATGTCGGTATCGCAATGGGTTACAAAGGTGCTAACGCTGCTAGTGAATCTGCTGATGCTGTTGTTCTAAAAGATGATCTTAGTAAAGTAGGGGATGTCGCCAAAATTTCTGACGACACTCTCAGAGTTGCTAAGCAAGCTGTTATGATTGGTATTTTAATATGTATTATTTTGATGATTGTTGCTGGTTTTGGATTAATTCCAACAATAATTGGTGCCATGCTTCAAGAAGTAGTTGATACTGTAACAATTTTGTATGCGTTACGTGCTAAAAGTGACAAATTGTAGTTATTTCCAACCAAATGAGTCAAGATTCATATCACGTTTGTACATTTTAGAAACGTAAGGATTTCCTTCAACAATAAAACGCATTTTTTTATCAGTCCATTCACCTTTGTTAGGCACTCCGATTCTTGGAGTAGCCAAAACATGATTAGGTGTTTTGGACTTTTTTAATTCAAATTGGAATTTTCCAGCGTTAAGCATTGTTCCAGAAAAAGTTTTATCCATGATGCCAAAAGCTCTGATCCATTTTGCTGGGCCATTAGTAGTATCGAAACCAGTTTTTTTACGGTTTTCATCCATAATATCTTTTCCAGTCAATGGTTCCACTCCTCGAATCAATACACCATTGGGGATTCCAGACTTTTGTATACTTATATCCATATCGAGCCAACTATGAATAGAATAAATATAAATTGTGCCACCTTGTTGGTAGAGTGGGTCGTTTGCAGCTGAGTGGCGTCCACCGTAGCTGTGGGCAGCCATGTCATCAGGTCCCAAGTATGCCTCTGTTTCAACGATTATGCCAGAAAGTTTTCCTTGTGGTGAATCATATGTTAGGATGTGACCTAACATTTCTTCTGCGATTTCTGTGGTTGATTTAGACTCAAAAAACTTATTGGTTTCAGTGATTGAATAGCTCAAATGAAAAACTCCTAACTTTTTTTGATAATATAGTAAAAATTGCTTGCGTTGAATTATATACTTAATATATAATACTCTTTGTGCTTACGAAAGAAAGCAAATGACCCGTTGGTCAAGTGGTTAAGACACCGCCCTTTCACGGCGGTAACATGGGTTCAAATCCCGTACGGGTCACTATTTGGAGGATTAGCTCAGCTGGGAGAGCATCTGCCTTACAAGCAGGAGGTCACAGGTTCGATCCCTGTATCCTCCACTAAATAGAATACTTAAAAAGCTAAATGTCATCTGACATTTAGCTTTTTTTGTGGTTTGATTTAAATTATAAGAAGTACATTTCCAATACAACGATTAACTACGTCGTCTGCAGAAAATTTATCAAAGATTTTTAGAAGCACCATTGCTAGTGCATAAGCAATAATAGCGATTGTCGAAAGAATATTTATATATCCCAAGAAGAATAAGATAACTGTAGCTATTGCGACGACAATTATTTGAACATAAGATGTGATTTCACCATCAAAATAGGTAATCATTATCGCAGTTAAATTAACTAGAAGTAGAGGAACAACGAAATTGATTGAGATGAAGTGGGTGTAGTAAAAGAAAATTCCGATTGAGATAAAACTTGGAACTACGAAATCGCGAAGCACCATTGCTACGACACCATACTTCTGTGGAATATATCTTGTTACGAAGAGAAATGCTAGTTGTGAGAAAACCAAAATCATAACGAAGACATTCATTGATTTAAAACCAACTGCACAAATAATTATGAATATTACTGAATAAGTGATTGTGAAGTTCATATTGGGTTTGAGAGGCAATATGAATTCTTTGAATAGAACAATCATGATTATCATTGCCAATAAATAGTAGTTAATAGGATTGTTTGGTAATTTGTGAGTCAAAATAAAACCGATAGCGAATATGTGAAAACTGATCAATTCTATCAAAGATTTTATTAGGTTTTTGCTTCTAGTCTGATCCATGTGAAACTCCTTTACATATAGATTTATACTAATTGACTTAAAGACAGTCGTCAATTTAATATTTACATGAAAATACTATTTTTTTGTGGTAGTCTAGTAAAAGGTTCCTGATGGGATCCTTTTTTGTTTAACAAAGGAGAGGCCCTGTAACCGAAAGGTGGAAAGTTTATTATGTCAAAGAATTACTTATTTACATCCGAATCAGTTTCAGAAGGACATCCCGATAAAATTGCTGACCAAATCAGTGATTCAATCTTAGATGCACTTTTGGAACAAGATAAGGACGCACGTGTTGCCTGTGAGACGACCGTTACCACTGGTTTGGTACTCGTAGTTGGTGAAATTTCAACATCAGCTTACGTTGATATTCAAAGCGTAGTACGTAACACAATTAAGGAAATTGGTTACGATGGTTCAAATCCAGGTTTCGATGGTGGTAGTTGTGCCGTCTTAGTTGCATTAGACGAACAATCTCCAGATATCGCACAAGGTGTCGATGATGCCCTTGAAAAAAGAGAATCAGCTAAAGATTCAGATCCATTGGACCAAATTGGTGCCGGTGATCAAGGATTTGTTTTTGGTTTTGCGACTGATGAGACAAAAGAATTCATGCCACTACCAATTTCTTTAGCACACAAACTTATGCGTAAAACCGCTGAAGTGAGAAAGAATGGAACTATCAATTACTTGATGCCAGATGCAAAGTCACAAGTAACTGTTGAATACGACGAGAACGATAAACCCGTTCGTATCGATACCATTGTTTTGAGTACTCAGCATAAAGAAGAAGCAACACTTGAACAAGTTCAAAAAGACATTAAAAAATATGTCATTGATGAAGTGGTTCCATCTAACATGGTTGATGAAAACACTAAATACTTGATCAATCCAACTGGTCGATTTGTTATTGGTGGACCAGAAGGAGATTCAGGACTTACTGGTAGAAAAGTTATCGTTGATACCTATGGCGGTTTTGCTCGTCATGGTGGTGGTGCTTTCTCTGGTAAAGATGCTACAAAAGTTGACCGTTCAGCTAGTTATGCTGCCAGATATATTGCAAAAAACCTTGTTGCAGCTGGTATTGCTAAAAAAGCTGAAATTCAAATTGCTTATGCAATCGGTGTAGCACGTCCAGTTTCAATTCACGTAGATACATTTGGAACTAGTGAATTCACTGAGGAACAAATTGTTGATTGTATCAACAAGAACTTCGATTTGAGACCACTAGGTATCATTCAAATGTTGGATCTACAAAGACCTATTTACAAACAAACAGCGGCTTATGGCCACTTCGGACGTACAGATATTGATTTGCCTTGGGAACATTTAGATAAGGTTGATGCTATTAAATCAACATTGTCAAAAGTTAAAGACTAATCAACGACAACAGAGGCGTTCTTTAAAGTTAATACTTTAAAGAACGTCTTTTTTTATGGGGGAAATATGGAACAAAAGCAAAAACAGTCACATTTAATTATCGTGACTATCGCAATTTTTATTGCAACATTTATGACAGCAATCGAGGGAACCATCGTTTCTACAGCGATGCCAACAATTATCGGAAGTCTCCATGGTGTTAGTTTAATGAACTGGGTCTTCTCAATTTATTTGTTAATGACTGCAGTTTCAACACCAATTTACGGTAAACTCTCAGATTTAGTTGGTAGAAAACCAGTCTTCCTATTTGGATTAGGATTGTTCGTTGTTGGTTCGGTTTTATGTAGTGCCTCAAATTCAATGTTAACTTTAATTTTAGCCAGAGTCGTTCAAGGGTTAGGTTCTGGTGCTATTCAGCCTTTGACATTTACTATTATTGCTGACATCTATTCATTGGACAAACGTGCAAAAATTTTAGGATTAAACGGTTCAGCCTGGGGTGTCGCAGCGGTTATCGCACCACTATTAGGTGGATTCATTGTAGAAAAATTAAGTTGGCATTGGGTATTTTTGATCAATTTACCCGTTGGTATTATCACGATGCTACTAGTTTGGATATTCTTTGAAGAGAAGCAAGAAAAAACCGGCAAGGTCAAAATTGACTATGTCGGCACAGTTTTATTGGTATTTGTCTTGTTGCCAATTATGTTGGCATTACAATATATCGGTACGACTACTGCCTGGCTTCCAATTGGTTTGGTTGCAGTGTCAGTAATTTCGTTATTTATCTTTATTCATTTTGAACGTAGAGTTGATGATCCGATTTTGCCTTTAAATTTATTTAAGAATAAAACTTTTGTTATTCAAAATATGATTGCATTATTAATTAGTGGATTCTTGATTGGTTTTGAGGCTTATATTCCAACTTGGATGCAAGGTATTTTGGGGTTGAGTCCATCAATGGGTGGATTCGCTGTTACGCCAAGTTCAATCATTTGGATTTTTGGGTCATTCTGGGCAGGTTCATTGCTCAAAAAATATGCTCCAAATAGAATTATTTATATTAGTTTGATTTTCTTAGCAATTGCTAACGCAGCTTTATTATTTGCCAATGTGGGAACTTCATTTGTATACTTCCTGTTGCTTGCTGCTGTTGCTGGACTTGGTTTTGGATTGACGATTACCACAACTACAGTAACTACTCAAACTGTTGTGCCACCAGAAAATGTTGGTGTTGCTACCAGTTTTAATACTTTACTGAGGACTATCGGTCAATCAATGATGGTTTCTGTCTACGGGATTGTTTTGAATACTGCTTTAGCAAACGGTGCTGCTCAGAACAAAAAAATAACTGTCGATATGATGAACAAATTAATTGATCCTCAAACCGCCAGTCAGTTGCCTGTTGAATTGATGCCGAAGATGCGTCAAATTCTGTTCTCAGGCTTGCATAATATTTATGTTGCTTCAGCTGTATTATTAATTATCGCTTTGCTTCTTAATGCCCTTGAAATCAAGAACAAAAATATTCTTACTTCTAAATAGGATGATAAGTGTTGTCAAAGTTGCTCCTGCCAGTAAGTATGCTCCCATGATGTCGCTAGGATAGTGGACACCAAGGTATACACGGCTGTAACCAATAATTATTACTAACAGTATGGCGATTGTCGACATTAAAATTCTCGTACTAATCTTTTTGAAAATAAAAAATCCAATTATTAATAATGGTATATAAAGGCTTAATGCTGACGAACTATGTCCACTAGGATAACTGAAACTACCTTCGTACATGTAGTGATGGTGACTAGGGCGAGGGCGTCTAATTAAGTCTTTTAATATTGTATTTATAATGACAACGACTATTTTATTTGCTGCTAGAAAAATTGCTGCGTAATAATATTTGTTAATTGAGAACAAAATCAGTAATAGTAGCGTAATTATAATTGTTGAGACTGTTCCACCAATTTCAGATAAGGTTCGAAGCAATGTCATTGAGATACCGTAGTGGTGATGATAAATTAACCCGATGAAGTGATTATCGAATACAGTTATGAAATTGGCCTGCATCGCAACAGCAATTGACCAGAGTATAAAGACTATTATTAAAATTATATTTAGAGTATGGAAATATTTAGAACTTTTCATTTATTTTTACCTTTCTTGTATTGTTTAAAACTTTCTTAAGAAATATAATAGTGACATGAGTATTAAAGGGGTGTTATATATATGACAATTTCGCGTCAACAACGCAGAGCCGAAGAGAATGGCTTGCATCGTTATAATTCAAAAAAACAAGCCAATGCTAACTTAAAGAAGAACGTTACTATTTTAGGCGCTGGCTTATTTTTCGGTGGTGTAGCTGCACAAGCAACAACATCAATTGTTTCTCATCAAGCTTTCGCTGATACATTTTCAAATTCAAAGAATGACCAAGCAGCTGACGACGTCAGTGCTGTAAACAATACCGTTGTGGGGATGTTTACGCCACGTGGTGTTGGTGATCAAAACTTTATCGAATACATTGGCAATTCGGCACGTAAATTGGCTGAAAACAATGATTTATATGCTTCAGTTATGATTGCTCAAGCCATGATTGAAAGTGGTTGGGGAACTAGTGGGCTAGCTAGTGCTCCAAACTACAATTTATTTGGTATCAAGGGAACATATAACGGCACAGCTGTTAACATGCCAACACAAGAAGATGATGGAACAGGAAGTCTTTATTCAATTAATTCTGACTTCAAAAAGTATCCTTCATATAAAGAATCACTCGAAGATTACGTCTCATTATTGAGAGGTGGCGTTTCTGGAAATCCACAAATGTATGCTGGAACTTGGAAGAGTAATACTAGCTCTTACAAGGATGCTACAGCCTTTTTGACGGGTAAGTATGCCACTGATACCACTTACGCCGATAAATTAAATAATATCATAGAAAAATATAATTTATCACGTTTTGATCAAGGAACTGACGGCAGTGGTCAAAGTGAGAATTATGTATTTGCCCAAGGGGATACACTTCAATCAGTTGCAGATAAATTCAATATTTCTTTGAGTACCTTGATGAATCTCAATGGATTAAAGACATCTAGTTACGTTTATCCGGGCAAGAATTTGATTGTTAATCAACTAGTTGGTCAAGATGGACAAGCGGTTAATGATCCAGTGACAGTAAGTAACACTAGCGTTGCAATCAATAGTTCAGACGATGATGTTTATGGCAATCAACAAGCACCTGTAATTGTTCAAGATGAAACAAATGGTGTAAAAAAATATGATGCATCTAAGTCAACTGATCAAGTTGGTGTCAATGTTTCAAATGATACATCATCAACTCAGTCGGCAAGTAATGCCGATTCAACACCATCAAACAGTACAGCTGGAACGACTGATAATTCTGCCAACACACAAGCAGCAAGTTCATCTGACAACACTGTCACCGTTAAGTCTGGCGATACTTTGGATAGTATTGCCAACCAAGCTGGAACATCGATTAGTCAGTTGAAACAAATTAATAGTTTGAATTCGGATTTATTAGTTGTCGGACAGACATTAAAGTTGTAATATGTAACTCAAAGGAAATAGTAGATTTACATTAGTTTTTCAGAAAATGCATGGTTAATGAGAATGCTAAACTAATCAAATTGAACTCGTCCACTAAGTTTAATCGCTGAACTAACAGTAAGTGATTGCGTCTTATCCATGTTACGGATATCGAGAGTCATGCAGCTAATGTGTGGAACTTAGGTGGTACCGCGATAATTCGTCCTATGATTAATTTTTAATCATAGGACTTTTTTTATGGAGGAAATTATATGACTTATAATCACAATAAAGTTGAAAAGAAATGGCAAGCTTATTGGAAGGAAAACAAAACTTTCAAAACAGGCACAGATCCCAAAAAAGATAATTATTATGCTCTAGATATGTTCCCTTATCCATCAGGACAAGGTTTGCACGTTGGACATCCAGAAGGATATACAGCTACAGATATCGTTGCACGTATGAAACGTATGCAAGGATTCAACGTTTTACATCCAATGGGATTTGATGCCTTTGGTTTACCTGCTGAACAATATGCTTTGGATACAGGTCACAATCCAGCTGACTTCACTGAAAAAAATATTAACAACTTCAAGCGTCAAATTAATTCACTTGGTTTTTCTTATGATTGGGATCGTGAAGTTCAAACAACTGATCCTAAGTTCTATAAATGGACACAATGGATTTTTGAACAAATGTATAAGAAGGGCTTAGCTTATGAAGCTGAGGTTCCCGTTAACTGGAGTCCTGATTTAGGAACAGTTGTTGCTAATGAGGAAGTTATTGACGGAAAAACTGAACGTGGTGGTTATCCTGTCGTTAGAAAGCCAATGCGTCAATGGATGTTGAAGATCACGGCTTACGCTGACCGTTTGCTGGATGATTTGGATGATATTGACTGGCCAGAAAGTATCAAGGAAATGCAACGTAACTGGATTGGTCGTTCAATTGGTGCTCACGTCGATTTCAAGATTGATGGATACGATAAAGAAAAGATTACGGTATTTACAACTCGTGCTGATACCATTTTTGGAGTTTCATATTTAGTACTTGCCCCAGAATTGGATTTAGTTAATGAGATTACAACTCCTGAACAAAAAGCTGCAGTTGAAGCATATAAGGAACAAGCTTCACGTAAATCAGATTTGGACAGAACTGATTTGAATCATGATAAGACTGGTGCTTTTACTGGTGCTTATGCTATTAACCCTGTTAATGGTGAACGTTTACCAATCTGGATTGCTGACTATGTTTTGGCTACATACGGTACTGGTGAAGTTATGGCTGTCCCAGCACATGATGGCCGTGACTATGATTTTGCCAAAAAATTTAAATTGCCTATTGTACCAGTTATCGAAGGTGGAAACATTGAAAAAGAAGTATACACCGGCGACGGCAAGCATATCAATTCTGATTTCTTAAATGGTATGGACACAGAAACTGCCAAGACTAAGATGCTTGATTACCTTGAAGATAAGGGTATTGGTAAAAAATTTGTTAACTACAAGCTTCGTGACTGGTTATTCTCACGTCAACGCTACTGGGGTGAACCAATTCCCGTTATTCACTGGGAAGATGGCGAAACAACCTTAGTTCCTGAAGATCAACTCCCACTAGAATTACCAGCTGACAGTGATATTGCACCATCAGGTACTGGTGAAAGCCCATTGGCTAACTTGGATGACTGGGTAAATGTCGTTGATGAAAACGGTCGTAAAGGTCGACGTGAAACAAACACAATGCCACAGTGGGCAGGTAGTTCATGGTATTACTTGAGATATATCGATCCAAATAATGATGCCAAGATTGCTGACTATGATTTATTGAAACAATGGTTACCAGTTGATTTATACATTGGTGGAGCAGAGCATGCCGTACTTCACTTACTCTATGCAAGATTTTGGCACAAAGTACTTTATGATTTGGGTGTTGTACCAACTAAAGAGCCATTCCAAAAGTTATATAATCAAGGAATGATTTTAGGTGATAATCACGAAAAGATGTCTAAATCAAAAGGTAATGTTGTAAATCCTGATGATGTTGTTGAATCATACGGTGCAGATACTTTGAGACTTTATGAAATGTTCATGGGTCCTTTGGATGCCTCAATTTCATGGTCAGAAGATGGATTGTCAGGTGCTAACAAGTTCTTGGAACGTGTTTGGAGGTTATTCATCAATAATGATGATGACAATACGGTTCGTGATGACTTCTTGTCTGATAAAAATGATGGAAAATTAGATAAAGTCTATAACGAAACTGTTAAAAAAGTTACTGAAGATTTCGATTCACTTCACTTCAACACTGCCATTTCTCAAATTATGGTATTTGTTAATGAAGCTAATAAAGTTGATTCTATGCCTAAAGAATATGCTGAAGGCTTGGTTAAGTTGCTTGCTCCAATTGCACCACATATGATGGAAGAATTATGGAGTAAATTTGGTAACGATGGCTCAATCACCTATGCAAAATGGCCAACTTATGATGAAGCTAAATTGGTTTCAGATACCGTTGATATGATCATTCAGGTTAATGGACGCTTACGTGATAAATTAAGTTTGCCTGTTGATACTGACAAAGAGAAAGTTAAGGAACTTGCATTGAGTGATGAGAAAGTTCAAAAATTCCTTGATGGAAAAGATGTCGTAAAAGTTATTGTTGTACCAAACAAAATTGTTAATATCGTAGTAAAATAGTTATAAATAACGTTTCGTCTGGTTGACGAGACGTTTTTTATTGGAATTGTTATAAACGACAATTGATTTTTTCAACAATTAAGTGTAATTTAAAGTTTCATGGATTACAATTTTGTTATAATTGAAGAGTTAGTTTTTTAAGGTGGTGCTAGTATTTGAGCAAGGATAAGCAAGGTACAGAAGAAGCTATTCCTAGGTTAAATCCAGAGTCTTCCAGCCAAGACACAATGCTGAAGGGTTCAGTTTGGATGACCGCCGGTAGTATTTTTTCACGAGTACTTGGTGCTATTTATATTATTCCTTGGATGGCTTGGATGGGTTCTTATTATCCTTCGGCCAATGCGTTGTTTGCCAAAGGTTACAATATTTATAGCTTGTTTTTAATCATATCAACTGCCGGAATTCCCGGTGCAATTTCCAAACAAATTTCCCATTATAATGCTTTAGACGAGTATTCAACAGGTAATCGTCTATTTAAGCAGGGACTAAAAATAATGGCACTAATGGGTATTATCTTTGGTGCAATCATGTTTTTTGGAGCGTCTGGTATTGCCTTCCTATTTACGGATGGTGATCCTAATAGTATTCCTGTTATTAAATCACTTGGTGTTGCTGTCCTAGTAATTCCAATCCTTAGTATTTTAAGAGGATATATGCAAGGATACTCAGACATGGCTCCGTCAGCAATTTCTCAACTAGTGGAACAAATTGCCCGTGTTATTTATTTGTTATTAGCAACTTATATTATTATGAAAGTTCAAAAGGGTAGTTATGTTGATGCTGTTACTCAATCAACATTTGCTGCATTTATCGGTGCAATTTTTGCCATTGGGATTTTGATGATTTATATTTTTCGAAAGCTTCCTAAGCTAAGGGCTCTGTCTAGAAATGGTAAGCCAGCTTCCACCATTGATAAAAATTTTGCCAAAGAAATATTTGATCAAGCATTGCCATTTATTATCATGGATGCTGGGATTACTTTCTTCAATCTATTCGATCAGTCGACGTTCCAACAATTTATGTTGATGTTCGTCAATGCTTCGAAAGTTCAATTAGATAATTATTATTCATTATTTGGTTTCCAAGCTAACAAATTAATTATGATAATTGTTTCCTTATCAGCTGCGATGGCAGTTACCGCTGTTCCAATTTTGTCGGGACTATATGCTAAGGGTGATAAGAAAGATATTGAAAACCAGATTGGCAACACATTAGAACTATTTTTCTTCATTATGATTCCCAGTGCGTTAGGGATGTACGCAGTATCACAACCATTGTGGACAACTTTTTATCGCTACGATGCATTAGGAATTTCAATGCTACAGTTCTCATCAGTTATGTCGATTCTTCTAGGGTTGTTTACAGTATTGGCAGCTGTATTACAGGCTTTATATCGAAATAGATTAGCAATTAAATACCTAGTTATTGGATTTATTGCCAAAGTATTATTGCAAGTTCCAATGATCTGGATGTTCCACGAATTCGGACCACTTGTGGCTACAAGTATTAGTATGGCGTTAATTTGTTGGCTAATGCTTAGAAAACTTTATGAAATTTATCCGTTCAATATTGAGCGCACAGAAAACAGAATTAGTGGAATAATCATTTTCTCAGTAGTAATGTTCATTGTGGTCATTGCCATTAACTGGATTGTCTATCGTTTCGTTGGAAACTCAGACAGAATCGTCAGTTTGTTCGTTCTTTTCGCAGAGGCATTTATTGGTGCTGCGATTTTTGGTTACTTAGTTTTGAAAACTAAGTTAGCTGATAAAATTTTGGGATCAAGAGTTGATAGAATTAGACGATTAGTTAAAATTAAATAGTTAGTAGAACAAAGCATTCGGTAGGTGGATGCTTTGTTTTTGTGTGATAAGATTACTTTTATTAAAAATTTATGGAGCGTGGGTAAATATTAAATGAACGTACCGATTGAAACAGTGTCCGATAAGACTTTAAATTTGAATCAAGTTGAAAATGGTTATTATTATGAGCGTTGTCATTTTGAATCTTATAGTGATTCACATGATTATTCAGACATAGTCTTTGATCACTGTGATTTCGAGCAAACCGATTTCAGTCGAGTTAGTTTTAGCAATGTTGAGTGACATCATAGCCAGTTGGCAGGAAGTGATTTTAGCCAGAGCGATTTTTACAATTGCAAAATTAGTAGTCTCCAATTGTCAGGTTCTGACTTTAATAACTCTTACATGAAAAATACAAGTTTCAAAGATTGTAAAATGCCATATGTTAATTTTACAGAGAGTCGTTTTGAAAATATCTCGTTTCTAAATTGTGATTTGACAGGTGGATTTTTCCAAGCTTTACAAGTTAAGAAGGATATTTCATTTGTTGGATCAATTTTAACTGAATCTAACTTTAGTGAAACAAAACTAAAGGGATTTGATTTTAAGGATTCTGAGTTTGAAACGATGGTCATAAGTCCCGAACTTGCACGTGGATTAGTAGTTAATCAATATCAAGCTGCAATTTTAATAGGGATGTTTGGAATAAAAGTAGAGTAAAAAAGACAAGTTTGAATTTTTAATTTCAAACTTGTCTTTTATTATTTGGATGATTTTGTAGTTATCTTTTTCATCGTTGAAGGAATTTCATTTATTAATTCTTCAGGCAATACAACATAGTTTTTCTTATATATTTTATCTGCGATAAAGCTATGAAGGAAGAGGGCAGCTGAAACAGTGTTTTTTGAGAATCCGAATTGGCCTACGAATGCGGCAATAATCCCGGTTAATGTATCGCCCATCCCTCCAGTGGCCATTCCAGGATTACCCGCTGAAATTTGTTCAACTTTATTATTGTAGTATATCTCCGAAAGATGTTTTTTAACTATTAATAGTGAATCCGGTGCGATTTCTTGGATAGATTGGAGATTATTCTCTGTGGATTGATCAGCTATTTCTAATTTAGAAAGTCGTTGCCATTCACCTTGATGTGGAGTCAAAATTACGTGTGCAGAAATTTGCGTTAAACTAATATTTTTTTCGGCAATCTCAGTTAGTGCAGATGCATCAAAGATGATTGTTTGATCTTTAGTGGTATTTTCAGTAACCATATTAATCAACGATTGAGTCAGTTCTGAGGTACCCAGACCTGGTCCAATTACGATAACGTTTGATTGTCTGATTGAATTGAGGGTTTCCATGATATTGTGGTAATCGATTGTCATCGCTTCAGGAATCCTAGTATTTAAGGATACAAATTTTTCTGGAGTGGTGGCAACTGTAACTAGACCAGCTCCAGAATAAACAGCTGCAGATGAAGACAATATTGCTGCTCCACCAAAATGGAGTGATCCAGCAATAATAAGAATACGACCATAATTACCCTTATATGAAATTGGATTACGTGGTTTAATAACTTTTGACAAGATAGATTTATCGATTTTTTGCATTACATATCCTCTAATTTATGGTATCGTTTTAAGGTAAGCATATCACAAAGCTTGCTTTGCCGCTGTGGCGGAATTGGCAGACGCGCAGCGTTCAGGTCGCTGTATGGGTTTCCATGTGCAAGTTCGACTCTTGTCAGCGGCACTATTTTCCACTTAAATGGTTTATGGAAATATAGCTAAAGAGCCACAAACACTGTAAATATAGTGTTTGTGGCTCTTTTTTATTTAGAAAAATTTAACTTAAAATACAAGACTGTACATAATTTTTGCGCACTTTTATGCTATGGATAGTTTATCTTGCAGTCATAGTTATATAATTTTTTGTTACTTCAATTTGTAAGTCATTGTTCCGAGCTTAGAACCACCAATGCCCTTTGTTGCAGTCAGTTTAACAGGGGTGGTAGTATCATCTAAGTCATATGCGATTGCACTTTCGGCAGTCCCGTTTTTCTTGATATTTTCGGATTGAGTGTCCAAGAAGCGATCATCAGGCAAATTCCCAATATCTAATTCGTTTACTTGGTTCTTATTGTTATCTTGTACTGCAGTAAATGCCGCAATCCATGCAGTATTTGGATTGATTTCTTTGTTACTCTTATTTGTAGTTGTAAACCAGAATGCAATAACAGGCTTTTCACCGTATTCATTTCCAATTTCACCAACAGGAATAACTTTTGTTTTTGTAATTGTAATAGAAATATCACTCATTACAAGCTTATTATTTTTGAAATAATATTTGGCTTGTTTTTTTGTTGTCTTTACAGTTCTAGTGTTATTAGAACTACTTGATTTGTCACTGCCGTTTGAACATCCAACCAATGTTGTTGATAGTAGTACAGTGGCAGCCATTCCAATCAGTACATTTCTTTTTTTCATAACTCATAATCCTCCCCAGGAAAAATCAGCTTTTTAAGTCTTTCAGAATCTGGACTATATAGGAGGGTTATTTATCTAGATGATTCATAGCATAATCAGCTTGGCTATCGGTGAACTGTTCACCAGATTTAGAAGTCAATCGGTCACGAATACTGTCGTCAGACATATGATAATTTTCTTTGAAATTCTTGGCCATTTGTAAAGCGTTATTGTCGTAGTCTGCATTTAAGTTATCAACAGCAAATTGTGCAGCAGCGGTGGAGTAGTTAGTTCCATATCCACTAGTCAAATGTGAATAGATGCCAGCTTTTGACATGTGCATTTGATTCGAGAATTTTTCTGCCGCTTTATAAGCAGATTTGTAGTTTTTAGGAATATTCTTCAAGTCAACATTTGGTGCTTTGTCCAACGCAGTATCTCCATGGTCATTCATACTTGCGTTAATTGCACTTTGACTGACTTGCAGAGGATTAATTTTGAATTCCACAGATTTGCTCTGATTGTTTTTAGAAACAGTAAGTTGGAATTTTCCTGATTGGTGAAGCGTGATAGTTTTCTGAGTACCCTTCACAGTACCATGTGTGACAGCTTGGTTCTTATTAATATCATTCACATAATATTTGTTATTTTTATTAGTTTGGAAAGTTATTTTTGCATTGAAATTTTTGTCCAGCCTTACTTCATCTTTATTTAATTCAACAAAAAGGCTAGGATGTCGCTGTCTATTACATTGAGCTAGTAGGGCAATCAGAATAATGATTAATAACCAAAACCACCATTGTTTGTAAAAGTTAAATTTTTGATTGGATCCGTTATTTGAATTGCTTCGGGTATTGCCACTATTGCTGGATCGACTAGTACGATTGTTCAAGTTGCTTCGATTACTGCGACTATTGTCATTACCACGATTGCTACGTGTGCTTCTAGTTCTTCGACTCCGAGTTTCCATCATTTCCCCCTGAAAATATTACTTCGACCAAGTCATTTCGATTTCTTCCTCATTAGTTTCAGGGTCAATGTTCTCACTGACTTTCGAAAAACCTTGTGCCAAATAAAATTCAATTGCATTTTGATTTTTTACATAGACGGATAAATTGAGATTTGGATAATTATTTTTAGCTTCACAAATTAGTGCTTTACCTAACCCATGATGCATGTTGATATCTTCAATAAAAATTCCAGCAACATAATTATCTTGCATCCCCATAAAACCAGCAATTTTCTCATTATCATAAGCCAAGTAAATAGTGGCTGACTTAAATTGTTGTTTCACAGAATCAAAATTGTTATTCCAATATTTAGCTGGAATAAAATCATGAGCTGAAGTGTTGGATCTTAACCAAATATTAGAGATTGTTTGTAATTCAATTTCGGTAAGGTGATCAGCTTTTGTAATCATTTATACTTTCCTCTAACTAGAATTATATTCGAAAATCACTTAATAATATATTAAATCTTGATATCAAGAAAAAAAGTTCTCTTTATTCAAGAGGACTTTTCTGCAAGGGGGAGGATCATATTAATTCCTTCGTCGTAAGGAAGAAACATACCAAATAAGTTAAGTTGACATTGTAGGGGGATATCAACAATTGATTGAATGAGCACAACCATACTTATTAGGTATCTTTATAGTAAAACGATTGTTGATATAGTTGGTTCTAGTTTTAAATAAATATATTTATCGTATCTGGAATTTCTAATTATTTAGTTGCAAAACTTCATTAATGTCTAGATTAAGAGCTTTTGCGACTCGTTTTCCGTATTCTTTATCGGCAGCATACATCTGATTGACTTCCAAAGTTTTAATTTCCATACTGTCAACTTGTCCAAGTCCACCAGCGATAGTGTTAATTAATCTATCTTTTTCATCATCTGACATTAGACGATATAAATCACCGGCTTGAGCGCTGTAATCCACATTGTGTGCATAAGGCTGATTACCAGCTGTACCTTCTACAGAATATCCAGAGACAGATGCTGACAAATCCTCCTTGGGACCATTTTGACCATTTGGCTCATAATTTACTTCTGAACCTTGATTATCTGATTTCATGTAGCCATCTCGTTGATAATTATGGACCTCATTCAAAGGTTTATTGATAGGTAAATCTTCAAAATTTACGCCTAGACGATATCTTTGAGTATCTTTATATGAGAACAAGCGGCCTTGTAATAGTTTGTCAGGAGAGGGCTCAATACCAGGTACAAAGTTAGCAGGCGAGAAGGCAGCTTCTTCAACATCAGTAAAGTTGTTGGTTGGATTTTCATTTAACGTATATTTACCAACCTTGATTAGAGGATAGTCTTTATGAGAAACAACTTTAGTAACATCAAAAATATCCCACTTATAATTTAATCCATCTTCGTACGGAATAATTTGAACGTAGACATTCCATGAAGGGTAGTTCTTTGACTCAATGGCATCAAATAAATCATCTTGCAAAAAGTCGGGATTCTCACCAGCAAGTTTTCCAGCTTGAGCCTCTGACATATTTTTAACACCTTGGTTTGAAATAAAGTGATATTTAACCCAGAACTGTTCACCATCTTTATTCACCCATTTGTAAGTATGTGATCCATAACCATTCATTTCACGGTATGAAGCAGGTAGACCACGATCACCCATCAAATAAGTTACTTGATGAATTGATTCAGGTGAGTGAGCCCAAAAGTCCCATTGCATCTCTTGTGTGCGACGATTAGTTTTTGGATCACGCTTTTGAGAATGGATGAAATCAGGGAATTTCAATGGATCATTTACGAAGAAAACGGGGGTGTTGTTACCAACGATGTCATAATTACCTTCCTGTGTATAGAACTTCAATGCATACCCACGAACATCTCGTACTGTATCGGGATATCCTTTTTCTCCAGCAACTTGTGAGAAACGAATGATGATAGGTGTAGTTTTGCCGACACCGTTGAATAAATCAGCTTTAGTATATTTACTCATATCATTTTCAAGTACAAATTCACCTTTTGCACCAGCACCTTTAGCATGAACCACACGTTCAGGGATGCGCTCGCGATCAAAATGAGCCAATTTTTCCATGAGATCATAGTCTTGCATTAAAACGGGTCCACGAGGTCCAGCAGTTTGTGAATGTTGATTATCGGCCCAAGGTTGACCAGTTGAAGTTGTTAATTTTTTTGACATAAGTATTCTCCAATCAATTGTTTATTAAGTGATAAATGAGCTACGTACGCACACATGATTAAACAATTTATAAAAAAAATCAACAATTCTGTTTGAGAATTGTTGATCATATTTAGTTATTAAAAAATAGTTGGTACTAGTCCACCGTCAAGACGTAGTGCTTCTCCAGAAAATGAAGAGGCGTCAGGGCTTGAAACGAAGGCAACAAAACGTCCTATTTCAGCAGGGCGGATTAGTCTTTGAATTTGTGAACGAGATCGGTGATTCTTCATAAAATCTGCTTCCCAGTCAGATTTTGGAATATCAGAATCTTTGTACATTTCAGAAATCATATCCGATACACCTTCAGTAAGAGTCGAACCGGGCATTATGGTGTTTACTGTAACATGAGTAGCTACTGTGAGCTTAGATAAACTCTTTGCTAATGATAGATTCATGGATTTGGTCATACTATATTGGGGCATTTCACCTGATGGCATAACTGCTTCCTCACTAGCAATAAAAATAATTCGACCAAAGTCTTGATCTAACATTTTAGGTAAATAGAATTTTGCCAATGAGTTTCCAGCAAGGACATTTATTTCGAAAAATTTTTCCCAAGTTTTGTCTGATATATCGAAGTATTCCATTGGTTGGAAAATCCCCATGTTATTCACTAAAATATCTACTTTAGGGAATTTATCGAACAAATCCTTTCGGCCTGATTCTTCAGAAATATCGGCCGGAGCGCCTTGTGGATTAGTAGTTGGAAAATTACTCTTGATTTCATTGACAACATTATCAACGTCAACTTGTTTACGTCCATTTATAATGACATCCGCACCTTCACGAGCCATTTCAAAAGCGATTGCCTTGCCGATACCCTTAGTAGATCCCGTAATTAAAGCTAATTTGTGAGTTAAGTGTAAATCCATTCTGCACCTCCGAGGTATGTTTTCTTCAGTACTAATATATACCGTTTGAGAGGAAAAAATAGTAGGTACTTGAAAGTAACTAAAAAAGAATCCTGAGGGATCAGAATTCTTTCTAGTTGTATGATAAATGTCGCTCGTTTTCGTGTTCAAACTTTTCGTTATAAAATTCATTGGTGTCAACATCTACCAAGGTAATAATATCTGCTTGATAGGATGTTGGAATAATATAATTTGAGCGGGGAATATTTTTTCCATTTTCAGCAAGCATATCAATTTCGTCAACAATTCTATGTCTTGCTGCTTGCATTCCTGAATATGGATCCTCAGCATGAAGTGAAATATCAAAGTCTGGTATATCTATAAAGTATGGATAATAATTTCTTTTGCAATTTCGCATTATAATTGGGTATACGGCTTTCATAAGTGAGCCTCCAGTGGTTCATAATATTATTTCTATAGTGTAATAATAATACGTTAGAGGGTTGTGAAAATATTCATTTATATAATAATAAATTTGCTTTTTTGAGTAAAAAAAAGATTTAACAGGAATCTGTTAAATCTTAATGAGTAATTTTATCCATTTCATCTAGTAATTTTTGGACGTTATCCATGCTGTGAACATAAACTCCACTTGCTAGGGGATGTCCACCGCCACCAAACTTCACAGCAATTGAATTAATAGGGATTTCTTTTGAACGCAAATTACAACGGAATTTATTAGTTTCCTTTTCACTAATAATTGCCCAAGTGTTAACCTCATCAATTTTTCCGATAAGTGGTACAGCATAATCAAGCTCACCAGGATTTAGGTGGAAAATTTCGAGCAAATCTTTTTCTAGAATAATGTAGGCAAATCCTGAGTCAGTAATGGTAAAGTTTTCCAAAATATAAGCTTCTAAACGGGCAATTTCCATAGTCATTTGATCTTCTTGATGGCTAATCTCAGAAATATCGATACCGGTTTTAGCCAATTGTGCGGCAATATTTAGAGTTCGATAAGTGGCATCTGCGTAAAGGAATCGATTGGTATCACCGATGACGCCTGAATAAAGTAGCCTGGCGCTCTCTTTTTCGACGGGGAGGCCTAATTCATCAGCCAAGGTATAAATCATCTCAGCACAGCTAGAAAAGCTGTCGTCGACCCAGTTGATATTTCCAAATGGATCATCGTTAGGATGGTGGTCAATTTTAATGATTAATTCAGCATCCTTAAAGTGCGGATCATCATCAACCCTAATTTCATTGGCAGTATCAACTGCAATAACTAAGGAATCCTTATACTTGTTTGAAGGAACTTGCTGCATTTTTCCTAACCAGTCGAATACTTCGAGTTCAGTACCCGGTGTCAAAATGTTTTTTTGCGGAAAGGCATTACGGAGAATATTAGCTAATCCTAGCTGACTTCCAATCGCATCAGGGTCAGGATTTTGGTGTCTAATTATGATGATATCGTTGTACTTCTGGATTTCATGAAGAATTTTATCAAACATATGCACACCTCCTTATAGTTATTGTACTAGATAACTTTTAATAAAAGAAAATTATTATTCGTTAAGAAAAATATTCCATTTAATTAGTCACTGGCTAATTTATAGAATTTTATAACTTAATTTATTTTCCTGAAAAATTAAGGGGTTATTTGTGTCACTTTCTGAAAAATGACCTACAATGAGGTTGTAGCTAAGGAGGCTTCAAAATATGGCAGAATCAGATATTGCAACAGAACCTGAAGTTTTGAACATTAAGATGAGTGAGGCTTTTGACTGGAGCGACGACAAGACAATTGTCCGTGACGCAATCTGGAATCATATTATGGAAAGTAACGAACATAATACTGATGAAACTGAAAAAGCCATGATGCCATTTCTAAGTGACACTGATGACAACGTTAGAGCTTATGTTGAAAAGAACCTCAAAAAATAAATAAATTTTCCTCTAAACTTAAAAGTTTAGAGGATTTTTTTGTAAAAAATTTGAAACATTAGTTTAATATCGCCGTTATATTTTTAACATATTTATCTATGAGATCGTGTGCTTAGATTCTTTGCTAGTCATTACTACTGATACATAATATATTTAATGTACCAGTTAGGGAGGTTGACCAATATGCGTTTTGGTGAAAGGCTTAAGCAAGCTAGAAAAGAATCAGGGATTACACAGCAGCAATTGTCCAATAAATTGAATTTATCTAGACAAACGATTTCTAGTTGGGAAACAGGGAATAGCTATCCAGACATCGAATCTTTAATTCAATTAAGCAATTATTTTGATATATCGTTAGACGTTTTGATTAAAGACGATACGAATGTATCCGACGCGCTTAGTAGAAACGACATCTCAAAAAGATTACGATTATTCATTATCTTGCTGACTGTAGTAAATTTGATGTTTTTTGTTGTTAGGATAATAAATTCTGTTGGGTCGTTGCACGTTAGTGATGAAATGATCATTTCTGCTTTTGTAATATTTAATTCAGCTGTTTTGATTATGGCATCAATCTTTCAAATGAATTTAATGAAAATGAATTTTAAATGGTTGTCAAATAAGAACTTGGGAATTGCAATTTTAGTTTTTGTTATCTTAAATTGTAAGATTAATCCGAACACCTAAATAAAATAAAAAAACCCATAGTAAATGTTCTACAATGGTTAGCGACTAAACAGACCAGAAAGAAGACATTTACTATGAGCATATCTACTTTATCACAGTTTGAGCGCGGAGCCATATATCAATTATTAAAAGATGGTAATTCTCACAATGAAATTGCAAGAAGGATGAAGTTGTCCAAATCTACAATTAGTAATGAACTCAGCCGTGTCGATCCGTATGACCCTGTTCTGGCACAAGAGCACGCTGATAAAATGAGGCGCCATTGCGGAAGACAATCAATACTGTCAAAGGATAATGCCATTCTGATTAAGCAACACCTTGAGCTAACTTGGTCACCTGAACAAATAGCTAGTGAATTAAACCTGTGTTTTAAATCCATCTACAACTGGATTTATCAGGGGTTGATCGATTTTGATTCAGAACTATTATCAGATAAATCTCGTCGTAAAAAGCATAAACATGAGACACGTGGGACTTTCAAAGTTGATGAAACCATAGAGACGAGACCCGAAGAAATTAATACTCGTAAGACCTTTGGACATTGGGAAGCTGATACTGTCCTATCTTCACGTGGACAATCAAAGGCTTGCTTAGCAACGTTTGTAGAACGTAAGACAAGATTCGTCTGGGCGATTAAGATCAATGATCGTACTAAGGAATCAATGAATTCAGCGATAAAAAAGATGAAATCAATCTTTGGTGAAAACATTAAATCTATAACAGTGGATCATGGAAAAGAGTTCTCAGGATTCAACGACTTGGCCGATTATTACAATCTTCCAGTCTATTTCTGTCATCCATATTCACCATGGGAACGTGGAACTAATGAGTACTTCAATCGAAAACTACGTTGGTTCTTTCCAAAGAAAACAGACTTCAACAGTGTTTCTGAAGATGAGTTGCTGGAATCATTAGAATTGATCAATAATCGACCATTAAAAATACTTGGCTGGAACACGGCCATTGAGACGTTTAGGGATTGTGTATTGAAGTGTTCGGATTAAACTTGCAATCTCTCTTATTCTATCCATAGCATCTTATTTTATTAATTTTGTTGTCAGTGGATTTTTTGGTGGACTCTCAGGTGGTACTATCTTAATAATGATTTTCAAAAATATGAAAATAATGAATCCAAATAAAAAATGAGGCATATGCCTCATTTTTTTCATCTATACATTAAATCCACGGTTAGACAAAATACCCTTATCGCCGTCATCAGCAGGGACATAACCCTTCTTCAACAAATCATTAATATATAATCTGTTATAGAAGAAAGAGAAAATAATTCCTACAACTGAGAAACCGAATCCCATAGTAGGGATGCTTGCGATAATTTCAATTGCAAGGATAATCAAAAACCATTTTAGATCCCATCTGAAAACAGCAGGGATGAACCCAAAGAAAAATGTAGTCCAAGAAAATCCTACTTTTACTTGTTTTGTATCCCTTGTTGCATTATTAATTAAATTTACCTTCATAAAATTTCCCCCAAGAATTATTTTTTACGATATTCTTCGTTAACCTTTAAAGATCCGTCGGCATTGTATAATGGAGAAACGACGTCACCGTTTATAGCAGAATTCATTGCATATTCAACACCTGTTTCAGGATCAACGAAGATTGTAATGTATGAGCTACTGGTTAATTTAACGAATTTTTCTCTTTTCATGTGCCACGTCCTTATTTATTATTTGATAATTTAATATTAACATATCGGGAATTACCGGTATTTAAGTAAGTAATATGTCATATAAAAAAATAAATAGTATTAAATGTGCCAAATTAGTTCCCTTTTTGGGAAAAAGAAGGTATACTATCACTATTGTATTAAGAGTTGGTTAGAGATTTAATTTTTCGTACGAATGGTTACTTTCTGAAATTGGCTTAACAATGCAAAAAATTTGCGCAAAAAGCGCTGGAGGTTCTCATTCATGGAACAAGGTACAGTTAAATGGTTTAACCCTGATAAAGGTTTTGGTTTTATTACTCGCGAAGATGGTAGTGACGTATTTGCTCACTTCTCAGCTATCCAAGGAGACGGATTCAAGACTTTGGACGAAGGTCAACACGTAACATTCGACGTAGAAGACGGCGAACGTGGACCACAAGCTGCTAACATCGTTAAAGACTAATTAGCAGTCTATAAAGAAAGTCACAGAAATGTGGCTTTTTTTTGTGCCCAAAATTTGTAATTTAATGCAATAAAAAAATAAATATCTGTTTCTAACTTGCGAAATGGTGGGGTTTTACCTAATCAATATGGATCACTACTAATAGTTTTCTTGAAAATACGAACAAGTGTTCGTATAATGTTCATTAAAGGTTGGTGATTCAGATGGAACAAATTGTCCCACGTGAGAAATGGTTATATAACGATCGCGGCATGATGAAATGGATGGGCTGGTTACTATCTGATCATAGTGCATTCATGGAGGGTGAAAAAGTAAAGGAAAGACTTACACCCGTTAAACCTGAAATGGAAGTTGAAATTATTAGTGAACAGTTAAAGGATGCTTGGGAAAATTCTAAATCAGTATCTGTGCAGATTAATGTTTTAGAAAATGATGAATACGTTCCTGAAATAGAAGGCGTAGTCGTCGGATTTGATACTGGACGAATTTATTTGCAGCTAGATAGTGGAGAAACAAGATTACTTCATCTTGAAGAAATTCGCTGTGTAAACATACAAAAGAACGATAAGTGGTGGACGGATGGCTACGCCCTTTGATGATCCCAGTCGTTTACCATATAGGGATATCATGTGTATCGACTGTAAATCATTTTATGCAAGCACAGAGGCAATTCGTCGAGCTGAGTATCCGTTGGCTTCAAAAATTGCGGTCTTGTCTAGGGCAGAATCGAATGGTGGATTGATTTTGGCAGCGTCACCAGATACTAAAAAAGACTATGGGGTAAAGTTAGGCACCCGTAAATACGAGATTACTCCTGATATGGATATTCAGCTAGTAGCTCCACATATGAAGGACTATATAAAACTCAACTATCGAGTCAATCAAGTATTTAGACAGTTTACTGACGATCAACATTGGTTTGTTTACAGTGTTGATGAATCCTTTATTGACGTTACTCATAGTCACAAGTTATTTGGCAGTAATGATGAGATTGCTGCAAAAATCCAGGATAAAGTTTTTAAAGAAACTGGAATTGTTACCACAGTAGGAATTGGGCCAAATCCATTAATGGCAAAGCTGGCGTTGGACAATGCTGCCAAAGTTGAGGCACCATGGCGGGCTGAGTGGACTTATAAAGAAGTTTCTGACACGATATGGAAGATTCCTTCACTTACGGACTTCTGGTCCATAGGGGTGAAAACAGCTGGTAAATTAGAGCGAATGGGCATAACTTCCATTTATGATTTAGCACATACAGACAGAAAAAAATTAAACAAAAAATTTGGCGTACTTGGTGATGCGTTATATTTTCACAGCTGGGGTATTGATTATTCCGACTTAGCTAAAAGATATGTCCCACGAGCAGATAATAAAGGTTATGGAAACAGTCAGGTGCTAATGCGTGACTATACAACAAGAGATGATACTGAGACGGTTTTATTCGAAATTGCAGATCAAGTTGCAACTAGATTGAGGAAGCACAACGTTTTGGGTGAAGTTATTGGGATATCAGTTGGGTTTGCAGAACCAAATGAAAATAATCAACGAGGTTGGGGTGCACAGACCAAAGTGGATCCCACTAATCGCACAGATGATTTAATTCGTGCAGTAAAATATTTATTCGAGAAAAAATGGCAAGGTGAAGCTTTGCGGAGTCTGGGTGTCCGAGTAAATCGAGTAAGCAGACCTAGTACGCTTCAACTGTCATTGTTTGAAGGCAATGACCAGTATGATGCTAATTTAAGATTGGAACATACAATTGATCAAATCAGAGATAGATATGGTTATAAATCAATTGTTCGAGGGTACAGTAAGAAATCAGCAGGTACTGCAATCGATAGATCTAAGTTAGTTGGTGGCCATCAAGCATAGGTGGTGATTTATTTGTTAAAAGAATCGAGAGTTTTAATCGAAAACTTTGATAAACATTTTTTGAGAAAGTATAAATGGCGCTATCATTTAATGATAGTCGATAACCATTATTTCCATTGTTATAGCTTTTTCTTACAAGCGTATCGGGAGAAAGAAAAGGTTAGACATAGTTATGATTTGTTAGAAATTCCCCATAAAGATGAATTATATAAGCAAGTATTAGCAGATTTAAAAAATCATACACAATTATGGATTGAATATCGCGATACTAATCATTTAGTTCACCCTGGATTTGATATTGTTCATGACTTGTCTCACGGACATTATGGGTCAACAAAATATCATGCAAAAAATGATGAAAAGTAAGAATTGATGTGATGAATCATCTTGCTTATTAATCAAGAAAGAAAATGCTTACAAAAAAGTTAATTATTTTGAAAAAAGATGGAAATTCACTAAGAATACTGATGGAATGGGCTTTTATGCAACCGCAATCAACCGCATGAATATAGCAATACCAGCAGATTTTGAAAAAAATCGCAAATTGAGTTTGACAAAATTATCACAAACACATAAAATGAAATGTATTCGCTACCAGAATAATAATTATTATGAAAAATGGAGGTAAACAATGATTATGAAATATCGTGTATATTTAGATACTGACTCACAATTGTTTACTGTCGTAGATAAGAACAACACTAATGTTTCTGCCAACGGTACAACAATTGAAGAAGCTGTAACTAACTTAAAAGCTAAAGTTGCTTAAATAAAATAGCCGTGAAAATCAGTTCAATGATTTTCACGGCTTTTGTGTGTATAAATGAAAATGCTAATTAAATATTTGGTAACAAAAAGCACATCTCAATTGAGATGTGCTTTCGTTTATTTTTGAAGTTTGCCGTGATTTGTATAAAGAACTCCCCAAATTCCAGGAATTAGGTAGAGCTTAGGACCAACAAATCCAAGTGCAATTAAAATAATGGGATAGACATATGAGTTGTCACGATGAATATATTTAACCATAAAAAATGCTAGGACTTGTTCTAGTGCAAAGAAAAATGTGAGCAAAAGCCAAATTACAAATGAGAATGCTTTATCTTGCATGCTGAATGTTGAATCGCTAATAACATTGACAAGACCAATGAAGATTGACGAGCCGATGATGTATACGACAGTTTCAATCCACCATACTATCCAGCCAGATCTTTGAACTCCGGTAGTTGCTTTCATAAAAAAATTCCCCCTCTAATGGAATATTCTATTAATTGTAACATTTTGATAATTATACTATATACAATATTTCGATTTTTTTAATTTGAAGCTTGGTTTATTGAAAATTCACTCGAAAAAATTGCATAATCGAATTAAGCATATATCAGTCAAATTTGAAATAATTTAAAACTAATTATGCTGGAGATTAAATGTGATTGGAGTTTTGAACATGTTAAAAGAATTTAAGGATTTTATTGCTCGAGGGAATGTAATGGATTTAGCAGTTGGAGTAATTATGGGGGCTGCATTCACAGCAATTGTTACTTCATTAGTATCAAACCTTATTAATCCTTTGATTGGTTTAGTTTTGGGGAAAATTGATTTATCCAATATGGTATTCAAAGTTGCTGGAGCAAACTTTAAATATGGAAGTTTCATTGAATCAATTATTAATTTTCTGATTATCGCTGTAGTTGTGTTCTTTATTGTTAAAGGCGTAAATAGATTAATGAAAAAGTCTGAATCTGAAGAGGAAGATGATGATAAGCCAGATAAAGATGATGAGATGATCAAGTATTTAAAGAAAATCTCAGAGTCTGTCGATAAATCAAATTCTGAAAATTAGCTGTATCTTTCTGAAAATTAGAAACGTTCAAATACGCTTAATAATACAAATAAGACTATTAAATAAGTCTTTTAACTATAATCCCTTGTAATAAATGTAAATACGCGTTACTATTATTAACACAAAATTAATTTTTTTCTAATCAGTGGAGGGAACAGATATGACAGATACAAAGAAAGTAGTACTAGCTTATTCAGGAGGTTTGGATACTTCCGTAGCGATTCCATGGCTAAAAAATAAAGGATACGATGTTATTGCATGTTGTATTGATGTTGGCGAAGGAAAAGATCACGACTTTATCGAAAAGAAAGCTCTTAAAGTCGGTGCCGTTGACGCAGTTACAATTGATGCAGAAGACGAATATGCTGACAATTATGCATTAGTATCATTACAAGGTAACACTCTTTATGAGGGTAGTTATCCATTACTCTCTGCTCTATCTCGACCACTGATAGTTAAAAAGTTAGTAGAAGTTGCACAACAAAAAGGTGCCGTAGCAATTGCTCACGGATGTACTGGTAAAGGTAATGACCAAGTTCGTTTCGAAGTTGGTATTCACGCTTTAGCACCAGACTTGGAAGTTCTAAGTCCAGTTAGAGATTGGCACTGGTCACGTGAAGAAGAAATTGACTATGCTAAGAAGCATGATATTCCAGTTCCTATCGATTTGGACTCACCATACTCAATCGATGCAAATATTTGGGGACGTGCTAACGAATGTGGTGTTCTTGAAGACCCTTGGGTTGAAGCACCAGAAGATGCCTTTGGATTAACAAATCCTATTGAAAAGACACCAGATCAACCAACAACTTTGACAATTAAATTTAACCAAGGTGTTCCAGTTTCAATTAATGATGAAGAGATGAAATTCTCAGAAATTATTGAAAAATTGAACAAGATCGCCGGCGAAAATGGTGTTGGTAGAATTGACCACATCGAAAACAGATTAGTTGGTATTAAGTCACGTGAAATTTATGAATGTCCAGCAGCTATGGTATTAATCAAAGCTCACAAGGAACTCGAAGATTTGACTACAGAACGTGATTTGGGACACTTCAAACCAGTCATTGAAAAAGAATTAACAGAAATTATTTATAACGGACTATGGTTCTCACCATTAATGGAATCATTATTGGCATTCTTGAAAGAAAGTCAAAAAGATGTTACAGGTGTTATCAGATTGAACCTATTCAAAGGTAATATCTGGATTCTTGGACGTAAAGCTGACAAGTCATTGTACGATTTGGACCTTGCTACATACACATCAGCTGATTCATTCGATCAAGAGGCTGCTAAAGGATTTATCAAACTATGGGGTCTTCCAACACAAGTTAAGGCTCAAGTAGACCAAAAGAACGCAAAGAAACCAGTTAACGAGGGCAAATAATGAGTACCAAAAAATTATGGGGTGGTCGTTTTCAAGCTCAAGCTGAAACTTGGGTAGATGAATTCGGCGCATCAATAAGTTTTGATCAACTCATGGCCGATGAAGATATTGAAGGATCTTTGGCACATGTAAAAATGTTGAAGAAAACTAAAATATTGAATGAATCAGATAGCAATCAAATCATTGCTGGACTTGAGAATGTTCGTAAAGAATTACACGAAGGAAAACTAGAGTTCACAGTTGAAAACGAAGATATTCATATGAATATTGAAAGTATTTTAACTGATGAAATTGGTCCGGTAGCGGGTAAATTGCATACTGGACGTTCACGTAATGATCAAGTTGCGACTGACTTTCATTTGTATGTCAAAAATCGTTTACCAAAAATAGTTGAAGAAATTCAAACTATCCAGAAAACACTAGTAGAGTTAGCTGAGAATAATGTCGAAACAATTATGCCAGGGTATACACATCTTCAACATGCCCAGCCAATTTCGTACGGACATTATTTGATGGCTTACTATTCAATGTTTAAACGTGATGTTGAACGATTCCAGTTTAATATGAAACACGCAGACATCTCACCACTTGGTGCTGCAGCATTAGCAGGAACAACTTTCCCAATCGATCGTGAGTTTACTGCGAAAGAATTAGGGTTCGCTGACGTCTATAGTAATTCTTTGGATGCAGTGTCTGACCGTGATTTTGCATTGGAATTCTTGAGTAATGCATCTATCTTAATGATGCACTTATCACGTTTCTGTGAAGAAATTAGTATGTGGGTTAGTTATGAGTTCAATTATCTTGAACTTAGTGACAAATACACTACTGGTAGTTCAATCATGCCTCAGAAGAAAAATCCCGATATGGCAGAATTGATACGTGGTAAGAGTGGTCGTGTTTATGGTCACTTACTTGGATTGCTCTCAACTATGAAGTCATTGCCATTAGCTTATAATAAGGATCTTCAAGAAGATAAAGAAGGTACCTTTGATACAGTTAAGACCTTGTTGCCAGCACTTCGTGTGTTCAATGGGATGATTTCAACCTTAAATGTTAAAAAAGATAATATGCGTCATGCAACCGAAAATGATTTTTCTAATGCAACTGAACTTGCAGACTATTTAGCTACTAAGGGTATTCCATTTAGAGAAGCCCACGGTATTGTTGGTCAACTTGTTCTTAAAGGATTAGAAAACCATCAGAACCTTCAAGATATTACGATGGACGAATTTAAAAAGATTTCTCCATTAATTGAAGATGACGTTTATGAAGTATTAAAACCTGAGATTGCTGTTGAGAGAAGAAACTCTCTTGGTGGTACAGGATTTGCTTCAGTTAGAAAACAAATTAAAGATGCTAAGGCTGAATTAAACGCAGTAGTATCTGAATAACAATTAGCTTTTGGACTTAATAGTTCAAAAGCTTTTTTATTGCCTAAATATTTAAACATTTTTTAAATTGATAAATGAATTAATGAATTTATTCACATAAATGCTAATATGTAAGCGTATTAAATATGTATAGGGGAGAAGTACAATGGGAGTAAAAGTAAGCAAATTTATGTCCTCACCAAGTAAGGTGTTTTACACCGCAGCAATCACAATTATTGCGATTATGTTAATTGGTACAGGATTTGACTGGCAAATTTCTCAAGCAATCATGGATCAAAATTCATGGTTCTCGACAATTTTCCAAGATTTCGGTCTATGGCCAATTCCATTTATCATCATGCTAAGTTGTATGGTAATCATTAATTATGGTTATCGTGCAAAGGATAAGCCTTGGTTTGTTCGCTGCAGTATGATTATTGGTGGATTTGTTCTATCAGGTTGGCAACTATGGGCCAACTATTTAAAGACAACTGTCTATTACGCCTTAACATTAAATGACAATGTTAAAAAAGGATTGCCAGTTGGACAAGCAAATAGTGATGGTGGAAACTTACACTTATCATTTTTAGGTAACTTTACTATTTGGATTATTATTTATTTAGTATTCTTTTTCATTGCACAAATTTGGTTATCACGTAAATCTGATGAGCAAATGACTTATTTAGTTAAAGTTGCCGTTGTAGCAACACTTGCAAGTATTGTTGCAAATGATATGAACGCTGCAATGAAGACTTATTGGGGAAGATGGAGACCTTATGAATTAGCAGGTAACCATGCACACTTCACAAATTGGTTCCAACCAAATGGAGCTAACAATCACATGAGTTTCCCATCTGGTCACACAACTGCCGCAGCCGGAATTATGTTATTACCAATGTTCGTTGATCGTGCCAATGTTAAATTACAAAAAATCGCATTTTGGTGTGGATTAGCATATTGCATCTTGATGTGGTCAACTCGTGTTAGAGTTGGTGCTCACTTCTTAACAGATGCTACTTCTGGTCTTTGGACTGTATGGTTTGTATTCTTTGTTGTATTGAGCATTACGGGAATGCATCTGGTTGAATGGAAAAAGGATCCAATATTGAAGTAACACCATATATGGTGTTTAACCAATTCGTTTATCACAATATATATGTAAAAATACTAGAATTTATATTTTGAGAATGATATGCTAATAGACGTTGTTTTAAAAAATGTTTAGAGGGTGTATTCAAAATGATGGTTATCAACGATTTTAAAGGATGGAGTAAATCAAGTTATGGATTGTTAGCATTAGGTATTATCATGCAAGCAATTATCTTGGTTAGTGCAGGTGATTATTCACCGTTAACTTTAATTACTACATTAGGTGCGATATTAGGTGTTACATGTGTACTAATGATTAGTAATCGTAAAGCAAGTAACGGAATTTTTGGAATCGTTTCGGCAATCATCATTATCTTTAATGCGATTATCAATAAAGTATATGCTGATGCATTATTGCAGTTTGCATATATTTTTGTATTAGATATTCCAGTTTTGGTAGCATGGACAAAACATGAAGATGATACAGGTAGTGCGGAAGTTTCAAAACCACTTCACGGATTTGCACAATGGACATATGCCATTGTTGGTATGTTAGCAATTTGGGGAGTATCATATTTAATTCTTAAACAATTTGGTGATACTCAACCCGTTGTTGATGCATTAGGATTCTCAATTGGTATGATTGCATCAATTTTATGTGTTAAAAGAATTAAGACACAATTTATTTTCTGGTTTGTCCAAGGAATCGTGTCAATGGTTCTATGGATTCGTGCATCAATGATTGCCGGAAATGGACTAATGAGTCCACTTGGTTTCATGTATGTAATCTACATGCTAAATGATTTGGTAGGTTGGATTACTTGGTCACGTGCCGAACATAAAGAAAAAGTTACTGCTAACGCAGAAGCTTAATATACAAAAACAGAGGTATCCATGCGGATGCCTCTGTTTTTTTACAATGAATTGGTTATTGACCATTCCCAATTGCTTGAATATTCGCCAGATTCAGCTTTAGGAGAATTATTGATTTCCATTTGTAAGTGTTGTTTTAGTAAGTGTGTTAATTCATATTTTTTGTACCATTGATCTTTGTCAGGCAAGATATCCGTAAAAATAGGATGTGCATTATCAGAAATTAGATGTTTATTTTGCCAAGTGACGGTTGTTGAAATTTTTTCGTTGGCTGGTTTTGCATTTCCAAATAATTTATCTAACTGCGATCCATGATCAATATTCCTGGAGAATTCTCTAATATGCAATGTTAGCGTGAGGGGGATGGCTGATTTTTCACGATAATCTTTTATAGTTAAATCACCAGTATATTTTGGATTAAGTTTTTCAGTCCCATTATTTGCTAAGCTAACACGACCAAAACTTATTTTTGAAGGAACGATTAATTCAACATCTTCAGGCTGATGCTTGAAGTAAAAAGTTTGCTGATTAGAATTACCTTCCGAATCAGTTATTGTAAAAGCCAATTGATGTGTTTTAACATCATTTAACTGTTCAATCGAATAATTTGGTAGCTTCCATTTGGTTGATTCGCCTGGAGTGGGATTATCTTCGTGTAATAATAATGTTTTTGATGCTGCTTTTTTATTCTCTTTAGGATCCAATTCATAATAAATTGAAACAGATTTACTGTCAGAATCAGACCAAGACCCGGAGATATTTAACATTTCGTTCTTTGTGAAATACGGATTATCATCCGATGAAATTCGAGATGGAGAGTCGATCTCCAATTGTGGAATTTTACTAGATGTATTATTTATTTTAATAATTGATGTCTCAATGCCAGAAAGTATACCAGTTTCACTTTTTGCGAAAACACGGATTATATGAAATCCCGAAGTTAATTCAGATAATTCAATAGGTAATTCGAATTCGTGTGGGATTCCGTCTTTAATTTCTTCCGGTGTCTGTTCTTTTGAAGCACTGGTTATTTTTTTACCGTGTGTCGTGTTTTTGTCGTCAATAGTATAAAATACATCAACTTTTTTGTTAAAATAATCAAACCAATTTCCGGTTATTGTCATATTTTCATCTTTACGATTTAAGTTAATAGGAGAATCTTCGGTTCCAGGATGGTGTAGTTCGATATGTGGTTTTCTTTTTACCTCAATATCCAATCTAGTATTGTAGCTCATCGAGACTGAGTCGCCTATATTTAAGCGTTGATTTTTGGTATGCATTGAAATTCCAGAATCCCAATTTTTATTAATAAATGGTTTTCCAGCTGGAATGTTTTCAAATTTGTCACCAGTATCATCGATATCTTTGAAACTGTCGTGTAGTCCACCAAGCTCATTACTTTTTTCTATCCAAGGAAATTTGGAGTCCTTGCCATCAAAAAATGTTGATTTTGTACCACGGATTGCCCATGCATAAGGAGAATCTTTGTAATCATTTAACCTAACTTGATATCTTCCCACGAAATTTTCATTTGTTGCATAAACGCCTTGGTTTTTACCAAGTGATCGTAGCTTGTTATCTTGTCCATGGGATGGGGGCGTATTATTTTTCATGAAAGTGATGTCTCTGAAATTATAGCCAGTGAAGTTGTTGATATCTGAATGTCCAACGTTTTTAAAAGAAATAGTAACTTTAACTCGATTGTTTTTATTGAATTTTTGAGTAGTAGACACTTTGATTTTTTTATTGTCATAAATCTGACAATAAGTTAAACGTTGTTCTTGTATGTGAGTGATTGGATCCATTCTTATGTATAATTTTACTGAGCTTGTATCCATACCAATGTTTGATAGTGGACCGAAAATAGGTTTGAAGTCGGGTCCAACAATTCTAGGCTTTTTGACGTTATGTCCCCAAATTGAGGCGTATTCAGCCAAGTTGGTAGTCGTGAAATTACGTTGTGATCCTCTATATTTTTTCTCAACCAGACCATCTCCATACGTTGCTGTATAGAAGTTATTTCTCGAATATTGTTGCTCCTCATAGGGATTCGTATCTTTAGGAACCTCAATCATAGTTGAATTTGCGGCTGTCACATTGTTAATGCGACCATTTCCGTCAGGATGATTAACAGCTACTGATTCTGAAACATACATTCTACTAAGTGCATAGTTTAATGATCCAAAGTATATGGCAGGATAAATTGAGCTACCGTCCGATTGAGGTATCGGGTTACCAAGGGTTATCATCATTCGCGTAGCCCTAATCCAATGGGAATCCGGATCTTCTTCATTGTCATTACTAGTTTTAGAAGCCTTTTTCTCAGAAGGAGAGTCGTACTTCATTTCTTGTTCAGAATCTGGACTTTCAAATTCTTCTTGGTTGTTAAATGATTCATCAGCCAAAACGTTTTTATCTAAATCGGAAAATTGTATTTCAATTTTATTTTGATTAATTGTTTCTATTTCAAATTCACCATTACTGTCAAAATCAATATTTTCTTTGAGGTTAATAATGAACCTATCATTTTCAGTATCAACACCGATATTATCCTTACCGAAAGTCTTTTGAAGGGCTTCCAAATTAATATTTCTAAATTGTGGACTTGTCAAAATAAGGATTGGTTCATTTTGAGGCATTTGGTAATTCACTTTTATTTTAGTTTTGTTTTCATGGATAGAGACTTCACCAAATTTGACGATTTTCTCAATTGATGAGTCTTCAGCATATGAAGGGGATTGTGGTGAACACAAAATAAAAATGCCGGTTAGTACTGACATTGTCAGCGCCAAGAAGGCGATTGTTTGTTTTCTTATCACTTTTTTCTCCTTAATTTAATTAATAGCTTACAATAATATCACGCGGTGAGATGTTATTCGTTTTCAAAACGCGGAAGAATTCCTGGTGGGAATTGGACAGTATTACAACAATATTTTTCTAAAAAAAATATCGGGAACATATTCAAAATTAAATATGTTTCCGATAAATTTTTAATTAAAGCGATTCAACTGCCGTCCAAGTCCATTTACTTTTGAACTTACCTGAATTAATTTCAGGTATTTTTTGTATCTTCATTTTTAAATTATCAGTAATTTTACTAGTTAGATCAGTTGATGTTAACCACTGATCGGTTGATTCAATTCCATCTGCAATAACGAAATCGTTACTACGAAAAGCGTATTGTTCGTTCCAATAGAAAGATGTTTCAAGCTCGATATTTGCTTGAGGATCATTTTCATCAGAACCGTTTCCACCTGGGATTGAGTTAGTAACCAGTTTAAATTTCTCAATATTCAACATAACTTTTAACGGTTTGGAGTTACCACGTCGATAGTCATTAACTTTTAAAAGTCCACTTGTCGATGGGACAGCATGAATAGTTTTACCAGGAACTAATTGTTTCATACCGAATTCAATGTTTTGGGGAGCTGTAATATCGAAGTCACCGACTGCATGTCTAAAGTAGAGAGTGTCAGTATCTTGATATTCACCGTCGTCAATCGTTACGGTGATCGAATGAGTTTTGACATCGTTGAAATCTTTAATTGAAAAATCTTCGATGCCCCAATTGATATTCTTTCCTGGACTTGAATTATTTGCATCCTTTTCAATGATGTGGGGATGTTCCACGTCTCCATCAAACACATAAGACAGGGTGACCTTTTCACTATCTGAGTCGGTCCAAACACCTTTTAGATCAAACATTTCAAATTTTGGTATATGTGGATTACTCATTGATGTTCCACGTTCTGGTGACATGATCATCAATTTAGGGACTGAAGTTGCTTCAATTGGAATGAAGATTACATTTGTCTTTAAATAAGAAAATTGCTTTTCTATATTTGGGTCGGACGGTTTTTGTTTGGTTGTATCATTTTCAGCAAAAACCCGAATCGTATGATAACCAGGTTTCAAATTTCTCAACTTGATGTCTTTTGAAAATTCATGTGATTGGCCAACATATTTTTCATCTTCTGTTTGTGATTCGTATCCAGGTTTACCATTCTTATCGCGTGTTAAAATTTTACCATTTTCCATATTTTCATCGTCTAGGGTGTAGGTAACTTTTACACGATCATTCTTGTAGTCGTACCAATATCCAGCAAGATTATATGACGTTGCATCTTTTTCAATCATGATGGGTTTTTCTTTTGTACCCTCATCGTATAAATCAACATTGGGATGTGATTTGACCGAAATGTCCAAATTCGTTGCATAAGTCATTGAAACGGATTGTCCCACTTCGAGAGATTGGTCTTCAGTATGCATTGAAACTCCAGAATCCCAGCCTTTGGATTGTATCCATCTTTTACCAGCACCAGGTTCGTGGGTTTTGTCACCAACATCGTTGATATCTCTAAATGCGTTTGGTAGATTGTCGTATTCTGATTCACCCTTTAGATTGAAGGGGAAACCAGTTTCCTTACCAGTAAAGAATGATGAAGCGGTACCACGACCAGACCAGGCATAAGGAGAATCAGGGAATCGATTAAGGTAAAATTCTGCTCTTCCTTCGAACTTTTTGTTATTAGTGTAAATCCCTTGATGACTTCCCAAAGAGTATAGGGGAGCAGCACGCATAGCGTCACTACTTTTGTGATTCTTCATAAACGAGACATCTCGGAAAGTATATCCAGTAAAATGGTCAAGATTATCACGACCAACATTTTTAAACTCAGTTCTAATAGTAACGGTATTTTCGGCATCAAAACTCTGAGTCGTTTTGATAAGTACGGATTTACTTTTGAATTGTTGAACAAATGTTAGTCTTTGTTGAGTCAGACCAGTTCTTGGGTCAGTTCGAGAATAAAGCTTTGGAGATTCCTCATACATTGAAACTCTAGAGCCGTCACCTTTATAGTCAGGACCAACAATATTTGGCTTCCAATAGTTTTCAGCAGGGCGCTTAAAATTGTAAAGATTAGTCGTGATGAAATTTCTTTGCGAGCCCCAATAATGACCCTTACCAGTCATTCCATCACCATATGTCATTGTATAAAAAGTATTTTTCTCTTTGTTTTTCTTAGATTGGTGTTCGTACAAGTCTCCATTTTTGGGAACTATAATGACTGCCGAGTTAGCAGCCGTGATATTGTTTTTACGTCCGTCACCCAGTTCTGAAAAAATTTCTGGATGAATTGGACGTCCACCAATCGCATCACCAACGCTAATTCCTTCAATCGCGTAGTTTAGCGCCCCAAAATATAGAACTGGAGTAACGCTATTTCCTTTGTCATCTTTGGTGATATTTCCTGTTGATAGCAACATGTGTTTTGACTGTGTCCAACCACTTTTTGCATCAGTCTCGTCGTCTGTAAGTTCAAGCTTCCCTGCATCTGAATCGGAATTTGTGTCATCATCTTGAGCTTCTTGGTCATTTTGATTTGAAGATTCATCGTCTTGAGTCGCAGTCTCATCGGGTTTTTCTGAATCGGGTTCGGCAGGTGAGGGGATAAGTGAACTCTCGTCAAAATTGAATACTTTGAAAGCTAGAGTAGTATTCTCAATACCTTCAATTAACAATCTGAACTCACCGTCGGTTGTAGTTTTTAAAATGAATTCGCCAGCATTTTTCTTATCCATGTGGTCTTTTAAATTAATAGTGATAGCTTCATCTTCCGAATTTAAACCAACATGTTCCTTGCCAAATTCTTTTTGCAAATCATCCAAGTCAATTTTTGTAATTTGAGGTGACTTCAATGTTATGACAGGTTTACTAGTTTTAAACTTGTATTTGATTTTAATTGATAAAGTGTCACTGTCATTTTTTTCTTTTTCTAACGTTACTTCTGAATCAACGTCTGGGGAAATATTTGATTGTATTTTTTCCAGCGGAGAGAATCCCATCAAGACGGAAAAAAATCCCAGAGAAAATATGAATATTAGTGATATGAGAAGTTTTTTTGATCGCATGCAATGTCTCCTTTAATAGTTATTAAATTCACAGACATGAATCATATCATCTATCCATTAGTGGAGGCTGTTAAAAAAGATAAGAAATCCTATTGTGAAACATGCTACTTTCAATCAGTAAATTCATTGAAAATACAAAAATACCACTCATAAAATGAGTGGTATTTTTTATACTTTATGTTTGATAGGCAATTCTACAACAAATTTACTGCCTTGAGGTTTGTTATCTTCAATGTAGATTTTCCCGTGGTGTGTATGAACAATTTGTTGGGCAATAGAAAGTCCTAATCCATGACCACCGGTAGCTTTAGTTCTTGATTTATCGACACGATAAAATCGGCCAAAAATTTTAGGCTTGTCTGCATCAGAAATGCCGACTCCAGTATCGGACACTGTAATGTAATATTTATTGCCATCAGCACGATCAGAAATTTTTATTGTCCCATTTTTTGGTGTGTACTTAGTAGCATTGTCTAAAAGAATAATTAGAAGTTGCTTTATTTTATCTCGATCAACTTTTAAATTTACATCCTTATTAACATCTATTTCAAAGTGTTTACCTTGAGACTCTATTATTTCTGTAAATGGTTTTATCGGATCTGACATAAAAAATTCTGGTTTAGTTATTTTAAAATCAACTTTATTAGTTGCGGAATCTGCACGAGCAAGTTCCAACAAACTGTTTGTTAATGAATTCAACCGATTGACCTCATCTAATGAAACGGAAATGGATTCGGCCTCGTCAAGAATTGTATTATTTGGTTTAGTTAGCAAGTATTCCATCTTACCTTGGATAATTGCTAGTGGTGTTCTTAATTCATGAGCCGCATCGTTAACAAATTCACTCTGTTGCTTCCATGATTTGATAATTGGACGCATTGTGAGTCGTGTGAGCAAGTATGAAAGTATTAACGAAATAATCCAGAATGCGCCGAATGAAATAATCAATATTCTCTCAAAATTTTGCAAAGAGGTCATTTGTCCATCGATATTTTGAACGACTGTTACGTAATTTCCGGCGTACATTGGATTGGAATTGTTTTTCGACACTTTGATAACTTGAATGCGAAAGTTCATATCGTTGATGTTAATGTTTTGCTTTTTATTCAAATCACTTTTTTTAAGTGGAAGATGTTTTAAAACTGTATATCTGTTACCAAGGCTGGCTTTGTTCAAAAGTTTTCCTTTAGTTGTGTAAACCAGGATTGAACTTTGGAATGGGGCCTTATTGTCGGGATCATTTTTTTTATTATTGTTGGGATGAATATCTCGATCAGGGGCATGTATTTCGTCTTCTATTTTAGGTGTTGGAGGGTTTTTGATCATTTTAACTTGATTATTAATGCCGTGATCAATACCCGAATAGGTCGTATTCTCAAAAGTATTATAGATAATCATGCCTAATGAAATAAACAATATGGCAAAGGTTGCCATCAATAGTAAAAACTGTTGATTAGTTTGTCTTCGGGTTATTCGGTTTAACCTAGTTTTTCGCTTTTTTTTCATTTTGGAAGATGTACCCAACATTTCTGATTGTCTTAATTAGATAATCATTATTTGAAGCACGGAGTTTCTTACGCAAGTTGCTCATATAGACTTCGACGACTGTGATTGAAGTGTCTGAATCAAAACCCCAGATACGTTCAAAAATCTGATCCTTTGTCAAAATCGTATTTTTGTTTTGAACCAGATAAACGAGTAAGTCATATTCTTTACCATTGAGCGAAATTGGTGTTCCTTCAACGATGACCTCATGATTATTTAGGTTAATTTCAATATCATTGATCTTCAAGATAGAATCGTCAGCCATGGCACCACTTCTTTTAAGTAGGGCTTTAACCCTGACTTGAAGTTCTTCACGATGGAACGGTTTGGTTAAGTAGTCATCAGCTCCTAAATCAAATCCTCGTAATTTGTCATCAAGTTCGGCTTTAGCTGTCAAGATCAATACTGGCGTCGTAATTTTTTCATTTCGGATATTTTTCAAGATGTCGTATCCATTCATCCCTGGAAGCATGAGATCCAAAATAATCAGATCATAGACGCCTTCAACGGCATCAAATTTCCCGGAAAGGCCGTCATTTTCAACGTCTACATTTGCAAAGTCTGACAAGAATGACTCAATGTTTTTTGCTAAATCTACATCGTCTTCAACGACCAAAATTTTAATATTGTTGTCCATGTAAAACTCCTATCTCTATCAAATGTTTATTTCATTATAGATTGTCGCGGTAAATATTATATTGTTTTTTGAGAAAAATCAAATTTTTCTATATTTAATATTATTTAAGCTAAGTTTAAGCTCACTCGATTATTCTGTATTCAACGTTGAAAAAGGGAGTGAGACAAATGAGGAAGTATTTAAAGAAATCAACACCAATTTATATTTCGATGGTGCTATACGCTGCAATTTGTTTCCTAGTAAACATCGCCCTTTAAGTTAGGAGAATAATAATACATGGAATCAAATGAACCACGTAATACAAAAAGGCAAGGTGGATTCATTGCCAAATTGAAAAACGTCAAATGGGATTATTGGTTAATTGCAATTTTGATTTTAGCCGCATTCTTATACGCGTGGAATATTTGGGAATCTACCGAGGCCAATAATTTCTATACGTCAGCTATCGTAAGTATGACGCAAAGCTTTAAGAATTTCTGGTATGCCAGTTTTGACCCGGCAGGGTACATAACGGTTGATAAACCACCTGTAGCTTTATGGTTTATGGCAATTAGTGCCAAGATATTTGGAGTTCATGGATGGAGTGTTGTTCTTCCATCAATTCTGTTTGCAATAGGATCGGTATATTTAATTTATGCATTGATTAAAAATAGATTTGGACGCATTCCAGCTAGGATTGCTGCATTAATTATGACAATTACACCGATTGCGGTCGCTGACTCAAGAACAAATAATATGGATGCAACATTGATTTTCTTCCTGTTGCTGTCAGTCTGGTTTGTACAAAAAGCAGTTTTCAAAGGTCAACAAAGATACCTCTGGATTGGTTTTTCTTTAATGGGTATCGCATTTAACGTAAAAATGCTTCAAGCATTTATGATTTTGCCAGCCTTATATTTCTACTACTGGATTGCTACAAAAATCAACTGGAAGAAAAAGTTGGCACATTTGGGAATAGCTTCATTATTTCTAATCGTGTTTACATTAATTTGGCCATTATCGGTTGACATGACAAATCCCAATAATCGTCCATACGAGGGTGGATCCGAAACCAATTCAGCTCTCGAATTAGCTTTTGGATACAACGGTACGCAACGTCTAATGGGGCAAACTACTGGTACTGGTGGAGCATTTCCCGGTATGGGCAATAACAAGAAGAGCTCAAAAACTAGTATGGGAACCCCTCCAGGTGGAACGTCATCAAAGAAGGGTTCACAAGGTACACCTCCAGCAATGCCTGGTGGATCAAAGAGTAGTAAGAATTCTCAAGGCGGACCTGGTGGTCCTGGTAACAGTAAAAAAGGTGGCGGAGGTGGTGCCTTTAACACTGGTAACAAAGGCCCATTCCGTTTATTTGGACAAGAACTTGGTCCACAAATTAGTTGGTTATTAATCGTCGCAATACTCGGTTTCTTCTCAAGTTTCTTCTATTATAGAGGCTCGAAAATGAAACGCTGGTATTCACTAACACCACAAAGAAAAGAATTATGGTTGTGGGCAGGTTGGTTAGTTCCAGTCTTTGGATTCTTCTCAGTTGCTGGATTCTTCCATCCTTATTACACGATCATGTTGGCACCAGCCATTGCTACACTCGGTGGTGTCGGAATTTATTCAATGTTCAAGCAGTGGCGTCATAAGTCAGTCTGGTCATTAATGTTACCAACCGCAATACTCTCAACAAGTTTGTTGCAGGCATGGTACATGTATGAGTATTATCCAGTGCTTTCTTGGATATTAGCAGGATTGGGTACATTAGCATCAATCGCAATGTATGTAATTCCATGGATGTCTAAAAAATTGATTGAGAACAAAACTTTACCAATAGCTGGTGTGATTCTAATCATGCTCGCACCAACTTGGTGGTCTTTAACACCAACAATTTCAGGTGAGAGCTCAGGTATGCCGACAGCTGGTCCAGACTTACTTTCTAACCCTGGTTCATCCGGCGGAGGTATTGGTTCAGGTTCAACTAATAGTAAATTACTAAGTTATCTTGAAAAACACCAAGGTAATGCAAAATACCTATTTGCTACAGATGATTCAAGTACTGCTGCTCCATACATTATCAAAACTGGAAAAGCAGTCATGGCAATGGGTGGATTTAATGGTACTGATCAAGCAATCACATTGGCTCAATTTAAGAAAATGGTTAAATCTGGTGAAGTTAAGTATTACTACTCAGGCGGTAAAACAGGTAGTGCGAATACAAAAATTGTTAACTGGATTAAGAAAAATGCTAAGAAAGTGACTATCAAGGGGCTTTCAACAACATCAGTAACATCGTCTTCAAGTGAGACATCGCAAATGGGTGGAGCACCTGGACAAGGCGGACAGGGTGGACCTGGTCAAGGTGGAACACCACCAACTGGTACCAAACCAAGTGGGGTAAAACCATCTGGAACAAAGGCACCAAGTTCATCAACAATTAAGAAACCTTCAAACTCAAAAGGTGGAATGCCTGGTGGCGGAATGGGTGGCCCTGGTGGATCGTCATCTGGAACACTTTATGATTTATCAAGTATTTATAAATAGATAAAAGCTAATCAAGTAATTAGGAAAGGAAGCTATTATATGACAGAAAAAATTTCAATCGTATTGCCTGTCTTCAATGAAGAAGCTGGTATTAAAACAACAATTGATACTCTTGAAACATACGTTGATAAACAAAAAGAAGACTATGAATTAGTTTTCGTCGATGATGGATCTAAGGACAAGTCAGTTGAGATTATTAAATCTGAATTGGAAAATCATGACAATATTAAAATTGTCGAGTTCTCAAGGAACTTCGGACATCAATTAGCGATTACTGCTGGGCTGCAATACACCTCAGGTGACGCTGTAGTGGTCATGGATGCTGATTTGCAAGATCCACCTGAAGTTATACCTAGAATGATTGAAAAGTGGCATGAAGGCTACGATATCGTTTATGGTAAGAGAAAGCAGAGAGATGGTGAGACTGTATTTAAGAAATTGACCGCGGCTATGTTTTATCGAACGTTCAAGTCTCTAGCAACCATTGACATGCCGCTTGATACTGGTGATTTTAGACTGATGAATCGCAAGGCAGTTAACCAAATGCAAAGGTTGCGTGAACAAGATCCCTTTGTTCGTGGTCAAGTAACTTGGATTGGGTTCAAACAGACAAGTGTCGAATATCATCGGCACGAACGAATTGCTGGTGAAACGAAGTATCCACTTTCAAAAATGATTAAGCTTGCGCTTGATGGTATTACTTCATTTTCAATGAAACCACTTCAATTAGCTAACGTGTTTGCAGGATTGCCATTAGTCGGTGGATTAATATATTTGATCTATCTAATTGCTACCGGCGGATTCACTGCAGCCACCGTTGGGATAACATTAATGTTATTCAGTGTCGGTTTCGTCTTTCTTTCATTAGGAATTTTTGGTGGATATTTGGGAAGGGTTCTAGATCAAGTTAACGACCGTCCACGGTTTATTGTTAGAGATACAGTGGGTTTTGAAAAAAGAGCCAAAAGTATTCACCATCTTGATACTAGACAACAGGTTTCAAGATGGTTGCAAATCTTTATGATAATACTTAGTTTTCTAATGGCAAATTTTATAATCAAGTTAGCCACTTAAAAAAAAACTGAATAAAAAAAACACCAAGACGAAAAAATCAGGTATCATTGGAGTTCCGACACTAACAATGAAAGAGGTTTTCGCCTTGGCGCAAGAACAGATTACCATAAAAAGAAATAAGGGTCACCACTTAACTGAAGTTGAGCGTGGAAAAATAGCTGCTCTACATAAATTGGGACAATCCAATCGTAAGATCGCGATTGCTATCGGTGTTTGCCCACAGACTATTAATAACGAGTTGAAACGTGGTGAAGCTACTCAAGTTAAGAAAATTAACGGTAAAGAGTACTATCATCAAGAATATATACCTGAACTTGCCCATAGTCGTTATGTCGATAAACGCAAAGCGTGTCATCGACCTTATAAACTGTCACAGGTTTTTAACTTCTTATCATTCTTTGTGGAGCACTTTAAAAAAGACGGTTGGTCACCTGACGCGACTGTTGGTCGTGCCAAGGCGTTGAACCTTTTTCTACCAGAAGAAATGGTATGTACTAAAACCCTTTATAGTTATATCGATGCCCAATTATTAGAAGTTAGAAATATTGATCTTATCAATAAGATGTCTCGTCGATTACCAAAATACGTGGCTCGTAAGAACCATCGTATCTTGGGGTTAAGTATAGAAGAACGCCCAACCGAAGTGGATAATCGGGAAGAATTTGGCCATTTTGAAATAGATACTATTGTTGGCCTTAGAAACGGTCAGGAGAGCGTGATTCTTACTATGATTGAACGCAAGACACGTTTCCAAATTATCCGTTTAATTGACAGTAAGGACGCTGATTCAGTGGCTTATACAATGAGAAGTATTAATAAAGAGTATGGATCAATAATCAAGTCCATTACTGCCGACAATAGTCTTGAATTCAGTACCCTGACAGAAGTAATGGATAAAATAGCACCTGTCTACTTCACTCATCCATATACATCCAGTGAACGAGGAACCAATGAGGTTCACAACCGTATGGTACGAAGAGATTTTCCAAAGGGAATCTCTCTTGATTTGGCAACCCCTTTGGAGGTTGCACAAACAGAAAATAAACTAAACAATATGCCTCGTAAACATACTGGTTATCAAACACCGACTGAGCTATTCAATGAGGAATGTGCTTAATTACTTAGCTCCATTACCTGAAACCCTCTTGGTATCAGTCTTTTAAAAATGGCTAACTTGTTCTTGCAATTTGCGTTAGTTTTCTAATCTTAATCGGCTTATTATTTTTACCGAACGAAACCAACACTATACGGCATCAAAAGAAAACAGAATTGATTAAAAAAAGAGTACATACAAGGAGGTGACGTTTGATTCTCTCCTAAGTTTTAAAGGCACAAAGTGAGTTATGGTAGGATATAACTCATGATAAATATCCTGAATGAGAAAGTTAAAAATTTGAGAGAATTTACTATTTTATTTAACGTTTCTATGTTACAGTAATGTTAAATTTGATAGGAGGGGTATCTGGTCTGCTGAGCTACGGTCAGCGTTCCTCATACTTGTTTGTCAAATTGAACAATGAACTATCCCATTCATTATAAAAGCTGATGATTACCCAGTCGTCAGCTTTTTTTATATGCTTTTGAGCTTGGATGCCGTCTCCGGAGCTGAGAATATTTTTCCTGCTGTGCGGGACGGACGGAGCCAAAGGGCGGTCTCTGTCCTCGGTTTGGAGCCTTTCGAAGTTCGCGAAAGTCTTCAAACTCGCCCGGTGATGTTATGGCTGGCGCCATAGCATCACTTTCACAGCTGGGAAAATATTCTCAGCTCCTGCGACTGGATTGGGGGTTAAACCTTTAAAAATACTTGTGGGTATTATGATTTTGGATTTTTATTATTTTTGAATGTAAAAAGAGTTGTATTTCACCTGGTTTGTTTGGTGGGATACAACTCTTTTATTGTTGATATTCAATTTTGTGGTTTTGGTTCACTCTGGGTTGGTGGAAACGCGTAAAAACACACTGAATACTGCACATAAGTCGCCCAAAGCTGCGGGGGTGTTACGCACCCCTCTCCGCGTTGGGCGTCTTATGTTCCGTATTCAAGATCGTGTGTTTTTACGCTCTTTGTTTAGTCCCCATTAAATATTGAATTTCTAACTATTACATAATCTACTCTTGTTAGGGATGCTAAATCTTTTCCTCCAGCATATGAGATGGAGGATTGTAGGTCTTCTTGCATTTCTCTTAGTGTGTCGGCTATGTTCCCTCGACACTTGATTAACATTTTTTTACCTTCGACGTTTTTGTATACGCCTTTTTGGTATTGGGAGGCTGATCCGAAGTATTCTTTGTATTTGACTCCGTCTCTTATTACTGTTTCACCGGGTGATTCTTCGTGACCTGCTAATAGGGAACCTATCATTACCATGCTGGCTCCAAAACGGATTGATTTGGCTATGTCGCCGTCGTTTCTGATTCCACCGTCAGCTATGATGGGTTTGTTTGCAGCTTTGGCACAGAGTCTGATGGCGGCTAATTGCCAGCCTCCTGTACCGAAACCTGTTTTGATTTTTGTAATACATGCTCTTCCGGGTCCGATTCCTACTTTTGTAGCATCGGCGCCGGCATTTTCTAGTTCGCGCACACCTTCGGGTGTACCGACATTTCCTGCAATTAGGAAGGTCTCTGGTAGGTAGTTTTTAACATATTTGATCATTTCGATTACTCGATCACTGTGACCGTGGGCAACATCGATTGTGATGTAATCAGGTTTGAGATTTTCATCTGCTAGGGAATTGATGAATGCAAACTCTTCATCTTTGATTCCTAAACTAATAGATGTGAAAAGTTGTTTTTCGTTCATTTTTTTGATGAAGTCAATTCTTTTCTCTGGTTCAAATCGATGCATAATATAGAAGAAACCATTTTTTGCTAGATATTCTGCTAAACTTTCATCAACAACTGTTTGCATGTTGGCGGGGACAACAGGAATTTTAAATGTTCTTGGTCCAAATTTGATACTTGTGTCACATTCAGAACGGCTGTTAACAATACATTTATTCGGAACTAGTTGGATATCTTCATAATCAAAAACTTCCATAATTTTTATACACTCCAGAATGCGAACTATTATTGAAATAAACACGTATTTCGTTCGCATATATAATTTACCTTGTATATGTAGTTAAGTCAATCGATTTAGTTAAATAATTTTTTCTAAAATTATGTAAAAATCAATTGGTATTCGTGGTAAATTAAGAATGGTTAAAAATATTAGTATATTGGTTTGACAGTTATATGCGAAATTGGTATTATCGTTTTATTGTTAAAAATAGTTATTGGATTAACGGTTTTTAGTAACATAACAAGATTGGTATATACAAAGAAGGAGCAATATGATGAACAAGTATTCTGCTGAAGATATAAAAGAAATGGCAAGTGAAGAAAATGTTGAATTCATTTGTTTAATGTTTACTGATATTAATGGGATGATCAAGAACGTTGAAGTTCCTGTTTCACAAATTGATAAGGTACTTGCCAACAAGATAACTTTCGATGGTTCTTCAATTGATGGATTCACTCGAATTGAAGAAAGTGATATGTTATTGCACCCAGATTTAAGCACATGGTTAATTTTCCCATGGGGTTCAGAACACGGAAAAGTTGCTCGTTTAATTTGTGACATTTACGAAACAGACGGAACACCATTTACTGGTGACCCAAGATATAACTTGAACCGTATCCTTAAGAAAATGAAAGATTTGGGATATTCAAGTTTCAATATTGGACCAGAACCTGAATTCTTCTTATTTAATACCGACGAAAAGGGTCGTCCAACATTACAATTAAATGATGATGGTAGCTATTTTGATTTCTCACCTGTAGATATGGGTGAAAATTGCCGTCGTGATATTGTTATGATTCTTGAAAAGATGGGCTTTGAAATTGAAGCCAGTCACCACGAAGTTGCTCCTGGACAACAAGAAATTGATTTCAAGTATGAGGATGCTTTGTCAGCAGCTGACAGTATTCAAACTTTCAAATTAGTTGTTAAAACTGTTGCCAAACGTCATGGTCTCTATGCAACATTTATGCCAAAACCATTACAAGGTATCAATGGTTCAGGTATGCATATCAATATGTCACTATTTAAAGGTGACGATAACGTCTTTGATGATGATCAAGATATGCTTTCAAATACAGCAAAACAATTCTTGAGTGGTTTAATCGTCCACTCACGTGCGCTAACTGCCGTTAATAATCCAACAATCAATTCATACAAGCGATTAGTACCTGGATATGAAGCTCCAACATACATCGCTTGGTCAAGTAAAAATAGATCACCATTAGTTCGTGTACCTGCTGCTAAAGGTAAATCAAAACGTCTCGAAATGAGAAGTGTTGATCCTACAACAAATCCATATCTTGCTATTGCATGTATCCTGGATGCAGGACTTGATGGACTACAAAGTGATTACAAGTTGATGCCTGAAGTCAAAGAAAACATTTACGCTATGACTGAAGAACGTCGTGAAGAATTAGGAATCGACGATTTACCATCAACATTGCACAATGCACTTAAAGCTTTACGCAAAGATAAATTTGTTCAAGAATCACTCGGTAAGTCATTGACAAACAGCTTGTTTGCTGCCAAGAACGCCGAATGGGACAAGTATTGTCAAACAGTTTCCCAATGGGAAAGAGATACTTATATGCCTCTATACTAATTTTTTAGTAGTCATCCGAAAGGGTGGCTATTTTTTGTATATGGTATAGTGCATACAATTAAGACATAAAAAAAGTCATCGTATACTCAATGTACACGATGACTTTTGCTATTATTTAACTATTTTGTAGCTGATTTCTTAACATGGTTAACAACTTTACTTTGGTTACCATTGTATAGCTTCCATTTCTTGTTGTCAGGTGATTGAATAGTTGTTTTACCAACCTTCTTGAATGGATCTTTGTAGTTGAAGTCAGGTTCTGAGATAACACTGTATCCATCAATCTTGAACTTCTTGGCGTCTTTCTTGTTGATTTCTAGCTTAGGCTTCTTCATGAAGTAAGTGATAGTCTTCTTTGAACCATCTTTACTTACACGAACGTGAGTAACGTCTTTTCCGTCTTTACCAGTGAAGAATGAAAGGTATTGGTCCTTGTTGTTTTTACTTACACCAACATAGTATTTACCAACGATTTCATCCTTAGTAATCTTACTTGCAGAATGTGTTTCTGTTTGTTCTGTTTTAGTATTGTTAGAACAAGCGGTAGTAACAGCTGCTGTACCCATAATGGTAACAGCTGCTAACAAAGTAACAATTTTTTTATTCATTTTCTTCTCCTCAATGAAGATCATATTGATAGAAATCTATCATTAATTACGATTTTAGGTTACACGCGATTAAAAATCAATTTTTATTGGAAGAAGAGTTGAGAATTTTAATTTAATTTATCAAATTGAACATTTTTAAGGTATAATATTTAGTTGTGGAGTAATACATGCGAACTTAGTTTAATGGTAAAATACCAGCTTCCCAAGCTAGTGTCGCGAGTTCGATTCTCGTAGTTCGCTTTTTTAAAAACATTATAGTGTCGTTTTACAAATTACAAACCGTTGTATACATTGGTATATGGCGGTTTTATTTTTTTGCTTTTCGTGCAAGACTCAATTTTTAAGTTTGTGCGACAAGAAAGATACAGATTAACCTGTCATAGGTAATGCGTCCATAGAATTTTCAACCTGTTCTAATCAACTTGTTTTTCAATTGATGAGAGCTAACAAATAGTGTGAAGGTAATATTATTATGGCTAAATCTTTAAGAGATATAATTGATATGAGAGATTGCAAGTTTAATCCGAACACTTCAATACACAATCCCTAAACGTCTCAATGGCCGTGTTCCAGCCAAGTATTTTTAATGGTCGATTATTGATCAATTCTAATGATTCCAGCAACTCATCTTCAGAAACACTGTTGAAGTCTGTTTTCTTTGGAAAGAACCAACGTAGTTTTCGATTGAAGTACTCATTAGTTCCACGTTCCCATGGTGAATATGGATGACAGAAATAGACTGGAAGATTGTAATAATCGGCCAAGTCGTTGAATCCTGAGAACTCTTTTCCATGATCCACTGTTATAGATTTAATGTTTTCACCAAAGATTGATTTCATCTTTTTTATCGCTGAATTCATTGATTCCTTAGTACGATCATTGATCTTAATCGCCCAGACGAATCTTGTCTTACGTTCTACAAACGTTGCTAAGCAAGCCTTTGATTGTCCACGTGAAGATAGGACAGTATCAGCTTCCCAATGTCCAAAGGTCTTACGAGTATTAATTTCTTCGGGTCTCGTCTCTATGGTTTCATCAACTTTGAAAGTCCCACGTGTCTCATGTTTATGCTTTTTACGACGAGATTTATCTGATAATAGTTCTGAATCAAAATCGATCAACCCCTGATAAATCCAGTTGTAGATGGATTTAAAACACAGGTTTAATTCACTAGCTATTTGTTCAGGTGACCAAGTTAGCTCAAGGTGTTGCTTAATCAGAATGGCATTATCCTTTGACAGTATTGATTGTCTTCCGCAATGGCGCCTCATTTTATCAGCGTGCTCTTGTGCCAGAACAGGGTCATACGGATCGACACGGCTGAGTTCATTACTAATTGTAGATTTGGACAACTTCATCCTTCTTGCAATTTCATTGTGAGAATTACCATCTTTTAATAATTGATATATGGCTCCGCGCTCAAACTGTGATAAAGTAGATATGCTCATAGTAAATGTCTTCTTTCTGGTCTGTTTAGTCGCTAACCATTGTAGAACATTTACTATGGGTTTTTTTATTTTATTTAGGTGTTCGGATTAATCTTACAATTTAAGATATCTAAACAATTTGACATCATAATTGAAGCACGTCTATGTTGGAGCCCATGAAAGGTAATGATAGTTCTTGAACCGATAGTTTGTAATGTTTGTTTTGAAGCTTTATTCACAGTATTATCACTAGTGATTTAAATAAAAATAAATAAGCCTACATGAGGCTTAAAATTATTTTATTAAATTATATGAATCAGTTACATTATCATCTAATGTAGTCATTGTATCTGAAAAACTATTATAGCTGCCGGTTGGATAGGAAACAAAATCGTGAAATTTACCAATTCGTTTGTATGCAGTTTTATATTTTTTTAGGTTATACTTTCCAGTATCGTTATCAGACATTATTTTTAGTTTTTTCTCTAAATTTTTGATATCTTTGTCTGATTGTTCAATTGAAGTGGAGTTGTCTGTGACAATATCAGTGACAGCGACGTCTACATCAAAGTCCTCATCGGAGTTATCTATTTTATCTCCCCAAGCCTTGTATTCGTTTGTTCCTATTGTTTCCAAATTACTTCCGACAATCAGAAATTTATTCTTGAATTCCTTAGATGCGGTTTTAAATCTTTTATCTTGTGTTTTTGTTATCTGCTCCTTTACTGCCTCCTGTTGAACAAGATGATATGTTCCAACGGCCGATCCTGCAAAACTTGTTATCAGGAAGACAGTAGTAATAGACATTCCGATTTTACCAGTGGTTTTAGGCCCTTTTCTTTTAATGATAACTCCAACTATCCAAGTGATAAAAAATCCTATGATAGTTAAGATAGAAATAATCAATACAAATGAGCTTATTGCTAGTAATAAGTCCATAATTCCCCCCTATAACATTTCAGCTTTTAATGTCTTCAGTATTTAGACGAAGATTAAAACACAAATAGTAATAAAAATACAATTATCAAAATAGGTATGGTAATCCACAATGTCATTGTGTTGCCTGCTTTTGAAATATTACGGCCAGCTCTGGTCAAGTTATCTCCTGCAGTTGAGAAACCTTGTGATGCCTTAAACCAACCGTTGTTCTGTAGTATATAGTTGTTTTGCTGCTTATTAAGTTCCTCGGGAGAAATTTGAATTGTAATTCCACATTGAGGGCAGGTGGATTCCTCGTGAAGAAGGGGATAACCACATCTGATGCAATGAGGATGGAATCCTTGCAGAGCTTGATCCCTTTTTTGCTGTGGAGTTAATATTCTAACGTTTGTGGACGAAGTATCACGAAGACTACCTGAATACTTAATAACCAGCGTAGCAAGTAGTAGAACTCCAATCAGTATGATAAATAAAAGTAATCCGCTCATAATATTTTCTCCTATAATTCAGTATAAGATGGAATACTTTGCCTATAATTCGTGCAGAGTTATCCTCAACAACAATAATTAGATTAAAGCTGTTTTGTCTGGTATGAGCAAAATCGTTTTTCCTTGATGCTTAATTCTGTTCAAAATACAATCCATATCAGCGTTAATCAGTGGGGTCCATCCGCCATCTTGAAATGACTGCTCACGAATTAATACTTTGGTCCCGTCTGGGATTGTTGGTTTCATGGACTTCCTCTTTGTTTGGGGATAAAATACATTTTCGCTTGCTAAGGATTCCCAAGATTCTTCTAATAATATCAATATTTTAGCAACAATAATTGGAATCACACAGGCAATTATTTCAATGGAAGGGACCAAGTCTGTCGGGTGACATAGAAGTTCGATTAAGTGATTACAGTCGCATACAATTTAAAAATGAAGTGCCAGTGTTTATTAATTAAGCTGGACTTCCTTTTTTGTTACAAGATAGGTTATATTACTTGTGTTTGTGTCGACGCATTTCAGTTCTAGACATTGGTCTTTGGTTCGAATTTTGATTGTTTGTTTGACCGTAATAATTTTGTTGATTTGGCTCCTGATAGTTATTTTGATTATATTGTTGGCGAATTCGTGGTGGTTGATTGTTGGATTGTTTTCTATTGATTAGTATATGCCAAGTCAAAAATCCTGTGCCGATTATGAATCCGAGCCAAATCCATATTGTTAAATCCCCAAAGTTTTTATCGGCACTAGCAAGACTGATAAGTCCAAACAATATTAGTATTGCAGCGGTAGCTATATCTCCACCGATACTTTTCATTTTTTGGGTAGCAAGATATAAGATTCCACATAATAAATATGCAAAAGACATTATTACGCCTGCAGATCCACTAGTGTGACCATTATTTTCAACAGAATTTACGAATCCTGCTGCCATACTTTGAATAAGAATTAAAATTGAAATTAATATCATGAGAATTCCAACAGTTATTTTGGTTGCCTTCATATTTCTCCCCTGGAACATTTCAGCTTTTAATGTCTTCAGAATCTGGACAAAAGAAAGGTATATGTAACTAATTACCTTACGACCACTGCAAATTGAATATATATTTATTTAATTATATCAAAAAACCGTCGCATAAATATTTACGCAACGGTTACAAATTAAAATCCTAATCTTTCACCGAGAAAATCAGACCAAGCGGAATGTCTCATATCTTGCCAGTTATCAAAATTTGTTGATTCTTGAACTCTTTTGTTGAGTACCTCGGTAGGAATCTGGTCGAATTCTTCACTAGTTGTGATGTTTAGCGGTGCGAGAAATTCTTCGACATTATCCAAACTTGTATGAATCTTCATAAAATTTTCAGGGAATAAATCATCGAATGTGATTTCTGTTGAATCCGATAACTTTGATGCATTGTTGCAGATTAATGAAAGCTTTCTATCTAAGCTAATACTATTTTTCTTAAAACCCATAATCTTACCTCCCATAATTGTGTGTGCCTTTGAACATGACAATGAATTATACAACTAATATTATCTTATTACTACATATTTACATTTAATAAAACTATATTTTTTATTTACCGAGTTAAAGTGAAAATATTGCTGATGTAAGCACAATGTAATTGCTTTCATTAAGGATTATGTTTACAATATATTTGTTAAGTTATATTAGGTTGAAGGAGTGACATATATGTTTAAAGTAGCTACAAAATTAGGTTCATTTATCGGATCATTTGGTGGCGATGTGCTTGGCGGCGCATTCAAAATCTATGACAAAATCACAGAAAAGAAATAACAAAGGTTTGGCTTAGGAGTGATCCTAAGCTTTTTTTGTAGAAATTATTTTCAATTAATTGTGGTAATAATGAAATATTAATTTATAATTAGACTATTATTAGAAAAATTAAAGAGGAGGAACAAAATTTGGCATATCAAGGAAAAGAACAATCGGTGTTGCAAGGACGCAGTTTCTTAAAAGAAAAAGATTTCACACCAGAAGAATTTGAATATTTTATTGATTTGGGACTACATCTCAAAGCATTGAAAAAACAAAATATTCCTCATCATTATTTAGAGGGCAAGAACATTGCACTTCTATTTGAAAAGACATCTACACGTACACGTTCAGCTTTTACAACAGCTGCAGTTGACCTAGGTGCTCACCCAGAATTTTTGGGTAAGGATGATATTCAGCTTAATAAGAAGGAAAGTGTCGAAGATACTGCTAAAGTTCTTGGTAGCATGTTTGACGGTATTGAGTTCCGTGGATTCAAACAACAAACTGTTGAGGACTTGGCAAAATATTCTGGTGTTCCAGTTTGGAACGGTCTAACAGATGAATGGCATCCAACACAAATGATTGCTGATTTCATGACAGCCAAAGAAACTTTTGGTCACCTCAAAGGCTTAACATTATCATTTGTTGGTGATGGTCGTAATAATATGGCAAATAGTTTTCTAGTTGCTGGATCAATGTTGGGAGTTAATATTCATATCGTTGCACCAAAAGAACTTTTCCCAGCCAAAGAAATTGTTGACATCGCTCAAAGTTATGCTGATAAATCTGGTAGTAAAATTGTTATTACGGATGATATTGATGCAGGTGTCAAGGGTTCAAACATTGTTTATACTGATGTTTGGGTTTCAATGGGTGAAGAAGATCAATGGGCTGAACGTATCAAGCTACTTCAACCATATCAAGTAAATATGGAATTATTGCACAAGACTCAAATGCCTGATGACGAATTAATTTTCATGCACTGTTTACCTGCTTTCCATGATGTTTCAACTGAATATGCTGAGAATATTAAGGAACAATATGGTTTGACAGAAATGGAAGTTACTGACGAAGTATTTAGAAGTAAATATGCTCGTCAATTTGAAGAAGCTGAAAACAGACAGCATTCGATTAAAGCAATTATGGCCGCAACACTTGGAAATCTCTTCATGCCCAAAGCATAAACCATGAAAAAGGTTGAGTGAACTGCCCTTATGTGCTAATATTTTAATGCAGAAAAGAAGAATTAATTAATTACAGAATTTTAAGCGAGATCAGGACTGGTGAAAGCTGATCAATTCAATGATTAAGTCGCACTCTTCTTTACATTTTAATAATTAGTAATGAGTGGATATTAATCAACTAGAGTGGTACCGCGGGAAAATCTCGTCTCTTTCAATATGTATAATTATATATATGTATTGGAAGAGACTTTTTTATTGGAGGAAATTATGGACTCAAAGAAATTAGTCGTAGAAACGTTAAACAAAGTTTTACCAGAAGATATTTCAAACGAACAAATTGAAAAGTTGGTTGAAAAGCCAAAGTCATCAGATCTTGGTGATTTTGCATTTCCAACATTTATTTTAGCTAAATCATTGCATAAGGCACCTAATTTGATTGCTCAAGATTTAGTTTCAGAAATCGACACTGATGGTTTTGAAAAAGTTGTAAATACAGGGGCTTATGTAAACTTTTTCTTAGACAAGAGCAGTTTCTCAAACGATATCTTGCACACAGTTTTGAATGAAAAAGATGATTACGGTAATCAAAATCAAGGTGATGCTGGAAATGTTCCTATTGATATGTCTTCACCTAATATCGCAAAGCCTATGTCAATGGGTCACTTGCGTTCAACTGTTATTGGTAATTCAATTGCCAAAATTATTACAAAGTTAGGTTATCAACCAATCAAAATTAATCACTTGGGTGATTGGGGAACACAATTTGGTAAATTAATTGTTGGTTATAAGATGTGGGGTTCAGAAGCAGAAGTTGAAGCTGACCCAATCAATAATTTGCTAAAATATTATGTTCGATTCCACAAGGAAGCTGAAGAAAAACCAGAGCTAGATGACGAAGCTAGAGCTTGGTTTAAGAGAATGGAAGACGGCGATGAAGAAGCACTTAAACTATGGACATGGTTTAGAAAACTATCACTTGCTGAATTCCAAAAAGTATATGACCGCTTAGGTGTTGAATTTGATTCATACAACGGTGAAGCTTTCTACAACGATAAGATGAATGCCGTTATTAAAACTATCCAAGATAAAGGTTTACTACAAGAATCTCGTGGTGCAGAAATCGTTGATTTATCAGGCCAAGACCTCTCACCAGCTTTAATTAGAAAAACCGATGGTGCTACACTTTACATCACTCGTGACTTGGCAGCTGCTATTTATCGTAAAAACACATATGATTTTGTTAAATCACTTTATGTGGTTGGTAGTGAACAATCAGAGCATTTCAAGAAGCTTAAAGCTGTTTTGAAAAAGATGGGCTACGATTGGTCAGATGATATTCACCACATTGAATTTGGTCTGATTACAAATAATGGTAAGAAACTTTCGACTCGTAAGGGTAGAGTTATCTTGCTTGAAAACGTATTAAATGATGCTGTTGATTTAGCTAAGAAACAAATTGAAGAAAAGAATCCTAATTTGAAGAACAAAGACGAAGTTGCCGAATCTGTTGGTGTGGGAGCTGTTGTATTCCATGACCTTAAGAACGAAAGACGTGATAACTTTGACTTTAATCTTGAAGAAGTTGTTCGTTTTGAAGGAGAGACTGGCCCATATGTTCAATATACAAATGCGCGTGCATTAAGTATTTTGAGAAAAGCCGATAATGATGATTATCTAAAGGCTAATGATCTTACAGTTTCGGATCCAGAAGCTTGGGATACTATTAAATTGATTCAACAATTCCCAGAAGTTATTAGCCGTGCAGGTGAGAAATACGAGCCATCTGTAATTGCTAAATATTCATTGAAACTTGCCAAGAGTTTCAATCAATATTATGCTCATAGTAAGATTTTGACAGACGACTCGGGATTAAATGCACGTTTGGCATTGGTTAAATCAGTGTCAATCGTTCTACAAATGTCTCTAGCGTTATTAGGTGTGAAAGCACCAGAGGAAATGTAGTAGGTGTAAAAATTTGGATTGGAAACTTTTTAGAGAACTTTCTAATGTAAAATCAACATTGCTTGATGTGTTCCTAATGGTTTTGGTTATAAGTTATTCTTATGCAAAGTTCATGACTTTTGACTTTGTAAATGGATTGTTAGGACTATTAGCAGTTGTTATTTTTCATATGATCATTAATTTCCACAACAACTACAATATTTATCGATCAGCTGACAAGAACGTACTAAGAAATAAAATTAATGACATGGGAATAAATCGTGAATCGCTTTCACATGCAAAACGAATGGTATATGTTTTAGCATTTATTCCAATAGTCATTACTGCATACTTAGTTTATATGACAGGTTGGTTTATCTTAGTTGTAGCAATTTTAGGAATTGTTTTAGGACTTTTGTACACATCTGGTCCTAAGCCACTGAACAAAACAGTTGTAGGTGAAGTTGTTATGGCCATTGCCACGACAGTTATTGTTCCAATGGCATTTATTTATTTAGGTTTAGCAAATTCAGGAAAGATTGATTCAAGTACAATTATTGATATCATCGTTATTTGTTTGCCAAATACATTTGCCGTTTTCTCGACGATTATTGCTCAAAATGTCAGCGAGTTGGAAACGGGCTCAACTTCATCAAATACACTTGTTGAAAAAATTGGTCAACATAATTCTTTGAGTTTATTCAAAGCTAGTTGGGCATTAGCTTTCTTGCTAGTACCAATCATGGCATTGATGCATGTGATTCCATATGTAACCTTGTTATTGATCCTATTTTATCCAGGTATTTGGGATAACTTTAGACCATTTTTGAAGGAACCTTCCGCTAAAAATTTGAATTCGGTTTTATTGGCTACGATTCGATTGTCGGTTTCTTACGTGGGGTTGCTTGCAGTTGGTGCAGTTATCACCGTTATAATTGGTTTGATAAGCAAGTAGTATTGGGGTTCACTGCCGCTTCCGGTAGGAATTAGATAACGCTGGAACGCACTGGACGCCAATTTGAGTAAGTCGGGACAATTCCCCGACTAACACAAATTTCAGTGCTGAGCATTATCTAATTCCTACCTCCAGCTAGTACTCTACTTATTTATTTTTGTTGGTGGGTATCGTGTTCTATCAAAATGGATAATACGTAAATCGAACAAGAAAAAATTTGATATTAACAAATAAGGACTGATCTCTTCGCTGAGGTCGGTCCTTTTAGTTATGCTTTTTATTTGTTATTTATCCAGTTCCGATAAATCATGTTCTAACAGAAAATTTTTAATATCTTCCGATGGTTCAATTTCTACTGTTTTGAAATCATCTGAAAAGGGGATTTTGTATTGTAGTTTATTTGCTGATAGTAACATGTTTCCTGTGGCTTGTTCGGGATTGTACAGGATGTCGTTTACTATTGGCCAGCCTTTGCTGGAGAGATGAACTCGAATTTGGTGGGTTCTGCCGGTCTGTAAATTTAATTTTAGGAGAGCGTATTCGGAATTTTTGCGTAATATCTTATAGTCAGTTGTAGCTGACTGACCGTTAGGTATTACTTTTCTTTTACGTTTATCATTTTCATCGAAGCCAATTGGTGAGTTGATTTGCCCATCATGTTTGATAGGTTTAATTAATCTGACAACTGCTAAGTACTGTCGTTTCAATGTCTTTGTCGTGAGCTCTCGATTGAAGATTGGTACCAAATAGGGGTTCTTTGCAATCAATACTAATCCTGATGTCAGCATGTCAATTCTGTGCACCATGTAGGGATGGTTCGGTTGTAAGTAAGCTTCTGCATCATTAAAAAGTGAATCTGTCTCAATGGGTAGATTAGGGTGAGTTTTAATGTTTGCTGATTTATTGACAATTAAAACGTCATCGTCCTCGTAAGCAATATCTAATTTTCTGCTACCTGGCAAATAATGCTGTTCAATTGTTCTAGGAGGGAAATTGAAATTTAAAGTAACAATATCTTCAGATTGAACCTCGTTGTTGAATGATTTGTATTTCCCATTTATTAAGATATTTTGTTCTATCCTCAAAAAATGTTGCCACTTTTTTGGAATTAACCACTTTTGTAGAAGTTGGCGGATTGTTAATTTTTCGTCGTTGTCGTTGTGATAAATTATAGTTCGCTGATACATAATATTTTACGTACTCCTTAAAGATTTGATTGATTTGGAGAAATGATTCGATAATATGGTAAAATTTGTTCTTACAGAGGTAGACGAAATATGAAAAATAATCGAGGATTTTGGGATTGGTTTAAACCAAAACTAAAAGTTGCTTGGTCATACATTAAAAGATTTTGGAAAAGGTTTCAAATTACACGATGGATAATATTATTAGTTTTAACTTTAATTTTAGTTCTGAGTGGATTTTGGACTTACAAGGCAAAAACTTCAAACATTGATGATTTAAAAGCTTCATTACAAACTAAAACGACAGTTATGGACAAAGACGGCGATGATGCTGGGGCTCTTTATTCCCGCAAGGGTACTTATGTTGGATTAGATAAAATTTCACCGAATATTCAAAACGCTGTTATTTCTACTGAGGATCGGACTTTTTGGACTAATCCTGGTTTCAGTGTCAAAGGATACGCTAGAGCTGCAGTAGGATACGTGTTGCACCATGGTGTTACTGGTGGTGGTAGTACGTTGACTCAACAACTTGCTAAGAACTCACTATTAACACAGAAGCAAACTTTATCTAGAAAGGGAGAAGAACTGTTTCTTTCGATTGAGATAAATAAAGTATATTCGAAAAAGTCAATTTTGGCGATGTACTTGAATAATGCATACTTTGGGAATGGTGTCTGGGGAGTCCAGGATGCCTCAGAAAAATATTTTGGTAAAAATGCTAGCGAACTAGATCCAGGTGAGGGGGCCGTTTTGGCAGCCATTTTGAAGAGCCCTAATTCTTACAATCCAATTGACAGCATGACTAATTCGAAGGCACGCCGAAATTTAGTATTAAGTTTAATGGTTCAAAACAATAAACTGAGTGCTTCTCAAGAAAAGTTCTATCAAAATTCACCAATAGATTTGACTGATAATTATTCTGAATCAAGTTCTTACAAGTATCCTTATTTCTTTGATGCTGTTATCGATGAGGCTGTTAACAAATACGGTCTTAAAGAAGATGACGTTTTAAATAAAGGGTACAAGATTTATACAACTTTGGATCAGAGTATGCAAAGTTCGATGGAACAATCTTTTGACAATAACTATTTATTCCCACCAAATGCTTCAGATGGTAAGCAGATTCAAGGCGCCTCAATCGCAGTTGATCCTAAATCTGGTGGTGTACTAGCTGTTGTAGGTGGTCGTGGTGAACATACATTTAGAGGCTTTAACTATGCCACTCAGATGAAACGTCAACCGGGTTCAACAATTAAACCATTAGCGGTATACACTCCGGCAATTCAAAGTGGATATAGTTATGATTCTAATTTACCTGATCAAGTCACAAGTTTTGGTAAGAATAAATATACTCCAACTAACGCTGACGGATTGTATCAAGATGAGATTCCAATGTACAAAGCTTTAGCACAAAGTGAGAATGTTCCTGCTGTTGCCTTACTGGATAAAATTGGTGTGAAAAAGGGAGTGGCATCGGTCGAAAACTTTGGTATCAAAGTTGACAAGAGTGATCAGAACTTGGCCCTCGCACTTGGTGGTCTTTCCACTGGTGTATCACCAATTCAAATGGCCAAGGCTTATACAGCGTTTGCTAATGAAGGTAAAATGGCTGATACTCACTTTATTACTAAGATTGTTGATGCTACAGGAACAGTTATTGTTGATAACAGCAATAACAACACAAAACAGATTATCAATAAAGACACAGCTAAAGAAATGACTAGTATGATGCTGGGAGTTTATAACGAAGGAACCGGTGCAGCAGCAAAGCCTTCAGGATACAAAATTGCTGGTAAAACTGGTAGTACTGAAGTTCCTAAGTCCTGGGGTGCCAATGGTACCAGAGATCAATGGATGGTTGGTTATACACCAGACGTAGTTGTAACTAGTTGGATTGGATTTGATCCAAATAATTCGACTCACTTTATTCAAGGTGCTAATGAAAATGGTATTGCTCCGCTATTCAAAAATGAAATGAGTAACATCTTACCAGATACCGCTGGTACTGCATTTAATACTAAGGATGCCGCTACAATTGCGAGTGAAAACTCAAATTCCAGTGATAACGATAATGATGTTCTAAAATCTTTTGAAGATGGAGTAAACGGTGTAAAAGATAAGGCTAGTGAATGGTATAATGAAATTAAGAACTTTTTTGGTCAATAGGAGGACTATATGAACATTTATGACAGTGCCAACAAATTGGAACAAGATTTAAGAGAATCTTCAGAAGTTGCTGACTTGAAATTAGCTTTCGAAGCAGTTAAAGCTAATGATTTAGCATACAAACTTTTTGACAAGGTTCAAAACGAACAATTTGCTCTTCAACAAAAACAAATGCAGGGTCAAGAGATTACTGATGATGATATTGAAGAAATGCACAAGTTGACAGATCAACTCTCAAGCTACACTGAAATCACAAATTTGATGGAAAAAGAAAAGAAAGTTGATTCAATGATGCAAGAACTAAACAAAATTATTTCAAAGCCTATCGCAGAAATTTATCAAGGCTAATCTTTACTAATTAAGGTCTGGGCGAATTATTTTGCCTAGGCCTTTTTTTTCAGGAGGAAATTCATGAAATTCATCCACGCTGCAGATTTACATTTAGATACTCCATTTGGTAGTATCAAAAATTTTTCCAAACAATTACAAAATAGCCTCCGTAAATCAACGTACACTGCTGCAACAAAGGTATTTGACACCGCTATCCGAGAAAAAGTAGATTTTGTTATTTTAGCTGGAGATACATACGACAATACCGATCGTTCACTTAACGCCCAAGATTTCTTGAAAAATCAATTCACGCGTTTAAAAGAAAATAACATTCAAGTGTATTTGATATATGGAAATCATGATTACTACAGAAATGACTTCTCCTCGATTGAATTTCCTGAGAATGTTCATATTTTTCAAAAGGATGTTGAAACAAAGGTACTAACTTCCCATGATGAATTGAGAGTGGGACTCACTGGTTTTAGCTATTATTCACAACATATAGATGCAAATATGGCTGAAAATTATCCATCACGTGGAGATTTTGACTATCAAATTGGGATACTGCATGGTGGAGTTGGAGATGGAAATTATGCTCCATTTACAGTAAGCAAGCTTATTGCAAAAGGTTATGATTATTGGGCATTAGGACATATTCATAAAAGACAAGTGTTAAATGAAAATCCTTACGTAATTTATTCAGGTGACACCCAAGGACGTAATCAAAATGAAACCGGTGAAAAAGGCTTTTATTTGGTAACAGTTCTAAACAAGAATACTAGTATTGATTTCATTGGAAGTTCAACTTACGTATGGATTAAATCAAAAATTGAGGCTTCAGATGAGGATAATATTAATAGTTTAAATGCAAAAATCTCAAAAAAACTGTTATCGGATGACTTAAGACTTCTTACATTGACAATTGATGATGCACAAAAATTAAATAGTGATGTAGTACGCGCGATAGACCGTGGCGAAATACTACTTCACTTCAGTCAAAGTGACACTAACACAGCCTTGTATAAAATTGAACTTCAGTACAAGGACGTTCAGCATTTTCAACAAATTGATCAGAAATATTGGGACCAGAGTTCGGATGCTGTCTTTAACATCGAAGATATAAAGGATCTCGACAAGAAGTTATTTAATATTGATGTTATTAGAGATCATATTCAAGATCCTGATTTTATCGAAGCAATTAAGCAATCCACGCAAAGTTTGATCAATAAGAAATTTATCGGAGAAAAACATTGAAACTAATTAAAGCTAAAATTTATGGTTTTGGTAAATGGATTGATCAAGAATTCAATATTAACCAGGACTATCAAATTATCTTTGGAAATAATGAAGCTGGTAAAACAACATTTCTAACATTTGTAAAAAGTATTTTGTTTGGATTTGCATCTGCACGTGGTACCAGCAAATATGAACAATACAAGCCTAAGAATGGATCTAGTTATGGCGGAGAACTGGAATTCCTGAGTGAAAATGGAAACCATTGGATCGTTCGCCGTGTTGACGGCAAAAGTGAAAGTGAGCTGACGTTATTTAGGGATGATCAAGAGGTTCCTGCAACATTGATGACTGAAATTACTAAAGGATTTACCAAAGATGATTTTGAAAATACACATGTCTTAAATGAACAAACGATTCGTTCAGTATATGATCTTGACGAAACAAGACTAGAAACTGAAATTTTAGCTTTGGGTGCAACTGGAAGTAAACAATGGTTGCAGACGGCAGATGATCTCGAGAATGACAGTGGGGATATTTATAAACCTCGCGGTCAAAAACAACCACTTACTCAATCAATTAAAAGGTATGACGAATTGCACGTTCAAAGATCCGAGTATGAGAATCAACAACAGCAATATCAGAAGATAAGTCGTGATTTACAGTCAGTTAATTCGCAATATGAACAACTAGAATTACAATATCAGCAACAAATTTCTCGACAAAAATATTTACATGCTTTAAATCAAAAATTACCAAAATATCGGGAATTGTTACAGCTAAAATCCAAAACGAACATCAATCAAAATATTATTAGTTCAGAAGATTGGGAAAACTTCTTGAAATTAAATCAACAAGTGGATACTCTCAGCAAAACCAATATCCAACAAATTGATAATGAGATTACTCCTCAAGAAGATGCTTTTATGGATAATTACTATTCAAATCAAGCTGATATTGATTATATTCAAAATAAGAAAAATGATATTCAGAATATTATTTTCCAAAATGAACAAAACCAAAATCAATTACGAAAATCTAATTATCAGTCTGATCAATTGTTGAATGACAACCCTGGATTGCACGATAATATGAGTTTGCTAAGCAACGAGGAGATTTCAAAACTTAACAAAACGGATTCAACATCCAATGTTAGTTTGCCGATCATTGTTGGAGTAGTTTGTCTAATCCTATTATTGTTTGTTCCAAATCTTTTAAAAGTTGTGGTCGGTATTGGGATTCTTGGATCAATTGGATGGTGGTTTTACCTTAACCAACAGTCAAAAGATGAGAGTGTCAAGCAAGAGCAAATGAAGAATGAAATATTAGCTCAACACAATTCGGCTGGGTCCAGTGTTCAACAAGTCATAGAATTGCAGCCAAAGATTTTACAATTGAATAATCTTAGGGATGAGCAGCATGCTTTGGAAAACAAGATTTCTCGAAGTATCGCTGAGTTGAATAAATGGAATGATTTGTTTATTAAAGTTGGAATTCTTGAGAAGGAGACGGATCCGAATAACTATATTCCTGAGATGGATGCTTTTTACAATCAATTGAATGCGACAAAAGCCAAGTTTGATTTAATTGAACAAAATAAGAAACGACAGTCTCAAATATTGAATTCAAGTAACCGGGATATAAATAGTCTTCGACAATCGATTTTTGATATCGTGAAAAAATACGATGTTGCTAATACTCAAGCGTTTATTGATTTGCATCAACAACAGATAAATAATCAGATGCAAATTGACAAGCTGAAAGCTGATAGGGAGTATATTGGAGCAGATATTTCTCATTTTGAAACGGTTTCTGACTTAAATTCGATTCCTAATGAGTTGAATGAACTCAATAACCAAATTAAAGATACCGAAAGTCAACGTAACGAATTTTTAACTAAAAAAGGTTATCTTGAAAGTCAATTGAAGCAAGTCTTTGATGATAAGGCGTACCAATCGTTGGTTGAGGAATTGGCTCAATGTAAACAAGATATGCTCGATCAATATGACGAGTGGCTTTCTGACAAATTGGCTAGCAGGTGGATTCATGAGATGTTAAATTTGGCTAGTGAGAGTCGTTATCCTAAAATGTTAAGTAGGGCTAAACAGTATTTTGCGATTCTTACTAATGGAAATTATGTTGATATTAGTATGAATAAACAAAAAAGGTTATCATTAACTAGAAGTGACAAGATTAAATTTGATGTGCATGAGTTATCGAAAGCTACGACAGTTCAGTTATATATTTCATTGAGATTAGCTTTTGTAGTGGAAATTTCTGATATTGTTGACTTACCAATTTTGATCGACGATGCATTCGTTGATTTTGATAAGGCCAGGTCTGAAAGTGTATTTAAATTAATTAGGAATGTCGCAAAAGATAACCAAATAATATTTGTTACAGCAAACTTGAATCCAAATCTACAACAAAGTCACATATTGAATCTTGAGGGGGCAAATAATGGATAAAAGGATTACCGATTACAAAAATGGTGAGAGTATGAGCCTAGAAGCAATCATAAAAATGTCTGACTATCGTCTAGCCAAGAATGGGAAAAATTTTCTCTCTTTAGTTTTTGAAGATAAGTCAGGGCAGATTCCCGGTAAATACTGGGATGCAAGTGAACAAGATAAGCAGAATTTCAAAGTCGGTGCTGTCGTCCAATTAGACGGGAAGCGTGACTTGTATCAAGGTAAACCACAAGTGACGATTAATCGCCTTGGTGTGATTGATCCTGCCACAATTGATATGTCTAAGTTTATTCAAACTGCTCCTGAGAAGCGTGCTGATATGGAGGCTGACTTTGAAGATGTGTTCTTACAAATTACCAATGGATCATGGAATCGAATCGTAAGATATTTATTCAAGAAATTCCACGACAAATTTTTTACAAGCCCAGCTGCCAAATCCAATCATCATGATTTTCAAGGTGGATTGGCATACCATACACTAAGTATGGTCAGATTGGCAGAAAAAATTTCTGATCAATATCCGCAAATTAACCGAGCACTGTTAATAGCCGGCGCATGTATCCATGACCTAGGAAAAGTAATCGAATTAAATGGGACTCTAGGAATCGAATACACCTTTGAAGGCAACATGATTGGTCACATAACGATTGTTGACGAAGAAATAGTACTAGCAGCCAATGATTTAGAAATCAAATTAGACTCCGAAGACATGATTCTATTAAGACACATGGTACTATCACACCACGGCTTACTAGAATACGGTTCACCAGAACGTCCAAAATTACTCGAAGCCGAAGTATTACACGACATAGATGTACTTGATGCATCAATCAATATGATCTCTAAGGCGTTAGATAAGACCGACCCAGGAGAATTTTCCGAACGCATCTTCGGAATGGACAACAGATCATTTTATAAACACTCAGAAAATTAATGTAATAATACAAAAAGCCAGCATAATTTCGGATATTTGCCGAAATTATGCTGGCTTTTGTTTATGTAAAATACATAAAATTCACATGTCCATGGGAAAATTAATCCTTACTATGTTCAAACGTATCGTTTCTCAATAACAAGGCGAAAGATAATATAGCAGTAATAATGGCCAAGATGATAGATGAGAATAAACTTTCGTGATTATGAAATAGGCTAAGCAAAAATACTACAATTCCGACAAGTACACATATACCCAAAATTTTCCAGGAAGAAGTTCGTGGACCTTTTTTCTTCGTTAAGTGTAAGTTAATTAGAATTGCAATTGCAATTATCCATGCTGCACCAATAGTAAATAGCACAATAATCCCAACAGTTTCGCCAGAAACCTTGAAATAAAAATTGCTTAATATAGCTAGAACGGAAACTAGAGAAGTGATGGCAAAAAGATAAGTCATTATTTTACCAACTAAACTTTCAACGTATTCGTCGACTGTTTCTACTCCTAATAATCTTTTTATTATCCATTTATACATGATTTCACCCTCAGTCTTTATTTGTAATAGAGAATAATTCGTTGATGTCAACATCCAATACTTTAGCAATTTTTAAAGATAGAAGAATGCTTGGATTAAATTTGTTTTTCTCAATCATTAATATTGATTGGCGAGTCACATCAACAGCATCGGCCAAATCCTGTTGTGACATTTTCTTTTCTTTTCTAAAGTATTTAAGATTGTTGGTTAATTCGAAATTTTGATCAGTCATTTCAACACAACCTTCATGATTTTAATATAAACCTATTCATATAAAATGTAAACTATACTGTACATTCTTTGAACTGTTTTTATTGACATTTTTAGGCGACAATAATTTGTTAACCGCCAATTAACGTTAGAAGTGGGAGTTAGCTATCATGAATATACATCCAATGACCGTGGCATATCATAAACCCCATCAAGTTAAAAATTGACCGATATCCCAGATGGAGGAAGGAAAAAGATTTTGGCTCAGTGGTGGGGTTATTCTTGGTGCGCGAAGCACACTTAGAATAAAATCGAGCTTGGAGATGATTGCGTACCGTGCAATTAGCTTCAAGTCGATTCACCACGTTCCAGCCAAAAAATCTTTTTCCTTCCGGAATCGGAAGTGAACAACCACACTAAAATTTTAAGCAAAAAAAATAGCCCTTACGGACTATTTTTAACAACTTCACACTATTTAGCGTTAGTTGCTGGTTTTGATGAGTTTGACTTTGTAACATATCCTGCAAGGACATCCTTCAAGTCATCATCTTTAATTGAAACATCAGCACGTTTCAAGACTTTAGAAATAACTGATTGCATAACAGTTGAATCTTGCATCCAACTAGCATAAATCTTAGTCTTAAGTTCGGCCTTGTGATCGCTCATCTTACCTTTACTTGGTTTCTTATCAAGTTTGATTACACTGTAACCAACTGAAGTCTTAACGGGTTCTGATGAGTAGTCACCAACTTTATCAAGTTTGAAGGCGGCTGTCTTCAAAGCTGCATCAACGGCAGTATCGTCGTTGTTGAATGGGGTCATCTTTCCACCCTTATTCTTTGTAGCTGAGTCAGTTGAGTTTTCTTTAGCTAATTTACTAAAGTCTTCACCGTTATTTAATTTATCGATAACACTTTGTGCATCGGCTTTCTTAGATACGGTAATTTGTGAAACAGTAATCTTTGGTGTATATGACTTCCATTGTTTCTTGTAGTCACTATCTGAAATCTTTTTGTTCTTTTCAAGAGCTACTTTTGTAAGTAGGTTAGTACGAATGTTTTTCTTGAATTGAGCAGTTGTCATACCATTTTGTTGAAGAATAGAACTGAATGAAGAACCATATTGACTCTTGTACTTGTTGTATTCTTTATCAACTTGCTTGCTTGTAACATCTTTACCATATTGATTCTCAAGAGCTTTTGAGATGATCATTGTTTGAAGTTGTTGCTTACCAGCAGAAGAACTCTTAAGTTCCTTGTAGTAATCATTTTGGGTGATTCTACCACCTTTTAATGTAGCAACCGTTTTATTACCGGAACAACCAGCAACAACTGTTACTAATAATAGACCCGCAATAGCTAAGATCCATTTAGTCCATTTCTTGTTCATCTTTACACATCCTTATTTAATATGTCTACAATTGAAGAGAATACCATAAAATTGCTTGGGTTGATTAGTAATTAGCAAAAAAAACACAAAAAGTTCACAATTTACTTGTTTAAATTCTGCATCTTTTCAATGTTTCCTTGAAGTTCTGAAACTGATTTTTTAAGTTCTGATACATCAGGCTGTATATCTTTAGTATAATTTACAACATCGTTCTTAATATCAGTAACTGTTGACATGGCGTCTTTTGATTGATGAGCAAGGTCGACAAAATCATTCTTTAAATCTTTTATATTCTTCACGATGTTGTTATTATAATGTTTAGGTGTTGCATATGTTGATTGGTAGTATTCAGCTGCCACTCCAGACATTGAGCCTAAAACAAAGCCTACTATAAAACTCATATTATGCCTCCAAATTTTTCTTGATGTTATTTGCGCGTTCTTGAAGTTGTTCATTAGTTGCTTTACCGGTGTTGTCTCCCCAAGTCATTGAGAAGTCGTCATCCTTACCATAACGAGGAACTAAATGAATATGTGAGTGCATAACACTTTGGTAGGCAATTTCACCATTATTTAGGCAAATGTTCATGCCAATGATATTTTTGTTAGAAGCCTTAATAGCTCTCGCAATCATTGGTACCTTTTTGAAAACTTTTTGTGCTAAATCTTCATCATATTCGAAAATATTTTGAACATGTTTCTTTGGCACAACTAACGTATGGCCGGGTGTTACTTGTGAGATATCGAAGAAAGCCTTAATATCATCATCTTCATAAACAGTGATATTAGGTATCTCGTTTCTAATTATTTTACAAAAAATACAGTCGTCCATATAAATTCCCCTTTCAAAACAGCAATAAAATTAACTTCATGCTATCATATTCAGTACTATAAAAACAGATACTGGTGGTTTTTCTATGACTTTGGAAATTAAAGATTTAACAGGTGGCTATGGTCAAGTAGCTGTCTTAAAAAAGGAATCATTCAACGTTAATAATGGCCAAGTGGTCGGATTAATTGGATTAAATGGTGCAGGTAAATCAACTACGATTAAGCATATTATCGGATTACTTACACCTAGAAGTGGTCAAATTTTAATTGATGGAATGAGCTTGAACCAGGATGTTGAGACTTATCGCAAAAAAATTGCGTATGTGCCAGAAATGCCAATCTTGTATCCTGAACTTACTTTAAAGGAACACATTGATTTATCGATAATGGCTTATGGACTTGATCATGATGAAACGTGGAATAATGCCACAAGACTTTTGAAAATGTTCCGTTTAGATAACAAGTTAGACTGGTTTCCACAGAATTTTTCAAAAGGTATGAAGCAAAAAGTTATGATTGTTTGTGCATTTATGACAAATGCCAGATTGTTTATTATTGATGAACCGTTCACTGGGCTTGATCCATTAGCCGTAAATGATTTATTAAACTTAGTAGAAGAAAAGAAACAAGCAGGTTGTTCAGTTTTGATGTCGACTCATATTTTAGCAACTGTTCAAGACCATGCCGATAAATTTATTCTTCTAAACCATGGACAAGTCAGAGCTGACGGAACTCTTGATGAATTGAAAGCTAAATTTGACATGCAGGATGCAAATTTGGATGATATTTATATCAAGATGTCACACGAGGACTTATAATGTTAGAACTTTGGAAAGAACGATTAAGAAGACATCAACTTGATCAATTTAAATATTTAAGATTAATTTTTAATGATACCTTTGTTATAGCGTTCATGGTATTGCTGGGCGCACTTGGATTTTGGTATTCAAACGTTTTAGATACTATTCATTCTGAGTTGTGGTTTGGAAAAATTGTTATTGCATTAATATTATTTATAGCTGTGCAGACTGGGCACATTGCATCTCTTATGGAAGACCCAGATAGTACATTTTTACTTGTTAGAGAAAAAGAGTTTTATCAGTACTTTAGATCCGCACAAAACTATAGCCGATATTTACCAATCTTTTTCATCGTAGTAGTAACATTTTTAATTTCACCATTTGCATTTAAAGCGGCAAATATTTCTATTTTGAATTTAGTCCTTTTAGGTGTTTCTGCGGCTGCATATAAGATGTTACTTTTGGACGTGGAACTCTTAGGCCTATATAAAAAAAATAAAGTCTGGGGTATCGACTCCAAACTATTTGCTAATATAGCGTATTTAATTGTGCTTTTGATATCAGTCTATACATTGCTAATGATTGCTCCATTAGTAACAGTTGTCGTATGGTTTGCAGTTGCAACTCGTACTAAAAAGCTAATTGAATCTGGACAACTTCAGTGGCAAAAAGCTATTGCTGATGAAAATCAAAGAATGTTTAGAGTTAAAAGATTTTATAACTTATTTACTGATGTTCCTGGTGTATCAAGTAAAATTAAGCGACGTAAGTGGCTCGATTTCTTATTTAGTGGTATAAAGAATGAACATAAAAATACCTATTTTTATCTATTTGCACGTGGAGTAGTTAGAAATAATGAATACATGGGTCTATTTTTACGATTAACAATTATTCAAGCAATCCTATTATGTCTGATTGATAACTTCTATATTTCATTAATAGTGGAAATGCTATTCATCTATTTAGTTGGTTTCCAGTTAAAACCTTGCTTTAAAGAAGTTATGCAAAATCTTATGCAGAGATTATATCCGGTATCAGGAAAGAGTAAAATTGCTGATTTTACAAAAATTAGTAATATTTTATTATTAATTCAGTGGTTTGTAAGTATTTTTGCTGTATTATATAAATTCGGATTTAGTATTAACAGTTTGATAATTATCGTTGCAGGATTATTGGTAATTGGTTTTGTAAATTACTTCTACATGCCTCGTCAACTAAAAAAGTATTTAAATTAATTACTTAGAAGGGCTCGCAAATTGAGAGCTCTTTTATAATGAAACGGAGAAATTTAATGCGATTAAGAAATAAACCTTGGGCAAAAGATATGATCAATGAGAATCTTGATTTAATCTCAATCCAACCAGAAGGGATGCAAGGTAAGTGGAAAAGTAAATTTGAAAAAGAACAACCTTTATTTTTAGAAGTTGGTTCAGGTAAGGGAAGATTCATCACAGATTTAGCCAAAGCAAACCCACAAAATAATTACATTGCCATGGAAGTTCAAGAGGGTGCAATTGCTTTACTACTCAAAAAGCAAGTTGAGATGAGATTACCTAATTTGCAGTTACTTTTAGACAACGGTTCAAAGTTAACAGAATTGTTTGGTGAGAACGAGATTGATGGACTGTATTTAAACTTTTCGGATCCATGGCCAAAAACTAGGCACGAAAAAAGAAGGCTTACTTATAAAGCCTTCTTACAACAATACAAAGCTATTATCAAAGATGATGGATATCTTAGATTCAAAACTGATAATCAAGGATTATTTGAATACTCACTTATCAGTATGAATAATTTTGGAATGAAATTCGATGAGATATCACTTGATCTACATAACAATGAAGCACTTAATCAGAACAATATTCAAACTGAATATGAAGAAAAGTTCTCAAAAAAAGGCTTCAGGATTAATTACCTGAAAGCCCATTTTTAAAGTTTGCAATTATTGTACTTTTTTGATGTTAAGTAGTTCGCCTGATACTGCATCAGCAATGAAGTGATATTGTGAAACATCGAAGTCGTCCATAGTTGTTACACCGCCGACGATTCCCCATGAAGTTTGACCATTAACATCAACACGTTGATAAAATGGTTCAACCCATGATCCGATGACTTTACTGTCTTCTCCGAGAACTGACTTTACTTTATCAATAATCTTTTCACTATCTAAATGATGTTTTACTAGAACAGTAGCAGCTGCACCCGCAGCTAAAATAGTACCAGCAAAAATAACGGAACCAATACCTTTTTTACTCATATCTAAATCACTCCTTGATGTTTTTATAAGTTTATATTAACACTATTATGTATCTACAAGCTAGATAAGAGCTGTTTAATTGACCGTTTTGATTGAAAAAAGTATATTCAAAATATGAGGTGAAGAAAACCATGAAAAAATTTGAAGATTTTGGTGTAAACGATTACAAAGAGGTTACAAAAAACGGAAAGTTTATTTTGTTCTTCTACGCAGATTGGTGCCCAGATTGTAAATTTATCGAACCTAAGCTACCTGAACTGGAAGACGAGTATTCTGATTTCCAATGGATCAGTTTTAATCGTGACAATAACATGGATATGGCCCGTGATTTGGGAATTATGGGAATTCCAAGCTTTGTTATTATTGAAAATGGTCAAGAAATTGGTAGACTAGTAAATAAAGACCGTAAGACAAAAGAAGAAGTAGAGAATTTTGTTAACTCGGTAATCAACAAATAAATTTGAGTGAGGGTACTAACTTGTTACTAAGCTTTTATAATCCAAGCGTCTTAGGTGACGTTTTAATAGTAGAGTTGGCAGATGATACTGATGTGAAGCAATCATCTGATAAGAAAGACAATGTAGTTCGAATTTTTAATACTGAAACTAATGAAACCATTGGTTTCAATTTTTTTGGTCTAGCAGAAGAGTTGAATTTGACTGAAAATGGTCAACTTCATCTGGATGCTGGACAAGTTGATATTTTAAACTCAGTCATTCTGGATGCCGGTTTTGATGACACGTTATCAGAAGACGTTTCACCAAAATTTGTCATTGGTCATGTTGACGAAATGACAGAACATCCTGATTCTGATCATTTACATATCACACAAACTGATGTTGGCTTGGATAAGCCAGTCCAAATTGTTTGTGGTGCACCTAACATTGACCAGGGACAATTGGTTGTAGTTGCCTTGCCAGGAGCAGTTATGCCGACTGGTATGGAGATTTGGCCAGGAGCACTTCGTGGTGTTGATAGCTACGGAATGATTTGTTCAGCTAAAGAATTAGGTATTCCTAATGCTCCTAAAGCACGTGGAATCTTAGTTCTAAATGATGGAAAAGCCGGCGACGCTTTTGACTTTGTTGCCGCTGAGAAAATGTTCGCATAGGAGTAATTATGGAAAAGACTGTTTATCATTTTGTTGGAATAAAAGGTACTGGTATGAGTGCCTTAGCATTGATTTTAAAAGACTTAGGATATGAAGTTCAAGGATCAGATATAGATAAATATACCTTTACACAAAGAGGACTTGAACAAGCTGGAATTAAGATTCTTCCATTTGACGAGAAAAACATTCACGAAGGCTTAACTATCGTTAAAGGAAATGCTTTTGATGATGATCAAGTGGAGATTAAAAAAGCCAACGATATGCATTTGCCAGTTGTAACTTATCCACAAATGGTTGGTAAGTTAGTTTCTGATTACACTTCAATCGGAATTGCTGGTTCTCATGGTAAAACAAGTACAACTGGACTATTAGCACATACTCTAAGTGGTATTGCCAGGACTTCTTACCTAATTGGTGATGGTACTGGTAAAGGTGAAAAAGATGCAAAGTTCTTTGTTTTCGAAGCCGATGAATATCGTCGTCACTTCCTCGATTATTCACCTGATTATTTAGTAATTACAAATATCGACTTTGATCACCCAGATTACTTCTTTGGTGGTATCAACGATGTTGTTGATGCTTTTGAGTCCGAATCTCGTAAGACTAAGAAGGGAATTTTCATCTGGGGTGAAGATAAGCATGCTAAAGAAATTAAAGCTGATGCTCCAATCTATTACTACGGTTTAGATGAATCAGATGATATTCGTGCAACTAATATTAAACGTACAGTCAAAGGTTCATCTTTTGATGTATCGATTGACGGCAAAGATATTGGTAATTTCCAAGTTCCACTTTATGGTGAACACAATGTACTCAACTCACTAGCCGTTATTGGTGTTGGTCATATGGAAAATCTTGACCACGCACTAATTAATCGTGAATTGCAAACATTTAGTGGTGTTAAACGTCGTTTCAGTGAAAAGAAAGTTGCTGATATGGTTATCATTGATGACTATGCTCACCATCCTCAAGAAATCAAAGCTACAATTGATGCTGCAAGACAAAAATATCCTGATAAAGAAGTAATTGCTGTCTTCCAACCACATACCTATACCAGAACACTAGCTTTAATGGACGATTTTGCTAAGTCACTTGATTTGGCTGATAAAGTTTATTTGACTAATATCTTTGGTTCAATCCGTGAAAAACACGGTGACATTACAAGTAAAGACTTAGGCGACAAGATTCATAAAGGTGGAGAAGTATTAACACTTGAAGATATGTCTGCACTTTTGGACTATCACAATGCTGTCATGATATTCATGGGTGCAGGTGATGTTCAAAAATATGAAACAGCCTATGAACAAATATTAAGTACATTAAATCCTAATCAACAATAAAAAAAGTTCGGAATCGTTCCGAACTTTTTTTATTTCCCTTGATATGGCCGAAAACTGTTACAAGGGTCGTGTTTTTGGTAAGATAGATAATGATTAACTGCGGTTTAATGGGAGAAAATATGTCAAAAAATAAAAAATTATTACTAATTGATGGAAATAGTGTTTCCTTTAGAGCATTTTTTGCGATGCACAACGTTCTTGACAAGTTTGTGACTGGTGATGGTGTTCATACCAACGCTCTTTATGCATTTAATAATATGTTAGATATTATTTTAAAAGAGGAAAAACCAACTAGTGCTTTAGTTGCTTTTGATGCTGGAAAGACTACTTTCAGAACTGAAATGTTTTCTGATTATAAAGGAACTCGTGCCAAGACTCCACCAGAATTAATGGAACAATTGCCTTTGATTAAAGAGATGCTCAATCTTCGTGGCATCAAAACCTATGAGTTAAAAAATTACGAGGCTGATGATATTATCGGGACTATGTCACGTTTAGGTGATGAAGGTGATATGGACGTAACCATCATTACCGGTGATCGTGATTTAACTCAATTAACTACGGATAAAGTAACCGTTCGTGTAAATGTGAAAGGTGTTACTGAGACTGAGGCATATACACCGGCACATGTTAAGGAAAAATTAGGGATTACTCCTGACCAAATTATTGATATGAAGGGATTAATGGGTGATAACTCAGACCATTATCCTGGTGTTGAAAAAGTTGGTGAGAAGACTGCTATCAAATTAATCAACGAATATGGAAATATGGAAGGCTTGTATGAGCACGTTGATGAAATGAAAAAGAGCAAGTTAAAAGAGCATCTGATTCATGACAAGGATCAAGCTTTTTTGAGTAAGAAATTAGCAACCATCAATAAAGATGCTCCAATTGAAATTGGATTGACGGACTTGGAATATGTCGGCGACAATCAAGAGCAATTAATCAAGTTTTATCAAAAGATGGGATTTAATTCATTTCTTGAAAAGATGAATATTGATACGTCTGAAACGGTTGAAAAACTTGCTACAATTGATTTTCTCGAATTAAATGATGATACTGTTAAAACAATCATCTCAGACAAAAGTCCGCAAACTATCGTCGTAGAAAACTTAGATGAGAATTACCATGTTGAGCCTATTATAGGATTGGCAATCGAAAGCGCTGGTAAATATTATGCAACTGATGATGTTTCAATCTTAGAGAATATTGAATTACAAAACTGGTTGAATGACGCTACTAAAGAAAAATATGTTTTTGATTATAAACGTACGATTGCTTTGTTGAATCGCTATGGCGCAAAGATTTCTGGAGTTAGTTTCGATATGTTGCTTGTAGCTTACTTACTTGATACTAATGACAACAAAACTGATATTGGATTAGTTGCCCAAAACTATGGTCATCAATTACCAACTGAAGATGAATTTTATGGAAAAGGTGTTAAAAAGGCAGTTCCGGAAGATTCAAAGGATTTGAGTAATTACCTTTGCCAACAAGCTCAAGTAATCAACACACTTCATGATCAAATGTTAAAAGAACTCAAGGACAACGATCAAGATAGTTTATATGATGAAATTGAGTTACCTCTAACAATTGTTTTGTCAGATATGGAACTTCAAGGTGTAACTGTCAATGTTTCTCAATTAAAGGAAATGGAAAATTCATTTGCTGAGAGATTGGCAGAAATTGAAAAGAATATCTATAAAGAAGCTGGCCAAGAATTTAATATTAATTCTCCTAAACAGCTTGGTGTTGTCTTATTTGAAGATTTGAAACTTCCTGTAATTAAGAAAACTAAGACCGGTTACTCAACAGCTGTTGATGTTTTGGAGAAGTTAAAAGATAAGTCACCAGTTGTTCAAGATATTTTAGATTATCGTCAAATTTCAAAGATCAACTCAACTTATGCGGTTGGTCTGCAAAAATTTATTCAACCTGACAACAAGATTCACACAATCTATCAACAAACGTTGACACAAACGGGCCGTTTGTCATCAATTGAACCTAATTTACAAAATATTCCCATTCGTATCGATGAAGGTAGACAAATTAGGAAGGCTTTTGTTCCTCAACATGAAGATTGGGAAATGTTTTCTGCTGATTATTCTCAAGTTGAATTACGTGTACTCGCACATATTTCAGGTGATGAGAACATGCAAGAAGCATTTAAGGAAGACTATGATATCCATGCGCACACAGCTATGCGTATTTTCGGGTTGAATAGTACTGATGAAGTTACACCCGATATGAGACGAAAAGCAAAAGCTACTAACTTCGGTATTGTTTATGGAATTAGTGATTATGGTCTTTCCCAAAATATTGGAATTACTCGTAAGGAAGCTGCTCAATTCATCGAAAATTATTTTGAACAGTATCCTGGAGTTAAAAAGTATATGGATGATATCGTGAAATTTGCTCGTGAAAATGGTTATGTCGAGACAATTATGCATCGCCGCCGTTACTTGCCAGACATTCATGCTAAGAATTTTGCATTACGTAATTTTGCTCAAAGAACAGCTATGAATACGCCAATACAGGGTAGTGCGGCAGACATCATCAAAGTAGCTATGATTAATATGCAAAAGAAATTACAAGAACTTGATTTAAAAGCTAATTTATTATTACAAGTACATGATGAAATGATTTTTGAAGCACCAAAATCAGAAATTGAAACATTAGAAAAATTAGTTCCGAGTGTCATGGATTCCGCTGTGAAACTAGATGTTCCTTTGAAAGTTGAATCAGCACATGGTAAAACATGGTACGAGGCAAAATAGTAGGTGAATAAATATGCCCGAAATGCCCGAGGTAGAAACTGTTCGTCGAGGGTTAGTCGAACAAGTTAAAAATAAAAAGATAGTTAATGTTGAGATTTTGTATCAAAATCTGATTACAGGAAATGTTGACGAATTTATCGAGACTGTTACGAACGCTCGTATCACTAATATTGGACGTCGTGCGAAATTTCTCTTAATTTATTTAGACAATGGCTATACGATTATTAGTCATTTGAGAATGGAGGGGAAGTATCGTGTATCATCAGATGAATCCGCGATTGATAAGCATTCTCATGCAATATTCACATTAGATGATGGACAGATGTTGATCTATAACGATGTTAGAAAGTTTGGTCGGATGCAACTTTGGCCAACAGCAACATTAGATTCAAACAAGTCATTGGTGAAATTAGGCCCTGAGCCTCTTTCAGACAGTTTCACTTTTGAAAATATCAAACCGCGAATAGTTAAACATCGCAAGGATATTAAGACGGTCTTATTGGATCAGTCAGTAATGAGTGGACTGGGTAATATTTATGTTGATGAAGTTTTGTGGCAAGCAAAAATTCATCCTGAGACCCCAGCCAATCATTTGACTGATGAAGACATCAAAATTATTATCGATTGCTCTAATAAAGAAATTCAGACAGCAATTATTTCTGGCGGTTCAACAGTCCGGTCATATTTGGATGCCAATGGTCATAAAGGAACTATGCAGGACCGATTGAAAGTGTATGGCAAAGAAGGCGAGCCTTGTGCACGTTGTGGTACAACTATCGAAAAAATTAAAGTCGGTGGTCGTGGAACTCACTTCTGTCCCAAGTGTCAGGTAGTCAAATGAGTAAGGTATATGGACTAACAGGTGGAATTGCTGCTGGGAAAACTACAGTACTCGAAATTTTTAAAGAGTTGGGTTGTAATATTTATGATGCAGATCAAGTAGCGAGGGATGTCGTTAAACCAGGTTCAATTGGATTAAAAAAAATCACCAAACAATTCAGTAAAAATGTTTTGCTTGAGGATGGCCAACTGAATCGAAAGAAGTTGGGTCGAATTGTTTTTTCAGATGCGCGACAGTTGAAAATACTAAATAGTATTACTGGACCTATAATTAGAAAACAAATAGTTGACATGATTGATAAAATGAAACAAGATTCAAGCAACACGATTAATATTTTTGAAATCCAACTTTTGTTCGAAAGTAGCTATGAAAAGTATTTCAATGCTACAATAGCGGTATATATAGAACCAGAAGTACAATTAACGAGATTAATAAAACGAAATAATTTGAGTAAACAAGCAGCCCAGGATAAAATCGATGCACAAATGCCAATGGAAGGAAAAAAGAGATTGGCAGATTATGTTATCGATAATTCTCAAGATATTGATAGTTTAAAAGTGCAGATCTCAAAACTTTTAAAACAACTCTAGTTTAGAAAAGAGGAACGCTTATGATATGTCCACATTGTCATCACGACTCATCTAAAGTTGTTGATAGTCGTCCAAGCGATGAAGGTCGCGCAATCCGTAGAAGAAGAGAGTGCGAATACTGTGGTACAAGATTTACTACCTTTGAGAGGATCGAGAAATCGCCATTACTAGTTGTAAAGAAAAACGGTAATCGTGAAGAATTTCGACGTGATAAATTACTTAGAGGTCTAGTTCGCGCCGCTGAAAAGCGTCCAGTTACAATGGATCAGATGAATGCCATCGTTGATAAAGTAGAAAATGAAATTAGAGCAACTGGTGAAAATGAAGTTAAATCACAAGATATTGGTGAGCACCTGATGAAGGAGCTTGCTGATGTTGATGATGTTACTTACATCAGATTTGCTAGTGTTTATCGTGAATTCAAGGATATGAGTGGATTTATGAATGAAGTTCAAGAAATGATGGCAAACGATAAAAAGGATAATAAAGATAGCAAGGAGGACTAGTGTGTCAGACTTTAATGATAATAAGTTAACTCCTTTAACAGGCTTTTGGTGTCTACCAAATGGACAATTTAACGATCAAGACCGTCAGGTTTTGACTGACTTATATTTACCATTGATAGGACCAGAGGCTTTTAGTATTTATCAGTTACTTTGGGCAAAAGTTCCCAACAAAGAAATGATTACAAATCGACAGTCTCATTCGATTCTATTTGCGTTGCTAGATATGGGTGTGAATAGTTTTATTGCTGGACGCCAAAGGCTAGAAGCTCTTGGGTTAATTAAGTCATTCAGTAAAAGTGATGATATGGGATCATTTCTAATTTACCAACTATTTACTCCGTCAACTCCAAAGAAATTTTTCACGGATGACATAATGAGTATTTTTCTGTTGGAAAAAATAGGTGAATCTGAATATTCCAGATTGGCCGATAAATACTATAAATCAGCTGATATTTTAAAAAATACTGAGGATATTTCTAAAAAGTTTCTAGAAGTATTCAGACTTAACGATGATGATTTAAGAAACCGTCCTAGTCTTGTTGAAGAAAAAAGAGAAGATTTTGAGAACTCTAAATCAGATAAGGTTCCTTCAATAAGTGTTGAGGAGACCTCTGATTTTGATTGGACTCTAGTTGAGGACCGCATTGGCCAACTCTTCAAGATTACTCATGCTGATTTACTGGAGAACCAACAATTAATTTTGAGTCTCCATGAGTTTTATGGGATTTCCGAAGTTACGATGATTGATCTAATTGGGGAAACAACAGATATTGTAAACAATAAAATTGATCCCAATGCTTTAAAACGACTCGCTCAAAAGCGGTTTGAGAATAAGACTAATATTACGGCGAGAGTTGCTCAGCCTGAGATAGATCCAAATATTAAAGTGTCAAATGCGAATAAACCAGAGAGTATTCTATTAAACCGTGCAAAGAATACAGCACCAGCAGACTTTTTAGCAGATGAGAAGGCTCAAAAGGATGGTTATGTTGGAACAACGGAAGCACGAGCTTTGCGGACCTTGTCGTCACGGTCAATACTTCCTAATTCAGTTCTAAATATTATGGTCCATTATATATTGCAGTCATCACCAACACTGGCGTTGCCATTGATGGAGACAATTTCAAATGATTGGAAACAAAATGGTGTCAAGACGCCTGAAGATGCTCTAAAGAGATTGAATGATTTTCAAAATCGTTCTAAAAATCCTCGAAAACGTCGATATTCTAAAAATTCTGGCAAGGTTGAACAAGCTACTGACTGGAGCAAGGTACAAAGCAAATCTGCTAATAATACTGATGAGATAAAAGCAGAACAGCATAGACAAGAAATGCTGAAAAAATTAAGAAATAGGAAAAATTAGTCATGGAAAAATTTAGTGATGTTTTAGCAGAGGGATTAAGTAATTATCATTTTAAAAATATTGATTATCACAAATTGATGGAAGAAGCATTAAATGATCCTGATGTAAAAAAATTTCTACTTGAAAATCAAGACCAAATTACTAAGGACTCAATCGATGTGAGTGCTGCAGCAATTTATGAATTCTACAATCAAAAGAAGAATCATAGTGAATATTCAAAAGATTACTATCCTCAGCTCATTGTTAGTAACCACAATATTGAAGTTGCTTATATCCCAAACAAGCGTAAATTGGCATCCGATGAAAAGAAAGCATACGAGGCTGGATTTGCACTGTTGGACATGCCGAAAGATGTTAGAAACGCTAGTTTAAATGACTATACAGGTGCTGGTAGGCAAGAAGCATTTGATGCTGCAATAAACTTTTTAGACAATTACGATCGTGAAGGTAAATTTGTTCCTGGAATCTATTTGGCTGGTGATTTTGGAGTTGGAAAAACGTATCTTTTGGGCGCAATTGCCAACGAGTTGTATGCTAGGCACGTAAAAACAACTATCATGCATTTTCCAACGTTCGCGGTTGATATCAAAAATTCAATCAAGAGTAATAGCGTATTGGATAAAGTTAATAAAATTAAAGATGCCGAAATATTAATGTTGGATGATATTGGAGCCGACTCAATGTCTAGTTGGATCAGGGATGAAGTGCTTGGTGTTATCCTTCAATATCGTATGCAAGAAAATCTTGCAACATTTTTTTCATCTAACTTTTCAATGAAGGAACTAGAGGCACACCTATCAATTAATTCCAACGGAGACCGTGAGCCAGTTAAGGCCGCAAGAATTATGGAACGTGTAAAATACCTTTCTCGTGAAGTAATTGTCACTGGTGAAAACAGAAGAAATAAAGGCTAGACCTTGCAAATATGAAAAATAAATGTTTCAATAAACACATGAAAGACAACACTTCGGTTCTATCAGGGAGGGTACGTTAACTGAAAGCTTACCCATTACTGGAGTTACCACTTCCATGTTAAGCTGTATTATTAGTTGGTTACTTTATAACCATAGAGTGAAAGCTGTATTACTACAGTTTTAATTTGGGTGGAACCGCGCAGAATGCGTCCCTGAAATATGAGTACAATTTATGTATTTATATTTCAAGGACGCATTTTTTTGTTGTCTAAATTTTAGGAGGTTACGAAGAACATGTCAGAAATCAAATTAACATTCCCAGATGGAACAGTTAAGGAGTTTGATCAAGGCACAACAACTCTCGATGTTGCAAAATCAATTAGTACATCATTGGGTAAAAATGCTATTGCAGGTAAACTCAACGATACATTGGTTGACTTAGAAAGACCTATTAATCAAGATGGTAAAATCGAGATTATTAGTGGCAAAGATGATGAAGATTCATTAAAGGTATTGAGAAACACAGCTAGTCTTGTTTTCAGTGCAGCTGCAAAGCAATTTAAAGCTGATTTACATTTTGGTGAAAAACAAGCTAACGATGATGGTTTCTACGTTGACACAGATGATAAAGAACAAATCACTGTTGACGAACTTGATACTATTGCAGAATCAATGAATAAGATTATCAAGAAGAATGACAAAGTTGAAAGAACATTAATGGACAAATCAGAATTAGTTGAAATGTTCAAGGATGATCCTTACAAGTCATCACTATTGGGTGCTATCGAATCTGTTCAAATTCCAGTTTATAAATTAGATGGATTTGTTGATTTTGGCTATGATGCAGTTCTTCCTAACATCAAAAACTTGAAACACTTCAAGTTGCTTTCAGTTGCTGGTGCATATTGGCAAGGTAAATCAAGTAATCCTATGCTTCAAAGAATTTATGGTACAGCATTCTTTAAGCAAGATGACCTTGACGCTGATATGAAACGTCGTGCTGACATTAAAGAACGTGATCACAGAACAATTGGCCGTGACCTTGACTTGTTCTTCGTTGATCCAGAAGTTGGCGCCGGACTTCCTTACTGGATGCCAAATGGTGCAACTATCCGTCGTGTTATTGAAAGATATATCATCGATAAGGAAGTTGCCTGGGGTTACCAACATGTTTACACACCTATCTTGATGAACTTGAACGCATATAAGACTTCAGGCCACTGGGAACACTACCGTGAAGACATGTTCCCACCAATGGACATGGGTGATGGTGAAATGCTTGAACTACGTCCAATGAACTGTCCTTCACATATTCAAATTTACAAGCATCACACACGCTCATATCGTGAATTACCAGTTCGTATTGCTGAATTAGGTATGATGCACAGATATGAAAAGTCAGGTGCCTTAAGTGGTTTGCAACGTGTTCGTGAAATGACATTGAATGATGGACACACATTTGTTGCTCTTGACCAAATCCAAGAAGAATTCAAACGTACACTTCAATTAATGGTTGAAGTTTATAAAGATTTCGATATCACAGATTACTCATTTAGATTAAGTTATCGTGACCCTGCAAATACTGAAAAGTATTTCGATGATGACGAAATGTGGAACAGATCACAATCAATGCTTAAAGCTGCTATGGATGATCTTGGCTTGAAGTACTATGAAGCTGAAGGTGAAGCAGCATTCTATGGTCCAAAGCTTGATGTTCAAACAAAGACTGCTCTAGGTAATGACGAAACACTATCAACAATTCAATTAGACTTTATGCAACCAGAGAAGTTCAAGTTGACATATGTTGGTTCAGATGGTGAAGATCACAGACCTGTTATGATTCACCGTGGTATCGTTTCAACTATGGAAAGATTTATTGCATACTTGATTGAAATTTATAAGGGTGCATTCCCAACATGGTTAGCACCTACACAAGTAAGAATTATTCCTGTTAACTCTAAATATCACCAAAACTACGCAGAAAACTTGCTTTCAGAATTACGTAAGAAGAATATTCGTGCCGTAATTGATGATCGTGATGAAAAGATGGGTTACAAGATCCGTGACGCACAAACAATGAAGATTCCATATACAGCAGTTGTCGGTGATGACGAAATGGCTGACGCCACAGTTTCTGTTAGAAAATATGGTGAAGACGAATCTGCATCAGAGTACGTCGGAATGTTTGTTGATTCTGTTTCTGCAGATATTAGCAACTTCAGTCGTAAAGGTGAAGATAAGTAATAAGAATTAAGATATCTCGAATTCGAGATATCTTTTTTTTTGATAATATTTTAAATTTTTAAAAGTAATGTGAATCTAGTATTATAGAAGGAGTGAGAAAAACATATAAAATGAGGCAACATTAAAATGATTAAACTTATCGCTACGGATATTGACGGAACATTCTTTGATGATGATCATCAATACAATCATGAGAGATTCAACAAGCAACTCGAAATGCTGCACAAGAAGGATGTTAAGTTTGCTATTGCAAGTGGGAATTATTTGGGACATCTTCAAAAGGTAGTGAAGTATTCTCCAGTGGATGCATTTATTGCGGAGAATGGCGCCCATATTGAGGCTGATGGGAAAGAAGTTTTTGCATCATATCTGAAAGATTCAACTATTAGTGAAATTATTGATAGTCTTCAAACACTGGGTGATAATTTACAGGCATTCATTTTTTCAGGTGAGAAGGCCACTTATGTTGACCGTAATTTTTTAAATACGATTGATAAATATTACATTTCTAACTTTCAACCATATGATGACATTAATTCAATTGATGACAACATTTTCAAAGTTAATATCAGTTTGAACAATGACCAGCTCCAAGAAGTTGAAGATTATCTAAATGATAAATTCAAAGGTGAGATTCATGCTACCGCCAGTGGTTTCGGTAGTATTGATGTTATTTCTTATGAAATAAATAAGAGTGTTGGGCTTGAGAAAGTTGCTAGTTTCGATAATATTGCACTTGAGGATATGGTTGTTTTCGGTGATAATAGCAATGATAATGAAATGTTAAAAGAATCAGGTATCGGATACGCAATGAAAAATGCAACAGATATCACCAAGAATTCTGCGGACCGTATCACAACTTTAGATAACAATCATGAGGGCGTCTTGGAAACGATTGACGAACTATTTGGTTGGAATACTAAGTAACATTTATATCAAATTATTTTAGTGGTTCATGTTGACAATAGGGCAGACCACTGGTAGTATTAATACCTGTTGAGATTAAGCAGAAGCGCCCGCTTCTCACCTATGCGTTAGCCTCTAGGTAAATATACTGTATATAACAATTATATTAGTGGGCGTGCGTATGCACCCCACTTTTTTAGTGGGAACATAATTCGGAGGTGACTACTCATAGCTAGAGATTTATTAGTAAACGATGAAATTCGTGCAAAAGAAGTTCGCTTGATTACAGAAAAAGGTGATCAAGTTGGTGTTAAACCTACGGCAGAAGCCAAACGTCTTGCCGACGCGGCTAGTATGGACTTAGTCCTTATGTCACCAGGTGCAAAGCCACCTGTTGCGAGAATAATGGACTATGGAAAATATAAGTTCGAACTTCAGAAAAAGAATCGTGAAGCTCGTAAAAAGCAAAAGGTCGTTAGCATCAAAGAAGTTAGACTTAGCCCAACTATTGAGCAAAACGATTTTAATACAAAGCTTAACAATGCCCGTAAGTTCCTGAGTAAGGGCGATAAGGTCAAAGTTTCTCTTCGCTTTAAGGGTAGAGCCATAACTCATAAAGAGATTGGAAAAGAAGTTTTAGATCGTGTAGCTGACCAGACAAAAGATATTGCCAACGTCACTACAAAACCTAAGATGGACGGCCGAAGCATGTTCTTAATGCTTGATCCAATTAGTAGTGCAAAAGACAATAAGAAAAAATAGTGGAGGGATTTTAAATGCCTAAACAAAAAACACACCGCGCATCAGCCAAGAGATTCAAGAAAACAGCTAATGGTGGTTGGAAAAGAAGTCATGCTTACACAAGTCACCGTTTCCACGGAAAGACAAAGAAGCAACGTCGTCAATTGGCAAAACCAGGCATGGTTTCATCAAGTGATATGAAACGTATCAAACAAATGCTAGCAACATACTAATTTATAGTAAGTGTAATTCAAAGGAGGAGTCATTATGCCACGTGTAAAAGGTGGAACAGTAACTCGCAAACGTCGTAAGAAAGTTTTAAAATTAGCTAAAGGATATCGTGGATCAAAACATATCACTTTTAAAGCAGCACATACACAAATCATGGTTTCATACCGTTATGCATTCCGTGATCGTCGTCAAGTTAAGCGTGATTTCCGTAAGTTATGGATCGCAAGAATTAACGCAGCTGCAAGAATGAATGAAATCAGTTACAGCAAATTGATGCATGGTTTGAAACTAGCAAACGTTGATATCAACCGTAAGATGTTGGCTCAAATTGCTATTGAAGATCCTAAAGCATTTACAAGTTTAGCAGATACAGCTAAGAAAGCTTTAGCTTAATTATTAAAACGTAATTTGGACATTCCAAATTACGTTTTTTTACTAGATAATAATGGAGACAAAAACATGTTTAAACCAAATGTTATGTTAAATAAAATTACTGACATCGATGCCGATGACTTAATCAAGGAAAATATAACTACTATTATGACAGATCTTGATAACACGATTTTGCCATGGAATAGTAGTGAATATAGCTTGTCATTGAGAAAATGGCTTAATATAATGAAAATGGCAAATATTGAGGTTCTAGTTGTTTCTAATAATAGTTACAAACGAATTGAAAAAGCTGTTGATGATTTAAATATTGGAATAGTGGCTCGGGCTAAAAAGCCACTTCCATTTGAGATAATTAAGTTTTTAAAAGAAAATAATCTTCGTAAAGAGGAAGTATTGTTTGTAGGCGATCAAGTTTTGACGGATGTCTTAGCTGGATCATTGTCGGGCGTAAAAACTGTGTTGGTTAAACCAATTGTAGATACAGATGCTAAGAAGACTCGAGTTAATAGATTTTTTGAACGACCAATTTTAAAATATTTGCAATCACGAGATAAAAATTTGTATTGGAAGGATTCATTACATGACAGAAACTGAAGAAGTATTAAATTGCATTGGCTGTGGTGCTCAAATTCAAACAGAGGATAAAGACGCCCCTGGCTATGTGCAACCATCTACGTTGAAAAAATATTTAGAAGATGATTCTAAAGAACTTTTGTGTAAACGTTGCTTCAGATTGAGAAATTATAATGAAATCACCGATGTTAATATTGATGATGACGAATTTTTAAAATTATTGGATTCAATCTCATCCAAAAAAGGTCTAATTGTCAATGTAATTGATATTTTTGATTACGAAGGTAGTGTTATCCCTGGATTACAGCGTTTTGTTGGGGATAAGAACATCTTAGTTGTTGGTAATAAACTCGATTTATTGCCACATTCAGTTAATCAGAATAAACTATTAAATTGGATACAACAAAAAAGTAAAGAAAATGGGATTAAGTCCGTTGATCAAATCATGGTTTCTGCCGAAAAGGGAACTAATATTGATAAATTAATGGAATTAATCGAAAAATATCGACATGGACAAGATGTATACGTTGTTGGAACAACAAACACAGGTAAATCAACTTTGATCAACAAGATTATTAGTGAAAACTCTGATATTAAGGATTTAATCACTACATCGCGTTTTCCAGGAACAACTTTAGACAGAATTGATATACCTTTGGATGATGGTCATTTCTTGATAGATACACCAGGTATTATTCACAAGTATCAATTGGCGCATTATTTAAATGAACAAGAACTCAAAGCAGTTACACCTAAGAAGCAATTACATCCTTCAACTTTCCAACTTCGAGATGGTCAGACTATCTTTGTTGCTGGACTAGCTAGATTCGATTTCTTAGATGAGAAATCAAATGTTATTTTTTATGTCAATCAAGGATTATTGTTACATCGTACTAAGACTATTAATGCAGATGAATTTTATCAAAAGCATTTAGGTGAATTATTGAATCCGCCATATGATGTGACTGAATTTCCTAAGTTGAAAAAAGAAGAATTCACTTCTCATCAGAAATCAGATATCGTAATTTATGGATTAGGTTGGGTTACTATCCCCGCCAACTGTAAAGTTCGAGTATTTGTACCAGAAGGTGTTAGTGTATCAATTAGAGACGCCATTATTTAAGGAGAAAATATGATTATTAGAGGTAAACAAAACCGTTACTTAAGAAGCCAAGCAGCAACTATGAAACCCGTAGTGCAAGTTGGACGCGACGGAATTAGTGACAATCTTTTGAAACAAATTTTACAACTGTTGAACAAAGACGAGTTAATTAAAGTGTCCTTGCTTCAAAATACATTAGTTGATGCCGACCAATTAACAGAAGCGTTAACAGAATTGGACGGTGGAGTTTCACTTGTTCAATCAATTGGTTCAAAAGTGATTTTATATAAGAAATCATCAAAAATTAAAAATCGCAAATATTCTTTAGAACTTGAAAAAATTTAGTATTAAGTGAAGATGAATAATGAGAACAAAAAAACAAATTTTGACCAAAGTAAAAGCAGAAATACGTTCGAGCCGGCCCAAACGCCATGTAGGTATTTTGGGTGGGACTTTTAATCCTGTTCACACAGGACATTTAGTAATTGCTGAACAAGTTTTTCAGCAACTACATTTGAACAAAATTTTATTTTTACCGGATAAAATTCCGCCTCACCGCGGAGTTGAAAAAGCTCGACCTATTAGTAGTGATGATCGAATCAAGATGATTAAGCTGGCAATTGAAGACAACATGCATTTTGATTTGGATTTAACTGATGTTAATCGTGGTGGTGTCAGTTATACTTATGAGACAATCAAGATTCTCAAAGAATGTAATCCGGACACTGAATACTACTTTATAATAGGTGGAGATATGGTTGAGAATTTGCCAAAATGGGCTCATATCGATGAATTAATGCAGATGGTTCACTTTGTTGGAGTATGTCGAAAGGGTTTTGAAAAAAGCTCCAAGTACCCTATACTTTGGGTAAATACTCCTGAATTAGAAATAAGTTCAAGTATGATTCGAGAATCTGTTAGAACTGGACGCTCAGTAAAATATCTAGTTCCCGACAGTGTCGAAAGTTATATTAAGGATAAGAGGCTTTATCAATGACGGAATTTAACTACGATACTATTGTGCCAGGGTTTGACCGTGATGCCGTGGTTAGTAATATGAAACAACAACTTAGTGACTTCAGGTATAGTCATTGTTTAAGAGTGGAAAAAGGAGCTAGGGGATTAGCAGCTGAAAACAACATCGATGTTGAACGCGCGGGCCTTGCTGGACTTTTACACGACTATGCTAAGGAACGACCTGATGATGAATTCATTGGCGTAATTAAGGAAAAGAATCTCAATAAAGATTTGTTGAAGTATAACAATGCAATCTGGCATGGAATTGTTGGAGCTGAGATTATCAAAGATGAATTACATGTGTATGATGAGGACGTTTTAAATGCCATTAGAAGACACACAGTTGGTTCTATCAAGATGACAGGTGTCGACAAGTGCGTATTCATCGCTGACTTTATTGAGCCAGCTAGAGATTTTCCTGGAATTGATGAAGCTCGGAAATATGCAGAACAATCATTGAACTCAGGTGTCGCATTTGAATTGAAACATTCAATTGCACATTTGATTGACAAAAACAGACAGATTTACCCAGCAACATTTGAAAGTTATAATTACTGGATAAATAAGGGAGAATTGTAATTTGAATTCAAAAGAAATTATGGAAATTGCTGTGAAAGCAGCCGATAGCAAACACGCTAATGACATTAAAGTATTAGATATTAGTAAAGTAAGCATTATGACAGATTATTTCGTAATCATGGATGCCAACTCTCAAAGACAAGTGGGAGCAATTGTTCAAGAGATTCTTGACCAAGCTGGCGAAAATGATATTAAAGTCGGTCATGTGGAAGGTAAAAGAGATTCCGAATGGATTCTAATTGACCTTCATGATGTTGTTATTCATGTATTTACAACAGAACAACGTGACTTCTACAACCTTGAAAAACTATGGTCAGACGCTCCAGAAGTAGATGTATCAAGTTTGGTAACGGCAAATGATCTATAATTCATTTGCTAGAGTATATAGTGAATTGATGGATGACTCACTGTATCAAGAATGGGCTAATTATGTAAAATCACACGCGCCATCTGAAGCAAAAAATTTGTTGGATGTTGCCTGTGGAACAGGTGATTTAACAATTTTATTAGCTAATGATTTTGATGTTACAGGGACTGATTTGTCCGAAGAGATGCTTAATATTGCTGATGAAAAGGCTAAAGAGGCAAAAGTGAATATTCCGTTTGAACAAAGTAATATGATGGATCTTTATACTTTTGATAACTATGATGTTATCACTTGTTTTGATGATTCAATTTGTTATCTTGGTGATGAGGATGAATTATACATTACTTTCAAGCAAGCTTTTGATCATCTCAATGGAGGTGGAAAGTATTTGTTTGATGCTCATTCACTATACCAAATGGATGAAGTGTTCCCTGGCTATATGTTCAATCATAAAGCTGAAGATTCTGCGTTCATGTGGAGTAGTTATGAAGGTGAATTTCCACACAGCATTGAACATGAATTAACATTTTTCAATTGGAATGAAGAAATCGGCGGATACTCAGTAAACACTGAAATCCATCATGAGAGAACTTATCCAATTCAAACATTTTTAGATATTTTGAAGGATGTTGGATTCAAAAATATCAAAGTGACTGCAGATTTTGGTAAGAATGAGCCTCAAAGTGATTCTACTCGATGGTTTTTTGAATCAGAGAAATAGGAGATCAAATGACGAAAGTTTTTGGATTTGTTGCGGAGTTCAATCCATTTCATAATGGACACAAAATATTTATTGATGAAATCAGAAAAAAATATCACCCTGATGTATTAATTGCCATTATGTCTGGTAATTATGTTCAGCGGGGTGATTTTGCTGTTTTGGATAAGTGGAAAAGATCAGCTATAGCTGTTGATATGGGTGTAGATCTCGTCGTTGAATTACCGTTTTATGGTGCTGTTCAACCTGCAAATATCTTTGCTGAGACATCAATCGAATTATTGCATCATTTGGGTGTGACTGATTTAGTTTTTGGAACTGAAGAACGGATAGATATGAACATGCTATCTCACCAGTTGATTGCAGATAAAATTGAATTTAAACAAAACTTTAATCAATCATACGCCGATAATTTGAATCAAGAGTTGGAGTCTCAAGGTATTTCTTTGAGAGAAAAGCCTAATAAATTATTGGGTGTGCAGTATATAACGTCAATCATAAGCCGTTCATATATGATTGATGTTCATCAAATAATACGAAATCCGTCAAGATTTAGTGCAACTTATATACGGAAAAATATTGGTTCAGAAAATGGTTTATCAATAGATAAATTAGTTCCAGAAAAGACTCTTTTATCTTTGATGAACACGCCAATATTAACTTGGAATGATTTTTATTTTTTTTTGAGATATAAAATTTTGACGAACTCTACTAATGATTTACAATTAGTGTATCAAATGGTGGAGGGACTAGAATATAAGATCAAGAAGGAAATGCCGACTTCGAAAACTTTTGATGAATTTTTGATGTCAGTGAAATCAAAGCGATACACATTGGCCAGACTTAGACGATTGGCAATGTACACATTGATGAATGTTAATGATAAAGAAATAACTGATTCACAAGCCGATTTATATATCCATGTGTTAGCATTCAATATTACTGGTCAGCGATATTTGAACAAATATAAAAAGAATATAGAAATTCCATTAATTACTAAGGTCGGGAAAACTGAATCGGATTTGATGAAAATTGAATTGAAAGCCGATGCAGTTCGAAAATTAGTTAATGGACAAGAACAAAATTTTGGAGTAATTCCTTATATTAAGGGGGACAACTAATGCTTAACTGGGATGTTCAAGAAGTACGAAAGTACAAGGATAAACCCTTTGATTTTAAAGAAACACTTGATTTACAGGATGAATTGAAAACGAGATATCCAGATATTATTGAATCAAAAGCTGTTGAAGTAAATGGTAATTTATTCAATGATCGAGGTTTGGTTATTTCAGATGTTAAAGTAAGTACAAAGCTCACTGTTCCTTCAACTCGCAGTTTACAACCAGTTGATTTGAACTTACAGTTTAGAATTAATGAAGCATACAACATTGATGGTATAGATACAGAAGAAATTAATGAATATGCGATTATTATTCCGATTGATGAAGAAAATACTACAATTAACGTCTATGAGTCTGTTATTGATAACATACTATTAAACATTCCTACTCAAGTTTTGACTGAAAAAGAGAAAAAAGACGATGTAATGCCATCTGGAAAAGATTGGACTGTTATATCAGAAGATGAGTTTAAAAAGAAGAATGAAGAGGAGCATGTTAACCCTGAATTTGCCAAATTGAAGAATTTGTTCAAAGAATAGGGTTATATATGCGCCTCTTTTCTTTATTTTTGTTAATATAGAATATGAAATAAATTATTATCGGAGGTATAGGTATGAGCAAACCAACAATCGGTGTTATTGGAATGGCAGTCATGGGTAAGAACTTGGCTTTGAATATTGAAAGCCGCGGTTACACTGTCGCCATTTTTAATAGAACTGGCTCAAAAACTGAAAATGTTGCAAAAGAACATGCTGATAAAAATTTGGTACCGAGCTACACAATCGAGGATTTCGTAAATTCTCTTGAAAAACCACGTCGTATAATCATGATGGTTAAAGCTGGAGCTGGTACAGATGCTGTTATCAACGAGTTAATTCCACTTCTTGACAAAGGGGACGTCTTGATTGATGGTGGTAACACATTCTTTGAAGACACAATCGAAAGAAACCAACGTCTTGATAAATCAGGAATTAACTTTATTGGAATGGGTGTTTCTGGTGGTGAATTGGGTGCTCTTCAAGGTCCTTCACTTATGCCAGGTGGACAAAAAGAAGCTTATGATCTAGTTGCTCCAATTTTGGAACAAATTTCAGCTAAAGCCGATGAAGATGGGAAGCCATGTGTTACATATATTGGTGCTAATGGTGCAGGTCACTATGTCAAAATGGTTCACAATGGTATCGAATATGGTGATATGGAATTAATTTCTGAAAGCTACAACTTGCTTTCACACTTGTATAACAACGACTTGAATAAAGTCGCTGATACATTTAAAGACTGGAACAAGGGTGAATTATCCAGTTATTTGATTGATATTACTGCTAATATTTTGACAAGAAAAGACGATCAAGGTTCTGATGACTTTATCGTCAACAAGATTATGGATAAAGCCGGTAACAAGGGTACTGGTAAATGGAGTTCACAAAGTGCTTTGGAACTTGGTGTTCCACAATCACTAATTACTTCAGCTGTGTATGGCCGTTATATTTCTGCATACAAAGATGAACGTGTTAAAGCAAGCAAGGTCCTTGATGGTCCTAAGGCCGCTCCTGACATTAATGTCGATGAGTTTGTTGAAAAAATCCGTAAGGCCTTGTACTTCAGTAAAATCATGAGTTATGCTCAAGGATTTGCTCAAATGAAGGCTGCCGGTGAACACTATGATTGGGATCTTGATTTTGGTAAGATTGCCCAGATCTGGCGTGCTGGTTGTATCATTAGAGCCCAATTCTTGCAAAAGATTACTGATGCGTATGACAAAGATGCCAATTTGGATAACTTGTTACTTGATGACTACTTTGAAAATATTGTTGAAAACTATCAAGATGCTATTCGTGATGTTGTTAGTTATGCTGTTAAAGCTGGAATTCCAGTTTCAGGATTTATGTCAGCAGTTTCATATTACGATCAATATCGTTCCGAAGTATTGCCTGCTAACTTGATTCAAGCACAAAGAGATTTCTTTGGTGCACACACATACGAGAGAAATGATAAGCCAGGTATTTTCCACTATTCTTGGTATGAAGAACAATAATTATTTCTGTCAAAAGTTCCAATGTCCACTTGCTGGATATTGGAACTTTTTTGTTTTCTAATATAAAATAATTCACTTTAACTATTTTTAATATTTGTAATATGTTAAAATCTTTATTGCATTGCCTTGCAAAAGGTGAGATAACGGTTAATAATTAAGGTTAATTAAATTTTATTTAATATACGGGAGAAAAAGGTATGGCTAAGATATTAGTTATTGAAGATGAAGAGAACATGGCCAAGTTTGTTCAACTTGAACTTCAACATGAGAATTATGAAGTAAAAGTTGCTACAGATGGACGTACAGGTCTTGAAGCAGCACTGAATGAAGATTGGGATTTGATTTTACTCGATCTTATGTTGCCTGAACTAAACGGTATCGAAGTATGCCGTCGAGTTCGACAAGAAAAAAATACACCCATCATCATGATGACTGCCAGAGATTCTATTATTGATAGAGTATCCGGCTTGGATCACGGTGCTGATGATTACATCGTAAAACCATTTGCAATTGAGGAGTTGCTTGCAAGAATCCGGGCTTTGCTCAGACGTATTGATTTGGATATCGATGTTACTAGAAATAATGATCAAGTTTTGAAGTATAAGAACTTAGTCATTGATAAAACAACACAAACATTAAAACGTAATGGTGAAGTTATTGATTTAACTAGAAGAGAATACGATCTACTCAGTGCCCTTATGGAAAACGTTGGCACTGTTTTAGGTCGTGACGACTTGCTCGAACGTGTTTGGGGAACAGGTTCAAGTACTGAAACAAACGTTGTTGACGTTTATATTAAGTACCTCAGAAATAAGATTGACCGTGGTGGAGCACCAAGTTACATTTCAACTGTTCGTGGAAAAGGTTATGTGATGAGACGATGAGAATCTCGATCAGATTCAAATGGACTTTCTTCATATCCATAATTATTCTTGCAGCGTATTTGATTGTTGCGTATGTTGCGTACAACACAGTTGATAATGTTGCGAGTGCTACGGTCACCCATGATTTTTTTATTAAATTGGTTTGGATTGGAATCATTGTTGTTCTGGCTGGTATTGTAATCAGCTTCTTTGCTTCAACGGCTGTATTGCGGTATTTGAAAGTCGTCAATAATACAATTGATGATTTGAATAAGAAACCTGATTCTGATTCACGTATTAAAGTTAGAAAAAGTAATGATGAATTATATGATTTAACGGTTAATATCAATAAGATGCTTGATAGAATGCAAGCTTATACCAATCAACAAAAAGAATTTGTTGAGGATGTCTCTCATGAATTGAGAACTCCAGTTGCTGTGCTTGAAGGACATTTAAGTATGCTACAACGATGGGGAAAAGATGATCCTGAAGTTTTGGCAGATTCCATAACATCATCACTACAAGAATTAAAACGTATGCAGTCGTTAATTCAAGAGATGCTGGATCTTACTCGTGTAGAGCAAATTGATAGTGAGTATTTGGAACAAGAAACAGAAGTTGAGCCACTATTTACCCAAGTTTATAATGACTTCAAAATGTTGCATCCTGATTTTGCTGTCAATTTTGATGATGATATTGAACCTGGTAGCAAAGTTAAAATTTATCGCAATCATTTAGAACAAGTATTGGTAATTTTGCTGGATAATGCATTCAAGTATTCAGGTGATAGAAAAGAAATTAATCTAGCTGCTTCGACTAATGAAGCACTGCTTGAAGTGGTTGTTCAAGACTATGGTGTAGGAATCGCTAAAAAGGACCTTAAACAAGTTTTCAACCGTTTTTACAGAGTTGATAAGGCTCGGTCGAGAAAACGCGGAGGAAATGGTCTAGGGCTTTCTATCGCCAAACGATTGATTGAAATCTATCAAGGTACGATAACAGTTGAAAGTGTAGTCGGTTCTGGAACTGTATTTAGAATTGAATTGCCAATTGTTAATTCGGAACTTGATAAAAATATGGCAAACAAAAATGACTAAATCAATTTGATTTAGTCATTTTTTCTGTGGTTATTCTTTAGGCTTGTTTTGTTTGCCTTTGTTAAGTTCACGTGCACTCTTATGTGCTTTGCTTTCACTAGAACCACCATTTGAACTGCCCGATGAATTGCTTGAACTTGATGGACCACCAGCCATAATTTTGGCAATTGATTCTTCAGTAACAACAATCTTAACAGGATGGTCTTTTAAGTTTGCATCCGCTTGTTTACGGATTTTTGGAGTCATGATGTAGTTTGTAATTAATTGTTGAATTAAAAGAACCACACCACCAGCTAGGAAGTAAAGTGCAAGTGCAGCAGATGAAATCATTGAAATGAAGAATGTCATAACAGGATTCATCCATAGCATTGTTTGCATTTGCTTTCTTTGTTCTTGTGGAACGACTTGTAGTGACAACCATGATTGAATAATGTAGAAGACCGTTGCTACAATAGTAATTACTAAACTTGGTTGACCAAGAGGAATATTCATAAATGTGGCAACACCAATTTCTTGTGAATATTGCACAGCTTGGTAAATAGCAATCAAAATAGGGAATTGAAGTAATAATGGCAAACAACCAATTCCACCAGTCAAGCTGATGTTGTTTTGTTTATAAACATCCATCATAAGTGCACTGATTTTTTGTTGTGTTGCTGGATCCTTAGCTTCTTTTTGTTTTGCCTGAATCAACTTCAATTGTGGTTGAACAGCACGCATTTTTTCTTGTTGTGCTGTTGATTTGTATTGTTGGTTCAATGAAAGTGGAAGTAATAGCAATCTAACTACAAAGGAAATGATAACAATTCCCCATGCGTAGGCATCACGACCACCAACATGTTTAGCTGTAGCAAGTATCAAGTTTTGGAAGGGAGTTCCTAACCACTTGTATACAAATCCGTAAGGACCGCTTGTAGGTGCGTGTTGAACACCGGTTCTAGCAGTACAGCCAGTAAGAACAACTGCGAAAATCACGATAAGTGATAACACAGAAATGTACTTCATTATTTTTTTATTCAATTGTAAACCACCTTTTAAAAAATCATATAAACAATATACGTTAACTTAATAAGCGTTTCAACCGGTCACACTAAACTTTTTGTAATTTTTAAGGTTGTCTGAAAAATCATAGTCAACAGTTTTAACTCTAGCAAATGGAGAAGGTGATTCCCTGATCTTTTGTAAAAAAGTATATAGCTTCATTTCTTCGCCTTCAGCTTCAATTGTGACTGAGCCATCCATTTCATTTTGGACGGTACCAGTGATATCCAATTCCACTGCAACCTGCAGAACAGAATATCTAAATCCAACTCCTTGAACAAGTCCATAAACTTGCATTGAAAGATGCTTCATCTAAATCACTCCAACTTCGTGAATATGTTACTCTTATAAGTATAAAACAAGAAGGAAGAACATATGAAATATATTGAATCTAAGAAAAATGAAGAGATCAAACAGATTAATAAATTAAATAAGACAAAAGAAATTAAGAAGACCGGCACTTATTTGATTGAAGGCTTCCATCTTGTGCGCGAAGCCGATGAAAATAACCAAAAAATTCTAACTATAATTGTTACGGAGAAAAATGAAGAAGATCAATTGGTTAAAAAATATTATGATAATGCACTTGTAGTTTCAGATGATATTGCCAAAGGTTTGTCAGATACAACAACACTGCAAGGTATTTTTGCAGTCATTAAGATTAATGAGCCAGAAGAAATACCAACTTTAAACGGACAATGGGTAATTCTAGCAAACGTTCAAGATCCTGGTAATGTCGGAACTATCGTTAGGACTGCCGATGCTGCAGGTTACGATGGTGTAATTACAAGCTTGGATTCAGCAGATATTTATCAACCAAAGGTTCAACGTTCGATGCAAGGAAGCCAATTCCATTTACCAATCTACAGATTGGATTTACAAGACGCTATTTCGCGTGCAAAGGATGCTGGATTAACAGTTTATGGATCTGAAGTTAATGATCAAGCAGTTCCTTATAATACTTTGAACAAAGTTGATAATTTTGCTTTGATAATGGGTAATGAGGCTCATGGTTTAAGCGAAGATGCTTTACAAATGACTGATCAAAATATCTATATTCCTATTCTTGGAAAAGCAGAATCGCTAAATGTTGCAGTTGCTGCAGGTGTATTAATGTACGGATTAAAAGACTTCTAAAACTTGCAAAACTATTTTCATTTTGTATAATTGTTTCATACGAATAGTTTAGATGTTGAAGAAAAGTAGTAGTTGAATTTGTTTATGACAGGAAGAGCCTTATAACTGGAAGCGGCTTGATAAACTAATCAATGAATTCACTTTTGGAGTCTAACAGTCAAGTTACTATATAACTTTTGAGTGCACACATGACGTGTGAACTAGGGTGGTACCGCGAGTCCTCGTCCCTTTTTTGGGAGAGGACTTTTTTATTGCTTAATATTAGGAGGCAGACATGTCATTAAATGATCGACTAAAAGAACTTCGTGAAAGCGGAATTAACGATGCTAAACGAGCTGAGAGATTACAAGAATTAAATGATTTACGTGTCCAATTACTTGGTAAAAAGGGACCAATTACACAAGCTTTACGTGGAATGAAAGATGTTCCAAAGGAAGAAAGACCTGAAATTGGAACATTAGCGAATAATGTTAAAAACGACATTCAAGCTGCGATTGAAAGCAGAATGGCTGAAGTTAACCAGCATATTATCGAACAAAAATTAAAACAGGAAACACTTGATGTTACACTTCCTGCACAATCTCATGAAATAGGAACAAGGCATATTCTCAATCAAACAATTGAAGATATCGAACAATTCTTCATTGGATTAGGCTATGAGGTTGCTCCTGGATATGAAGTTGAAGAGGATCATTATAACTTCGAAAGACTAAACATTCCCAAGAATCACCCCGCACGTGATATGCAAGATACTTTTTATATTACCAATGAATTATTAATGCGTACTCAAACTTCTGCGCAAGAAGGTCGTGATATGGATGCCCATGATTTCTCAAAGGGTCCTTTGAAAATGATCTCACCAGGTGTTGTTTATCGTCGTGATGATGATGACGCAACTCACTCACATCAATTCCATCAACTAGAAGGATTGGTTGTTGATAAGAATATTAGTATGGCAGATTTGAAGGGAACTCTTGAAGCCCTTTGCCGCCATGTCTTTGGTCCTGATCGTAATATTCGTTTCAGACCAAGTTTCTTCCCATTCACCGAACCATCTGTTGAAGTTGATGTTTCTTGTTTCAATTGTGGTGGAGAAGGTTGTCGCATTTGTAAGTATACCGGCTGGATTGAAGTTCTAGGTGCCGGATTGACTCATCCTAACGTATTAGAGATGTCAGGCATTGACTCTAAAGTGTACAGTGCATTCGCATTTGGATTGGGACCTGAGAGATTTGCCATGCTCAAATATGGTGTTGATGATATACGTGATTTCTATACAAACGATATTAGATTCTTAAATCAATTCAAAGGAGTAAATTAATATGAAAATTTCATTAGATTGGTTAAAGGAATATATTCCCGTCAATCATACTGTTGAAGAAATAGCTAATAAAGTTTCCTTAACTGGTATTGAGTCTGCTCCTGTAAAATTGGGTGAGGATTTATCAAATCTTGTAGTGGGTCATATCACTGATATCAAGCCACATCCAGATTCAGATCATCTTAACTTATGTCAGGTCGACATTGGTGAATCGGAAGATGTTCAAATTGTCTGTGGAGCTCCTAATGTTGCTAAAGACCAATATGTAATTGTTGCTTTAGATGGTGCTGACCTTCCTGCTGGTAAAAAAATTAAGCGCGGAGAAATCCGTGGTCAAGAGTCAAATGGTATGATTTGTGGCTTAGATGAGTTAGGCGTTAAGGAGAACTTAGTACCTGTTAAATATCAAAAGGGAATTTTTGTTTTCCCTGAAGCTGAGAAGCCTGGATCTGATGCAAAGGAACTTTTAGGCTTAAATGACCAGATGGTTGATCTTGATATCACGCCTAACCGTGCTGATACATTGGGTATGCGTGGAGCTGCCTGGGAAATTGGAGCTACATACGATGAGAAACCATCATTTACAAATCCTGAAATTGCTGAATCAAAAGTTAAAAATGTTTCTGATGTGAACATTGATGTTAAAGCGTCAGATTTGGTTATTGATTATCTTGCTAGAACGATGACTAATGTAACTATTGGTGAAAGTCCACTTTGGATTCAAAGACGTCTTTGGAATCAAGGGATTCAACCAGTTAATAATGTTGTTGATGCAGCCAATTATGTCATGATTGAGTTTGGAGAGCCTATTCAAGTTTATGATTTGGATAAATTGGATAATAAGTCTATTACAGTTGAGATGGCAAAAGAAGGTCATAAATTAGTTTTAGATTCTAAGAATACTAAAGATTTGAGTAATAAAGATTTAGTGATCAATACTGGGGATACAACAATTGGATTAGCCGGTGTTGCTGGTGGAACAGAAGCTGCAGTAACTTCTGATACTAAAAATATTTTGATTGAAAGTGCCGCATTTGATGGTGCATCGATTAGAAAAGCTGCCCAAAGACATGATTTACGTGGGGATGCTTCAAACAGATTTGAAAAAGGCGTCGACAACGGTGCAGTAGAAATTTCATTAAATCGTACAGTTCAATTGATTGATTCAATTGCTGATGCCTCATCAATTTCTCAAGTGTTGGTGGGAAAAGAGACTCCAGCAAAACCAACCGTAATTAAAGCATCAGTTTCACACGTCAATAGACTCATGGGTATTGAATTAAGTACACCGGAAATGATTAAAATTTTAGATAGACTCGGATTTTTGGTAGAACAAGACAATGATGAATTGACTGTTACAATTCCCACACGTCGCTGGGATATGTCCATTGAAGCCGATTTAATTGAAGAAATAATGCGTATTTATGGATATGACAATCTTAAAGGAACATTACCATCTGGAAATGAGACTAATGGTGGTTATACTCCACAACGTACATTCATCAACAAACTTAAAGATGTCTTATTAAGTGAAGGAATGGATGAAGCAATTAACTTTGCGTTGGTAAGTAAAAAAGAAGTTAACGATTTTAACGTAATCAAAACAAATTTAACTCGTGTATTGCATCCGATGACTGAGGATCACGAATATTTAAGAACTAGTTTAATTCCTGGCTTGATTAAAAATATTGCTTACAATAAAGCTCGTAATAATTCCGATATTAGTCTTTTTGAAGAAGGACGTATTTTCGATCGTGATGAGGGTACTGATCGTCCAAACGAAGTTGAATATATTGCTGGAGCGATTAGTGGAAACGCTGGTTCCGATTCATGGAACACGAAAGCAAAACCATTTGATTTTTATGATATTAAAGGAATTGTTGAAGAATTACTTGAATTTATCAACGTTGAAGGTACATTTGAATTTTCACCAAATTCAGACATTGAAAATATGCATCCTGGACAAACAGCAATGATTATGATGGATGATAGAGCAATGGGATTCGTTGGAAAAATTCATCCTGCATATCAAGCTGATCACAATATTGATGATACCTATGTTTTTGAATTGAACGTTGATGATTTGCTTGCATTGGGTAAGAAGAACGTTAAAGCACAAAGTGCACCTAAATATCCAAGTGTGAGTCGTGATCTTGCTATTCTTGTTAGCAAAGACATTGCAAGTGGGGATATTGTTAAGGATATTTTCGCCAATGGTGGAGAATATCTTAAAGATGTTAATATCTTTGATGTTTATCAAGGTAAAAATATTGAAATTGGCCACAAATCTCTTGGATATCATTTGATTTTCCAGAACCCAAATGATACATTGACAGACGATACTGTTGAACAAGCATTCACTCAAGTTAAAACTGGTTTAATTAATAAATTTGACGTAGAAGTTAGATAATTGAATGAAAAGTAATGGTATAATTTTAATAAATCAAACCGGGAGGCTGCATCTTGAGCCAAAAAGATGAAAAAAAAGATGCACTAAAACGTGAATCCGAAGAAAAAATAACAACGCGTGCTAAAGAACGTTCAGTTGCTAATCATATTGCATACTGGATTGTTGGTGTTATTGCTGTTTTAGCCATAATTGTTGCAATCATTGGATTTAATTACGTTAATAGTTCACTTCAACCTTATGATTCAAAGAATGATGCTGATATTGTAGTTAAAGTTCCAATCGGATCTTCAAGTAAAGATATTGCTAAGCAATTGGAATCTGAAAAAGTTATTAAGAGTGCCAGTGTGTTTAATTTCTACATTAAAGCTCACAACTTTACTGATTTTCAAGCAGGATACTATGCGTTCAAACAATCAATGCCAATGAGTGGCGTTGTGAACAAGCTGAATAAAGGTGGTAGCGCAGAAGTGCCTGTCAGTGCTAAGAACAAGGTAATTGTGCGTGAAGGTATCACAATTGACCAAGTTGGGGATGCTATTCAAAGCGGAACCAAAAATAGTGTTAAATTCAAAAAGTCTGACTTTATGAAATTAATGAAAGATCAAAGTTATTTGAATTCATTGGCTAAAAAGTATCCAGAACTTCTAAGTTCATCTATGAAACAAAAGAATGTAAGATATCACTTGGAAGGATATTTAGCTCCAGCAACTTATGCTGTGTACAAAGGAATTACTCTCAAACAACTGGTAAACTCAATGGTTTCAAATGAAAATACCGTTCTTCAACCTTATTATTCAACAATTAAAGAGAAGGACATGACTGTTCACCAAGTTCTTACATTAGCATCTCTAGTTGAACGTGAAGGTGTTACATCTGAAGACCGTGCTAAAATTGCCGGTGTATTCTTCAATCGTTTTGATGTAAACATGCCAATACAATCTGACATTTCAGTTATGTATGCATTGAATACACATAAAACAAAGTTGTCGAATAAAGATACTAGTGTTAAATCTCCATATAACTTGTATAAACATACAGGATATGGTCCTGGTCCATTTAACACACCAAGTAGAGATTCTATTCAAGCTGTCTTGAATCCAACGGATAGAAGTGCTAATTACTTATACTTCTTCGCTGATTTGAAGACGGGTAAGATTACATATTCTAAGACATTCAAGGAACACCAAAGTAGATATGATTCACTAGATCAATAGTGTAGAATAGCTATCATACAAAATGTCATCTAATCATATTTGGTTAGATGACTTTTGAAGTTGTACGATGTTCAAGGTTTGGAAAGCCTAATATTTCCAAAATATTAATTTGAATCATTGATTCATGGAGGAATTTAAAATGGCAGAAAAAAGCTATCCAATGACAGCTGAAGGTAAGAAAAAACTCGAGGAGGAATTAGAAAACCTCAAGAAAGTTAAACGTCCCGAAGTTATCAAACGTATAAAAATTGCCAGAGGATTTGGTGATTTGTCAGAAAATTCTGAATACTCATCAGCCAAAGATGAGCAAAGTGTTGTAGAATCACGAATTTCACAAGTTATTGAAATGATCCAATATGCAAATGTTGTTGATACTGACGATGTTGCACATGATGAAGTTTCTGTTGGTAAAAAGGTTACTGTTCAAGAAGATGATGATGAGCCAGAAGAATATATTATTGTTGGTTCAGCTGAATCAGATCCAGATTCAGGTAAAATCTCAAATAATTCTCCAATTGCCAAAGCTTTAATTGGTAGACACGTTGGTGATGATGTCGAGGTTCAAACACCTGCTGGGAGTTACACTTTAACAATCAAAGCCGTTGATGTTGCCTAAAGAAAACGTTTTCTGGTAAGCTTACTGCATGTGGTTTATTATATAAACGATGAGGTGAGTCAAATGAAGATTGAAATTAGTGATAAAGCAGCAAAATGGTATGAAGAAAACGTAGGAATCAAGGCTGGAGACGGTATCAGATTCTACGGTAAAGTTTACGGAAAAACTATGGTTCATGAGGGATTTTCAATCGCATTTAGAAAAGAAACACCGGTTAAACCGGAGTCTAGCACAGTGGTAAATGACATTACTTATTTCATCACTGATAATGACACATGGTTCTTCGAAAGATACGATTTGGATGTCGAATACGATCCTGAAATTGATGGTCCAAAGTATATTTTTAAATCAAATGAATAAGGATATAGTATTTTGAAGGGAAACCTATGAAGAGAATACTGGAAATAATAAGAAAAAGAACAGGTAGTCAAGCGAAGTCTACTATTCCGTTTCGTTTAAACCTGCTTTTTTTTATTGTCTTTGCATTGTTCGCACTTTTAGTCGGACAATTAGCTTACCTCCAGATTGTGTATGGAGGTAAGTTTCAAGCAGAGGTCGATAGAACTGACAAAACAGTAATGCAGGGCAATGTACCTCGTGGAATGATTTATGACTCTAAAGGTAGACTACTAGTTGGTAACTCTACTGAGAGTGCAATTACTTATACAAAGAGTGCCAGTGTCAAGAGTGAGGATATTTATCAAATAGTTGATCGACTAACTAAATATGTCACTGTGAAAAAAGGCAAACTTTCAGAACGAGATAAGGCAGATTATATTTTGGCCCAAAAGGGTCGTTCGGCTGCAATTGCAAAGTCGATGCCAAAATCTTATCGTCAAGATTCCGATGGCAACGCATATTCTGCTAACAAACTATATGCAAATGAAGTTAAATATGTTCAGGAACAAGGTATCCATCTTTCTCAATCTCAATTAGAGAAAGCAACCATATTCAAAACAATGAGTTCTGCATATGCGCTTTCTACTGTTTTTGTTAAAGATCAAGGTCTGACTTCAAAGGAAATTGCTGAAGTAAGTGAACATTTAACAGAGTTGCCAGGGGTTAGTGTTGGAACCAATTGGAATCGTGAATATCCACAAGGTAAGTCCATCGCAAGTATCATTGGTGGAGTGTCGACTGAACAACAAGGTATTCCAGATGATGAACTTAATATCATGTTAGCTTCTGGATACTCTCGTAATGATCGTGTTGGTACAAGTTATCTTGAAAAGAGTTATGAATCCATCCTTGCTGGTACGAAGAGCCAAAGACAAGTTGAAATTGGTTCGAATAATCAAATTAATAGCAGTAAAGAGATTTATGCAGGTCAAAAAGGTGGAAATTTGAATCTTACAATAGATTCGGAATTCCAAAAGAAAGTTCAAGATACTTTGAACTCTGAATTCGCTGCAGCAAAGGGTGCCGGTATTACACAATATTCAGATGGTGCTTATGCAGTTGCAATGAACCCACAGACTGGTGCGATTCTAGCAATGGCTGGTGTTCGAAATAATACCAAAACTGGAAAAACGACTGAGGATGCACTTGGTGTAATCAATAGAACCTTTGTTATGGGTTCTGCTGTTAAAGGTGCTACAGTGCTTGGAGCGTTGATGGATGGTGTAATTACACCTGAAAACAATACGTTGCCTGATAATCCAATTTATTTGCCAGGTACTCCAGTTAAGAAGTCTGTTTATCCAATTGGAACGTATAGTTCATTAACTGCACAAAAAGCTCTAGAAGTTTCTTCCAACGAATATATGATGGCGTTGGCTTTAAAAGAAGCCAAGGCTACATATGTTCCAAGTAGACAAATTAAGATGGATCCAAACATCTTCCAAACAATGAGAGGATACTTCAATCAGTTTGGACTCGGGGTTAAAACGGGAATTGATATTTCCGGAGAAACAAAGGGAATTGAAGGTGCAACAAAGAATAGCGCAGGACAACTGAAGACCGGTTCAGCTCTTGATTTGTCTTACGGTAACTATGATGCCTATACATTGATTGAAATGGCTCAATACATATCTACCATTGCTAATGGTGGATATCGTTTGAAGCCATATATCGTTCAGTCAATCCAGAAGACCCGTAATGATGGTAAGAAGGGTGCTGTTGAATCCGTTACTAAACCATCTGTATTAAATAGGGTTGGTTTTACCAATGATGAATTGCAAGTTGTTAAAACTGGTATGTACAACGTTGTTCATGGGACAGATGGATGGACAACTGGTACCAGGTTAAAGGATATTTCTCCATCAGTATCAGCAAAAACTGGTACTGCACAATCCTTCTACTATAATCCAGATGATCCTAACAACCCCGATCCACCATCAACAATTACAACTAGTTTGGTATCATTTGGACCATCCGATAACCCTAACATTGCTATGGCTATTGTTTTCCCTAATCTTTCTTCGGAGAATGGTAACTATCCACAATTGGTGGCTCATCAGATGTATGAGGATTACTACAAATTGACTGGACAGAAGTAAAATTCGCCCTTTTAATATGTTTGAAAAAATGATATATTTAATTAGTTGAATTTAGTTAAGTATTTATGAAAGGATGTTCCAGTAATGAGAGTAAATATAACAATGGAATGTACTTCATGTCATGAACGTACATATCTTACAAGCAAAAGCAAACGTAATAGCCCTGATCGTTTAGAGCTTAAGAAATATTGCCCACGCGAACGCACTGTTACATTGCATCGCGAAACAAAATAAACAACAGGTATAATTCCTGTTGTTTTTTTTTACTGGAGGTGGCTTTTTGGATAAAGTAAGTTTTAGAAAACAGCAAATTGATACTGTAAACAAATTTATGAAAACTGAACAAGCACAAAAAGAAATTAACGAAATTTATCTTCAGTTATTTTCCAATTTAGATTTTCGAAATGCTAAATCTATTGGAATAACCCTAAGTATTGATAAAGAAATTCCAACCTTTCCAATAATCAACAAATGTTGGGAAGATGGTAAAAAAGTATATATTCCTAAAACATTTAGTGATTATTCAATGACCTTTGTTAATTATGAGAAGGATACTGAACTTGAAACTAGCAGTTTTGGAGTAAGAGAACCAAAAGAGTATCAATCTAATGTTATGAATCCACCAGAATTGATCATTGTTCCTGGCGTTGCCTTTTCAAAAGAAGGCAATAATCGTTTAGGGTTTGGGGCAGGCTATTATGATCGTTACCTTGCACAGCATCCAACAAAGACAATTGCGCTTGCTGTTTCTAGACAATTTTTTGTTCAAGCACCATGGCCAATCTACACATTGGATAAGCCAGTAGACCAAATCATTTCAGTCGCAGAGGAAGAATAATATGTCATTCAGACGAGATAGTCCTTATGTTACTTGGATTTTATTGATTGGTATCGCAGTCGTATTTTTACTTGAATCATTGTCTGGCGGTTCTCAGAATGTTGATACTTTAATTTATTTCGGTGCAAAAATTAATTCACTGGTTCAAGGTGGTGATTGGTGGAGATTGATTACTCCTATTTTTATTCATATTGGAGTTATTCACATTTTGACTAATGGTTTTACACTTTATTTTGTTGGTCGAATTCTGGAACCGTTAATTGGACACACAAGATTTTTCTTAATATTCATGTTAAGTGGGATCACTGGTAACCTTGCAAGTTTTGCATTTGGAGCAAACAATACAATTGCTGCTGGTGCAAGTACTTCTTTATTTGGATTATTTGCTGCTTTCTTGGCACTTGCAATGATATATCGTGAAAATCATTTTCTTGGAGAATTGGGTAAGACATTTTTAGCTCTAATTCTTATTAACTTAGCGTTAGATTTTTCGATGACCGGAATTGATATTTGGGGACACATTGGTGGTGCAGTCGGAGGATTCCTACTTGGAATTGCTTTTGGGTTACCAGGTATTAAGCGTCCAAATATTTTCATCAGGATTATTGCATTTGTTGCATGTCTAGCTGTGTCATATTTCATGTACACAAAGGGAATGGTCGTTTATGGATAATAAACAAAGTTTTAGGACTCTATACGACGTTCAACAATTGTTGAAGAAGTTCGGTACTTATGTTCATCTTGGTAAACGAATATGGGATATTGAATTAATGTCCATAGAGTTGAAAAATATTTATAATAATGAAATGATAGATAAACAAACTTTTATTAAAGCTCAAATGATTTTAAAATCGGAGCATCGTAAAGAAGAAAAAAAGGAAGAGGAACGATCAAAGTGACTGATAAAAAACTAATCGGTGTTGACCTTGGTGGTACAACAATTAAATTTGCCATCCTTACAGTTAAGGGTGAAATCCAACAAAAATGGAGTATTGAAACTAATATTCTATCTGATGGTCAATTAATCATACCTGACATTATTGATTCAATTAATCATCACTTGAAGATGTATAGTATGGAAGCTGATCAATTTGTTGGAATTGGTTTAGGCTCACCAGGTACAATTAATTTTAAAGATGGTACTATCAAGGGTGCATATAACTTAAACTGGCAAAACTCAGTTTATCCAGTAAGAGATATTGAAAAAGGTACTGGTATTCCTGTTACTATCGAAAATGACGCCAATGTTGCCGCATTAGGTGAAAGATGGATGGGTGCTGGTAACAATGCTGATGATGTTGTATTCGTTACATTAGGAACTGGTGTTGGTGGTGGAATTATCGCCAATGGTCAAATTCTTCATGGTGCCGGTGGTGCTGCTGGAGAAATTGGACATGTTACAGTTGATCCTGATGGCTTCATGTGTACATGTGGCAAACGTGGTTGTTTGGAAACAATTGCTTCAGCTACTGGTGTTGTTCGTGTTGCACGTGATCGTGCTTCAGAATATGCTGGTAAGTCAGAATTGAAAGCTACTTTAGATGATGGACAAGATATTTCTGCCAAGGATGTCTTTGATTTAGCTAAAGAAAACGATGACCTTGCAATGATCGTTGTTGACTATGTTTGTGAGTCACTAGGATTTGCATTAGCAAATATTGCAAACTCACTCAATCCTAAATATGTAATTATCGGTGGCGGTGTTTCTGCTGCAGGTAAGTTCCTAAGTGATAAAGTTGATGCTGCCATGAGAAAATATGAATTTGCCACAATAAAAGCATCAACTTCACTTAAGCTAGCTAGTTTAGGTAACGAAGCTGGAGTTATCGGTGCTGCTTCACTGATTAAAGTTGATTAGAGGGATTTTTTAAATGCAAGTTGTAAATATTATTTTATATGTCATTGTTATCGCAGTTTTACTATATTGGGGTGGTTCTTGGCTTTACTATCGTTATCAAGGTAAAAAACTTGGTGGTGAGATTAGTCAAAAAGAATTTGAATCAAGTATGCGTAAAGCTCAAATTGTTGATTTGAGAGAAAAAAGTAATTTTGACTCAAAACACATTTTAGGTGCAAGAAATTTACCATATTCGCAGCTCAAGTATGTTGAAGGTGACTTACGCCCTGATTTGCCAGTTTATTTATATGACGAACGTAAAAACACATGTATCCGTGCCGCATTGAAGTTTAAAAAATGGGGATTTACAGATGTTAAGTGGATGGAAGATCGTTTTACTGACTGGACTGGAAAGACAAAGAAAACAACAAAGATATAGAATTTAATGAAAGAGCTGAGACAATTAGTGTCCCAGCTCTTTATTTATAGGTGAATATATGCAAATAATAGAATACAAAATGCATCAATTTTTCATGAAGTTAAAAACTCCCTATCGGTTTGCTGAATCGACTTATCGAGTTCGCCCAATAAACATTTTGGCAATTAAGGACGAACTTGGTAATGTTGGACTTGGAGAAGTCGAGGCTTTCCAATTTCCAAACTATATTGATGAGATTCAGTCAGAATGCGTCCGAAGTTTAAATAAGCGCATCATGCCATTATTGGGCTCGAAAGATTATGATACACCGTTTGAATTCAGCCGTTTTATCAATTCAACTAATGGACCATTCATGGGCAGAGCAGCTGCTGAGATGGCTATCTGGGATTTATTTGCAAAGCGGAATAATATTTCTGTACAGAAGTTGATGTCGTTGGCAGTAGGTGATTCTGGAAAATTGAAGACCAGTGTTCCAGTTGGCGTCGCAATTGGCATTAAGAGCAATTCACAGCAGATAATCGATGAAATCCATTCTCAATTAAACAAAGGTTATACTCGAATCAAGTTGAAAATAAATCATTCTTATACTTTGAAAATGTTAGAAGAAGTTAGAACTGAATTTCCTCACGTTTTGATGATGTTAGATGCTAATTCGCAATTTGGTTTGAAAGACAGTTCATTTTTTAAAAATATCGATGGGTTAAATTTTGCAATGATTGAACAACCATTGGGTAAAAAAGATTTACGCGATCATGCGAAATTGCAAGAGAGAATTAATACACCCATTTGTTTAGATGAAAATATATTCACCAGTGAGGATATTTGGAAAGTTATCAATAGTGGTGCTGGCAAAATTATCAATATGAAACTTGCTAGGGTTGGTGGAATCGCGAATGCATTAGCTATGTCTTCATTGTCAGAAAGCCATGGACTGAAAGTCTGGTGTGGAGGCATGTTGGAAACTGGTATAGGTCGCGCATTTAATTTGGCACTTGCAAGTCAAAAGTTCTATAGTTTTCCAGGTGATATTTCAGCTTCGGATAGATATTATGAAAATGATTTGATAAATGAGACGTTTACACTGAACAATGGAAAAATTGATGTACCAACTAGTCCAGGCCTAGGTGTCACATTGAATGAGTCTAGTCAAAATGCTTTTAACGGTGATGAGTGGATTAAGATATAAAAAAAGAAGCTTGAATGAAAATTCAAAGCTTCTGTAAATATTATATTTATCTGTATTAACCTTGGTGAGCTTGTAGGCTCTTTCTGTTTGCACGACGACGGTTAGCTTCAATTCGTTCATTTTCAGCATCTTCAGGTTCAATTACTGTTTTCTTGAAAGCATGTAATGCACCATAAACTGCTGTAGCCGTTGTTAGTGATCCAAACAGGAAGCCTTTAACAAAGCGAAATCTTTTTTCTTTTTTTGCCATATTAATTCCTCCAATCTTCAAATACCATTATGACTTACTTTGTTAAAAATTTCTATAAATTACCAAGATTATTCAATACGAGGTGTTCTTTTTGAAAAAAGTTGTAGCAATTGTTGGACCAACTGCGGTTGGGAAAAGCGCATTAGGACTAAAATTAGCTAAGGAGTTTGATGGAGAGATTATTTCCGGAGATTCAATGCAAATATATCGTGGTTTGGACATTGGCACTGCGAAGGATTCTAAAGCTGAGCTTACTGAAGTACCGCATCATCTGGTCGATATTTGTAATGTTGAGGAAAGATATACCGTCAAGGATTTTCAAAAGCATGCCATTAAATCGCTTGATGAAATATCGAGTAGAAGTAAAGTTCCATTTATTGTTGGAGGAACTGGTTTTTATTTAAATTCATTATTACGTAATCTTGATTTGGGTGGAGATTCGGATACTACACCAGAGTTACGTTCTAAACTTTTAGAGCTTGAAAAAAGTAATGGAATCGATGGATTGAAAAAAAGGTTGGTATCTGAAGATCCCGAGTCTGTTAAAACCATAGATATGAACAATCCAAGGCGATTGATCCGTGCTATTGAGGTGTTTGAAACGACTGGAAAATCAATTGTGCAACAGGAGAATGGTTCGGAAATTGCAGAATTTCTACTTATTGGATTAACGGATGATCGTCAAACGTTATACAATCGAATCAACGACAGGGTGGATAAAATGGTTGAATTAGGGCTAATTAACGAGGCCAGGACTGTTTTTGAACAGAGAAGTGTAATTCCTCAGGCAAAGAATGGAATTGGTTACAAGGAATTATTTCCATATTTTGAGAAACAAGTATCGTTGGATGATAGTTTGACTGAAATCAAGAAGAATTCGCGTCATTTTGCCAAAAGACAACTCACTTATTTTCGAAATCAAATGGATGTTAATTGGTATAATATCACCGCAGATAAAGATTATCTTGAAAAAATCAATAAAAAAGTATCAGATTTTCTTAGATAATATTGGAATACAAAAATCTTTAAAAAAAATGAATTCAATCGTTGACAGACAAAGGTCTGTTTCTCTATAATAGTAAAAGTGATGTCACAGTGGCTCAGTTGGATAGAGCAACGGTCTTCTAAACCGTAGGTCGTGAGTTCGAATCTCACCTGTGACATAAGTCTTACAGTTTACAAGGACTGTCACAACTTTCGAGTTGTTGACTAGTCCTTTTTTGTTTGGAGTGAAGGATATGGATATGTTTGAAATTATGCAAAGTGATAAAAGTTATGTTTCCAATCAAAGAGACATGCCGACTGATTTACAAGATAAAGCGAAGGATTTATGTTGGCAAATCAATCAAACTCGCCCAAATGAAAAGAAGAGGCGTTCTGAATTAATCAAAGATTTATTTGGAACATCAACTGAATTAACTTTTGTGGAACCAACATTCCATTGTGATTATGGGTTTAATATCCATTCGCATGGGCTTGCGGTAATTAATTATAATTGTTCTATATTGGACACGTCCCCAGTAGATATTGGTGCAGGTGCGTTTATTGCACCTGGAGTTGTCCTAGCTTGCTCTGATCATTCCTTGAATGGTGAGGAGAGGATAAGTGGTGTTGGTACAAGTTCGCCAATAAAACTAGGTAAAAATGTCTGGATCGGTGCAAATTCGGTCGTACTTGGCGATGTTACAATTGGTGATAATAGTGTGATTGGCGCTGGTAGTGTAGTAAATAAGGATATTCCTTCAAACGTAGTTGCAGTTGGCAGTCCATGTAAAGTCATCCGAAAAATTACAGAGGATGATAAAATTAAAAAGAGAATCTCCAACTAAAAGTTGAGATTCTCTTTTCCTTTATTAAAATAAGAATATGTTAGAAAGGTAATAAGTATTTTACAATTATTGCTGATTAGTAAGTGCTAATGACTTTTCTATAATTTCTGTTGATTTGGTTGCAGGTAACTTGGAAAGTGTTTTATTTCCGGTAATAAATTGATTACGAAGGTAATAAGCATCAGCATTTTTAAATAGTGAATCGTAATTACCATTTGAAATATAATCTGAATAACCACTATTTAAGGAGCTGATTGAATCTTGCTTAAAATAGACAGCAAAAGAAGTTTGCTCAACTTGTTGTCCTTGCTCGTTTTTGTACGGATCAGATCCGTAGAAAATAACTCCATTTTTAGCAGCATCGTAGGAACCAACTGATAATAACTCGTCAGCTAATTGACTAAATGAATTTGATGAACTGCTGTTAGTTGAAGCATCGACGTTATCAACTTTAACAATCAAAATTTTTGATTGATTCGATTTGGTTATTGTATCGATTGACGATGCATTGTTATCGGCAAATTTAGCTTGCTCGTAAGTTTGTATTTTCGAAATTGAAGCGTTACTTGCTGGCTTTTGTGGAATTGAATTGCGGTCACATGATGCGAACGATACTACGATTGCAATAATGATTATGGCTAGGGTGATAACTAGCGCTCCTGCAGTTCTATAAGCCATACGTTTATTGATTTTCTTTTGAGCTTCAATTTGGGATTTATCCCATTTTGGTAAATTATCTTTGTTATCATTCATGCGGAATCATCTCGTTTATAAATTTTGCAGTGAAAATTTTTGATCATAAAGCTTCTGATTACGTGTGTCAAAATACTTTATTTCAAGGGACTTACTTTGCTTCTCTTCATTAGGAATAGCAATATTGATTGCTTGGCCTGGTGCAAAGGAGATATCATTTAATGCTTCGAAGTACTTTGATTCTGGGCTTAAAAATATGTCTACTATTTTTGATTCAGTTTTTCCAGTATTTTGAATTGCCAGTTTTCCGTCCAGAGTTTTAGTTATGGTGAAAAATGGCCGGTTAGACTGTTTTACATATTTCAAAAGACGGTAGAGTGGGATAGGTATGAGAATTGTACCTGACATAACCACTACAGTAAGAATTATTAAGACAACTAAATTTGCAATTTCCAAAATATGACACCTCCTATTAATATTTAATATCATATTCATTTTACATCTTGATAAGATAATTATTTAACTATATATAAAAATGACAATAAAAAAACGCAGATCCAGATGGATTTGCGCATAAATTTTAGTTATCTAATTCATTTCTACGGTTTTTGATGATCTTTTCAAGTTCATCCAGGTCAGTTATTGTAGACTTTTTTCTGATAAAACTACGAGCAGATGACCTCATCGCAATATAGTTGGCTCGTTTTCTGTTTTTCCGATGCCATTTTTCGTTGGCTCTTTTCTGTGCTTCTGTTAAAACCATAATTACTCCCCTATACATGCTAATGAAAAGATTATAAACAGTAATAAGGTATTAAAGCAAGGAATTATAAAAATAATTATGCAAAACCCTAAAAAACTTCGAAATATTCAAAATAAATATCAATAAAATTGACCAGAAAAACAATATTTGGTAACTTTTTAGAAATTATTTGTGATATTAATTTTTATTTAATGAAATTGTATTGCAATGTGCAAAAAATAATTTTAATATGTATCTGAAATGTGTATAATTAAATAGTTGCAGTATATTTTATGGAATTTTCGAGGTGGGGTACTTGAAAAGAAAGTATTCGTACGTATTTACAATAGCATTTATAATTGTTGATTTGTTTTTTGCTATTCTTACAAAGATTGGAAAAATAGACGACATCGTTGGTATAATTGCTGGAGTAATATTAATCATTGCTTTATATATCATCACAAGATTGTTTGCTCGTATTAACACTCAAAGGGGAAGATTTACATTATCTCTTTTTAGTGCAGTATTTATATTTTTATCAGTAGTTCCACTCGCAGCAACTTCAATTGTTGCTTAATTTTGAATTCAAAGTGGATTAAGACAATTCATTATTTGCCTTAGTCCTTTTTTTATACAGTTTTTCCTTATGAAGAGGGTGAAAAGAAGATGAAAAAGCGAACCTCTAGAACCGTTATTTTAGCAATAATATACATTATTTTAAGTGTTTTATATACTTGGTTGTTTGCACCTCATGGGTATATTCGCTTGATGGATAGTTATGATATTTTATTTCACATGAATCGTGTGAGCAGTTTAGGTAATATTGTTTCTTCGCCTGTGAATTTCCAATATTGGGGACATGTGGGTAATATGACAAGCGAATTTTATCCGTGGCTGACAATTCTCCCAGGATATTTTATTTTCCAACTTGCGGGGAACCCTGTGACGGGATTCTTGATTAGTTTAACTTTAGTGACATTTCTAACTTTTGTTAGTTCGTATTATTTCATGAAGAAATTTTCTAGTAATACTTTACAATCATTTTTGTTCTCAATTATTTATACATTGGCATTTTTCAGAATGGCAAGTGTGTTTTATCGTGCCGGAGTAGCTGAATATATTTGCTATATATTTGTTCCGATGTTGTTCTATGAGTTTTCAGAGTTGTTATCTGGAAAATTCTCAAAGTGGCCACTATTTGCACTTAGTTTCAGCTTGATCGTTCTGACACACCCGCTGACTGCTTTTACCACAGTTATAATAATGATTCCACTAGTGTTTTTAATATTATTTTCAAAAGTATCTCACAGCTGGAATTATTGGTATCACTTACTTTTGAGTGGAATTGAATCGATTATATTTGTTGGTATAACGACATTAGGGTTCACTTTGCCGATGTTCCAACAACAAAAATATATTCCAGTAAATCGACCTGGACTATTAGATTTAGCATCATCGGCAAAAGACCCGGTTAAAATGTTTCAACTGGCAACAAGTACCGATCTTCGAAATTATTCGTTTGGGATAATTATGATTTTGGCAGTCATATTCGTAGTCATTTTCATTTGGAAAGATAAGTTGGCGTATAAACTTGTTGGTATTGAAATGTTACTTGCTTTAATTCTTTCAACATCAATTATTCCGTGGGAAAATCTACAGGATACATTTTTTAATTATCTTCAGTTCCCATGGAGATTCCTGAACCTATTTGTATTCTTTGCTGCTATTTATATGAGTCATATTCTCACAAAGTTAGTGGATAAACGTTCACCGTTGTTAAAATTGGCTGTGATGTTACTTGTTTTAGTTGGCTGTGGTTCACAAGTTTATGCTAGTGGAGATCGACTTAACCATCAGATTACGCTAGTCAAACCTGTTTCAAAATTGACTACTCACAACAGTAGTGGTTACGTGCATGAATTTACACAAGTTGATTATTATCCTCAACGAAGCTTGCCACATAAACTTAAGATTAGACAGCATGTGGCAATTGTAGATGGCAAACGCACTAAATTACATGCGAGAGTGACAACTAGTTCATTCATTGCCAAGTACTACAATGTGGAATCATCAACAATAGATTTACCTGTATTGGTATATAAAGGAGTCAATGTTTCAATTAATAATGAGACAGCTCCCTATACAGTTTCAGACCGTGGAACGGTTCAAATCAAAACTAAACCTGGTCAAAATCAAATTGAAGTTAGTTATCATTATTCAACCGTTGCTAAAGCATCGATTGGAATTAGTATTGTTGGGTTTATTGCCTTAATTTGGCTGTGCATTAATCAGGGAAAGATTTTGCCAGTTTCTGAAAGAAAGAATAAACAAGCCAAAAAAGCTGAAAACAGTTGAAAAATATATTAATCTTTGATATATTTTATTAGTTGCAATCACTATTGCATCTACAACCGCTCAATATTAGGTTTAAGCCTTTTGGCACCTAACTGGCGAGTCTTAGAAGGGAGCATACATATATGTACGCAGTAATCAAAACAGGTGGTAAGCAATATAAGGTTGAAGAAAAAGATTCAATCTTTATTGAAAAACTTGATGTTCAAGCAGGAGACACAGTTACATTTGACGATGTAATCTTAGTTTCTGACGGAGATAACATCAAAGTGGGAGATCCAGTAGTTAAAGGAGCTTCAGTTACAGGTAAAGTTGAGAAACAAGGTAAGGAAAAGAAAGTCGTTACTTACAAATACAAACCTAAGAAGCACTCACACAAAAAGACTGGTCACCGCCAACCTTATACTAAAGTAACTATTGACGCTATCAAGGGTTAATAATTATGATTAGGGCAAGTTTTCATCGGAATAGCGATGCAAGAATTGATTCATTTCTGATATTAGGACATGCTGATTCAGGGCCTTATGGTCAAGATTTGGTTTGTGCTGCGGTATCGGCCGTGACAATTGGAACCATCAACAATCTGGAGAAGCTTACAAAGATCCAACCTCAAATTGTATTAGATGAGGTCAATGGTGGTCATCTTGGCTGCCGAGTAACTCAAGCTGTTTCGCATGATACAGCGTTATTACTTGATAATCTATTTGAAATATTGAAAGATATTGAAGGTAGTTACCCTGATAATATAAAAGTTATGTCACAAAAAAATACAATTGAATTTTAAATAGGAGGTAAACTTCATGCTTAAAATGAATTTACAATTTTTCTCTCACCATAAAGGTGGAGGTTCAACAACTAACGGTCGTAACTCAGCTGGTCGTAGATTAGGCGCAAAACGTGCTGATGGACAAGCTATTACAGCCGGAGCTATCATTTACAGACAACGTGGTACAAAGATTCACCCTGGTGCTAATGTTGGACGTGGTGGCGACGATACATTGTTCGCTCTTACAGACGGTGTTGTTAAGTTTGAAAGACTTGGCAAAGACAAGAAAAAAGTTTCAGTATACTAAGATATACCGTAAAAGAGGACATGGTCCTCTTTTTTTTTATAAACACTCACATAATATTGCCATAAAGCTATTAGTATTGGTAAAATAAAGGGAACGTGTAATTTAACCATTAAAGATTGAGGAGATAAATATGTCAATTTCAGTAAATGAATTTAAGAACGGTTTGACAATTGAAGTAAAAGACGGCATTTGGCGTGTCATTGAGTTCCAACACGTTAAGCCAGGTAAGGGTAGTGCCTTTGTTCGTTCAAAGTTAAAGAACCTTAGAACTGGTGCTGTTCAAGAAATGACTTTTAGATCAACAGCTAAAGTTGAAAAAGCAACAATTGAAAATAAAAAAATGCAATATCTTTATGCAGATGGTGACAATCATGTTTTCATGGATACTACAACATATGAACAATTGACAATTCCTGCAGAGCAAATCAAAGATGAACTTAAGTATCTTAAAGAAAATATGGAAGTCAACATCATGATGTACGGTGGTGAAACACTAGGTGTCGATGTTCCTAATACAGTTGATCTTGAAGTTACAGCCACAGAAGCTGGTATCAAGGGTGATACGCAATCAGGTGGTTCAAAACCAGCAACTATGGAAACTGGATTAGTTGTTCAAGTTCCTTTCTTCGTTAAAGAAGGGGACAAATTAACAATCAACACACAAGATGGTACATACATTTCACGTGCAAATTAATTCTAGTTATTGGAGATAAAGTTTATGGCTGATCAAAAATACGTAACATTACATGATGATGGAAGAGTTAACGGAAACGTTGAAATCTCTCATCAAGTCATAGAAATCCTTCTTGGCATTGCTACAAGCCAAGTTGAGGGTGTTTATGAAATGCGCGGTACAATATCTAATCGCATTAATTCATTATTTGGTAGAATGAATCATGGAAAAGGTGTAGACGTTGCCTTCGAAGACGACAATGTTACTGCTGATGTATTTGTTTATCTTGAATACGGTGTTTCAATTCCTAAGGTATCCTTAGAAATTCAAAGATCAGCTATTGAACAGCTTAAATTCATGACAGATATTAATCTATCACAAATTAATGTGCATGTTGTCGGACTCATTGCTAAGAAACCAAATGGTGATGTTGAACGAGTAACAACGGACAAAAAGGAATAATACTAGTGACTATAAACAGACACGAAATCAGAGAATTAGCAGTACAATCACTTTTTTCCATAGATACAACAAAAGATGATGCTGAGACAGCTATCAAGTCAACATTAGAATTGGCTGATAAGCCGGATATGGTAGTCCCAGATTATTTAACTTTTCTTGTTTCGGGAACTCTTGAAAAAGAGAGTGAAATTGATTCAGAAATTTCAAAACAATTAAAGGACAAATGGACAATTGCCCGTTTGTCTAGAATTGATCGTGCCATACTTCGTATGGGACTATTTGAAATGCAAAATAGTTTAGAAGTTCCAAAAAAAGTTGCTATTGATGAAGCAATTGAGCTTGCCGGAGATTTTGGCGACAAGGACTCAAAGTCATTTGTTAATGGTATCTTATCTAACTTTGTTGAAGGGTAGGCTGGTACAATGTACCAGCCTTTTTGGGTAAAAAATATGATTAAATTAGATGGAAAAAAAGTAGCTGGAGCTCTTGATGAAAAAATGAGCCAACGTGTAGCTACGCTTGAAGAAAAAGGTATAACTCCTGGTATTGCTGTTGTTTTGGTAGGCGATAATAGTGCCAGTGCCGTATACGTAAGAAATAAACAACGTCGTGCTGAAAAGCTGGGAATGAGATCAGATCTCATTAAGTTTGATGCTGATGTTACTGAAGACACCCTTTTGAAAAAAATTGAAGAGCTGAATAATGATCCAGCTATTGATGGATTTTTAGTTCAGTTGCCATTACCTGATCATATCGATGAAGATCGAGTAATCAATGCTATTGATCCTAAGAAGGATGTTGATGGTTTTGCTCCTGATAATGTTGGTCATTTGTGGATTGGTGAGCCTCAAACAAAGCCAGCTACTGCTGCAGGTATTTTAATGATGCTTGATTTCTATGATGTTGATTTAGATGGTAAGAATGTAGTTATCATTGGTAGAAGTAATATTGTTGGTAAACCAGTCGCTGCAATGATGTTAGCTAAAAATGCAACTGTCACTGTTGCTCATTCTCATACTAAAAATTTGAAAGAACTTGCTAAAACGGCCGATGTATTAGTAGTCGCAATTGGTCGTGCAAAGTTTGTAAATAAAGATTATGTCAAAGATGGCGCCATTGTTGTTGATGTTGGTATGGATAGAGACGAAAATGGTAAGCTTTGTGGCGATGTAGATTTTGATGACGTTCAAGATACTGCTGCAATGATGACTCCTGTACCTGGCGGTGTAGGGCCTATGACTATAACAGCCTTGATGGATCAAGTGATTGAGCTCGCAGAGGAAAGGGCAAATGGATAATTCAGAACAATATTTGACGGTTACTGCTTTAACACAATATATCAAAAGAAAATTTGACGTGGACCCATATTTGGGCCACGTTTATTTGACTGGCGAAATTTCTAACTTTAGGCTGCGTCCTAATGCACATCAATATTTTTCTTTGAAAGATGATAAAGCTAAGATTTCCGCAATAATGTTCAAATCCGCCTTTAGCAAAGTTAAGTTCAAACCTGAAGAAGGAATGAAGGTCCGAGTTAAGGGCAGGATTTCGCTGTATGAACAAACTGGTGCATATCAGATATATGTAGAGTCAATGGAGCCAGACGGGTTAGGTGCACTATATTTAGCATTTGAGCAATTGAAGAAAAAACTTCAAAAGCTAGGTGTTTTTGATATGCCTAAGAAACCAATTCCACAGTTTCCAAAAAAAATTGCTATTGTTACTAGTGAATCTGGAGCAGTTATTCATGATATTATGACGACTGTTTCGAGAAGATTTCCAATTGTTCAGTTAGTTTTATTCCCTGCACAAGTGCAAGGTGATTCTGCTGCAGCAACAATTGTGGAGAGATTGAAACAAATTAATGACATTGGTGATTTCGATACGATAATTATCGGTCGTGGTGGTGGATCAATCGAAGATCTATGGCCATTTAACGAGGAAATTGTTGCTGAAGTAATCGTGAATAGTAAGATTCCGGTTATTTCATCTGTCGGTCATGAAACCGATACAACAATTGCTGATCTAGTGGCTGATCTACGAGCTGCAACTCCAACTGCTGCTGCTGAATTAGCAACACCAGTTTTACGTGATATCCTGCAATACATACAGGATTTGAATGCGCGGATGTTGGTTGCTCAGAACAAGCTTCTTGATGATTATCGAAAGCAAGTGAAAAATTATTCTGAAAATGTATTTTTACAACATCCAGAAAGAATATATGAAGTTTACTTGCAAAAAGTTGATAATTACAAAACAAGGTTGATGCAGGTGACGACGAATCACTTGAATAGAATGAAGGAGCAACTCTGGAATTCTGAAAATCAATTAGTTTCTGTTTCACCACGTGATCAAATTAATAAGTACAACACACGTTTATCAAACGATGTTCAAACAATGACGTTGAAGGTAAACAGATTAATCAATACTCAACGTAATTATTATAGTAAGCAAGTTGCTGCACTAGATTCATTGAGTCCGTTGAAGACACTTAGTCGTGGATATGCGATTGCGACAGATGCATCTGGTAAGCTTTTGAAACAAGCTAGTGATTATAAAGTGGATGAGAAGTTAAATTTAAGAGTCCTTAACGGAACTGTTGAGGTCGTTACGAAGAATATTAGCGAGGAAAATGATGGCTGAAAAAAAGAAAAGTTTTGAAGATAATTTAGCAGATTTAGAAAAAATTGTTACCGACCTTGAAGCTGGTAATGTACCTCTAGAAGAAGCAATGGAAAAATTCAAAACAGGTGTTACGTTGAGTAAAAACCTGGAGAAAACACTTGCTGATGCTGAAACTACGGTAACCAAGATCATGTCGAAAGATGGTAGTGAATCGACATTTAAAGAAAATAACAATGAGGATGCTAAATAGTTTTGGATATTAAAAGCTTTACAGAATTTCATGAGAAACTACTACCTGAGTTCAATGAATTTCTAACCGAGAAAATAACAAAAGAAATTAAACAACCTATTTTACGTGATTCAATACTGTATTCACTTGATTCCGGTGGGAAGCGTGTTCGACCCATGCTAATGCTGGCAACAGCTTATTCATCTGGTGTAAAATACGATGACCTTCCAAAGTATTTTGATATCGCTGGTGCAATTGAACTGATTCACACTTATTCGTTGATTCATGATGATTTGCCAGAGATGGATAATGATGATTACCGTCGTGGTGAATTAACCAATCACAAAAAATTCGGTACTGGTCCTGCAGTTTTGGCTGGTGATGGATTATTAACACAAGCATTTTATTGGATCGCGAAATCCGAGTTAGATACCAGTAAACGTATGGCTGCTGTTCGAATTCTCGCACATAATGCCGGTCCAATGGGTATGGTCGCTGGTCAAATGACAGATATAACTAAAGAGGACCGAAAACTCACTGAAGAGGAATTGACGCAGTTGCACAAACAAAAGACAGCTGACTTGATTTCGGCCGCTATTACAATTGGTGCTTCAAGTGCTGATCATAGGATATCTAAAGAATTGGTAATGTACGCTGAAAAAGTTGGTTTAGCATTTCAACTTAAAGATGACCTTGATGATGCTGATGATGGGGAAGATGCACACAAAAATACTTTCCCTAATTTAATTGGTAAAGAAGCAACTGAAGAAAAGTTGCGTAATTTGGTTAAAGATGCACTTAATGCAGTATTAAAAGAAAATAAGTTTGATAAAAACTTATTGGTAAGCTTTTTAGATTATTTTAGAAAATAGGAGATAAAATTGGCCAAAAAACGTGTTGATGTTCTCTTAGTAGAACAAAATTTATTTGAGTCACGTGAACAAGCTAAGCGTTCAGTCATGGCTGGTGAGGTATATAACCAAGATAATTTGCGTTTCGACAAGGCGGGAGAAAAAGTTGATCCTGAAACTATTTTTCATGTTGTCGAAGGTGCCCATAGTAAATATGTAAGTCGTGGTGGATACAAACTGGAGAAGGCGGTCAAATCATTTGATATTGATTTGGCTGACAAGACTTGCCTAGATATTGGCTCGTCCACTGGTGGGTTTACTGATGTTGCCTTACAAAATGGTGCAAAATTAGTTTATGCACTTGATGTTGGTTACAATCAATTAGCTTGGAAATTGAGAAGTGATGATCGTGTTGTTGTTATGGAGAGAGTTAACTTTAGATATAGCAAACCTGAAGACTTTCACGATGGACTCCCTCAATTTGCCATGACCGACGTTTCTTTTATTTCTCTAGAATTGATCTTGCCTCCAATGTTTAACATTATCATTCCGGGATCAGATGCAGTTTGTTTAATCAAACCCCAGTTTGAAGCAGGTCCAGAAAATGTTGGTAAACACGGAATTGTTAGAGATCATAAGGTTCATAAAATGGTTTTGGATAAAATTCTTAACTTTGCAGCAAATGCTGGATTTGATGTTACCGGATTGGATTATTCACCCATTAAGGGTGGAGAGGGTAATATTGAATTTTTAATGCATATTCAAAAACCTATTGATCCAAAACAAGAAGGTAAGATTGAGGAAAATGTTTCAATCGACCAAACAATGGAAGCAGCGTACGCAAATCTGAATAAGTAACAGGTGATTCAATGTTAAAAAAACTTATTATCAATAATTTTGCTATCATTAGTCAGCTTCAATTAGATTTTAAAAGTGGGATGACAACTTTAACTGGTGAAACAGGTGCTGGTAAATCAATTATCATTGATGCATTGGGACTTTTAGTAGGGAGTAGATCATCAATTGACTTTGTTCGTACAGGTCAAAATAGTTTAACTGTGCAGGGATTATTTGAAGTTTCAAAAAATAGTCCTGTTTTTGTCATTTTGGACAAGTATGGCATAAAACACGAAGACAACACCATCATTATTAAACGTGAGATCAATCGAAAAGGTAGAAATGTTTGTCGATTGAATAACGAATTGGTTAAGACCAATGTATTAAAAGAAGTTGGACGTTTTCTCGTTGAAATACATGGTCAAAATCAGTCACAAGAATTATTGGATGAAGACAATCACATAGATATTTTAGACAGGTATGCTAGTGATGAATTTGTGTCATTATTAGCTGATTATCAAATTAAATATCAAGATTTCCAAGCCAAAAAAAGTCGTTTACGAATGATTCAAAAGGATTCCCAGAACATTGCCCAACGTATAGATATGCTTAAGTTTCAGATTGAAGAAATTGACAGTGCCCAACTAGAACCAGGGGAAGATGATTCTCTGGAAGAAGAGAAGAATCATCTTGAAAATTTCGAAAAAATCAGTTCGTCTCTTCAAGCAAGTTATGAAATATTATCTGAGAATAATTCTGGAGTTGTTGATGCTTTAGGAAATGTACGTCAGCAGTTGGATGCCATTAAAGAGTTTGATTCAGCGTATCAAGAACTATATGAGTCAATCGATGGCGCATATTATCAAGTTCAGGATGATATGGCAACTATCTCGGATGAGATTGATGGATTGGATTTTGATGAAAATCGTTTGGATAACATTCAAAAAAGATTAATAGTTTTAGACAATTTGAAAAAGAAGTATGGACCTACTCTTGATGAGGTAATTCAATTTGGAATTGATGCTCATGATGAACTTTCAAAAATTGATATGGATGATTCCTCAGAAGAGAATCTTAAAAAACAAATTGATGCTCAACAATCACAATTAATGGACATGGTTGAGAAAATATCTAAGGAACGTCATGTTACAGCAAAATCTTTAATAAAATCAATCAACCACGAGTTGAAAGATCTGTACATGAAAAATGCTCGATTTGACGTCGATTTCAGCGTACTTTCAGCCGACAGTATGACTGCCAAAGGAATTGATCAGATTCGATTTACACTAAAAACAAACATTGGTGAAGACTATAAACCGTTAGTCAAAGTTGCATCGGGTGGTGAACTTTCTCGTGTGATTCTAGCATTTGAATCCATCATTGCAGAGAAAATGAATGTTGAGACCATTGTTTTCGATGAGATTGATACTGGTGTTAGTGGTCGTGTCGCTCAATCTATTGGTGATAAAATCTATCGAGTGGCTCAATCTTTACAAGTTCTTTGTATTTCTCATCTGCCACAGGTGGCAGCTATGAGTGACCAACAATTTCAGATAACAAAAAAGACCGCCAATAATAAAACCGAAACAGAAGTTTCGTTATTGGACAGTCAAGAAAGAATTGAAGCTATTTCATTGATGTTGGCAGGTACTAAAATTACTGATTTAACACGTGAACATGCAAAAGAACTATTGGAATTAGCGCAAGGTGAGCAGGAAAAATTAGAGTGATTGAGATTGGTTAATTGATTTTACTTGATTAAGTTCGACAATTTTGTAAAAACCAGTTGTGATTTTCATAATGTATTTATTGTCATTTACGGACTTGATTAACTTGCCTTGAAACTGCTCTTCGTTTAACATAGTTACTACAACTAAATATTTGTTTCGTAGGCTTTGTTGAGCAAAAAGGCTAATTTGATTGATTGGCATTTGCATGAGGTTGGATGGATTCTTGTCACCGAAGTTAATGTCAAATGTACGATCGATAAAGTCAGTAGTAGTTTGAATAATGTTCTTTGTGAATTGATTTCTGTTGATATGAGTTTGAAGTTGCATTTTGATTCCCCCGAACGTTTGTTTGTATTTACAGTATACGAACATTTGTTCGAGTAAACAAGATAACTTTAAAGATTCTTAATTAATTTGTTTTGTTATGCGCTCAAAGCCTTGAAATGAATACAATTCTATTGCAAGATAGATAACAATATATATTTAGAATAGTAGGGATAGTTAATGTCAGCTAAAGGAATGTTAATTGTATTATCTGGCCCATCTGGCGTGGGTAAAGGAACCGTCAGAAAGGCAATGTTAGAAAAATCATCAATTAGATTTGATTACTCAGTGTCAATGACCACTAGAGATATGCGTCCAGGGGAAGAAGACGGAGTGGATTATTATTTCAGAACAAATGAAGAATTTGAAGATGAAATAAAGAATGACGGCATGTTGGAATATGCCAAATATGTTGATCATTATTACGGGACTCCGCTAAAGTATGTAAATCAAAAACTTGAAGCTGGTACAGATGTTTTACTTGAAATTGAAGTCAATGGTGCAATGCAAGTTCGAGAAAAAATGCCTAATGGCGTCTTTATTTTCTTAACACCACCTGATCTTCCCAGTTTGAGACGTCGTATTACTCACCGTGGGACCGATGATAAGAAGACAATTGACAAGCGCATGGAACAGGCTAAAAAAGAAATTGCAATGATGTCCAACTATGATTATGCTGTCGTAAATGATAAAATACCTAACGCAGTTAAGAAAATTGAAGGTATAATAAGAAGCGAACACTTAAGTGTGCCTCGAGTAATTGATAAATATAGAAAAATAATAGGAGAAGATTAATATGATTAGTTATCCATCAATCGATAAACTCTTAGACAGAGTTGATTCAAGATATTCACTTGCAGTTTTAGCTGCTAAAAGAGCTCACGAACTAGAAGCTGGTGACATCGAGTTATTAAATCACTATGAGTCACCAAGAACTATCGGAAAAGCATTTGAAGAAATTGCCGATGGTAAAATTGAAATTGATCCAGATTCAATTCTTCTCGAAAAAGATGCTAAAAAATTGGAAGATCAGAAAAACGAAGCAAATTAACATTATTCCTTCACGGATTGTCTAGTAGATGATTGTGAAGGTTTTTTTATTAATGGAAGGTAGGTAGTAAAATGTCAGTTGCTGCAGTAATTGTTGATGTCCCCACAATGCAGACCAACCGTCCGTTTGAGTACGAAATACCTGAGGCTCTGAATGATGTTGTAGTGCCTGGTGTTCGAGTTGAGGTTGGTTTTGGTCGAGGAAAAAGAAAAATTCAAGGATTTGTAATGGAAGTAAAAGACTCCAGTGATTTTTCTGGGAAACTGAAACCGATAATTCGGGTCATTGATGTAAAACCGGTCCTTTCGAAAGAAATGATAGATTTATCTTATTGGCTTGCAGATAGGACATATTCATTCCAAATATCGTGTCTACAGACTATGTTACCTAATGTTATGAGAGCTAAATATAAACAGTTTATTGAAGCTGCTCCAGGTTTCGAAGATGATTCACAAGTCCAAGCATTATTGCAAAATCATTTATTTGTTGAGTTAACTAACGATACAACAGATGAAAAAATAAAAGAGATTGCACAATTAAAGAGACAAAATAAAATTAATATTGAATATGTGGTTGAAAATCAAGCTAACTCATTAACTCGTCAGGCAATTACGACTGATTTAAATGTTAATGAAATATCTGAAAAAAAGTCTCAACTAAGAAGTAACGCGAAAGCTCAACTTAAACTATATGATTTTTTAATTGTACATCATGATGAACTCCCAATTGAATCCAGTGAAATTGAGAAGAAATTCAATATTACTCGTCCAACGTTAAAGACGGCTGAGAAAAATAATATTTTAAAATTTATTGAGATAACTAAAAGGCGAACTCCAGTTGGCATTCATCCAGAACAAACTAACGCTCCGGTCCTAACTGATGAACAAAGCCAGGCTGTAAGTACAATTAATGACTCAATAGACAATCATCAGGATAAAACTTTCTTAATTGAGGGAGTTACTGGTAGTGGTAAGACTGAAGTCTATTTACAAACTATTTCTAGAGCCATTGCTCAGGATGAGACGGCATTGATGCTGGTTCCTGAAATTTCGTTGACTCCTCAGATGGTTAATCGTGTTATTGGTAGATTTGGTAACCAAGTTGCGGTTCTTCATAGTGGTCTTTCTAGTGGTGAGCGTTACGATGAGTGGACTCGAATTGAAGATGGAGTTGCGAAGGTGGTTGTTGGCGCAAGAAGTGCCGTATTCGCTCCCTTGAAAAATATTGGTGTCATCATTATTGATGAGGAACATGAGGGTAGTTATAAGCAAGATGATAATCCCAGATATCATGCTAGGGATGTAGCAACCTGGCGAGCAAAGTTTCATAAATGTCCTTTAGTTCTAGGTAGTGCTACTCCAAGTCTTGAGTCAAGAGCGCGGGCTGAAAAAGGTGTTTATCAGATGATAAATATGACCAAACGAATAAATGATCATCCATTGCCTCATGTTCAGATTGTTGATATGAGAAATTCGGAGAATTCCGCCGTAAAGGGTGACTTTTCGCCTTTGCTGCAAGATAATTTATGGAGAGTTTTGAAACGAAAAGAACAAGCAATTGTTTTGTTAAATCGTCGTGGTTACTCGTCATTTATCATGTGCCGTGAGTGTGGATTTGTTCTTAAATGCCCAAATTGTGATGTTTCATTGACTTATCACAAAAATCTTGGTCGAATGAAGTGCCATTATTGTGGTCATGAAGAACCAGTTCCACACGTTTGTCCAAATTGTAAGAGTAAGAAAATTGGTTTTTATGGTACCGGAACTGAAAATATTGAAAAACAGTTAAATGAACAATTTCCTGATGCTCGGGTTTTAAGAATGGACGTTGACACCACTCGTAAGAAGGGTGCACACGCAGCCATCATTGAAAAATTTGGTAATCATGAAGCTGATATTTTGTTGGGAACACAGATGATTGCAAAAGGTTTGGATTTTCCAGATGTGACTCTTGTTGGGGTCGTTAATGCTGATACGACTCTAAGTATCTCTGATTATCGTGCCAGTGAAAGGACTTTTCAGTTGCTGACACAAGTTAGTGGTCGCGCAGGAAGAGCTGATAAAGAAGGACATGTCATCATCCAGACTTATAATCCTGATCACTATGCAATTAAAGATGCTGCCAAACAGGACTATGAGACATTTTTTAAACAAGAAATGTATTTGAGACATCAATCAGGTTATACTCCATACTATTTCACAACACTAATTAGTGTTTCGCACCAAGATGAAGGTCAAGCGTTAAAACAAAGTTATTGGTTAAAGAAACAATTACAAAGCGTGTTATCAGATAATTCGGTTTTATTAGGACCTAGTCCAACCATGATTTCACGAAAACAAAACAAATATTTTTATCAAATTATTGTAAAATATAAGCAAGAGCCAAATTTGCATCAAAAACTTTTAGAAATTTTGTCAGATACTCAAGCTGAGACAAAAAAAGGTTTTACAATAGCAATAGACAATGAACCACAACATATAGATTAACGGAGGTAGTTATATGACAAGTGTTATTTTTCTAGGTACACCCGAGTTCTCTGCAACAGTTTTGAAAGGTTTATTAGCAGCTGATTATGATGTCGCTGCGGTAGTAACTCAACCAGACAAACCTGTGGGTAGAAAGCAAAAATTGCAAGAGAGTCCAGTTAAAGTTTTAGCAAGGGATCAGAATATTGAAGTTTATCAACCTGCAAAACTTCCAGGTAGTGATGAGATTGAAGTATTGAAAAAAATTCATGCTGATTTAATCATCACCGCTGCATATGGGCAATTTCTGCCAAATTCATTTTTAGAATCAGCTAAGGTTGCCGCGATTAATGTACACGGATCATTACTTCCTAAGTATCGTGGAGGAGCACCAATCCAATGGTCACTTCTTAATGGTGATAAAGAGACTGGTATTTCAATTATGTATATGATTAAAGGCATGGATGCAGGGGATGTTATCAGTCAAGCAACTCTCCAAATTGAACCAGATGATGATAATGGATCACTTTTTGAAAAATTAGCTGTCGTTGGTCGTGATTTATTACTTGAAACTATTCCTAATATTTTGAGTAATGATATTAATCCGTTGAAACAGGATGAATCAAAAGTTGTCTTTTCACCAAATATAAGTAAAGAACAAGAGCATCTTGATTTTAGTCAATCCGCTGAACAAATTTTTAATCATATTCGAGCTCTCAGTCCAGAACCTGGTGCATGGGTAAATATTGATGGTAAGCGCACAAAGCTTTACAAGAGCTCTGTAGTTAAACTTGATAATGATGTAAAGCCTGGGACTGTTGTAGAGGTAACACGTAAAAAACTTGTTATTGCCGCTGGTGATGGAAACGGATTATCAATTTTGAAAATTCAACCTGCCGGTAAAAAAATTATGGATGTCGCCAATTACTTAAATGGAATTGGTAAAAATTTAACAGAAGGACAAACAGTGGTCGACATTAATGAATAATTCCCGCGCGTTAGCCGTAGAAGTTTTAATTAGAGTATTAAAAAATGGAGCCTATTCCAACATTGAAATAAATAATGTTTTGAAACGTTCGGATCTGTCAGATGCAGATTCACGTCTAATGACAAATATTGTTTATGGAGTTTTACAACATAAATATGTTTTGGAATATCAACTCAAACCTTATATTAAGGACAAACAAGTTGATCAATGGGTTGAAATTTTATTAATGACGGCCATTTATCAAATGCAATATTTGGATAAGGTTCCTGAACATGCCATTTTCAATGAATCTGTTGAAATTGCCAAAGCTAATGGAAAAAATGATGGTGTGGGAAACTTTGTAAATGCTGTTTTAAGAAATTATCAGCGTCATGGTTTCCAAGATATGCCAAAGGGTAATTCTACGCATTCATTGAGCTTAAGATACAGTATGCCTGAGTGGTTGGTAGACTTGTTGATCAAACAACAAGGTGTAAACAAAACTGTTAAGGTTTTGGAATCAATTAATCAAGCTTCAGATATATCGATCCGAGTAAATACTAATAAGGCGACAGTGGATGAAGTTTCAGAAAAACTTTCCAAACAAGGTTTTGAAATGCACCCTAGTAAAATTTCTGAAGTGGGTCTAATTTGTCGTCATGGAAATTTAGTTGATACCGAAGAATTTAGAGATGGACTATTTACTATTCAGGATGAAAGTTCAATGATGGTCGCACCAGCAATGGACCTACAACCTAACGATGAAGTTCTTGATAGTTGTGCTGCTCCTGGTGGTAAGACTACTCATATTGCCAGTTTTTTGAAGGACGGTTCAGTTACAGCATTAGATATTCATAAACCTAAGACTAGATTGATTCAAGAAAATAGCCATAGGATGGGTTATCAAGATATAATCAAGACAAAGGCATTAGATGCTCGAAAAGCAAAAGATGCTTTTGAGCCTGATAGTTTTGACAAGATTCTGGTTGATGCTCCTTGTTCAGGACTAGGTTTAATTAGACGTAAACCTGAACTTAGATATTTCAGAAAGCCAGAGGATCTTCTGGACCTTCAAAAAATTCAATTGCAAATTCTCAACAGTCTGACTGATTTGGTGAAACCAAATGGAACGATTGTATTTAGTACTTGTACATTTGATGCTGAAGAAAATGAAGATGTTGTAATGAAATTTTTACAAGATAATGATAATTTTGAAGTTGTACCAGTTAAACACGATTCTAGATTGGATAAAAATGTCCATGATGGAATTCTAAAATTATTGCCAGACGATTATTTCACAGACGGATTTTTCGTTGCCGCCTTTAGAAGAAAAAAATAATGAGGTAAGGTCAATATATATGGATTATGCATTGCTGACAGATGTCGGAAAACTTAGGGAAAATAACCAAGACTATGTGAATGTTTTTAAAAATCAAAATGGTGTGATTTTTGGAATTGTTGCCGATGGAATGGGTGGCCATCGAGGTGGGGACGTTGCCTCAGATATGGCAGTTTCTCATTTGGGACACACCTTTGAAGAAACAAGGATTGCCGATGCTGATGACTTACGTGAGTGGGTCTTAAAAGAAATAAGCAAAGAAAATGACCGAATCATTTCCGTTTCAAATCAATTTGATGATTTGAATGGGATGGGTACAACTATGGTTGGTGTCTTTTTTACCAAGGATCAAATGATAGTTGTAAATGTTGGTGACTCTCGTTGTTATATTTATCGTGGAGGCAAACTGGAACAATTAAGTGTGGATCATTCACTTGTTCACGAATTGGTGGAAACTGGACAAATTAGTCCGGAGGAAGCTGAAAACCATCCTCAAAAAAATATCATTACTCAAACATTAGGGGTTTCTCAAACCGTGCAACCACGGATCAAGAATTTCGACTTGTTTGAGGATGCAATCGTATTACTCTGTTCTGATGGATTAACAAATATGGTTAGCGAAGCAAGCATAGCTGATGTACTATCTCGCGATATTAGCTTAGATGCAAAATGTCATATTTTAATTGACAAAGCTAATGAAGCAGGTGGTCGTGACAATATCACTGCGCTACTTTTTGCTCCGGAAGACGGAGGTAAAAAGTAGATGGATAAAGGTTACCTAGTTGGAAATCGTTATGAGATTATTCGAACTCTTGGTGAAGGTGGAATGGCCAATGTTTATTTGGCGAATGACACTAAGACAAACGAGAAGGTAGCCGTTAAAGCTTTACGTTATGATTTACAAGATGATGAATCAGTTAAAAGAAGATTTGAACGTGAGGCAAAGGCTACTGGGACTCTGTCACATCCTAATATCGTTAATGTCTTGGACGTTTGTAATGATAATGGTAATCAGTACATTATTATTGAGTACGTTCATGGACCCAATTTAAAAAAATATATTCGTGACAATTTTCCGATTCCATATCATGAAGTCGTTTCAATCATGGAACAAATCTGTTCTGCGGTTGCCGAGGCTCATGCTCATGGAATTATTCACAGAGATTTAAAACCAGAAAATATTTTGGTTGATGATTCAAAGCATCCAATTCAAGTTAAAGTATCTGACTTTGGTATTGCACTTGCCTTAAGTGATCGTTCTATTACTAGGACCAATTCGCTGCTGGGTTCAGTACACTATATGTCGCCCGAGCAAATTCGTGGGGGTTCAGCAACTGAACTTTCCGATATTTATGCGTTGGGAATTATTTTATTTGAATTGTTAGCTAAAACTGTACCGTTTAAGGGTGATACCGCTGTAGCTGTTGCAATGAAGCATTCTCAAGAGGAGATTCCGGATTTACAAAAAATAGATCCCAATATTCCTCAATCCTTAGAAAATGTTGTTTTAAAAGCAACAGCAAAGGATGCGAAACAACGTTATCAGTCCGTAAAGGATATGTATCAAGACCTTAAAACTGTTCTGCTTCCAGAAAGAGCCAATGAGCCTAAATTTGTACCTAATCCAATGGCTGGCAACGATTTGGATGCAACACGTGTAATGACACCAATTCATCCAGATAAGACTCAACAACGCTCTAAAGAGCCGGTGAAGAAGAATCATAAACCCCGCAACATAATCATTGGATCGATTATTGCCGCCATAGCCCTGTTCTTTATGATTTTTATGATAGTTAAAGGGAATCAAGAGACAACCGTTCCAGATCTGAGTAATTTGACACTCAAGCAAGCTAAAGTAATGTTAAAGGGTTCAAATTTACAAGTAGGAAATGTTTCTAAAGAAAATGATGATGATGTTGAAGCGGGGCATGTTATTAGATCTATTCCAAACAAGGGATTAAAGCTAAAAAATAATGCTGATGTCAATTTAGTTGTTAGTATAGGGGCAACGTACTATAAGATGCCAAACTTGGTTGGGAAACAATATGATGATGTTCAAGACAATCTTGATAAGCGTGGATTTAAGGTGAAACTTAAATATTCAGCAAATAATAATTACACAACCGGAACAATTTTGAAACAAAGCATTGCTGTTGGTGATCGTGTCATTGCCAAGAAGAAGACCTTGACGTTGACACTGGCAAAACCACAAACAGCGAAGAAGAAAGTTACTCGTGTAAGAGATTTAACTGGTTATAACTTGAAGAGTATCCAAGATTATGCCAAAGAAATTGATGTGACACTTGATGTTTCATACGCTTATTCTGATTCTATTGATGAAGGTATTTTGATTAGTCAAAACCCTTCTGCAAATAGTGTGATTAATAACGGTGCAACACTTTCAGTCACAATGTCAAAAGGTTCGGATCCTTCGGACAATTCGAAGGACAATGATTCAAATAATAATAATAGTAATTCAGGTACCAAAACCGTAACAAGAAATATTACAATTCCATATTCAAATGATGGCACTGGGTCTCCGAATAAAGTAACCATTTATCTCGGGGATGCAAACCATAATATTTCGTCACCTTACAGAACTATGAGTATTTCTCAAGACACACCAGTAACATTGAGTTTTAACGTCAAAGATGGACAGACAGGGAACTACACTGTTGAAAGCAATAATTCAACAATCTTAAGTGGTTCAGTTAGTGGGTAGAATCCAATGATCAAACACGGAAGAATTATTAAATCAATAAGTGGTTTCTATGACGTTATTGATAATGAAAGTGAAAAATTAGTTCGTACAAGAGCAAGAGGTAATTTCAGAAAACGGGGCATTAAGCCGATTGTTGGAGACATGGTTGCCTATGATGATAGTGGTGATTTGGGCTACATCTTGGAACTTTTGCCTAGAAATAACAGTTTGGTGAGACCACCAATTGCAAATGTCGATCAAGCAATCGTCGTGACGTCTGCTGTTGAGCCAAAGTTTTCAAGTAATTTACTTGATAAAATCTTAGTGAATATTGAGCACAATGATATCGAACCATTAATTTATCTCACTAAAACGGACATGATTGATGAAGATGCTTATGCGAAAATAAGTGAGCAGTTGGAAGGATACTATGAAGCTGACTATGTCATTTTTGATGACAAAGACAACTACAATCCACAACAAGTTCAAAGATTACAAGAGCACTTTGCGGATAAGGTCACAGTATTCACTGGACAATCTGGTGCTGGTAAGTCAACACTTTTGAACCATATCGATCCGGAACTAGCAATTGCCACAGCGGCAATCTCACAAACTTTGAATCGTGGTAAACATACAACTAGACAAGTTTCACTATTTGAAATTTCAGGCGGTTTAGTTGCTGATACACCAGGATTTTCATCACTTGAACTAATTGATATTGATAAAGATGAGTTACCAACTCTTTTCCCTGAATTTGTTAAATATAGTTCTGAGTGTCAATTTAGAGGTTGCCGACACGTTAATGAACCAGGTTGTAAAGTTAAAGAGATGGTTGATTCTGGTAAGATTATGAAGAGTAGATACGATAATTATTTATACTTTTTGAATGAAATCAATTCATACAAAAAACGATATTAAGGAGCGAATAATATGACAAAGAAGATTGCACCATCTATACTATCTGCAGACATTATGAACCTTGAAAGAGATGTTAAAATCGCCGAAAAGGCTGGAGCAGATTTGTTCCACATTGATATCATGGACGGACATTTTGTTCCTAACATGTCATTTAGCCCCAGCGTTGTTGCTGGTATGAGAAGTATTACTGATAAGCCATTGGATGTACACATGATGGTTGATAATCCAGATCAATACATTAAACCAGTTGTTGATGCAGGTGCCGACACAGTATTAATTCATACTGAGAGCACGAATCATATTTATCGTTCAATTGAATTGGTAAAAAGTCTAGGAGCAAAGGCCGGAGTTGTTGTTAATCCTGGTACTCCATTAGAGAATGTAAAATATTTATTCCCAATCATCGATCAAATTTTAGTTATGACTGTTAATCCTGGATTTGGTGGACAGAAATTCATGCCAGGTATGCTCAAAAAGATTGAAAGATTAGATCAATTGCGTCAAACAACTGAAGACGATAATTTTACAATCGAGGTTGATGGTGGAATTAATGATGAGACTATTCAACAATGTTCTGAAGCAGGGGCAGATATCTTTGTTGCCGGCTCATATCTATTTGGTGGAGAAGGAGAGTCTGAATTTTCAGATAAAATCCAAAATCTTAGGAAACTAGCGGAAGATTAGAATGAAGAGAGTAAATATCCTATTAGGAGGCCCTACCAGCGAGTATCCCAACGAATTACTAAACAATGCATCAATTATACCCGGTAAGTGGGTGGGCGCTGACAGAGGTAATTTATACTTAATTTCACATGGCATTATGCCAGAGATTGCAATCGGTGATTTCGATTCAATTAATCAAAAGGAACAAAAGCTTTTAAAAAAGAACATTCCTGATTTTAGAAAGTATCCTCCTGAAAAGGATGATACCGATGCCCAATTAACAATTTTAGCGGCACATGAAAAATTTAATCCTGAACAATATTATGTTTATGGCGCAACAGGTGGTCGGATAGACCATTTCTTAGCAAATTTATATTTGCCATTTGATAGTCGTTTTAAAGATTTCTATGACAAGATGTATTTCAAGTCAGCCACTAACACGATTCGCTTTTTCAGACCTGGTAATTACACTGTTTACCATGAAAGTGGGATGAAGTATGTAGCATTCGTTCATCTTGGTCCAGTGGCCAATTTGAATATTGTAGATGCGAAATATACTTTGAAAAATTTCAATGCCACACATGCGATTAGTTGGGCCTCAAATGAATTTGTAGAGGACACAATAGATTTTAACTTTGAAAGTGGCATTATTGCCGTCATTCAAAGTCGAGATAAGCGAAGCACAAAAAAAGACTAACATTAAAAATGTTAGTCTTTTTTAGATGATTAAATTATACACGAGTAACTTTTCCTGATTTCAAAGCTCTTGCTGAAACCCAAACGCGTTTAGGTTTACCATCAACTAAAATACGAACTTTTTGCAAATTTGGCTTCCAAGAACGTTTTGATTGATTAAGAGCATGTGAACGTTTGTTACCGAACACAGTCTTACGGCCTGTAATAATATCTTTTGCCATGGGACCGACCTCCTTTGGCTACATGTTTTTCTTTAAAATATCACCTAAATAACTTACCATAACGAGAACCTCAAATCAATAGTATAATTAATGTGAACTTATTTCTTTAATTAAAAATCTGGCTATGATAAAATTTTAATGTTTATAGCACGGTCCAGTTAGGAGGATCAATGATGGCAATTACAATTAATACAAAGCATGGTCAAATCGATATTTCGAATAGTACGGTCTCATCGATTGTCGGAGGTGCTGCTTCAGATATCTATGGAATAGTAGGTATGGCAAGCAAGAATCAACTACGTGATGGTATGAATACTATTTTAAACCGAGAAGACTTTTCACGCGGAGTTGTTATTCATCAAGAGGATGATAAGCTTGCCGTTGATGTCTATATAATTGTTGGATATGGTATTAAAATATCAGAAGTTGCAAAGAACTTAAAAGAAAAAGTTAAATATAATTTAGAAACAATGCTTGGAACACCAGCTGGCACTGTGAATGTTTATGTACAAGGAATTAAAGTTTTAGACGATATTAAATAGGAATCGCTGGTTGGAGGAGAAATTTTGACTATAGATACAATTACCAAGAAAGAATTTTCTGACATGATCCGTGTTGCGGCTCATCGACTAGAAAAAAATGCTAAATTTGTTAACTCACTAAATGTTTTCCCTGTTCCTGACGGAGATACAGGTACAAATATGAGCTTAACCGTTCAGAGTGGTTTTAAATCAGTTAATGAATCAGAAGCTGATACTGTTGGTCGACTTGGAAAAGCTTTAGCAAAAGGTTTGTTAATGGGAGCTCGTGGTAACTCAGGTGTTATCACTTCACAATTATTCAGAGGATTCTCAAAAAGTATAGAAGCCAAAGATGATTTGACTGCTGCTGATTTGGCAAAAGCCTTTGATGACGGTGTTAAGACTGCTTATAAAGCAGTTATGAAGCCAGTTGAAGGGACAATTTTAACAGTTGCAAAGTATGGTGCAAATTCTGCAATGGATGCTACTAAATCATCTGAAGATGTTGCAGTCATCATGCAAGCTGCTGTAAAGGGTGCAAAAGTTGGTCTTGCTAAGACACCTTCACTTTTGCCTGTCCTAAAAGAAGTTGGCGTTGTTGATTCTGGTGGACAAGGACTTGTGTTTATTTACGAGGGATTCCTTGAAGCCTTAACTGGTGAAGTTTCATCTGAGAGCGAAGAATATACTCCTGATGAAGGTGAAATGGATGAAATGGTTAATGCCACTCATCATCAATCTGTTCAAGGTCAATTTACTAACGAAGATATTAAAAATGGATATTGTACCGAAATGATGGTTGAACTTGGTCAAAATCCTACATCTGACGAAACTTTTGACAATGACACTATGAGAGACTATTTGGATACAATTGGTGATTCATTAATTGTTGTTTCTGACGATGAAGTTGTTAAGGTTCATGTTCACACCAATTACCCTAGAAAAGTTTGGGAAGAGGGACGTAAGTTCGGATCACTTGTTAAAGTAAAAATTGATAATATGAGAATTCAACACGAAACAATTGTTGATGGTGATGAAACCGCTCCTGCAGCTACTGCGGTTGCAACTAAGAGTAGTGAACCTGTTGACTATGCAGTTATCGCAGTTTCATCAGGTGAAGGATTGTCAGATTTATACAAGAGTTTGGGTGTAACTAATATTATTAGTGGTGGTCAAACAATGAATCCTTCTACTAACGACATTGTTGATGCAATTAATTCTTCAAATGCTAAACGTGCCATCGTGTTGCCAAATAACGGTAATATTGTCATGGCAGCGAAGCAAGCAGCCGGATTAGTTGATATTCCGGTAGCAATTGTTCCTACAAAGACAATTTCTCAAGGTATGACAGCTATGCTTTCGTTCAATCCAGAAGCTGATATTGATGAAAATCAAGAAAACATGGAAGATTCACTTGATACCGTTAAGAGTGGACAAGTAACTCAAGCAATTCGTAACACTTCAATCGACGGTTTAGAAATTACTAAGGGACATTTCATGGGAATAGTTGATGGTAAAATCGAAGTCGATGATAAAGATATTGTTAAAACTACTGAAGAAATGCTTGATAAGATGATTGATGAAGATAGTGAAGTTATCACTATTCTCGTTGGTAAAGATGGTAATGACCAAGATGCTCAAACAATTTCAGATTACTTATCAGATAAGTATGAAGATCTTGAAACGGAAATACATCAAGGTGACCAACCTGTTTACCCATATTTAGTTGCTGTTGAATAATCTTTAAATTAAGCTAAGACTATAGTCTTAGCTTTTTTAGATTAAATCTTGTAATGCTGAGGAGGATAAAATGAAATTACAGGAAATACCAGTATCTGTGCTTCCTGGGGTGGGACCCAAGCGTTTAACTGCCATTGAATCACTAGGTATTAAATCAATTTACGATTTGTTATTTTATTTTCCTTTTCGGTATGAGGACATGGAAGTAAAAAGTCTAGAAGACGCAGTCGATCAAGAGAAAATTTTGTTAAAGGGAATTGTCGCGAGTGACCCAGTTGTGGCGCACTTCGGTTACAAAAAAAACCGTCTAAATGTTCGAATCTTAGTAGAAAATGAGTCAATTATGGTGACGTTTTTCAATCAACCATGGCTTAAAGATAAATTTGAAACTGGTAATGAAGTCGCAGTTTATGGAAAATGGGATCAAAATCGTCGTGCATTGACAGGCATGAAAGTAATTGGCGATAGTCATTCAGAGGGCGCAATTGATTCGGTTTATTCAGTAAATAAAAGTATTCATCAGAAAACCTTGGTTAATTTAATTAAACAAGCATTTGATACTTATCACCAAGACATAGTAAGTGTGATTCCGATAGAAATTAGAACAAAATATCAATTACTGGAAGATGAACAAATAGTAAAAGGGATGCATTTTCCCAAGGACGAGCAAGAGAGTGAAGTTGCACGTAGGAGTGCAAAGTTTCGCGAATTCTTTTTGTTTGAATGCGGTATTCAAAGCGTAAAAGCAAAGGACAGACAAGATAATGATGGATTGGTAGAGGACTATAATCGAGAGTTTGTCCAAGAATTCTTGAATGATCTTCCTTTTGATTTGACGAATGCTCAAACTAAAGTTGTGGACGAAATTTTATCAGATATGTCTTCCAAGCATCACATGAATCGATTGCTACAAGGTGATGTCGGCTCCGGTAAAACAATTGTTGCCGTGATTGCAATGCTAGCATCTGTTACTGCAGGTTTTCAGGCAGCAATTATGGCTCCAACTGAAATATTAGCCCAACAACATTTTGAGAAAATTAGTAATTTGTTGACGCCTTTGAAACTAAGAGTTGGTATTTTAACTGGTTCTCAAACCAAAAAGGAGCACGACACAATTGCTCAAAACATTGCCGATGGCAAGATCAATGTTATTGTTGGGACACATGCTTTAATTCAAGATAGTGTTAATTTTAAAAATTTAGGATTTATTGTTATTGATGAACAACACCGATTTGGAGTTAATCAGCGTAAAGCTTTAAGAGAAAAAGGTCCAAATCCGGATGTGCTCGCAATGACGGCGACTCCAATTCCAAGAACACTGGCTATTACAACTTATGGAGATATGGATGTTTCTCGTATAGATGAACTTCCATCTGGACGAAAACCAATTCAAACATATTGGATACGTAGTCAAAAAGTTGAACAGATGTATCGTTTTGTTAAAAAGCAGCTTGAGGACCATGCACAAGTTTATGTGGTAACTCCATTAATTTCAGAATCTGAAAAAATTGATTTAAAGAATGCTGAATTAATTTTTGATAAGTTCAATGAATTGTTTGCACCCAAATATAAAATTGGACTTTTACACGGTCAAATGCCCAATGATGAAAAAGAATCAGTTATGGATGATTTTAGTGCTCAAAAAATTGATGTCTTGGTTTCCACGACCGTTATTGAAGTTGGAGTGGATGTTCCAAATGCAACTGTCATGGTGATTTATGATGCGAATCGATTCGGTTTATCACAATTACATCAATTGAGAGGGCGTGTTGGTCGTGGAGATAAGCAGTCATATTGTATTTTGATTGCAGATCCTAAAAATGAAATTGCACTTGAACGTATGAAAATACTTACGACGACAACTGATGGATTTGTGTTAGCAGAAGAAGATTTAAAGATGCGTGGCTCTGGTGATTTGTTAGGCAGTAAGCAATCTGGATTACCTGATTTTAAAGTAGGAAATCCGATAGTTGATTTTAATATTCTTGAAACGGCTCAGCAGGAAGCTGAACAATTATTTAAGGATGACGATGCAATCGAAAAACCAGAAAATAAAGTGTTAAAATTGTTTTTAAGTGTTGAATTTGAACAACTAAATAATTTCGATTAGTGAGGAATAAAAATGAAAATAGCTGTAGACGCAATGGGTGGAGACAATGCACCTCAGGTAGTAGTTGAGGGTATTGAAAAGGCTCGTGACGAATGGTCAGACTTAGAGTTTGTCCTTTATGGCGATGAAACTAAGATAAAAGAAGTATTACAGAACAATAAAAACATTACAATTGTTCATACAGATGAAGAAATTCTAGGAACAGATGAACCTGTTAAAGCTATTCGTTCTAAAAAGAATTCCTCAATGGTTCGTGCAGCGAGATCAGTTAAAGATGGGGAAAACGATGCTATGTTCTCACTTGGGAACACTGGAGCACTTCTTGCAGCAGGTATTTTTATTATCGGAAGAATCAAACAAGTTGATCGACCAGCATTAATGCCAACATTACCAGTAACAAATTCACCACTAGGTGTAAATATGCTTGATGTGGGTGCAAATGCTGAGGCAAAAGCAACTTATTTACAGCAGTGGGCTGTGATGGGTTCAATTTATGCTCAAGATGTAAAACAAATTAAAGAACCAAGAATTGGTCTTTTGAACAATGGTAGTGAAGCTGACAAAGGCGATACCTTACATAAAGAAGCTTATGAACTTCTAAAAAATACGGAAGAAATTAACTTTATTGGTAATGTTGAATCAAACGATATCCTTGCTGGTGTGGCTGATGTAATTGTTACAGATGGATTCACTGGAAACGCTGCACTGAAGGCCACGGAAGGAACTGCAAGAATAATTTTGCATGAGTTAAAAAAAGCCTTGATGAATAACGGATTTTTCACTAAAATGGGTGCTGCTATTGTTGCACCTTCGCTAAAAGGCATTAAAGATACGTTTGACACCTCACGTGCAGGTGGAGCTGTGTTATTAGGATTGAAATCTCCAGTTGTTAAAGCGCATGGTGCTGCAGATGTTGATACAATTTTTTACACAGTCAAGCAAATTTATGATATGTTACTAAACGATACAGTAAACAAAGCAAATACATATTTTGAAAAAATGCAAAGCGACAAATAGTCGTATATAGGAGTAAGCATATGTCTGAACAAGAAATTTTTGATAAAATTACAGCTCTTTTGGCTGATAAATTTGAAGTAGAACAAAGCTCATTAACTAGAGGAACATCATTCACTAAAGATCTTGACGGTGACTCAATTGATTATGTGGAATTTGTACTTGAACTTGAAGAAGAGTTTGGTGCAGAAATCCCTGATGAGGATGCTGAAAAAATTGCAACCGTCGGTGATGCAGTAGACTATATCAAAAATAATCAAAAATAAGACCAAATGGTCTTATTTTTTTTACTTATGCAATTATTCAGCGTAAAAATTTAGTATAATGAGAAGTATTTGAAGGGAGTCGAACTATGTTAGATCCTAAATTTTTTGATTTATTAAAAGAAGATTACGGTATTTCGTTTAACGATAAGAAATTGGTTGAGCGTGCAATGACACATTCATCTTATGATAATGAACACCGAGACCTTAACATTGGAGACTACGAACGTTTAGAGTTTTTAGGGGATGCTGTACTGGAAATTAATATTTCAGAGTATCTTTTCACACATTTTCCAGAATTACCTGAGGGGAAATTGACGCGTTTGAGGTCAGACATTGTTAGAACAGATAGTTTTGCTCGATTTGCAAAGCAAATTCACATCGACAAGTATTTACAAATTGGCCGAGGTGAAGAAAAACAAGGTGCTCGTCAAAGACATACATTGCTTGAAGATATTTTTGAGGCTTTCAACGGTGCTCTTTATCTTGATCAAGGTAATGAAGTAGTTGAACAATTCTTAACACAAGTTGTTTATCCACATATTGCTTCTGGTGAATTTTCTGAAGACACAGATTTCAAGACACATCTTCAAGAGAAACTGCAACAGGCTGGAGAAGTCGATATTAATTATCAGGTGATAGATGAAGAAGGACCTGACCATGACAAAAAATTTGAAATTGAACTCGTTGTAAATAAGAAGGTTCTATCAAAAGGCTATGGTTATAGTAAAAAACACGCGGAACAAATGGCTGCAAAACGTGCACTAGAAGAGTTATAGGAGTTAATTTATGCCATTAAAATCATTGACGATCAACGGGTTTAAGTCATTTGCTGACAAAACCAAGATCGATTTTACTTCCGGAATAACCGGAATTGTTGGACCTAACGGTAGTGGAAAATCAAATATTACAGAAGCTATCCGCTGGGTCATGGGGGAACAATCAGCACGCAGTTTGCGTGGTGACAAAATGGTTGACGTAATATTCGCCGGTAGTGATACTCGGCCACAAATGAATCGTGCTGAGGTTACTTTACAATTTGATAATTCAAATCACGAATTAAAGTCACAACAAGAAAACGTTACTATTAAAAGAAAGCTATTCCGAAATGGGGATAGTGAATTTTCGATTAACAATAAAAATTGTCGTCTAAAAGATATCAATGAAATTTTTATGGATTCAGGAATGGGAAAACAGTCATTTTCAATTATTTCTCAGGGTAGAGTTGAAGAAATCTTTAATAGCAAGCCAGTCGAACGTAGAAGTATTATTGAAGAATCTGCTGGTGTCTCGTTGTTCAAACAAAAGAAACAACAGGCTGAGAACAAGCTTGAGGAAACAACTGATAACTTACATCGAGTTTCGGATATTGTTTCAGAATTATCTCAACGGGTTGAACCTTTGAAGAAACAAGCTAGTATTGCACGTGATTATCAGGAACAAAAGGGTAAATATGATGCTTTGTATCAACAAATCCTTGCTCTTGAAATTAAGGATTTGGCCGATCAAAAGTCTGGAATTCAAAAAGAAATTGATGAGGTCAAAGCCAGCCTTAAAAATATTGATAATCAAGTTAAACAATCAAATCTTCAAGTTAATCGAAATCGTGAAGACGTTAATCGAATAGTATCTAGCATTGATACAAAACAAGATCAGTTAGTATCAACAACCAGAGAATTAGAAAAATTGAATGGACAGATTGCTGTTTCGGATGAGCGAAATGGATTTAATGCATCAAGTAAGAATTCCATCAGCGAAAGAATCTCCAATTTATCAACTGATAATCAAGAAAAGAAATCTGATTTGGAAGATAGACAAAAAAAACTCTCTGATTATCGGTCACAGATTAATTTGCTTTCAAAGCAAATTTCTGAAATTAAACAAATCCAAGATAAAACTCCAGAAGAATTAAATAAGAGTATTTCGGATGCAAGGGATAATTATGTAAATTCACTTCAAGAGCAAGTCTCCAATTCTAATGAACAAAAATTTTCTAATAAGCAATTGACCAGAATTGCCTCACAATCAGCTGACCAAGAAAAACGTTTGGCTGAGGTAGTCCGCTATTTGAATAATTCAAATGTCAAAATTACTCAAGTACGAGAGGAAATAAAAAAGTTAGATAATGAAAATGAGGATTTGGTTAGTAAAAGTCAAAAGCTCGAACATTCCATGCAAAAGATTACCGAAGAAGGTCAAAGTGAGAATTCGGTTTATCTGAAGCTGTTGGAAAATGTTCAAGAAACTAAGGCAAGAAAAAATGTTCTGGAAAATATGGAACACGAACATGCCGGATTTTACGATGGTGCAAAGAACGTTTTGAATAACAGTACAGAAATTGGCGGTATCGTTGGTGCCATTGCTGAATTAATCGAGGTTCCGCAGCAATATCAAGTTGCTATTGAAACTATAGCTGGGAATCAACTTCAATCCATTGTTACTAAAAATGAGGAATCCGCAAAAAAAGGTATTAATTATTTACGTACAAATCGAGGGGGACGTGCGACTTTTCTGCCTCTAAGTATTATCAAGCCAAGAAATATTTATTCCACAGATTTAGACAAAGTAAAAAATGTTGATGGCTATATTGGGATAGCTGCTGATTTAATTAATTTCAAATCAGAAGTTAGTAATGTTATAAAAAGTATTTTAGGCAATGTTATCGTCGCTAGAGATATTAATGCCGCCACCAGGGCATCCGCCGCGGTTGGTAGAAAATATCGAGTTGTAACTATTGATGGTAACGTCGTAAATGCTGGTGGATCTATGACTGGTGGTCAACAACGTAGATTCAATAGTAGCATTTTAACGCGTAAAGAAGAGTTAGATAGTTTAACTGAAAAGCTTTCAAAGCAAGAACACGATATTGATGAGAAACAAAGAAGCGTTCAAAGGTTACGTGAACAACTAATTCAATTGCGTAAAGAAAATGAATCAATTAGTGATGAGTTGAAGAAATATACGGAATCAAAGAACCAACTTGAGAATCAGCTTTCTAGCCATAAAAATGAACAAAAGCATTTGCAAGAGCAACAGGAAGCATTGCAATACAACCAGAAACGTACTCAATCAGAACGTACAGATATCGAAAATGAATTGCAAAATCAAGTTGAAGCTTCAAAAACACTTAAACAGTCAATTGCTGATTTGCAAGTAGATATTGAACACAAACAAAAAGTACTTAATGACTTTGATTCTGAACAAGAAAAAACCAATAAACAGATGCAAGAGTTACAGACTCAACTTGTAGTTGTCAAAAGTAACTTTAAAAATGAATCAGATCAGATTAAACGACTAAAATCTGAAATAAGCGAAAACAATGAACAATCTGAAAGTTTACAATCTCAATTGGAAGCATTGAATTCAGAACGACAAAAGCTTGATACAAACAATTCGGCAATTAAGGAGCGAGTCCAGTCATTAGACAAACAGATTCAAACCATTAAGTTGGATTTGCAAAAGCTCCAAACTGAGAGAAAAACCAAGTATGATGAATCAGAACGACTGAATCAGGAAGCACAAAGAAATTTCGATTTGCAAAAATCAGCTTCTGATCAACAAGAGAATTTGGCTATTAAGTCCACGAAGCTTTCAAATGATATGAACGGCAGACTTGATGTATTATCAGAGCAGTACCAAATAACTTATGAGGCAGCGATTGCTGAAATAAAAGAAGACAATATTGACACTAAACAGCTTAAACATGATGCACATCTTTTGAAGATGGGTATTAAAGAGCTTGGAAATGTTAATATTTCCGCAATTGACGAATACGATGCAGTCAAAGATAGGTATGAGTTCTTAACTTCACAACAAGATGATTTGGTTAAAGCTAGGAAGCAATTGCTTGATACAATGTCTGAGATGGATAATGAAGTTATTACCAGATTCAAAAAAACATTTGATGATGTGGCAGCGGCATTTGAGGTTATTTTCCCAGAAATGTTTGCTGGTGGTCGTGCTAAACTAGTACTAACTGAGCCAAACGATATGTTGGCGACGGGAATCGAGATTATTGCACAGCCACCCGGGAAGAAATTCCAACGTTTAAGCTTATTATCTGGTGGTGAAAAGGCATTAACGGCAATCACATTACTTTTTGCAATTATTAAAGTTAATCCAGTGCCATTTTGTATTCTTGATGAAGTTGAAGCTTCGTTAGATGATGCAAATGTTTATCGTTTTGCTAATTATTTAAATCGTTATGATGACAATACTGAATTTATCGTAATAACCCACCGTAAGGGGACGATGATGAATGTTAATCGGCTATACGGGGTTACAATGGAAGAATCTGGTGTATCCAGGGTTCTAACTGTTGAGATAAAGGAATAGGAGTAAACATGGGACTTTTTGATAGGATTAAAAAAGCCTTTTCTGGCAATGATAAAGAAGATGAGAAGAAACAAAATGAAGAAGTGAATGAGGAACAAACTGATCAACAGTCCAGTGATCAAGTTAGTCCAGATGATACTTCTGTGGTTGAAGAAAAGCCACAAGCAACTTCAAAGTCTGAAGATGATAAAGACGAGGACGCTAATGCAAAAAAATCCGAATCTGAAATTTCTTCAGAATCGAATGAAGAAACTGAATCAGATTCAAGTGTAGAAAAGTCTAACGACTCAACAAAGCTTGAGGAGGAATCAACTGATTCAGAAGTTTCAACTTCGGATTCATCATCAACCGAATCTGTAGAAGATAAGTCTACTGAAACACAACCTGAAGAAACCGAAACAAATGTTTTAGAAGAAAATGATACGCAAACAACTGAAGATGCCACTGATGGATCTGTACAAGAATCTGAAACTAATTCAGATGAAAAAGATGATGTCAAAGAATATGACGAAGGATTGAAAAAAAGCCGTACATCTTTTAGTGCTCGTTTCAACAAATTCCTAGCTAACTTCAGAAGTGTCGATGAAGAGTTCTTTGATGACCTTGAAGAGCTACTCATTGAATCTGATGTTGGATACGAAACTGCGATGAGAATTTCGGATGAACTTCGTGAAGAAGTGAAACTGAAGAACGTAAAGAAGCGTGCTGATGTTTCTGATGTCATTGTCGAAAAATTAGTTGATATGTATGATGAAGAAGGTAAAGAAGAAGATAACACTTTACACTTCAGTCAAGATAAGAATCCTACAGTGTTCTTATTTGTCGGGGTTAACGGTGCCGGAAAGACAACTACCATCGGAAAATTGGCTCATAGGTTCCAGTCTCAAGGTAAGAAAGTTCTATTAGCTGCGGGTGATACATTTAGAGCTGGAGCGATTGAACAACTTCAGGTTTGGGGAAAAAGAGTCAATGTTCCTGTTGAGGCCAAAGCTGCTCAAACAGATCCGGCGTCAGTTGTTTATGATGCTGTTCAACGTGCAATTAATGAGGACTTTGATATACTGTTGGTTGACACTGCCGGACGTCTCCAGAATAAGCAAAACTTGATGCGTGAACTTGAAAAAATCAAACGTGTCATTACTAAAGAGTTGCCAGATGCACCGCAGGAGGTCTTACTGGTACTAGATGGTTCAACCGGTCAAAACGCATTAAGCCAGGCTAAACAATTTAATGAGACTACCAACGTTACTGGAATTGTTTTAACTAAGTTAGATGGAAGTTCCCAAGGTGGGATTGTACTGCCAATTCGAAATGAATTGCATTTACCAGTTAAATTAGTAGGATTAGGCGAGCAAATGGACGATCTGCGTGATTTTGACGCTGAGAAATTCATTTATGGATTGTTTAAGGACTTGATTGTCGATTCAGGTGAATAAAATGGATATGAAAAAGACGAATGAGATAAATTTGTTGTACAATTTTTACCATACGTTACTTACGAGTAAACAAGACAAATATATGAACTTATATTATGTTGAAGATTTTTCATTAGGTGAAATTGCCGAACAGTTGCATGTCTCAAGACAAGCCGTGTTAGACAATATTCACCGGTCCGTTTCTTCGTTGGAAAGATTTGAGAAAGAACTTAATTTAATTGATAAAACTCAAGAAATTGATGATATTGCAAATGAATTAAGTAATCTAGTATCAAATAAATATTCGAATGACAAAGAATTACTTGCTTTAGTCACTCGTATTTCAAAAATAAATGAGATGTAATAGGAGTTAAATATGGCTTTTGAAGGTTTAAGCGAAAGACTTAATAAAGTTTTTTCTTCTTTAAGAGGAAAGGGTAAATTATCTGAAGACGACGTCCGTACTGTGATGCGCGAAGTTAGAATGGCTTTGTTAGAAGCTGATGTTAACTTTGATGTTGTTAAAGACTTTATTAAACAAGTTAGAGAGCGTTCATTAGGCGCTGAAGTTATGGATAGCTTAACTCCATCACAACAAGTCGTAAAAATTGTTGATGATGAGTTAACTAAACTCATGGGAACTGAAGCTGTTCCGTTAAATAAAGCTCCCCATATTCCAACAATCATCATGATGGTTGGTCTCCAAGGTGCTGGTAAAACTACTACAGCTGGTAAACTTGCAAAATATTTAATGGCTAATGATAAAGCTCGTCCATTATTTATTGCAGGGGATGTTTATCGTCCAGCTGCAATTGAACAATTGAAGACTGTTGCTGAACAAGTCGGTGCACCTGTGTATGAAGAAGGTACTGACAAGAACCCAGTTGATATTGTTCGAAATGGATTGGCTAAGGCTGCTGAAAATAAAAATGATTATGTAATTATTGATACTGCCGGACGTTTGGAAATCGATGAGAAATTGATGGACGAATTAAAGCAAATCAAAGAATTAGCGCAACCAAATGAAATTTTATTTGTTGCTGATTCAATGACAGGTCAAGTTGCAGCCAAAGTTGCTGCTGGTTTTGATGAGCAACTCGATATCACCGGTGTTGTACTTACAAAACTTGATGGTGACACTCGTGGTGGTGCAGCGCTATCAATTCGTGCTGTAACTGGAAAACCAATCAAGTTTATTGGTCAAGGAGAAAAACTTGACCAACTAGACGTTTTCCATCCTGATAGAATGGCGAATAGAATTCTTGGTATGGGTGATATGCTTACCTTGATTGAAAAAACTCAAAAAGAGTATGATCAGAAGCAAGCAGAAGACATGGCTGAAAAAATTAAGGCGAATAGCTTTGATTTTAACGACTTTATTGATCAAATGGATCAAATTCAAAAAATGGGTCCACTCGATGAAATTATGAAAATGATTCCAGGTATGGCAAATAACCCAGCCTTGGCAAATGTTAATATTGATGAAAAAGATATTTCTCACCTGAAGGCCATTGTTTATTCGATGACTCCGAAGGAACGAGAAGATCCAAAACTTCTAAACCCTTCTAGAAGACGTAGAATTGCTGCTGGATCAGGTCGTTCTGTTCAAGAAGTTAACCGTATGATTAAGCAATTCAAACAGTCTCAAGATATGATGAAACAAATGAGTAAGGGTAACATGAACGGTATGGATCAACTTATGGGGAATGGTGTCCAAGGGCGTCTCGGTAAGATGGCAATGCACTCCATGGTACGTAAGCAGAAGAAAAATAAGAAGAAACGTTTAAAGAAAATTAAGCGATTCAAGAGTAATTAAAAAAAACGGATGGGTGTAAAGTTTTTTCCTTTACATGCTATCTATTTTTGTGTATACTAACAAAGTTAAGAAATTTCAGGAGGACATACAATGTCAGTTAAAATTAGAATGAAACGTATGGGTAGTAAATTAAGACCTTTCTATAGAATCGTTGTTGCAGATTCACGTGCTCCACGTGATGGCCGCTTCATCGAACAAGTTGGTTACTACAACCCAATCTCACAACCAGAAGAACTTAAGTTAGATGATGACAAGATCATGGACTGGTTACAAAAAGGTGCACAACCTTCAGATACAGTACATAACTTACTTAAGAAACATGGTTTGATGCAAAAGTATCATGAAAGCAAGTATACAAAATAATTAAGACGATTAGGATCAGATAAAACTTGCTTTTATCATGGTCCTATTTTCTTTTAAATGGAGAATTAAATGTCAGATAAACTATTTCGTGTTGGCAAAATAGTCAATACTCATGGTATCAAGGGTGAAGTAAGAGTTATTTCTATCACTGATTTTCCTGAGGAACGATTTAAATCTGGTTCCAAATTGATTATGAAATCAAAAGCTGGAAACAAAGAATTTACTATTGAGTCGTCTCGTAAGCATAAGAATTTTATTCTATTGAAATTCAAAGGATTCGATAATATTAATGACGTTGAACAATACAAAGGTAACGAGTTGTTTACTTCTAATGAAATAAAGCCTGAGTTGGCTGAAGGTGAATTTTTATATAGTCAGATTGTTGGCTTGCCGGTTGTTGATGAAAAGCTAGGCGAAATTGGTAAGGTGACAGAGATTATGGAATTGGGTCCTAACGACGTTTGGGTGGTTAAAGGTCCAAAGTATGATGAAGTACTTATTCCGTATATCGAAGATGTAGTAAAAAAAGTCGATATTGATAACAAAGTTATCAATGTTGATCTTCCGGATGGATTGATAGACTAATGGATATTTCAATATTAAGTATATTTCCAAGAATGTTTGATGCTTTGAATGAATCTGTAATTGGCAAAGCTCAAGAAAAAGGGTTGCTCAATTTACAAGTAATTGATTTCCGTGACTTTACAACTAATAAGCAGCATCATGTTGACGATACCCCTTATGGTGGTGGAGCGGGGATGCTTTTACAAGCTCAACCAATTTATGATGCGATGAGTTATTTGGAAACGGAGAATCCTGGTAAAAAAAGGGTCGTTCTTTTAGATCCTGCAGGTAAAACATTTGATACAAAAATGGCCCAATCATTTGCAAAAGAAGAGCAGTTAGTATTCATTTGCGGACACTACGAGGGCTTTGACGAGCGTATTAAAGATTTAGTTACTGATGAGGTGTCGATTGGGGACTACATTCTCACAGGTGGAGAATTACCTACAATGAGTATGATTGACGCTACGATGCGATTTGTTCCCGGTGTTCTCGGTAATAATTTTTCAGCAGAGGAAGAGTCGTTCTCGCATGGATTACTTGAATATCCACAATATACCCGTCCAGCCGATTTTCGTGGTAAAGAAGTACCAGAGGTATTAACAAGTGGTAATCATGAAAAAATTAGAATTTGGCGTTTAAAAGAGTCGTTGAGAAAAACTTTAATAAGACGTCCTGATTTGCTCGAAACTATTGATCTGACAAAGGAAGAAGAGAAGTTACTTCGTGAAATTCGTTCAGAAATGTAGTTTACAAGTAATCACAAATAATGTAGTATATTAGAAGTGTTTAAACACAATTAACGATATTCCGCTGTGTATTAGATAAAGATATGTATGAGTGTCGGATAGGGAGAAAAAATTAATGAAGCCATTAATTCAAGCAATTACAAAAGAACAATTACGTTCTGACATTCCAGAATTCCGCGCTGGTGACACAGTTCGTGTCCATGCTAAGGTTGTTGAAGGAACTCGTGAACGTATTCAGTTATTCGAAGGTGTCGTAATCAAGAAACACGGTACAGGTATCAGCGAAACTTATACAGTTCGTAAGATGTCAAGTGGTGTTGGTGTTGAAAGAACATTCCCACTTAACACACCTCGTGTTGATAAAGTCGATGTTGTTAGATATGGTCGTGTACGTCGTAGTAAACTATACTTTCTTCGTGATCGTACAGGTAAAGCTGCACGTATTAAAGAACGTCGTCGTGACATCTAGTCATGACAATTTAAAAGACTTGCATACGCAAGTCTTTTTTTTGTGTCCAATTGTCAAAAAAAATCACACCAGATGGTGTGATAACGTTTAGAATATTTGAGGTCTATAAAGACCAACGACTTTACCGACGATTTCAACATTTTCTAAGATAATAGGATCCATGGTATCATTTTCCGGTTGAAGTCTATAGTGCCCATTCTCTGCGTAAAATCTCTTACATGTGGCTTCAATGTCTTCAGTCATTGCAATGACGATTTCACCATTGTTTGCGGTATTTTGTTCATGGACAATAACTTGATCACCATCTAGGATACCAACGTTGATCATACTTTCGCCATGAATTTTGAGCATGAATAATTCACCAGAATCACGTGATAAGTCAGGTGGGATAGGGAAAGTACCTTCAAAATCCTGTTCTGCGGAAATTGGTTGTCCAGCTGCAACTGTACCAATAATAGGAATCTCTTTTGATTTTATACCTATTAAATTAAGCCCTGAAATTGTCAATTCAAGTGCACGTGGTTTAGTTGGATCTCTTTGAATATATCCTTTTTTCTCTAAGCGAGATAAATGACCGTGGACAGTAGAAGTTGAAGAAAGATCAACTGCTTCACAAATTTCACGAACCGTTGGCGGATAACCATGTTCGTCTAAGTAGTCGTGGATGCACTCAAGTATTTGAGTTTGTTTTGATCCTTCGTTTTTTGACATTAGAACACCTCATTGTTAATATCTTAAATAGATTGTATCAAAGTAAAAGGTATAATTCAAACAAGTGTTCGGTTATGGGGTGACAAATATGACAAAGAATGAAACTTTAGTTGAAAAGCTAAATGATTTAGCTCATAAAGCCAAAGATAGAACAATTACCAAAGAAGAAGAAGAGGAGCAACGTGCCCTTCGTAAAGAGTATTTGGAAAACTTTAGAGCAGGTTTCAAATCCCAAATTGAAATGATGAGAGTATTCGATAAAGAGGGAAAAGAAGTTACACCTGAAAAAGTTCGTAAAATTCAAAGAGAAAAGGGTCTAAGAGACGATTAGACTTTAAATTAGACGTAAATTTATGTAGTATTAGATAAGTATGGAAAGGGTGAGAAGAATATGTGGCCAATAGTTATCGCTGCGATCATCGGTGTGTTAGCCGGAGTCGTAATCGGATTTTTCGTTGCCAGATGGTATATGAAAAAGTATTTTCAAGACAATCCGCCAATCAGTGCTGATATGATCAAACAAATGATGGCACAAATGGGACAAAAGCCTTCACAGAAGAAACTTAACCAAGTTATGGCATCAATGAAAGCACAACAAAAGAAAGAAAAATAATTAATAACTTATTTTATATCCCGATACGAATTTATCGTATCGGGATTTTTTTATATTCATGATAAAATAACAGTAAAATACGAACAATTATTATATTATTTTTTTTATATGAATTTATAAGTCAAAATAAACGAACAATAATAAAAAAATAAACAATAATATACGTCAATTTCTTGATAATGAAAATTAATCTTGTTACACTTTATATATGCTTAAAGGAAGAAGATGGCTTATGACAGATGTAGCAGTAATTATGGGTTCAATTTCAGACTTATCGACTATGCAAAACACAATTGATGTTTTGAAAGAACTCAACGTTAAATATTCCGTACATGTTATCTCAGCACACAGGATGCCTCAAGAAATGATTGATTTTGGTACGAATGCTGAAAATGCCGGATACAAAGTTATTATTGCGGGTGCCGGCGGTGCCGCACACTTACCTGGTATGGTTGCTGCAACAACGAACATACCGGTTATTGGTGTGCCTGTAGAATCCCATGCACTTAAAGGTATGGACTCTCTATTATCAATCGTTCAAATGCCGGGTGGAGTTCCAGTTGCAACCATGGCAATAGGCAAGGCTGGAGCAACCAATGCTGCATTAATGGCCACAAAGATATGTGCTTTAAATAATTCTTCGTATTTAGAATCTCTGAAGCAATATAAGGAAACGATGCGAAATAATTCATTAGAAAGTGGGAAACAATTTGGATAAAATTCATTTTCCAGGGGAGACAATTGGAATTATCGGCGGTGGCCAATTGGGACAAATGATGGCTCAGTCTGCCAAAGAGAAAGGATTCAAAGTCATAGTTCTAGATCCAACTTCAAATAGTCCAGCGGGACAAGTTTCTGATGAACAAATAATTGCTGATTATGGTGACTTGGGAGCAATTTTGAAATTAGCTAAAGATTGCGATCTGATCACTTATGAATTCGAAAATGTTGATGCAGAGACTATTGGAAAAGCCAAATATTACTGTGACATACCACAGGGTACGAAAGCTTTGATTGTTACACAGAATAGAATTAGGGAAAAAACGTTTTTAGCTGAAAATGATTTTCCTGTTGCCAATCATGCAATTGTTCATTCTGTAAAAGACCTTGAAACAGCAATTGATAAAGTTGGCTACCCGTCCATTTTGAAAACAGTTGAAGGTGGGTACGATGGCAAAGGTCAAATGATTCTTAACAGCAATTCTTTTGATGAAGATGATGCTGAAGAATTGCTGTCGTATGGCCCATGTATTTTAGAAGAAAAAATTGATTTGTGGAAGGAAGTATCGGTTGTAATTTCCGCAAATGTTAACGGTGAACATTCAGTGTTCCCTGTCATTGAAAATGAACATCGCGATAATATTCTTCATACAAGTAGTTGTCCCGCAGATATTCGACCTGAAACAGATGCGGAATGTATTTCTATAGCAAGAAAAATTGCCAGTGACTTGGAACTTGTCGGTACGATGTGCATTGAATTCTTTATTTCAAAAGACCACCAAGTTTTCGTTAATGAAATTGCTCCGCGTCCTCATAATTCAGGACATTTAACAATAGAGGCATGTAATGTTTCTCAATTTGATACTCATATCCTTGGTATTTGTGGATGGCCAATGCCACAAGTGGTTCAATTCAAGCCGGCAATCATGGTCAATTTATTGGGCCAACATTTGGGAAATGCAAAAAAACAAATTATTACTCATTCAGAATGGTATTTCCATGATTATGGTAAGGAAGAAGCACTCTTTAATCGGAAGATGGGACATATTACAATCCTGTCAGACGACGTTAAATATGCAAAACAACAAATTAAAGAAAATTCCCTTTGGGACATATAGGAGAAACGATGTCAGATAAACTTATTTATTCAGGAAAAGCTAAAGACGTGTTTGCAACTGATAATGATTCAGAATTACTCATTGTTTACAAAGATCAAGCAACAGCATTTAACGGAGTTCGAAAAGAACAAATTCCTGGAAAAGGAAAGTTAAATTGCCAAATATCCTCTTATATTTTTGAATATTTAATTGAAAACGGAATTACCACCCACTTGGTAAAAAATGTTTCAGATCACGAACAATTGGTCTTAAAAACAGAGTTAATTCCAGTCGAGGTTGTTTTGAGAAACAAAATTGCTGGTAGTTTTGCAAAAAAATTTGATTTGGAAGCTGGCAAGAACTTAGCTAAACCTATCATAGAATTTTATTACAAGAGTGATGCTTTAAATGATCCATTCATCAACGACGATCAGATTGAATCTTTGGAAATTGCGAGTGGGGATGAACTTGATTACATCAAGAAACAAACTCTTAAAATTAATGATTTGCTAGTTGCGTTATTCAATAAGGATGATTTAGATTTAGTCGATTTCAAACTTGAATTTGGACGAGTAGATGGCCAGATTATTCTTATTGACGAATTCTCACCAGATAATTGCCGTCTCTGGGATAAATCTACGCATCAATCGCTCGACAAGGATGTTTTTCGTAAAGACGAAGCCGACTTAGTTGAAACCTATAAAAAAGTACTTAACCGATTAGAAGGAGCCAAATAATAATGACTTTAGTAAAGGTATATGTAACCTATAAGAAATCAATTCTAGATCCTCAAGGTGAAGCCGTTAAAAAAGCTGTCCACGGTATGGGATTCAGTGACGTTCACGAAATTCGTATGGGTAAGTATTTTGAAATCACAGTCGATGAGAATTCTCCAAAAGTAAAAGACGATATTGAAAAGATTTGTGATGGATTACTAGCAAATCCCAATATGGAGACTTATAGATATGAGTTTGTCGAATCGGAGGCAATTTAATGAAATTTGCAGTTATTGTTTTTCCTGGATCAAACTGTGATAAAGACCTTTATTATGCGATAAAAGACGGGATTGGAACAGAGGTCGAAATGGTGAACTTTCAAAGTGAGTCACTCGAAGGTTTCGATGCTGTTCTTATCCCTGGTGGCTTCTCGTATGGCGATTATTTGAGAAGTGGTGCAATTGCTGCACATGCACCAATAATTCCTGAAATCAAACGTATGGCGTCTGAAGGGAAACCAGTTTTAGGAATTTGTAATGGATTTCAGATACTTACAGAAATTGGTTTGTTACCAGGGGCATTGATTAAAAATAATCATAATAGATTTATTTGTGAAACTGTACAACTTGTCGTTGAAAATAATCAGACTATTTTCACAACAGAATATGCAAAAGATGAAGTTATCGATATTCCCGTTGCCCATGGTGAAGGAAATTACTACTGTGATCAGTCTACATTGAAAGATTTGAAACAAAATAATCAAATCGTTTTTCGATATGAAGAAGACATTAATGGAAGTGTTGATCAAATCGCGGGTATTACAAACAAAGAGAAGAATGTCCTCGGAATGATGCCGCATCCTGAACGTGCTTTGGAAAAATTAGTAGGATCAGATGACGGAATCAAGATGTTTCAATCGATATTAAAAAATCATATGGATAGGGTGAATCTATAAATGACAGAACCAACAGCCACAATGATAAGTGAAGAAAAACTATATCGTGCATGGGGATTGAGCGAATCAGAATTTAAAATAATTACTGATGAAATTCTTCATCGACTTCCTAATTACACTGAAGCTGGCTTGTTTTCAGTTATGTGGAGTGAACATTGCTCATATAAGAATTCTAAAAATGTTCTTCGAAAATTTCCAAATAAGGGCAAACGTGTTCTAGCAGGCCCTGGTGAAGATGCTGGAATTATTGACATTGATGATAATCAAGCAGTTGTATTTAAGGCTGAAAGTCATAACCATCCCTCAGCAGTTGAACCATATCAAGGCGCTGCCACAGGTGTTGGTGGAATCATTCGTGATATTTTTTCCATGGGTGCAACTCCAATTGCGATGCTAAATAGTTTGAAGTTTGGCAATATTGACAATGAGCATACTAAATATTTGGCAAATGAGATTGTAGCCGGTATCGGCGGTTATGGTAATTGTATTGGTATTCCAACTGTCGGTGGTGAAATTTCGTTCCAAGCTCGTTATAAAAATAATCCAGTTGTCAATGCAATGTGTGTTGGATTAATTAATAATTCTGACATTAAGTATGGTAAAGCCTCAGGTGAAGATAATTTAATCATATATGTTGGTGCTAAAACCGGTCGTGATGGTATTCATGGTGCAACTTTTGCATCAGACGAATTTACTGACGACAGTATGTCACAGAGATCAGCAGTTCAAGTTGGAGATCCGTTTATGGAAAAACTCTTGATGGATGCGTGTATCGAATTGGTTCAAGAACATTCTGATTGGATCATGGGTATTCAAGATATGGGTGCTGCTGGACTAGTTTCTTCAACTGCTGAAATGGCTTCTAAAGCTGAAAGTGGACTCATTTTGGAGCTTGATCAAGTTCCTCAACGTGAAGAAAATATGACTCCTTATGAAATAATGCTCTCAGAATCTCAAGAACGAATGGTACTTTGTGCAAAACCGGAACATAAAGATAATATTTTGAAGTTTTTCAAGGATGCTGGATTAGACGCGGTAGTTATTGGAAAAGTTACTACTGATCGACAATATAAAATTTATCAACATGGAGAATTGGTGACAGATATTCCTGTTGCAGGATTAGTCGATGATTCACCAGAGTATGTTCGTGATGGAGAAACTCCAAAACGATTAATGACAGAAAATTATAAAAGCCAGTATGTTCCCGTAATCAAATCATTAGAGAGCACTTGGATGGATATGTTGAAACAACCGAATATCGCCTCCAAGGAGTATTTCTATAGTACATATGATTCTCAAATTAAAGCTAACACCGTTGTTAAGCCTGGAAGTGATGCAGCTGTGGTACGCGTTCGTGGTACAAAAAAAGCTTTAGCTATGACTAATGATGGAAATTCCAAATTGGTTTTTGTGGATCCTTATATTGGCGGACAAATCGCTATCATCGAAGCATCGGCTAATTTGATTGCATCTGGATCAGAACCATTAGGAATTACTGATTGTCTGAATTATGGTAACCCCGAAAAACCAGAAATTTTCTGGGAATTCAATCGTAGTGTTGAAGGAATGTCTTCAGTATGTGAATTACTTGGATTACCGGTGATTTCAGGAAATGTTTCACTTTATAACGAATTTAATGAAGAAGCCATTTATCCTAGTCCAATGATTGGAATGGTTGGTTTGGTGAAGGATATTTCCAATATTCGGACCCAATGTTTTACAAATATTAATGATGCAATTTATGTTATTGGAAGTACCAATGATGACTTTAATGGATCTGAACTTCAAAACCTTCAAACAGGCGATGTAACCGGTGCGTTGAATCCAATTGATTTGGAAAATATTAAATCAATTCAAGAAAATGTACTGAAATCTATTCAAGCTGGATTTATTAATAGTTGTCATGATATTTCTGAAGGCGGATTGGCAATTGCATTAGCAGAAGCATCATTTGAAAATCAGCTTGGATTTAACGTGGAAACTAATTTAACCACAAGTCAAGTTTTCTCAGAAACACCAGGAAGATTTTTAGTGTCAGTCTCAGAAGAGAATAAAAATGAATTCGAAAAAGTATTTAATGGGAATTGTGAGTATTTGGGCCTAGTCTCCGACAGCCGCGAATTACAACTTAAAACAATTGATTCGAGTGCTGCATTGAATTTGGAAGATGCACTTAAGAATTGGAAAGAGGCCATACCTTGCTTAATGAAGTAAAAGGATTAAATGAAGAATGTGGAGTTTTTGGAGTTTGGGGTGCTAAAAACGCTAACTATCTCACATACTTGGGTTTACATAGTTTGCAGCATCGTGGTCAAGAAGGTGCGGGAATTGTAACAAATGACAATGGCAAACTTAATTCATATCGTAACCTAGGATTATTAACGCAGGTTTTTTATAAACCATCGCTTTTGGAATCGTTAAAAGGCGATTCAGCCATTGGTCATGTGCGTTATTCCACAGCGGGTAGCAACAAGATTGAAAATGTTCAACCACTATTGTTTGATTTTACAGATCAACAATTTGCTCTAGCACATAATGGTAATTTAACCAATGCTCTGACTTTGAAAAAAGAGTTGGAACAAAAGGGAGATATTTTTAAATCTAGTTCAGATTCAGAAGTTTTGATGCACCTTATTCGTCATTCCGATAAACCAACTGAAATAGAGCGTATTAAGGAATCCCTTAATCAAATTAAGGGTGGCTTTGCCTATTTAATGTTGACGCCTGATTCATTGATTCTTGCATTAGACTCACATGGATTTAGACCCTTATCAATTGGTAGATTACCCGAAGGTGGCTATGTAGTCGCTAGTGAGACATGTGCATTGGATGCAGTGGAAGCTGAGTTTATTCGAGACATTAAACCAGGTGAATTAACAATTATCAATGACGAAGGCATTACGGTTGACGCTTGGACCACTGACACAAAGATGGCCATTTGTTCAATGGAATATATTTACTTTGCCCGTCCTGATTCTAATATCTTGGGTATCAATGTTCATACAGCTAGAAAGCATATGGGTAAAATTTTGGCTAGGGAACAACCAGTTGATGCAGACATCGTTGTTGGTGTACCAAATTCGTCACTTTCAGCTGCGAGTGGATATGCTGAAGGAATTGATTTGCCATATGAAATGGGATTAATCAAAAATCAATACATGGGTCGTGAATTTATTCAACCTAGTCAAGAGTTACGGGAAAAAGCTGTCCGTCAAAAATTGGCAGCCGTTAAAGGAGTCGTTGATGGTAAGAGAGTTGTCCTTGTTGACGATTCAATTGTTCGTGGGACAACTTGTGCATTTATCGTCAAACTCCTTAAAGATGCTGGTGCTACGGAAGTTCATTTAAGAATTGCATCACCGCAGTTCAAATATCCAAGTTTTTACGGAATCGATATTCAAGATCGTAAGGAATTGATTGCAGCACACAAAAGTAATGAGGAAATGCGTCAACAATTTGGTGCAGATTCTCTTGAATTTTTAAGCCAAGAAGGTTTAATTGAAGCCATTGGATTGAAATACGATGCTCCTTATAGTGGATTAGATCTTTCATACTTCAACGGTGATTATCCAACGCCACTATATGACTACGAAAAAAATCTTTCTGAAGACTTTTAATTGATACTTTAAAGGAGAAATTTATGACCAATCCGTATGAAAAAGCTGGGGTTGATGTTAATTCAGGATATGAAGTATCCAACTTCGTTAAGCAAAACTTAGCTAAACAAAAAGCCAACTCTGCTAATATTGGAAACTTTGGTGGAGTTTATGAGATACCTGAGGGATATAAACATCCAGTCTTAATTTCCGGAAATGATGGTGTCGGCACAAAATTAATGCTTTCAATTGAAGGTAAAAAATATGACACAGTCGGGATTGATTGTGTCGCAATGTGTGTGAATGATTTATTAGCTCAAGGTGCAACTCCACAATATTTTATGGATTACATCGCTACTGGTAAGGTCGACGGAAAGATCAAGGAAGTACTCAAGGGAATTATTTCTGGCTGTGAAATTGGACAAGTTGACCTCGTTGGTGGGGAAACCGCCGAAATGCCAGGGATGTATCGTGAGAAAGATTATGATCTTGCAGGTTTTGCAGTTGGAATTGTTGAAAAGGAAAACATTTTAACTAAAGCAAATGTTAAAAAGGGCGATAAACTTATTGGAATTAAATCAAGCGGACTTCATTCCAATGGATTTTCACTGATCCGAAAAATATTCTTCAAAGATAATGAATTTAATTATGTGACACATTTACCGGAAATGCCGACTGAAAATCTTGGAGATGTCTTATTGACTCCGACTAGAATTTATACAAATGAGATTGTTCCACTTCTTGAGAAGCATTTGGTACATGGAATTGCTCATATAACTGGTGGAGGTTTCTATGAGAATGTTCCTCGAGCGTTACCAGATAATCTAGCGGCACGGATAGATATTAATACTTGGGAAAAACCGGATATCTATGATGTTGTGAAAAAATATGGTGGCTTAAAACTTGACGATATGTATCACATTTTCAATATGGGAATTGGTATGGTCCTTGCAGTTAGTGAAGACCAAGTTGAAATTGTTTTGGATTCACTTAATCAATGTTGTGAACAGGCTAGCGTGATTGGCGTCGTGGTTGACAAAACCGAAGATTCAGTCGAATTAAAGGGAGATAAATTATGAGAGTAGCGGTATTTGCATCTGGAAACGGAACAAATTTTGAAGCTCTGGCAGATGATGAAGCTCTCAAGACTGCTGGGTTGGATATTGTCATCTTAGTATGTGATAAACCGAATGCTCCCGTGCTAGACAAAGCTAGACAACGAGGTATACCGGTTTTTGTTAATCAATTGAAGAATTATTCAGATCGACATGAGTATGAACAGGCAATCGTTGATAAATTATCGGCCTTAGACATCGAATATATTTTATTAGCAGGATATATGAAAGTAATTACTTCGACGCTTCTTTCAAAATATCAATCTAAAATAATTAATATTCATCCATCAATTTTGCCAAAATACTCAGGATTAGAGTCAATTGAAAGAGCATTTAATGCAGGTGAAAAAGAAACAGGAGTCACTGTTCACTACATAGATGATGGAGTAGATACGGGTCCAATCATAAGGCAAGCAACAGTGCCAATTTATGAAGACGACACTGTTGATACTTTGGAAGCAAGGGTGCATGAAACTGAGCACAAGATCTATCCAGAAGTTGTACTTGAATTATTAAAAAAATAATAAAACGGGTGAAAAATTATGAAAAATGCTCTTATCAGCGTTTCAGACAAAACTGGAATTGTAGAATTTGCTAAAGGATTAATTGAAGAAGGTTATTCAATTATTTCAACTGGTGGAACTTATAAAAAGTTACAAGAGTCTGGAATTGATGTAACTGAAATTGATGAAGTTACAGGATTTCCAGAAATTCTTGATGGACGTGTTAAAACGTTACATCCTAAGGTTCATGCAGGTTTGCTTGCTAAACGCTCAAATAAAGAACATATGGATACTTTGAAAAAACTTGGAATCAATACAATTGATCTAGTATGTGTGAACTTATATCCATTCAAAGAAACAATTTCTAAAGGGGATGTCGAGTTACCAGATGCAATTGAACAAATTGATATCGGTGGTCCTTCAATGTTACGTTCAGCATCAAAAAACTTTGCAAGTGTATATGTAGTTGTTGACAAAGACGATTACAGTTCAGTACTTGAAGAAATAAAAAAAGATGATGATACACAAGTTGAATTTAGACAAAAACTTGCTGCTAAAGCATTTAGACATACTGCAGAATATGATGGAATTATTTCTGGTTATTTAACTGATATTTCAGGAATTGAATTTCCTGAAACAAAGACAATCCCATTAGAATTTAAGCAATCATTACGTTATGGTGAGAACTCACATCAAGCTGCAGCATTCTATAAGAATTCAATGTCGACAGACTATTCAATTGCGTCTGCAAAGCAATTACACGGTAAGGAACTTTCATACAACAACATTCGTGATGCTGATGCCGCTATTAAAATTGTTTCTGACTTCGACACACCATGTGTTGTAGCACTTAAACATATGAATCCTTGTGGCGTTGGTGTTGATGATCATGATATTTATGCAGCTTGGCAAAAAGCTTATGCCGCTGATACAATGTCAATCTTTGGTGGAATTGTCGTTGTAAATCGCGAGGTTGATGAAAAAATTGCTACTGAAATGCATAATATTTTCTTGGAAATTGTAATTGCACCAAGCTTCTCAGCTAAAGCATTAGAGATACTTGAAAGTAAGAAGAATATTCGTTTAATGACCTTAGACTTTAGCAAAGTCAAAGAATCTGACAAGTATGAATTCTTATCAGTGCTTGGCGGTGCTTTGGTTCAAGAACGAGATACAGTAGTTGATAGCTTCGATGATTTTGAAGTTGTGACTGAAAAGCAACCTACTGATGAAGAGAAAAAAGCGTTGTTATTTGCTCAAAAAGTTGTTAAACACGTCAAAAGTAATGCAATTACCGTTACAACTACTGATATGACACTGGGCATTGGTGCAGGACAAATGAACCGTATTGGTTCAGCAAAAATTGCCATCCAGGAAGCAGAAGATAATGATAATGTTAAAACTCCGTTTGTTATGGGTTCTGATGCATTCTTCCCAATGGATGACTGTGTTGAATTTGCGGCAGAACATGGAATTACAGCAATTATTCAACCAGGTGGATCAATTCACGATCAAGATTCGATTGATATGGCTAACAAATATGGAATCGCAATGGTTACAACAGGAAGAAGACACTTCAAGCACTAATCCTTAGGAGGAAAAGATGAAAATATTAGTAGTTGGATCAGGCGCAAGAGAAGATGCCATTTGTCAATCGCTGCAAAAGTCTGATCGATACAACGATGTGTATTGCGCACCAGGAAATGCGGGAATGAAGCTTTCTGGGATACAGACTGTTGGAATTAATGAAATGGAATTTACTAAATTAGCAGATTTTGCGATTGAAAATGACGTTAACTACACTGTCGTCGGTCCAGAACAGCCTTTAGTTGAAGGTATTGTTGATTATTTTCATGAACGAGGGTTAAGAATCTTTGGACCTGATAAGAAAGCGGCTCAAATTGAGGGTTCAAAAACGTTTACGAAGAATTTGATGAAGAATGCAAATGTCCCAACGGCGTTCTTTCAAGAGTTTACTGACTTTGGACTTGCAATCGAATATGTTGAAAAAACTGATAAATTTCCAATAGTTATTAAGGCAAATGGATTAGCTAGTGGTAAAGGTGTTTTTATCGTTGAGAGTCTAGATGCTGCGATTGATGTTCTCCATGATTTGTTAAAAGATCATCAATTTGGTACAGAAAAGGTAGTTATTGAAGAATATCTTCAAGGTGAAGAATTTTCTTTAATGGCATTTGTAAATGGATCCAACTTTTATCCAATGCCTATTGCGCAAGACTACAAACGTGCTTTGGATGGCGATCAAGGATTAAACACGGGTGGAATGGGTGCTGTTTGTCCAGTTGAAAACATTTCAAGCGATGTCGTCTATTCTGCATACAAACACGTTCTGAAGCCTTTTGTTAGACAAATGGAAGCTGAAGAAGTTAGTTATACTGGCGTTCTTTACGCAGGTCTAATCATGACTGCAAATGGACTACGTGTAATTGAGTTTAATGTTCGATTTGGTGATCCTGAGACAGAAGTAGTACTACCAAGGTTGAAATCAGATTTATCAAAAGTAATCGATAATTTGCTTTTAAATGAAGATGTTGATGATATTACTTGGCGAGATCACGGATTGGATCTGGGGGTTTTTGTTGCAAGTAATGGATATCCAACTAATCCTGAAATGGGCAAGTCAATCGGAACCAAGGAACAGTTCACAGACACTCAGCTTGAAATAAATTTTGCTGGGGTAAATGAAAATGATGGTGAACTTATTACTGACGGTGGGCGATTGTATCTGGTTCATACACATGCACACACATTATTAAATGCTCAAGATAAGGTTTATTCATATTTGGAAAATGTTGACACAACGAATGTTTTCTACAGGAAAGACATTGGACATAATTCAAACTAAAAAAGGAATTTGAAGAGTTAATCTTCAAATTCCTTTTTTTGTGGATCTGGAATATATTTAAAGTCTGGATTAATGTTTGTATCAATTTGCTTCCAAGCAATTTCCATATCTTGGTTAACTTTTTGGGTTTGTTCATCAGTTAGTTTTGCTTTAAAATTAAAGTCGATTTCAGGACCAACCCCAATAGTTACGTTTTTGTGTTTTAACAAATCAGAGAATTTAAGTGGTCCTTGATATACCATTGGAACCAATGGTGCTTTTGATAATTTAGCAATTAACGAGGCACCTCCACGTAATTCTTCTGAATATCTAGTTCCGGATGGGAACATTATTAGTACTTGGCCCTTGTTCTTCAGAGCCTTGACAGGAGTCTTGATTACAGATGGTCCTGGATGTTTGCGGTCTACCGGGAAAGCATGAGCGTGGACCAGAATATATCGTAAAATTGGATTTTTGAATAATTCAATTTTTGCCATAAAGGTTGCTTCTTTAGGTGAGATTGCCAGAGCAAAGAAGATTGGTTCCCACCAGGTTCTATGAGGTGCAACAATTATATATGGTTTGTCTGGAAGGTTTTCTTTTCCAATAATTTTGAATCGACCGTTCACTACGAAAACGACAAAACGTGCAACTTGTCGAATAAACTTATAGAACATGTACTATTTTCCCCCAATTATTAATTATTAAGTAGGTGTAGCATGACTAAAATCTCAAAAGATATTATAGCAAATAGTGGAATTGTAATAAACCAAGATAAAGATCTGTATTCATTCAATCTCGATACAATTCTACTCTATAATTTTGTAAATCCTACAAAAAAAGGTAAGTTGGTTGATCTTTGTTCTGGAAATGGTGCAATTGGATTAACACTGGCTTCAGAAACACCAGTTCAAATCTACCTGGTTGAAATACAAAAGCAATTAGCGGACTTGGCAAAACTTAGCATCAAGGAAAACAATCTTTCTGAACAAGTTTATTCCATTAATGATGACTTGAAAAACATTCAAAAATATATTGACCACGATACTGTTGATACTATTGTTTGTAACCCACCATATTTCAAGTCTAAATCTGATACCAAATTAAAAGATAACCCTGTTTTGGCGATTGCAAGGCACGAGCTCAAAACTGATTTGAATGAAATACTACATAATTCAATGATTTTATTAAAGCAAAATGCTCATATTTTTATGGTTTATCGTCCGGATAGACTTTCTGATTTGTTGACTGCAATGAACAATAACATGATACAGCCCAAGAGAATAAGATTTGTTAGAACACAAACTGACAGCATAGCCAATTTAGTGTTGGTAGATGCTATCAAAACTATTAAATCGGCTGCACTAGAGGTCTTGCCAGATTTAGTAATGTATGACGGTGACAAGCTGACAAAGGAGGCCAAAGATATATTAAATGAATGATAAAGGGTATTTCGTGTATATATTATTATGCGCAGATGGAACTTTCTATACAGGTACATCAAATGATGTTGATAAGAGAGTTAAAACTCACAATAGCGGTAAAGGTGCAAAATATACAAAAACAAGGCGTCCAGTTAAACTTCTTTATACTGAAAAATTAACTGATAAATCGGCAGCTTTGAAAAGAGAAATCGAAATAAAAAAATTAAGCCGTATGAAAAAAGAAAAGCTATTGGATATGAATGGAATAAATTGGCGGTAACTATTGATTTCCGTGACTTTATAATCTATAATGTTTGTTTGTATTGCAAATACACACACTTGATGATTTGGCTATTGGTGCGTTTATACGTGTTAGCTGAAAGTGAATTAAGTGGAGGAAAAAACCAGGAGGACATAAAATATGTCAGTTATTTCAATGAAACAACTTCTTGAAGCCGGTGTACATTTCGGTCACCAAACAAGACGTTGGAACCCTAAGATGAAGCCTTTCATCTTTACACAAAGAAATGGTATTTATATCATTGATTTGCAAAAAACAGTACGCATGATTGATGATGCATACAACTATATGAAAGCCGTTGCTGGTGATGACGGTATCTTCTTGTTTGTTGGTACTAAGAAACAAGCACAAGATGCTATTGAAGAAGAAGCAACACGTGCTGGTCAATACTATGTTAACCACCGTTGGTTAGGTGGTACTTTGACTAACTGGAACACAATCCAAAAACGTATTAAGAGATTAAAGGAAATCAAAGCAATGTCAGAAGACGGTACATTTGAACGTCTTCCTAAGAAAGAAGTTGCTTTGTTAGAAAAACAAGAAGCAAAACTTGAAAAATTCCTTGGTGGTATCGAAGATATGCCAAGAATTCCTGATGTTATGTTTATTGTTGATTCACATAAAGAAAACATTGCTGTTAACGAAGCTAAGAAACTTAACATTCCTATCGTTGCTATGGTTGATACAAATACTGACCCTGACGATATTGATGTTATCATCCCATCAAACGATGACGCTATCCGTGCCGTACGTTTGATTGTTTCAAAGATGGCTGATGCTATCGTTGAAGGTAAACAAGGTGAAGATTCAGTATCTAGCGAAGTTTTTGCTAAAGATGGTGCAAAAAATGAAGGCGAATCAATTGAAAATGTAGCCGAAAACGCTGATAATGAAACTGCTAACGATAATAAATAATTTAGATTTGTTAGTCATCTGAAAAGGTGACTTTCTTTCTGACTGGAGGATATTTAATGGCTGCTAAAATTACTGCTGCTCAAGTTAAAGAATTACGTGATAAGACAAGTGTTGGTATGATGGATGCTAAAAAAGCTTTAGTATCTACTGACGGAGATATGCAAAAAGCTATCGACGAACTTCGTGAAAAGGGTATCGCTAAAGCTGCCAAGAAGGGTGATCGTATTGCTGCTGAAGGTTTGGCACATATCGAAATCTCTGGCAACAAGGCTGCCGTTATTGAAGTTAACTCTGAAACTGACTTCGTTTCATCAAACGATAAGTTCAAAAATCTTGTAAACGAGATTGGTAAAGCTATCGTTGAAAATGAACCAAAGAATATGGACGAAGCACTTGCACTTAAAGTTTCAGAAGGAACTATCAATGATGCTGTAACTGGTCTTACTGCTGTTATTGGTGAGAAGATTACTTTGAGACGTTTCAAAGTTCTCGACAAGACAGATTCACAAGTATTCGGTTCATACCTACATAATGGTGGTTTAATTGCTGCTGTTACAATTCTTGAAGGTTCAGATGAAGAAGCTGCTAAAGACGTTGCTATGCACGTTGCAGCCGTAAATCCTAGTTACATTGATCGTGACAGTGTTCCTAGTGATGTACTTGAACATGAAAAGAAGATCTTCACTGAAGAAACAAAAGCTGAAGGCAAACCTGAAAAGATTATCCCTCGTATCGTTGAGGGTCGTGTAAACAAGTTCCTTTCAGAAATTAGTTTGGCTGATCAAGAGTTTGTTAAGGACTCTGACATGACAGTTCAACAATTTGTTGAATCAAAGAACAGCAAGCTTGTTGATTACGTTCGCTATGAAGTTGGCGAAGGTATCGAAAAGCCTAAGGAAGATTTTGCTGAAGAAGTTAAAAATCAAATGAAATAGTTTTTATTTTGGGGACTGCTTAATTCTGGTGAATTAGGTGGTCTTTTCTTTTACAGTTTTTTAGCTATATTCTTTTATACAAAGCAGTTTTCGTGTATCATTAAAGATTGGTAAACTTAAAAATTTCATATGATTATATGGTAAAATGTTTAATAGCAAAATTAAAGGAGCGCACTTATGCCTGAAATTAAATACAATCGAGTAATTCTTAAAGTATCTGGCGAAGCATTGGCCGGAGATAAAGGGTTTGGAATCAATCCGCCCGTAATAAAACAAGTAGCAGAGCAAATTAAAAGTATCCACGATCTAGGTGTTCAAATTGCCATTGTTTGTGGTGGTGGAAATATTTGGCGTGGTGAAACTGGTGCTGAAATGGGAATGGATCGTGCCCAAGCAGATTATATGGGTATGATGGCAACTGTAATGAATGGTCTAGCATTACAAGATGGACTTGAGCAGTTAGACGTTCCAACTCGCGTTCAGACTTCAATTGAGATGCGTCAGGTAGCTGAGCCATACATTCGAAGAAAAGCTGTTAGACACTTAGAGAAAGGCCGTGTAGTGATTTTTGCTGGTGGTACTGGTAATCCATACTTCTCTACAGATACAACAGCCGTATTACGAGCCGCAGAAATTGAAGCAGATGTAATCTTAATGGCTAAGAATAATGTTGACGGTGTTTATTCAGCTGATCCTCAAAAAGATCCTAATGCTAAGAAGTATGATGAATTAACGCAATTGGAACTTATCAACAAAAATCTTGGAGTTATGGACTCAACAGCTTCATCATTGTCAATGGATAACAACATACCATTGATTGTATTTAACTTGAACAAGCCAGAAAATATTAGAAAGGTTGTACAAGGTGATAACATCGGTACAATCATTAAGGGTGGTACAAAATAAATGAGTGAGAATATTGCTATTTCAACTTCAAAAGAAAAAATGAATAACTCTATTGATGTATTAAATAGAGAATTGGCCAACATCCGTGCAGGAAAAGCTAATGCATCAATCTTGAGTAATGTAAAAGTTCAGTATTATGGAACAGAAGTACCTCTTAACCAAGTTGCTTCTATTAACATTCCTGAAGCTCGTGTCCTATTGATTACACCTTACGATAAAACTGCACTTGATGATATTGAACATGGTATCAATTCCTCTGATTTGGGATTGAACCCAGCAAATGATGGGGACGTTATTCGTTTAGTAATTCCTCAACTAACTGGTGAACGTAGACAAGAAATTGCCAAGAAGGTTGGTAAAGAAGCAGAAGACGCACGTGTTGCTGTTAGAAATGTCCGTCGTGAAGGTATGGATTCTATCAAAAAGCAATTGAAGAAAACGGATATTTCTGAAGATGACTACCATGATATTGAAAAACTAATTCAAAAAGTCACTGATGATGCTGTTGATCGTATTAACAAACTTGCAGAAGCAAAAGAAAAGGAAATCACCGAAGGATAAGCCTTTGGAACGATTTAACTATGACAGAAAAGAATATTGATGGGCAGAAAACAGATTTAAGAGTGCCAAATCATATTGCAATAATCATGGATGGAAATGGCCGTTGGGCAAAGAGAAGTGGCCAACCACGTATTGCTGGTCATAAAGAAGGCATGAACAATGTCAAACGTATCGCTACCACAGCTAGTCATCTAGGAGTAAAGGTATTGAGCTTATACGCTTTTTCTACTGAAAACTGGGATAGACCAAGTACCGAAGTCAACTTTTTAATGAAATTACCAGTTGATTTTTTTGGTATTTTTATGCCGGATTTGATTAAAGAAAACATTCGTGTCGTCATAACAGGATTCAAAGATAATTTACCATTCAAAACGCGAAAAGTTGTTGATAAGGCAATGAATGATACTAAAGATAATACTGGTATGATTTTGAACTTTGCCTTTAATTATGGTGGTAGAGCTGAGATCCTTAACGCTACTAAGTTAATTGCTGAAAAAGCCGCTGCAGGTGAAATTGATCCAGCCACTATTACTGAAGAGACCTTTTCAAAAGAATTATTTACAAGTGTGCTTGGACAATATGCAGATCCTGATTTGTTAATTAGAACTAGTGGTGAGGAGCGCATTTCTAACTTCTTATTGTGGCAAATGGCGTATACTGAGATGGTGTTTAATGATGCCTATTGGCCGGATTACACATCTGATGATTTGGTTAATGATATAAAGATTTTCAATGACAGAGACCGAAGGTTTGGTTCTGTTTAACAATTTGGGGGAAAATTATGAGACAACGTGTTATAACAGCAGTTATTGCACTTGCAATTTTTATCCCAATTCTGCTTGCGGGTGGAATTTGGCTTGAAATTGCTGCAGCTGCTTTATCGATGGTTGGTGTATTTGAGATATACATTATGCGTAAGCGTATAATCGTTTCAATTGATTTTGTGATTACAATATTAGGTACACTTGCACTTGCAGTTCCCATTAATTTTTATAAAGGATGGATGCCAGATAGTTTTAATAGGTTAGATCTTTTGTATGTTTTTGTGGTTCTACTTCTTATGGTTACAGTTTTCTCGAAGAATAAATTTAATTTTGAAGATGCTGCAATTTCAGCTATTACCATGGTTTATGTTGGAATTGGTTTCCACTACTTAGCATCAGTAAGAAATTCAAAAGCTGGCCTTGGACTGTTGTTATTTGCTTTAATAGTTGTATGGTCAACTGATATTTTTGCATATACATTTGGTAGAAAGATTGGAAAACACAAGTTATGGCCCGCAATCAGTCCCAATAAAACCTGGGAAGGTACAATTGCTGGAGTGATTTGTGCACTTATTTTTTCCGGAATTTATATGATTTTTGTACCTCAAAAGTATCCAATGGTTAATATGTTGATGATTGCATTTGTCCTTTCTGCATTTGGTCAAATCGGAGATTTAATAGAGTCAGCATATAAACGATTCTATAAAGTCAAAGATTCAGGTAACATTTTGCCAGGCCACGGTGGTATTTTGGACAGATTTGATAGTATGCTAATTGTTTTGCCAATGTTACACATTTTTGGTTTAGTCTAATCGCTTCGTGGAGGTTAAAATGACCGCGATAATAACATTTATAATAGTTTTTGGTATTCTGGTGATTGTTCATGAGTTTGGACATTACTACGCTGCCAAAAAATCAGGAATTTTAGTACGTGAATTTTCAGTCGGAATGGGTCCGAAAATTGTGGCGTACAGAAAAAATAGTACGACATATACCTTAAGATTGTTACCTCTCGGAGGTTACGTCCGAATGGCTGGAGCTCAAGACGATGATTCTGAGATAAAGCCAGGTACCATGTCTTCTTTAGTTGTGGGCGAAAATAATAAGGTCACGAAGATAATTATCTCTAGCAAGGTTTATGAGGCCAATGCTGTTCCGGTACAAATTTCCAAGGCCGATTTAGTCGATGAATTATTCATTGAAGGTTTTGAAAATGGTGATGAATCTGAAACAAAGAGATTTGATGTTGATCACGATGCAACGATTGTCGAAGACGACGGTACAGAAGTTCAAATTGCGCCACGTGATGTTCAACTTCAATCTGTTTCCGTCTGGAAGAGAATGATAACTAACTTTGCTGGTCCATTTAATAATTTTGTGCTAGCAATCCTTTGTTCAATCCTTGCTGCTTTTATGATGGGATCAGTTTCTACTAATTCTAATCAATTAGGTGTGATACAAAAAGACAGTGTTGCTCAACAAGCAGGGCTGAAAGAAAATGATATTATCACTAAAGTTAATGGGAATAAAACCAGCAACTGGATGGAACTTGCTACAGCAATTCAAAAGAATCCAGGAAAGAAAATAGATCTTACTGTAAAATCTCATGGGAATACGAGATCTGTATCTGTTGTCCCTAAAACTCAAAAAAGTAATGGGCAAAAATATGGAATGCTTGGTGTTCAGAGTCAGAGAGATTACAGTTTAGGTGCAAAATTCAAATTTGGTTTCACATCTAGTATTCAAACCACTCAAGCCATTTTTTCTCAATTAGGTAAAATGCTTACGGGTGGATTTAACATCAATCAATTGGCTGGACCGGTTGGTATTTATTCCATGACATCCCAAGCTGCATCGATGGGAGTTATTACGGTAATTCAGTTTATGGCAATGTTGTCGCTGAATCTAGGTATTGTTAACTTGATTCCGATTCCAGCACTTGATGGTGGGAAAATTGTTATGAACATAATCGAGGCAATCAGAAGAAAGCCAATTCCAGAGCAATATGAGACTGTTGTATCATTAATCGGGGTAGGTATTTTAGTAGTATTAATGGTCGCAGTTACGTGGAACGATATTCAAAGATTCTTTATAAAATAGGGGGATTTTACCAATAATGAAACAATCTCGTATGTATATTCCAACACTTAAGCAGACACCGTCTGACGCTGAGGCAATTAGTCATCAGTTAATGTTGCGTGCAGGATACATTAGACAAGTGGCAGCAGGAGCCTATACTTTCTTACCTTTAGCATGGAGTGTTATTAGAAAAATTGAAGCCAAAATGCGTAAGGAAATGGAAAATGTAGATGCTGTTGAAATGAGAATGCCAGCTATCTTGCCAGCAGATTTGTGGAAGGAAAGCGGACGTTACGAGACTTATGGTGATAACTTATTTAAGTTCAAGGATCGTCATGATCGTGAATTTATTTTAGGACCTACACATGAAGAAACTTTTACGAGCGTCGTAAAAGAAAATTTGAACAGTTACAAGAAATTGCCAATCGTTCTTTATCAAATGCAAGCTAAGTATCGTGATGAAGATCGTCCACGTAATGGTCTGCTTCGTGGAAGAGAATTTTACATGAAGGACGCTTATTCATTTACCGCTAACAAAGAACAGCTCGATGTTATTTTCAATAAAATGGAAGTTGCATATCGTAATATCTTTGATGCTTTCGGTTTAAATTATCGTGTAATTATCGGTGATGCTGGAGCAATGGGTGGTACAGATTCAAAAGAATTCTCTGCTATTGCTGGTATAGGTGAAGATACAATAGCTTATTCTGATGCAAGTGATTATTCAGCTAACTTAGAAATGGCTGCAAGTAAAATTGAAAAATTACCTGCTGAAGAGCATAAACAAATTGAAGAAGTGGATACTCCAAATGTTCATACCATTGATGCATTGTCACAGCTTCTTGACGTGAACTCTTCAAGAATTATGAAGGCTGTTGCATATATGGCCGATGAAAAGCCAGTGTTGGTCATGATTCGTGGCGACTACCAAGTAAATGATATTAAGCTTAAAAATATTTTAGGTGCTGATTTCTTAAATGAAGCCACAGCTGAAGAGGTTACCGATGTATTCCATAGTGTACCTGGTTTCATTAGTCCTAAGGGTATGGATACGACTGATATCACCGTCATTTATGATAGTTCTCTTGAAGGATTAGATAACTTTGTATTAGGTACAAACAAAGCTGATAGTCACTTCATCAATGCAAACTTTGAAGACCTTGGTGATGAAAAGCCAGAATTTAAAGATGTTCGTACTGTTAAAGAAGGAGAGCAATCTCCTGATGGTAAAGGAACGATTAAATTTACCAGAGGTATTGAGATTGGACATATCTTTAAATTAGGAACAAAATTCTCAAACGCCTTGGGTGCCAATTTCTTGGATGAAAATGGTAAATCTCAGCCTATTATTATGGGTAGTTATGGTATTGGTATTTCGAGATTGTTATCAGCTATCATTGAACAACACAATGATGAAAATGGTATCGTTTGGCCAGTTAACTTAGCACCTTATCAAGTACACGTTGTACCTATTAAATATAAGGATGACGTACAAAAGAAACTTAGTGATGAAATTGTAGACTTGTTGAAAAACGAAGGTTATGATGTCTTACTAGATGACAGAAACGAACGTGCGGGTGTTAAATTTGCTGACTCAGATCTTATTGGTATGCCAATTAGAATTACAGTTGGTAAAAAAGCAGCTGATTCAATTGTTGAACTTAAACTCAGAAAAACTGGCGAAACAATTGAAGTAAATAAAGATGAATTAATAAATTCAGTAAAAATCTTGCTTAAGAATCAGGAATGAGGCTTAAGCCTTTTTTATTTATGAAGGGTGAAATATGTCAGATAATCAAGATTTATTCAAAATTCTGATAAAACAAATTAAATTAGAAAACGTATTACCGGACAGTGATTTGTTTGATAATGCCAAACTCAAAAAAGTGGAAGTCCATAAGCAATCAAAAAGATGGACTTTCTTTTTTGAGTTTAATAGCATATTGCCATTTAATGATTTTCAAATATTTAATGAAGCTTTGAACAACGGGTTTAAAGATATTGCCAATGTTGATTTTGAAATATCAGTTCCAAATGCAACTCTTGATGAAAATTTAGTACATGAATATTGGAAATATGTACTTAGTCACGCAGAGCTTAATTCTCCAGTTGTTTCAAAACTTATGACCGAGAATCCACCACACTTTGAAAACGGACAAGTTTTCCTAACTGTATCTAATGGTTTCCTTGTCGATTTTATGAATGGCGAGATAATCTCTGGTATCCAAAATGAATATAGTAATTTGGGATTTCCAAGTTTTAAGATTCGTTGCAATGTTGATGAGGCAAAATCACAAGAGAAAATTGAAGAACTTAAAACAGCAAATGCGGAAAAGGAAAAAGTTTTTCAGACCAAGGCTAAGGAAGTTAGTGAGAAAAAAGCTAAAAAACCCGCTAGTGCCAATGTAAAACGTGTTGGTAAAAAAATACCGGATGATGCCCCAATTGCTCAGATGGTTGATATTGTTGAAGAAGACAGAAACAAAGTTGTTGAGGGATATATTTTTGATTTAGATGTCCGCAAACTAAAGTCTGGTCGTTCCCTTTTAATTCTAAAAGTTACAGATTATACTTCATCATTCAGTATCAAGAAGTTTTCTAACGGGGAAGATGATGAATTATTCTTCGAGGGACTAGATAAGGGTGCTTGGATTAGAGTTCGTGGTAATGTTCAGGAAGATAACTTCTCACGTGAATTAGTTATTATGGCTAATGATATCAATATCATTAAACATGAGGGTAGACACGATACCGCCGAAGAGGGCCACAAGCGAATTGAATTACATGCTCATACAAATATGAGTCAAATGGATGCAATCCCTAGTGCAACCGCACTTGTTAAACGTGCAAGTGAATGGGGGCAACCTGCGATTGCAATTACTGACCATCGTGCACTACAAGCATTTCCAGAGGCTTATGCTGCTGGGCAGAAATTTGGGGTTAAAATTGCTTATGGCGTTGAAGTTGACTTAGTTGATGAAGGTAATCCGATTGCTTATAACTTAAAAGATCAAGCATTAGAAGGCTCAGAGTATGTTATTTTCGATACTGAAACAACTGGTCTTTCAGCTGTCTATGATTCCATGATTGAAATTGGTGCTACCAAAATGAAAGATGGGGAGGTCGTTGACAGATTTGACGAGTTCATCAACCCTGGTCATCCTTTATCAGAAATAACTACTAATTTGACAAGTATCACAACTGAGATGGTTGAAAATGCACCTGATGAGAAAGCAATTATTGATAAATTTATGGATTTCGTTGGTGATGATATTTTAGTCGGTCACAACGTAACTTTTGATATGGGATTTATGAATGCTGCCTTAACTCGTCAAGGTCATCCACGTTTATCGATGCCAGTTGTTGACACATTGGAGCTTTCAAGAACTCTTCATTCTGAATATCGAAATCACAAACTTGATTCATTAGCGAAGAAATACAACATTGTTTTGGAACATCATCACCGTGCGGATTCTGATGCTGAGACCACAGGTTACTTGATGTATAAGTTGTTTGAGGAACTAGAAAATAAATTTGGCACTAATAACGTTTCTCAACTGAATGATAATGTTGGTGGTGAAGAAGCATATAAACAAGCTAGACCTAGTCATGCCATTTTATTGGCCAAGACGCAAGCAGGTTTGAAAAATATGTTTAAAATCGTGTCGTATGGAATGACACAATATTTCTACCGCACTGCTAGAGTTCCAAGACGATTGTTAAATAAGTACCGTGAGGGAATTATTGTTGGTTCTGCATGTAAAGATGGTGAAGTTTTTAATACCATGATGCAAAAAGGTTATGACGAGACCCGTGAGGTTGCTCAATATTATGATTACTTGGAAGTCATGCCAAAACCTGTTTATCAACATCTGATCGATTCAAAAATTGTTAAAGATGAACAATCACTGGAAGAAATAGTTTCAAACATAGTTAAATTGGGAAAAGAAATTGATAAACCTGTTGTTGCTACGGGAGATGTGCATTATTTGGACCCATCAGACAAAGTTTATCGTGAAATCGTCGTTAAAGCTGTCAAAGGAAATCCGCTTGCAAGACAAGCATTACCTGATGTTCAATTTAGAACAACTAACGAAATGTTTGATGAATTCTCGTTTTTAGACGATGATATCGAAAATGAAATTATTGTTGATAATCCGCAAAAAATAATTGATTCACTTGATGATCTTTCACCTGTGAAGGATCGTTTGTACACTCCTAAAATGGAGGGTGCTGAGGATGAAATTAAGAATCTTACCTTGAATAAAGCCCATGAATTGTATGGTGATCCGTTACCTGAAATTGTCCAGGAACGTATGGATAAAGAATTAAAAAGTATTATTGGTAACGGATTCTCAGTTATTTATTTAATCTCACAACGTTTGGTTTTTAAATCAAATAAAGATGGGTACTTGGTTGGTTCTCGTGGTTCGGTCGGATCAAGTTTCGTTGCAACAATGACAGGTATTACTGAGGTCAATCCTCTGGCACCACATTATCGTTGTCCTAAATGTAAATATTCGGAATTTTTCACAAAAGGTGAAGTTGGTTCTGGATTTGATTTACCCGATAAGAAGTGTCCTAAATGTGGTACTGATCTATTAAAAGATGGACAAGATATTCCCTTCGAAACTTTCTTAGGTTTCAAAGGTGATAAGGTTCCTGATATCGATTTAAACTTCTCAGGTGATTACCAACCAGTTGCCCATAACTATACAAAAGTATTGTTTGGGGAAGATCACGTGTTCCGTGCCGGAACCATTGGTACTATTGCTGATAGAACAGCATTTGGATATGTTAAAAACTATGAGGAAACAACCGGCTTACAAATTAGGAAAGCTGAAGAGGAAAGGCTAGCAATGGGTTCGACTGGTGTTAAACGTACAACTGGTCAACATCCTGCCGGAATTATTGTTGTTCCTGATTACATGGACATCTTTGATTTCACTCCAATTCAGTTCCCTGCTGATGATCAAAATGCAGCCTGGAAGACGACTCATTTTGACTTCCATTCGATTCATGATAATATTTTGAAACTTGATATTCTTGGACATGATGATCCTACGATGATTCGTACACTTCAAGATTTGTCAGGAATTGATCCTTTGACCATTCCAGTCGATGATAAAGAAGTTATGTCATTGTTCTCTGGTACCGAAGCTCTTGGTGTTACGCCAGAACAAATATTTTCAAAGACTGGTACTCTTGGAGTTCCAGAATTTGGTACTCGTTTTGTTCGTGGAATGTTGGAGAAAACTCATCCAACCACATTCGCTGAACTCCTCCAAATTTCTGGGTTGTCACATGGTACTGATGTTTGGTTAGGGAACGCCGAAGAATTAATTGACAAAGGCGTCGTAACTTTGAAAGATGTTATCGGTTGTCGTGATAACATTATGATGGATTTAATCCACTACGGTATGGATTCACAAATTGCATTCCAAATAATGGAGCATGTTCGTAAAGGGCGTGGTATTCCAGATGAATGGAAACAAGCAATGAAAGACGCCGATGTGCCTGATTGGTACATTGAATCATGTCTTAAGATTAAATACATGTTCCCTAAAGCCCATGCTACAGCTTATATTTTAATGGCTCTAAGAATTGCTTACTTTAAAGTTCATTACCCACTTTATTACTACAGTGCGTACATGTCAGTACGTGCTGATGATTATGATTTGGTAGCAATGACTTCGGGTAAAGAAGCAGTCAAAAATGCCATGCAAGAAATTAATAGTAAGGGTATGGAAGCTTCAACTAAGGAAAAGAATTTGTTAACAGTACTTGAGATTGCTAATGAATGTATTGAACGTGGATTTAGAATAAAAATGGTTGATTTGGAAAAATCGGACGCATTTGAGTTCAAAATTATTGATGATCATACTTTACTAGCGCCATTTAATGCTATTCCAGGATTGGGTGACAATGTTGCTAAGCAAATTGTTGCTGCTAGGGAAGAACAACCATTCTTGTCTAAAGAGGATCTTTCAATTAGAGGAAAGGTCTCAAAAACAGTAATTGAATATATGTCAGACAATCATGCACTTGATGGAATGCCTGATGAAAACCAATTATCGTTGTTCTAGTTGCTTTTATTAGTAAATTATGGTAAATTATATTTCAGTTAATAACCGTGAATGAGTGAGCAGAAATGCTCGCTCTTTTTATTGCCGAATACTATGGAGGGTTGATTTGAACACACAAACTGATGAATTGAAAGCCATTTTACAACCAATTTTGGAAAAACATGACTTTTTTCTAGTAGATTTAGAACTTGTTCATGAACGTGGAGACTGGTATTTACGTGTCTATGCGGATAAAAAGGGTGGCATCACTATCGATGACTGTGCTTTGATCAGTGAAGAGTATGGTGAAAAACTTGACGAGCTAGATCCAATTGATCCAGCTTATTATTTAGAAGTTTCATCACCTGGGGCTGAACGTCCGCTCAAAAATGATGAAGATTTAAGTAACTATCAAGGTGCTTATGTTAATGTTTCTCTTTATCAAAAAATTGATAATGAGAAGATTTATGAAGGTTCTTTGGATGAAGTTACTGATGATCAAATTACAATGACTTACAAAGTTAAAAATATTAAAAAGCAAGTAATTATTAAAAGAGACAAAATTGCAAAAATTCGACTTGCGATAGAATTCTAAGGAGAATAGCATGACAAAAGAAATGGTTGATGCATTGGATGCATTGGAAACTGAAAAAGGTATTAAGAAAGAATATGTTATTGAATCGCTTGAAGCTGCATTAGTTGCCGCCTATAAACGTAACTACAACCAAGCACAAAACGTTGAAGTTGAGTTTGATGCAAAAAAAGGTAACATTCATGTATATTCTGTTAAAGAAGTGGTTGAAGAAGTTGCTGATGATCGTTTAGAAATCTCATTAACAGATGCTCAGAAGAAGAGCAAGGGTTATGAGATTGGTGATCATATTCGTGATGAGGTTACTCCAAAAGATTTCGGACGTATTGCTGCTCAAACAGCAAAACAAGTAATTATGCAACGAGTTCGTGAAGCTGAACGCGATATCATTTATAATGAATATAGTCAGTACGAACACGAGATTATTCAAGGTATCGTAGAACGTAGTGATAGCAGATTTGTTTATATTAGCTTTGGTAAAATTGAAGCTGTTATGGCTAAGTCAGATCAAATGCCTAATGAAACATACAATCCACGTGACCGTGTTCGTGTGTATGTTACAAAAGTTGAAAATGCTACTAAAGGACCTCAAGTGTTTGTTTCAAGAACAGATCCAAGTTTAGTTAAGAGATTATTCGAACAAGAGGTTCCTGAAATTTATGATGGAACAGTAGAAATTGTTTCAATTGCCCGTGAAGCTGGTGATAGAACAAAGATTGCTGTAAAATCTGATAATCCTGATATCGATCCAGTCGGTACATGTGTTGGACCAAAGGGTTCACGTGTTCAAGCAGTTGTTGATGAATTAAATGGTGAAAACATCGATGTTGTTCCTTATGTTGATGATCCAGTTGACTACATTGCAAACGCACTTAATCCTGCAGAAGTAATCGCAGTTCAATTCGACGATGACGATAAACAACAATGCATGGTAATTGTTCCTGACTATCACTTGTCATTGGCAATTGGTAAAAAGGGTCAAAATGCACGTCTTGCTGCTAAACTAACTGGTTACAAGATTGATATTAAGCCAGAATCACAAGTTGAGTTTGTTGATGACAATGATCAAGATGTTGATATAGATGATATCGATTCAACTGATACTAATGATTCAAGCGATAATGATTCTGATACACAAGCAAATTCTGACTCAGAAGAATAAAAAAGGGGGAGATGGAAATGGCAACTCGAAAAGTTCCAATGCGCAAAGATATTCTCACCGATAAAATGTTTCCAAAACGTGAAATGGTAAGAATAGTGAGAGATAAAGAAGGTAATATCTCCATCGACCCTACTGGGAAAAAATCTGGTAGAGGCGCATACGTTGGTTTAGATCCAGATGCAATTAAAGAAGCAAAATCAAAAAAAGTTTTAGAAAAGGTTTTCTCAAAGAAAGTTTCACCTGATTTTTACGATGAACTGTTTGACTTTGTTGATCACCAAAAGGCCAGAATGGACTTGTTCGGCGATTTAGGTAAGAAACATTGAAAAATGAATTCTTAAATTTCCTAGGAATTGCCGTTAGGGCTGGTAAAATAGTAACTGGAACAGATTTTACTTTACAAGGAGTTCGTGACAATACTGTAAAATTGGTTATAATGGCTAGTGACTGTAGTGCTCGAACAAAAAAGACTTTAACAGATAAAACTGATTTTTATAATGTGGTTTTAATTGAGAGTTTTACAAGCGAAGAATTAAAAAAATCAATTGGTAAGGATAGGAAAGTTATGGGTATAACTGATACTGGAATTGCTAGAAGGTTAAAAGAAATTATGCAAAAATAAGGAGTGTGATAGGATGGCCAAAAAAAGAATCTATACTATTGCGAAAGAAAATAGTGTCGAGAATCAAGCTGTATTAGATGTTGCCGCTAAATTAGGTCTAGATGTTAAGAACCATATGGCATCTGTTGACGAAAGTACTGAAAAGAAGATTGTTGCTTCACTCAAAGGTGGAAAGCCCGCTGCTAAACCTGCAAATGCAAATAAACCAGCCGCTAAGCCTGCACAAGCAAAACCTCAACCAAAAGCTCAAGCTAAGCCTGAAACAAAGCATGTTTCAAACGCCAAGCCTGAATCTAAGGAAAAGACAGGTTCTGCTGATGGTAGTCACAAGACTAAGATTAAGATTACTGCTGTAAGAAGAGATCCTGGCAAGAATAACCGTGGACACTTTGAACACAATAATCACAATAACAATAATCAAAGTCATAACAACAACAATCACAACGGAAATGCAAATAATCGTCCAACGAATAATGCACGTCCAAATAGTAACAACAGTAATAACAGACCTAATAATAATCAAAACCGTTCAAACAATAACGGCTCGAACAATAATAACAGCAATAACAACAGACCAAACAACAATAGAAGTTTCCAATCACGTGACCGTCGTAACAACAATGTTAGACGTGATCAAACTACGTCACAAGCTCCAAGACCTAGACAAAGTGCCGGAAACAAATATCTAGATAAGTACAAGACAAACATCCAAGATGCTAGTCGTGTAACTAACCGTCCTTCAACAAATAGACGTAATAATAACACGAACGGAAGCAATAACCGTTCAAACAATAACCGTCCTAATAATCGTCCAAACGATAACAGACGTAACAACAATAACAATTCAAGGCCTAATACAAATAATACGGCTGCAAAGGCAACTACAACCGCTAAAGCTACTCCAACTAAAAAGGTAGAAGTTCCAAAGGCAGAATACAAGAAGCCAGCAGCAACACCAAACCGTAACTTTGGTCACAAGACGAATCTCGCAAATCCATTCGGTTCTCGTAAGAAGAAGAAGGAAAGAAAGAGACAACAACGTCAACGTAGCAATGAACCAAAGAAGGTTATGCCAGCTAGAAAAGAACGTCCATTACCAGAAACACTTGTTTATACAGTTGGTATGAATGCTCAAGACTTAGGTAAGATTTTGCATCGTGAACCAGCTGAAATCGTTAAGAAACTATTTATGCTTGGTATCATGATCAACCAAAACCAATCTCTCGATAAGGATACTATCGAACTTTTGGCAACTGATTACGGTATTGAATCAGATGAGAAGATTGAAGAAGATATCGCTGATATTGATCAATACTTTGAAGCTGAAACTAAGAATCAAGAGAATCTTATTCCTAGACCTCCAGTTGTTACTATCATGGGACACGTTGATCATGGTAAAACTACATTACTAGATCATTTGAGACATACACACGTTACAGCTGGTGAAGCTGGTGGTATTACTCAACATATCGGTGCTTATCAAGTAAGACTTCAAGATAAGTTAATTACATTCTTGGATACTCCAGGACATGCTGCATTTACAAACATGCGTGCTCGTGGTGCTGATATTACCGATATCGTTGTCCTAGTTGTTGCGGCTGACGATGGTGTTATGCCACAGACTATTGAAGCTATCAACCACGCCAAAGCTGCAAATGATCCTATTATCGTTGCTGTTAATAAGATTGATAAGCCAGGTGCAAATCCACAACATGTTACAGAACAATTGATGGAATATGATTTAATTCCAGAAGATTATGGTGGAGATACAATCTTTGTTAATATTTCTGCTAAACAAGGTACAAACATTGACCAATTACTAGAAATGATCAACCTTGAAGCTGATGTTTTGGAATTGAAAGCTAACCCTGATCAAAAAGCTGTTGGTACTGTTATCGAAGCTAAGTTGGATAAGGGACGTGGACCTGTTGCTTCACTATTAGTACAACAAGGAACTCTACATGTTGGAGATCCAGTTGTTGTAGGTAATACATTTGGTCGTGTCAGAACTATGACAAATGACCATGGTAAAGAAGTTAAAAAGGCTTTACCATCACAACCAGTCGAAATTACAGGTTTGAATGATGTTCCTGAATCAGCTGATAAGTTCGTTGTCTTTGATGATGAAAAGACAGCTCGTGCAGCTGGTGAAGAACGTGCTAGTCGTGCTCTTCAAAAAGAACGTCAAAACACAAATCCTGTTACATTAGATAACTTGTTTGAAACAATGAAAGAAGGGGAACTTAAGACTGTCGACATTATTATTAAAGCCGATGTTCAAGGTTCTGCTGAAGCCATTGCCGGAAGTTTGAAGAAGATTGATGTTGAAGGTGTTAGAGTTAACATCATTCATCAAGCTGTAGGTGCCATTACTGAAAGTGATGTTAACTTGGCTTCTGCTTCAAACGCAATCATTATTGGATTTAACGTTCGTCCTACAGCTCAAGCTAGAACTCAAGCTAAGGAAGAAAACGTTGATATCAGATTGCATCGAGTTATCTATCAAGCAATTGACGAAGTTACAGCTGCTATGAAGGGTATGCTTGAACCTGTTTACGAAGAAAAAGTTACTGGTAATCTTACAGTTCGTGAAACATACAATGTTTCTAAGATTGGTACAATTGCCGGATGTATCGTGAATAGTGGTAGTATCACATGTGATAGTGGTGTAAGACTTATCAGAGATGGTATTGTTGTCTATGAAGGCAAACTTGCTTCACTTAAACGATTCAAAGATGACGTTAAAGAAGTTAAGTCAGGCTTTGAGTGTGGTGTAACAATCGAAAATTACAACGACATCAAGATTGGCGACGAAATCGAAGCCTATGTGATGGAAGAAGTTCCTGTCAAATAGGAGATGAAATTATGAAACATCGTATTGGTAGAGTTGAACAAGAAATTCAAAAAGAAGTAAATGATATTTTACTTAAACGTGTTCGTGATCCTAGAGTTCAAGGAGTCACCGTAACTGGTGTTGAAATGACTGGTGACTTACAACAGGCCACTATTTATTACAGCATTCTGTCTGAAAAGGCTAGTGATGTCGAAAAAACTCAAATGGTTCTCGATAAAGCTAAGGGATTAATTCGTGGAGAATTAGGTTCAAGACTTACTTTGTACAAAGTTCCTGAACTTGAGTTTAAACAAGACCAATCAATTCGCTATGGTGAAAAGATTGATAAATTAATTGCTAAGTTACATCAAGACGAACAAAATCGTTAATTAAATATTATAAAATTACATCTAATTGCAAATGCTGATTAGGTGTAATTTTTGTATGTGGAGATAAATTATGAATGGTGTAGTTCCTTTAAACAAAGAAATTGGAAAAACTAGTTCCGATTACGTATATGTTCTGCGAAAAGTTTTAAAGACTAAAAAAATCGGTCATACTGGGACCTTGGATCCACTTGTAGACGGAGTTTTGCCGATTTGCGTTGGTCAGGCAACAAAATTAGTAAACCGATTAACTAATTCACCCAAAGAATATGAGGGTGAAATTACTTTAGGCAGATCTACCACTACTGAAGATCGTGAAGGTGAAACCGTAAAAACAACCAAATTGGATGCGCCAGTTTCAATTGAAGAATTGAATAAGACTTTCAAGAGCATGACAGGAGAAATTACGCAAATTCCTCCAATGTTTTCTGCGGTAAAAGTAAATGGTAAAAAATTGTATGAGTATGCACGTGCGGGCATTGAGGTTGAACGGCCTGAACGGACCATTACGATATATGATTTTTATTTGTTAGGTGATCCAGAGTTTGACGAAAAGCTTGGTCAACAGAAAGTCCGTTTTCACGTAAGATGTTCAAAAGGGACATATGTCAGAACTTTAGCCGTTGAATTTGGTGAACAATTAGGTTTCCCAGCTTTTATGTCACAACTAACAAGAACGAAAAGTGCAGGATATGAATTGAGCCAAACTTTTAAATTGTCTGAAATTGAATCAATGGTAGAATCGAATAGTACAGATTTTATTAGAAGTATCGATGACGTTTTATCTAACATTCCAACTCATTCGTTAACAAAAGATGAATGGGAAATCGGTGTTTTGCATGGTGGATTCCTTGATTTGCCTGATGCAGATGAGTCACAAGACCTTCGTGTTCAAAAAGATAGCGTTACTAAAGCAATTTATAAGTTTGACAAAGTTCGTAAAACTTGGGTTCCAGATATTATGTTATTAAAGAATGAGTAAAAGAAGATGGCCATGCAGACATTACACGTAACACATCCACTTAAAAATAATGAAATTCCACAGCAAAATACAGTTTTGATCATGGGTTTTTTTGATGGTGTACATAAGGGACATCAGCAAGTTATCAAAACTGGGGTTGATTTAGCCAAAAAGAATGGTCTTAAATCTGTCCTGATTACATTTGATAGATCGCCAAGAGTCGTTTACCAACATGTACAAAATTTTAAATATCTATCAACTGAGGCTCGTAAGCAGGAGCTAATACAACAACTTGGTGTTGACTATTTGTACTTCGTTGAATTCACTGAAGATTTTGCGACATTGAAGCCACAAGAATTCGTAGACGAGTACATGATAGGAATGCACGCAAAATTCGTCGTGGCTGGGTTTGATTACACTTATGGTAAAAGAGATATAGCAAATATGGATACTCTTCCAAAGTATTCAAAAAATAAGTTTCAAATTGTAACTGTTCCAAAACAAACTTTTGATGAAGAAAAAATTGGATCAAGCTCCATTAAAGAAATGATTGAAGATAACAATATTGATGAAGCTAATGAACTGCTAGGCTATGATTATCAAAATTCCGGTACAGTTGTCCATGGATTACAGAGAGGAAGAACACTCGGATTTCCGACTGCAAATTTATCTGTGGGGAAGGGTGAACTAATTCCATCCATTGGTGTCTATGCAACCAGAATCTTGGTGAATGGCAAATGGTATGATTCAATGACATCAGTTGGGTACAATATCACCTTTGCTGAGAATACTGGAGTAACCGTCGAATGTAACATTTTTGACTTTGATGAAGATATCTATGGCAACGAAGTTACACTCCAATGGGTTCACTATTTACGAGGCGAAATCAAGTTTAGTGGCGCTGATGAGTTGATTGATCAGCTTAAAAAAGATCGTGAAAATTCAAAATCATTTTTATTTGATAAATAAAATCACTCTTAATCTCGACAACTTTTGTCGGGATTTTTTTTATCATGAAAGTTAATAAATATTTTTCTGTAAAAATCCAATTTTTTAAGCGCCAATACTTGACACTCATAGGCTGAATTGTTATATTTTACATTGTTAGCACTCCAATATGAATAGTGCTAAAAGGAGGACGGTATAATGTTATCGGAACGTCAAGATGCAATCTTGAGAGAAGTCGTGCGCATTTTTACAGATACCGGCCAGCCGGTTGGATCAAAAACATTAGAGAACGCATTACCATTTCATGTAAGTTCAGCAACCATTAGGAATGAGATGGCAACTCTTGAAGAAATAGGTTATCTCGAGAAGACCCATTTATCTTCTGGACGAATACCTTCTGCTAATGGATATCGTTACTACTTAGATTATCTGGTTCAACCTACTATTGTGCCAAAAGATATTGCAAATCAGATTGATGAGGATTTCGGACAAACTTATCACCAACTTGATGACATAATCGAACGGTCAGCTAAAATACTTTCACATTTAACCAGCTACACAGCAATTACTTTAGGCCCAGAAAGCACAAAAACACGCTTAACGGGATTTAGAATTGTTCCACTTAATTCTCATCAGATAATGGCAATTATCGTTACAAGTGATAATAACGTGGAAAGTAACATCTACACAGTTGATGCGGAATTAGATAGTTCACTGATTGAGAAATTTGTTCGGATAGTAAATGATAAGTTGGTTGGTCAACCTTTACCAAGGGTAATTGAGATGTTGCATGACGACATTCCAATAATCTTGTCAGAATATATGTATTCTACTAATGGTTTGCTAGATATGGTAGATCAATTATTCAGAAAAGCTGATTCTGAAAAATATTTTGTTGACGGTCAATTAAATCTTTTAAATTACGCAAATAATAGTGATCTAGAAGGAGTGCAATCACTTCTTTCTACTATTAACCAGAGTAATGATTTGAAGAAACTGCTTAATCCTAATTCCGAGGATGATGGAATTAAAGTTCGTCTCGGTAGTGAATTGGGATCCGATGCGTTAAAGAATTATAGTATTATTACCGCTAATTATGATGTTGGACATCACGGTAAGGGCGTTATTGCACTTCTTGGACCAACATCAATGCATTATTCACAACTTATCGGATTGTTAGGCGAGTTTAGAACCGAATTAGCAAAAAGATTGATTGATTATTATTCAAGGTATGATGATTCATGATATTTATAGGAGGCAGCAATGGCAGATAAAGAAAAAGACCAAAAAGCGAAAACTTCTCAAGAAGATGTGGAAACTAAAGAAGCTCCTAAAAAAGAGGATGTTTCAAAAGATTCTAAAAAGGAATCGAAAAAAACTAGTAAGGCTGGATCTGAAGCTGAACAATTAATTAAAGAAGTTGCAGATCTCAAGAAAAAGAACGACGAATTGGAAGATAAATATATTCGTAGTCAAGCTGAAATTCAAAATATGGCAAACCGTCAAAAGAAAGAAATTGCTGGTTTGATTAAATATGATGGTCAAAAGCTGGCTAAGGAAATTCTTCCTGTTCTTGACAATCTGGAACGCGCTTTGCAAGTTGATGTTACCGATGAAACTGGTAAGCAACTTAAAAAGGGTGTTGAGATGGTTCAACAACATATGGTTAAGGCAGTTGAGGATAATAACGTAACGGCCGTCGATAATGTTGGCGAAAAATTTGATCCTGCCGATAGTCAAGCAGTTCAAACTGTTCCTGCAGATAAAGATCATCCTGCTGATACAGTTGTTCAAGTTTTACAAAAGGGATATAAACTCAATGATCGAGTTTTACGTCCTGCAATGGTAGTAGTTGCAAAATAAAATTTTAAATTATAAAAATAAAAAAGAGGTATTTGTATATGTCTAAAGTTATTGGTATTGATTTGGGTACTACAAACTCAGCTGTTGCTGTTCTTGAAGGTGGTTCTCCAAAAATTATTGCTAACCCTGAGGGTGCAAGAACAACTCCTTCTGTTGTTGCTTTTAAAGATGGTGAAATTCAAGTTGGTGAAGTAGCTAAAAGACAAGCTATCACAAACCCTGATACAGTTGCATCAATCAAAAGACACATGGGTGAAGCAGGTTACAAAGTAACTGTTGCTGGTAAGTCATACACACCACAAGAAATTTCAGCCATGATTCTTCAATATATCAAGAAGTTTTCTGAAGATTATTTGGGTGAAGATGTTACAGATGCTGTTGTTACAGTTCCTGCATACTTCAATGATTCACAAAGACAAGCTACAAAAGATGCTGGTAAAATTGCTGGTTTAAACGTTAAACGAATTGTTAACGAACCAACAGCTTCAGCACTTGCTTATGGCCTTGATAATGACAAAGGTGATGAAAAGATCCTTGTTTATGACCTTGGTGGTGGTACATTTGATGTTTCTATTCTTGAATTAGGAGACGGAGTTTTCGAAGTACTTTCAACAAATGGTGATACAAAACTTGGTGGTGATGACTTTGATAAGCACATCATGGATTGGTTAGTTTCACAGTTCAAAGCTAAGAATGGCGTTGACTTGTCACAAGACAAGATGGCTCTTCAAAGATTAAAGGATGCTGCTGAAAAAGCTAAGAAAGATTTGTCTGGTGTAAGCCAAACTTCAATCAGCTTGCCATTTATTTCTTCAGGTGATAATGGTCCACTTCACTTGGAAGAAACATTAACACGTGCCAAGTTTGATGAATTAACAGCTGACCTTGTTGAAAGAACTAAGGCTCCTGTTGACAATGCTCTTAAAGATGCTGGATTAACAACAGCTGATATTGATAAAGTTATCTTGAATGGTGGTTCAACACGTACACCAGCTGTTCAAGCTGCTGTTGAAAAATGGACAGGAAAGACACCTGACCACTCAATCAACCCTGATGAAGCTGTTGCTTTAGGTGCTGCTATTCAAGGTGGTGTTATCTCTGGTGATGTTAAGGATGTTGTTTTACTTGATGTTACTCCATTGTCACTTGGTATCGAAACAATGGGTGGTGTATTCACTAAGTTAATCGATAGAAATACAACTATTCCAACAAGCAAGTCACAAACATTCTCAACTGCTGCTGATAATCAAAGTGCTGTAGATATTCACGTTATGCAAGGTGAACGTCCAATGGCCGCTGATAACAAGACATTAGGTCGTTTCCAATTAACTGACATTCCTGCTGCACCAAGAGGTGTACCTCAGATTGAAGTTAAATTTGATATCGATAAAAATGGTATCGTAAATGTTTCCGCTAAAGATCTTGGTACTAACAAGGAACAAAAGATTACTATCAAGAGTTCATCAGGTTTGAGTGATGAAGAAATCGATCAAATGATGAAAGAAGCTAAGGAACACGAATCTGAAGATAATAAACGTAAGGAAGAAGTCGACGTTAAGAACGATGTTGAACAAGCATTATTCTCATCAGAAAAGACTCTTAAAGACGTTAAGGGTAAAGTTTCAGACGAAGAGATCAAGAAGGCTGAAGATGCTCGTGATGCTTTAAAGAAAGCTCAAGATTCTGGCGACATCGAAGAAATGAAGTCAAAACGTGATGATTTGAATAAGGTTATCCAAGATCTTTCTGTTAAACTTTATCAACAAGCACAAGAAGCTCAAGGTGGAGCCCAAGGTGCCGGTGCTCAAGGTGGTGCTGGAGCAACAGGTGCTGAAGGTACAGACAAGAAATCAGACGACGGCAAAACCGTTGATGGTGATTTCAAAGAAGTAGATCCTGACAAAGATAAAAAATAAGACAATTAAAAGATAATATTTACTGAAACTGGTATAATTCTTTTAGTTCAATAATACTGAAAGTTGGGACAAAGTGATTTGTCCCAACTTTTATATAAAGGTGATTTTTAATGGCTGACAGAGATCCATATGATGTTCTGGGTGTCGACAAAGACGCTTCGCAAGATGATATAAAACATGCATTTAGAGGACTTTCAAAAAAATATCATCCAGATATTAATAAAGCTCCAGATGCTGAAGCAAAGTTTAAAGAAATTAATGATGCATACGAAACTCTAAAGGATCCTCAAAAACGTGCACAGTATGATCAATATGGATCTGCTGGTATGAATGGTAGTCAAGGATTCGGCGGTGGTGGTTTCGGTGGCGCCGGCGGTGAAGGATTTGGCGGATTTGAAGATATCTTTAGTCAATTCTTCGGTGGCGGAACTGCTAGACAAAACCCTAATTCTCCAAGACAAGGTTCTGACCTGCAATACAGAATGGACCTAACTTTTGAGGAAGGTGTTTTTGGTAAAGAAACAACTATCTCATATAATCGTGAAGAAAAATGTGCAACTTGTGGCGGTAACGGTGCTAAGCCAGGCACTGAACCAGTTACTTGTAGCAAATGTCATGGTTCAGGATACATGGAAGTAGACCGTCAAACACCACTTGGGCGTATGCGTACACGTGTTGTCTGTGATGTCTGTGGTGGTACAGGTAAGGAAATCAAAGAAAAATGTGATACTTGCCATGGTAAGGGTAAAGTTAATGAAAAACATACTCTTAAAGTTACTGTTCCTGCGGGTGTTGAAGATGGCCAACAAATGCGATTAGATGGCCAAGGTGAAGCCGGTGAAAACGGTGGACCATACGGTGATCTATACATCGTATTTAGAGTGTCAACGAGTCGAGAGTTTACTCGTGATGGATCGACTATTTTTACTTCAGTAAATATTAGTTTCCCACAAGCTGCTTTAGGTGATGAAATCGATGTTAATACTGTTCATGGTCCAGTCAAATTGACTGTTCCAAGTGGTACCCAAACAGGAACTTCATTTAGATTAAAGGGTAAGGGTGCGCCAGTTCTTAACAGTAAGAATATTGGTGATGAAAAAGTCACAGTAAACATTGTTACACCAAGAAAACTTTCTGGTGAACAAAAAGATGCCTTGAAGAAATTCTCTGAAGCGGGTGGAAATAAAATCCGTGAAAAGGATAGTAACTTCTTCAATAAAGTTAAAGATGCATTTAAAGGTGAATAAACAATTGGTTGAGGGCGAAACCTCAACCTTTTTTTGTTATAATAGTCTGGTTAAAGGAGATTCCTAAATGGACTTAGATAAATTAAGAGAAAGACAAAAAAATATCCGTAACTTTTCAATTGTTGCGCATATTGACCATGGTAAATCAACGATTGCTGATCGTATTCTAGAACGCACAAAAACCATTGCCAAACGTGATATGAAGGCTCAGGTTCTGGACGACATGGATTTGGAACGTGAGCGTGGAATTACAATTAAATTGAATGCAGTTGAACTTGAGTATGAAGCAAAAGATGGTGAAACTTATATTTTCCATTTGATCGATACTCCTGGACATGTCGATTTTTCATACGAAGTTTCTAGATCATTAGCTGCCTGTGAAGGTGCGCTACTAATTGTTGATGCTGCTCAAGGTGTTGAGGCACAAACATTGGCTAACACTTATTTGGCGATTGATAATGACCTTGAGATCGTTCCAGTTATCAATAAAATTGATCTTCCTTCCGCTGAGCCTGACAAGGTAAAAGAAGAGATTGAAGAAATGATAGGTATTGATGCGGATGACGCTGTTTTAACCAGTGCAAAGACTGGTGTTGGTATCGATGAGTTAATCGAAAGAATCGTCACTGATGTACCAGCTCCAGAAGGCGAAATCGATGCACCATTGAAAGCCTTAATTTTTGATTCGGTTTACGATAGTTATCGCGGTGTTGTTTTAAATGTTCGCTTATTTGAGGGTGTTGTTAAGCCTGGTGACGAAATTGAAATTATGAACAACGGTAAGAAGTTTGAAGTAACAGAAGTTGGTGTAATGTCACCTAAAGCTGTTAAACGTGAGTACTTAATGGCTGGGGATGTTGGCTATATTACTGCCAGTATCAAATCAGTTAAAGACACTCAAGTTGGTGATACCGTTACTTTAGCTGATAATCCAACTGCAGAACCATTAGCAGGATATCGTCAAAGTACGCCAATGGTTTATGCAGGTATGTATCCCGTTGATAATGGAAAATACGAAGATTTGCGTGAAGCACTTGAAAAATTACAATTAAATGATGCTGCTTTGGAATATGAACCAGAGTCATCTCAAGCATTAGGCTTCGGGTTCCGTTGTGGATTCTTAGGCTTGTTGCATATGGATGTTATTCAAGAGCGGCTTGAACGTGAGTTTGATTTGGACTTGATTATTACATCTCCATCAGTTGATTATCATGTTACCAAAACTGATGGCGAAGAAATTGTCGTCGATAATCCTGCTGAGTTGCCTGAGACTTCGGAAATTCAAGAAATTCGCGAACCATATGTACGTGCGGAAATTATGGTTCCAGAAGATTACGTTGGCCCTGTAATGGAGTTATGTCAGCGTAAACGTGGTGAGTTTGTAACCATGGATTATTTGGATAAATATCGTGTGAATGTTATTTATAAATTGCCATTGCTAGAAATCATTTTCGATTTCTTTGATGATTTGAAGTCAAACACAAAAGGATATGCATCCTTAGATTATCAAGTCGAAGATTACGAAGGCAGTGAACTTGTTAAAATGGATATTTTGCTGAATGGTGAGCCAGTTGATGCCTTGAGTTTCATTGTCCACAAAGATTTTGCTTTCCAAAGAGGACGAGACATCGTTTCTAAGCTTAAAGAAGTTATTCCAAGACAAATGTTTGAGATTCCAATTCAAGCAGCCATTGGTAATAAGATCGTAGCTCGTGCAACCGTTAAGGCCTATCGTAAGGATGTTACGGCTAAACTCTATGGTGGTGACAGAACTAGACGTGACAAGCTGTTGAACAAACAAAAAGCTGGTAAGAAGCGTATGAAGGAAGTTGGAAAAGTTTCAATTCCTCAAGAAGCGTTTATGTCGGTTCTTAACCTGAACAGAGGAAAAGAAACAGACACAAATTCTAAATAGTTCCAAATTAACGCTATTGAATGATTGTATTCAATGGTGTTTTTTAATTTCCAAAATGAGGAGAATTTTTATGAAAGCAGCATATATTGAAAAAACAGGATCACCGGAGAATATAATAATTGGCGACTTATTAAATCCAGTAGTTAATCCCGAGGAAGTATTAGTAAAAGTGGAAGCAGTTTCTGTTAATCACGCGGATACATTTGTTAGATCAGGAGCATTTAAGACTGGTATGAACTTTCCATTTGTTTTAGGAAGAGATGCTGTAGGGACCGTGGAACAACTGGGCAAAAAGGTAACAGACTTCCAAATTGGTGATAAAGTTTGGACGAATAGCATGGGCTATGATGGACGACAAGGAACAACAAGTGAATTAATTTCGGTTCCAATCAACCGATTGTATAAGATTCCTACAGGTGTGGATATGTTAAAGCTCGTTGCTACAGTTCACTCATCAGCTACGGCAGTAATTCTTTTAAATGATGTTCTCCAGGTCGAATCAGGCAAAAATTTATTGATTGAGGGTGCTGCTGGTCATGTTGGAACTAAACTTGCATCATTGGGAATTTTGATGGGATTAAATATAACAACGACTAGTAGTCCGGATTATTTCCAAAAAATTCAAAACTTGGGGGTTACCGATTGTCGTGATTATCATGAGAATATTAGTGATATTCATAGTACCTTCGACTACATAGTCGATACCTCTGGGCGGGTATCACTTGAAGATAACTTAGATAATTTGAAGCTTGGAGGGAAGATTGGACTTATAACAGCACCGTCGTCAAATAAGTTCACTTTTTCTGTTAGAGATTTTTACATGAATTTGAAAGCAATTCAAGGTTTTGTTATCAGTCATGCAACTGTAGATCAACTTTACGGTGCAGCACAATTGATAAATAAATACGTGAAAAACCAATTTTTACTAGACGATGATATTTTGACTTTACCTTTTTCTGAAGCAGCACAAGCACACAAAATGTTGGAGGGCAATACAAATCACAAACAACGAATTATATTAACTTTTTAGTGCAAGCGTATTCTTGAAGAAATATGATTATAAAAGTGCACGTTTAGTTAAAATTACTAAATAATGAGTAAATTTTGGTTAATGATTTCTTGTGAAATGAAAATTCAAATTTATGGCTAATTATCAAATTTTATGAATCAATTTTAAAACGCAATATAGCAGTCAAAACTAGGTTAATGGCAAGATTAGAAATGTACACGTTTACATTAGAATGATACCGATTACATTTCATTGATTTGTGAAATGTTGGAAAAATTGTGATATTTAGTTTATTCATGGATAAAAATTTAATGTATTTTCTGAATAATAATTCATAAAAGCGTTTACATTTTAATATTATGGGTATATAATAAATTTATTCATTAATAAAACGAATATATGAATATTTTCTTGGGGGAATGATTATGAAGAAATACAATTTGCTTTATGCTTCAGCATTAGCAATTCCGATTGCCTTACTTAGTGCTGGTAATGCACAAGCTGCTGACACTACTACAAGTAGTAGTTCTCAACCAGCCGTTGAAAATGTGCAAGCTGCTAACCAAACAGCCACATCAACAACTGCCGAAACTAAAGATGCCGTAGTAGCATCAACACAAGCATCAAATTCACCATTGACAGTCACAAATGACCCAACTGCTAATGCTGAATCTGAAAAGACTGCACCAACTGCAGATCCGATTGTGTACACAGATAGCTCTGCATCAACACAAGCTTCTGCTACTTCAGAACCAACAAATGTAAGTACACCAGCTCCAAATCGTGGTAATTATACAGAAGGACGTGCATATTGGATTGAAAACCCTGATTACTTTATTTGGGACACTCCATATGAAAAGACTTCAAATGTTGTAGCTAATGCCTCAGACTACACACACACTGTATTTAAGGGCTTGAATCAAACACAAAATTCAGAAGGTAACTTGTACGAAAAAATTACTAACAATGACAATGTTACTGGTTGGATTTATCTTCCAGCCTTAACTACAACAGAGCCAGAAGCATTAGTTGAAAAACCTGCTGAAACTGCAGCACCAGCTGCAGCTGCCGCAGCAAAATCTGATGCAAAAGCACCTGATATTCTTGGTACAATCAAGGATACTGCAACAAAACTTGGTGATACAGCTTCAGCTATCACAGGTGCAATTGATAATACTCAAAAGCTTATTCAAGAACCTGGAAATGTAATTACTAATGCAATTACACATCCACTTGATAATCTTGGAAAAATTAACACAAGTGTAACTGGACTTAACACAAGCTTATCTGGCTTACATGATTCAGCAAAAACAGTTTTAACAGCTCCATTAAATGATGCTAAGGATGCCGTAGATGGCGTATTCTCAGCTGGAAAATCAGCATTCAACAATGTTAAAGGTGTTGCTGATGACGTAAGAACTGGTGTTAAAGATGCTGCAGGAGATGCTCAAAATGCATTTAACACAGCCAAAGGTGCTGCTGATGATGTAAGAACTGGCGTTAAAGATGCTGTTGGTGACGTTAAAGGCGTTGTTGGTGGTGTTAAGGATGCAGTAAGTGGTGTTAAAAATGCTGCTAGTTCATTAACTGATGGCCTCAAAGGTATTGGTTCAACAATTAGTGATGCAACAACTGGAATTAAAAAATTCGTTGACACAGTGAGCGGTTTAGGTTCAGGTGTTACAAACGCTATTAAGACTATTACTGGTCTACTAGGTGGTAAAGCTTAATATATAAATATCAAAGTTTCAAAGGCGAAATGCTTTTGGAGCTTTTTTTCTGTCTAAAATTTGAAACTAGTCTACAATTAAATTAATTAATCATTTTTGAGGAGGAATGTTTGTATGAAAAACTACGATGTAATTGTTATTGGTGGTGGACCTGCTGGTTTGGCAGCAGCATATAATGTGAAATCTGCCGGCAAATCTGTTGCTATATTTGAAAATGACTTATGGGGTGGGACTTGTCCCAACCGTGGTTGTGATCCTAAAAAGATGCTCCTCAGCGGCGTAGAAGCTCGTGACAGAATTGCACAATTGAAGGGTAATGGATTTTCGGATGTTCCATTTATGAACTGGTCAGAGATTGAGGCATTTAAAGAATCGTATACTAGTAAGATTCCTGCTGGAAGCAAGGGTGGCTTAGATTCAGCTGGCATTGATAATTATCATGGAAAAGTTGAGTTTACTTCGAAAAATGAGCTTAAATTCGAAGATGAAATTTTTACTGCTGATAAATTCATTTTAGCGACTGGTCAACATCCAAGTATTCTAAATATCCCCGGTTCGGATAATATGATTACTAGCAATGAGTTCTTGTCACTGAAACAAATGCCTAAGAAAATAACATTTATTGGGGCTGGATATATTGCGTTTGAATTGGCTAATATAGCGAATGCAACAGGGGCAGAAGTTCATTTAGTTCATCACAATGATCGTCCATTAAAAGCATTTGATGGTGAATTTGTAAATGATATGGTCGAACAAATGAAATCACGTGGAATTAAATTTCATTTCAATATTGATACTAAAGAGATAAAGAAATCTGAGGCTGGATTTGAACTTATCTCTGATAGTTATAAATTAAATTCTGATTTGATTGTTTGTGCTACCGGAAGAATACCAAGCGTCGAGGGATTGAATTTAAGTGCAGCAGGAGTGGAGTATTCAAGAAAAGGAATCAAAGTTAACGGACATCTTCAGACAACAAATCAAAATGTTTTTGCTATCGGTGATGTGGTAGATAGACCTCAGCCAAAACTCACACCAGTCGCCGGTTTTGATGCAAACTATGTTACTGACTATATTGATAAAAAAACAACTGATCCAATTCAATATCCATCAATTCCGACTTTAGTTTATGGTAGTCCAAAAATGGCGCGTGTTGGAATTACAACTTCAGAGGCAGAAGCCAATCCAGACCAATACCGAATCGTCTCATCAAACTTGACTAGTTGGTATACGTATTATCGTATTCACGAGCCAATTGCTAAGGCAAAAATTATTTTTGATAAAACTAACCAGGTGGTCGGTGCGACCGTTTTAACTGAGCAAGCAGATGAGTTGATAAACTTGTTAACGTTAGTAATCGACAAAAAAATTGCTAATGCTGAATATTCAAAATTAATCATGGGATATCCAACTGTTGCCAGTGATTTAGAATATTTGATTTAAACTCCGTTGAGGAGTTTTTTTGTTGACTATTTTTACAGATTCAATTTTGTTATACTTTAGATTATTAATTCAAAAATTTTTGTATGATTCAGTCTCAATAATTTAACTTTTATAATAAATTGGATTATTATGACAAAGAATTCAGATAAATAATTATTAATAGGAATGTGAAGGATACCATGAAAAAATTTTTCTCGATTAGTGGAATAGTTGTATTGTTCCTGATTGCATTAGGATTAATATTTAATGAGCCTATCAAAGAATTTGCAGTTGATCATATGTCTAATAGATTTCTTTCTTCATTAACTGCTGATCAGGTTAAGAAAAATGAAAATAAGAAAGCAAGCTATGACTTCAAGAAAGTCAAGCCTATAAGTGCTAGTCAAGTTGCAAAGGCATCGGTAAACAATGGTGCCGCTGTAATAGGGAAGATGTCGGTTCCTTCAGTTGGTTTGTATCTTCCTATTTTGAAAGGCCTAAGCAATGACGCATTGTCAACTGGTGGTGGAACAATGAAGCCAAATGAGAAGATGGGTAAAGGTAATTACGCCCTGGCTGGACATTACATGACTGATCAAGGTGTTCTTTTCTCAAAGCTTCAAAATGTTCAACTAGGTGATTTGGCCCACATTACTAACATGAAACATGTTTACACTTATAAGGTTTATTACAAAAAAGTCGTTCCACCAACTGCTGTTTATTTAATTGATGATTCACCTGGGAAAAAACTTTTAACGTTAATTACTTGTGCTGATGGTGGTACAAATCGTTGGGCAATTCAAGGTTCATTAGTTAAAACTCAAAAAGCAAATAGTAAAACATTAGCTGTGTTTTCAAAATAAGCCCGTCGGCTTATTTTTTTTGAACGGATAATTGTTTATAATTGATAGGTTAGTAGGTGATGTATTGGTTTCAATTAAATGGACAAAACGTCAAAGTCCAACTCAAGATGAAATTTCAAAATTTTCAAGTGAAAATAATTTAAGCAATACAGTATCGGAATTGTTATTGGAACGAAATTTTTCTGATAAAGAAGAAATAACAGAGTTCTTGAATCCTAATATTACTGGATTACAAGACCCATTTGCATTGCATGATATGGATAAAGCACTGGAAACCTTGGATGAAGTAATTCAAAGTGAAGGCAAAATTGCTATTTATGGTGATTATGATGCTGATGGTGTTACTAGTGCATCAATTATGAGATTAACGCTCAAAAAAATGGGAGTTAATCCAATCGTATTTATTCCTAATAGATTCAAAGATGGATATGGTCCTAATTTAGATGAGTATAAGAAACTAGTTGAAGAAAAACATATTAACTTATTAATCACTGTTGATAATGGTGTGAGTGGTAAAGAGCAAGTTAAGTATTTGAAGGATAATGGGGTAAAGGTTATTATTACTGATCACCATGATTTGCCCGCAGAGTTACCTGAAGCAGATGCTATTGTTCATCCATCAATTCCAGGGTCAGAGTACTTCTGTCCTTATTTATCTGGTGCAGGGGTAGCATTTAAATTTGCTGATGCACTCTTAGGTGACGATGCCCTAAATTTTGTAGATTTGGCTGCAATTGGTACAGTTGCTGATTCAGTAAAATTAGTGGGTGAAAACCGTGTAATTGTCACTGAAGGATTAAAACGTATGAGTAAAAACCAGAATGTCGGTCTCATGGCGTTAGCGAAAAAGACTAAATTGGATTTAAACAAGGTTAATGAGGAGGACATTGGGTTCAAAATTGCCCCAAGGCTTAATGCTATTGGTCGTTTAGACGATGCCACTTCCGCTATGGAATTATTGACAACTAGTGATGCTGGACTGGCAGCAGACATAGTAGATGAAACTGAAGAAATTAATGCCAAACGCCAACAACTGGTTGCGGATGCGTTTGCTGATTCGCAAGAACAAATTCAACAACAAAGTGAAAACGGAGTCCTCGTATTAACTAGCGATACGTGGCATCAAGGAATTCTTGGTATTGTCGCAAGTCGTGTTGTTGAACAAGAACACAAACCAACACTTGTTCTTTGTTATGACAAGGATTCAGAATTATACAAAGGATCGGGCCGTAGTCCAGAAGGGTTTAACTTATTTGATGCATTAAATGCACACAATGAATTATTTGCTGGGTTTGGTGGTCATGCTCAAGCATGCGGTTTCTCTCTTGCTGAACCACAATTAAATGAACTAATACCTTTGCTTCAAGAAGAACCAGCTAAACAAGGATTTGATCCTCACAGCTCTGTTGAAAAATTGTTTGATTTGAATTTCCAAATAAGTGATTTTTCTACGGATTTAATTAACGAAATCAATCAGCTGGCACCTTTTGGTATGGGAAATCCTAAACCGGTTATAAAATTATCAGACGTTCATTTAACCAACAGCACTGGTGTTGGTAAAGACAAATCTCATTTGAAGACGACAATTGCTGATAGTCAAAATCAAATTCCAGGAATTGGATTCAGTTTGTTTTCCAAATCACTGGAAATTAAAGATAATCTCTGTGATGTGTATGGCCAGTTAGGCGTAAATGAGTGGGCAGGTCGTTCGATACTTCAGATGCTGATTAATGACATTGAATTTGCTCCTGAAGCACAAGAAGAAAATAAGCTTGAATCTATCTATATCGATTATCGTCAAAAACAACTTTCAAAAGCATTGATGGATAGATTTGATAGTATTGTTTGCTTCAATGCTGGATACTATCAAATGTTACAAAGACATGATTTGAATGCAAAAGTGGAAATGTTTGATGCTGACTTTAATCATCAAAACATTTTAATATATGACCGTCCTCATGATATTAAGGTTTTTGAGCAATTCTTACAGTCTAATAAGACTGCACATACGGCACTATATTTGCACACAAGTATCAAGAGTGGGTACTTATCACCTGACATGAATAAAATGAAAATTTTGTTAAAATATTTGTATGCACATGATAATATCAAGCCAGATGACATGGAGGTAGTGGCTAAATTCTTGAATATAGATAAAAATGACGCAGATTTCTATTTAAAAGTGTTTTTTGAGCTAAATTTTGTTAAAATGGTAAATGGCTTTGTTAAAAAAGCAGAAGTATCAGAACAACGCGAATTAATCGAATCTCCAACTTATTTGAAACGATTACAACGCAATGATGTTGAAAAAATACTAATTGAATCTAATTTTGATGATCTGCTAAATTGGATCAGTGATTATGACTGTCATAACTAGATTGAACGGAGAATGAAAGATGGATATTGATTTTAAGAAATATGTTGCTGATGTTCCAGATTTTCCAGAACCTGGCATATTATTTCGAGACATTTCACCATTAATGTTGGATGGCAAGGCATACGGTGCTGCAACTGACAAAATTGTTGATTATGCAAAGAGTCGTGGTGCAGAAATGATTGCCGGACCGGAAGCACGTGGATTCATCGTGGGATGTCCAGTTGCCTATAAATTAGGTGTAGGTTTTGCACCTGCACGTAAGAAGGGTAAACTTCCTCGTGAAACTGTTTCAGTAACATATGATCTTGAATATGGTCAAGGTTCTTTATGGATGCAAAAAGATGCCGTGAAACCTGGACAAAAAGTCTTAGTCGTTGATGATTTAATGGCAACAGGTGGGACATTAGCTGCAACAATCAAATTAGTTGAAAAACTAGGTGGTATTGTTGTGGGTACAGCATTCTTAATTGAATTGAAAGACCTCCATGGTCGCGACAAGATTAGTGGATATGATATGTTTACATTAATGCAGTATTAATTTAAGATAAATAAAAAGGCCTGGTTATTCCAAGCCTTATGATGGTGAGTTGGCAGAGTGGTAATGCACCGGACTCGAAATCCGGCGAACCGGCTAATACCGGCGCGCAGGTTCAATTCCTGTACTCACCTTAAGCTAGCTTTAAGTAGAACTCCTTGCGAGTTCTACTTTTTTTGTCGAAATTTTAAAAACTCAGATAAGTTTGTTCATTTTGCTTGTCGTCTCCAGAACTGAGAATATTTTGCTGCTGTGCGGGACGTCTTGAGCCAAAAATCGGTCTCAAGACTCGGTTTGAAGCCTTACCAAAGTTCGGTAAGTCTCCAAACTCGCCCGGTGGTATAAGAGCTAAAGCTCTAACACCACTTTCACTGCTGGAAAATATTCTCAGTCCTTGCGACTAAATTTGTTTCTTATATTAATTTAACAAAAATGGGTAATATTACACTTAAATATGTAAGTGTGTCGTTATTCTTTTTTTAGTTTAAACTAATACAAAAAAACCAAAAAATGCTGTTGTATATTCAATTAGTTAGTAAATATCCAGATACATAATGTTTTATTGAGAAGGAATTTGTATCAAGGTATTGGTAAATCGTTATTCTTGCATTTATTATAAATCCCATTAACATAAGGGTGAATTAAACGGGATGTAGTAGGATTCCTGTGTCTAGATATTGGGATTTATTAATATTGATTATTATTTAATATGTTTTCAAAATTGCGTGAAGTAAGTAATAGATGCTTGTTTTAAAGTGATTTTGTAAAATGTTTCTCACCTTCAGACTTAAGACTATAAAAAAAACTGTGTCTGAAAATAACTTATATAGGTAAAAAAGTTATGGGTGATAATAATGAGAGCAAGAAGATCAAAAAAGAGTGATTCTCCAGTTAATGGCTATATTCACGATGCCTTCTTTGAAAAAGGTCATTGGTTTTTAAAAACTCGGCAAGTTCTGATGACAATTCTATCTTGGGTAATCATGATTATTCCAATTTATTGGACAATTTCCATCACACTTGGTAGTAAGCATTGGAAGGGACAACCTTTTTCAATTCCAGAAGGTAAAGATTTATTTTATTTCTTCACGAAATTTTTTGCATATGCGTTTGTTATTTTGGCAATCATTACTATTGGTTTCACCTTATACAACAATTGGTATACCAAATATCATGTAAAGCGCCATGCAATTTATGATGAGAAACGGTTGTTAGCAAGACGTGAGGCTATTAAGGATTTTTATACTTCAAAATTTGGGGAAAGATATTATCGACGCAACAATGTTAGATATTATGTTGTAACCCCCGAAAATAATTTGGAAATTAAATCTATTGATAAAATCTATAGTAAGTTTGAGGCAACAAAATTATGATTAATACAGGAATCACGACTTTTGATTCTGTGGCTAACATTCTTTTGTTGATATTGATCGCATATCCAATTCTAGGATCATTTTGCTGGTTAATCGGAATTGTTTGTTATCAATTTTTGTATTCTCACAGAATTACTAAGTTTAAGAAGATAGATAAAAGTGCTGAACCTTTTGTTACAATCATGATTCCTGCTCACAATGAGGAAATCATGATTGAACATACCATAAATTATTTGATGAATGACTTAAATTATTCACATTATGAAGTTTTGGTAATTGATGATGGTTCAACTGACCATACTCCATTGATACTCAAAAGATTAATGGATAAATATGATAATCTCAAGGTTATCAAAATTGAAAAAAACCAGGGTAAAGCACATGCTTTCAATATTGGTGTAGCTTTTGCCAAAGGTGAGTTTATTTTAAGCAATGACGCAGATACTATCCCTGAACCGGACGCACTTTGGAAATACATGAATTACTTTAATACCTCTGATGGACAAAATATTGCGGCAGTTACAGCAAATATGGATGTTCAAAATCGTGATACTATCATTTCAAAGTCGCAAACTGTTGAATTTGCAAGTATTATCGGAATTATCAAACGAAGCCAAATTGGTGTTTTTGGTAACATGTACGCCTACAGTGGAGCAAACACGATGTACCGTCGAGATGCTTTGATTGATGTTGGATTGTTTAGACAGGATCGTGCTACTGAAGATATCAGTATTGCTTGGGATCACCAAACAAGTGGTTGGTCAACTGTCTTTGCTCCAAATATTGTGTTCTATATGAATGTTCCTGACAATCTTAAAGGATTGTACAAGCAAAGAAAACGTTGGGCAAAAGGTGGAGCAGAAGTGTGGCTCACAAATTTTTGGAAAATTGTTTTACATCCGATCCACTTTACGAGACAGGTTGCATTTATGATTGATCAAACATTTAGTATTACTTGGTCATTTTTCTACTTTATCAGTTTGTTATTGTTTGTTGGTTCAATATTTAGATTTGCATTTACAGGCGATCTAAAACAAGTGATATATTTGTTCGCGATGTCGTTTGTATTCATTACTTTTGAAATGTTCGCAGGCTTTTTACAACTTGGAGCGGCCTTGATTGTTGATGGAAGTGGCCAAAAATTAAAATATCTACTATTTATGCCGTTTTATACCTTGGTTTATTGGCAAGTAAATTCCGTAGCAGTAGTCACGACTTTTATACCGGCAATTAGATCGATTATGGGCCATGGTTCTGGTACATGGGAAAGTCCTAAACGGCATATGCATAGTTAGTAATAGCTTTTATTGAATCCCTTTGGGTTTGATGAAAGCTTTTTTTATGTTTTCAGAAAAAACTCAAAAGGTTAAATGATTTTATCAATATATTGATTTTGATAAACGAATCCATTCAGATTATAATAATATTGGTTTTTAAATATTAATATCTGATATTGGGGGAATTATATGGATCAACAAACAGAGGATGAAAGTATTGAAGATCTAGAGAAGTATTCTCATGATGCTTTCTTTGAAAAAGGACATTTTTGGTTGAAAGCGAGACAAATTCTGATCACTTTGATTTCATGGATATTCGTTGTCGTTCCGATTTGGTGGACATTTTCAGCTACAATTTTCGTCAATAAGAATTTTATGAAGACTGTTTGGTCATACGCTGAAGGTCGAGAAATATTTTATTCATACGGAAAATTCTTTATTATTGCCTTTATAGTTTTGGCGGTCATAACTGTGTTATTCACTTTGCACAATAACCACTATACAAAACAGCATGTTAAGAAAATTACAAATTATGATGAGAAACGTTTGTTATCAAGACGTAATGCCATCAAAGATTTTTATACTGAAGAATTTGGAGAACCTGAGATTAGAAGAAATGAAGTTAGATACTATTCAGTGACTCCAGAACAAAATTTGGAAGTAGATACGATTGATAAAATTTATAAGAAATTCGAGGACGAATAATGAATGTACATACTGGTATAACAACATTTGATGCTGTCGTGAATTTCTTATTACTTATTCTTGTTTCTTATCCAATTTTGGGTGCATTTTGTTGGTTCATCGGTGTTATTTGTTACCAACTTATTTATAGACACAGAATTACGGAATATGAAGAAATTGATAAAAGTATTCAACCTTTCGTTACTATTATGATTCCTGCACACAACGAAGAAGTCATGATTGAAACGACGATTACATATTTGATGGACGATTTAAATTATACGAACTACGAAATATTAGTTACTGATGATGGTTCAACTGATACAACTCCTGAGATTCTTGCACGATTAATGAAGAAATATGATAATTTAAAAGTTGTTAGAATTGAAAAGAATCAAGGTAAAGCACATGCATTTAACGTGGGTGTTGCATTTGCTAAAGGTGAATTTATTTTAAGTAATGACGCCGATTCAATTCCAGAACCAGATGCTTTATGGAAATATATGAATTATTTCTATAAAGAAGACGGTAAGAATATTGCTGCTGTAACTGCAAATATGGATGTTCAAAACCGTGATACCATGATTGCAAAATCTCAGACTGTGGAATTTTCAAGTATTGTCGGTGTTATTAAGCGTAGTCAAATTGGTGTATTTGGTAATATGTACGCTTACAGTGGTGCTAATACTATGTATCGTCGTGATGCGTTGATCGATGTTGGGTTATTCAGACAAGACCGTGCTACTGAAGATATTAGTATCGCCTGGGACCACCAAATTAGTGGATGGGCTACTGTTTTTGCTCCAAATATTATGTTTTATATGAACGTACCTGAAACATTGAAGAGTTTATATCATCAAAGAAAACGTTGGGCCAAGGGTGGTACAGAAGTTTGGTTGACTAACTTCTGGAAGATTGTTTTGCATCCTTTTAAATATACGAAACAATTAGCGTTCATCGTTGATCAGACATTAAGTATTATTTGGTCACATTTCTATTTCTTAACGGTAATATTATTTTTGATATCACTAGTTCAGTTCCTATTTGTCGGAAACTTTGAACGAGTGTTCCACATGTTTGCAATGTCATTTATTTTTGTAACATTTGAAATGTTCGCTGGACTATTACAATTAGGCTCTGCTTTGATTGTTGATGATCGAGGAAGAAAATTTAAATATCTAATGTTTATGCCACTTTATACATTGGTTTACTGGCAAGTAAATGCACTATCAGTTGTCACAACATTTATTCCTGCAATTAAAACTATTATGGGATATGGACAAGGTACTTGGGTAAGTCCGACTCGTAATGTGAAAAATCAAAATGAAGTACCAACTGAACATCAGCAACAACAATAAAATAAGAGTATTTCTGAAATTAATAAGAAATACTCTTATTTATTTTGATAAGTAACTAATGTATTTTTAATAGTTAAGAAATTATTTTTTGATTAGCTTAGCATGTTTAACATCATCAATTGTCTTAGTTCCTGCTAATTGCATAACTGTCTTAAATTCGTTATTTAGATGTTCAATAACCGAATAAACACCATCAGCACCACCCAAGGCAAGTCCGTAGATAATCGGTCTAGCTAGGGCAACAATATCAGCTCCGCTTGCTAAAGCCTTGAAGACGTGTGATCCACGACGGATACCACTATCAAAGATAACTGGAACTTTATGATTTACGGCTTTGGCAACATCAGCTAGAACATCAAAGGATGCAGGTCCACCGTTTAGTTGTCTACCACCATGATTTGAAACGTAAACACCATCAGCACCAGCGCCAATAGCGATTAAAGCGTCTTCAGGTGACTGTACACCTTTAACAACGACAGGTAGTCCAGTAATATCTTTAATACGTTGAACGTCATCAGGACTGATTTTTTGAGCAGCTGCGGCGTAAATCTCGCCAATCCCTTTACCTTTACCAGCACCAGAGCTAAATTTCTCAAGATTTGCCATTGGGAGTGGGAATTGGAAGTTGTTGATAATATCAGATTCACGATATCCATCAACGGTTGCATCGGCAGTAAGTAGGATAGCCTTTGCGCCCACGCGCTTTGCTTCATTCAACAAACTTTCGTTAAAAGTCCAATCTTTGCTCATATATAATTGGAAAAATTGTGGTGCTCCATTACCAGCCTCAGCAGTGTCAGCAATTGATGTTGAAGCATAAGTGCTCTGAGACATAATTGTTCCGGCTTTAGCAATTCCACGAGCTGTATCCTTTTCAGCTTGGGAGTGGGCCAAGCCTTGAGCAGCAGAAGGTGAAGTTATAATTGGCATTGTTAAATCAATACCAAAAATTGATGTATCAGTTTGTGGATCATCGATATCACTTAATACACGAGGAACAATCTGCACATTATTGAACGCCTTTGTGTTTTCATTTAGAGTCCATTCATCCTCTGAACCGCCACTGATGTATCCAAAGCCACCAGTTGGAATGATTTTCTTTGCTTCTGCTTCAAGACTAGGTAAATTTAAAATATGTAACTCTTTTTCATTATCACTTTGTGTGTAGCCATTAATTTCTGTCATAATTGTTCCCTCCAGTAATTTTAACGTGATCAATTTAGCATTAGAAAATTTATTAATCAAATGATTGTTCTCGTAAAACGGAAATAATTAATTTAATTTTAGATAAAATAGTGAGAAAATTATCTTAATAACAATTAAGAGATGATTAGATGTCCAATCAAAGAACTAATTTAGCAAAAAAAGTAGGTCAACGAATATGGTTTAGTGCCACTGTTGGAGAATTTACGCACAAAAGAACCAAAGGTGGGGGCAAAGGACCAGTATTGCTGTTAAAGGATATTGATGAAACCGATAAAAAAGGACGAGTGATTAATCCAGATGTGACTGATCATGTGTGGGTCAATGCTAATAAATCTGTGTTTTCACTTGGCAAAGAAATATTACCAAACGACGTTTTACTTTTTACAGCTGTAGTAAGACCATACGGAATTGTTCGAGACGACGTGATAAATAAACGTGATGCAGTAATTGCTGAAGCAAAGGAGAAAAATCAAGATATGTTTAGCGATTATCGCGAGGACTATTTGGATTGGAAAGATAGCTGGCAAGATGTGCTCCAAGAAAACAAAGATGCAAGGCAACAAATGCAACAAGGCGTAATCGATCGAAAGACATATCAGCAAATAGAGAAAAATAATATTGAGTCCTATAAAAAGTCTCAACCAAATGGTGTTGCTGTCAAAGAAAATGAGACTAAAATTGTACAATCTGCTCAAAATCAAAGAAAGTCAATGAAGTTGGTTGATTATGAGCTTGAAGATTTACAAGATGTTAAATTTTTAAAAGAGAAGCGATTGTATCATGGTTGGACTAGATTAAAAATTTCAAAAGATGATATGAATAGAATAAAGTTTACAAAGTATCTTGCAGCTAGAAGTTTCGCATACCGTGATGGTGTACCATTTGATGCATTTGATAATAAGAAATAAATATATTTGAAAACCGAGAAAGATTATTTGATATTGAAAATCACTTAGCTATAATGAAAACGTTATCTTAAAAAAGGGAGGATACATTATGGTTAAGTTTTTGAGAAATAGCAAAGTAGCGTCAGTTATTTTGACAATCATAAGAGTTTATTTGGGAATCAAATGGACAATATCAGGTTGGGAGAAAATTACAGGTGGAGCTGCAGATGCCACAAAAGGGATGTTAGCAGCAGCCGTTAAAGCTCCAGTGACAGGTCCAACTGGCAAAACCGTTTATCCATGGTTCAATGATATGATCAGCGGAATATTGCCACATGCGCAAGGCATGAGCGTCTTGATCTCATGGGGAGAATTCCTAGTTGGGTTAGGCTTAATATTTGGATGTTTAACAACTGCAGCAGCATTCTTCGCATTACTAATGAACTTCTCATACCTATTGGCGGGTGCGATTTCAGTAAATCCAATGTACATTTTCCTGGAATATTTCATTTTAATCGCAGGATTCAATGCCGGAAAAATAGGTTTGGATTACTGGGTAATGCCTTGGGTCAGAAAACACATATTTAGAAGAAAATCAGTAGCTTAAAAAAAGTATTAAAAAAGTCATCAACACTTGATTGATAAAGTGTGATGACTTTTTTTGAATCAAGAATACATAATTATTTTAACTTTATTTATTCCAATAACCGGATCGAAGGCTGCAGTGTTCATCCCTCATCAAATAAGTTTTATTTATCAAATGCTTAACTAAATACAAAATATAAAGTAAGATTAAATGAATAACACAATAATTTGGAGTGGTGAACGTGGTAACAATTAGAGACATAGCCAAAGAAGCAGGAGTTTCTCCATCGACAGCATCGCGTGCGCTAAATAAAAATCCGCACATTAGTCGAGAGACAATTGAAAAAATAACAAAAATAGCTGACAAGTTAGGATATATGCCAGATTATAATGCCAAGAATTTAACCACCGGAGAGGCAAGCGCCGTTGGTGTAATTTTCCCCGTGGGCGGAAATGGAACTCCAGCGAATCCTTTCTATGTCAATGTTCTAAGTGGTGTGAATGATGAATTAATTAAACGTGGATATGCATTGTCTGTTGCCATAACCAAGTCTATTGATGACTTAAAAAAGAATGTTAAATCGATGGTTTATCAAAGTAAAATCAAACGATTTATTTTACTTTATTCACAAAAAAATGATCCTATTGCAAAATTTCTAAGAGATAATAACTTGCGATTTGTCGTAATTGGTCAACCAATGAATAAAAACGATTATTATGTTGATAATAATAATGTGGATGCAGGTGCTGCTGCAACGAGATATTTGATTGAAACCAATGATGTTTACAAGATTGCATTTATCCATTCACGAAATAATTGGATTTTTGAACAACAAAGATTTGAAGGATTTCAAAAGGCAATTGGCGATGCAAACTTAAAATTTGTTGATGTACCTGTAGATGAAACTAATAACGACAATGTGAAGAATATTATTCGACTTAATTCTGACCTTGATGGTGGGGTAGCAACAGATGATCTTAATGCGATGAATTTTATTGACAGTTTTAATCAAGTTTATCCTAACCTAGATTTTCACATGATTGGATTCAACAACTCGTTGCCACATGTGTTGTTGGAGAAAAACTATAAAACAATGGATCTATTTCCAGAGGAAATGGGTGTGAAAGCCGCTCTGTTGCTATTTAGCGATCGCGAAAACAAAGATATCGATAAGAAACAGCATTTGATAGTGGGATATCAAATAATATAAAATTGACTAAAAATTTTTAGTCAATTTTTTTTTGGCTAAAAAAGTGATTAAATCAGCAAAAACAAGGAATATTTTATTCGATAAATGCATACGAAATTGTACAATTTTTCACATTAATTTAATGCAAACGGTTGCATAAAAATGAAAACGGTTTTATAATTCAAACCATAGATTAGAAATCAAACGAAATGAGGGGGAATCATCGTGTCAGATAAAAAACCACAAACACAAGATGGTGCAGGTTTACCTAAACTATCTTCTAACACAATTTGGATGCTTAGTCTTGGATTTTTAGGCGTTCAAATGGCATTTACGCTACAAAGTTCTCAAATGAGTCGTATTTTCCAGACTATCGGAGCAGATCCAAATAATTTAGGTTGGTTCTTCATTTTGCCTCCATTGGCTGGGTTAATTGTTCAACCAATTGTTGGATATTATTCAGATAGAACCTGGGCACCAAAACTTGGTGGTAGAAGATTACCATACTTAATCTTAGGTACTGTTGTTGCCGCCATCGTAATGTTTTTACTTCCAAACTCAGGATCACTTGGATTTGGCTATGGTTCTATGGCAGCTTTATTGTTTGGTGCTATCACAGTTGCTTTTCTTGATTTATCTTCTAACATTGCAATGCAACCATTTAAAATGATGGTTGGTGACATGGTCAATGATGATCAAAAGAGTTATGCATATGGAATTCAAAGTTTCTTGTCAAATACCGGTGCAGTTATTGCAGCTATTTTCCCATTTGTATTAACAGCATTTGGTCTAGCAAATACTGCTAAAAAAGGTGTTGTACCACAGTCAGTTATTTGGTCATTCTATCTTGGTGCAGTTATCTTAGTTATTTCTACAGTAATCACAATTATGAGAGTTAAAGAGTATGATCCTGCTACATATGCCAAGTATCATGGTATTTCTGAAGATGCCAATAAAACTGGCGGTAACTGGTTGGCACTTTTGAAGAAAGCACCTAAGGTATTCTGGACGGTTACATTAGTGCAATTCTTCTGTTGGATGGCTTTCCAATATCTATGGACTTATTCAGCTGGAGCAATCTCAGTTAACGTTTGGAATACTGCCAATGCAAGTTCATCTGGTTATCAAGCAGCTGGTAACTGGTATGGTGTTCTAGCAGCCGTACAATCTATCGCTGCAGTTGTCTGGTCATATGTTTTAGCAAAAGTTCCTAACAATCACCACAAATTGGGTTATGCGCTTAGTTTGATTTTAGGAGCAATTGGTTTCGTATCAGTATTCTTCATACACAGTCAATACTTATTAATTGGTTCATTTGTTTTAGTAGGTATGGCTTGGGCTTCAATGAATACATATCCACTAACCATGATTACCAATGCTTTATCAGGTGAACATATGGGTACATATTTAGGCTTATTCAATGGATCAATTTGTTTGCCACAAATCGTTGCTTCACTATTAAGTTTCGCATTATTCCCATTGCTAGGTAATTCACAACCACACATGTTCTTATTAGGTGGAATTATCATGGCAATCGGTGCATTATCAGTCGGATTTATTAAAGAAACATACAAAGCTTAAGGAGATTAGATAAGATGAAAAGAATTTTTGAAGTTCAACCTTGGAATGTAGAAACACACGAGTTCAAAGCTGAAAACAAAAGATTGCAGGAATCTATGACCAGCTTAGGTAATGGATATATGGGTATGCGTGGTTTCTTCGATGAAGATTATTCTGGAGATAGTTTACCAGGAATTTATTTAGGAGGTGTTTGGTACCCAGATAAGACTAGAGTAGGCTGGTGGAAGAATGGTTATCCTAAGTATTTTGGTAAAGTTATCAATGCGGTAAACTTCATCAAAATGAATTTTGAGATCAATGGTTCAAAATTGGATTTAGCCAAGGATACAATCTCAGATTTTGACCTTAATCTCGATTTAAAAAATGCTGTTCTAACTCGTTCATTTGTTGTTACAAAGGGTGATAGCAAAATTCAATTTGATTTTGAAAGATTTTTAAGTGTTGCGCAAAAGGAATTATCTGTTCAAAAAGTTATTTTCAAGAACCTATCTTCGAACCCCGTCGATATTAAAGTAATTTCCTCAATTGATGCTAACGTTAAGAATGAGGATGCTAACTACGATGAACATTTCTGGGAAGTTCGCCATATTGATGAAAATAGCTTAGTAGCTGAAACAACAGCAAATGATTTTGGTACTCCAAGATTTACATCAGGAATGCAAGCGACATACGTTACAAGTTTTGAACAAGTTAATAATGAAGTTACTGATTTGGAAACAGCCACTACTTTCTCAGGTAAGTTGAACGAAAATGAAGTTGGTACAATTGAGAAGAGAGTTATAGTTGTCACATCCCGTGATTATGATTCAACAGCCGATTTGACAGCTTCTATGAATAATCTTTCATCAACAATTTCTGATAGCTCATACGATCAATTGTTAACTGCACATAGTAATGTTTGGGCAGAACGTTGGCAACAATCCGATATTCAAATTATGGGTGACGACGAAGCACAACAAGGAATCCGCTTTAACTTGTTTGGATTGTTCACTACTTATTATGGTGATGACGCAAGATTGAATATTGGTCCAAAAGGATTTACTGGTGAAAAATATGGTGGAGCAACTTATTGGGACACTGAGGCCTTTGCTGTCCCTGTTTATCTAGGAATTACTAAGCCAGAAGTTACTAAGAATCTGTTGATGTATAGATATAAACAGTTAGATGGTGCCTATGTAAATGCCCAAGAGCAGGGCTTAAAGGGTGCACTTTATCCAATGGTTACCTTTAACGGTATTGAGTGCCACAACGAATGGGAAATTACTTTTGAGGAAATTCATCGTAATGGTGATATTGCTTTTGCAATTTATAATTACACCCGTTATACCGGTGACAAATCATATGTTTTACATGAAGGTTCAAAAGTATTAACCGAGATTTCTAGATTCTGGGCTGATCGTGTTCACTTTAGTCAACGAAATAATCAATACATGATTCATGGTGTCACTGGCCCTGATGAGTATGAAAATAACGTTGATAATAACTGGAATACTAATTATTTGGCTCGTTGGACACTTGAATATACCTTGAAGGTTCTTAACGAAGTTGCACCAGAACAAGCTAAACAGCTTAATGTTTCAGATGAAGAAAAAGCTAAGTGGCAAGACATTGTTGATAGGATGTATCTTCCATATGACAAAGATTTGGATATTTTCGTTCAACACGATGGTTTCTTGGACAAGGATTTACAACCTGTAAGTTCAATTCCTGCAGATCAATTGCCAATTAATCAGCACTGGTCATGGGATAAAATTTTACGTTCACCATACATCAAACAAGGTGATGTACTTCAAGTTATGTATGACTTCATTGATAGTTTTACTGAAGAGGAGAAGAAACACAATTTTGATTTCTACGAACCATTGACTGTTCATGAGTCAAGTCTATCTGCAGCAATTTATTCTGTAGTCGCAGCAGACCTTCATTACGAAAAGAAAGCGGTTGAATTATATGAGAGAACAGCTAGACTAGACTTAGATAACTATAATAATGACACCGTTGATGGTTTGCATATTACTTCAATGACTGGTGGCTGGATTTCAATTGTTCAAGGTTTTGCTGGAATGAGAGTTCACGACGATACTTTAAGCTATAAACCATTCTTACCACAAAAATGGAATAGCTATTCATTTAGACAAGTATTTAGAGGACGAGTAATTGAAGTTGCCGTTGATAATAAAGGTAGTCACTTCAAATTAATCTCAGGAGAACCACTAAACATTGAGGTTGATGGAAAGCCTCTTTCATTAGAATCACTACAAACTAATTAATGATTGGGTGTCTGAGTTATCTATAATTCAGGCACTTTTTTTGAAGGGAGAATGAAGAATGGTTGATTTTAAAAACATTAAAGGATTCGTATTTGATTTAGATGGTGTTATCGCAGATACTTCTGTTTATCATTCAAAAGCTTGGCACCAATTAGCTGATGAATTGGGTGTTCAATGGAGTGAAGATTTGGCTAATAATCTTAAAGGTGTTAGCCGTATGGATTCACTTGAATTAATTCTCAAAACTGGTGGTAAGGAAAACGACTATACACAAGAAGAAAAAGAAAAATATGCTGCGAAGAAAAATACTAACTACTTGGAACTTTTGAAGGGTATGAATGCTTCAGCAATTTTACCAGGAATTTCAGACTTTTTAACATCTCTAGAAGAGCATGATTACAAACTTTCATTAGCTTCTGCTTCAAAGAATTCCCCACTAGTCCTTGAACAATTAGGATTGGCACAATACTTCAAGGAGAAAGTTGATCCATCAACATTGAAACATGGTAAACCAGATCCTGAAATCTTCGCACGTGGTGCTGAAGTATTGGGCTTAAAGCCTGAAGAATGTATTGGTATTGAAGATGCAAAAGTCGGTGTGGAATCAATTAATTCTGCTGGAGAGACTTCTATCGGTATTGGTGATCCTAATATCTTGAACGAAGCGGATATCAATTTTACTAGTACAACAGATTTAACATTAAATAATATTCAAAAAGCGATGGAAGTAGGACAATTGAATGATTAGCAAGAAAAACTTTGGCCAAGTAAACGGTGAAAACGTCGAACTTTATACTATTGAAAATGATAATAAAACGAAAATTAGCGTGATGAGTTACGCTGCTACTTGGCAAAACTTCGAAGTTGTTGAAGATGGAGTTAGTCACTCATTGATTGAACATTATGATGACTTAGATGGATACTTAAATGATGGTTATCAAGTCGGAAGGAATGTTGGTCGTGTTGCTGGAAGAATCGGTAATGCGAAATTTACGATTAATGGTAACCAATTTCATTTACCAGCAAATGAAGGGGATAACTTACTTCATGGTGGTAACAATGGAATTCAAACTCATAATTTCAGTAGTGAAATGGATGAGAAGAACAAAAGTGTTACCTTCAAGACAACTATGAAGAGCTCTGAAGACAATTTTCCTGGTGATTTGGATTTAACTATTACATATAAGTTGACAAAAAATGATGAAGTTGAAATTTCATATACTGGCGTCAGCACTGAAGATACGTTGTTTAATCCAACCTGTCACGTGTACTTCAATTTGTTAAATGATCAGTCAGACGTAAGTGACATGTCACTACAAATTAATGCCGACAAGTCATTAGCAGTATACGGTGACAAGGTTCCTACTGGTGGCATGCTTCCGATGACATCCGGCTACGACTTTAGAAAGCCAAGAACAATTGCTCAAGGTTTAAAAGACCTATATGATGAAAATCAAAAGATTGAATTTGATGATTGTTATGTAATCGGCAATACCAAATCATCTGTTGCTACATTAAGTGGTGATGGACGTTCAGTCGATTTATATTCTGATCGCAATGGCATGGTTATTTTCACTGCTAATCCCAAAGATTCCGATAAAGCTGAAAAGCATGAATACAGCAGTTTAGCAACTGAATTACAATATTTACCAGATGCAATTAACCACAAAGACTTTGGTGATATTGTTTTACCAAAAGGGAAGACAGTTAAGTTTACAAACAAATACAAATATACAAGATAGGAAAAAGCCACGATTGATTTTCGTGGTTTTTTTATTGCAAAATTCTTTATAATCAATTTAATTAATCATTTAGATGATAGAATTATTAAATATAGGTAATTTGATAAATTAGATATTTTCAAAATAGAGGGTGCTAATTCAATGAAGGATATTATCACTGGTATCGTCGCACACGTTGATGCTGGTAAAACCACACTTTCTGAGTCCATGTTATTTGATTCAGGGGAAATACGTAATTTAGGTCGAGTCGATAATGGTGATGCATTTTTAGATTCTGATGCGCTCGAAAAAAAGCGCGGGATTACAATTTTTTCACATCAGGCCGAGTTTCAATATAAAGACATGAATGTGACATTACTAGACACACCAGGTCATATTGATTTCGTTAGTCAAACTGAGCAAGTACTTCAAGTATTGGACTATGCGATTTTGGTTGTATCTGCTACTGATGGGATTCAAGGTCATACTCGGACACTTTGGCGTTTATTGGACAAATATCAAGTACCAACTTTTATTTTTATTAATAAAGCGGATGCCAATACAGCAGAACTCTCGAATGTAATGGATCAACTTCAAAATGAGTTCTCAACTGGTTGTATAGCGTTTGCTTCTGTTGACCATGATGTCCAAGAAGAAATTTCCTTACAAGATGATGCAATGGTGGAACAGTTTTTAGAAAACGATGGACTGTCTGACACGGACATTCAAACATTGATTAATCAGCGTAAAATATTTCCTTGCTTTACAGGATCAGCATTAAAAAACACTGGAATCACAGAATTTTTAGATGGACTAAATCAATGGACTACGGAAAATGAGATTCTTCCTGACTTTGCCGCAAAGGTTTTTAAAGTTACCCATGATCATGGAGAAAGACTTAGCTGGATCAGAGTTTACGGCGGTTCTGTTAAGACTAAATCCCTGATTTATAAAGATGAAAAGGTTAACCAAATTAGAATTTATAATGGTGAAAAATATAATACGACTTCAGAATTGAAATCAAATCAAGTAGGTGCGGTAACAGGTTTAACAAAAACTTTTCCGGGTTTGGCGCTAGGAAACATATCGGGTCAGGCTGGATCAATGATACAACCGGTTTTGAGTTATCAACTTAATTCAATGGATAATGAAATTAACACCTGTTTAACAGCTTTGAATCAATTGAATGATGAAAACCCCCAATTAAATGTTAAGTGGAATAATGATTCTAAAATTATTACTATTTCGGTCATGGGCGTAATCCAATTAGAGATTTTGAAACAAATTATGCTTGAACGTTTTGATTTGAGTATTGACTTCGATCAGGGAAGAATTCTTTACAAAGAGACAATTTCCAAATCAGTCGAAGCTGTTGGCCACTTTGAACCACTGCGTCATTATGCAGAGGTACATTTATTGCTTGAACCGGGAGAACGTGGCTCAGGAATCACTATAGCCTCTAGTTGCAGTCAAGATGTGCTCCCTAGTAATTGGCAACATCAAGTGTTAAGTAATTTGTCAGCAAAACAACACTTAGGTGTTTTAGTGGGTGCTCCATTAACTGACATCAAAATTACGTTGATTAATGGACGTGGTAGCAATGTACATTCAGTGGGTGGTGATTTTCGACAGGCCACCTGGAGAGCTGTTAGACAAGGATTAATGATGCTTCAAGAGCAAAGCGGCAATGTTTTATTAGAACCTTGGTACAGATTCAAGTTGATCATCAATCAAAATGAAGTTGGTCGAGCAATGAATGATATTCAAAAGATGCATGGTGAATTGGATCCGTTAAATAACGTTTCTACTTATGCGACCACAACACTTACCGGTCGAGCACCGGTTTCTGAAATGGCAGATTATGCCCAAGAGGTTAGAGAATATACACACGGACAAGGTGATCTGGAATGTATCATTGACGGTTTCTTTGAATGTCATGATACCGAAAAAGTAGTTCAAGAAATAAATTACAATCCGGTCAGTGATTTAGAAAACACACCTGACTCAGTATTTTGCGCTCATGGTGCTGGTTATCCTGTTCCTTGGAATGAAGTTCCAGAAATGGCGCATGTTCCATATCAAAAAGTATAGTTATATGCGGAGGTAAAACTTAATGTATAAAATGATTGTTTGCGATTTAGATGAGACTTTGTTGAAAGACGATGGAGAATTAAGTGAGAAAAATATTGGCGCAATTAAAACAGCAGTAGAAAAGGGAGTTTACTTTGTACCGAATTCTGGACGCAGTTACTTGTCATTTGAAAACGTACTTAAAGAAACTAATCTTTCAGGTTTACCTGATCAATATTCAATATCCTATAATGGCGGATTGATTTTAGAAAATGAAGATAATCGGACTATTCAGGTAAATTCAATGGATTATGAAATTGCCAAAACCATTTTTGAAATTGGAATTTCCGATGCCAATGCAGATGTCCACGTCTATTTGCAAGATGACTTGTTCATATATGGATTAAAGGATGACGATGCAAACTATCTCACAAGTAGAGGAGTTGAATTCAATCAAATGGACTCAAATGATTTCTCTATTTTTAAAAATAAAAACATTATGAAGATAATCATGGATTTGCCAACAATGGAATTGAGAAAAGAAATGCAGCAAAAGGTGGAAAGTAAGGTTAATGCTTCTGCATTGGCAACTACCTTTTCATCTGATAGATATGTGGAATTCAATCCAGCGGGAGTCGACAAAGGTAGTGCCGCGATTCAATTAGGTGAAAAGTTGAATATTAAGTCTGATGAAATCATTGCTGTTGGAGACAATGGAAATGACTTATCAATGCTCAAAGTTGTAGGATTACCAATTAGTGTCGCAAATGGTTTGGATTCAGTAAAGCAAGCAGCAAAATACATTACAAAATCTGACAATAACCATGATGCACTTGCAGAAATTATTAATAAATTCATCCTATAGTAGAATTAAAAAAACCTCCCAACTAGAAATAGCTGGGAGGTTTTAGTTTTTCTTTAAGCTGATAAGTTTGAATTTGATTCTATTCAACTTAGTTGATTAGATTGTTGATATCGTTTATTTCTGTGTTTGAAAAGCTTAAATTATCAAGTGCTTTCAAGTTGTCATCTAAATGTTCATCGTTAGTCGTACCAATAATGACACTAGCTACGACTGGATCTTTCAACAGCCAAGCTAAAGACATTTGGCTCAAAGTTTGTTCACGAGATTTTGCAATATCATTAAGCTGATTGAGCTTTTTGACAAGTGTGTCTGGTCCATCTTTTAATAAGTCTGAATTTGTACGATGGATATTGAATGAGTCGGTAATTCCATTCAAGTATCGATCACTTAGTAGACCTTCACAAAGTGGCCCATATGCAATTGCTGCTGCACCACTATTTTTGAGTTCGTCGAGCAGACCGGATTTTTCAACTTGATTGTTTAATAAGTTCATGCTCATTTGATCAAGTACAAAGGGAGTTCCAAGTTGTTTAAAGAGTGACACAGCTTTTCTAAGTTCGGGAACTTCGTAATTCGACACTCCAACATAAAGTGCTTTGCCAGAACGAACAATATCGTCTAAAGCTCTGACAGTTTCTTCGATTGGGGTAGTGTCATCATAGCGATGGGCGTAAAAAATATCGACATAATCTAAGTTAAGTCTCTCTAATGAATCATTGATACCTTGGATCAGTGATTTTCTGGAAGTTCCAACTCCGAAAGGACCGTCATGAATTTCATATCCGACTTTAGTCGCAATTACTAATTCATCACGATAAGCGCTCAAATCATCTTTGATAACTTGACCAAGCAACTTTTCAGTGCTTCCAAACTCAGTTTGTCCGTTTCCGTAATGGTTTGCTACATCGAAATGGAAGACACCTCGGTCAAACGCGTGTAAAATCACATCTCTTCGATCTTTGTAGGGATCAGCACTTCCAAAGTGGCGCCACAATCCTAGTGAGATAGGTGGTAACATCAATCCACTATTACCGGCATGGCGTACGGAACTATTATCGTAACGATTATCTTTTGCATGGTACATATATATCAACCTCCAAAGTTAATACTAAATAATTATCTTTCATAAATTAATATTCTATATAGTCAAATATTCAGCAACTTAAAGTTTATTATTTTATGAAAACAATTCCAACTAGACCTAATATTCAAAAAATGTGATTTGACCAAATTTATGATAAAACAAAATATTACTTTTAGAGAAAGTGATGGTAAATGATGGAATGATTACGGCCCAAGAAATATTAATCGTGATCAAGAAAATCCTGACATTCTAGTACCACCAGTGACTGATAACGGAACGATTAGTAATATGAGATTTAGCCGCTCAGATACTCACCAAAGACTAGAAGAATCAGGGTGGGCTAGAGAAGTAACTAGCCGTAAACTTCCAATTTCCCAAGATGTTGCAGGAGTTAACATGGCACTGGAACCCGGAGTATATCGTGAATTACACTGGCACAAAGAGGCCAAAAAATAAAAAAATCACTTATGCTGATGAGAAATCATCACGCATCAGTGATTTTGTATTTATAAGTTAAGCAAGATATTTTTTAGCGATTTCTTTATATATAGTGATGTATTGGAGGTAATCGTCTTCAAATACGAATTCATTTACTTGGTGGGCACTTTCATTACCGGGTCCAGCAACAATGACATCCAAATCGTGGTTTGCTGCAACAAATTGAGAGGCATCCGTACCACCTGGGGCACCAACGACGACATTTTTTTGACCCCAAACTTTTTCGTAGACATCACGTCCAATTGTAACTAATTTAGAATTCAAATCAGTTTTAACTGGCCAATTACTACTATCAACAACCATTTCCAAGTTCATTTTAGGATCAGCTTCATTCATTTTTTTGATTAAAGCTTGAACTTGTTCAATAATTTTATCATTGTTAAATTCGGGGATAGTTCTCAGTTTAACGCCCATTTCAGCGTAATCAGGAATAGTATTTGGTTGGTCACCAGCTTTAAATACTGTGACTGCTGGAATAGTTTTTCCTAACATATCGTCGACTGCATTAGTAAGCGTATTAAAATATTCTTTTTGTTGATTGTAGGATTCAACCAGGTTATCCAGAGCATTAATACCAGCTTGTGGCATTGAACTATGGGCAGCTTTTCCATGTGAAATCACTCGGTAGTCAACTGAACCTTTGTGTGCTGCAAAAAATGAGTGACGACCAAACTTATCTGGATTTGGTTGAGCAATGTTTAACATTCCGCTTCCAACAAGTTTATCGATAACCATTTGTGACGATCCATTACTTGGTTCACCGACAATAAGGGCATTAAGATCATTAGCATAGCCTTGCGATGCCAATTGTTTGGCACCAGTTTCACCTTTTTCTTCACCAACAGTGGCAATGAATTTAATCTTACCGTTGAATTCAGAATCATCATTTAATTCAATAAGTGCAATCGCAAGTGCAGACAGGCCACTCTTCATATCGGAGGCACCACGACCAATGATTTTTCCATCAATGTGTTTTGGGTTGAAGGCACCGTAATTCCATTGACTTTCGTCAACAGGATCAACAACATCCTCATGCCCTGTGAATCCCAAGATAGGACCTTGGGCATCTTTGTTAATAGTTGCAATAAGATTTACACGATTTTCTTCAACTTCATTTAATTCTGTTTCAATCCCGTGTTGATCAAATAACTCTTTCAAATAATCAGCAACTAATTTTTCATGTCCATTAACAGTTTGTAATTTAATAATGTCGTCCAATATCGATAATCTTTCTTGCTTATCCATATATGACACCTCCAAATTTAATGTATAATTGTATATATATTTAGTATAATATTTTTTAGTTAAAAAGGTACCATTCCAACGCATAAACGACAATATCTGAAAACGTGGTGATTTTTTGAATTTATTAATGAGAATTGATCGATGGCTTGGTGGAATATTAGTAGTGGCTAGTGTTTTTAGTTACATATTTAAATGGTTTTCAAATCAAGCAAGCTTAACATTTCTAATTGTTGGTCTTTTATTAATAGTTCTTTCTGTAACTAGTGATAAAGGAAAACGCACAAAAAAATGACACTCAGAAGAGTGTCATTTATACGTTAGTTTACTTTTTTACGACCTTCAGGTGTATATCTAGCACGTTGATGAGCTAAACGTGTTCTTTTGTACAAATAATAAATCAATCCAGCACCAATAGCTGTAATGATGAGTGGAATTCCTACGTAAATGAATAGGGCAATTGATACTGCGACAATCAGGAACAATTTAAATATTCCTAAGAATGTATCTATCAATAAAATATCTCCTTTATCTTTTCGATGTGCCTATATAATTGAATATTTATAGTGGAATGTCAAGAAAAATGTTTGCAATTTTATAAATAAGATAGTATAATGAATCTCAGTCGCTACCTCTTAAGAGATACGGAACATAAAGGAGGTGTGAATAATTATGAAGTATAGAATTCAATTAGATACAAATGATCAATTATTCACAGCAGTAGATGTACATGATAGCAACATTTATGGTAATGGTACTACCATTGAACAAGCAATCGATAATTTAAAACTACACGCTGCATAAATAAATAAGGTTCGCAATCCTCTCAGGATGCGAACCTTTTTTTATGCTTCTGGTTCTTCAACACCAAAGTCGCCAAATTTTGCATTAACTGATTTAGCCAAATCATGTGGATCAATGATAACTGAATAGCCAACTTTACCTGCAGAGACAATAATTTTTTTTGATTGTTCCGCCTCTGTGTCAAAGAAGATAGGGTAGTTATGAAGTGAACGGATACCAACAGGGCTGTTTGCTCCATGTTCAAAGCCGCTTGTTTTTACAAGATCCTTTAGAGGTACCATACCAATTTTCTTGTTTCCGGACAGCTTCGCTAATTTTTTGTAGCTAATATGCTTATCTAGAGCAACCATTCCAACTAGTGGTCCAGTTTTATTTCCGGTCAAAACTAGTGTTTTGTAAATTTTGATGCCATCACGCATGCTTTTGTCAGTAACGAGTTCTTGCGTATCACCATCAGCTTGTGTTGCAAAGGTGATACCCTCATATGGAATCTTTTGCTTGTCCAAAATTTTTTCAACTAAAGTTTTTATTATTTTATTTTTCTTACTCAAAATTAATCACCAAGCATTTCTTTGTATTGAATTGTAATTCTTATCAATATAATCATATCAAACTTGTAAAGTTTTTAAAGAAACATGCCTTTATGAAAACGAATGAAAATACGATTTTTTTACAAGTTATTTTTGTTTGAATGATATATAATATAGCATTGTAAATAGTGAAAGGACGAGATAAAAATGGGTCTTTTTGGAAAAAATAAAAAGGAAAATGATCCGTCTGCGAATGACTTTACTAAGATTTCTCAAGAAATAAAAAAAAGTCCGGCCAAGTTAAGTGAAGCACAAAGACTTTTTAAGAATGATAAATCCAGACGAACACAGGTAACAAAGTTAGCTAAGGATAAAGATGATAAATAATATAATAAGGCAAAAATTATCTTTTTAATAAGAATATACTATGTTAAAATTATAACAACGATTTGGAGAGGGGTAATTATTATGATTACGACTGGAAAAACCGCAGTTTTAGACACTAGTGTATTTTTTGAGAGATTTTTAACTTATCGAGTAGTTTTTAATGAGTATTTCAAAACTATGGAATTAATTGAACGCGGTGAAACTTTGAAACACGAAACATATTCGCGTTTAGCAGACAACTTTTTGCTTAACGTTAAAAAGTATAATTTGTTTTGTCAGTCATTTATAAAAAAATATAAATTAACAAATACCAAGATTGAAGAAAAACTCGACAATTATTTTTCGGAGCTGATTTCTAGTTTGAAATGTATTGACGAGAACACAAATCAATTAAACAAATCTCAAATGAGGCTTGCACAACAACGTATTCAAAGTACAGAAAATGAATTCGTTAATTCTATGAAATTAAAATTTAACTAGAGGACGTTTAATTACGTCTTTTTTTTATCTCAGAAATTTAGTAATCTTAGTATAACTATGGAGGCATTTAATGAAGTGGATAAAGGTAAGTGTAGAAATACCAAATAATTTTGATGAAGAAATAATTTCTGATGTATTAATGAATGTTGGTGCACAAGGAACTGAGATCATCGACAACGACGAATCTTCAGTTCATAGTAAATATGGTGAAGTATACGATAATCACGAGCAATTACCATTTGTAACCGTGAATGCGTATTTTGATGAAGATAATTTTTCGGACAAAATTGTTGATAATTTGACTGAGGAAATCAATAATCTTACTAACTTCGGATTTGATGTCACAAATATTTCTGTTAAACAAACATTGATGGATGATGCAGACTGGGAAAACAACTGGAAGGAATATTACCATCCAATTCATATCAGCCGCTACTTAACGGTTGTCCCACAATGGGTTAATTACGAGACACAAAACAATGAGACTACTATAATAATGGATCCGGGAAAATCATTTGGAACTGGTACACATCCAACTACATTCACATGTATGCAGGCCTTGGAATTAATTTTAGGTGATGCAGAGTCAATGTATGATGTTGGAACTGGATCAGGTATTCTTTCTATTCAAGCAAGGAAATTGGGTGTTAAAGACATTACAGCTTTTGATTTGGATCCAGAAGCGGTTGAAGCTGCCAAAGAAAATCTTAAATTGAACTCTGATTGTACAGACATCCCTGTATATGAAAATTCGCTATTAGATGGTGTGAAGGGAAAAGTTGATGTGATTGTCGCCAACATTTTAGCAGATATCATTATGAAATTTGTTCCTGATATTGAATCACATCTGAATCCAGACGGATTTGTAATCCTTTCTGGGATCATAAATGAAAAAGAACAACAAATTACCGAATCAATGGAAGAACATGGATTTGGCGTTATCGAAGTTTTCCACTTAAAAGGTTGGTCAACTTTAATTTGTAAACGTATAGAAAATATTGAGGCACAAAATGGAGCAATACTTCGTTAATAAGAAAATTGATAGTAATGAATTTAATCTTGATGACAAAGAGCAATTTAAGCATATAATTACAGTACTGCGGCACAAAATTGGTGACACAATTTTTTTGGTTGATACCGAAAACGATTTGTTCAAGGCTACTTTGGAATCAATTGAAGATAAAAATGCTATTTTTAATGTCGAGAAAAGTAATTTACCAACAACCGAATTACCGGTTGAGGTTACAATTGCATGTTCATTGTCAAAAAAAGATAAAATTGAATGGATAACTCAAAAGGCAACTGAACTTGGCGCCAACAAAATTATCTTTTTCAATTCAAGATATTCAATTATGACTTGGAAAGACAATGTAGTTGAGAAGAAATTAGATCGATTAAGAGAAATTGCTAAAAATGCAGCACAACAGTCTAAACGTTTAATCATTCCAGAAGTAAAGTTTTTGAAAAAGTTCAGTCAATTAAATGATTTGAACGTTAATGTTAAATTGGTTGCTTATGAAGAATCGGCGAAACATGGCGAAACTAGTGCATTGGCAAATGCACTATCAAACAACCAAAATGGCTCCATTGTTGGTGTATTTGGGCCAGAGGGTGGATTTTCACCAGATGAAATTAGTGAGCTTACACAAAATGGATATCAATCAATTGGATTAGGACCAAGAATTCTTCGTGCCGAAACTGCACCCATGTACTTGTTATCAGTGATATCCTATAAATATGAATTACGAATGAATGAGGAATAAATTTTGAAGAATCTTTGGACTGAAGTAAAAAAATCTAAGACTATCTACATAACGCTTATATCAATTGTGCTGGTATTCTTGTTACCAATACTATTTAATTTGTTTCACTTAGGTAGAAGCAATCGAATCATTTTCTTGTTCTTTATCATCAATGTTGTTTTTTCTGGTTTCATTGGTTGGTTTGCAAAAAGATATTCGTTGTCATTTTATAACCTAGTAATTTTCCCAGTATTATTTGTAGTAAGTGTTTTTGCCAAGTATGGACGTTATGGTTATTTCTTAGCCGGAATTTACCTTGTCATTAGTATTTTAATTTATTTCCTATTTGATGATTAAATTAATTGAATTTTAATAATTAATACATGATAATAATAAATAAGAAAAAAGCACTCATAGAGTGCTTTTTATTGTAAGAAAGAGGGAGTGATAGGATGAAAAAAAGAGAAGATTATACTCCTGAAGAAGTTCTGGATATTTGTCGGGAATACATGAATGAAGAGCATGTTGAATTTGTCAACAAAGCCTATAATTTTGCTGCATATGTACACAAAGAACAGAAACGTGCTACTGGAGAGCCATATATTATTCATCCTACTCAAGTTGCACAGATCCTAGCCTCGTTACATATGGACCCTTATACTGTAGCTGCTGGATATTTACATGATGTTGTCGAAGACACCAATATTACCTTAGGCGATGTTCAAGAACTATTTGGCGAGCAAGTTGCAACAATTGTTGATGGTGTTACAAAAATTAGTAAGTATAAGTATCATTCACATCAAGAATTGTTGGCTGAAAATCATCGTAAGATGTTAATTGCTACGGCAAAAGATTTGCGTGTCATTATGGTCAAATTGGCAGATAGATTACACAATATGCGCACTTTAAAGGCATTAAGACCGGATAAGCAACGTCGAATTGCTAATGAGACTTTGGAAATCTATGCACCACTTGCTGATCGATTAGGTATCAGTAAAATCAAGTGGGAGCTGGAAGATCTTTCCTTGCAATACATTAATCCACAACAGTATTACAGAATTGTTCATTTGATGAATAGCAAGCGTGAAGAGCGTGAAGGCTATATCTCTGAAGCTATCAAGTACATTAAAACCAGTGTTGATTCACTTGATATCAAGTATGAGATATATGGACGTCCAAAACATATTTATTCAATCTATAAAAAAATGCGTGACAAGCATAAACAATTTTCTGAGTTATATGATTTATTAGCAATTAGAATTGTTGTTGATACCGTCAAAGATTGTTATGCAGTTCTGGGTTCAATTCACTCAAAGTGGAAACCAATTCCAGGACGCTTTAAAGATTATATTGCCGTTCCTAAAACCAATGGTTATCAATCATTGCACACAACTATCATCGGTCCTGGTGGTCAACCACTTGAAGTTCAAATCAGAACCTACAAGATGCATGATGTTGCTGAATATGGTGTTGCTGCTCACTGGGCATATAAAGAAGGTAACTTCAAAGGTGTTCACCTCGATGATGATGAACAAAAGATTGATGTCTTTAGAGAAATCCTTGAATTACAAGAAAGTTCAGATAACGCTGCTGATTTCATGAAGTCTGTCAAAGGTGAAATTTTCAATGACAGAGTATATGTCTTTACACCTCAAGGGGAAGTTATTGAATTACCAAAGGGTTCAGTACCACTAGATTTCGCCTATCAAGTTCATACTGAAGTTGGTAGTCACTCAATTGGTGCAAAAGTTAATGGTCGTATGGTTCCGTTAAATTACCAACTTAAAAATGGTGACATTGTTGAAATGTTGACTTCTTCGAATGCAAAACCAAGCCGTGATTGGGTTAAATTAGTTTATACGACTCGTGCAAGAAACAAGATTAAACGTTATTTCAGAGTGAAAGACCGTCAAGAGAATATTGTTTTGGGTCGCGAATTGGTTGAAGCAGAACTGAAGAACCAATCACTGTCTGCAAAAAAATTCTTGGATAAGTCTCACATTGAGAGTGTTGTTGAAATTTTCAATTACCAAGACGCTGAGGAATTGTTTAATTCAGTCGGTTATGGTGAGTTATCGCCTAAAAATGTTGTCCATAAGTTAATTAACGAAGATCCTGAAAATAAAAAAGAAACTGAACGTAAAGAACTAGAAGAAAAAGTTATCACAAATACTGATAGCAATGCTCCAAAAGTTCCAAACGAACATGTACAAAACAAGATTCAAAAAGAACGTAGTAATGCTAACTCAAGTATTTCCGTTGCAGGAATCGACAATTTGCTAATTCGTTTAGCTAAGTGTTGTAATCCTATTCCAGGGGATGAAATTGTTGGATACATTACTAAAGGACGTGGACTTACAATTCATCGTGCCGATTGTCCTAATGTTCAAAGTGAAGAAGCTAAGAAACGTTTTATTGAAGTAAGTTGGGATAATGTCACCTCTGAAAAACGTTACATGGCCGAATTGGATATTTATGGATTCAACAGAAATGGTATGTTGAATGATATTTTACAAGTAATAAACTCAACCACTAATGCATTGAATAATGTCAATGGAAGTCTTGATAAAGACAAAATGGCAATCATTCATGTCAGTGTCGGAGTAAATAATAAAGCACATTTGGATCAAATTATTTCAAAATTGAATAGTGTTCCAGATGTCTATGAAGTTAAGAGGACAATTGAATAATGAAAATGGTTATCCAACGTGTCTCCCAGGCAAAAGTTTCAGTCGATAAAAAAGTCCTTGGTCAAATTGATCAAGGATTTTGTTTGTTAGTTGCTTTTGCTGATGAGGACACTGATGAAACACTTGAATACATGGCACGAAAAGTAGCAAATATGCGGATATTTTCAGATGAGAACGATAAAATGAATTTATCCATTAAAGATATACAAGGTAAAATTCTTTCTATTTCTCAATTTACACTCTATGCTGATACCAAACATGGTAATAGACCGAGTTTCACTGGTGCTGGTAATTTCGAGGATTCTAAGAAAAAGTATGATCGATTCAATGCAGCATTAGTTGAACATGGATTAGAAGTTGAAACAGGCGAGTTTGGTGCAGATATGCAAATTGATTTAACTAACGACGGACCTGTAACAATAATAATGGAGCGATAAATATGACAAGTATAGTATGGGATTTCGACGGAACGCTCGCAAACAGCTATCCGGGGATGGTAATTGCAGTTCAGCAGTCTTTAAAAGATAACTTCCAAATAGAATTATCCAAAGACACCATCTATAAAGACATTAAGGACACTTCAATTAGACAATACATCACAGACCTCTTTAGTGAAAAAAGGGAATCCGGTGAAAATGTTGATCGTGATGTCAAGATTTTCTATCATGATTATAAATTGTTAGAAAAACAGTATCAAAATAAAATTAGATTAATTCCACATGCTCTAAATACTTTAAAATTATTAAATGAGCAGGGTGTACAACAATTTGTCGTTACCCATCGTGATGAGTCAATTTACGAACTCACGAAATCACTGGAAATTGAGGATATATTTACCGAAGTGGTAAGCGTTGAAAAAGATTTTAAGCGTAAACCAGATTCAAATATGCTTGATTATCTAATTAAGAAGTATTCACTTAATACATCTGATTTATGGGTAATTGGTGACCGTAAAATCGATATTGATTTTGGCAAGTCTGTTGGTGCCAATACGATGTTATTGGCAGAGAACAACAGTGATTTTGGTCAAGACGAGACAGTTACAGATTTATCACAAATACCTGGAAAATTGTAAAGATTAAAATTTAACGATGCCTAAACACAAAAAACAGGCACATCAATCAAATGATGTGACTGTTTTTGTATTTGAATCATTGAAAATAGTTTTTCAATCCCGCTGTAACAGCTTTAGCAACTTGTTGTTGGTATGCTTGAGAGTTAATGTGTTTGTAATCTGATTTTGAATTAATGTAACCTAGCTCCAGCAGTATCGATGGTTGACTATTGTAGTGCAAAACGTATAAATCTTTTTGTTGAGTACCACGATTGTTAATCTTGATACCTTTAAGTTGATTATTAATGTCCGTAGCAAGTTTTCCATCTTTATTTGATGTGTAGTAATAGGTTGTTATTCCTGACCCTGCATTTGCGGAAGTACTTGAATCAAAATGAAGACTTATAAATGCATCGGCCTCAATTTTTGAAGATAATCTGGCACGTGACCCTAATGATTTAGTTTGATCACCATTTCTAGTCATAATTACACGTGCACCAGTTTTCTCTAACTCTTGTTTAATTGCCTGAGCGTAGATTAAGGTGAATTTCTTTTCATAAGTATCTTTCTTGGACTCGGCGCCGACATCGTCACCACCATGACCGGGATCTAATACGATTGTAGCTTCTGAAATATTAGTTGCGGCTGATTTAATCGGATCCATAGTTCCTGATACCGTAACAACCCAGCTAGCAACATAACCAACTGAACCGTCTTTATCACGAACTTCGTACCATTTACCATTTTTGCCAAGATAGTCGTATGTTTTTCCAACATTGACAGTTTTAATAATTCTTGAATTAGAATCTGGTTCAATTCTGAATTTCGTGCTAGGTTGTGTTACTGTGACAGTTTTAACATCATTACTATTTGATTTATCTTGGCTTTGTTTTGATGAATTTTCACCGGATGTTTCTTGTGTGCTTTGAATGAAGTCACTCTTTACCCAGCCGGCAGATCCTTTGTAAAGGATTTGGGTCCAATCATTTTCTTGATACATGATTGAAACTTTTTGTGACTGAGAAACGGTTCCAAGAACGGCAGAAGTTGCATCAGCATTTTTGAAAACTGTAGTGTTTTGAACTTTTATAATGCCGACTTTATTAGTGGTTGAACTAACGGTCGTATTATCCAACAACCAACTTGCTACCCAACCAATTTTGTCACCAGCAAGCCTGACCTCATACCACTTATTTTTTTCACTAATAATTGAAAGTTTGTCGCCTTTTTTTACTTGACCCATATTAGCGTAGGAGAGTCCAGGACCAACACGCACGTTAACTGAATCGGATTTAACAGTAATTGAATTTGCATTTGCTAGAGCGACAGTAGATACGCTTGAAATGCAAAGTAAAAAGATTAAGGCGACAATTATTTTATATTTACGCAAGAACTCTAGAATTTTCTTCATATAAAAGATTCCTTTTTTATGTCGCAATTTTTTTGTGTTTTTACTCATATGTATATATTACTAAAAATATTTCAATATATCTCAAACAATCTTAACTTTTATAGAAAACTTGACAATTTTAACACATAATATGGATTGAGAAAAATCAGTTTTGACAATATGAAACTTGACAACTCGGCATTATTTGATTAGTTTATAACTATGTTATTTAATCAAATATCATTTACTTCACAGAGAGTCTGAAAGCTGAGAACAGACAGTAAACATTTGAGTGACGTATCACAAACGTATGGCAGGCGTTAACTGTAGAACAAAACTAGGTGGTACCGTGCCAAAAGCACCCTTGTCTTATGACAGGGATGCTTTTTTTATTTGAAAAGGAGTATATAAATGCGCTATCAAAAGCCAAAGGGTACGATGGATATTTTGCCCGGAGAATCTAGCAAATGGCAATATGTTGAAGATGTTGCTAAAAATGTTTTTAATCGTTACCGTTTTTTTGAAATTAGAACACCAATTTTTGAATCTTATGAGGTATTTGAACGTTCATCAGGAGACACTTCGGATATTGTTTCAAAGGAAATGTATGATTTCAAAGATAAAGGTGACCGTCATTTAGCACTTCGTCCAGAAGGAACTGCTGGCGTTGTTCGGGCTTATGTTGAGAATAAATTATATGGTCCTGAACACATCAAGCCTTATAAAGTTTGGTACAAAGGACCGATGTTTAGATATGAACGTCCACAATCTGGTCGCCAACGTCAATTCCATCAAATTGGTGTCGAAGCATTTGGATCAAATTCTCCAGAACTTGATGTCGAAATTATTACGATGGGATTAGAGTTTCTAAATGAACTCGGAATTAAAAATCTCAAAGTGGCAATTAATACACTTGGAGATCCTGAATCAAGAGAGAATTATCACAGGGCATTGGTTGACTATTTCACACCATTTAAAGAACAACTTAGTGACGATTCTAAAGTGCGTTTAGATAAAAATCCTTTACGTATTCTTGATAGTAAAGATAAGAATGATCAAAAAATAGTTGAGAATGCGCCGTCAATCTTAGATTATTTGAACGAGGAATCAAAAGATCGTTTCGAATATTTAAAGACATTGCTTGATGATTTAAATATTAACTATGTTGTTGATTCGACTATGGTTCGTGGATTGGACTACTACAATCACACTATTTTTGAATTTATGGTTACAGATCCAGCATTCAATAATAAAGAAATTACTGTTCTTGCGGGTGGCCGTTATAATGGCTTGGTTGAAGAACTCGGAGGTCCAGAAACTCCTGGTATTGGATTTGGACTTGGAGTGGAGAGATTGCTCTTATTGCTAAATGATAAATTAAATCTTACAACCGATTTAAACATCTATTTAGTAACAATCGGTGAGAAAGCCGAAAAGGCATCTGTGAAAATTTTGTCATCATTACGTAAAGCAGGTTTTTCTGCCGATAAAGATTATCTTCAACGTAAAACAAAGGCTCAATTTAAAACTGCCAATAATTTAAACGCCAAATATTCTGTAACGATTGGTGATCATGAGCTGGAAAATGATACTGCCAATGTTAAAAACATGGCAACAGGTGACGAGCATGCTGTTTCACTTGAAAACTTATCAGATGAGCTAAAAAGAATCGAGGATAAATAATGGAAAAAAGAACAAATTATTGCGGAGACGTCAATGAACAATTTGTTGGTAAAACTGTTTCATTAGATGGTTGGGTACAACGACGTCGTGATCTAGGTGGATTGATTTTTGTTGATTTACGTGATTACCGAGGAATCGTTCAACTTGTTTTCAATAACGATGATAGTGAAATTTTTGCTCAAGCAGAGACTTTACGTTCAGAATATGTAATTAATGCTATTGGTACCGTCAGATTACGTGGTGACAAGGCCATCAATCCTAACATGAAGACTGGTAAGGTTGAAGTTGTTGTTGAAAAACTTGAGATTTTGAACAAATCAAAAACTCCACCATTTGAAATTGCTGATGATATTGATACAACCGAGGAGACTAAACTTAAGTATCGTTATTTAGATTTCCGTCGTCCGGTTATGCAAAAAGCATTGAGAACTCGCGCCCAAATAAAGCATTCTGTTAACGAATATTTGTATGACAATGGATTTATTGATATCGAAACACCTAACTTAGGTAAATCATCACCAGAAGGTGCTCGTGATTACTTAGTTCCATCAAGAGTTTATCCAGGAAGCTTTTATGCGTTACCTCAATCACCACAGTTGTTCAAACAATTGTTAATGGTTGGTGGGTTTGATCGTTACTTCCAATTGGCTCATTGTTTTAGAGATGAAGATCTTCGAGGAGATCGTCAACCAGAGTTTACTCAAATTGATATTGAAACTAGTTTTATGTCAACTGAAGAAATTCAAGAAGTCACTGAAGGCCTAATCGCTCGAGTAATGAAAGATGAAAAGGGCATCGATGTTAAATTACCATTCCCAAGACTTGAATGGGACGATGCTATGGACCGTTACGGTTCAGATAAACCTGATATTCGTTTCGGTATGGAATTACAGAACTTAAATGATATTTTTGCGGATTCAGAATTCAAAGTGTTTAAGGGTGCCATTGATAATGGTGGTCAAGTTAAGGCAATTGTTGTTAAAGATGCAGCCGATAAATATTCACGTAAGAATATCGATGCCTACACTGAATATATCAAACGTTTTGGTGCTAAAGGTTTGGCATGGGTTAAATATAACGATGACAAGCTTACTGGACCAGTAGCTAAATTTATTACTTCTCACGAAGATGATTTGGTTAAACGTCTAGGATTAACAAACAATGACTTGGTACTATTCGTTGCCGATCAGAAGAAAGTTGTTGCTGATGCACTCGGTTACTTGAGAACTGACATTGCCAAGAACTTACATCTTTATGATCCAAACGAATTTGCTTACGTCTGGGTTGTTAACTGGCCATTATTCGAATACGATGAAGGAATTCAAAGATGGACTGCAGCTCACCATCCATTCACTATGCCAAATGAAGAAGATGTTCATTATCTTAACGATGGTGAAGATCCTCATAAAGCATATGCACAAAGTTATGACATTGTCCTTAATGGATATGAACTTGGTGGTGGATCAATTCGTATTCACAACCGTGAAATTCAAGAGAAGATGCTTAAGGCATTAGACTTCACTCCTGAAAGAGCAAATGCCGAATTCGGTTACCTAATGGATGCTTTGACATACGGTTGTCCACCACATGGTGGTTTGGCAATTGGTCTTGATCGTTTCGCCATGCTTCTTTCCGGTAAGGAAAACATTCGTGACGTAATTGCATTCCCTAAGAATTCCAACGCTACTGAACCAATGACACACGCGCCTGCACGTGTTTCTAAGGAACAATTGGATGAACTTGGCATTCAAGTTGAAGATGAGAAATAGATATTACTGATTAGAATCCCTTTTGGGATTCTTTTTTTGTTTTTGCGGGCTTTAGTTACGGTTCACTGTTATGTAGGGGAAACGCGTAAAATCAAATTGAGACCTACGACATAAGATATGAGTTGTTCCGGGGGCCAAGTATTTATTCGAAACTTTAAGGACTTTTGTGCTGTTATGCAGTGGAAACGCGTAAAATATCACTGAACACTCCGACATAAGGCAAATAAAACTGCGGGGGCCGGACGGGCCCAAATTGTGGAAACGCGTAAAATCAAATTGAGACCTACGACATAAGATATGAGTTGTTCCGGGGGCCAACGGGCCCCACTCCGCAACTTATATCTTATGCTCCGGTCCCAAGAGCATTTGATTTTACGCTCTTGCTCATTTTGTTTATACTGTTTAAATACGAACCAATTAGTTCGAGTGGTTAGTTCTATATGAGGAGTGGTTTTTATGGCTAAGGAATTTAAGAAGGATTTAGATAATTTGGATGAGATGGAGTATATGGTTACTCAACATGCTACGACTGAGCGTCCTTTTAGTGGTAAATATGATGATTTTTATCAAAAGGGCATCTATGTTGATATTGCTAGTGGTGAACCTCTGTTTTCATCAGCTCATAAATATGATGCTGGCTGTGGTTGGCCTTCATTTAGTCAGCCTATTGCTCAATTGAAAGAAAATAAAGATACTTCGCTTGCTCGTGAACGTACTGAAGTACGTAGTGAGGATGCTAATTCTCACTTGGGTCATGTGTTCAATGATGGGCCTGAAGAAATGGGTGGCTTGAGATATTGCATTAATTCAGCCGCTTTAAAATTTATCCCATACGAAGAAATGGATGAAAAGGGTTATTCTGATTATAAAAAGTATGTAGAAGAAGGCGACAAGTAATGAAAGAGGAAACTGCTATATTTGCTGGGGGATGTTTCTGGTGCATGGTTCATCCTTTTGACCAACACCCTGGAATTATTTCCGTAATTTCTGGTTATACTGGTGGACATGTTCCTAATCCAACCTATGAACAAGTTTGTTCTGAAACAACAGGACATACTGAGGCTGTTAAAATCACTTTTGATGCCGATGTGATTTCATATAAAGAATTAGTTGAAATCTATTGGACCGTTGCAGACCCAACTGATGCTACAGGTCAATTCCAAGATCGTGGTGATAGTTATCGTCCCGTTATTTATTATTCTGGAGACGAACAAAAGGCTATTGCAGAACAGTCTAGACAGGATTTGGTTGAGTCAAACAGATTTGATGATCCAATCGTTACTCAAATTCAGCCAGCAAAAGAATTTTATGTTGCTGAAGATTATCATCAAGATTTTTATAAGAAAAATCCAGAAAGATTTGAAATGGAAGAACGTGGTGGACGTGCTGCATATATGGAAAAACATCAGAAGTAATATCCACACAAAACGCCTATGTGTCGCATATTAAACAATCAAGAGGGTTATGTCACAACCCTCCTTTTTTGTGCTATGATTACTTAGTAAAAATTTTTCTTAGGAGACTTTTTAGATATGGATGAACTCGATAAGTTGATTGAAAGACATCAAAGCTTATCAAAATTGTCAGTGGCGTTTTTATATTCTATTACTGTATCAATAGCCGTTAACATGTTTTGGACACCAGGTGGAATCTATGGTTCTGGTATCACTGGTGCTGCCCAGCTGATTTCTACAATTAGTCAACGGTGGTTACCATTTCATGTTTCAACGGCTATTATGCTGGTTGTCTTGAATGCACCACTTTTTGTATTATCTTGGTTAAAAATTGAACATAAATTTACCATGTTTACGTTTGTGGCGGTCATTCTATCATCATTTATGATGCATTGGATTCCACCACTAAAAGTAACAGCTGATCCATTAGTTTGCGCAATATTTGGTGCTGTAGTTAATGGATTTGGTACTGGTATGGCTTTAAGAAATGGAATCTCAACAGGTGGTATCGATATTGTTGGTATCATTCTGAGGAAGAAAACTGGTAAAAGTGTTGGTACAATAAATATCATATTTAATTTATTTATTATTGCCTGTGCTGGATTCCTATTTGGCTGGGTGCACGCTCTGTATTCTGCCGTCAGTATTTTTATAAATGGTCAAGTAATCGACATGATTTATAACAAGGATCAAAAATTACAAGTCATGATTGTTACTTCAAAACCTAAAAGTGTCATCACTGAAATTCAAAATGAAATGCGTCGTGGTATTACAATTGTTCATGATGCAGAAGGTGCCTACAAGCATCAGCAAAAAACTATTTTGTTCACAGTAATATCTCGTGCAGAACAACACGAACTTGAAAATGCAATGTATGACTCCGATCCTCACGCGTTTGTCAGTGTAACTGATACCGTTAAGGTTCTGGGAAGATTCTACCAAAAACATATTTACTAATATTTGGAGGTTAACTGATGATTATTGGATCACATGTCGCAATGAAAGCACCAAAAATGTTGGTCGGTTCCGCAGAGGAAGCACATAGTTATGATGCAAATGCTATGATGATTTTTACTGGTGCTCCTCAAAATACACGTCGAAAAGACGTATCTGAGATGCGAATCGATGAAGGTAAAAAATTATTAAAAGAATATGGCATTGATCATATTATTGGCCATGCTCCATACATTATTAATCTTGGAAATACTGTCAAACCTCAAAATTTACCTTTTGCTATTGAGTTTATGCAAGGAGAAATGAAGCGCAGTGATGCTTTGGGCATTGAAGCCATCAGCTTCCATCCCGGTGCACATTTAGGACAAGGTCCAGATGTTGCATTAAAACAGATTGCAGAAGCATTGGATGAAATTATTACTCCTGAACAAAAAGTTTCTATTGCCATCGAAACAATGGCAGGTAAGGGTACTGAAGTAGGTATTACATTTGAACAAATTGCTCAAATCTTTGATCATTGTCAAAAAAATGACAAGTTATCCGTTACAATGGACACTTGTCATATGAGTGATGCCGGTTATGATATTAAAAATGACTTTGACGGCGTTCTGAATGAATTTGACCATATTTTAGGAATTGATAAAATATCTGTCATTCATCTGAATGATTCTAAAAACGAACAGGGATCTCACAAAGATCGTCACGATGATATCGGATTTGGAACGATTGGCTTCGATGCATTAAACTATGTTGCCCATCACTCGCAACTTGAAAATGTTCCTAAGATTATGGAAACTCCTTATGTCAAGAAAGATGAAAATGATAAGAAGGGCGTACCGGCATTTAAAGAAGAAATACAAATGTTACGTACAGAAACCTTCGATCCTGATATGAAAAATAAATTAATGCAAAAATAAAAGCTAGCCGAAGGCTAGCTTTTTTGATATCCGTTAATGTTAAGTTGTTCCATAATAAGTGCAGCTGTTTCTTCAATTGATCGATCAGCAGTATTAATCACCAAACATCCAAGTTTGTTATATATGTTATTTGAATAGTCTAATTCTTTTTGAATTTCGCCCTCAGCTGAATAAGCTGTATCTGGGTCCAAACCATAGGCAATCATTCTTTGACGACGAATTTTAAGTAGAACATTCATGTCGTTGGTGAGGCCAACAATCTTTTTGGGGTCAACTTTCCAAAGTTCATCAGGAATACTTGCTGTAGGTACAAGTGGCAAGTTTGCAACTTTGATGTTTTTATTTGCTAAGTATAGTGATAATGGCGTTTTTGAGGTTCTAGAAATTCCTAGTAATACTAAGTCGGCATCAAGGAAACCTTTAGGGTTCTTGCCATCATCGTTAGTTAGAGTAAATTCCATTGCTGAAATCATGTCAAAATATTCAGAATCAAGGTTATGCGTTAATCCTTTCTTTCTGAGTGGGTTAACACCTTTCATTTGAGAAAAAGTTCCAATAATGGGATTAAGAATGTCATAATAAGTAACATCATTATTTTGACAAAAATCTTCAACGGCATTGATTGTTTCTTTGGAGACTAAAGTATGAATAATTACAGCATCTTTCTCTTTTGCTAGCTTCAAAATATTTTCAAGTTGAGAATCATTTTTAACAAATGGGAACTTTGAATATTCAATATCTAACATTGGAAATTGTGAAAAGGCTGCTCTAGCAACACGTTGAGCCGTTTCACCAGCTGCATCAGATAAGACAAAGACATCTTGTTTTTGTGTCATAAAAACTCCTCCTAAAAAAATTAAAAAATAGTTTGAACATTAAGCTCTTTTTGTTATAATAACATATGAACTGTGAAAGAAATAGGCAGTTACGTTCAATATCGGAAGGAGGGATATCATATGGCAAAAACTATCGTTCATGAAAATGAGTCGCTCGATGATGCTCTTCGTCGCTTTAAACGTTCTGTCTCAAAAAGTGGAACACTTCAAGAATACAGAAAACGTGAGTTCTACGAAAAACCTAGTGTTAAAAGAAAGCTAAAATCAGAGGCTGCTCGTAAGCGTAATAAGAAGCGTCGTTAATAATTTAACCATATCCTAACGGATATGGTTTTTTTACGCTCTCATTTTTTAAAATAATTGATATTTCTGTGCAATTATTAAACCTTTTCCATTAGATTTTCCTATGCGTATGGTATCATTTCAGTAACGACAGGGGTGTGATTTATTGGCTGATAATAAGGAACAGACAAAAAAGAGTATTCAAATTAACAATCCGCAAGATGCGGTCAATATTTTTGGAGTCAACGACAGCAATCTCAATCTGATTGAAGAAGGTTTGAACGTTGAAGTTCATGCCTTTGGAGAACAAATTGACATTGTTGGAGAGTCCAGTGATGTTGATAAAGCAATTGCTTTAATTAACAAATTGATTAAGCTTTCCACATCTGGGATCACTTTTGGTTCAGCAGATATTGTCAGCGGATTGAAAATGGCCGAACGAGGAACACTTGATTATTTTGACGATCTTTATAAGGAAGAATTGTTAAAAGATTTCAGTGGCAAGCCGGTTAGAGTTAGAAATTTCGGTCAACGACAATACGTTAATGCAATTCGACATAACGATATTACCTTTGGTATTGGACCAGCTGGTACCGGTAAGACTTATGTGGCAGTCGTAATGGCAGTTGCAGCTCTTAAACAAGGTACGGTTCAGAGAATTGTCCTTACAAGACCAGCAGTTGAGGCTGGAGAGAGTTTAGGCTTCCTTCCAGGTGATTTAAAGGAAAAAGTTGATCCATACCTTAGACCTATCTACGATGCCTTGTATGCAATTATGGGTGCTGACCACACTAATCGTCTCTTGGAACGTGGAGTGATTGAGGTTGCTCCACTTGCATATATGAGGGGACGTACACTAGATGAGTCATTCGTTATTTTGGATGAAGCACAAAATACTACTCGTGAACAAATGAAAATGTTTTTGACTCGTCTAGGTTTTGATTCAAAAATGATTGTAAATGGTGACGCTACCCAAATCGATTTGCCAGGACATGGACGAAGTGGTTTGGTTCAAGCTGAAAAAATTTTACAAAATCTTCCACACATTGAATTCGTTAATTTCACATCTGCTGATGTTGTTCGTCACCCAGTTGTTGCTGAAATCATTGATGCGTACGATGATGGGGCAGACGACAAAGAAAAATAAAAACGGAGTTAGTAAATGGACTTAGAAATTTATAATGATGATAATTTAATTGATGAAACAAGACAAAAATGGGTTGAAGATTTAGTAGACTTTGCAGCAAATGACTTGGAATTAGATGAGAACACTCAATTATCAATCCATTTTGTGACTAAAGATAAGATTCATGAAATCAATAAGAAATATCGTGATACTGACCGTGCGACAGATGTTATTAGTTTTGCTATTAATGATGGTGAAGATTCACTAGATTACATTGAACAACAAATCCCTGATTTACCTGTCGACCTGGGTGATTTATTCATAAGTGTCGAGATTGTTAAAGAGCATGCAGATGAATATGAGCATTCATTCGATCGCGAATTAGGATATACAATTGTTCACGGAATTTTGCACTTGAATGGTTATGATCATATCAAGCCAGAAGACGAGAAAGTCATGATTGGCTTGCAAGAAAAGATACTAAGCGCCTACGGCTTAAAAAAATAAGAGGTAATCAAATTGACAATTGATGAACAGACACTTTTTTCAAAAGCAATATCTGCCATGAAAAATGCTTATGCGCCATATTCAAACTATTCAGTTGGTGCAGCATTAGTCACTGAAGATGACACTGTTTATACCGGAGTTAATATTGAAAATGCATCATATGGTCTTACAAATTGTGCCGAAAGGACAGCTATCTTCAAGGCTGTTTCTGAAGGTCATACACATTTCAAAGCGATTTTGATTGTGAATGGCACCAAAGAAATGTCGAAACCATGTGGCGCTTGTAGACAGGTTATGAGTGAGTTCATGGGACCAGATGATATTGTATATTTAACTAACAAAGATAATTTGAATAAAGAATATAGATTTACGGAAATACTACCTCTAGCATTCAGTGATAAGGACATGGAATAATTATGGATAATAAATTTCGCTCAGGATTCGTTGCAATAGTTGGTCGTCCCAATGTTGGTAAGTCAACATTTATGAATCGAATCATTAAAGAACAAGTTGCAATTACCTCACCAAAGGCGCAAACAACTAGAAACAAAATTCAAGGTATCTATACGGACGATGAACGTCAAATCGTATTTCTTGATACACCTGGAATCCACAAGCCTCACAATGATTTGGACCAATACATGGATAAAGCTGCACTTTCAGCATTAAAAGAAGTCGACGCTGTTTTATTTATGACAGAAGCAGGCCAATCAGCTGGACCTGGTGACAAATTCATTATGGATGAAATCTCAAATGTAAAAGCTCCTGTTTTTTTGATTTTAAATAAAATTGACTTGGTCAACCCCGATGATATTGCACCACAAATCGATGAATACAAGGACCTGTTAGACTTTGCTGAGGTTATTCCGATTTCGGCTACGAATGGTAATAATGTTGAAGATCTGATTGATTCACTCACTAAACATTTACCAATTGGTCCCAAGTATTATGATGAGGATCAAATTACTGATCACCCAGAGTATTTCATCGTGGGTGAACTTATCAGAGAAAAGATTCTTGATGATACTCGTGATGAAATTCCACATTCAGTTGCAGTAATTGTTGAATCAATGAATCAAAGGACAGAAGCAGGTAAATTGCAAGTTGAAGCTACAATTTATGTTGAACGCGATAGTCAAAAGGCAATTGTTATTGGTAAAGGCGGTAGCATGTTAAAAAACATTGGTATCGGTTCAAGAATTAAGATTGAACATTTGCTTGGCGAGAAGATCAACTTAAAGCTTTGGGTTAAGGTTAAGAAAAATTGGCGAGATGATCCATTATTCTTATCCAAGGCCGGCTATTCAGTTAAGGACCTTAGATAATGAATCGTAACACGACAAACTTTTTCGGTATTGTCGTTAAAAGAACTCGCTATCGTGAACGTGATGCACTCGTAACAATATTGACTAAAGAGTACGGATATCGAACTTTTTTAGTTCGTGGAACTCAGACAGGTAAATCCAAAATTTCTGGAGCAGTAATTCCATTTTCCTATGGTGATTATTCTGGATTAGTTAAGAGTGAAGGATTGTCCTATCTGAACTCAGCAACGAACATCAAACAATTTGATCAGATTATTCAAGATATCGAATTGAATGCATATACAACTTTTTTATTTGATATCGTTCAGAACGCCTTCATGGATGAAAAGCTTCCGGAAGATTGGTATAAGACGGTATTTAAGGCGCTGATGTACATTGACAATGGTGCCGACGCACAAATATTGGTAAATATTATTCAAATGCACTTATTACAAGTGTATGGAGTGGCTCCCAATATGCATCAATGTGTGGTTGGTGGTGAAACTGAGGGCAGTTTTGATTTTTCCGTAGTTTTGGGTGGAATTATTTGTTCCAAACATTATTCGTCTGATCCTCACAGACTACATCTACCACCGAGAATTTTGTATTTTCTTCAGTTATTCAGTGATATTCAGATTGATCAAGTTCGTAGCGTTGAGATAAAAAATTCCAACAAGGACTTGATTCAAAAGGCAATTGATTCAATCTATATGGGCACGGTAGGATTTTATCCGAAGAGTAAAACATTTATCGATAAGATGAAAAGTTGGCATCTATAGCAATTGACAAGTAGTCTGAAAGTGATTATCATTAATGTTATGAAAAAAGCGATGTGGATCTGGTGAAAGCCACAATGAGTTATGGCGTAATTTTAATATAAATATTAAAGAGCAGAATTGATTTTAATTCTGAATAAGGGTGGAACCGCGAGAAATCGTCCCTTGCAGTATGCACAAGTGTACGCTGCAAGGGACGATTTTTGTGTTGTATACATCTGAAGGGGGAAATTATGACAAAGAAGTTAAATATTCAAAATATGATTTTGACGCTTCAACATTTTTGGGGTGAAAAAGGCTGCATGTTAATGCAAGCATATGATACTGAAAAGGGTGCCGGTACAATGAGTCCATATACCTTTTTACGTGCCATAGGACCTGAGCCCTGGAATGCAGCGTATGTTGAACCTTCAAGAAGACCTGCAGATGGACGTTATGGTGAAAATCCTAACCGTTTATATCAACACCACCAATTCCAAGTTGTAATGAAACCAGCTCCAGAGAACATTCAAGAATATTATCTTGACTCATTACGTGCACTAGGAATTGAACCATTGGAACACGATATTCGATTCGTTGAAGACAATTGGGAAAACCCTTCAATGGGTTGTGCCGGTGTTGGTTGGGAAGTTTGGCTTGATGGAATGGAAGTTAGTCAATTTACATACTTCCAACAAGTTGGTGGACTTCAATGCCATCCTGTTACAAGTGAAATCACTTATGGTGTCGAAAGATTGGCATCATATATTCAAGATGTTAATTCTGTTTATGATCTTGAATGGGGCGATGGTGTTTTATACGGAGATATTTTTAAAGAACCAGAATATGAACACTCAAAATATTCTTTCGAAGAAAGTAATCAAGACATGCTTTTCAAGTTCTTTGATGAGTATGAAAAAGAAGCTAATCGTTTGATGGACTTAGGTTTGGTTCACCCGGCATATGATTACATCTTGAAATGTTCACACACATTTAACTTATTGGACGCTCGTGGTGCTGTTTCAGTTACTGAACGTGCAGCGTTCTTGTCAAGGATTAGAAAAATGGCACATAAAGTTGCCAAAGCATTTGTTGAGGAACGTAAGAAGTTAGGTTTCCCATTATTAGCAAACAGCGATTTAGCAAAGGAGAAAGCAAATGACTAAAAATTATCTATTGGAAATTGGGCTTGAAGAAATGCCAGCACATGTCGTTACTCCAAGTATCAATCAACTAGCTCAAAAAACTGCAAAGTTTTTAAAAGATAACCGTATTTCTTTCTCTGAAATTGATAAATATTCAACTCCTAGAAGACTAGCCATTATCATCAAAGACATTGCCGAAAAGCAAGATGACATCGATGTTAAAGCTAAAGGTCCATCAAAGAAAATTGCTCAAGATGATGAGGGTAATTGGAGTAAAGCCGCTCAAGGATTTGCAAGAGGACAGGGAATGACTCCTGATGACATCTTTTTTGAAGAATTAAAGGGTGTTGAATACGCCTACATTCAAAAACATGAATCAGGAAAAGATGTTTCTGAAGTACTTAAAGGAATGACTGAAGTAATTAAATCTTTAACATTTCCAACACGTATGCGTTGGGGAAACTATGACTTCGAATATATCCGTCCAATTCACTGGCTAGTTTCACTATTGGACGATGAAGAAATTTCACTTAAAATTCTTGATGTCGAATCTGGACGCATGACTCGTGGCCATCGCTTTTTAGGTGAGGACGTTGAGATTGACAGCGTAAGAGATTATGTTGAAAAACTTAGAAGTCAATTTGTTATTGTTGATGCAAAGGAACGTAAGGATTTAATTAGAGATCAAATTCAAACAATTGCTGATGACAATGATTGGGTAGTAGATATAGACGAGGATTTACTTGAAGAAGTAAATAACCTAGTTGAATTTCCAACAACATTCCACGGTACATTTGATAGTAAATATTTGGAAATTCCTGAAGAAGTATTGATTACTTCGATGAAGGATAATCAAAGATATTTCTATGCACGTAGTCATGATGGAAAACTTGAACCAGACTTTATTGGTGTTAGAAATGGTAATTCGGAACACATTGAAAATGTTATCCAAGGTAATGAGAAGGTTCTAGTTGCTAGACTTGAAGATGCCGATTTCTTCTTTAAGGAAGATCAAAAGAAATCAATTTCTGATTATGTTGCTAAACTTAAAACTGTTAATTTCCACGTTAAAATTGGAACAATGTATGAAAAAATGCAACGTGTACATCAAATTTCTGAACATCTAGCGGGATTGTTTGGATTAAGTGAATCTGAGAAAACGGATCTACTCCGTGCAAGCGATATTTACAAATTTGATCTTGTTACTAATATGGTTGACGAATTTCCGGAATTACAAGGTGTGATGGGAGAAAAATATGCCAGCATAATGGGTGAGAGTGATGGTGTTGCAAAAGCTATTCGTGAACACTACATGCCAATTTCTTCTGACGGAGAACTTCCAGCAACTTCTGTTGGTGCAACCTTAGCAATCGCTGATAAAATTGATTCTCTTGTAACATTTTATGCAGTCGGTTTAATTCCAAGTGGCTCAAATGATCCATATGCGTTGAGACGTCAAGCTTACGGAATTATTAGAATTCTTGATGCAAATAACTGGTCAATGAATTTAAATGATTTACAAAAATTCGTTGTTGAAAACTTAAACGTTCCAGCAAAACTTGATTTACAGGCTAATGCTAATGATTTAAATGACTTCTTAATTGATCGTGTCAAGCAATTGTTGAATACAACTTCAGTTAGAAACGATATTGTTGATGCCGTCACTTCAGGATCAAATATCGACCCAATTTCTATGATAAATACAGCTAAAGTATTACAAAAGCATGTCGCCGACGTAGATTTTAAATCTATCATGGAAGCACTTGGACGTGTTGTTAACTTGGCGGCCAAAGCAGATTTCAAGTATAGTGCTGATTTGAAGATGGCCGATTCGTTATTTGAAAATCCATCAGAGAAAGAATTGGACAAACAAGTTCAAGCAATCTATAATTCTCAATCAAAAGATGCAACTAATTTGTATGATCAACTTGCTTCATTGAAAGAAGTAATTAATTCTTATTTCGAAGAAAATATGATTATGGATAAAAATGAGGATATTAAAAAGAATCGTCTAACTCAATTAGTAATTACAAACCATTTAATTGCAAAATTAGGAGATTTGTCTAAAATAGTAGTTAAATAAAAAAATACTTGTAAAGAACAGTGAATCGTGATACACTATAGTTCACTGTTTTTTATCATTATTCTTTGAGGGGGTGACGGCCATGGCAACGAGAATTCCACAAGAATTTATTGATGAAGTTACCTCAAAAACCAACATCGTTGATGTTGTAAGTAGATATGTACAATTAAATAAAAAGGGTAAGAACCTGTTTGGATTGTGTCCTTTTCATGAAGAAAGGACACCTTCGTTTTCTGTTCAAGAAAATAAACAAATATTCCATTGCTTCAGTTGTGGTCGTGGGGGAAATGTTTTTAAATTTATCATGGAAATTCAAGATAAATCATTCCCTGAAGCTGTGGTTGAAGTTGCCCAAATGAGCAACATTCCTGTGCCAGAACAATTTGAGTCTGCTGGAAACCAGCAATATCAAAGTTCTGATAGCCGAGTTTTACTTCAAATGCAAGCAGATGCATCCAAGCTTTATAGCCATATTTTGACAAAAACTGACGGTGGCACAGTACCTTTGAAGTATCTTTCAGATAGAAATATTACAACCAATCTCATTGATACATTTGATATTGGCTATGCACCAAATAATTCGAATTTATTGTTGGAGTTTTTCAAAAATAAAAATATTTCTGAAGATATTTTACGAAAATCGGGATTATTCGCCGAAAACGAGGATGGTGATTTGTTCGACCGTTTTCGTGATCGTATCATGATTCCAATTAAGGATGAGAACGGCAAAATTATTGCGTTTTCTGGACGAATTCTTAATAAAGAACAAGGTGTTGCAAAATACTTAAATAGTCCAGAAACAACAATTTTTAACAAAGGTAAAACTTTGTTCAACTTGAACCTTGCTAAGCGTGGTATTCGAGAACAAAAGAACGTAATTCTTTTTGAAGGATTTATGGATGTGATGAGTGCCTATGCAGCAGGTGTTACTAACGGTGTAGCATCAATGGGAACGAGTCTCACTGATCAACAATTATATGTTCTAAATCGATCAACCAATCAGATTAATGTTTGTTATGATGGAGATGATCCCGGAGTTGAAGCTACTTACCGTGCATTGACTCAACTTAATGACGAGCGATTCACTTATGGCGTCATTAGTATTCCTAACAAACAAGATCCTGATGAATTTATCCGTAGTTCTGGAGCGGATAAGTTTAAACAACTGACTGAGAATTCGGTTCAAACACCAATTTCATTCATTCTAAGTTATTTCCGCAGGAGATATAATTTAAATAATGAGCACGATCAGTTGGAATTTTTAAAACAGTCTTTGCAGGAAATAGTAAAACTCAAATCTCCTGTTGAGATTGATATGTATGTTGGTAGAGTGGCTGAAGAACTGCAAGTATCCAAAGAATCAATTAACAAAGAACTGGATAATTTGCGGCGGAAAAATGCTATTGAGAAACCTGCCAATAATTACAAGAATGTCCAGAAAGCTAAACTCGAAGAGGTTACCGCAGCTGTTCCTGAAAAATTTGATCGGATTGAAAAATCTGAACGTAATCTTATTTTTTGGGCAATCAGTTTCCCCGAAATTCGAGTCCGGTTGAAGGGAAATGATTTCAAATTTGTTCATCAAAGTTATCAAAAGATTTTTAACAGTTTAATTTCTTATACTGAAAAAGAAGGATATGATGACGATGTCAATGTTTCAGATTTTATGAATGTATTGGATGATGATTGTAAAAATGTCTTGGCAGACGTTGAGATGATGCAAATGCCTTCTGAATATAATGATGATGAGATTCAAGATTACATATCAAATATTCAAAATTCCGATTTGGAGTTCAAGATGACCGATATCAATCGGCAATTGAAAAAGGCAGCAATGGTAGGGGATAATAAATTACAGTTAGAACTTACTCAAGAGTTGATCAATGTCAGAAGATTGTTAACAAGCAATTAAAGCATACTGGAGGAATATATTTATGGCAGCAAAGAAAACAACAGTATCAAAGACAAGAACAAAAAAAGTTGTTAAATCAAGTAAAGAATTAGAGTCAGCAATTAAGGCTCTTATTAAAGATAAGAAGAAAAAGGGTTCAGTAACAGAAGCTGAACTTACAGAGCAACTCATCAAACCTTTCTCTTTAAAAGATAAAACTCTTGATGACACTCTAGAACAATTGCAAGACAAGGGTATTGCTGTTACTGATGATGATGGTAATCCAAGTAAAATGGCTTTATTAAGTGAAAAGAAGAGAGAAAAAGCTCCTAGTTCTAAAGATACCGCCGCACCAACTGACATTAAGGTTAATGATCCAGTTCGTATGTATCTTAAGGAAATTGGTCGTGTTCCTCTTCTTAATGCTCAACAAGAAGTCGATTTGGCTTTGAAGATTGAACAAGGTGATGAAGAAGCTAAGCAACGATTGGCTGAAGCCAATTTACGTTTGGTTGTTTCAATTGCCAAAAGATATGTCGGACGTGGAATGCAATTCTTGGATTTGATTCAAGAAGGTAATATGGGCCTAATGAAAGCCGTTGAAAAATTCGACTATCGACTTGGTTTCAAGTTTTCTACATATGCAACCTGGTGGATTAGACAGGCTATTACGCGTGCCATTGCTGACCAAGCAAGAACAATTCGTATCCCTGTACATATGGTTGAAACTATCAACAAGTTAATCAGAATTCAACGCCAATTACTTCAAGACCTTGGTCGTGAGCCATTGCCAGAAGAAATTGGTGCTGAAATGGATATGCCAACTACAAAAGTTCGTGATATCCTAAAGATTGCTCAAGAACCAGTTTCACTAGAAACACCTATTGGTGAAGAGGACGATTCTCATCTTGGTGACTTCATCGAGGATTCTGATGCTACTAGTCCTGAGGACCATGCATCTTATGAGTTATTGAAGGAACAATTAGAGAATGTTCTTGATACATTGACAGATCGTGAAGAAAACGTTCTACGTTTACGTTTCGGTCTCGATGACGGAAGAACGAGAACACTAGAAGAGGTAGGTAAGGTCTTCGGTGTTACTCGTGAAAGAATTCGTCAAATCGAAGCTAAAGCACTACGTAAACTGCGTCACCCTTCAAGATCAAAGCAACTTAAAGATTTTCTTGAGTAATATATAGATTTAAACTCTGATAATTAGACTAAAATTTCGCAATGTCCAAATCGAGGATGTTGTGATTTTTTTTGCTTTTTTTTTCAAAGTTTTGCCTTTTTTATTGAAAAAACTGATAAAAGTTTTGTTTTTTCAAGATTTGATTTACAATTAATTATATTCAATTTTTGGAGGATTTTATGTTAGACAAAACAATTTACGATCAAATATTCAAGCATTCATTTACTATTCCCATCAAAGTAGTTTTCTGGGATGGCAAGGAAAAAACATACGGCCCAGAGGGAAAATCTGACATAACAATCACATTTAACAAAGAGGTTCCAATATCAGAAGTACGTAAGCATGCAACTTTGACATTGGGAGAAGCTTATATGAACAAGGACATCGAAATTGATGGTTCCATTCAAAAGCTCATTACCTCAGCGTACACACAATCTGAAAGTTTTATGTCAAATCCGAAACTTAAAAAGATTGTTCCTAAGTTTAGTCATTCAGAGGATAAGAATAAAGAAGAAATTCAAAATCACTACGATATCGGAAATAATTTTTATAAATTATGGTTGGATGATACGATGACTTATTCTTGTGCTTACTTTAGAACACCAGAAGATGATTTGGAGACAGCTCAATTAAATAAAGTTCATCATATTTTAAATAAACTAAATACAAAACCTGGCGAAACAATTATTGATATTGGTTGTGGATGGGGTACCATGATGTTCACCGCAGCTAAAGAATATGGTTTGAAAGCCAAAGGTGTTACTCTTAGTCAAGAACAATATGACTACGTAAACAACAAGATTCAAGAAGAGAATTTAACTGATCAAATGGAGGTTATCTTAGAAGATTACCGCGAAATCAATGAAAAATTTGATCACGTTGTTTCTGTCGGAATGTTCGAACACGTTGGAGAGACTCACCTTGAAGGTTATTTCAACACAGTTAAAAAGATGCTCAAGCCACAAGGAACTGCATTAATACACGGTATTACTGGTCAACATGAAGGTGCAGGTGTTGATGCTTGGCTTGTTAAGTATATTTTCCCAGGTGGCTACATTCCTGATCTTAAGGAAAATATTGGTCACATTATGGATGCAAAATTACAAATTGACGATATTGAACCGCTCAGAAGACATTATCAGAAAACTGTCGAAATTTGGCACAGAAACTTTGTTAAAGTTGAAGACCAAGTTGAAGACATGTTTGATGAAAAATTTGTACGTATGTGGGACTTGTACCTACAAGCTTGTGCAGCTTCATTTGAAAGTGGAAACATTGATGTAATACAATATCTACTTACAAATGGACCAAGTGGTAGCAGCCTTCCTATGACACGTGAATACATGACTGACAAGGATCGTGAAACTGTAGAACAGGTGACTGAATAGATTGACACTTTTATCAAAGCGTTTAAACGCTGTTTCAAAAATGGTTGATGGAAACGTTCGATTAGCAGATATTGGTTCTGATCATGCGTACCTACCAGTCGAACTTATTGACGACCATATAATAGATTACGCAATTGCTGGCGAAGTTGCTCCCGGACCTCGAAATAGATCTCTGGAAGATGTAAAAAAATTTGGATTAGATAATAAAATTGATGTTCGACTAGGCGATGGCTTAGCCGTTATTAAGGATGCAGATCAAATTGATACAGTTGTCATTGCGGGAATGGGCGGAATCTTGATTAGTGATATTCTTGAGCGTGCAACTGATGAACAACTTTCAAATGTTAAAACGTTGATATTGCAACCAAATATTGGAGAGCCATTGGTAAGACAATGGGTAACTGATAATAATTTTGAAATCATTGATGAAGACATCATCCAAGAAGATAATCATGTTTACGAGATCATTAAAGCTAAACGTACAAATAAGACTCAGAAGCTAACTGCTGCTGAGTTTTTAATGGGTCCAGTTTTGATTAAAAAAAGGACCCCTACTTTTGTCGCCAAATGGACTCATAAATTATCCAGCTATCAAAAAGCCGTTAGAAACATGGGAAATGCTAAAAAAATCGATGAAACAAAAATTGCTCAAATGAACGATAATATTAAGTACATTGAGGAGATTTTGTAATGGTTAAAGTTCAAGATATTTTAAATAAGATTGAAGAGTTTGCTCCATTAAGTATCAAAATGGATGGTGACCCCACTGGATTTCAAATCGGTGACCGTCAGCAATCTGTTAAGAAAGTAATGACCACATTGGATGTGCGTCCTAAGGTGGTTCAAGAGGCCATCGATAATAATGTTGATTTGATTTTGGCTCACCATCCAATTATGTTTCATGCACCAAGAAATTTGGATTTGTCATCTCCACAGAATAAAATGTATGCCGACTTAATGACGCACAATATTTCAGTGAATGCTTCACACACCAATTTAGATAAAGCTCATGGTGGTATGAATGACTGGCTGATGGAGAAATTACGTGAGCATGTTGAAATAAAATCATCAGGTTACATTGATCCAGACGATGATTATTCAATTGGTAGAGTGGGCGAGTTGGCTGAAGAAATGGATTTAGTTGAATTTGCTAAAAGAGTTCGTGATGCATATGATTTACCAAATTTGCGTTATGTTAAATCTGAGTTGGGTCAAAAAGTTAGACGGGTTGCTATTATTGGTGGAGATGCAGGTAAATTCTATCCAGAGGTGTTAAAATCTGGTGCCGATACATTTATTACGGGAGACGTATACTACCACACAGCTCACGATATGATGTCAAATGGATTGAATGTCGTCGATCCTGGTCACCATATAGAAGCTATATTCATCGAAAAAATGGCTCACAAAGTTCAAGATTGGGCCAATGACTATCATTGGGATATTGATATTATCAAATCAAAAGTTAACACGGAACCATACAACTTTCTATAGGGGAGAATCTGAGAATGACAGTAAAATATGAAAAATTGATTCCACGTTTTTTGGGATATGTAAAACAAAATACAAGGTCAGACGAAAATTCAACTACAGTTCCTTCAACCAATCGTGAATTAGTGTTTCTAAAAAAGCTTGAAACTGAGTTAAAAGAAATCGGTATGCAGAATGTTCGAATTCATCCTGTAAACTCGTATTTACTTGCTGAATTACCATCAAACTTGGATTACGATGTCCCAGTTTTAGGATTAATCTCACACGTTGATACTGCAGATTTTAATTCAGAAAATATCAAACCAAAAATTGTTGAAAATTATGATGGTAAAAGTGTAATTAAGCTTGATGAAGCTGGGGAATTTACTTTGGATCCAAAGGTATTTCCATCATTGTTAAATTATGCCGACCAGACGTTGATTACAACGAGTGGTGATACTTTACTTGGTTCAGATGATAAATCCGGTGTGAGTGAAGTTATTACGTCTATGGAATACTTGATTAACCATCCGGAAGTAAAACACGGAAAAATTGTTATCGGCTTAGGTCCTGATGAAGAAATTGGTACTGGAGCAGATAAATTTGACGTTCAAGATTTTGGCGCAGATTTTGCCTATACTGTCGACGGTGGCCCTGTTGGCCAATTGGAATATGAAACATTTTGTGCTGCTGGATTAAAAGTTCACATTACAGGTAAAGATGTCCATCCAGGTTCAGCAAAGGATATTATGATTAACGCATTGCGTGTGGCAAATGATTTTCAAAATGATTTACCTGAAGACGAGGTACCTGAAAAAACAGACGGCAGAGATGGGTTCTTCCATCTATTATCATTGAGCGGAACTGTTGATGAAGCTGAAATGTCGTATATTATCCGTGATTTTGAACGTCAAGGATTGGAAGATAGAAAGACTAAAATCAATAACATCGTTTCTAAATTGAATAGTAAATATGGCGATGGGACTGTTACCATTGATATGAATGATCAATATTACAATATGATTGATATCATGAAAGACCACATGGATGTTGTTAAAATTGCCGAAAAAGCAATGGCAAATCTCAACATTAAACCTGATGAGGCTCCGGTTCGTGGCGGTACAGATGGATCAAAAATTTCATTTATGGGTCTTCCAACTCCTAATTTATTTGCTGGTGGAGAAAATATGCACGGACGTTACGAATATGTAGCAGAAGAGTCCATGGAATTGGCAACTGATGTTATACTAGAGATTGTTAAATTAAATAACGATCGTAAAAAATAACAAGGAGTGATTAGTATGCCATTAGTACATATTGATTTAATCGCTGGACGCAGTCCAGAACAACTAAAAGGTATGGTTAAAGACGTTACAGACGCTATTGTTAAAAATACAGGTGCACCTGCAGAACATGTTCATGTCGTTTTGAATGAAATGGCGAAGGAACACTATGCTGTTGGTGGAGTTCTTAAGAGTGACGAATAATCATATAACAAAAATACCCTACAATTTGTAGGGTATTTTTTTATGGTTTGATTTTTAATTCACGGATATTGTATTGCTGCATTAGCTGATTAATTTTATCTAGCAAAAATTGATTCTTATTATAGTCCGCAAAAGCAATTGCCATAGTCAAATCGTGACTAAGTGTTGTTTTATCTGCCTCTGGATTTTGTAAGGCTGTGCTAGCGGATAAATAGTAGAGATTATCAGTAAATTTAGCGGATAAATAGCCGTTATGTGGTTTCAAACCAATTTGAATCAGAGCTGAACATTTATCAAAATTCTTCTCATTAAAGTAGAACTGCGCCAAAGAGTTTATCGCCTCAAGAAAATAAAAGTATAGAATATCTTGCTTTGAATCAATTTCATTGATGTATTTATACGCCAGTTGATAATAATATGCGACTTTATCATGAGCTTGTTTAGATTCATAAATATTAGCAAGTCCAATATATGATAAGAACTTCCAAAAAACAATGGTTCGGTTATTAATTACTTGAAGTGAGTAATTATACTGGAAAATCGCTTCATCGAAATTGTGATTCAATGCCGCTACTTTGCCCAACTGAAAGTGTAGGTGAGCAATTTGTTCACCGCTGAGATTATCTTGATCAATCGAACTAATGATTTCAGTAATCGAGGAAAAATCTTTTGACTGAATTTTTTGATCCATTTCATCAATTTTGTCAGAAATAAGGTTTTTAGAAGGTAACTTTGAAAATTCTGAATAAACATCGTTTAGAGTTAATTGTAATCTCTGACAAAGTTGTATAAGGATATCGATTGATGGTGGGGTATTCTGATTTTCCAGTTTACTTATTACCGCCTGCGTGCAAATACCCTTTGATAAATCAGATTGATTCATATTTAATTTTATTCTTGTACTTTTAAATTTTGAGCCAATAAACATTAGCTTACCCTCCAAAATATTTCAATATGTAATAATATCACATTCAATAATGCAATTATATTACAATATAGAATATTATTGAACATAAAGACATAAAAAAAGGACCGAACTTAATCGGACCTTTTTTAAAATCTAATTCTTATTTTATAACTTACAATTGGTTATTAACTGTGCAATTTAATGTATTCAAGTACTGTTTTTATTTCATCAGGTGAAGCTTCATATTCACCAGACTTGAGGTTATGAACTCGTTCGACCGAAAGGTGACTTTCAAATGCAAACTGTGTGTCATTCATATTCTTGTCTTTTTCGTATTGAATAATAGCTTCTGAAATATTAGTTTTATCCATCAATCATGACCTCCAATAACTTCATCATAGCATTAAGAATTAACTCTGAACAAAACTTTTAAAAGATTGTCCACTTGTTCATTGGCCAATAACGCCATTTGACTTCGCCCACAATGCTGCTCTTCTTGATGAATCCAATCAATCGACTGTCTTTTGAAACAGTTCTGTGATCACCCATTACGAAGTATGTGCCTGAGGGAACTTCATTTGTTTTCTTAACTTTATTCAAATAGCTCTTGCTGTAAATTTGTTGATATTCAGGTGATTGAGCTAAACGACTAAGAGTGAAATCATATGTCCAGCTGTAAGCGCGGCCGGCAAATATATTTCCATCTCCTTCTTTTAGCTTAGAACCTGCATCAAGAAATGATTCTTTATACAGCTTTCCGTTAATGTACATTTTGTTGTTCTTTGAAACAATTTTGTCACCAGGCATACCGATTACACGTTTGATGTAAAATGCACCAGGCTCATCTGGAGCCTTTAGAATAATTACATCACCACGTTGAATATTAGTATGCTTAACAGCTAATAGCTTTTCGCCGTTTTCAAACGTTGGTTGCATTGAAGGTCCAGAAACACGCTCATTAGCAAGCGTGAATTTAAAGGCCAACATAATGACTGCATAAAGAGCAATCGTTAGCGCGATTGTTTGCAGCCAGAACTTCCACCCGGATTCTTCCTTCTCTGCCTTTTGCTTCTTATTATTTTTTGCCATATTTCACCTCAAACTTGTACTAACTAGAATATTACACTTTTTGGCAATTATTTGAAATAAAATGTAGTATAAGGGAATGATTAAATTACCAGAAGGACTATAAATTATGGATTACATTAACAACTTGCGAGAAATAGTCTCAACTTTACCTCAGCCAAAGGTTTTCAATGCTCGAATTAATTTTATGCAGCATGTTGTTGAAGCACTCAAGGCAGGAGAGTTACCAAAATACAGATTTCCTCAATTTGAATTGACAACAAAAGATATTGAAAGATATCTTCAGAGCAATATGATTCTTGATCAAGATAAATTTCAACAAATGGTCGATACATTACAACTGTTTGATAAACAGTTAAGCGAATTCAGAACATATTTACAAAGCAGATTTGGCTATTGGGCAACAATTACACAGTCACTAATGAAGGAATGGTCACTTGAATTTCCTGATGGATCATACCTTGAACTTATGGGTGGAAATGGCTACATTACACGTGGATTCAATGATAATGGCATTGAATCTGTTTGTACTGACAATTTGAGTTGGTCAAATCAAAGTCAAACTGGGCATCAAATGATGTCGAAAGTTGAAAAAATGGATGCCTTATCCGCTTTGGATATATATGGTCCAGAAGTTAATTCCGTAGTTTTAGCGTGGAGCCCTGATCGAAACGAAATTGACTATGAGATACTTCAGAAAATAAGAAAGACTAATCTAAACTTCTTTGTAATTGGTGAAAAATATGGCGCAACAAACAGTCGAAGATTTTGGGAAAATGCCGAAGAAGTCAATGATGAAAGAATTAATCGGCTAAATGATGTTTATTCCACATATGACTTAGTTCATGATAAAATTTTCTTAATACATTAATAGGTGATTTCAATGAAAAAAATTATTTCCAGCATCATTATCTTTTTTATAGTTCTTCTGGCAGCCGTTGCAATTTCTAAAAACGACTCAATTAAATATAACAATACGATGAATCGCCTTGGCATGAGTGAAGATGCAACGGTTTTAAAGACAAATTCTAAAAAGAATGTCACAAATGTCGTCAAAAAGCTCAGTGAATCCGATGTTGGACATTATCAAATTATTTTCTTTGATAAAAACAATAATAGTTTTGGTTACATATATAGCAATCATACTTTAAAGAAGATACCCACTATTTCGGGACGTTATTTTTCTCAAACCGATTTTAAATCTCAAATTCCGTTTGCCGTACAAGGGCAACAATCAGATATTTCAAGTTATAAACCACAAAGTCAAGCTTATATAAAGTCTGGCAATAGGTATATTTCGGTGATTGGAAACATCGGGTTCAATAATGCCGATATTTTAAATGAGCAAACACTGGTATCACTTTCACCAACTCAGCCAAAAATCAAGAAAACCTTGAAGGATGTCATTCCTGTAATTGATGGTAGGGCAGTTTCTTCTAAACAAGATTTAGGCAAGATTAAAAAAATAATGCGGGTTACTTCAACACATAAATATAACCCAACCAGTGATGACTTTAGTGCGGTCCAAACAAGTAACAATGGGAACCTCTATATAGTCTCATTACTATTTACATTTATCGCCGCAATTGCTGTTGAAATATACATATTATTACCTCTGAGATTTGACATTAAGAAAACTCAGTTGACCGGTGACTTGAAAAACAACTATCGTAATGGTTTGTTGATTAGATACTTATTGTTCACGATGATCCCTTATATAGCCGCATTCTTATGGAGTCAATGGAAAATAGTAATCATTTCTCATTCAACTTTTGATACGTATGTTATTTTATCAATGCTGACGGCATTGGCTGTTGGAATTTATCAAATTTATTTTGTAAAAAAACGGAGTGATAATTAATTTATGAATGTCGAACTAAGTACAGACTTTAAAGACAAATATTCTGAATTATTGGGTGATCGAGCAGACAAGCTTTTCGAAGCAATTGAATCAACCAGTGAGAATTCGTTCAGACTTAATCCACTTAAACCTGATTTTCGAAACGTTTCAGTGAGCCTTGATCGTCCAATTCCATATTCGAAAATTGGATACTATGGAGATATTGATGGCAATAGTATTGACCATATTTCTGGTTACTTATACAGTCAAGAACCAAGTGCAATGTATGTTTCCGAGTTGTTGAATCCAACGAAATCAGATGTTGTATTGGATCTTTGTGCGGCACCGGGTAGTAAAACAACTTATTTAGCCAATATAATGTGCTCTAAGGGACTTTTAGTCAGTAATGAAATAAATTATAAGCGTGCCAAGGTTCTGTCCTCTAATATCGAAAGAATGGGTATTACAAATACTATCGTTACTAATAATTCACCAAAAGATATGGAAAAAACCTTTGAAGGATATTTTGACAAAATATTAGTCGATGCACCATGTTCTGGTGAAGGCATGTTTAGAAAGGATCCGGAATCAGTTAAATATTGGTCTCAAGATTATGTGGAGCAGTGTGCTAATCGTCAAAAGCATATTTTGGAGTCAGCTTACAAGATGCTTAAACCAGGGGGGACATTAGTTTATTCCACTTGCACTTTTTCGCCTGAAGAAAATGAGCAAAATATTGATTTCTTTCTTAATTCCCATCCTGATATTTCCTTGCAAAATGTCGAAAAATATCCTGGTATGGAAAATGGAATGCCAGCATGGGGTAATAACAATCCCGAATTAACTAAGGCGTTGCGCATGTTTCCTGATCAGTTCAATGGTGAAGGGCACTTTATGTGTAAACTTGAGAAATCAGGTACACCATCAGAGATCCGCGTGAAACCAATCAATTCTGGTGTTAAAAAAGAAGATAGCAAACTAATAGATAAGTTCTCAGATGAAAACTTGACCTACACTCCTCATACAAATTTATTAAAGATAAATGATTTTCTCTTTCAAGCAGCATCATTGGATAATAAATTCAAAAAGTTACATGTTTTGAGAAATGGCTTAAAATTAGGAGAATTCAAAAAAAATAGACTTGAGCCAGATATCGCCATGATATTAGCTGCCAAGCCTGATGATTTAAAGGGTATTTATGAATTAGATGATTCTGAATACAAAAAGTATTTACATGGTGAGACCGTCATGGTTGCCGATCAACCAAGTTTTTCAAATAAATGGATTGGCGTCAGTTTCCAAGGAAAATTATTCAGCTGGGGAAGATACAGCAATAAGCAAATAAAAAACGTCTATCCAAAAGGATTAAGACGTTAAGTTAATATTGCGTTGTTTTGCGTAATTTATTAAGTCCGTGTCAAAAACGACAGGGGCTTTTTGAATCTCTGAAATATTTTTTGCACCAATTGCGGCCATGATGATTTTGATTTCAAGTGCCATTGTTTCAAAAAATATTCTAGTTTCATCCAAAGAGTACTTTTGTAAATGATGAAGTGCTAATCCTGAGATACCCACTGCGTGTGCACCCATTCGAAGTGATTTTACAACGTCAAATGCAGACCGGATACCGCCTGAAGCAAAAATATTTAATTTGGATTGAACAGCTTTGCTTTCGATTAAAGACTCAACCGTAGAAAGTGAGGTTAAATCAAGGTTTGTTAAATCTAAATCATGATTTCTGGCACTTTCAATCTCAGCAAAATCAGTTCCACCAAAACCTGATATATCAACATTTTTAACACCTAAGTTTGATATTTTTTCTAGCGTGTCCTTTGAAATACCAAATCCAACTTCCTTTACAACAACGGGTACAGATAATCCAGCAACTATTTGTTTAATATTATCTGACCAGTTAAAGTCTCTGTCACCTTCTGGCATTGCTAGTTCTTGAATAACATTCAAATGGATTTGCAATGCATTAGCTGAAACCAAATCCACTGCAGCTTGTGCCTGCTCTAAGTTTGCTTTTCCTGAAACATTAGCAAAAACAAATCCATCTGGATTTTTTTCTCTCAAAACTGTGAAACTAGACTTGGTTTGTGGGAGGCGAAAGTATACGCCCATAGATCCACTAGAAACAGGAATATTAAATTCGTGTGCAAGGATCGCCAATTCTGAATTGAATTTCTTTGACTGTTCAGAACCACCGGTAATAGCGTTGAAATAAAATGGAAAGTCAGCTTTATAACCAAAGAAATCTGTAGATAGGTCTATCTCGGATGTTTTCAACTCGGGTAGGGCATCGTGAATAAGTCTTACTTGGTCAAAGCCCGTGTAAGATTCATCTGAGAAATATTTTTCTGCTAGAAATAGATGCTCAACCTTACGTTGAATTTGTTCATCCTGTTTAGGCATGGTCTATAATATCTCCAATTTTTAGTTTAAGAGGAGTGATTCCCACTTTTTTCCATTCTTTTTTAAGGTTATCAACATTAACATTTTTATCGCCAATGACGATTCCACAATCACCACCACCAGCTCCTGATGTTTTGGCCGCTCCACCGAGTTTTTCGGCGATATCACAAAGCTTCGTAAGTAGTTTCGTTTCAATGTGGACATTACTAAACTTAGCTAAATCAGTAAGTAACTGACGATTATTACTAATCATAGCTTTAATTTTGTCAGCATCACTATCTTTAAATCCGTCAATAAGTTTTTCAACACTCTTACGACTTGATTTAAGAAAATGTTGGTACTTTTCAACTTTTTGAGCCTTAGTCAATGCAATTCTGTCGACAAGAATAGAAGTTGATGCAGGTGATCCTGTCCAACCAACGACCATTTCAAGTTCTTTAGGTAATTTTAGTGGTTCGATTTTTAGATTAGGCCAGTCGAGTTTGAGAAGCTTACCCAAACTATGGTTTCTAACCATATTGAAAACCCAGTTACGATCTGGTGATTTGTAGGCAATGATTCCACCAAAAGCGCTGGCAGCAATATCGCCAAGACTACCATTTCCTTGAACAGATAAATGGGCAATGGAAGATAGCTTGTAGACATCCATTTTTGACAAATCAAGGTCATAAAAGGAGCCTAGTGCTTTAACAACTGCTACAGTAACAGCTGCTGAGCTACCTAGACCAAATTTTTTACCATCCCTTGAATCAAGCTCACTTGTAACGTGTAAATCGTAGTAGGCAAGTTTTTTATGTTTTTCTAATGCGTATCGTTCAACAAACTTGATAGCAGTTAATATATAGGCTAATTGGCTTTCTGTATCATCGAAGACTAATTCTGTTCCTTGACGGTTCCAGTGAATTAATTCTTTATTTAAGTTTTTTGATTGAATAGTCCCGCTATCTTTTGCCTCTGTGACAGTTACTGTTACGTATTGATTTACAGATGCAATCACGGCAGGGAAGCCAGTCTCAACGACTGCATATTCTCCTGCTAAGTATAGTTTTCCAGGTGCTTTTCCAGTGGACAAAAATATCATACCTTTCCAATATCAGATGTATTGTATACCTTTTCCAATATGTGCTTCAAATGTGGAGACCTTTGGTAATTGTTCATTAATATAATTTTTAACTTTATTAACAGATTCATTACTACAAATTATTTTAACATTTGGACCGGCATCTATGGTGACATATGCCAAAATTCCCTTTTGACGTAATGCCTTTACTATCTGAATGATTTTGATTGTTTCTGGTGCGAAATATGTGAATGGCGGATTAGCTGAGAGCGTTAATGCATGCATGGACAGAGCATTATGCTCAGAGATCTCACCAATTTTTTGCAAATCATTTTGAGCAATTGCTTGCTTAATTTCGATTATCTCTGAAGCCACTAGTGTACTCCAATTTGTATAAAAAGGGGAAGTATTTACTGATAATTCCATGCCGTTTGTTGAAGAGATAGTTTTTTCAGCTTCAGAAATCACAACTGAGAGCAAAACAATATCAGTTTTAGGATTTTCATCAATAGGTTCAGAGTATGAACTGTCATTGTCATTTCCAGCATGCCATTCAACAAAACCACCATAAATGGATCGTGAAGCGGAACCAGAGCCATTCCTAGCAAGCGTTGAAATCTGTCGGTTGGTAAGATTAAGTTTCATAGTTGAATTTATTGATGCAGCTAAAGCAGCAAATCCTGAAGCAGAAGAGGCGAATCCAGCTGACAAAGGTACATGATTTACAGACTCGATTTTTAGATGTTCATCGAAATCGTACATTTTCCTGACTACATCAAGGTATCGTTTTATCCTTAAACTTTTCTTAAAGTCCAGTATTTCACCGTTTAGCGACACAATATCCTCATCATTATCAATCACAGAACTTTTTGTGTCGGTATAAAACTTATCTAATGTCAGAGAAAGACTATTTGTATAGGGGAGTTTTAACTTTTTGTTTTTCTTACCCCAATACTTGATTAATGCAATGTTTGTATATGCTCTTGCAGTCTTAGTCAATATCAGTCTCCTCGTTTTCATAAATAGCTAGTGGTTGAATCCATGTTTGTTCGGCACCATTTTTTAAAAGTGCTTTTTGGATCATTTGAGCACTAGTCAAGTTTCTTGCCACACAAATAATACAGCCACCACGTCCGCCACCAGTAATTTTACTACCAAGTGATCCTGCACTATTAGCCGCGTCAATGAGTTGATCGACTTTGGGAACAGATAGATTTAACTTGCTTAAAATACTATTTGCGTCTGTAAAGACTTCACCAAGTCTTTTGAGATTGTTAGTTTTTAGTGCGGTGACGGCTACATCTGTGTGTGTACCCAAATCTTTTAATTCTTGGCCAACGGTATCTTTGTCTGAATCATACATTTTTCTCACGTCACCAACGGTTTGCTTTGTTTTTCCCTTTATACCCGAATCAGCAATTACAATAAATCCGTCAGATTTGAATGAAAAGTGTTCTGCTGAATTTCCCTTACTAAATTTAATAGGGAAGTCGGAAATTACCGTTTGTGCATCCAAACCACTGGCTTTTCCATGTGTTACAGTTTCTGATTTGTTGATATGTTCTAATAACTTAGATTCATTAAGTGGACGTTTAAAAAAATCGAAGAATGCTTTTGTTATCGCCGCGCCGATGGCAGCTGATGATCCTAAGCCTCTTTCAATGGGTAATCCACTATCTATAGAGATAGAATAATTGATCTTGTGTTGGTTCATTTCATTGTCTAGAACGTCGATCAAGTACTTAACGCCTGACAACGATTCTGGTAATTCAGAAATCTTACCAACGAAATAATTGGATGAAAGTGTTTTTTCTTTACTTTCCTTAATCCTAACGATTGCTGGAATACTAACAAGGGGCAGTGCAATTGCTGGATAACCATACACTACAGCATGTTCGCCCATCATTATCATTTTCCCATGACTTTTCCCAATACCTGTAATCACGGCATTCACCTCAGTTTCTCTAAGACTTTATTTTAAACATACTTGAGACTTATTTCCACTCTATACCGTTTTGACTATGATAAAATTTCAATAATAGGAGAATAAAATATGACACTTAATTTTATTTTAGGTAAAAACCAATTTGATCATCATGCAAAAATGATGGAATTATTTGAAAAAGACTTCAAAAATGATAAAAATGGAGAATTCTTTTTTATTGTTCCTAACCACATCAAATTTGAATCTGAAATCAGAACTCTGACCGATTTTGGAAAAATTCAAGGTGACGATGAGCTAGTAGCAAGTAGTAAAGTTCAATGTTTTTCATTGTCACGTTTGGCCTGGTATTTTTTACGTGGCACAGATGTCTTCAATATTGAAACTCTCACAGATACAAAATCAGCGATGATTATTCGTCGTATTATTTCTCAACATAAATCTGAATTGAAGATTCTAGCTGGAATGGCTGACAAATCAGGATTTATTGAACAGCTACGAGGTCAATTTACTGAATTTCAAAATGGTAAAGTTGCCCCTGAAGATGTCGATGAAGTAATCAAAAAGAATAATAATGATATTTTTGCAGGCAAAATTGAAGAATTGAACTTGATTTATAAAAATTATTCAGAGGAAATTTCTAAATTTGCTACAAACAGTTTTAAGCTAGATGCCTTGGCAGAATTTTTTGATCAAAAAATCAACACTTCACACTATTATTTCTACATTGAAGGATTTTCAACTTTTACCGCTGCAGAATTAAATGTCGTTCAATCTATTCTATTGAATTGTGGTGGGATAAATATTTCCTTATCACTCGATAAACCACTAACTAAACCGCTGGAAAAAACAGATTTTTACGCAAGACCAGCAGGAACATTCACGCAGTTATCAAATATTGCTCACGATAATCAAATTTCATTTCACAGCATATTAGCAGATAGACCACGTGTTTCTGACGATATTGCTGTCCTAGAAAATTATTGGATTCAGTCAAGTGGAAATGATGCAATTCAACCAAGTAAATTGAATTCAAGAAATTCAGTTCAAATTTGGAAGAGTACCAACAAACAAGCAGAAGTATCAGCTGTAAGCACCTATATTCGCCAATTGGTTGCCAATCAAGGTTATCGTTATAAAGATTTTCTTATTCTTGCTCGAGATTTAAATCAATATAGTTCCTTCATCGAAGCATTTATGGACGAAAATGAAATTCCATATTTTGTTGATCTACAACGGAAGATGTCTGACCATCCGTTTAAAAAGTTGGTTGATCTTCTTTTTGATCTTCGAAATCATGGATTGAGAAGTGAAGATGCAATTGCCTTGCTCAGGACAGAATTGTTGATACCAGAAAAATATCAAGACAGAGATATTTCAGAATTCCGTTCTGCAGTGGATTTATTGGAAAACTATGTACTGGCAAACGGAGTAACACGCAAACGATGGCTAGGGAACGACTTCGAAAGTGATGCTGCACTTGATCCGGAAACCGACAGTACTATCATAAATAATTATCAACTGATAAACGAGATGAAAAACTACATCAAAGATATCTATTTAACTTTGGATGAATATTTTAAAAATGATCAAAAGGCAATTGATGCTGCCAGCTTTTTGTATAATTTTATGGACTCTAGGGGAGTATTCAATGTTCTATCAAAGTGGCAAGTACGTGCTGTTGAACAAAATGATTTAACAAGTGCTGATCAACCTCAACAGGTGGTTGATAAATTTAATACGATTCTTGATGAATATGTGAGTGTATTTGGTAATGAGATATTTAATAGTCAAGATTTTATCGAAATTTTGGATTCTGCATTTGAGAGTGCAGAATATTCTCAAATTCCATCAACCCTTGATGCAGTTAATATTTCTGAAATTGGAATGGTTCAACCAAATAACAGAAAAATCACTTTGATTTTGGGTGCTACGGTTAATAACATGCCTGGTACATCAGTTTCTACTAGTATTATTGCTGACAACGAACGTGAGTTAATTTCTGATAATTTGGAAAGCGGAAAATATTTGAACGCCTCAGACGAAGTGATGAATAATTCTGAACCATACTTGCATGACCTGACGTTCACGACCCCATCACAGCGCTTGATTTTCACTTATCCAAATTACACTGAAGACAATAAACAACAAGAAATTTCCAGTTATGTTAGTCGAATAGAAAATAATTTTGATATTGAAGAACAAGATATTCTCCTGAATCCAACACCAAATGAAAATAGGGAAAATGAGGTTCTTCGTTATATTGGTTCACCCGAATCAAGTTTGAATTACATTATTCGAGTGTCTCGTGCTGCCCTTGATAACAAAGATAAACTTTCAAATCAGTGGAAGTACATCAGATCAAAATTACTAACCGACGATAATGAACAAGCTACAAAAGTTTTAAACTCTTTGGAATATAAAAATATTCCGATGGATTTAAAACCTGAGACCGTTGAAAAATTATACGGTGATAATATCAACGTTTCTATTTCAAGATTGGAAACTTTTTATCAAAACGAATACGAGTATTTCTTAAAGTACGGCTTGAAGTTACAGCCACGAAAGGTATTTGAAGTCACACCTGCACAAACGGGATCACTTTATCATGCAGTGTTAGATGGCTTAGTCAAAATGTTGAATAATCAAGGTGTTGATATTCGCAATTTAAATGATCAGCAGTTGACTGACTTCGTTCATGATATTTTCCAGCAACAAATAAAACTTCCTGAGAATAAAATCTTTTTATCTTCGGATCGGATGGGCTTTATTTCGAAGAAAGCTGAACAAACTCTTTTACAATTAGTGAAGGCTATTAAACAACAACTCTCGCGTAATAAATTTGTACCCAGAGCGACAGAAGTTGCCTTTGGGAAAATGAATAATACCAAACAAGACTTGCCCGGACTTTCTTATCAAATTGCTGGAAATCACACGATTAATGTTCGTGGAAAGATTGATCGTATCGATGAAATGTCGATTGATAATACAGACTATTTAGCTGTTATCGATTATAAATCGAGTGCAAGATCATTTGACTTCGACAACTTCTTAGCCGGTCTAACTATGCAAATGCCAACATATTTGGAAAACCTTGTTTCCAATAAAAATATGTTTTCTTCAAATAACGATGTGAAAATTGCTGGTGCCTTTTATGCCCATATTTCTAATCCCAAGATTCAACTCAAAAAGGGCATCAACGTTGAGCAAGAATTACTTAAAAAATTTAAACTTGACGGATTAATAGTTGATGATGACGAGTTACTGGAAAACCTTGATAGTTTGATGGGTAGGACTTCTTTGATATTGCCAATAGGACAAACTAAATCAAAGGGAATATCAATCAATTCTAAGAGCGCTTTGAGCCAAGAAGATTTAGCCAGAATTTTAAACTATAATCAGCATTTAATTAAACAAGCTGGTGAGAAAATTTATTCTGGAAAACTTCAAATAAATCCATTTAGGGATAGCAATAATCGAACAGGATTACAATTTAGTGACTATAAATCAATACTTCAATTTGATGCAATGCTACCTGAAAATGAGTATCACGAAATCATAAATCATGGTCGCAATGCTAAAAAAGAAGTCTTGAAACGAATTCAATTGATTTTAGAGGATGGTAATAGAAATGCCTGAGTGGACAGAAAATCAAAAAAAAGCCATCTTTCATCATGGACATGACATACTAGTTTCTGCTGCTGCAGGATCTGGTAAAACTACTATTCTGATAGAAAGAATAATTGAGCTATTAAAGAACAACGAAAATGTTGATAATCTTTTAGTTGCTACATTTACTGACGCAGCAGCAAAGGAAATGAAGGATCGCTTGGTCACCAGGATTAAAGAATTAGTAGCAAGTGACGAGCTGGATCCTGACCAAAAACAACATATGCAGTCACAGATTTATAAAGTTGCAGTCGCTAATATTTCTACACTACACGCTTTTTGTCTGAGCGTTATTAAAAACTACTATTACGTGATAAACCTTGATCCAAATTTCAGACTATTAAGTGACGATACTGAAACTTCAATGTTAAAAGAACAAGCTTTTGATGCGGTTCGTGGAGAATATTATGCTAAAGCCGACGTAGACTTTCTTAACCTGACGGACAATTTTTCGAATGACAAAAATGATGACGGACTAGAAGACACGATTTTTAGACTGTATGATTTTGCCATTACTAATGAAGATACGGATGGTTGGCTCGATAGATTAGTTGACTCATATGATTTTGGCGCTTCGATTACAGATTCAAGGTTCTTTGTCGAATCTGTGAAACCTCAAGTAATCAATGATTTTAAAAATATTGCAAATGAAATGGAGAGTCTCAAGGAAATCGCTGAAAACGATACTTTGAGTAAAAACTATGTCACTGTCTTGAACAATGCAATTGTTTCAATTGGTGAAATTATCGACGAAATCAGTATTAATGAATCTTTTGACCAAATTAGGGAGACAATTGGAAACTTCAGTTATGATCGTGTTAAACCCTTATCAAAAGTCGATAAGGAATCTGCCGGAGATGACAATAGTATTGTTGAAACAGTCAAAAAGCAAAAAACAGATTTGAAAAAACAAATCGAGGATATTTACAACAGCTATTTCGTTCAAGATGAAGAACAAACTTTAGATGCCATCAAGCGTTCTAAAAAGGTGATTGAAAAGCTCGTTGAAGTGCAACATGCATTTATTAAAGAATTTAATAAAATCAAAACAAACAATCACACGCTTGATTTTAATGATTTGGAACACAAAGCTGTCCAAATTTTATCGACTGAAGTCGATGGCAAAAAAATTGCGTTGGAATTTTATCAAAATAGATTTCATGAAATTATGATTGATGAATATCAAGATGTTAATGCCATGCAAGAGAATATTATTCAGTTACTTTCAAATGACGAAAATCATATTTTTATGGTTGGTGATATCAAGCAATCCATTTACGGATTTAGACAAGCCGCACCATATATTTTTACGGGTAAATATCAAAAGTTCCAGAAAGATGATAATCCGGATGAATTGATTCAATTATCTAAGAATTTCCGTTCATCCGTTGGTGTTGATGATTTTGTAAATTCAATTTTTGAGCGAATCTTTGATGAAAATATTGGCGATATAAACTATGACAAGAGTGTCCAATTAATTCCTGGAACGAATTTTCCTGAAGACATTGATTCTCGAAATGAAATGTACATTCTTAGTGGCGATTCTGAAGAGGATGCTGATAAAGATACCTCTAAACCACAACTAGAAACTGCAAATGTTGATAAACGGGTTAATAAAATTGGTTTCGTGGCTGAAAAAATTCAAAAGCTAATCGACTCAAATTTTCAAATTTATGATGCCAAGAAGGGTATAACAAGATCTCTGAAATATTCCGATATTGCTATTTTAATGAGAAACAAAAATAGTAATACAGATTTAATTTCATATTTTTCTAAGGCAGAAATTCCTGTCATGGTAACGGATGCTCAAAATTATTTTCAGACAACTGAACTACAAATAATGATGGCAATGCTTAATATTATTGATAACCCTAGACAAGACATCCCCTTAGTAGCAGTACTACGTTCACCAATCGTTGGTTTGAACGAGGAAGAGCTTGCAGAAATAAAAATTGTCGGTAACTCTACTGATTATTACACTGCCATGCTTCAATATGTTGCTTCTGAAGGTACGAAAGACGATATTTCCAAGAAGATAATTTCATTCTTGGAACGAATTGAAGGCTACCGTGACTTTTCAAATAAAAACAGCTTAGTAAAATTGATTTGGAAGATTTATCAAGATACCGGTATTTTGGAATACGTTGCTGGTATGCCTGGTGGTAAACAGCGTGCAGCAAATTTACATGCACTTTATCAGCGTGCGAACACCTACGAGAAAAACAATTTTATGGGACTTCATAAATTCATCGATTTTATTAAGCGCATGCAAGATATGGATCGTGATTTATCACAACCAAACAGCATTGAAACCACAGATGATAGTGTCAAAGTTATGACAATTCATGCCAGCAAAGGTTTGGAATTTCCAATTGTATTTCTTGTGAATACTGATGATGAATTCAATAAAAAAGATTACACGGCCGAAACCCTTTATGACGTAAAATCAGGTATTGGTATAACGATACTCGATCAAATTACTCGAGCAAATGCAAGAACAATGCAACGAGCACTAATTAGTGATAGAAAACAAGTTTCAAGCGTTTCAGAAGAAATGCGACTATTGTACGTTGCACTTACGCGCGCAAAACAAAAGTTAATCTTAGTTGGTTTTAATAAGGAACCTGAAAAGATGCTGAGTAATTGGGAACATGTTCATAAAAATCAAAAGGGTGTAATAACAGAAGGCGCTAGATTAGCTGCCAAAAGTTATCAGAATTTAATCGGAATGAGTATTATTCCTGAAAATGACACAAAAAATGACATAGAATTAAAACACTTCTCTAATGAAACCAGTCAGTTTAATTTAAATATTGTCAATCAATCCTCATTTACCCCAGAAACTAGAGGAGTTTCCACCAATCAAGGCGAAAGTATTCCTGCAAGTGATATCTTCAAAAAATCTGTTAATAATATTCTTGACTTTAAATACGGCTTTGAAGATTTAACCAAAACAACAGCATACCAATCAGTTTCAGAGATAAAGGGATTATTCTCAGATCCGGATGACAATGAGATGGCTCGTGCGGATGTTCTGAACCCGTCTGGTAAATATACTGCTCAAACATTTGGAAAGCCTCGTTTCTTGGCCCAAAATAAAAAAGTTAATGCTACAGATGTTGGTAGTGCTACGCATTTGGTATTACAAAAAATATCTATAGACAAGCAGCCACAAGATTCGGATTTCAAGAATTTAATTGAAAAACTGGTAAAAGACAATGTGGTCGATTCTGAAGTAGCTAAAAAAATTGATATTAATAGTCTAGTTAAGTTTTATGAAAGTGATTTGGGACACAAGATTATTGAAAATAAAGATTCAGTATCAAGGGAATATCCATTTTCCGTGTTAATGAACGCTGATAATTTGTTTAATTCTTCAAAAGATATTCAGTCTACTGACGATAAAATACTGGTTCATGGTATTATTGACGGAGTGATTGAATTAGCTGACAAAATAATAATTTTTGATTATAAAACTGATAACGTCAATTCTGACAACATCGAAGAAAAAATTGAGAATTATTCAGGTCAATTAAACTTATATGCTAAAGCTATTTCCGTAATTAAGAACCAACCAAATGTCGGAAAATATCTTTATTTCTTAAAAATCAATCAAATGAAGGAATTAAAGAAAAAAGATTAGTGGTGATTTAACATTGAAAAACTCTTACGCTGTTGTTGATCTTGAGACAACCAATGCCAATTGGCATGACAACGGACGTATTATTCAATTCGGCTGTGCTTTAATTGAAAATGGGGAGATTACTAAAGTCTTCAACCAAAAAGTTAATCCTGAGGTTCCAATTCCCAGCAGAATTACAGCCCTTACTGGTTTAAGTGATAAGGATGTTAAGGACTCTCCAACATTCAAACAAGTCGCACCAGATATTTTTAAACTTTTGAAAAATAGGGTATTTATTGCCCACAACGTCAACTTTGATTTACCTTTCTTAAATCGAGAACTTAACCGTGTTGGTCTTAACGAGCTTAACGTCAAAGCCATTGATACGGTTGAGTTGTCACAAATAATGTTTCCAACTGTAAGTAGTTATAAGCTTCAGGATCTAACTAGCTATTTAAGTATTGAGCATGATAATCCTCATTCAGCCGATAGCGATGCTTTGGTAACCGCTAAACTATTCCTAGTCATCGAAAGTCAAGTAAGGGATTTACCTATCACTACTTTAAAAAGTTTGGTCAATTTAGGTACAGAAACAATTCGTGAATCAAATATTGCTTTTAAAAACATATATAACGAACGACAAAATTCAAACAAGGTTTTGCCGGACTATTTGTATGAAAAGAATGGTCTAGTATTACGCAAGAAAAACTTTCATATTAGTGAGCAAATTGATAAAACTACTACGTTTCCGACTACTGACAAGAAGAAAAAAGATTTATTGAAAAACAAACTAGAATTTCGCCGCAACCAAGCAGATTTGATGGATCATATCTTTACTACAGCTAACAATCGTAAGAAAAATAAGAAGTGGAATTTGATTGAAGCCCCAACTGGTTCGGGAAAAACTCTAGGATATTTATTGCCTCTTTCATATTTGGTCAATTCTCAGCAAAAACTGGTAATTGCTACGACTACTAAAGTTTTGCAACAACAAATAGTTGATCAATCGATTCCTTTATTAAATCAAGTTTCTCAGAATAACTATCATGCTGAGGTGGTCAAGAGTAGTTATAATTTCATCGATATTGATAGATTCTATGAGTCAATCGAGAATTATCAGGGACACCGTCACACGGCACTCTTGAAGATGAAAATAATCGTCTGGTTGACAATTACGACGACTGGCGACTTGAATGAGCTTCATCTAACTAATTACAATAATCCATTGTTTACAATTATTCGCCATCGTGGTGAGGATAAGGACAGTAGTTTATTTGCTGATGATGATTTTTGGAAATATCAAACCAATAAGTATCACGAGTCATTAATCTTGGTCTCAAACCAGGCTTATTTAGCTCGTAACTTAGACAGTCCCATTTGGGGTGAAAATTCTTATTTAGTCGTCGATGAAGCCAATCATCTTGCCGATAATTTGAGAGATGTCGCATCACCAACAATCGACTTTTTCAGATTGAATGAATATGTTAAAAAATTGAGCGATATCTTATATCAAAATCGTGTCACTCTGCGATATGCGTTCACAGAAGTAACAACACAACTTTGGAATTATCAAGACTTGCAGGATATGGAAACGCATTTTCAAGCCATCGATGAATTAATGGAACGACTTGAATTCAACATTTTTGAAAATGATGTTCAAGACTTTGTTAGCTTAAAGGATCGTAATGGGTTAGTTAATTTGCTACTTAATCAGTCAGATTTCAAAAAAGACAATACTGATTTAGTTGATTTATTATCAGATTTGATTGTTGAACTTTCAATGGTCGTCAATCGAATCGATGTTTTATTTGATCAATATAACTTTCAAAAAAATTTTATTTCAGTTGAACTCTCAAAAATTATTTCTAGTCTGATTATCGAAAATGCCAAGATTAGAAATGTGCTATCTGCCATGGATGAACTGCTACAAGTTATTCAGAAAAAAGATTCTGATTTTGGTATTCAAATCGATATGCGCGATTATTATGAGCCAAATACAATGAAATTGAGTTGGCGTCAATATGATATTCGTGAATTAGTTAAAGATACGACGGATGAATTTAGTCAAATATTTGCCATTGGAGCTGCAATTACTGTTCAAAAAGATTTTTCTCATTTTATTCTTGATATGCAACTTGATAGCGAACAAATAAACGAAATGTTAATATTGCCAGATTCCAATGACATGATTCACAATAGCAAGATTTATGTCCCTGAAGATGTACCCGATATTACCAAGTTGAATAATGATCAATATTATGCGATGGTTACAAAACACATTGTTCAAATTTTGGACGACATGGACTATCAAACAATGATATTATTTAATTCGTTGACTACTCTTGAGGCAGTATACAAATTGTTGATGGAGACAGATGTCAAAGAAAAATGGGAGATATTAGCCCAAGGAATTACTGGAACAAACGAAAAGATCAAAAAACGATTTGCAATCGGAAATCGCTCCGTTTTACTTGGTGCAAATTCATTCTGGGAAGGTGTCGACTTTCCTAATAAGATGTTGGAGATTTTGATTGTAACTAGAATCCCATTTGAATCGCCTGAGATGCTTGACGTCAAAGTCAGACAAGAGGTTATGGCAAAAAATGGTTTCAATATTTTTCAAGCAGATACCTTACCTCGGGCTATTTTACAATTGAGGCAAGGTCTTGGTCGATTAGTCAGAACAACAGGTGACCGTGGTGTGATCTTGTTACTCGACAATCGAATTTTGACAAAAAGTTATGGGAAAAAGATTTTAGATTCATTGCCAGACGGATTGCCAGTTATTCAAGACAATATGAAGTATATTAAAAAGGATATAAATAAGTTTTTGAAATAAACAAAAGTTGCTATACTATGTTTGTTGACTAACCTAAAGGACAAATTTATGAATAGAAGTACAAAAATTTTACTAGCGATTTCATTGGTTACATTAGTCATTGTTTCTGCATTGACTTACATTAACCTCTCTTTTGCGCCGTACTCGAGTGCAAAATCACAGTCAAATAGTATTGCAAAGGATAATGCCGGAATCGTTGATCCTGATTATTTTGGTGACTATACAAGAGCCGATAGATATTATTCAGTTGGTGGTTTAACAAAGAACAGACAGTATCGATACATTATTATCAATGCAAAATCTGGTAAAACGCAAACTATTAACAAGGGCAATGCACCACTTAGAGAATCTGTGTTAAATGGTGTGGCGGAACGTTATAATCCAACCAAAATATTGCATATCAATCTCGGTGTTTACAAAAAACAACCCACCTGGGAAGTCGCATTTAAAAACAAAAATGGCACGATAGGGTATAACTTGATTGATTTCAAGACTGGCAAAAGTATTGAAGTATTAAATAACATTTAGGTATTGGCAGTAATGCCTTTACCTTTTTTATTTGGAGATATCGAATGGAAGATAAATTTTTTAACCGCTTTTTAAATAGTGGTAGTACCAATATAAGCAACTTGATAGTTCAAAATTATCGTAAACTAGGGATGACTGAAAAGGATTTAGTCATTTATTTGAATTTACAAATGTTTGCTCAACAAGGAAACCAATTCCCGCCTGTCGTTAATATTGCCAATAATACTGGATTTGAAGAGAATGATATTTTTAATGGTATTCAAACTTTGATTAAATTAGGTATTATCGAATTAAAAACGATTGTAGAAAATCACCAACAACGTGATATTTACTCACTGACGCCCATTTTCAATCGTTTGAATGCGTTATTTATTCAAGAAAACGATTCAAACGCAGAAAAAAAATTAATGTCGGATACTGAGCAATTATTTAAAAAAATTGAAGTTGAATTTGGCCGACCAATTTCACCTATTGAGCAAGAACAAGTTCATCAATGGATCGATGATGATCATTATGGAATCAAACTAATCGATTTAGCTTTACGAGAAGCTGTATTAAATCAGGCGTATTCACTAAAATATATGGACAGAATTTTAATTAGTTGGGAAAAAAGTAATATTAAAACTCCAGAGCAATTACAAGAACGTCGAAAGAAGTTGGGATACTAATGCTTAATGATAAACAAATCGCATGGGCAATTCATGAAATGGAAAATGACATTGGAACTGTTGAACCATCATTAGATTCGAGAACACCATTTCAATATTTGGTTTCAGTGATACTCAGCGCCCAAGCCACTGATGTGTCAGTTAACAAGGTGACACCAGAATTATTTGCAAAATATCCAGATCCAAAGGATTTAATGTCAGCTAATTTAGAGGATGTCGAGCGGATTATTAAAAGCGTTGGTTTATTTCATAATAAGGCTAAAAATATCATTAAAACTGCAGAAGTGCTTCATTTGCAATATAATGACGTTGTACCAGAGGTTAGGTCAGAAATAATGAAGTTGCCAGGGGCAGGGAGAAAAACAGCCAACGTCGTATTAAGTGACGTTTTCAATCAACCAACTTTTGCCGTTGACACACATGTTTCAGCTATAGCCAAAAGATTACATTTTATCGATCAAAAAGCTAATCCACTTCAAGTTGAGAAGAAGATTGTTGGTGCTTTGAAACCAGAAGAGTTACATCAAGCTCATCATACGATGATTGAATATGGTCGAAAGTACTCAATGAAACTTCCTGTAGAAAAAGAAACTAATCAGTTAATTATCGAGTGCGACAAACTTAACAGTGCAAATGAAAAGGCTTAGAACATAATTGTTCTAAGCCTTTTTAATCTATTCATTTTCATTTTCCGGTTCTGTATCGATTGTGTTACCGCCTTGAGTATTGCTACCTTGGGTGCCACCACCGCTTGGGGGAGTAGTTCCTCCATTGTTATCGCCAGTATTACCACCACCAGCGTTGTTGCCATTATTACCTGAATTATTACCACCATTATTGGAGGAATTGTTGTTTCCACCAGTTGATGGAGGATTAGTTGTGGTGTTTCCATTGTTATTTTGGTTATTGCCGTCAGTACCATCACCAGTTTGTGTATTACCATTTGGCTCGTTCTCATCGGAATTCTCATTTTCTTGATTATTTTCAGAATTTTGAGAACGGTTTGGAATTACTTCCTCACTACTTGATGAGCTGCTTGAACTTGATGAGGAACTTGAGTAATTCTTGTAAGGATTTGTTGGTGCGTGTCCTCGAACGAATAACTCGTTAGTATAAGTTCCACTTGGTGATCTTGGTGATGCAACGATAGGTGATTCAGAACCACCGGTTCTAATCTTCATTGAAACAACCGAGCTTGGTTTCTTCCAATCTGGATTCGTGGATTCTCTTGCTAGATACTCCATTTCTGCCTTGTAAATCTTTCCTGCAACACTTTGGTAAGTAGGGGATACACCTTTGGTGTTTTGTGCATCGTATCCAGTCCAAACACTCATTGAATAGTTACGAGTGTATCCGTTGTACCAGGCATCTTTTGAAGTTCCACTTAGCTCTGGATTTCCTTCAACTGATTTATCATCATAATTTGTTGTACCAGTTTTACCAGCTTGATGTAATCCGGCAATTTGAGCATAGTCCGCAAATCCTTGACTAGTTGGAACACCTTTCAACATGTCAGTAATCATATAAGCTGTCGATGCTTTCATAACTCTTTTTGGTTCTGAGTGGTAAGAATGAGTAATTCCATCCGCTTTTTCAATCTTTGAGACATATGTGGGTTTGTAATAATTACCACCATTCGAGAATGCTGCATACGCTGATGCTCCTTGCAGACTTGAGGCATCGGTACCAATACCAGCAGAAAGACCAGTATCTTCACCAGTTACAGGGACACCAAGTTTCTTAGAAAACGATTTAGCTTGTTCAAAACCAACTTCTTGCAAAGTCTTGATGGCAGGCACGTTTCGTGATGTCACCAATGCTTCACGCATGCTCATTTGACCCTTATATGTTTGATCCCAATCTTTTAGAACTATATCAGTTCCTGGATAAGTATATTTTTCATCGTCCAATTGATGATATGTTGACCAATTTAGATATTCAATAGCTGGACCATAATCCAAGATTGGTTTCATGGTAGAACCATTACTACGAGATGTTTGAACCGCACGATTCAGTCCAAATTGGATATTAGTTAAGTTACGTCCACCAATCATAGCAACAACTTTTCCGTTGTTAGGGTCGACAATTGATGCACCAACCTGCATTTTTGAATCAGGGAATTGCACGTAATTTGATGAATTTACAATGTTATACAAACGTTTTTGAGCATTATAGTCCATATTGACCGTGATTTTTAAATTATCTCGATATGGATCAAATCCTTTGGCTTGCACTTCGGAAATTGCTTCCTTGATGTAAGGATCAGTAATCATTTTATCAGTATCGTTTCCAGTCGTTACTTCTTTATATGGTTCAAGTCCAGAATCAATTGGAGTTGCAATAGCTGACTCTTCTTGAGATTTAGTGATTTTTTCATTGTTATACATTGCACTGAGAACTAGGTCTCGACGTTGTTTTGCTTGTTCTGGATGTTTATATGGATCGTAATCACTAGGTGCGTTTGGCAATCCAGCTAGGAAAGCCATTTGAGGAAGTGATAATTGATCCAAAGATTTACCAAAATAATAGTTCGAGGCGGTTTCAATACCGTAAATACCATTATTCATATAAACTTTGTTGACATAAAATTCGAGAACTTGCTGTTTAGAGTAATCATGGCTGACTTTAATTGCTAACCATGCCTCTTGCATCTTACGTTTAAAGGTTTGATCTTTTGCATCAGTAGAGAAGACTGTTAACTTCACTAATTGCTGAGTTAAAGTACTTCCACCTTGTAATGTTCCTTGTGTCGCATTATTAAATGCTGACTTCACAATTCTGATTGGATCAATACCAAAAGTTTCGTTGTAGAAATTTTTGTCTTCAATAGATACGACGGCATCCTGCATTTGTTGAGGTACTTTATCAATTGTTACGTAATTTCTTTTATTGGACCCTAAAGATCCAATTTGATTACCTTCAGAATCAACAATCGATGAGCTGCCGCCACTTTGCAAAGTTTCTTGACTAATTGCAGGGGCTTTAAAAGCATAAAAAATAAAAACTGCTAAGAATAAAACAATTACTGTTCCTAGTGCAATTCCAATCCACTTCATAAATTTCTTAAAAGGCGAGACTGAAGTGTTATTGTGTCTATTGCTAGGTTTATTATTCATTATTGCTCCTTTCTACTCTCGATTAATTTATTTATAATTTCAATATAGGGCAAAGTTGGGTTGTAATTTGCCGTGATTTCATAAGAATCTCTTTCGACTTCTGACAATTGAATAGACTTGGGACCATCATCTTTTTGACCTTCCCAATACTTAAAAAGTTTGGAAGCCGGCATGATAAAATATTTATTAAGAGTAACGTACTTAATAATCACGAAACAAATTCCACCTTGCTTTAAACAGGCACGTAAATGATCAATTTGATGCTGATGAAAGTTTTTTAATGGAAACGTGTTTTTATTAGTTGTTTCCTTAGCTTCAAAGTCGACATAATGCCCTTGATAAATGCCATTATAATCAGTAGTTGATGCCTGTCTGAAGTATGCTTCTTTAATTACAGCACGGCTTCTTTTGGGGTAGTCAACTTTTACGATTTGAATAGGCGTTGGTTTTTTGTATATTACTGCTATTTCATGTGCGCGATAATATTTGTTGCTTTCATTGATCTCATCTTCAAGTCGCATACCACGGTCACCAAAGATTAATTTTTTAGCACCTGTCGTATTTAGTTTTGAAGGTTTGGATTCTTGTTGAAATTTCCGTCCATCTGGATAGTTAAAATTCAATATATCAACTCCTACTTTCAGAATTATACCATGTTAAGTGATTTTTAATTATTGGAGGGATTTATATGATAAAGAACTTGTGGGTAACTGGCTATAGATCCTATGAGTTAGGAATTTTTAAACCAGATGACCCAAAGATTAAAGTAATTCAAAAATTATTTGAAGAAAGATTTGTTAACTATGCTGAAGATGGTATGGAATGGGTATTATCTGGAGCTCAGCTTGGTACTGAACAAATTATCGGTCCAGCAGTACAAGAAGTGAAGAATAAAGGTTATAATATCAAACATGCAGTTATGTTACCATTCGCGAATTTTGGTGATCAGTGGAATGATAACAATAAGTCATTACTAAATATTTTTTTAAGAAATGCCGACTATGTCAATAAACTCACTAGTTTGGGTTATCATTCAGGTATACAACTCAGAACATGGCAGAATTTTATGCTTCAACATACCGATGGGGCGCTAATTTTTTATGATCCGGATAGTGGAGGGAAGCCTAAATATGACTATTCGGCAATGGAAAGTTATGTTGACCGAGGGAACGATTACTCAATTGAGTTAATCGACTTTGATGAAATGCAAGATTTTGCTAATAGTTTGTCAGAAGAGTAATTTTACTACATTTTAGTAAGAACATTAAACAATTGGGGTGCAAATAATGAATAACATGAACCAAATGAATGGAAATGGATTCAATCCACAACAAGGTAACAACAATAATAATGGTAAATTCTTTTTAAATTTCCAACCAAATGATATTTTACAAAAAGAATTCAAAACAAAGATGCGTGGATATGACCAAGCCGAAGTTGACCAATTCTTGGATGGAATCATTAAGGATTACGAAGCATACTCAAACGAGTTAAACAGATTAAAGGCAGAAAATAACCGTCTTCAAACTCAATTGAACTCAATGCCACAAGACAATGCCAATAATACTAATCAAAACCAAGGACCTGTTTCTCGTCAAAGAACCAACAGAACTATTCCTGTCCAACCAAAGCCTAATATGGGTGGCATGAATACTACAAATGCTGCTCCTAAAGCTGACGCCGCTACAAACTACGATATCTTGAGAAGAATTTCAAATCTTGAAAAACACGTATTTGGACATGATTTTGCAAACGGAATTCCTAATCAAGATAATGCTACTGATCAAAATAAAAATAATGATTCAATCAAACAATTTGCATCAGCTGCTGTTCCCAATAATATGAACAATAACAACAATCGTAACAATCCTTTTGAAAGTGGTCATAATGAAATAAATCCTGACCCTATGCAAAATATGAATAACAATAATAACAATATGAATCAAAATAATAACCAAGATGTAAATCCAAATCATTTTGATTCTAATCGTCAAAATATGAACGGATTTAACCCAAATCTAAATAATAATGGAAATATGGGTCAATTTTAGGTATAATATTCGCATTGGTAAATTTTGAGTAATCGCGGCCTAGTTATCTAGGCTGAGGAAAGTCCACGCCAGCACGAGCTGAGATGCTTGTAGTGTTCGCGCTTAGCCCAATAAGCTAAGGTACCTTTTGGTAACGGCAGTGAAAGCACTAAGGTTTTACTATGTGTTAATAGCTTGAAAGTGCCACAGAGACGTAGTATCAAGGGAAATCTTGATAGTGGAACGAGGTAAACCCCACGAGCTGGCAACCCAAACTTTGGTAGGGGCGCTTCATAACGAGAAATGAATCTACTGTGAAGGCTTAATTGTAGATAGATGATTACTAATTGTATCGGAAGACCGAGCCGATACATGAACAGAACGTGGCTTATAGAAATTTACTTGGTAAGGGACGACTTGCTCGTCCTTTTTTTGTACAACAATTTGATTTAAAAAGAGGAAAATATGAAATTAATTGCAACTATGTCTAGTGGCTTCGAAGCTGTTACTAAAAAAGAATTGCAAGATTTAGGCTATGACGTTCAAACTGAAAATGGAAAAGTGTATTTTGATGGTGACTACGAAGATATAGCTAAGGCAAATTTGTGGCTAAGAAGTGCTGACAGAATAAAAATTCTAATTTCTACTTTTGAAGCCAAAACTTTCGAAGAACTTTTTGATAAAGTTAACGATATTGCCTGGGATGACTGGTTGCCATTAAATGCTGCCTTTCCAATTAAAGCAAGAACTGTAAAGTCAAAATTGTTCTCTGAACGTGATATTCAAGCAATTACCAAAAAAGCAATCGTTAATAAAATGGCTGACATCTATAAACGTCGTGGACGTTTACCTGAATCAGGCGCTAAATTCCAAATTGAAACCAGAATACATAATGATATTGTTGAGATCACCCTCGATACAACAGGAGATTCTCTATATAAACGTGGATACCGTACAGAACACGGTGTTGCTCCAATGAAGGAAAACTTTGCTGCCGCATTGATTATGCTAACTAACTGGCACGCAGATATGCCGTTTGTTGATCCAACCACTGGATCAGGAACTATTGCCATTGAAGCTGCATTATTAGCTAAAAATGTCGCACCTGGAATTCTTAGAAAATTTTCTTTTGAAGATTTCGACTGGTTCGATCCAATGATTTTGGAAAAAGAAAAAGAAGCAGCCAAAGAATTACAGGTTGCTCCCGAATTAAATATTTTTGCTAGCGATATTGATGGTTCAATGATCGATGTTGCTAAATTAAATGCTCATGGTGCTGGCGTATTGCACGATATTAATTTCAAACAAGTTGCTGTGAAGGATTTGAAGATTGAAGGGGAAGATGGAGTAATCATCTCTAACCCTCCTTACGGTCAACGTATGAGCGATATGGACAGTGTTCATACACTTTACAAGCAAATGGGAGATGTCTTTGAACCACATGCATCATGGAGTAAGTACATTGTTACTTCAGACCTCGAGTTTGAAAAGTTTTATGGTAAGCGTGCTACAAAGAAACGTAAACTATATAACGGTGCAATTAGAACAGATTATTACCAATTTTGGGCAACTGAGAGATAGTTATAAACTATTTCGACGATGTAAATCCCATAAAACAAAAATTATCATTGCAATCGTAATGACTATAGAAAAAATCCATGACCACTGCTTATCAGCGACTGGAAGTTTCATATTCATTCCGTAAAATCCAGAAATAATCGTTGGTACACTTAAAACAATCGTATAAATAGTCAAAACTTTCATGGTATTGTTCATTTGATTATTCAAGATATTGTTACTTGTGTTTGCCACTCGATCAATAATATCTGACGCCAGATCGGCTTCATCTTTTAGTTGTTCAATCTCAACAACTGAATCATGGAGCCGTTCTTTTGTTCTAGCGGTTAAATTGACTGTCTCAACTTTGCTGTTAGCAATTGTGTCAATTTGTCTGGCAACACTGTAATCGCTGTTGATTGCAGTACTTGCATAAATCATCATATCTTGTAAATTTGAGAGGCTAATAATTTGTTTATAGGAAGTCTTTCTTTTTTCGATGTGTTCTTGGATTTTGTTTCGTTTAACATTAATTTCATTGATCGTATCGCTGAAATCATCGGATATGCTGTCAAACGCATAAAAGATCAATGTCCAAATTCGATCCTTAATATTAGTGCCATAGTGAGTGTCAGCATTTTTTATATAATCATATACATAATGAGTATATTTATTTGTGAATAGGAACAAATTATCATCCTTAATTACCAATGCAATTGGTCGAGTACTTTCTGAAGGGGATGACTTAATTTCATTTTGGACATAATAAACTACTAGCCAAATTTGATTATCTTCATCAAACTCAAGTCTGGCACGCTCATTGACGTCATCAGCATAATCAAGTACTTCGTTCGTAAGTTCGAAGTTTTCAATTAAGTTTGTTCGATCATCATCATTTAAATTGGTTTTTGATGCTATGTCGACTAGTTTGAAATTTTGTTGCAGTTGCTCTGTTTTAATCATTTTTGATAAATACCTCGTTGAAAATATTTTATCATAGTGAGGTTGTAGCGATAATTTTAATTTTATTGATGGTTCACTGTCGTCTTCCGGTCAGGTTCAATAATATCAATTAAAAAGCGAGTCCCTAAAAAATGTGGGCTCGCCTGTTTTGTATTAATTTCTTAATTATTTTGTGAAAAGGGTGAAGAGTTCATTCTCTGATACTCCACTGAAGTAATTATCTAAATCAAATGTTTTTAGAACTTTTGTGATTTGTTCTGAATCGTAATCTATTCCGATTAATTTTTGCTTAATGTCGTTAGAATCTTTTTTTCCAAAATAATCACCATAGATTTCGAGGGACTTTATTTTACCTTCAGACACTTCATATCTGACATCAATTGTTCCCATGTTGAAATGTTTGCGATTTTTAACTGTGAAGTCAGGAGACTTTCCATAGACCCAGTCCCAGTTGTAATAGTAGTCATCATTTAATTTTTGGATTGCAGTTTTGTCTGCCTCTGTTAATTTATATTCCTTATTTGCAATAGAATTTAGATTGTCAGTATGGAATAACTCCATTATTAATCGGTCACGGAATTCTTCAGTCGTTAGCTTCTGATATTCTGGTTTCAAATATGGCTTAACATTTGTAACTCTAGACTTAACTGATTTTATTCCTTTGGATTCGATCTTATCTTTTGGAACATTTAATGCTTTGCTGAGGACAGTAAGATCTACATCGTAGGCTAGGGTACCGTGAGAAAACATTTTCCCATTTTTGGTATACATAGCATTACCAGAGAATTTCTTACCATCAACCATTAAGTCATTTCTACCCGACACTTCAGCGGTAGTTGCACCCATATCTTTTAATGCATCAATAATTGGTTTCGTAAGTTTTTTAAAATTACCAAAATTGTCACTATCAGAGTTTACAACGAAACTAAAACTGATATTTCCTAGATCATCATATACTGCGCCACCACCAGAAAATCTTCTTGTAATAGTAATATTGTGTTTCTTAACATAATCGGAGTTGATTTCCTCAAGCGTATTTTGGTGACGGCCGACAATTATGCAGGGTTTTTGGATATAAAATAAAACTAGTGGCACATCGAACTCGACGTTATTCATCAAATATTGTTCAGTTGCTAGGTTATCTCGAATATCTGTTGATCTCATTCTGTAAAAATACATTTTGTCCTCCTCAAGAAAAAAAGCCTGAGTTTGAAAAAACTCAAGCCAAAATTATTCGTAATTATATATTAGGGTGTAAATAGTTTTGAAAGTTCGTCTTGTGGAATTCCATGGAAATAGTAATCCAAATTAAATGAATCTAATACTTTTAAAATGTCATCACGGTCAAACACTGTTCCAGTTAATTTATTTTTGATATCTGTAGAATCCTTCATACCAAAGTAATCTCCGTAAATTTCAACATGGTCAATTTTACCATCAGCAACATTATATCTAACATCAACAGTTCCCATATCAAAATGTTTACGTTGTTTGGCAGTGAATTCAGGTGATTTACCGTAAACCCAATCCCAGTTGTAGTAATAATCTTCTTTAATCTTATCGATTTCTTTTTGTTGTTCTGGGGAAACAATATATTCTTTATCTTTGATTTCGTCGACTGAGTTAGCATGGAATAATTCAAGAAGTAAACGATCTCTAAATTCTTCAGTACTCAAGTTTTGATATTTTTCATCAAGATAAGGTTTTAAGTTAGTAACACGACTTCTGATTGATTTAATACCTTTGGACGCAATCTTGTCTTTAGCAACTTTTAATGCGTCTGTAAGGACGTTTAAATCAACGTCAAGTGATAATGTTCCATGTGAGAAAGTTTTTCCGTTTCTTGAATACATGGCATTACCAGAGAATTTCTTACCATCAACTAATAAATCATTTCTACCTGAAACTTCGGCAGTAGTTGCACCCATATCATGAAGCGCATCAATAATAGGTTGAGTAAATGATTTGAAATCACCAAAATTCTTGTCGTCAGAATTGACAACGAAACTAAAACATAAGTTACCAAGATCTTGATAAACTGCACCACCACCAGAAATACGACGAGTAACAGTAATATTGTTGTCTTTTACGTAGTCACTGTTAATTTCTTCAAGTGTGTTTTGGTTTCTTCCTACAATGATACATGGTTTTTCAATGTAAAAAAGAACTAATGGTTCATCAAATTCAACGTTGTTCATGAGATATTGTTCAGTTGCAAGATTGTCACGAATATCTCGATCTTTCATTAGAACGTAATACATCAGCAAAATCCTCCTAGCTTAAATTTGTAAGCGATTTAATCGTATCACAATCTCAAGTCAATTTATAATTAGAATACTTATGTTTTTTTATGATTTTCGTAGGTGGATTAGTTCCTGATGAATTAGGGCGTGTGCTGCTCCATTTTCTTTGTCAGAAATATGTTTTACAAAGTAAGTTGGAAATTTATCAAGTAATGGCATAATGACGTCTACCATCTCCTGATAATGCTTAGAATAATTTTTACCAATGCTGTCGACAACTATTTGACTATCACAGTTCAGTTGTAGAATGTCATCGTTCAATTTTTGATCAATTAGATCGGTTAATGCAGCTTGGACAGCCAAAAATTCTAGATAATGATTGTCCTGTTCTTTTTGTGGTTCAACAAAGCTTTTTGAAGTTTTTTCAGTGTGATAAACAAATGAGATTGCGGCTAAGTTTTGATTAGTATTTAAACCGGCGTCGGTGTACAATTTAATCATGTCAATTTGACCTTTCGGAGGGTATTTTATGTCGAAGAAGTATTACATTCAGCCCACAGGTGCTTGGGGTATTATTCTGTGGTCTTTTGCTCTAATTATTATCTTCCTGGGCGTTGTTTTGCAATTGGAAATTTTCAGCTTAAGTGTTATTCCTATTATTATATGGATAATTGGATTAGTTTATATTTTGTATATACTCAAAAGTTCATGGGTTAAAATTTCAGATTCAAAAGTTGTAATCAAAGAACCAAATTATCACAAAACCAGAACGTTTAATCGTTCAGATGTGACTGTTAAAAGTAATAATCAATGGCAATTAGAATTTGATTTCGAAAACCATGATTATTTTCCTGTAAAGATTACTTCTACAAAGAAAATTCTAAGAGAAATTAAAAAAAGAGTGGGTGATCAATAATGGCTTTTCCAAGTGATATTGAAATTGCACAAATTAATGAACACGATAAGATGAAGAATATTAGTGAGATTGCTAATAAGGTGGGATTAGATGACGCTGATATTGAACCATATGGTCATTACAAGGCCAAGATTAGTGGTTCCGGTATTAACAAAGCCATGAAGAATGACGATGGTAAGTTGATTTTAGTTACATCTATCAATCCAACTCCAGCGGGTGAGGGAAAATCGACCGTTGCTATTGGTTTAGCTGATGCCTTACAAGCTTTAGGCAAGAAAACTGTCTTGGCTCTTCGTGAACCTTCATTAGGACCTGTCATGGGAATGAAGGGTGGAGCTACTGGTGGTGGGTATGCTCAAGTCGTTCCTATGGAAGATATTAATCTTCATTTCACTGGAGATATGCACGCACTGACCAGTGCGGTTAACACTTTGGCAGCTTTGATTGATAATCATTTGCACCAAGGTAATGAATTAAATATCGATCCAAGACGTATTATTTGGAAACGTGCCTTAGATATTAATGATCGTTCTTTAAGGAATGCTGTAATTGGATTAGGTGGACCGATCAATTCAATTCCCCGTGAAGAACATTTTGAAATTACGGTTGCTAGTGAGCTGATGGCTATCTTATGTTTAGCTCAAGACATTGACGATTTGAAAGAACGTATTGCAAGCATCTTAATTGCTTACACTTATGACCGCAAACCAGTTTTTGTCAGAGATTTGAAGGTCCAGGGAGCAATTACTATGTTGCTTAAGGACGCTTTGAAACCAAACTTAGTTCAAACACTTGAAAATACACCAGCCATCATTCACGGTGGGCCATTCGCTAATATTGCCCATGGATGTAACAGCATTCTTGCTACTGAATTAGCGATGAAATTAGGTGATTACACCGTGACTGAAGGTGGCTTTGGTGCTGACCTCGGTGGTGAAAAGTTTATGGATATTGTTACGCCTAAACTAAATCACGCACCAAATGCAGTTGTAATTGTTGCAACAATCAGAGCTTTAAAATACAACGGTGGCCAAAAATTAGCTGATCTTCAAAATGAAGATTTAAATGCCTTGACACTAGGATTTAAAAATCTTAAACGTCATATTCACAACATGCGTTATTACAATGTTCCAGTCGTTGTTTCGATTAATGAATTCGCGACTGATACTGATAATGAAATCAAACTATTGACTAGTTTATGTGATGAGGTCGGTGTTGATGTTCAATTAACTGAAATTCATCACAAGGGTAGTAAAGGTGGTCTAAACCTTGCAAAGGCTGTAATTAAAGCCACTGAAAAAGAAGCCAATTACACTCGCTTATATGAGGATGAACAAACAACCGAAGAAAAAATTGCTACAATTGCTTCAGAAATTTATGGTGCCAACAACGTTGAGTATTCAGCTCAAGCATTGAAACAACTCCAGACTCTAAAAGATAATGTCTGGGATGATTTACCAGTATGTATTGCGAAAACTCAATATTCATTGAGCGATGATCCTAAGAAGTTGGGAAGTCCCAAAGATTTTACGCTTCATGTTCAAAGCTTAATTCCAAAGTTAGGCGCAGGTTTTATTGTTGTGTTAACTGGTAGTGTTCTTACAATGCCTGGATTACCAAGTAAACCAGCCGCTTTAAATATGGATGTTGACAATACAGGAAAGATAAGTGGACTCTTCTAATGCCTTTTGTTTATTTATTAGTTTTAATTGGTTTGATCTTTGGTGACCAAGCCTTGAAGTTTTATGTGTTTAACAATGTACCTTCACTTGGTGACCAGCAGTTGATTCCTGGATTAATCTCGTTAACTAATGTCAGAAATACCGGCGCAGCATGGAGTATGTTGGAAGGTAAGATGTATTTCTTCTACATAATTACCGCAATAGCCGTAATTGTTTTAATATATTTATTTGTAAAAGCTGATAAGACAGATTATTTATACAGATTCTCATTATTGTTCTTATTTGCCGGTACATTGGGTAATGCGATTGACAGGTTTACTCGTCAATTTGTGATTGATATGTTTAATTTAGATTTCATTAATTTTCCAATATTTAATTTAGCAGACACTTATATAACTGTTGGTGTCATCTTACTAATTATTTATTTATTCCGATCGACAGCAGGTGAAAAAAATAGCAAATAATTTAATTACTCTTAAATTTGAAGAAACTACAAAAGCACGACTAGATAAGTTCGTTGATGAATCAGTCGACGAGGTTAGCCGCTCACAGATTACAAAATTTATTAAAGATGGCGAAATCAGTGTGAACGATCAAATCATAAAAAAAGCCGGATACAAGTTATCTCAAGGGGATGTTGTGGAATTTACTATTCCTGAAGAAAAACCTATCGAGGCAATTCCTCAAAATATCCCTCTGGATGTTATTTACGAAGATGAAGATGTTCTGGTTGTTAATAAGCCACAAGGGATGGTTGTTCACCCAGCAGCTGGTCATCCAGATGGTACCTTGGTAAATGCAATCTTGTATCATAGCAAAATTAATGATGATGACATGATTAGACCAGGAATCGTACACCGAATTGATAAAGATACCTCAGGTTTATTAATGATTGCAAAAAATAATTTAGCTAAACAATCACTAATGGAACAATTGAAAAACAAAACTAATTTGCGCGAATATGTTGCGATTGTTCATGGTAACTTTAAAGAGAAGAAGGGTGTTATCAATGCACCTTTAGGTAGGTCTAAAAGTGATCGCAAAAAACAAGCAATTGTTGACGATGGTCGCCATGCTGTTACTCACTTTGAAGTGATTGAACAATTTGAAGGTTACTCACTAGTCAAACTTCGACTTGAAACTGGTAGAACTCATCAAATCAGGGTTCACATGCAATATATTGGTCATCCAGTTGCTGGAGATCCTCTTTACGGACCAAAAAATACACTACTCGGTAATGGTCAATTTCTACATGCAAAGACATTGGGGTTTGAACATCCACGAACTCATGAGTGGATGGAATTTTCAGTTGAGCCTCCAAAGATATTTAATGATACCGTAAACAAATTGCGTGGTTGACACGACTAAAGCAATATTTTATTCTGAATAATGAATTGAAAGACATTTTTGTATTAAATTACTAATTAAATCGAAGCTAGGGCGATCGTCCTGGCTTTTCTTTAGGATAAGGAGCTTTCTATGGCAAAAGAAATCATCGACGGTCAAACAATGACTCGTGCATTAACTCGAATAACATATGAAATTATTGAACGAAATAAAGGAATTGAGGATTTGGTTTTGGTCGGAATCAAAACTAGAGGAGTCTTTGTTGCTCATCGTATTGAATCAAGATTAAAACAACTTGAGAATATCAGTATCCCGGTTGCTGAACTTGACATCACTCCCTATCGTGACGATGTACAGTCTGATGAAAAGGAAGTCGAAGAATACAAAGCAGAGCCATTGGACTTTGATATCACAAATAAACACGTCATTTTAACCGATGATGTTCTTTATACTGGAAGAACAATTCGTGCTGCCATGGATGCGCTCATGAGTTCAGGACGTCCAAAGAAAATTTCTCTTGCCGTGCTCGTTGACAGGGGACACCGCGAATTACCAATTAGAGCGGATTTTGTCGGTAAAAACATTCCAACTTCACAACGAGAAAAGATTAAAGTATTTATGAAAGAAATCGACGGGGAAGACAAAGTCGAGATTGAATAAACAGTTAATTGGAGTGGGCAGATGAAACGTTATTTAATATTAGAAGACGGAACAGTTTTTCCAGGTGAGGGATTTGGTTCTTCAGTGATTACTACTGGTCAACTTGTTGTTTCTAATAATAGAACTGGTATCGAACAGTCAGTCACTGACCCTGATGCTGAGGGACAAATCTTGGCTTTTACAACTCCGGGAATCGGCAGTTCGGGAATTAACCGCGATTTTTATGAATCTATTAATTATCAATGTAAGGGAATCGTAATTGGCTCCAGTAGTTCTGACAGTGTCGATGGATCAATTCCATTTGAAGAGTGGATTACTAGCATGAAAATTCCTGGAATTAAAAATGTTGATATTCGCGCTCTTTCAAAACATATTTACGAGCATGGTGAAATGAAGGCAAGTATCATGGATACTCATGATGAACATGCCATGGATCAAATCAAAGCATTGGTTTTACCTAGTGATTTAGTCAAACAAGTTTCAACTAAACAATCATATCCAAATCCAAATATTGGCTTAAAAATGGTTATTGTTGATTTAGGACTAAAGTATTCGATATTGAGACAATTGTCATATCGTGATTGCAATTCAGTCATTGTTAATTACAACTCAACTCCAGAGGAGATTGCTAGTCTCCATCCTGACGGGGTCATCTTTTCGAATGGACCTGGAGATCCTAAAGATTTACCAAAAACCATTGAGAACATTAAAGTGATACAAAAGCAATTTCCGACAATGGGAATCGGATTAGGTAGTTTACTCGTGGCTTTAGCAAACGATTGCCAAATCACCAGATTAGAGCACCCGCACCACGAATCATCATTGGCAGTGAAAGAAGTCGCCAGTGGAAAAATTGATTTTGTTAATCATAATCATTCATACACAATCGACCAAAAATCAATTGGATCATCTGATTTCATTGTGACAAATATTTGTGTTTCCGATGGTAGTATCGAGGGAATTAGACATGAATACTTACCAATTATTAGTGTGCTCTTTGAACCTGAAGCAGCTCCTGGTCCAACAGATGGATATTACGTGTTTGATGAATTTATCGATTTAATCGATTCAATTAAGAATCAAGATTGGAGTAGATAGTTTGGTTACTAGTGGAATTCATAACATTTTAATAATTGGCCCAACTAACAGTGACAAAAATGTTGACCTGTCTACTGCGTTGTATGATACAGCCGAAATTCTACATCAGTTGGGTTACAAAACTACCATCATGGTAGAAAATCCAACAGCATTGTTATCATCCAGTGAATTCTTTGATAAAGTCGTTGTAGAAAAGGTTAATGGTGAAAATATTCTTGACTACGTTGACAATTTTCATCCTGATGCAATTTTGCCGACGGTTGGGGACAAGAATGCTCTCGGAATTATATCCGGACTTAACGGTAAGATTTCATCAACCAATGTGTTAGGTACTGATTACTTTGCATCTCTAGCTACTTTTAAACGAGAAATGTTTATCAGCAAACTTAACGAAAATGATTTGCCAGTTATTAACTTCATCTCTTCAGATGATGAAAAAGAATTGTACGATTTCATTCGGTCAATTGGTTTTCCAATTATCGCACGTCGCCGATTCTCCAATCGTCATTCAAGCGGTTGGACAAATATTAATAACTTGTTTGAACTCGATAATTTTATGGCACTAGAGGATTCACAAAGTGCCAAAATAGAGATTGAACGTAGTATTCGTGGTTTTAGTGAATACTCATTTACTGTTGTGAGAGATCGATTCGATAACTCAGCTCTAATTGGAACAATTGAAGACGTTGAACCCATTGGTATTCATCACTTGGATTCAAATCTTGTCTCACCAGCAATTTCATTAAATGATTCAAAACTTCAAAAGTTGCGTAATTTTGCAATGAAACTAGCTCGTGTATTTGATGTTGTTGGAGCTTGTACGGTGCATTTCGCCTATAATCATAAAACCAACGAATGTTACATTACTGAATTCATTCCACGTTTAAGTGAAGAAACCAAATTTCTTGAATATGCTACGAGTTATCCATTAGCCACCGTATCAGTTGAACTTAATCTTGGATATCAACTAGATAAATTACAGCTCGATTCAGGTAGTAGTTTCAATGGCGCTAGTGAGCCTTTTATGGATCATATAACATCACGTTTTCCTCAATGGAATACTACTGATCAACGTTATATTGGGCCAAGCAAGACTTCGGACTCAAGCATTATCGTAAGTGGATTCAGTATTGAAGAAGTATTCAATAAAGGTGCTTTAAATGACAAATTAAACGACACTTTAAATCGATATGAAAAACTTCACCAGATGGATGACGATCAACTATTTGAAAAAATTATTCATCCAACAAATTGGATGCTGGATGTTTTGATTGAAGCTATCAGACGTGACTTCGAACTTTCTGTCTTATCTGAGGTTACCGGTATCAATATTCCTTATCTAGTTGCACTCAAAAATATTAAAGAAAATAGTGCAATCATTCGCGATGATGAGATCGATGAAAATAATATCGAAAATGTAGTGGGTATGGGTGTCAAAGGAATAGGGTACAGCAAGGTTTTGCTCGACCGTGATGATGTCGTTACCAGAACTGTTGTTAAAAGTAAGAAATCCGTATCCGTTAATATGGATAAACTTCAACAACAAAATTACTTTCTAACTAGTGGAATTAGTAATGATTTGGAGTTTACCGATCGCAACAAAATTATTGTGCGCTCACCAATAATCACATCTAAAAAGAATATTATGGTTCGTCAGTTTGTCCTAATGCAACTAGTTAAATCCATAAATCAAAATGGATTAGAAGCTGTAATTCTTGGACGTGAACCATGGAATTCTCCACTTGAAATTAGAAATGTTGCTGTAGAAATTGCTGATCCGCATATGGAATTACAACATCTCAATTTAATTCAAGAAAAAACAATTTTTAAAATCATTGATTTTTCTCAAACACTTAGTGATGAAGATACCGAGAACAATAGAGTTTTCCAAATCAGTACCCAACCTATCAAATCGGTTGATCTGAAAGCTGATACCACAATGAGAATTATCGTTGTATCTGATGGAACATCTTTCAGCATTCCGTCTGTAATCTTCCGCAAAATGGTTGGCGAAAGAAGCTATGAGATTAGCGCATTCAATAACTTTTTGACCGATACTGATAAGTCAGAAATCACTAATATCGTCAAAAATGAGTTAGAAGATTCCCATCAGATCAATACTTACAATTTTGAATTTGCCTATTCACATGATCATTGGATGGTTACAAAGATTACATCAGGTATGAATCAAGATATTATTAGGCATGAACTTGCAAGCTCCGTTCATGTAATAGACACACTGGTGAAATTGATTTTAGGCAATAATTTCCAAGCTGATATGACTGTTGACCAAATTTTTAAAAACGATGATGAGGATTTCTTGGTTACGACGAATGATCAAAAATTCAACAGTTACGATGCTAAGGGAATTCAGAAGATTATTTCAGATAAATTTAAATAGGGGTTAGACCAAATGGCCTAACTCCTATTTTTTACTTATTTTTTCTTTACATCTCGAAGTTTTTCAACTAGGTTCCTATCTGGATCAACCAGGATAGTTGTTTGACCTTCGAAAATTACAAAACCAGGTTTAGCTCCATTGGGTTTGCGAATATTTCTAACCTGTAAATAATCTACAGGTACTTTAGCAGATTCACGAGCTTTAGAATAGTAAGATGCGATGGTTGCTGCTTCGACAATAGACTGTTCATCTGGATCGCTCGATTCCAAAATTACATGAGAACCAGGGATATCCTTAACGTGGAACCAATAATGATTTTTTTGAGCTAATTTCATAGTCAATTTATCATTTTCGATATTATTTTTTCCAACAATTACTGGAATTCCCGTTGAGGTTACAAAGTGTTCACCAACGGTCTTTTTCTTCTTACGGCGAGGTCCCTTTTTCTTCTTCTTGATATAACCAGATTCTTCAAGTTCTTCAATAATTCCATCAACATCTTCGATATCAACATATTCCAGTGAGGCCAAAACTGATTCAAGATAATTGACTTCAGAAGTAGTGATTTCTAGCTGTTCGTTAATATGTGGTATTGAATTTTGGAGTTTCCGGTAACGTTTGTAATAACTCTGTGCATTATCTGAAGGAGAAAATTCAGGATTAAGTGGAATCGTAACTTCTTCGTCATTGTAATAATTGGTCAATTTAATTGATTTTGAGCCACGCTCTATTTTTGACATATAAGTTGTCAAAAGCTCGCCATACAAATTATATTCATCCATTATCTTTGTTTGTTTAAGTTGTTTGTTCAACTTTTTAATTTTGGATTTATCCTTCTTCAAAACAATGGATAAACGATGAGTAATACTCTTAGTTTGTTGCTCAATCCGATCAATTCTTGCTCGATCAAGATAGTAATTATCTAACAATTCACCTAGAGTAGGGTAATAGCCAATAACATTGGTCGTATTCTTAAACTCGACAGGGAAAAAGCCTAATTTGTTGTTCTTTTCCTGCTTGGCAGTGTTAGGTGAGACGACATCATTATAATTAGAAATGAATTCAACTGGATCGGCACCACCTATAATGATTGACGCCAATTCCGCGGAAGTGTCAATTCCAATACCTTCAAACTTCTCACGAATATCAGACGCGGTTTTCAAATCTTTAAAATCGTCAGTTGTTGCTTCAAAAGGATTCATCTTATTTTGTGCAGGTGGTAGCTGATATGTATCACCAGGAAGTAATCCACGGAAAGAATTATCTTCAGGGTAGACACGTTTTACTAAATCAACAATTTTCCCAGTATCATTATTAATTAGGAAAATATTGCTATGACGACTCATTATTTCAATAGTCATCGTATATGAATGAATATCACCAAGTTCGTTTTTTGCTGACAAATCGATATTCACGACACGATCATTATTTAATTGTCGAAAATCTTGTACGATAGCACTTGTTATGTACTTACGAAGTGACATAACAAATGTAGCAGGCTTAGCCGGGTTTTCGAACGGTTGGTCAGTTATTTGAATTCTCGCATAACTGGGGTGAGCTGATAATAACAATTGGCGGTTTTTGCGTTCACTGCGAATTGTCAAGATGAGTTCATTTGCGAAAGGTTGTTGTATTTTTGAAATCCGACCACCCTTCAGAGTTCTATTTAGTTCGTTTACCATTGCATGGGTAAACATTCCATCAAATGACATTAATTGTGACCTCTTAGTTTACTTCTTTTTTTATATTAATTTATCCAAATTTTGAGCTATCTAACTAAAAATTATTCCTATATACTTTATTTTTAGAAAGGCATTGATTTTAGAGCGCGATAAATATAATATGCCTTTAATATGATATAATCAAATGGTTATACATTCATTATACGTGACTAAACGAGGAATAGATAAATTTATGAAAATTGCCATTGTTACTGATAGCACATCATACCTACCTCAAGAAATTGTTGAGCGATATAACATTACTGTTGTACCGATAGAGGTCGTGTTTGATACAAAATCATATCGTGAAGATATAGATATTACTACATCTGAATTTTACGATTTATTGCAAAAATCACCAGAATTACCATCAACTGCCCAACCTCCAATCGGAGAAATGCTTACTCTTTATGAAAAGTTAGCGAAAGAAGGCTATGACGCAGTTATTTCAATCCATTTAGCATCTTCAATCTCAGGGTTTGTAAACAACTTGAAAAGTGCTGCAGATTCTTTAGATGACATTAACGTGGTTGTCTATGATTCATGGATCACTGTTAGACTTATGGGCTATTTAGTTCAAGAAGCAGCTGAAATGGCTCAGGATGGTAAAGCTTTAAATGAAATCATTAAACGCCTTAATATTTTAAGAAACACAATTGATGAATCATTCGTAGTTAATGACCTTAAAAACTTGGTTAAGGGTGGTCGTTTATCCAATGCTTCCGCTGTTATTGGGACAATGTTAAATATCAAGCCATTGTTAGAGTTTGACTCAGTCAGTCATCACATTGTTGCCTATGATAAAGTTCGTTCACTTAAAAAAGCAAAAGCAAAGGCTGAGGACAAGTTGAAACGTGGAGTGAAAGAATCAGAATACCCACTTCGTTTATTGGTTATTGATGCTGATAATAAAGAGGCAGGGGACGAGTGGGCAGATCATCTTCGTCAAAAATACCCAGATCTAACTCTTGACCGATCATATTTTGGCCCGGTAATTGGAGCCCATCTTGGTCGAAATGCATTAGCTATTGCTTGGATGCGTGACTTCGAGAAATCATAAGACTTTAAACAAATTCTATCCATATTTTCATATCGAGGACGGGGGATTTTTATGAAAATTAACAAGAAAAATATTGCGGTATTATTTTCAACTGCTCTATTAATGGCAACTTCGCTTGGCAACGCTGCAACGAGTTTTGCCGATACAACTACTGCAGATACAAATGTACAAACAACGGATACTACTGCAAATAACGATTCAGCAAACATTCAGACAAAATCAACTGATTCTGCCACAACACCAAATGTTCAAGCAAATTCACAAGTTGACGTTGCTGCAATTAAGGCCGCAATGTTAAATGCAATCAATGACTTGCGTGCACAAAATGGTTTAAATTCTTTGACTAGTGTTGAAGTACTGAACAATTATGCACAACAACGAAGTGATTCCTTTAACAGTAACGGTACAGGTATTGACAAACATGTTGGCTGGAATTCAGCACTAATGGCACCATATAACCATAATGCTGAAGAAAACATAGGTCAGATTCCAATAACAATGGTGCCAAACGATTCCGTTGGAGTTGCTAATGCTATTACACAAGAATTTTATATTGAAAAGAACGATAGACTACCTGATTACGGCCACAGGAAAAATATGTTAAATCCGTATGTTGGATATATCGGATTTGGGATTACTTTTGGTGAAAATGGAATGTTATATTTCAGCCAAGAAATAGGTAATGACAGTGAATATGCTGCTAGAAGTACATATGAAGAAAAAAATAATTATTATTACACGACTAAAAATGATTATTCTAATGTGTCAAAAAATGAAGTGCTTGATTCAACTCGCCGATCAGCCGATTATACTCAAAATGGGAATAAGTATATTTTTGGTGATATACGTGGTGGTGTAAGCACAAGGGATACTTACGTACACATGTATGACCGAGATGGGAATATCTATAATAATTTGAGACTAGCTCCAAATACAGATTGGTCATCAGATATTGTCTCAATTATCAACGGAATTTATTTTCTTCATGTATCTACAAATGGATTTGTAAAGGCCGTCGATGTTTTACCTTGGGCAACTTTCTTAGCTGGAATTACCGTGACGACAAATACTGACGCCCCCATATATGACGATTTTGGAATACCAAGTGGCAGATACGCACCAGCTGGGACCACTTGGGTTACTGACAGAAGGTCAATAGATTTTGGTAACAATACAAAATATTGCCGTATTGGCACTAACGCTTGGCTATCATCAGATGACATCAATACTATAAAAGGTTAAATCATGTCAATAAATTCGATTAAGAGATTAGTAGATTTCTTTCTTTGAAACTTTAATTCACAAGGCGAGTATGATATCGGAAAAACAACTCATCATCAACAGAACAGTGTAGATAAACTGAACCACTCGAAATGGACTCCTCCAATTCAAGTGGTTTTTCTATGGCTAAATATAATATCGAAACGAAGATTTAAACAATTGTACTCTATTGAAAAGGACTGGTCGCAACTACAATTACCAGAACAAAAAATTGGCCAACCACAAGGAATCATAGTCCTTAGACTGCATATCATTTTGACATTTCCAATGCATGTAGTGTTTTGAAATAGAAATATCTATAAGATCACAGCCGAAATCATGCATTCACAGTTCACGAAAACGAGTCATCTCCATGTTTGAAAATAAAAAGTAACTCCATAATTAGGAAATATTGATCTGGAAAAACGCATTGCATACTTAAAATAAAGAGGATCGGATGGATCTATTAACATAAGATTGTCAATGCGTTGTAGCATACGTGTGATGAAGCACCCGTAAATAACATAATGATTTACAAAGCTGTTTACATTTGTAAAATAAAAAAGCCGAATATTTGCGTTAAAAAATTTTTAAAGGGGAAGAGCGCAAGATAATATCAATCAAAAATTTCTGACAAAAAGTCCTTTACAGAAGTTTGGAACTGTTATAACTGATGCAAATGGGGCTATGGAACGTCAGATGAAGAACTACATTCTAAATTTTTGACGAGTTTTGCTTTGTGAAAATACTTACTAACAGTCTCCGACTGCATAAAAAATATAAATAATCGAAACGTTCTCCCATTTCATAAAATGACACACGATACCGGTTACTTAGCAACGATATATTCTAATTAACACACTCATTTTAATTTCAATCTAGAAGATATCAAAAGAAATTGAGGAAAAATTGAATTCAATAAAACTTGTCTTGAAAATTGTCGCCTCACGAATACCTCATAGTACCGGATTATTAATCAACTAAAAGTTGACACCATTTGGAATTACAAATACGAAAATCAATAACATCTAGCACAAGTAATTTCAAAGTGGATTAATTACTATAATTGCAGTGAGTTTAGTCAATTACATCAATAACTAGCATCTAACTAAATGAGGATCAAATTATGTCTAATTGCGGAAGCTTGAATAGACATACTAATGAAATTCATCTTAATATTGCATAAAAACTCATCGTTTGTGTATTTCCATAGAATAACAGTATCGAACTCATTTAATAGTTCACTTTTCAATTAGTTTCATCTTCTTTTAATGAAAATGAATAGAAATTATTTTTACTAATTGTATTTAATTTTTAGACTAAGATTTTTAAATACGTTATTATGTAAGCGTAATCATTTTATATTAAGTGTTTATTTGTAGTGATAAAATGATTTCAATAAGCGTTGTAGAGTGGTATTTATTCGGATCATAGAAAATCTTTAAGTACAATTAATTTGAATTACTTTTATTAAATATTGGTCATTTGTAATTCGATTTAGTATGATATTTACAAAGAAAATGACAATTGACAGAAAGGTGGGCTTTATGAAAAAGGCATTTATTATAACAATTTGTATTATTACTTTAGGAATTATTGGAACCGAACCTGCTACAGTTTTTGCGAACAACGATATAGATGTTAATAGCGGTAATAAAATGTAGGTAATCGCCGGTTTAAAACTGTCGGTTTACCTACATTTTTTAGTATCATTTTCTTATCAAGATCCTGGAGGTCAATTTGATGAGAAATGATATTCGCGAAAGGATGGAGTTCTACGTGAATGAAAATATTAAACCTAACTTCACTGCTTTAGGCCGTACTTACAATGCCGATTATCGAACAATAAAAAAAGCTTACCTCGAGGCTTCTAATCCACCAAACAAAATGGTAAAGAAGCGAAAAAGTAAGTTAGATCCATACACTGCAATAATTGATGACAAATTAGAACTTGGATGTAGTGCGATGGCAATCTTCAAATTTATACAAACTCAAGGTTATCCCGGTAAATACACTTTGGTTAAGGATTATTGTCATGACTTCAAAAGGAAGAGATCAAAGAAAGCCACGATTCGTGTGACACATTCCCCTGCATTATCCGCTCAGGTTGATTGGAAAGAAAATATGGTTCTCTATGATAAATTTGGAAAGCCACACAAGTTTAATATCTTTCTATATGTTCTTCCCTTCTCAAAGATGAAATTCATGACGCTCACTTTTGAACGTAATCAGGATACTTTGTTCGAATGTCTTAATGAAGCTTTTAAATACACTGGAGGCATTCCAAAAGAAATATGGTTCGACAATATGAAGATTGTTGTGGACCATTCTAAGAGTCAGTATCATAAAACCATCTTCAATTCTAGATTTCTTGCTTTTACCAAAGACGCAGGCTTCAAGCCAATTGCTTGTCGACCATTCAGACCTCAAACTAAAGGATGTGTCGAGGCACTAGCTAGAACAACTGAGAGATTACGTGCTTTTAATTATGAGTTTGAAACTGATGATGACGTTATCAAGTTAGTTGATGAAACTATGAATAGTTTGAACAATGACATCTCACAAGCGACAGATATTAAACCGATAGATCTATGGAATGACAAAGAAAAAGAATACTTACATAAACTACCATCAGACCTACTTAATCCATACTTCGAAGACGATATTACCCGTATCGTATCTTCTGAATCAATGGTCCAATTTCGTAAATGTAAGTATTCCGTTAGCACCCAATATATCGGTAAGACAGTCGAAGTTCGCTTATCCGATAATGGGGATCAATTACAAATATATTATAACGGAGCATTAATAAAATCGCACTTGATAACCTCAAACAAATTCAACTATACACAAGAAGATACAATTGAGATTCTTCAATCTGACCTTAAGAAAAACAAATCTGAAGATGAGATAAGAAACTACATCGAGAATAACTTGGTTCAATATGATGCAATTGAATTTGGAGGTAACAACAATGCGCGATAACTACCATGAATTAATGAATAATCTACAAGAACTTGGTTTGAACAATATGTGTAACTACCTGCCAGAGTACCTCGATGAAACTGGCCATAAAACTGTACCACTAACAGAATCACTATTGAAGCTAACTGACGAAGAGATACATGCCAATGAAAGAAAGCATATCGATTCGATTATCAAGAAAGCACGTTTTCCCGTCAAAAAGTCCATTGAAGAATTTGATTTTGGATTTCAAACAAGCATCAATGAAGTTCAAATTAGAGAGTTTCAAAATATGGGCTTCATGGAGCGACATGATAATTTGATATTTCTCGGTTCTCCGGGTGTTGGGAAAACTCATCTAGCAACTGCCATTGGGGTATCTGCATGTAGACAGGATATAAGAACTTTATTCATCAATTGTAATGACCTCTTGTTGAAACTAAAAAAAGCCTATGACAAGGGAACCTTGGATAGACAAATAAGAAGATATTCAAATTATGAGCTTTTAATAATTGATGAACTTGGTTACTTACCAATTGAAAAGCAAGAAGCCAATTTACTCTTTCAGCTCATCAACAATAGATATGAACGACATTCTACAATTATTACTAGCAATGCCAGCTTGTCTAGTTGGGGGGATATTCTCCAAGATACAGTAACTGCTTCGGCAATTCTTGATAGATTAGTGCATCATGCACAAATCATCAAGATTACAGGTAAATCATATCGTCTTAGAAACAACGATTTAATCAAGAAATAAAAACCGCTAAAAACCTACATTTTTAACCGCTATAAACCTGCATTTTTATTCCGCTATTGACAATAGAGTCTATTGATATTAACAATGCGACTATATTTAGAGATGGAATGCTTTATTCTGGTTCAATATTGAAAAGTTCCGAAATCCAGCCAGTATATCGTATTTCAAATGGTAGGTTAATTCAAACATCTCTATCTGTTGCTAAGGACTCCGAATGGATTATTGGATCAACTGTACAATCTAGTTCAGGAGATGTTTTTTTTCAAATATCTACTAATGAATATGTGTTAAAAAATAACTACACAAACTTGATTACCATATTTGAGTTACATTAACTATTAATCTTGAATTATTGATTAGAGGTTACTAACAGTCTATGTGGATAATCAATTATTTTCTTGTTTTGTTGTTACCACTCTTACAACGTAATGATATGGGGGATTATCTAATGCATAATTTGAAAAAAATTTTTGAGGGCTTAGCCACCGCATTGGTGCTAGGAATTATCTCATTTGGAATTGATTTAAATTCATCATCAGCTTCGACAAGTTCAAACTTGCAAAATAATTTTGCTCTAACACAATCTTCTTCAACCCAATCGAAGAAGCTGTTGGTAAGCAGGACAATTAGAATAGATCAGCGGTTAGAAAATAAATCTGGAGGAGGAAATATACAAGGTGCTTCATCTATAATTGCCGGTTATTCACTTATTGATCTTCAAGTATACTCTGTGGGAAATGATATGCTTGAATATGACCTAGATGTACCATATACAACCTTACCAATGGCAATGAGTTGTGATATTTACCTTAATAGTACGAGACTCGATAGTTTTAGTCGTAATTCCACAACCGGTCGAATCGGATATAGCAAACAATTCAAAGCGGGTGGTAAGGGAACATATTCTGCAACTTTGAGTGGGAACGGATGGGCACTTGCACCAGGCGCCGTTGCAAAATCATTCAGTTCTTACATTTATCCAATTTATGTCACTGATTAAAAATAGGCGAATTAATATTCATTTGTGTTGTTCATTCTAAATTAAAACTCTCTGGTTTAGACATGAGAGTTTTTTTTATTTCCAACAAGCCAAGTGTTGTATTAATAAATGTCCATTGGTTTTTGAAATGGTCATAACTCACTTGAATTAGAGTCAATATATATGCATCTATTTGTCTTCAAAACCGCAAGTAAATCTGAAATCAATCAAAAAACTGACATATTCTGAACAAAGTTATTCTGCAAATTGATGTTTGTTAAAGTTCTTTCGTCTAAAATTTCTAGCAGCTGAGAATGGGGACTTGAACTAAATTATGTTGTTCGTATATATTCTTAAGTGATGATTTTTGATAATATTTACGAGTTTTGAATACCAGAAATCATGCAAGCGATAAACAACAAAATCAAATGATTTTCTCATTGTTAAAAAGGTGAAAAATGAAAAAAATATTTACCGTAATTATATTTACAATATTTCCATTGATATTAACTTCGCAAGTTACACAGCAACAGGTTAATGCTGGTTCCAAATATTCTATTACTGATTACGACACTTCCATTAAAGTAAAAAAAGATGGTTCAGCAGATATTGTCCAAAAAGTTACATACAAATTCACTGGAAAATTTCATGTCATCCAATATTCACAACAGATGAATGGACATGCTGATGCATCATTGCCTAGAGTCCAGCTATTTGAGGACGGGAACGAGATTCCGCTCAAATATGGAAATGGAAATAATAGTTATCAAACTTTTGGATTGTCCGGAGTGACTACAGATGAGTCACCAGACCAAATAAATGCGACTATTCGGCATGAATCATCTGATGCTAAAGTAACTGCAGTTTATAAATATAACATTGTTGATTTGGTAACTAATTACAACGATATTGCTGAAATTAATTGGAAGGTCATTAGTAGTGATTGGGATTCGTCAATGAAACATGTTCACATTAAATATCAGTTACCTGAAAGTAATATTTCCAATTTACACTCTTGGGTTAAAGTGCAACAAGGTTTTAAAAACAGAGTTAACGCAAAGTCTGGAGTTGTAGACATTAACATTAATAACTACAGTAATCACCAGTCCTTATCCAGTAGATTAATATTCCCAACTTCAGTCACACCAAATAATCAAAATATTACCCGTAAAAATATGAAATCTAAAATTTTAGCAAGTGAGACACAAATAGAAAGAAAGCAGAAAGTTCTAGATGTTTCCTATTTTGTCATCATTGGAATTTTTGCTCTAATTATAATTTTATTATTTGTGATAATTCATAAACGTATTAACACCAATAAATATCAAGACAAATATAAAATTAACAATTTGGACGATTGGTTTGATATTCCCGAAGTATCTCCTAGTATGGCAAAAATCATTCTAACTCAAAATGAAACTGCCGATTTACCCAGTTTCATCGGAGAATTATTAGTACAGGTTAATAAGAATAATATCAAGATATCTAAAATTGATAATACTTATGAGATTGAATTAATGCACATTCCGGAAGATGATTTTTTCACTTTTTTGGTGACAAAAATTGGCGCAAATAACAAAGTAACTACCCAACAAATCTCCGATTATCAAGGTGTAGATCTCTACTACGAATTCCAAAAATGGAAAAATAGGGCTGCACAGGGTAGGGCAAGATATATTGATGTTAAGAATACTAATGCAAAAAGTGGTTTGGCTAACGTTGCGTCCCTATCAAGTATCTTTGCAGCAATTGTATTAATTGCGACTCCATTCTTATTCGGAAAATTCATCTGGATCTCAACAGCTTTTGCTGCTTTAGCAATCGTTGTTCCATGGATCATTTATTATATTGGTAAACATAAAATCACTTCTTACACTCCTCTTGGTGAGCAAACAGCGGCCAAGTTAATTGCTTTTAAGAAGATGCTAGGACAAATTGATGATCTTGGAACAGCCAAAGTCGGTGACTTAGTTCTATGGGAAAAAATATTACCATATGCGGTTGCATTTGAAGTTTCTCAAAATGTCTTACAACAATTGCGAGTTGACTTTGGTGACAGTATTTCCGACGATTCCAATTTGGCCTTATATTATGCACTTGGAGCTGGCACTCAGGTTGGCTTCTTAGGAAGTTTAGCTGGTGCTATGTATCCGGGTGACAATGCTGGATTTGGAAATATAGATGGATTAGGAAATCTAGGTGATGGTGGATTTGGCGGAAATGGTGGTGGATCCAGCGGTGGCGCATATTAAATAATTAAAAACGACTTATCCAAATTTTTGGATAGGCATTTTGTTTTATCAATTCAAATAGGATAATACTGCTGCTCCCATAGCTTTAGCAGCAATAATCAAACAATCCTCATTCATCAAAAAATCAGGACTGTGGTGTGGATGATTTGCTCCATCAGCAGTTTGGCAACCAATATAAAAGAAACAACTAGGCCGATTTTGTGCAAAATATGCGAAATCTTCAGAGGGATCTTGTGGCCCACAATCAAATATCTTATTAATTTCGGGTATATTAGCATTCTCAACGCTTTTAATTACTTGATTTGTTAAATCTGGATCATTAAAAAGTACTGGATAATTGTCATCGTAATCTATCTCATATTTAACATCGAACATGTCACAAATGCCATTAGCAATTTTTTCGATACGCTGACGGATTATTCTTCGTGTGGACTCCTTCATAATTCGAACATCGCCTTTGAGCTCAACACTTTCTTTGATTGCATTAAATGAACCTGTACCATCAAACGAACCAATAGTGACACTGGCAGTATCAAAAGGATCGATATTCCTAGATACTACAGTTTGTAATGCTGTCACAAAATAACTTCCAGCGACAATTGCATCTTTTGATAAATGTGGCATTGACGCGTGTCCACCTTTGCCAATGAATTTGATGGTGAAATTAGCGCGACCAGTCTGTGTTTCAGCACGATGATAACCAATTGATCCCGTGGGCATTGAAGACATCACATGAGCTCCGATTACATGATCAAGTCCATCTAATACGCCGGCATCGATCATAGATTGAGCACCACCTGGAGAAACTTCTTCAGCTGGTTGGTGAATAATTCTAATTTTTCCATGAAGCTTATGTTTTATTTGATACAAAGTTTTTGCTAAAACCATCATATATGCAGTGTGACCATCATGTCCGCAGGCATGCATGACAACAGCATTTTGCGATTTGAATGGCAAATCGTTTTTCTCTTGAATAGACAGTGCGTCAAAGTCAGCACGCAGACCAATTGTTTTACCAGGATTTCCAGAGTCAATATCCACTACGAACCCATATCCAGAGCCAAAATTCTTAGTTTCAATGCCCAAATCATGATAGTAGTTTTTAATATATTCAGATGTTCTTTTCTCGTGAAATGAAGTCTCTGGATGCTGATGCAAGTACCTACGTAAATTAATGATTTCAACTGAAGAATCATTTAGTTTTGACATTAAATCAGTTTCTAAGGTCACAATTTTCATCCTCCTAAAAATAAATATCTCTACTCAATTTAACACTAATTAGGGTAGGGTAAGCTACCATATTGTCAAAATTGATATGCTAAATCAATCGAGTACAGTATACTTAAAGTAAGGTTTAAGATATAAATTATGAAGCCTACCATCAGGATATTTAGGGAGTATCAAAATGACCAAATCATTAAAATTCTTACTTTTTATTATTTATGTGTGTCGTACAATTATTCAAATTCCGATTAGTTGTGTTAATTGGATTTCTGAATGCATTCAACAATTATTTTCGAAACAAACATTAAAAACGTCAAAATTCAGTATAAAATCAATTTTGAAATATTTTATCGAATTTCTACAGTTAGCAGGTTTGATCTGCTTGCTATTAGTGTTGATACCGATATATATCATTGGTTTTTTATTTTTCTGTTTACTTCAATATGAATTAATAAGTTTAATGCGGAAATTTATATTTTTTGCTATTTTTCCATTATTATTTGTATTTCCGGCTGTAGCTGCGATTTGCTTTTTTATTTGGATTATATTATGTATCATCTCAATATTGCATTATCTGTTTACCGATAATGATGATGACGATTGTGATGTTTTCTTTTTCTTTTAATGATTTTCAATAAAGTTGATTTTTAACTACAAAGGATGAGGTAAGAGAGACGTAAAATCGTTTTGCTTGTTCAAGGTTACATAATATATATTATACGAAGTAAGGCTAAATCAGTAAAAAAGCCAACCCATTATTGAGTTGACTAAATTATCGATTAAAAATGTTTTTTCCTAATTCGTTTAAAATATTCACGTACATCTTTCTTATAACCGTATTGATCATTATATTTTTTCAATGAATCAATATCATGTGTACTTGCTTGTCCTGTATGCAATAATTTGTCGTATTGTTCAATGTATGGTAACTTCATTGACTTTGCCAATTCAAGCTCTGCATTGACGTCGTATGCCGCGCGTTTAAAGGACACGTTCGAGTATCCAGACGAATCAATGTCCAACACGGCGTATTCTGCACGAAAGTCATTGCTAAACTTTTTCCAGTCAGTATACGGATCTCCAATTGAACCGGGATTAATAATCATCTGATCGTCAGACGTTGTACGCATTAGTTGATGATGTGTATGTCCATAGAATGCTAAATCGATCTTAGAATCTTCGACAAGTTCATCAAAATTGCCTTGAATCTCATAAGGAAGTAATTCATGCCCAAAATTCTTGAGTGTTAAGTTATGTGACACTTGAATATTAAGTCCATTGATGGAAAACTTTTTAAAAGTTGGAGCATCTCTAAGTTGTTTAAAGTTTGCTGCTGTGATGGTTTCTGATAAATATTCAACCATGCGCGCAACGTGAACATAGCCATCATTATCAAAATCTAGGTACTGTTCATCATCAGAAAGAATTTTGATGACTAGATCGTCCCAATTCCCACGAATAAATACAGTCGTATTGAGTGAGTTGAGCATATCAAAAATCTCATTAACGCCTGGTCCAGGAGTCATTAGATCGCCCAGAAACCAGTATTCGGTAATGTTTTCAGTTTGCAACTGTTTGAGAACTGTTTTAAGTGCTGTTACATTACCATGTATGTCTGACAAAATTCCAATTCTGTGATCCATGGGTTATTCCTCCTGAATAACTGGGTATTTTTGTTTGAGATGTTTTCGTAAAACATTTATTATCACAAATAAACAAAAAAACTATTCAGTTTGATATTCTTTAATTTCGTGAATAAATTTATCGCCGTATCTTTCCAATTTTGCATGTCCAACACCTGATACACTCAAAAATTCTTGACTTGTTTTGGGCATAACCTTACACATATCACGTAAAGTTTTATCAGAAAAAATTACAAATGGCGGTACATCTGCAGCATGTGCCAACGAAAGTCTTAGTTTACGAAGCTTTTCGAACAACTTTGTATCAAAATTACCATCGTCAACGATCGATCTGCTTGCTTGAGTAATTCTTGTCTCACGTCTTTCAACTGACAACTTACTCTTTAAAACCAATACTCCCTTTTCAGTTAATTGAAGAACCGGATAAGGCCCATCGGATGTACGCAAATAATCATTAGCAGTTAGAAAATCAATAAATTCTTCAATAAATTTCAAAGTTTCATTATGCATTAAACCAAATGTACTTAATTCACCAAAGTTGCGCCAGTCGTTAGCCACATCAGGCTTTCCAGCAAGCACACGTGAGACAGTTTTCTTACCATACTTTTGATTCATTCTAACAACACAACTTAAAGCTTTTTGTGTATCGCCAGTAACATCATGTGCTGGTCTCTCGTCAAGACAATTAGAACAATGCCCACAAGGCTCAGTTTTTGTTTCACCAAAATACTTTAAAATATAGTTCATTAAACAAAGCTCAGTCTTAGCATACTGGTTCATTTCTCTGAGTTTTTCCATCAGACTTTGTTTATACTCATCGTCTGCATCTGATTGTTCAATAAAGAAACGGTGTAACTGTAAATCACCTGGTGAATACAGCAAAATGGCTTCGGCAGCCAATCCATCACGCCCTGCCCTACCTACTTCTTGATAATAACTTTCAATAGTACCCGGAATTGAATAATGAATAACATATCTAACGTTAGTCGTATTTATTCCCATTCCAAAAGCATTTGTTGCAACCATGACATCGATTTCATCGAAAAGAAAGGCTTCTTGCATTTCATGACGCATATCATCACTCAAGCCGGCGTGGTACTTTCCAACTTTGATGCCTTTCTCTTTTAGGTGATCGTAAATTTTTTCAACGTCTTTACGTTTTCCAGCATAGATAATCCCTGATTGATCTTGATGCGATTGAACGTATTCCAAGACATATCTTGGTTTATTGACACCACGTTCAATTTTCAAAGCTAAATTTGTTCTCTCAAATCCAGTTTTAATAACATTCGCATCGTCAATATCCAAAATGCTCGTGATATCTTCCTGTACACGATTAGTAGCAGTGGCAGTTAAGGCCAAAACAGGTGGGTTGCCTGGCAGTTCATTTAATGGTTGGACAACATTCAAATAACTAGGTCTAAAATCGTGACCCCAAGATGACAACACATGAGCTTCATCAACAGCAATTAAATCAATTGGCAAATGCGTTAACCAATTATAAAAATCAGGGTTCTCAATTCGCTCTGGAGCCACGTATAGAAGTTTAACGGCACCGGACTCAATATATCTCATCCGTTCATTTGCTTCAGAATAATTAAGTGTACTATTGATAAATGTTGCAGGAATATTCATTTCATTTAAACTATCGACTTGATCTTTCATCAATGAAATCAATGGTGAAACGACTAATGTCACACCAGAAAACATTAATGCTGGTATTTGGTAACAAATGGATTTGCCACCGCCAGTCGGCATAATTCCAAGAGTTCTTTTTCCTTGAAGAACGTCTTGAATAATTTGCAATTGGCCAGGACGAAAGTCGTCGTATCCAAATGTATCTTTTAAAATTTCGTTAGGACTACTAAGCATGAAAACTCCTTTAAATATCTGTACTTCTAGAATATCATTTACCATGAAAATTAGTTGAGTTGAAAACTTATTTTTTTAAAATTGGAGGAAAATATATGAAAAATAGTCCATCACAAAAAACAGATGTAGGTGACTTTATGAAGATAATCGCCTGTACTGCAGTTATTCTGCAATCAGTTTTGTCATTTGCTATGACTAAACATCCCTCAATCAATAATCAAATTGCAATCGGCATTATCTATAATTTCATTAAATTCACAGCACCAGTTTTTATCTTTGGAATCTTGTATTCAACAATCAGAACCACCCCATATTCATCAGCAGCTGACTATCCAAATTACGCAAAAAAACAATACTCAGCCTTAATTGTTCCCACTTTTTGGTGGACCTTAATATATCTAATTTTTCTTCCAATGGTTCAACAGGTCAATCACTACACCGACTGGAAATCATTTTTGTGGCAATTCATAAATGGCAATGCCGCACCTCACCTGTGGTATAACACCATGATGTTACAGTTTATTTTACTAATGCCAATCTTTTGGTATATCTCTAATTTAAGCAAACGTTCGGGAAAATTAGCATTTACACTATTAGTAATTTCACTTGTTATTTATATAATCTGGATCGAGTTTTATTATCACAATGTTTTTATCGACCAAATGAAACACCAATGGTATTTGCTTGATCGGGTATTTTTAAGCTTCTTTATTTATGGATTATTGGGAGTGTTATTCGTAAATTACCGCTGGAACATCAAACTTTTATTACATAAATACCGGTGGATACTAATTATAGCTGCATTGCTATCCGTCATACTTATTAACTACGAACTATTCCAATTTGGCACCCCAATACACTTATCGAACGCACCATATTACAAATTATCCATGGTCGCATATGATACTTGTATAATTCTCTTGATTGCTACGTTAGCATTCCACTTAATAAAGGCAGACAATAAGATATTACCGAAAATTCATTTTTTAAGTGTCTATGCATATCGAGCATATTTATCCAATGTCTTTTGGCTCGTAATAGTCTGGAAAACTTTAAACTTTCAAACATCTAACGTAAACTTATGGATAATAATTATTGTAACGTACTTAACAACTTCCTTATTATCCTTCACTTCAGCTCTGCTTCTTAGCAACTTTTGGTCTACCTGTAAAAAGTTACTCAGAAACTAACTCTAACTTCTGTATAGCATTTAAGATTCCATTGTTATCAACGTTAGTCGTTACAAAATCTGCAACTTGCTTAACCTTAGGATTTGCATTTCCCATTGCTACGGAATAGCCAACTTTTTCAAACATTTCGATGTCGTTTTCTTCATCACCAAAAGCTATCACCTGAGAAGATTCAACATTTGCAATATTCAAATATTTTTCAATTCCAACTGCTTTGTTAGATTTATCAGCAGTAACATCATAAACTGTCGGTCCAACTTTAACTGCTTTTATACCAGGAACATTAAGATCTATTTCAGTATCTGAATCATCCGCTCTAAATATCATCTGAATAACTTGTTGAGGAATCTCACCATCCGGTATATTGCGGATTTCCATAGAGCTATCAGAATGAAAGCGAGAACTATCATTTTTATACAGTACGTTGGCCGTTTCATAACAAAATTCAATGTTATTCGTCAACAAATAATCCACAATATCATTAACTTGCTGATCACTAAAATATTCGTGTGCTATTACTTTCCCGTTGTAAAGTACAAAACGACCGTTGTTGGCAACCACATTATCAATCCCAAGTGCATCAATAAGATCCTTAATCATCCCATGATTTCTTCCGGTAGCAATGACAGGACGGATCCCAGAAGATTTTAATTGATCAATGGCAAATTTTGTACTCTCAGGTACTCGCTCCAAAATTGACAATTCATCAGCACCAGTATTGGTGGCTAACGTCCCATCAACATCAAAGAAAGCAATTTTATATTTTCCCATATTAAGTTCCTCTTCAATACGACTATTTAATTATATCTAAAATTAACATCATTTTTTGCAAAATAAGATTAGTTTTTCCCTAATGATGTTGACATTGTATTAAAATAAGACCACTATATTTTTATCGTTTTATAATAAATATGTTTGAGGGGTGCTTTTATGAGTAAAGTTGCAATTATCGGATTAGGTCACGTTGGTAGTACAACAGCCTATACTCTAGTAAGTCGAGATTTAGTAGATGAATTAGTTTTATTTGATAAACATGAGAAAATCGTTACAGCCCAGTATAAAGATTTAAAAGATGGCCAAGTTGGACTGAATTCACACGTAGAAATTATCCGTCCAGATTTATCTGAATTGAAAGATACTGATATTATTATTTTCTCAGCGGGAAAAATTGCTGTGCAACAAGGTAGTGGAAACCGTTTTGATGAATTGAATTACACCAAAAAAGTTGCCGAAGAATGGGGTCCAAAGATTAAAGAATCCGGCTTCAATGGAATCTTAATTAACATCACTAATCCTTGTGACGTAATTGCTAGACATCTACAAGAGTTATCAGGATTACCAAAGAATCATGTGTTTGGAACAGGTACATCACTCGATACAGCTAGAATGAAACAAGCTGTCAGCGATAAGTTAGGTGTACATGCAAACAGCGTTCATGGTTACGTCTTTGGAGAACACGGAATGACACAATTCGTTCCATGGACAAAAGTAAGAATTGGTAACACATTAATGAGCGAAACTCTTGATCAAAAAGAACAAGATGACCTCGAAAACCAAGCAAAACAAAACGGAGTAGACATCTTCTTTGGGAAAGGCTTTACTTGCTACGGAATAGCCAATCAAGCTGCTCTAATCGTACAAACAGTCCTCAGTGACAGTAAGAAAGTAATGCCAGTTTCCTGCTTCAACAAAAAAGAAGGCATATACATCGGTGAACCTGCCCTAATCGGTGCCGACGGAGTAGAAGATATTCTACCCCTTGACCTAACAAGCCACGAACAAGAAAAATGGGACGCTTCAGTAGCTTCAATCAAAGAAATGTATGCAGCAATTTAATATACTAAATGCAAAATGCTAAAACGTAACTAAGACGAGAATAAATAATGTTTTCGTCTTTTTTTTGTGGGTTATATAGATTATTTTCTATTAAACACACCCTAACTTCTCAACTTATAGACTTAAAAGCTCGAATACTTAATTGTAAAAATAAACCTCAATAATCTCTACCAGTAAAAATAGTCAGACAATCCAGCCCATACAATTTGTATAGTTGCTTAGATGGAGAAAGAAAAGCGATTTGGTCTCAGTAGCTATATTTTACTTAGCCGAGTGAACTTCTCAGCTTAGTAAAAGGTCCAGCTTTAAGACTTTTCGCCCTTGTAAAAGCATTAAAGTGGGCCAGCTACGTTCCAGACCAAAAATCGCTTTTCTTTCGGAATCGGGAAGCTACCTCCACAAACCCACCCTCCACCAAAAACTTTGTTTCACAACTTAACACATTTTTAACCAATCATTGAAATAATATTTCCAAGGGTATATTCTATTTTTGTTAAATCGCTTACATGGGGGTGTTAATAGTTATGTTGGGGTTTTCATATTACTTAAATGACCCAATAGATTCCGAAACCGAAAAGTACTTCAAAAGCATGTCAGAGCATACTTTTAGAGAAGTATTTACTTCATTACATATACCCGAGGATGATCCAAGAATTAAAACAACTCGGATGAAAGATTTGATGAAGTTGTCAGAATACTATGGATTAAGTGTTGTTGTTGATGTTGATAAGTCGTCTCTGAGTTACCTGCCACAGAATATATCATCAAAATTGACTTTGCGCCTTGACGATGGATTCACTCCAGAGGACATCAAAAATATTAGTACCGAAATGCCAGTTGCGTTAAATGCATCAACCATTGATAAAACATTATATCAGCAGCTTCAAGAATCAAATGTTGAAATTAACAATATCGAGGCATGGCATAACTTTTACCCACGCCCTGAAACCGGACTAGATGACAACTGGTTTAAAAGTAAAAATCAGTGGTTAAAATCCTTAGGATTTAAGACTCAAGCATTTATACCTGGAGACAAACATTTACGAGGTCCCATCCATTCTGGCTTACCTACCCTAGAATCGCAGCGAGATAAAAATCTGTTAGCGAGTTCTATTGAATTGGATAAACTAGGAATTGATAAGGTAATTATCGGTGACCCATACTTATCAGTGGATTATCGTAAAAAGTTTAAAGAATATTATATTCAAAAAACATTGTCTCTTAACTATTGCCCAATCGATGATTCAAATCGTGAACGCTTGGAACGTATGACATACAGCAATCGTCCGGATCCGGCAAGAGATGTAGTCAGGATCAAAGAATCTCGTATGCTAAAACTTGCCTCAATCACTCCGCAAAATACAGTAGAGCGTACAAAAGGCAGTATTACTACTGATAATAAAAGATACGGTCGGTACATGGGTGAAATTCAAATTGCAAAAAGAAATCTACCTAATGACGATCGTATAAATGTCCTGGGACATATTTCAAAAAGCGATTTGGATTTAATTGATCTAATTGGTCCCAACCAAAAAATCAAATTTAACTATTTTGAGAGGATGGAAAATTAATGGATCTACAGAAATTAACTACTGAGCAGCGAAATCCCAAATCAATGAATCTGGATTTGATGACTTCTACTGAGATACTTCAACTAATGAATCAAGAAGACCATCGTGTTCCTCAACAAATACGGAAATCAATTCCTCAAATAGATGCGGCTGTGAAACAAATAATCCATAGTTTTAAGCTTGGTGGAAGACTGATTTATCTTGGTGCTGGGACAAGTGGCCGTCTTGGCGTGTTAGATGCTGCAGAATGTGTACCCACTTTTGGAACAAAACCAGAAATGGTTCAAGGAATGATAGCTGGTGGTCCTTCTGCGATGACAGTTGCAGTTGAAGGCGCTGAAGACTCACTAACACTTGCACAAGAAGATTTAGAAAATATCAATCTAAATAGTAAAGATACTGTTGTCGGTATTGCCGCAAGCGGTAGAACACCATATGTAATCGGTGGTTTGAAGTACGCTAATGAAATTTTAGCTTCCACTGTTAGTATCGCGTGCAACGAGAATTCAGAAATCGGAAAAGTTGCTAAATATCCAATCGAAGTCGTTTCCGGTCCAGAGATCCTTACCGGTTCAACACGGTTAAAAGCTGGTACTACACAAAAATTGATTTTAAATATGCTTTCAACAACTGCCATGATCAAAACTGGAAAAGCATATGAAAACTTGATGATTGATGTTAAGCCTACAAATGAAAAACTAATTGAACGTGCAAAAAGAATTATCATTGCTGCAACTGAATGTGATTATGATACGGCATCAGAGACACTAAAAATTGCTCGAAATGATGTAAAAGTTTCAATTATCATGATTTTAACGGGATTAGATGTTGAGAAAGCCAAAGAACAACTACAAAAGAATCAAGGATTTGTTAGAAAATCAATTTAGGGGGAATAAATCATGTCAGAACCGAAAGAACAAAGATTAGCACGAGAAATTTATGCTGCTGTTGGTGGACCCAACAATGTCAAAAAGTTAATTCATTGTATGACAAGAGTTAGAATGACCATTCGTGACTATAATCAGGTCAATATGGACCAATTAAAGGCCATTGATGGAGTTTTGGGCGTTGTAGAGGAAGATACCCTTCAAGTCGTAATTGGACCTGGTATCGTTAATAAAGTAGCTCAGGTTATGGTCGATCAAGTGGGTGTTAAATTTGGTGAAGATTTTCCAGAAAACATCCCTGATACATCAAATTCTGAAACTGAGAAATCAGAGCATCAAAAGGCCAAACAGGAAGTTTATGAAAAGGCCGCTGAGGTAAAAGCTGAACATAAAAAGAATATCAAGCCTTCAAAAACCAAAGAAGTTCTAAAATCAATTTCAAATATCTTTGTCCCATTGATTCCAGCCTTCGTTGGTGCCGGTTTAATTGGTGGTATTGCAGCTGTTCTTTCTAACTTAATGGTTGCAGGTACTATTGGTAATAACTGGAGCGAATTTATTACGGTGCTAAACGTTATCAAAAATGGACTATTTCTTTATTTATCAGTCTATGTTGGTACTAATACTGCCCAGGAATTTGGTGCAACTCCAGGTTTAGGTGGAATTATTGGTGCTGTCACACTACTTGGTGGTGTGGATCCAAAAGTTCCATTGCAAAATATTTTTGATGGGAAAGCCTTAGTTTCAGGACAAGGTGGTATCATCGGTGTAATTTTTGCTGTTTGGGTTTTGTCGATTGTCGAAAAACGTTTACACAAAATTATTCCTGACTCAATTGATATTATCGTAACCCCATTTTTGACATTACTAGTCGTTGGTGTATTTACAATCTTTATCGTCATGCCAATAGCCGGTGTGGTTTCCAACTCGTTAGTTGGTGCAATCATGTGGGTTCTAAAAGTTGGTGGCGCATTCTCCGGATTTATCCTAGGACTCTTCTTCCTGCCAATGGTTATGTTAGGTCTTCACCAGATTCTTACGCCTATCCATATTGAAATGATCGATAAAACCGGTTCAACACTTCTGCTACCAATTCTTGCTATGGCAGGTGCCGGCCAAGTTGGTGCAGCTCTTGCATTATGGGTTCGTTGCCGTAAAAATAAAAAACTTACCAATATGATCAAAGGTGCATTGCCTGTTGGATTCTTAGGTATTGGTGAACCATTGATTTATGGTGTTACCCTACCTCTTGGACGTCCATTTATTACTGCCTGTATCGGTGGTGGTATTGGTGGTGCAGTTGTTGGAGCATTTGGAAACGTTGGTGCCATTGCTATTGGACCTTCAGGACTAGCACTTATTCCATTGATTACAAATGGACATATCATGGGTTACATCTTCGGACTATTAGCTGCTTATGCTGGTGGATTTATCGTCACATACTTCTTTGGTGTTCCAAAGGATGCTAGAAAGGCAACTGCATTAGATTAATGGAAAGTTTGATTTTGAATATAAAGCAATCACAAAACTCATTTACAAAAACTGAGCAAAACATTGCAGATTATATTTTAAATTATCCTCATTATGTCATTAAAGATAGTGTCCAAGAATTAGCAACAAAGATACCCACTAGTCCGGCATCAATAGTTCGCTTCAGTCAAAAATTTTGTGGAGATGGCGGATTCTCACAGCTCAAGCTGCAACTTTCGGCAGAATCTGGGATCGAATCGAACCTTTACAAAGAATTAGCTCCAGATGACACTATTGATAGTCTAAAAAGAAAATTATCATTCAGAATAAATCAAAGTTTGAACAACACGGGTAAATCGTTATCTGAAGACTCAATCAAAAAGTCAGTCTCAATTTTTGAAAGAACAGATAAGATTGTCGTCTTTGGAATTGGTGCTTCAATGATTGCGGCTGAAGATCTGCAGCAGAAATTTATGAGAATTGGAAAAACTGTTATTTTATCAGAAAATCCACACTTATTAACTACTCTTCTGTTGTCGAAATCTGAAAATACTGCAGTAATATTAATTTCAAATTCTGGTGAGACACAAGAAGTTTTAAAAATTGCCAAATTAACTAACGAAATTAATATCCCGCTGATATCTATCACTCAAGATAGGCCAAGCTCACTTTCTAAATTATCAACAATCGTTTTGGCGACTGACGGCAATACTGAAAATATTCATTTGCGAAGTGCCGCAACTACATCACTCATCTCGCAACTTTATACGATTGATTTACTCTATTACAATTATTTCTCGATAAACTACCAAGAAAACGCTAAAGCTATTAAAACATCACAAGAATATATTCACGAAAAATTCGGAAAGGGATAAATTATGGGATTATTTTCAAGAAAGAATAAGCAGGAAAACTTGTTTGCACCAATTGATGGTCAACTAATTCCTCTCGATCAAGTAAAAGACGATGTCTTTTCTAAAAAAATGATGGGAGATGGTTTTGCAGTCGAGCCTAATGATGGAACAGTTGTCTCTCCTGTTGAGGGAACCGTATCATCCGTCTTTCCTACTAAACATGCAATGATGATTGAATCCAAAGAAGGATTGGAAATCATGCTTCATCTTGGTTTGGATACAGTTGAATTGAATGGTGAACCTTTCGATGTTACCGTGAAAGAAGGTCAATCACTTACGGCTGGTCAACAAATTGCCAGTATGGATTTGGACAAAATAACTCAGTCAAACAAAGAAACAACTGTTATTGTAATTGTTTCAAACATGGACAAAGTAAAAAGTTTATCTGATGTTAGACAAAAAAATGTTTCTGCCGGTGACGTAGTCCAAACCGCTGAAATTCAAAAATAATAACTTATATTGCAATATCCATTAGGATATTGCTTTTTTATTAATTTGAAGAAATATGTCTAGTTCTCTAAAATATAACTATTAAATCATAGTTAGGAAAGATTATGAAAAAAATACCATACTACGAAGGATTCAAAGCATATTTGAATACCCGTCGAATATCTGCGCGTGCCAAAGAAGAATACAATAAATCTCTCGATGACTTCTTTAATTATCTTGTTGAAAATAATTCTGACTTTAAATTGTCAGAAAAAGTTTCTGATATCCATTCTGCTGATGTAACCGAATATAAGGATTTTCTGATTAATTCACTACACCTTAGTCCCAGTACCATCAATAAAATTCTTAGCAATCTAAATATCTACTTCAAGTATTTATTTTCCATTGGTAAAAACAAAGAATTTCCAACAATGGAAATTAATAGTTTAACTGTCCCAACACAAGAAAGTTTTCCAGTAGAAGTATTTTTAAATTTAGAATCATACATAAATAATATTGGACTTCACATTTATACCAGATTATTAATATTGATTATCTCTAAAGGCTTCACCTACCAGGATGCATTAAGTGAAAACTTTTATCTCACGTTCAACAAACTTAATTTCGACGATAATGAAAAAAAGTTTTTGGATGAATACCACGAATTTATTTTACCTTGGCAAACGTATTGGAATACCAAGGACTTATTCTTGAGTCGAAATAAAGGAGCAAAGTCACCGCTGTTGAGTGTGTCTGCCCTACATCGAGATATCAAATCCGATAGTGATTGCACGAAATTAGATTTGTCCCCCAAAAAACTTTACACGACTTATATTTTATTATTGTTGACTAACAAATCACCCTCGAAGTCGCAATTGAATTTTATAAACAACATGGACTCTGCTTCATTACTCTATTATCGTCGTCTCCTTCGTGAAACAAATTTCACAGGAGAATAATACATTTGTATTTCAAAACAATAAGATTTGTTTACAGACAAAGAAATTTCGTTTCGATTGAATTATAATAATATTATTAATTACCCAAAAGGAGTACGTCCGAATGTTCAAAAATAAACTACTCAAAAAACTTGTCTTAGCAGTTGGTATTTCATTAATTGCAATTGGCTCAATTTCTGTTTCAAATTCAAAAGCTGCAACAGTTTCTGATACTTCCGACACTAATCAAATGTTACCAATGGATTATGTTAATAACTACCTCGATGGAATTCAAACTAATTTAACAATCCAAAGTTATGACCTACCTTCAGAGACAGACGGATACTGGCGTACTTATGATCAATTCTTATCAAAAGATATGACGACTTGGCTAGGTTCATCTAACCTCGCTTATGCATATTCTGCCCGAAATAACTATTTGACTAAATATTTCGAATATCGTTTAAGCCCAGCCGATGATAATTTTGCAGCATTTGCATCTACAGTTGTTCCTGACTTGAAAGCCAATGGTGGTACTGCAAATCTTAAATTACAAGTATTAAATATTTATAATAGTGGTCAAGTATTAAAAGAATTACCAATCACTGTTAATGTTCCTGCACCAATGAGCGAACTTGACGTTGATTACAACGATTCTACAACTTACTTATCATCTGTAACACCAAGTATCTTTCAAAATACCTTTGCCCTACCAACTTTTAGTATTACGGACAAAGATACAGGAGCAACATACAAAGCTACAAAAATTTCTCCAGTAAGTAATGTTTATATTGATGGTAAAAAAACAGAGATCAATACCCTTCCACACACACTCAAAGCAGGCACATACACTCAAAGTATTTTCTTTACAGTTGACGGTATGAGTCAAGCTCAATTAAGTCAATTAGCATCTAGCAGTAAAATCATTGGAAATAATGGTAACGCAAAAATTAGATATTCCAATGGTCAACTTATTGCTTCTAGAACAACAATTGTTCAATAACCTTTAGACAATATCCTCGGATATTGTTTTTTTTATACCGTTTTATTTTAAAAGTATTATGATTGACAATAACAAGAGAGTGAGTGAACTTATGGAAAATATTGCTGTATACTGCGGTGCTTCATCAGGTAACAAACATATTTATACTGATGCTGCAGTTGAATTAGGACATTGGATTGTTAAACATGGTTATGGATTAACTTACGGTGGTGGTCGCCTTGGCTTGATGGGTACGATTGCTAATACTGTCCTTGATGATGGTGGCTATGTGCATGGCATCATTACTAAAGACCTTGCTGGACGAGAACTCACGCATCAGAAAATAAATAAAGTTGATATTGTAGACACAATCGATATTCGAAAAGAATTGATGCTCAAAAACTCAATAGCAAGCATTGCACTTCCAGGTGGTCCCGGAACATTGGAAGAGATGTCAGATGCGTTCTCATGGACACGAATAGGTGAAAACGACAATCCTTGTATATACTTCAATGTGAATCATTACTACGATCCGCTTCTTATGATGTATAACCAAATGGTAAATGATGGTTTTTTAGATGAAAAGTCTAAAAACAACCTCTTATTCACTAATTCACTTGAAAACATTAATAACTATATTAATAATTATATTGTTCCAAAGCGTCGCCAATATAAAGATAAATAAATATGCATAAAGTTTAACAACATTTAAACTACGAATTACTATAAAGATGTCAGATAGGTATTGGTGATTTCCCTATTTGACACTCCTTAGATCTCTTATTCTTTAAAAATATTAGACTCATCACTAATATTTGATGTTGAGATCCCCCACATTATTGGATAGAAGTAAAGAGCCAACAGATTGCGTAATCTGCTGGCTTTTTTGATAGCAAAAAAGACATCTTTCGATGTCTTTGATTTATGTTCATGTTTATAGAGTTGCTGTTATAACACCAGCAATTACAACTAATGCAAGACCACTAAGGACTGCAAACATTTCTTTGCTTGTTTTTCTTTCATGTAGAACATAAATTCCACCAAGAGTTGCTAGAATAACGTTCATTTGTGAAAGTGTAAATCCAGTAGCTAAACCATTAACTGATTTTTGAGCTGAGATTAAATATGTCAGTGCGGCAAATGCAAAGAAGAAACCAGCAATGATATTAGTATAAGAACTTCTAGTTCTGTATGGACGCGATGCACGATTACTCTTTGTTGCTAGCGCAAAAATTGTAGCAACAGTCGCCATACCTAATGCTTGAGGTAGAAATGCTTCAAATCCACTAACTTGTGGAACAGCTTGAGGAAATGCTGAATATGCTAAGTAACCAGATTCAGCAACTAAAACAAGCAAAACACCCTTCAACGCAGTTGATCCACCGGCTGATTTTGATTTGTGTTGAGTATAAGTTGTTAAATATACACCCAAGATAATCAAGAAAATAGCGAAGAATCCAAGCATTTTTGCATGAGGTGAAGCCCATTCACCAAGGACGAACACGCCCCAAAGTGAGGCACCAATCAACTGGAAACCAGTTGAAACGGGCATAGTTCTTGAAACACCCATTTCGGTAAATGCATAAAAAACGAAAATTTGTCCAAATGCCCAACCGGCACCTGATAAGAACGTAAATAGAAATTCCTTTCCACCTACGATCGGTGTTCTCATCACTAAGGCAACAACAATCGCACCAATTAAAGTTCCGTAAGTAGCACCTATTATTTGATTTACTGGTTTACCACCAAAGTAACCAGTAAGCACTGGGAAAACTCCCCAACCAATCATTGGACATAAGCCAATCAATAAGTTTGTAATGCTCATAGTATATCCCCTTTATTCGATAAAAGTCATAAAAAAATTAAAACTGCTGGGGTTTCAAAAAACCACCAGCAGTTTTAATGATATATAGATTATACTAAACAGATTTCTCAAATTCAATGTAAACGTTTAACAATTTAGTAAAACTTTCGACTGGTTTTACTAAAACTTTTCGTTCAATGGAGGAACGATTTGCTTCTTACGTGAAACGACACCAGGCAATGCTGCCTTGTTGTCTGAAACCTTAGTATTTAAGGCACTTTCAAAAGTTGCAATAGCGTCGTCATCACCAATGATGATACCTGTTGTGTCACTAGTCATGATGTTAGTAATTAACAAGACAAACAAATTGTAGCCATTACTACTATTCTCGTTAGTAATATCTTTTACAAAATCAGCTTCTCTTTCGAGAGTGTGATCAACATCAACAGTATTTACTTGAGCAATACGAACTGATTTACCATTCATATCAAAACTCTTGGCATCCATGTCAATCAAGTCTTGTGTTGACTTATCATCCAAGTCAGTACCAGCCTTAAGCATTTCCATGCCCCATGATTGGTAATCAATTCCAGCTGTTTCTGATAGGCTCTTCAAAGCAGCCTTATCTTCATCAGTAGTAGTTGGTGATTTAAGTAATAATGTATCAGAGATAATTGCTGAGGCCATTAATCCGGCAATGTTACCAGGAACTTCAACTTTCTCTTCGTTATACATTTTCCACAAAATTGTACTTGTGCAGCCAAGTGGTTCTGCACGGTAGTACAATGGCAAGTTTGTGTTAAAGTTAGCAATTCTGTGGTGATCGATCACATAAGTTACTTCAACATCATGAATGTTGTCGAAACTTTGTTGATCCTCGTTGTGATCTACTAACATAACCTTGTCTGTGTCGGCAACAGTAGTAATTCTAGGATATTTGTAATCAAATTTATCGAATACAAACTTTGTTTCTTTGTTGGGTTCACCTTGAGCAACGGGTTCAGTGTTCATACCCATCTCATTTTGAAAGTGTGAAAATGCAATTGCTGCAACAACAGCATCTGTATCAGGATTTTTGTGTCCAACTACTAATTGTTTTTCTTGTGCCATTACTTAAATACTCCTTTTCCAAATTAAGATTTTAGTCTATCGGTATAGCTCTTCTTATCAATGAAACTATCCCACTCGTTGAAAAATTGTTTGATTCGAGGAATTTTATCCTTATCATCACGATATACAAAAGTTAATTCACTTGAAATTACAGGTTCCAGTGGAGTTTGATAAAATTTGAAAATATCTTCATGGGCAATACAGAAACTCATTGGTAGTCCTGTATTGACACCTTCAGAATCTTGAACAAACTTCAACAACTGATATGGTGATGAGAATCGTGCAACAACTTTTGGCGCATCGACCAACGAATTTTTGAATTTTTCAATCATCAAATCGGTGAAGTAATATCCACGCAAATATGAAACCCATGGATTTACAATAGCTTCTTTATAAGTTGCTTTACCCTTTTTGGCAATTTTTTCATCATTATGTACCAACATTATCGTATCATTAATAATCTTCTTTGACTTATAAGATTTCCAATTTTTGATAATGTTATCGGGCAAATACATGATGGCAATATCTATTTTATTATTTTGAATTTCATCCCATATCTCACTTCGCGTCAAAAGCATCAAATCAATTTCGACGTTAGGATTAATACGATTAAACTCAACTATAAAATCTTCAATAACCTTTGATTCAACCGCAGCCAAAATCCCGATACTAATAGTTCCAGTACTATCGGAAGATTTTTGTTGGATTTGGTCGGTGACGGTATTAATTGCATCAAAAATTTGATGAGTTGCATCAAGTAGAATTGTTCCAGCATCCGTCAAATAAATTTTTTTACCAACGCTATAAAACAGCGGTGCTCCGACGACCTTCTCAATTTTTTTAATCTGCTGAGTTAATGCAGGTTGAGTTATACCCAACGATTGGGCCGTCTTCGTATAACTCATATTTTTTGAAAGCTCATCAAAATAATTTAGTGCTTTTGAACTAAATACTCGTCTTGCATCTTCATCTAACATAAAGATCACTCCCTTTACCAATCAAAACTAACCATTGAAGTAATAATACTATATATAATAAAAAAATTATAGCTTTCCTTAATTATTAATATTGATTATTTCAAATCTGATTGGGTTTCCATCAGTTGAAGGGTCTAAAATAAATGATCCATTTGAATATCTATCCGCGTCATTATGAGCGGAGAAATCAATTGAAATATCATTATTTTGATCAGTGATTACATGCAATTCAGTTGATGCATTGGTCTTAGTTACTAACAAAATACGGTGTGGCTCCCGTTTAAGTTCACGTAGAGTTAACACTCCACGTCTTGCACGGCTTGTTGCTGGTATCTCAGATAATTTCATTTGCTTATATGATCCACGTTGAGTCAAAATTGCAATTTTATCTGATTTACTATCCTTGTCAGCAATAAAGTATCCAGCTATTTTATCATCAGCCTTTAAACTTACAAATTTAACACCGACAGCCTTACTACCAACGACTGGCACTTCACTAATCGGAAATGCTGAAGCATATGAATGTTCTGTAAAGACATAAACTAATTTATTATCAGCCTCTTCAGGTGAAATATAAGCTACGTCTAATACAGTTGTATCATCATCCTTAAGTTTGATAAATCGGCTGGCTCTGGACTTGTACGTACGTCCAGGAAGCAAATCTTGAAAATCAATCTGCTTAACATAGTTACCATTGGTTCCGGTTAAGAATGTTCCAGTTTGCTTTAAATCTTCAAAGATAAAGGCTTTTAAGACTGATTCATCGGTTCCTAAACCAACTTCTTGAGATAAATGAGAACCAGTATCTTTCCATCGACTATCTTCCAATTCAAAAATCTGACGATAAATCAGATTTCCTTTATCGGTAAAGATAAATAAGTGGTTTAAAGTATTAGCTTCAACATCAAGAATCGGATAATCTTCATCCTTAAGTCCGTTGTCACCTGGATCAGAAGCGGCAAAAGATCTTTGACTACTTCTCTTAACATATCCATCATGACTGACTAACACATGAACATCTTCACTGGCAACCATAACTTTAGTATCGACTTTGATGTCATCAACCTTTGCTTCAATTTTAGTTCTACGAGCATCAGAATAGTTTTTTTGCACTTCTTGAAGCTCTTTTTTAATTACACTCATCAAAGTTGAATGATTATTGATAATCTTATTCAACTTGCTGATTAATGCAGTTAATTCGCTGTTTTCTTTTTCTAATTCTGTTACATCGGTATTAGTCAAACGATAAAGTTGTAACGAGACGATAGCTTCAGCTTGAGGCTCAGTGAATTGATATTCTTTAACCAAATTATTTTTAGCATCAGATTTGTTCTTACTTGCACGGATAGTTTTGATAACCTTATCAAGTATTGATAAAGCTTTGATTAAACCTTCAACAATGTGCAGGCGCTTCTTAGCTTTATCCAAATCAAATTTTGAACGACGTAAAACAACATCTTCTTGATGTTTTACATATTCAGTCAACATTTTAACTAAACCAACTTGTTGTGGACGCATGTCTGCAATAGCAACCATGTTAAAGTTATAAGAAATTTGAAGATCGGTATTTTTAAGTAAGTAATTCAAAATACCTTGAGCATCAACATCTCGCTTTAACTCAACAACAATTGACAATCCTTGACGATCACTTTCGTCACGAACTTCAGCGATACCATCAACTTTTTTAAGAACACGAACGTCATCCATCTTTTTAACTAAAACAGCTTTATTAACTTCGTAGGGAATTTCCGTAATAACGATTTGCTGTTTGTGTCCACGAAGCTCTTGAATAGAAGTCTTTGATTTAACAAAAACTTTCCCACGACCGGTTTCATAAGCTTCACGAATGCCACTCGCACCTTGAAGAATTCCACCAGTTGGAAAATCAGGACCCTTAACGATTTTCATTAAATCATCAAGTGTTGCATCTGGATCATCAATCAATTTAATGGTTGCTTCAATAACTTCACCCAAATTATGTGGTGGAATCTCGGTAGCATACCCCGCAGAAATACCTGTAGCACCATTGACTAACAAATTTGGAAATCTAGCTGGTAATACCTTAGGTTCTTTTTCAGTATCATCAAAGTTCCATTCTTCGTCGACAGTGTCCTTGTTAATATCACGCAACATTTCAGCGGAAATTTTACTTAGACGAGCTTCAGTATAACGCATGGCAGCTGGGGGATCCCCATCCATTGAACCATTGTTACCGTGCATTTCAATTAAAGGTGCACGCAATTTCCAATCTTGAGAAAGTCTGACCATAGCTTCATAAATTGATGAGTCACCGTGCGGATGGAAGTTACCCATGACATTACCGACACCTTTAGCCGATTTTCTGAATCCCTTGTCATAAGTATTTCCATCTAAGTACATTGAATATAAAATTCTTCGCTGTACAGGTTTTAATCCGTCACGTATATCAGGTAGAGCTCTTTCCTGAATAATAGACTTTGAATATCTCTCAAAACGATCACCCATAATTTTTTCTAATGGGATGTCTTGAATTTTAGGAGAATTTTTAGCCAATATTTATCACCTATTCCTTATTCAATAAATCATCAACAATTTTGCTGTCCATATGATCAGTATCATCGACTTTTTCCAAAATGTTGTCGCCCTCTTCAGTACCATTGAAGCGGACATTTTTTTCAATCCAGTCACGTCTAGGCTTAACTTTATCACCCATCAGTGTTGTAACACGACGTTCTGCAAGAGCAGCATCATCAATATTTACACGAATTAAAATTCTTGTTTCTGGATCCATAGTTGTTTGCCATAATTGATCAGCATTCATTTCACCAAGACCTTTAAAACGTTGCAAGTCGTAACCCTTACCAACTTTTTTGATAGTCTTTGCCAATTCATCAGGAGTCCAACAATATTCAATTTTGGTTTTAGCACCACGTCCCTTTTGAACTTTGTAAAGTGGTGGTAAAGCAATATAAACATGTCCAGATTCCACCAATGGACGCATATATCTGTAGAAAAATGTTAATAGCAAGATTTGGATATGCGATCCATCATCATCAGCATCGGTCATAATAATAACTTTGTCATAATTCCGGTCTTCCAATTTAAAATCAGCACCGACACCGGCACCAATTGTATAGATCATTGTATTAATTTCTTCGTTTTTATAAATATCTTCTAGTTTAGCTTTTTGAGTATTTAATACTTTACCACGCAATGGAAGAATTGCTTGGAACTTACGATCTCGTCCTTGCTTTGCTGAACCACCGGCAGAATCACCCTCGACTAAGAAAATTTCATTTTTCTTGGCGTCTTTTGATTGAGCTGGCGTTAGTTTACCAGATAGTAGGCCATCTGTTTTCTTGTTTTTCTTACCATTACGAGTAGATTCTCTAGCTTTACGTGCTGCATTACGTGCCTCACGCGCCTTTAGAGCCTTTTTAACTAATGTTTGGGCCTGTTCCCCATTCTCCATCAAATAAAAGCTCATCTGCTCATATACAAGCTGATCAACAGCCGCACGTGCTTGAGGAGTGCCAAGTTTACCCTTCGTCTGACCTTCAAATTGAAGTATCTCCTCAGGTATCCGAACTGAAATGATCGCAGAAAGTCCCTCTCGGACATCGCTACCTTCAAGATTCTTACTATTTTCCTTTAAAAGACCAACTTTACGAGCATAATCATTGAAAGCCTTAGTCAATCCAGACTTCATTCCGGCTTCATGAGTACCACCATCAGCAGTACGAACATTATTAACGAACGAGATAATATTCTCAGAATATCCATCATTGTATTGACCAGAAAATTCAATCTCAATTTGAGAATTGTCACCCTCAATGTAAAAAATATTTCCAAGAGTATCTTTATCCTCATTCAAGTACTTAACGAATGACTGAATACCATCTTCATAATGGAATATTTCTTCACGAGGTTCTTCTCCTCGCTTGTCAGTAATTGTGAATTTAACTCCCTTGAGTAAGAAAGCTGACTCACGTAATCTTTCAGCAAGTGTGTCAAAATTGAATTTTGTAGTTTGAAAAATTGTTGAATCAGGCTTGAAACTAATAGTAGTACCACTAGATTCTTTAGTCTTTCCAGTCATCTTAAGTGTTCCAACTGGATGGCCACCTTTTTCAAATCTTTCTTCGTAAACTTTTCCATCACGAACAACACGGACAGTCATCCATTCGGATAAAGCATTTACAACTGAAGAACCAACACCATGTAGTCCACCAGATGTCTTGTAACTATTTTCGGAGAATTTACCACCAGCGTGAAGTACAGTTAAGATAACTTCAATCGTTGGTTTTCCAGATGAATGCATCCCCGTTGGCATACCACGACCGTGGTCGACAACAGTAATACTTCCATCATGATTAATTGATACATTTATTTCCTTACCAAATCCAGATAGAGCTTCATCGACAGCATTGTCGACAATTTCATAAACCAAGTGGTGTAGTCCACGAGTATCGGTTGAACCAATGTACATACCTGGACGTTTACGAACAGCTTCTAATCCTTCAAGGATTTGAATCGAAGAATCATCATATGATGATTTAGGCATTTAAATCATTCCTTTTTTAAATTAGCTTGATAACAGTTGTTAATTATATCATGGATATTCAAAAGTAAAGCAAACATATGTTCAAAAAGAAATCTAATTTTTGGTAATGATTCACAATTATCTAAATTTTTAATCAAAAAACAGTTATTATTAACAATAGTAATGGTTAAAATAGTTCAAAGGACCTATACTTAGATAAAATTAGAATGAGAGCGTGATCATATGTTTTTAGCTAAACTCTTCATCTGTATAATTCTAGCATACCTGATTGGTTCATTCCCTACGGCATACATTGTGGGAAAAGTTTTCTTCCGCAAAAATATTTTTGACTTCGGTAGTGGTAATGTTGGTACAACCAATGCCTATCGAGTTTTTGGACCAATCGCTGGTACTGGAGTACTATTTGCGGATATTCTTAAGGGAACATTAGGAGCATTCTTACCGATATTCATTGGTTTAGATCGTCCTTGGATGTTGTTTGTAGGTTTATTCGCAGTCATTGGGCATGTATTTTCTATCTTTCTAAAATTCAAAGGTGGAAAAGCAGTTGCAACTAGTGCCGGAATTTTATTAGCTTACAGTCCAATACTTTTCTTAGTTTGCTTTGCTTGTTTTGCACTTATAGTTTATCTAACCAGTATGGTCAGTGTCGCAAGTTTAATAACCATAGTTGTCTTTACACTTGCTTCACTCTTCTTACATGATTGGATATTAACGTCAGTTGCCTGTGTGGTAACAATAATTATTTATGTCAAACACATCCCTAATATCAAACGATTACTGAAGGGTAAAGAGAATTTGGTTTCAATTGGTTTGGCATATCAGCGTCAACAGAAAAATAAATCTCAAAATAAAAACGACCATTAAGGTCGTTTTTTTATTTTGCTATTTAAATGAAATACTGTAGTAAGCTTCAAACTTATCTTCAGGATCAAGTGTATTGATTCCGTATTTAGTAGTTAATTGATGGTCAGTATCGATTTTGTCCGCAATACCCCACCAGGGCTCAATACAAACAAAATCGCCTTGAGTAGGATACTGAGACCAGATACCAACAAACTTTGCGTTACCCGTATCTAAATTGATCTTATGATCAGTTTTATCGCTACTGATAGTGATGACTGTTGGTTCACTAAGACTGTAAATAATCGCATCGTCCACAAATTCTTCATGGGTTAAATTAAAATCTTGATTATCCACCCTTTTTTCTTGGCTCAGATCAATATTAGCATCTTTTAAACTAATTCTAGAGCGAGCAGCTTTAGGAGTTAGACTAACTTTAAAATCTTCGTAAGACAGTCCCTTTACAAAAGGAACTGCAAATCCAGGATGAGCACCAACAGCAAAATACATTGTCTGCTCCGAATCTTTATTTTTAACAATATAACTAACTTGTAATGTATCCTTCACCAATTGATAAATTACCTGAAGTTTGAAGTGAAATGGATAAACTGAGTATGACTCTTGATCATCTTCTAAACTCAAAATGAGTTTACTATCAGTTTGAGACTCAATTTCAAAGTCTTTATCACGAGCAAATCCGTGTTGAGACATTTGAAATTTTTGATCATTGTAATAATAATGATCTCCATTAAGTCTACCCACAATTGGAAAGAGTACTGGTGCGTGTCGATTCCACACTTCAGGATCAGCTTGCCAAATAAGTTCTTGATTAGCTTGATTCTGAATACTAATAATCTCTGCACCGGATGATTTTACTTTTATACTTAAAAAATCATTCTGAATCGAATAGACTTCCATGTTTTTCACCTCTATAGGATATAGCGTGAAAGATCAGTATCAGAAACAATCTTACCGACTTGTTCCTTAACATATTCACGTGTAATTGTAATGTCTCCCATTTGCATATCTGGACCTTCAAATAAAATATCGGCTAAGAGTTTTTCTAGTACTGTTGATAGTCTTCTTGCACCAATATTTTGATTAGTATTATTCAAATCAAATGCCACTTTAGCAATTTCTTCAACGGCTTCTTTAGTAAATACTAAGTTAATGCCATCAGCCTTAGTTAAAGCCACGTATTGTTTAGTTAAAGCATTATCAGGTTTTGTAAGGATTTGAATAAAGTCATCTTCAGTTAAGTCCTTAAGTTCAACTCGAATTGGGAAACGACCTTGAAGTTCAGCAATCAAATCACTTGGTTTACTCTCAGCGAAAGCACCAGAACCAATGAATAGAATATGGTCTGTACGAACAGCACCATATTTAGTATTGATCTGAGAACCTTCAACAATAGGCAAAATGTCACGTTGAACACCTTCACGTGAAACCTCACCAGATGTCTTCTTATCACCAGCAGTAATTTTATCAAACTCATCAATAAAGATAATTCCTTTATTTTCAGTCTTTTCGATAGCTGCTTGATAAATTTCATCATGATCAACACGTTTAGCTGATTCTTCTTGAATCAATGCTTCACGAGCGTCTTTAACAGGAAGTGTTCGAGAAATCATTTTCTTTGGAATGATTGAATCCATCATACTACTCATATCAATACCCATGTTTGCCATTTGGTCATTCATAGGATTAGCTTTGCGTGATTCCTCAACTTGGATAGTAACTTCCTTGTCTTCAAGAAGTCCTTGATCAAGTTGTTCTTTAACACTTAATCGTTTATTGGCAACATCATCAGTAACGTCACGACCTTCATCAGGGTCATCATTACCAGCTTGTGTACCAGGTCTTAACATGTCACCCAAATTACTTGAGTTACCCATGTTGGTTAACATTGACATAAAATCGTTCATGCCATTTTCTTGTTTTTGTTCTTTTTTAATTGCGGGAACAAGTAATTTAACTAATTTTTTGTCAACTTTACGGCTAACCTCTGGTCTGATTTCGTCAAATTTTTCCTTTTCTTCCATGGTTACAGCAACATCAACCAAGTCACGAACCATTGACTCAACATCACGGCCTACATAACCAACTTCTGTAAATTTAGTAGCTTCAACTTTTACAAAAGGTGCCTTAACGATTTTTGCTAATCTTCTGGCAATTTCAGTTTTACCAACACCAGTAGGTCCAATCATTAATAGGTTTTTAGGAGTGATTTCTTGTTGCATCTTATCAGGAACTTGCATACGACGATAGCGGTTGTACAAAGCAATCGCAACAGATTTTTTAGCCTCGTCTTGTCCAATAATAAATTTGTCTAATTGTTCAACTATTTGTTTTGGAGTTAAGTTATCCATCTATGAATCTCCTCTAGAATTTGTCTGTAATGATATTTTGGTTTGTAAAAATATCGATTCCTGAAGCAATACTTACACCCTCACGTGCAATTTCTTCAGCAGTCATATCCTTAGCATGTCTTTGCATAGCAACTGCAGCTGCTTGAGCAAAGTTACCACCTGAACCGATTGAAATAACATCTTCATCAGGTTCGATAACTTCACCACTACCTGAAATTAACAAAACATTATCTTTATCCAAGGCAATTAACATTGCTTCAAGTTTTTGAAGTTGTGGATCTTTTCTCCAATCTTGCGCCAATTCAACAGCAGCACGCTTCAAATTACCTGAATAAGCTTTTAACTTCTTTTCAAGCCAATCTTGAAGTGTCATAGCATCAGCGACACCACCAGCGAATCCGATAATGACTTGATCATCAAAGATACGTCTGATTTTGTGAGCAGAACCCTTCATAATGAATTTTTCACTAAGAGTGACTTGTCCGTCACCAGCAATTGCAGTCTTTCCGTTATGCTTTACAGCTAAAATAGTTGTCATAAAAGTATATCCTCTCTATCTTGGAAAATATTTTTTATAGTCTTTTTGTAAATGTTCCATTGTTACATGCGTATAGATTTGTGTTGTCGATAAACTTGAGTGACCTAACATTTCTTGTACAGTTCTCAAATCAGCTCCATTATCCAACAAATGAGTGGCAAAAGTATGTCGAATCATATGCGGATGAATATCGGCTGTCAGACTAGTTTTCTTAATAATCTTGTCCAGAATATATTCAATCCCACGACTGGTAATTTGCTTACCATGATTATTAATAAATACAAAGTCATGTTGTTCTTCATACTTTGTCATTATTTTCATCCTAGCGTCATCTAAGTACTTGCGTAGAGCCGATTGTGAATACTCTCCAAACGGAACGTAGCGGTCCTTATCACCTTTACCGTGAATCAAAACAATTCCATTATTAAAGTCCAATTGCGAAATTGTCAGATTTGCACATTCACTGACACGCATCCCTGTCGCATATAACAATTCTAACAAAGCTGAGTTCCTTTGTGAAAGGAGATCATCGCCTTTTACAGCTTCAAATAGTTGTTCCATCTCTTTTTCATAAAAGAATCGTGGTAGTTTTCTTCCTTTTCGTCTCAATTGAACTAGTTCGAATGGATTATTTTTTACAAAATTATTTCTCACTAGAAAATTATAAAACGAACGTAATGATGAAATACGTCGAGCAATCGTATCATCAGAATATTTTTTTTCATCCATAAATGTTAAGTAAGTCTCAACATCAAATCGGTCTACAGGAGTAAAACCTTGGAACCCGCCATTTTCATTCAGGGATTCGATGAAATTCTTTATATCCTCTAAATATGATTTCTTTGTATCATCAGAATAATGCCGATTAACAACTAAATAATCGACAAACTTGTCTACCAAATCTTGTTCAATCATTATTTTTGAACTGCTTCTTCGTAGTCTCCATTAGGACAGATGACTTGACGGCCACCCTTGACCTTCTTTTCAACCAAATAATGTTGGTCCTTAGGACAATTTCTGCCAATTGGCTTATCCCATGATACAAAGTCACAGTCAGGATATCTAGAACAACCATAGAAGATACGATTCTTCTTTGATTTTCTTTCGATAACTTGGCCTTTTTTACATACGGGACATGTAACACCAATTTCCTTAACGATTGGCTTAGTATTACGACAATCTGGGAAACGTGAACATGCATAAAATTTACCATATCTACCAAGCTTGATTACCATTGGTGCCCCACAAATATCACAATCGATTCCCGCAGGTTCATCTTTAATTTGGACTTTTTCAATGGTATCTTCAGCAGACTTGAGTTCTTTTTCAAATGGACGATAGTAGCGATCAACAACTTTGACCCAGTCTTCTTTACCCTCTTCGATATGATCAAGTTCATCCTCAAGATTGGCCGTGAAATCAACGTTAACGATATCAGGGAAGTAGTCTTGAATTAGATTATCAACAATTCCACCGAGTTCAGTTGGCTCAAAACTTTTACCATTCAATTTGACGTAATAACGTCTTTGAATTGTATCAATTGTTGGTGCATAAGTTGATGGACGGCCAACACCGTTTTCTTCCAAAGCTTTAACTAATGAAGCTTCAGTGTAACGTGCTGGTGGCTGAGTGAAATGTTGTGATGGATCATTTGATTGAAGTTGAACCTTATCACCCTCGTTAATGTCAGGTAAAATATTATCCTTCTTGCCATTTTCAGCAGTACTTTGATAAACCTTTTGATAACCTTCAAACTTCAATTTTGATCCGTTAGCACGGAACATTACATTATTTTGAGTAATATCAACTGTCATAGTGTCGAACACAGCAGGTGTCATTTGACTTGCTGTGAATCTTGACCATATCAAGTCATACAAACGATATTGATCACGACTCAAAATCTCTTTCAATGATTTAGGAGTGCGGTAAACAGAAGATGGACGGATAGCTTCATGGGCATCTTGTGCACCTTCTTGGTTCTTATCGTTTCTCATCTTTACAGCTGCAAATGGTTCGCCATATTCTTCATGGATGAACTTAGATGCTTCTGCTTGTGCAATTTTTGAAATACGTTTTGAATCAGTACGCATATAAGTGATTAAACCAACAGTTCCTTCTTTACGACCAAGGTTAATTCCTTCATATAACTGTTGGGCAATCATCATAGTTTTTCTAGTTTTAAAATTAAGCTTACGGTTGGCTTCTTGTTGTAATGAACTAGTTGTAAAAGGTGCAGCAGGGAATCTTTTACGTTCCTTCTTAGTAACTTTCTCGACATCGAAATCATCTTTCTTATCGATCTGTCCTAAGATCTCTTGAACTTTATCATTATTTTTGAGCTCAACCTTTTTATGATTTACACCATAAAAGTTGGCCTTAAACTTACTCTTCTTATGTTTGAATGTTGATTCAATCGTCCAATATTCTTCTGGAACGAATTTCTTAATTGAATTCTCACGTTCGATAACTAACTTCAAAGCGATTGATTGCACACGACCAGCACTCAATCCCTTTTTAACTTTTGCCCATAAAATAGGAGAAATTGAATAACCAACTAATCTGTCCAATACACGTCTTGCTTGTTGTGCATCGACAAGGTTCATATCAATACTTCTTGGACTCTTAAAAGCTTGTTTTACAGTATCTTTAGTAATTTCGTTAAAGACAACTCGGTTCTTTCCATCTACATCTAATCCAAGTAAATGGGAAACATGCCAGGCAATTGCCTCGCCTTCACGATCCGGATCGGCTGCGAGATAAACTCTTTTAGCTTTCTTTGCTTCTTTTTTTAAATCTTTAATAACAGGGCCTTTACCACGAATTGAAATATATTTTGGTTCATAATTGTGGTCAACATCGACACCCATTTGACTCTTTGGTAGATCACGCACGTGACCTAAACTTGCGACAACGTGATAATTTCTACCAAGATATTTCTCGATAGTTTTTGCTTTAGATGGTGACTCAACAATCACCAGATTTTTTGATGTTGGCACGTAGACGTGCTCCTTTCTGAATAACTAAAGTTCAATTAAAAAACTGAACTAATATTAAATATGAATTTTTGTTTTGTCAATCAAATAATACATTTAATTTGATATTTTCGAAAGCGTTTGCTAAATTTCATTAAAATTAATTAACGGAATTGCACCTTCTTGTATGAGTTTATTACATCCAGCAGACGGACTTGAATCAATTCGACCAGGAATAGCATAAACGTCACGATTGGAATCCAGTGCTAATTCAGCAGTAATTAACGCACCACTACGTAACTTAGCCTCAGTAACAACAACTTTCTGACAAAGTCCAGCAATTATACGATTCCTCTGTGGAAAATGCCAACGATTAATTTTACTCCCGGGCGGATATTCACTCAGAAGCAATCCTTGTTGGCCAATCGTATTCTGTAATTGCTGATTTTCTTTAGGATAAGAAATTTCCAATGAGCTACCAATTACAGCAATTGTTTTACCTGAATTATTTAAGGCTGCCATATGAGCCCATGAATCGACTCCTCTGGCTAAACCACTCACGATTGTGTATCGGTCTACTAACTTTGGAACTAGTCCTTGAACACAGCCATGACTATAACTAGTTGCATTCCTAGAACCAACAATAGCCAAACATGAAGTTAAAAGCAAATTTTTATTTCCACGATAAAACAGAATTGCCGGCGGATTATAAATATTTCGCAATTGTTCTGGGTAATAATCATCCAAATAATTTATTGCTAAAATGTTTGAGCTATCTGCTTTGCTTAATAATAGAAGAAACTGGTTAAATTTCTCTGGTTCCAGCTCTCGATGCAAATATGCTAGTCCTGCAGATTCTATATTTGGGCTCGAAAAAGAAAGCTTAATAATATGTAATAAGTGTTTATTTGAAACCATCTGTGTCATCCGACAACGAATCAAAAAGTCATGCATTTTTCCCATAAAAAAACCACCTCGTAAAATAAATTACGCAAGTGGTAGTTAATATGACTTTAAAATATCTTTCACTGGTGAAAAGCTTTCACGATGAATCGGTGTTTTTCCAAATTTTTCTAATGCTTGTAAGTGTTCCTTCGTACCATATCCATCATTATGTGCAAACCCAAATTCTGGATATAACCGATCATACTCCATCATCAACCTATCTCTGGCAACTTTAGCAACAATACTAGCTGCCCCAATTGACAAAGATTTTGAATCACCTTTAATCAATTTAGTTTGAGGAATATCAACTGGTATAGTCATTGCATCAACTAAAATATGATCTGGTTTCAGGTACAAATTATTAATTGCATCGCCCATTACTAATTCAGTTGCATGATAAATATTTTCTTTATCAATTAGGTGTGGAGATCCAACAGCAACACTGATATCAATAGCTTGAGAACAAATTTGGCGATACAATTCACTGCGTTTTTGACTGCTGAGTTTTTTTGAATCATCCACCTCATACAACGTATTATCATGGGGCAAAACCACAGCTGCTGTGACAACTGGACCTGCTAATGGTCCACGTCCGACCTCGTCGACACCTGCAACAAATAAATTGCGATCCCAGAAAGGCAATTCAAGACGTTCCTTAAGTTCAAATTTTTCAAGCAACAAGGCTTGTTTTTCTTTAGCTTTGTAATATTGTCCAAGTAACTTTTGGACACCTTTTCTCGAATCGCTTTTCAAAGATTCCAACTCTGATTCTGAGGGATGAGATCTCAAAATATCTTTGACATCATTAACAGTCAAACTATTCTTCATAAAACTCTCCAGGAATATCAAAGGTAATTCTTCCAAATTTCAAATTACGTACATCCATGATTACGCGTCGTGCAGCGCGATCATAGTCTTCTTTATATCCAAATTTTTTAGTCAAATTCATCAACAATTCTGCAGTTGTATGATTATTTACATCCGACTTATCCAGATCATAGACAGACATAATTCTGTCCAAATAATTCGTCTGTAAAAAGTTCAATGCAAAAATTGCCACATCATCTGGCGGATAAATTTTATCTTTGATTGCACCTGACAATGCTAATTTCATTCCTACCTTGGGATCAGTGATTTTTGGCCATAAAATACCGGGAGTATCGAGTAAATCAATACCATAGTTAGTCTTTAACCAATTTTGATTTTTAGTAACTCCTGGTTTGTTACCAGTAACAGCAACATTCTTACCAACCATTTTATTTAAAATTGTTGATTTACCGACATTAGGAATTCCAACACACATTGCTTTAATTTGATAATTTTTCACGCCATTACGTTCATATTTATCAATTTTATCAGCAAGCTCAGATCTGATTAGTGAATTCAACTTTGCCAATTTATTATGTTTGGCATCGGATTCAATTGATGCGGTACCTTCTTGCTTATAGTTCAAGATCCAATCATTGGTCAGCTTAGGATCAGCCAAATCAGCTTTATTCAAAATAATAATATGTTTTTTCTGATTAATAATTTGTTCCAAAATTGGATTTCTTGATGAATATGGTAGCCTTGCATCGACGATTTCTAGCACGATGTCGACTACTTTCAAACGTTCTTGAACTTGGTTTTTGGCCTTGTTCATATGACCGGGATACCATTGTAGGACCATACTTATCACCTATTTTCTGTCTGTGTCTTTATATTTAGCATACGCTTCGTCAAAAATTGTCATCGCTGGCAAGTATCCAGCATTTAATTCTAAGTATTCTGATAATTTTTCGTAATCCTCTTCTTGCTTTGGAAATGATTGATCACGAAAGGCGTTATTAGCAAACTCTGCCTCGGGTTCTACACTTTCAGGATTTCGAAGTGTCATCAGAAATTGGTAAAAGCTCCTTCTCATTTCGTACCTCTATTTATCTTCATTATCCGTCATTTTCTTGTTCATGACATCAAAAACTAATTTATCGTGCTTCAAATCTAATTGTCTAGCTCTGATACTATATCCTTCTTTGGTTGTAAACTTTGTAAACTTCAAGAGGATTGTTTTATCCTTACTGTTTACGTCAACCCAAGTAGGAATTTTAAAACTATTTTTAGCATAGTTCATTACAAATTTGATTGGTAGCGATAAAGCTCCAACTTTAATTTTTTTTGCTTTTAAAAGTACATCCCCATTGGTTTTTGCATAAGGTTCCATTTCCAGATCAAAATGAATCTTTGATCCTAAAAATCCAATTTGACCAGACAAAACCGCGTCCTTTTTCAAATTAAATTGATATTCAGCTTTACCATTATTTAAGGTGTGTTCCAAATAGTAGGCAGACATTTCATTTGCCTGCTTCTTATTCATGTTAACAGTGAATACCTTTTGATCTTTATCCTCAATTTTAGAAGTGACTTTATAAGTCTCATTTGGTGCAGAGAATATTTTGGCACCGATAAAACCAGTAAAAACAATAATTAATGCAAATAAAACAATAAAAGCGTACATCCAATAATTTTTCTTTTTCATATATTACTTATATAACCATTCTTTCTTGGTATTTTGTATCTCATCAAAAACTTTAGCAGTCATCATATCATAACCCTTTGCATTTGGGTGAAAATGGTCATCATTTGATAGGTAGGGATTGATACCCGTCTTTTGTGCCTTTTTATCTGCATAATTAGTTTGATATAGGTTATTAATGTCAACATAGTAAGTATCATTGACGGAACTGGCAACTTGAGCAGAGCCCTTCCCCCAATTGACAAAGGCAGTTTGAGCATCTTTGACATTAGATAAATAAATACTAAAGGGATTATATATTCCAATTAAATAAATTGGTGCTGAAGCATTATAATGTCTGATATCTGCTAATAAGACTCCGAGTCTTTGATCAAAAGCTTGTTGTTCTGTAGCAATATCTTTTCCTGTTAAATCCATGCCTTTTTTCTTTAGCAGATGCATAAAATCATTTCCACCGACGGTAACGGTAATAATGTCTGCATCGGGCAAGGCTTTATGGATTTTTTGATCAAAAGATATTCGGTCAATAATTTGGCTACTTGTATTTCCAGAAACACCAAAATTTGCTGAGGTTGCCTTAACTTTATATTTTGAACCAACTTCTTTTTTTAGTCGAGTAACATAACCTCCACCAACTGACTTGGAATCGCCAATACCTTCCGTTAATGAATCACCAATGGCGACGATGCTAATATCTTTTTTCTTGGGTACAACTTTCTTTTTAATGCTGATTTTCTTAACTTTTTTTGTGGTAGTGTCTTTTTCTTGGGTGGTTTGGACAGATTCACTGTGGGTTTTTACAAAATAGTAACCTCCCCCGGCAACTACCAACAATAAAATAACTATCGTTGAAATGATCCAAACTGTTTTCTTCTTCATAATTAATCCAACTTTCAAAAAAAGCTGATGTTAAACATCAGCTTTATGCGGTATAAAATTCAATGGCAAATGCACCCGAACCAGCGTGAGTAGCAATAACCGGACTTGTCACTCTAATGAGTAGTGGAACATCAGGTACAATTTCTTCAAGTTGAGCCTTCAATTCATTAACATAATCCATATTATCAACATACGAGATGCCAATTGCTTTAATGTTTTTTAATTCTTTAACCTCAGCCATAACGTTCTTCATATATTTTTCGATTGTTTTACGACCACGGCCACGTTTTACTACGTCTAAACTGTTGTTTTTCAAAACCAAAACTAAATTTAAATTCAGAAGTGTTGATAATGTTCCGGCAAATCGACTCAAGCGACCGCCACGCAAAATATTTTCAATACTCGTCACTCCCATATACAAATAGGTGTGATCACGAATATTATTAATTGCTGACTTAATTTCGTCAACTGATTTGCCCTCTTTTGCTAACTTAGCTGCTTCAAGCACTTGAAATGCTAATGCACGATCAGTATATTCGGTATCAATTGCTTCAAAATTTCTATCAGTCATGTCACTAATTTGGCGTGCAGCATTTATCGTCCCACTAATTGCCTCAGTCATGTTTAATGACAAAATATCTGTGTAGTCATCAGGAACAGCATCAACAACTTCCATAAACGTACCAATTGATGGTTGGGAAGTCTTAGGTAATTCTTTGGAACTGTCCATCTTCTTAACGAATTCTTCTCTTGAAATATCAACACCATCAGTGTATGTATTACCATCGATCTCGATAGTCAAAGGAACAATACCAATATTGTTTTCTTTAATTTCCTCTTCAGTTAACTGAACTGAAGAATCAGTGATAATTTTAACCTTGCTCATATTCTCCCTCTTTCATAGGGTTTCCTTAATCTAATTGTTTAAATTATACCAGATTTAGTAATAATGTATTAACTTTACGATAAGTATTATACTGTACTTAAACAATTTGAAAGTTGGTTTACATTTTGAGCAAAAATGAAGTAACAAAAAATTCGCAAACCACAAAGTTTTCGCGGACGTATTTAATACTGAATGAAATATTCAGCGCCGTTACTCATGGTATTGGAATAATCCTGGCAGTATTCGCTGCAGTATTTCTATTAATTAAGGGTGCTAAAACTGGTGACCCCTTAACAATTACAGCATTCTCCATTTATGCATTTACATTGTTTTTCTTATATTTAAGTTCAACCTTATTTCATAGCTTATATTTTACAAAAGCAAAAGGCGTTTTCCAAATATTTGATCATAGTTCCATTTTCTTAATGATTGCTGGAACTTATACACCATATTGCCTAGTCGCACTCAAAAGCACACCATTTGCGATTACATTATTATCAATCATCTGGGCGTTAGCAATTGGTGGAATTCTTTATAAAATCTTCAATGTGGGTCGTTTCAAATATTTTGAAACATTGCTTTATGTCTTAATGGGTTGGGCAATCATTATTGCAATGAAGCCTTTATTTCACGCCATTGGCGCAGTCGGAACTTGGCTGCTTATCTTTGGTGGTATTGCTTTTACTCTTGGAGCATGTGTCTACTTAGTAAAAAACATGCGATTTGTTCACGTAATATGGCATATCTTTGTCATGTTAGGAACAGCACTCATGTTTTTCTCAGTATATTTATACGTTGGTTAAACGTTTGAAAGTTTCGAAGGTATATGGATAGATATTCTTATCGTCCATAATGCCTTCTTTTTTTTCGATTAATTTAAATTCATTATAGTTTATCTCAATCATTTTGGTGTCACCGTCAAAGCTATGATGAATTTTGGTGACAAACAAAGTATCAACATTATCTTTGAACATTTCAAAAATAGTTTTACCGCCAATTATCATAACTTGTTCATCAGGTGTAATCATATCAAGCAACTGTTGTTTAGTATTCACCAATAATGCAGGCTTTTGAACTCGGTAGCTTGAATCACGTGATATAACAATATTCTTACGATTTGGCAAAGGACCATTTGGAAAACTCTCATAGGTTTTTCTTCCCATAACAATAGTATTTCCAGTGGTGACGTCTTTAAATCGTTTCATATCGTTGGGAAGTTTCCATGGTAAGTGACCATTTATACCAATATTTCCTAAATCATCTTCCGCCCAAACAAATCCAATCATCTAAATTACCTCATTTATTTTAAACTGCCACAGGAGCCTTAATGGCGGGTTTTGGATCATATCCTTCTAGAGTTATATCTTTAACGTCTAGGTCAAAAATGCTTTTATCTGTATTTATTTTCAGCTGTGGACCTTCATTTGGGATTCTTGATAATTGTTCTTTTACTTGATCCAAATGGTTTAAGTAAATATGTGCATCTCCAAATGTATGAACAAATTCACCGACTTCTAGTCCAGTTTCTCTAGCAATTAAATGTGTCAATAATGCGTAACTAGCAATATTAAACGGAACGCCTAAAAACAAATCAGCACTTCTTTGGTAAAGCTGACATGATAATTTGCCATCATTTACGTAAAATTGAAACATTGTATGACAAGGAGGTAGCGCCATTGTTGGTACATCTTCAGGATTCCAGGCACTAACAATCATTCGTCTTGAATCAGGTGTATTTTTGATTTGATCGATCACGTTTTTGATTTGATCGATAAATCCACCTTCACGGGTCTGCCAGTGTCTCCATTGTGCTCCATAAACAAACCCTAGGTCACCATATTGCTTTGAAAATTTATCATCAGTCAAAATCAAATCGTCAAACTTCGATTTTTCTTCTTTATATTGCTTATTAAACTCTTCATCTACAAGACTTCGACGACCAAAATCTGTCATATCTGGGCCTGAATAGTCGCTGCTTTCAATATACTTTTTGAATGCCCACTCATCCCAAATATGATTTTTATGTTGTAACAAGAAACGGATGTTGGTGTCACCATGCAAGAACCACAATAATTCACTTTTAATGAGCCCAAACGGAACTTTTTTGGTTGTTAATAGTGGAAAGGACTTAGCAAGGTTAAATCTTGCCTGATAGCCAAATACACTAATTGTTCCCGTTCCAGTACGATCGTCCTTTTTATGACCATTATCTAAAACATATTTTAATAAATCTAAATATTGTTGTTCGTTATTCATTTTTTCTCCTAAACGAATTGGCTTAAATATTCCCAGCGTTCCATCAACTCGTCACCTTTTTTGTTAGCTTCGTCAAGTTGCTTTTGGAAATCCATTAGCTTCGTATAATCGTTGCTGTCATCATTTACTTGTGCTTCTAATTTGGAAATTTCATCATCAAGCTTCTCAATTTGAGGCTCTAATTTTTTTAATTCCATTTGTTCCGCATAAGTAAGTTTAGTTTTTTCGGAACTATTTTCAGATTTAGCTTCAGCAGCATTCTCTGATTTGCGTTCCTTTGTTTGTTGATGTCTTTCTTGCTCTTTTTTATTCATTTCTTCAAGATAGCCAGAATATGAATCATAACTCTCAACAATTTTCCCATTACCTTGGAATATTAATAACTTGCCAGCAACTTTATCAAGGAAATATCTATCATGAGAAACTGCCAAAACTGTTCCTTTAAAGTCCTCAAGATAATTTTCTAAAATTGTTAATGTTTCAATATCCAAATTGTTAGTTGGCTCATCAAGAAGCAACACATTAGGCTGCGTAATTAATATTGCCAATAAGTACAATCGTCTTTTTTCCCCACCAGATAATTCTCTGATAAAGGCACCTTGCATTTGGTGATCAAACTTGAAGGTATCCAGCAATTGTGAGGCTGACATTTTCTCTCCATCATTATTGTGTACATTTTGTCCAATGCCTTCTAGATAACGAATGACACGTTTATCAGAATCCATATTCTGAGTGTACTGTGTATAATAACCAAGTTTAACAGTTTGACCAGTCTTAATAGTACCTGAATCAAGTGGAACTTCTCCAGCAATTGCATTTAAAAAGGTTGTTTTACCTGATCCATTTGAACCAGTTATTCCAATTCGATCCCCGCGACTAACAAGATAACTAAAATCATCAATAATATCTTTATCATCAAATTTTAAATTGGCATTATCAATTTTGAACACATCATTTCCCAATCGTTGTTGAGCAATATCAATTGACATTTCACCTTGCTCTTCTCGCTTATCAGAAAGATCGTCTTTCAAATCATTGAAACGGTCAATTCTTGCTTGTTGTTTAGTACCACGGGCTTTAACGCCAGCACGCATCCAATCAAGTTCTTTTTTATACATCTGGGTCTTATGATGTTGGACCGCAGCCATGGTTGCTTCATTTGCTGCCTTTTGAGAAAGATATTTTTCGTAATTACCATCATATTCAGTTACATTTTGATGTTCTAATTCAAATATACGATTAGCAACCTTATTCAAAAAATAACGATCATGGGTAACAAACATTACAGAACCCTTGAACTTGTTCAAATAGCCCTCAAGCCAGTCAATTGCTTGATAATCCAAATGGTTGGTTGGCTCATCCAAAATTAAGAGATCAGCATCAGAAATCAACGTTTGTGCTAATGCAACACGTCTTTGTTGTCCACCGGATAAGTCGGCAACTTTCTTATCTAATTCAGTAATTCCTAATTTGTTCAGAATTGATTTGACATCAGATTCCATTTGCCAAGCATCAGCAGCATTCATTTTTTCCTGTAAATCAAAAAAACGTGACTGAATCTTTTTATCATCAGAATGAGTATTGAACTCATTCAATGATGCTTCGTATTTTCGGATCAATTTGAATTGCGCACTTTCGCCCGCAAATACAGCATCGGTAACGGATAGATTTTCATCAAGTTCTGGCTGCTGCTTCAAATAATTGATCTTGTAATCCTTTGGCTTCTCGATATCGATGGTATTCAAATCCTCTTGATTAACCATTCCATCAAGTAAAGTTGTTTTACCAACACCATTTAAACCCAGTAGTCCAATTCGATCATTTTCATTAATGGTAAAAGTAACGTTTTTAAAAAGTGTTCTTTCACCGAAATTCTTTGATGCATTCGATACATTTAATGTTTTCAAATAATTCACCACGTATTTCCAAAGTTACTTAATATTTTAGTCGAAATCAGGCAAAGAAAAAAGCCTCTTCTTACGAAGAGACTTAATTTAAAGATTAAAGTTCATCTTTATAGATATCATAAACAGTTGAATCTTTATTTACAGTTAGATACAACTTACCATTTTTCTTTGAAATAGCTGATGATTGATAGGCATTATCCAATCCAGCAGCATCCTTTTGTTTAAATGGTAAATAAATTTGCATTGGTTCTTTATCTTCATCTTCGCCGAAAATAATATCAAATTTTTCAATATCTTGATATTTCATTAAACGGTTAAACATACCATCAGCCATTGCAGCTGTTGATACATCTGTATCTTTAATATAGTCAGCTTCAGGAAGAATCTCAATTCTAAAACTCTTACATGGGTGAATTTCTTGCATACGTCCACCACTGATACGACCAAAACTAGTTGTAACACGTGAGATCCAGACATCACTCATTTCACCATGGTTTACTGTCCATGTATCTTCATTTCTAAAATAGAACTTTAGCTCTTTAAATACGTGTTTGCTCATGTTACCACCCTTTCGAATACTAAAATACTTAACACAGTTATGATACCACGGTTGTTACAATATTAACAAATATCTTTGTAAATCTTTATAGGTATTTGTAACCGTTTGCGTAACGACGGCTTTTTCAAGTATATCCATGTATTCACCGATTTGAGGGCCTGGTTTGATATCTAAGATATCAATGACATCTTTTCCTGTAATTTTCATAGAATGTGAATTTTTTATCGGAATTTCTGAAACTATATTATCAATTTGCTCAATATTTATTTTGACATTGAATAGCTCACAAAGAGCCTCAACACGGGGTATGTTAGTAATTCCAAGTTTATATATTTTCCATACATCAAAATCTTTATTCTTGAAATTAATTAATTGATTTTCTGTTAATAGACAATCTTCCCTGATTTTGTTTGAAACTTTCCACTGACGTAAGAAATGATTAAGCTCTTCCCCATGAAGGTCCAAAACATATCCGATTGCTGTCCAAATCATGGTTTCATCAATCATTTTGACGTTTGGTGCTTTAACTAGTTTTGAAAGTTCATGTAAATTATCTTTAAATCCAGGACAGTATTCATATAAGTTTAATCTCAAGAAATCTGACAATCCATTTTTCCAAGACTGTCCAAAAAACATTTTTACAAACTCTTCATGAACACGTTCGACCGCAATTTTTGATAGCAAATGTGCGTTATCAGCAATAGCACGTTCTGTCTTATCTTCAATCGAGAAATTCAATTGTGATTGAAACCTAACTGCACGCATCATTCTTAAAGCATCTTCATGAAATCTTTCATCCGCAACCCCAACTGCTTTTATCAAATGATTCTTCAAATCAGTAAGCCCATCAAATTTGTCCACAACATTACCATTATGGTCAACTGCTAAAGCATTAATCGTGAAGTCACGTCGTTTCAAATCATCCGTAAGCGACCTTACAAAAGTTACTTTGTCTGGCCTTCTATAATCCTGATAACCAGACTCTGTTCTGAATGTTGTAATTTCATATGAATTATCCCCCATCAAAACAGTTACGGTTCCATGTTTAATACCTGTATCGATCGTGTGTTTAAATATTGACTTAATTTCCTCTGGATAGGCACTAGTGGCGATATCAACATCGTGGATTGGGAGACCTAAAATGTGGTCTCTAACACTACCACCTACGAAGTACGCTTCGTAGCCAGCATCCTCAATCATTTTTAAGATAGGCAGTGCCTGTTGAAAGTCTAAAGGAAGTTCTTTAAGTCGCATTTAATTACCCCATTTGATCTAATAGATTTTGCATATCTTCGTCATCAGGATTTTGACGTAAGTATAGTTTTAATGCTGCTTTTAGTGCTGGCTTATCACCGGTGCTTCTCAAAATATCGATCATATCATTCAAAAAGTCCAGGTTATCTTTATACTCGTCAAAGACCAAACCAATATTTTCTTGAGCCTTGGACAAATCATCAGTTTCATAATATGACTTTGCTAAATTCCAAATTAGCTTTGGATTATTGTTAATATCAACACTCTCTAACAAATCAAGATTATTTTTATATTGACCATGAGTAATATAGAAATCACTCAATCTGATAATTAAAGTTAAGGGATGTTCAACTGATTTAATACCTTTGTTAATAATGTTGAGTGCCTCTTCGGGATTCTCAGAAACACCCGCATCAAAAGCGGTCTCATACAATCTTTCGTCTAGTTCATTTAGGTTTAATCCTAATTGTGCATACTTGAAAGCTTGTTCATTATTTTTAATATTTAAATAATCATCAGCCAAAACAACATAAGCAGTTGGATAATCGCGGTTAACATCCAAGAGTTTCTCAAGAGTTGCAATAGATTTATTATAGTTCTTAACTTGATTATACAAAAATCCTAATTGATATTGGGCATCTTCGTTTAATTCAATTGCATTCAATTGTTCAAATTCAGTAATTGCCTCTTCATACTTGCCCATTCCCGCTAACGAACTGGATTTACGCAACTTCAGAGAAATACCTGAATATTCTTCAATTCCATCATCCAATAAGAAATTGTAGAATACGATGGCTTTAGCAAATTTATTTTCATCAAAATACAATTCAGCAATCGCAAATCTAAAAACATCTTCTTCAGGATACTTACGTACGCCCTCTAACAGCTTTTGTTCACTAACCTCGTACATTCCTTGAGATTGATAAATATCAGCTGAGACTAGCAAATTTTCAGCATATGAAGGAGAATCAGGCTCAATCTCCGAAATATAATTAAGTGCTTGATCAGAATTTCCATCTGAAACTGCAATTTCTGCCAATCTTGATAAAATTTGTCCTTCATCAGGATATAGTTCTAATAAATGCTGATATACCACTTTGGCCTGAACAGACAACCCTCGGCTCAATAATGTTTCAGCTAATGAGAATTTTGTTTGATCATCATCTTGTTCAAGTGATTCTTGGATTAATCCATCCACATCTGTAAAATCACCGGCGTCAATTGTTTCAATAACTTCATCTGCTTTGCTCATTTTGTCTCCTCCAAAATAAAAAAGTTTTCAATAAAAAAAGCGGTCATACGACCGCCCCCAAGAAATAATACTATTTAACTGAATCCTTCAATGCTTTACCTGGTTTGAATGCAGGTACTTTGCTTGCAGGAATCTTAATTTCTTCACCTGTTTGTGGGTTACGTCCTTTACGTGCAGCACGTTGACGAACTTCGAAGTTACCAAAGCCAATTAATTGTACTTTGTTTCCTTCTGATAAGTTTTCTTGAATTGATTCAAATACTGCGTCTACTGCTGAAGTAGCGTCTTTCTTTGTCAATCCTGTTTTAGTAGCAACACTATCGATAAGTTCTGCTTTGTTTGCCATATGTGATAACCTCCGGAGATAAAAAAATTTTTTTAGAAACTATGAACAATTGACGTGGTGTTCATCATTCCAATAACAAAAATACCATAGCAATGGGCATTAGACAAGCGTTTAACCGCCAAAAGCTCCAAAATTAAGTATTTTTATTAATATTTTCATCAATTTTCTGAATATCCACTCAAATACTGCTACTTACGCTTTCTTGGTAAAATCTTGATTGGTGTTCCTTCAAAATCAAATGTATCTCTTAATTGATTAATCAAGAATCTTTCGTATGAGAAATGTAATAATTCATTGTCATTAACAAAAACAACAAATGTTGGTGGTTGAATTGCAACTTGAGTCATGTAGTAAATTCTCAATCTTTTACCATTAACTACAGGAGTTGGTGCAATTGAAGTTGCTCTCAACAATAAATCATTTAGCATTGCAGATTGAATTCTACGATGACGGTTATCATAAACTTTTGTAACCAATTCTGGAATCTTTTCTAATCGTTGACCCTTAATGGCAGATGTAAATAGAATTGGTGCGTATGACAAATATTGAAATTGATCACGTATTTGGTTCTCAAAGTCCCGCATCGTGTGAGTATCTTTTTTCAAAGCATCCCACTTATTAACGACAATAATTACACCCTTACCGGCGTTGTGTGCATATCCTGCAACTCGCTTATCTTGTTCACGAATACCCTCTTCAGCATTAAGAACAACACAAACTACATCTGATTTATCGATGGCACTTAACGCACGGAGTACTGAATACTTCTCAGTATTTTCGTAAACTTTACCACGTTTTCTAATACCAGCCGTATCGATCATAGTGAATTCTTTTTCTAAACGCTCATCGTAATACTTTGTATCAATAGCATCACGAGTTGTACCTTCCATATTAGAAACGATAACACGATCGTCACCCAAAATGGCATTTACCAATGATGATTTACCAACGTTAGGACGACCAATAAAACTGAACTTGATTGAATCGTCAACTTCGTGAGTGTCCTCAGTTGGAAACGCCTTTACCACTTCATCCAGCAAGTCACCTAAACCAGTTCCCTGTGAACCTGATACTGGATTTGGATCGCCGAACCCAAGAGAATAGAAGTCATAAATTGTTTGACGTTGCTCAGGATTATCAGCCTTATTAACTGCTAAAATAACTGGCTTTTTTGTACGATAAAGGATCTTAGCAACATCTTCATCTTCTTTGGTTACACTGTTTTGACCATTAACGATAAAGACGATGACGTCTGCTTCATCAATAGCAATTTCAGCCTGATTCTTAATTTGTACTGTCATTGGTTCATCTGACATATCAATACCACCGGTATCGATAAGTCTGAATTCTTTACCCAGCCAACTTGCTCGGGCATAGATTCTGTCACGAGTAACACCTGGAGTGTCCTCGACAATTGATAGTCTTTCATTGATAATTCGATTAAAAATCGTTGATTTACCAACGTTTGGTCTACCTACTAAAGCTACTACTGGAACGGCCATATGCATGCCTCCTTATTTCTTTGAATTTACAATTTCTGAAACTTTATTTACCACTTGTTCAATACTCATATCTGAAGTATCAACTTCGATTGCGTCTTCAGCCTTTTTAAGGGGTGAAATTTTACGATGAGAATCTTTATAATCTCGCGCTTCAATTTCATCCTCCAAAATTTTTAGAGAAGTATTAATTCCACGTTCAACATTTTCTTTATATCTACGTTCAGCTCTAACTTTTACACTAGCAATCAAAAATATTTTGACTTCTGCATCAGGTAAAACTGTAGTTCCAATATCTCTTCCGTCCATAACAATATTTGCATCATTAGCAAGTTTTCTTTGCATTTCAACCAATTGCTCACGAACTTCTTTGATGGCTGATACTTGGGAAACGTTATTCGTAATTACCTCACTACGAATTTCATTGGAGACATTTACATCATCTAATAATACATCTTGACCCTTATCAGTATTAAGGAACTTGATGCTATGTTTGTTCATTAAATCTAAAATTCCAGACACATCACCATAATCTATTTTATGGTTTTTTGCAAGTAACGTCACTGCACGATACATTGCTCCAGTGTCACAATACACGAAATTAAGGTTTTTGGCTATTAATTTTGCGATTGTACTTTTTCCAGCTGATGCTGGTCCATCGATTGCTATTTGCATAATTATTTACACCTACTTAAAAAAAATAAAAAAGACAGGAAATCACCTGTCTTTCATTTTACATTATTTTATGCGTAATTGTGTACCTGGAGCTAAGTTTGTCACACCAGGATTCAATCCTTTAAGTTGTTCAATTGAAAGTCCGTTGTTTACCGCAACACGATACCAACCTTGACCTTGTCCAACTGTGGCATAACTTGCACCACTTTGACCAGAGCCAGATGCTGATCCAGAAGCATTATCAGAAGCAGCAGTTGAAGAACTATCTTGAGTCTGTTGTGCTGAGTTATCAGTTTGTGCAGCTTGGTTAGATTGGTCAGCAGCTGTACTATTATCAGTATTTTCGTTTACAGTACCTGAGCTTGACTTACTGCTAGATTTCTTCTTAGTACTACTAGCCTTTTTCTTAGGAGTTGTCTTTTTAGTAGATGACTTCTTCTTTGAAGTTGACTTTTTTGCAGTATCTTTATCTTGCTTTTCAACTGATTGTTCAGTTTGATCACTACCAAGATTACTTCCATTGTTGTCACCACGGACAAAATACAAAGTAACGGGAATGAACATTAATGCAATCAAAATGATGACTAAGATAGCAACTAATGTGTGATTACCACGCTGTTTGCTTTTACTTACAGCACGAGAAACATGACCTGATTCATCTTCATCAGAATCAAATTTGTTTTCCCATGGCTTTCCACCATCGGCCTCTTCACGTGTATCTGGTTGTGAAGTAGTTGAGTCAGCTTGAGTGTTATTATTCTTGCTCATAGCAGAACCAGCTGCGACTCCGGCACCAACTGCTGCTGCAGTCTTCATTTCGTCATTTTGTTTGCTTGCTTGTAAATGATCGATGTTTTCATCTGAGTTTTGATTAGCCGTATTGGGATTTGAACGAGGAACGTTATTAACAAAATCTGAACTAGTTCCTACATCCTTACCAACAACACTTTCAGTGTTTGCTGGAGTTGTATCACTATCTGAAGGTACTAAATTGTACTTTCTTAAATCCTCCGGGCTGACTGAACCCTTTCGACTCAAACCCTCTGTTGAAGCAGGGACTTTTGAACCGGAAGTATTTTTATTGTTATTCTCGGGCATTAAAATTCAACCTCCTAATTTCTATCCTACTAAGGATAGCATATTAAGTTAAACTTTTTATTAAAAGAATGTTAAAAATGCCTTATTAGTACTGAAAATTCAAATGACCTTTCAGTCTTGGATAAACAATGATCGTACCTGCACAAGCGATTAATGACTTAATGATATTAAATGGAATAACTCCGGTAGCAACATATTGCGGAATACCCATATTTAGTTTCATACCAACAACATTGATGTACAAAGGCATTACGACGAATAAGTTGAGTAATGACATGATGATAGTCATTGTAATTACACTCGAAACTACTGCCATAACTTTTTTGTCACGCTTCCAAAAATAAGTAAAAGGAATTAATAAACTAACTCCACCAACAAAATTTGAAAAATCGCCTATCATCCCTGCGACGCCTTGACCAGTGATGATCCAGTGGCACAAAGCTTTAATGAATGCAATTGCTGTACCGCCAACTGGACCAAATGTTAATGAACCAATAAGCGTCACAATATCGCTTAAATCGACTTTCAGAAATGGTAACCAAATTAATACTGGAAACTCGAAAAACATAATAATGGCAGCTAACGCTGACAATATTGAAACTCCAATTAAATTGTGAAACTTCGTTGTACTTTTTCCCATAACAATCAACCTCTCTCGTTGATCCCCGAAGAAAAAAAGACCCATTTTGGGCGTACCAAAACAGACCTTCCTCTGTTTTCTTCCATCTAGACTTTAACTATCGGTATAGGAGTTTCACCTATTCAACCAGTAAAAACTGGGTAGCGGACTGTACCGCCGGTCGGGAATTACACCCTGCCCTGAAAACCAACTATTTAATTAATAACTTCACTATATCAGATTACTTTCTTTCCTTCAACAGAGCAACTTCTTGACGTGTTAAGTTACGATATCTTCCAGAAACTAAGCCTTCCAAATTCAAGAATCCATATTGCTCACGAGCAAGTTTTGACACTGGATGTCCAACGGCTTGGAACATGTTTTTTACTTGATGATTGTGGCCTTCATGAATTGTCAGTCGAACAATCGAAGTATTCTTTTTAGTATCTTTTGACATCACACGTAATTTAGCTGGTGCTGAAGTATAATCTTTAAATTTGATACCAGCTTCAACCTTTTTGATCTCTTCAGTTGATAAAAATCCCTGAACTTTTGCGACATAGACCTTGTCAACATGATACTTAGGATGCATTAGTTTGTTCGCAAAATCCCCATCGTTAGTCAAGAGAATAATCCCCGAAGTATCATAATCTAGTCTTCCAATTGGATACACACGTTCAGGAACGTCTTCTTTTAGCAAATCGGTAATAACCTTACGATCCTTGTCATCTTTAACGGCCGAGATGACGCCTCTAGGCTTGTACATCAAAATGTAACGTTTTTTCTCAGATCTTATCGGAACACCATTAACCTCAATCTTATCGTGACTATCGACCTTGACGCCCATCTCTCTGACAACTTTTCCATTAACAACTACTTCGCCATCAGCAATCATTTGCTCGGATTTCCTTCTGGATGCAACTCCGGCATCAGACATCGCCTTTTGTAAGCGAACTTTTTCTGTATTCATTTATTTACCCCTCAACGGAAATTTATAATTTAACTTAATTTCTCTTCTGTTTCATTGTATAGATTGCAATCTACTAGTGCAACAATTCCCACCAACTTAAAAACGCCACATCCAAGACTGAATGTCGCGCACTTTTATAAAATTTATTCTTGTTGATCATCTGAATTAGTGTCACCAACATTATCAAACAAATCAATATTACCTTGAGGAGTCTCAAAGTTTTCAATCTTAGGCATTTCATCGAGGCTTTTAATGCCAAAATAATTAAAGAAATAATCTGTCACAACATACAAATTAGGGTGTCCAGGAACATCCTTTTTACCATTTTCTTTAATAAGTTTTCGAGCCACCAAAGTATTGACGCTTCCCGAGCTTTGAACTCCACGAATATCATCAATTTCAATTCTTGTAATAGGTTGCTTATATGCAACAATTGACAACACTTCTAGCGCAGCCTGACTAAGTTTTGTTCCTAATCCAGATTTGAAAAATCTAGTCAGAATATCAGCATATTCACTCTTAGTAACCAGTTTATAGATTTTATTATAGTTAACTAATTTTATTCCTGATGACTTATCGTTTGTAAGCTTAATCTCTAACTGTTCTAAATTTTGTCTAATTGCTGATTTATCTATTTCAATTAGTCCAGCAAGATCACTTTCACTTACACCTTGATCTCCGGCAACAAATAATAATGCCATAATTTCTGCTTGATACACTATTAATTCCTCAATTCAATAATTAACTCACTCTCAAGGCTCTCTTGATGAGCGATTATTTGTTGATTACGAACCATCTCCAAAATCGCCATAAAGTCGGTAACCACTTCTTCAACCCCATGTCCAATTTTGAGTAATGATTTAAATGTAATTCGTCTGTGTTTAGATAATTTCGATAAAATCGATTCTTGAGCTGCCTCAATTGAAATAGTTTCATTTTCAACCATTTCGGTTTTGGGACCGTGCTTGATTTGGTTTTGTAGTAATTCTGAATAAACACTAGCCAAATCAGAAATTGCGACAGAACCTGGCAACAAAAACTGTTCCAATTGTGTTTTAGGAACACTGGGTTCTTTATCATGTAGCTTACTTCTAGAGGCTTCTTTTTCTTCAAAATATTCTGCAACATGTTTGAAGGTTTGATAGGTTAACAACTGTGATACTAACGCATCACGAGGATCTTCGACATCAATATTTTCATCTATCTCATCCGGAGCCTTTGGTAACAAAAGTTTACTCTTAATGGACATCAAAGTAGATGCCATAACCAGATAATCACCAGCGATATCGAGCTGCAGCACTTTCATATTATTTAAGTAGTCCAAGTATTGTTGAGTAATATCAGCAATAGGGATGTCATAAATGTCTATCTTTGATTCTTTGATTAAATGTAATAATAAATCAATTGGACCCTCAAAATCAGTTAATACTAATTTCAATTTTTCCATTTAGTCAGATTCCGTTTCTTCTGATTGGTTATTTTTTTCTGACCAAAGTCTAAGTTGGTCTACTAAACTAAAACTACCAAGAATGGTATATTTTGGAAATTTTCGTTTGATATCATCAAATATCTTGAAAGTATTAGTTTGTGAGCGGTACGAAGGAGTTAATGAAATATAATCGATAAATACAGTTTTGGTTGAAAAAGATAATGCGACTATTCCTGAGTAATCCTCCACATTACTTTTCCATAAATATAACTGGCGATTCTCGTCTTTATCATATAAATTCAGTTCTTTTTCCAGATTATTCATATCTTTTAATTCAGAAATATAAGACATGAATCCCATGGTAATCTTTTTATTTTCATCTTTATTATATTTGGTTAACATTTTTACCTCCTAAGCCCGGGGATGCGCTTGCTCGTACACTTGTTTCATTCTTGTTTGATTGATATGCGTATATATTTGTGTCGTTGATATATCCGAGTGACCTAGTAATTCTTGAACAACCCTTAAGTCAGCACCATTGGCTAATAAATTAGTAGCAAATGAATGTCTCAAGGTATGAGGGGTCACGTCTTTAGTGATTCCAACTTGATTTATATATTTTTTGATCATTCGCCAAATGGATTGTCTAGTCAAATGTTGCCCACGGAAATTTAAAAAGACTTGTGTCTTTTGTCCATACCTCTGAACTAAATCGTTACGAGTATCTGTGAAATACTTTTTGAGCCAATTAATAGCTGTATCACCAATTGGCAACAATCTTTCCTTATCACCTTTACCGACAGTTTTTATTAACCCCAGATCAAGATGAAGATCATCCATTGTCAAGTTGATCAATTCACTAACACGCAAACCAGTCGCATACATCACTTCAAAAATGGCTCGATCTCTGATTCCAAGTGGTTTACTAATATCTGGTGACTCGATTAAAGAGACAACTTCTTCCATTGATAGAACAACTGGTAAATGTTGTGCTTTTTTTGGAGCATCTAATTCAGTCATTGGATTAACATTGATGTTTCCCATTAATTCCATCCACTGATAAAATTTTCTTAATGTTGAAAAAATTCTAATCTCACTCGTTTTTGACTTTCCAGCTTGATCCTGGAACGCAAAAAAATTAGTAATCTGAAAATGATCTTCCGGATATTTTTTCATCCCATCTTTTTCCAAATAATGGCTGAACTCTAGTAAATCTTGTCGATAAGACAAAATTGTATTTTGAGACAATCCCCTATCAAGTCTCAAATACCTCGAATAGTCACTGATTATATCTTTCATATATTGGCAGTTTACTTGTACCTTTTCACTCACTCAAATCATACCTACGACTTTTTTAAATATGTGTATCCATCTTTTTGTTCGATTTTTCTTTGTTTCATTAAATTACCAAGTGCACGTTTAAAACTACCTTTACTAATTCCAAAATAGTCCTTAATATCTTGAGGATCACTTTTGTCAGTATAAGGAATCTTATTATCACGCGCATGTTCTAATACTGCCATAATCATTTCCGCATCTGGTGTAATTTCTTCAAACGCACGAGGACGCATTGATAGATTGAGTCGTCTGTGACTTGAACCAATAACTCTGGTTTTTACTTCCTTACCTATTCTTAATGGTCCGTCTTGTTCACTAGTATAAATGAATCCCATGAAATAACTGTCGGTCATAACAAACGTTCCAGAATCACGAATAGCAATAACATGACCAGTTTCATCACGGTTTTTTTCATTATCACTAGCACTTCTAGCCAGTTGTGTATATAAATTGATATCAGCCAACTTACCCCAGAGACGACCCTTGTGATCAACTTCTAATTCAACCATAACTTGATCGCCTTTTTTAGGCCATTCTGAATGTTCTAGTGGTAATTCATCAAGTGACACAACGATATCTTTGTCCGGAAGACCCGCATCAACAAATACACCCAAGTCAGAACGAACATCCTTAACTTCGGCATAATCCCAAATACCTTCCATAACCTTTGGCATCACAGTAGTAATTTTATTTTTATGGCTTTGAGTTTCATAAACAAAACCACCGATTTCATCCCCTAATTCAGGAAGTTCATCGAGTTCACTTAAGTCCAAAGCAAATGTAATTCCCTCAATTTGAACAAATGCTTCTTCTTTATTTAAGTCAGTAACAGTACCGGATAGCACTTTACCATACAAGTCTGAAGTTTCCATAATTCACCAGTTTTCTATAATTTGCTACTCTATTTTAACAGTAAATTTGGTTCATTTCTCGATTTAACATAAATGTTAGGAGATATTAATAATTAGTGGTTTTTTTGGGGGGTGGAGCACTATTGCCGATTCCGAACGGAAATAGATTTTTTTAGGCTGGAACGTCGCCGGTACATTTGGAGCCTTTTCAAAGGGCGAAAAGTCTCCAAACTGCACCTTATACTAAGTCGAGAAGTTCACTCGACTTAGTATAATTTGGCCACTGAGCCAAAAATCTATTTCCGTTCTCCATCTACGATAGTGCTCCTTGATAAGTTGGTGTCTTTTTCCGTATACGCAGTGTTACATCAATATTTTATTCACTTGTTAGAGTGCTCCTCCATATTTTACGTTCAATGATTAACGAACAATGAGTTAAGAGAACATTGTAAATTGATGGACATTACATACTGTATTAGCAATTTTCAAATACTCAACAAATTCATTACTTGCACCAATTGTTCACTTTTATCGATACAAATGTTCATGGAATTAATCCATCTGATAAATTAAGTGCGAATTAAATCAATATCAATACCATTGTTATTCAAAACTAACCACGAGATAAATTTCTTTATTAAACAACACCAGTCGCAAGAGCTGAGAAATATTCGAAGGCAGTGAAAGTGGCGTTAGGGCGGAAAAGCCACCCTTACACCACCGGGCGAGTTTGAAGACTTTCGCGAACTTCGAAAGGCTCCAAAACAACCTAAGATTAGTTCTGAGTAAATATTCTTTACTCAGAACTTTTTTGTACACTGAAGGTAAAGCTAAGACCGATCATGGGCCTCGGGACATAATAGTCCGCATTCAAAAATGGTCTCCGTTATCTTCATTTCTCTAATCAGGTTTTAGGCTGTGGGACTTCGAGTCCGTGTATAGGAAATGAGATCAGAAGTGTTGATACGGACAGCTTTAGAAAGGTGATAATCATGTCAGATATAATTGCTTTAGATGTTTCCAAAGGACACAGCTATTGTGTCTATTAACGTAATGATAGCTGTGTTACTGAATTTAATTTTCAACACAACAAGTTAGGCTTTGATAGATTACGTGCCACCGTTAAATGTGCAACCAATCCAACATTCTACTTTGAGGCGACAGGTATATATTCCCGTCCCATTGAGAGATTCTGCAGAGAGAACAAAATTCCATATGCCCTTCTAAATCCTCTTGAGCTACATCTTAAAACCGAGAATTTACGTCGGGTTAAAACCGATGATAAAGATGCACATAAAATTGCATTGAGTGCTTTTAATAATCACTATCGGTTGGTTCAATTTCAAGATGAAAAATATTTAAAACTAAGAGAACTGAGTCGGTTCTATGAGAAAGTTGAGAATTCTCGTAAGTTGTATAATTTACAATTACATAATGAAATCCAGCAGACTTTCCCGGAGATAGAGCATTTCTTTGCCAAGAAAACATCGTTTCTAGCACTGATTACAATAAATACATTTCCTCATCCCGATTTGATTTCAGGGCTTTCAAGGACAAAACTAAAGAATGCTTTAATAGGCGAGACCAATAAGTTCATATCAAAAGACAATGCTTTAAAATATGCAGATAAATTATTACGTCTTGCTAAGAACAGTTCCCCTGCAGTACATGTAGACGATATTCAAGTGCAAGAAGTTCAATATTATTCGCGTCTATTAATCAATTTGACTATCCAAAAGAACAAGTTGAAAAAGCAAATGATTGAGATGGCAAAGAAACTTCCTGACTTTGAGATTATTTCTTCAATGCCAGGTATCGGCCAGATGACAGCCGCTATGTTATTGGGTGAGATAGGTGACTTCACTAGATTCGATAATGCGAATCAACTGAATGCATACGTAGGGATAGATCTTATTAGATATCAATCAGGTCAGTATTTGCGAAAGGATCATATAAACAAACGAGGGAATCCTAAAGCACGAGAACTACTATTCATCGCAGTAAGAAACATGATCAAACAACAATCAGCGGCACCTAATCATATTGTGGATTACTATTACAAACTAAAAAAGCAACCCGTTCCCAAGAAGGATAAGGTTGCCACAGTAGCTTGTATGAACAAGACACTGAAATGTCTATTCTCTATGATCGAACATAGAGAGAAATATGCTTACGCATATACGGACTCGAAGTCCACAGAGATAAACTGATATCTCTAAATTGAATATTAACACTTACCTCCATAATTTAAAATGCAAGTTATGAAGTACTATTTGTTATACACTCATTTTTAGATATCCTACTTGACTAATCGTAGGAACCGAGGTCCGAGACCGCACTGAGGCTCTGACCGTCCCGCACAGCCGAAGAATATTTCTCAGCTCTTGCGACGGCATATTTCCCCAACAAAAAAAGACGAAAAACAAGTTTTCGCCTTTCCCTACTATATATAAACCTATTTAACTGTTTCCATCGATAAGAAATCAGGATTAGGTGTTACGCCAAATGACTTAGCCAAATCACGCAAATCATCGTCAGTAATACTTTGTTCAATATTTCCACCTTGTGATTGAATAGCAGTGTAAATCATGCAAGCTTTTTCAACAGTTTCAATCAAGCCATATACTTCATCCATACTATCACCACAAGCGAAGATTCCGTGGTGTGGCCACATAACAACTCTAAATTCATTCATTTTATCAGCAGTTGCTTGTCCAATTTCGTTTGTTCCTGGAGTCATGTAAGGGATAATTCCTACACCTTCTGGGAATACAACTAATGATTCTGCTTGCATCTTCCACAATAAGCGGCTGACACTTGCTTCATCTAATTCATGTGTGAATGACAATGCTACCCAGTTAGTTGGGTGACAGTGCATTACAACTCTTTGATCTGAATCTACTTTTTGACGAGCAATATGTGTCATTAAGTGAGCTGGAAATTCACTTGTTGGTTGTCCGCCATCGTTGAATCCCCAAATCAAATCAACTGAGTTTCCTTCGTCAGTGATACGTACTAATCCAGCATCACGTTCTGGATAGTTGTGAACATTCTTGAAGTAACGCCCTGTACCTGTTACTAGATAATATTGTCCTGCTAGAGGGGATGCATCAAACTTGATAGGAATATTTCGAATGGTACCCTTCAAGTCATCAAATTGATCCACTTCTTCTTGAGTTAATCTAAGACTGACGTTTCCACCATTTCTTTCATCCCAGCCGTGTTTGTATAATTCATTGGTGATTTCTGACATCTTTTCAACGTATTTTGAATCGATAAATTTCATAATAAATTTTTGCTCCCCTTCTATTTTTAACTAAGCATTAATTAGATTTGAACGTTTAAATTGAACATCTTTTTCATATTGGTGAATATTGTTTAACCAATCAGTGCCAACTGGTACATCATTTTGGAGACAGAATTCATCCCAAACAGCACCAAATGGATATGATTTAAGTTCTTCTGTTTCTGCCAATCTTGTTGTGAAGTCAAAGTTTAATTCAGCTTTCTTCAACTGTTCGATTGGTTCAAGCATTGCTTGTAACAATGCCTTTTGTGTAGCACGTGCACCGATTACCCAAGCTGCAACACGGTTAATTGTTGCATCGAAGAAATCAAGTCCAATATTTGTCTTGCTGAGTTCATTATCACGAACAAGTGAACGAGCAATACGTACAAGAGCTTCATCGAAGATAACAACGTGATCACTATCCCAACGAACTGGACGTGAAACGTGAAGCATAAGTCCTTTACCAAATGGTAGGAATGCTGAAAATTTATCAGAGACATCTTCTGTTGGGTGCCAGTGTCCAGCATCAATTGTCCATAGCTTATTTCTGCTAATTGCGTAGTTGTTGTAGAACAAATGTGAACCTACAGTGTATGATTCAATACCTGTACCAAACAACTTACCTTCAAAGGCTTCGATTGTATTCTTTTCGTCATAAGGTTTCTTGATGATTTCATCAAGTGAATCGATTAAACGAAGACGTGGATCTGCTTTGTCGATAGGGTTATCCTTGAATCCATCTGGAATCCAGAAGTTATTAACTGATTGTTGACCTAATTCTTTACCAAAGTAGTTGGCAATAGTACGTGATCTCTTACCATGTTCAATCCAGAAGTCACGAACATCCTTATCAGGACTTGCCAATGTAAAGTTATCTTTAACCATTGGATGTGAGAAGAATGTACCATTCATATCCAAACCAACTTTTTCTTTCTTAGCCCAATCTACCCAGTAACTGAAATCTTCTGGTTCAAGATCGGTTAAATCTTTCTTTTTATCAGTTACAGCGTAAATAGCGTGTAGTTGAACTTTGTGTTGACCAGGAATTAGTGAAAGAGCTTCACTCAAATCACCTGACAACTCATCTGGTGTTCTAGCAATACCAGGATAATTACCACTGACACCAATACCACCTGTTAATTCTTGGTTAGGGAATAAGAATCCATGAATATCATCCCCTTGCCAGCAATGTACTGACAATTTAACTTTCTTTAATTCTTTTAAAGCTGCATCTGTATCAACACCTAATTCAGCATATCGTTCTTTAGCAACCTTATATGCTTGTTCAACAGTTTCTGATTTTGTCATTAGTATTTCCTCCAATTAATTTTCAAAATATTTAATCTAAGTGGAAAAGTTCATCCAGATCAACAGTTACAGGACTCTTATCTGGATTTGTATCCATCAAAGGCTCCATATATGCCCACCATTTCTTGGCAGCATCAGTTTTAGCTATGTCATTGTATTTTTGAATATCATCAACTTCCAAATATGCAAACAACATTCCGTTTTCCTTATTTAAAAAGATCGAATAGTTGTGAGCACCGGCTTCTTTTAAAGCTTTTCTCATATCAGGGAATAGATTGTTGTGTCTCTTCTCATATTCAGCATATTGATCTTTATGTAAATACATCACTTGACCTAATCTTTTCATTGAACTGTTTCCCTTCCACCGTTTTTTAGAAACTCTTGATATTTTTCAAGAATATTTCCATATTTATTGCTTTCAGGAAGGAAAGTTTTTACTCCGAATGAATCTCAAATAAGCTTTCTACCTTCAGCAATATTGTTAACATCATTTTTAGTAATCATTTGAACGATCAAATTACCAATTGCGGTTGCCTCACTTGGACCGGCGTAAACAGGCAAATCGGTTAAAGTACTTGTCAATTGATTCAATAGTTTGACGTTTGAACCACCACCAACGATGTTTAATGCTTGAAGTTTACAATCAAGAATCTTATTTAGCTCTTGAATCTCATTGGCGTAATATAATGCCAAATTGGAATAAATAGCCATTGCTAATTCTCCAGGAGCTTCAGGAACTTTTTGATTCTTCTCGCGACAGTAATCTTTAATTTCATCAATCATGCTATCTGGATTGGTAAATCTGTCATCATTAACATCGATAAATTGTTGAAATGGTGTAACTTCTCCGGCGAGTTGTGCCAAATCAGCAAAACTATACTCATCATTTAATTCATGTTTGAGACATTGAATCATCCACAATCCCATGATGTTCTTGAGGAAACGATAGGTACCATAAGCACCCCACTCATTTGTGTAATTTCCTTTAAATGCTAATTCACCATTTTCTGGCACATTCAATTCAGTCCCAAGTAATGACCAAGTACCTGAGCTTAAGAATGCCCAATTGTCACCTTCACCCGGTGCACCAAGTACTGCAGACGCAGTATCATGGGTCGCCACGGTAACAACTTCAGTTTCCGGCAAGTCATAAAGCATGTGCCACTTGTGTCTGATATTTCCTAAAATCGTTCCTGACTCAACAAGTCTTGGGAATTGATCTTGAGAAACATTAACTTTATCAAGCAAATTCTCATCGAATAATCCTTCACGCAAATTCAACATTTGTGTCGTTGAAGCATTTGTGACTTCCGTAACCGCATTACCTGTCAAAACATAACCTATATAATCTGGAATCATCATGATCTTGTCTGTCTTTTCAAGATCTTTATGACTCTCCTCATATAGTTGATACAAAGTATTAAAGTTTAAAAATTGAATTCCAGTTTTTTTGTAAATGTAACTCTTAGGTAAATCAGATGTTAATTCTTTCATTGCATCCTTTGTCCGAGAATCACGATAGCTAATTGGGTTTTGAATCTTTTCTCCATCCATACCAACTAATACGTAATCAACAGCCCAAGTATCAATACCTAAGTCAACATCGTCATATCCAGCAGCCTTAACTTTTTCAAGGCCCTTAAATATCTCATCAAGAATTGAATCGATTGCCCAACGATCATGACCGTTCTCTTTGGAAAATCCATTTTTAAAACGATGTATTTCTTGCAGCTTTAATTTTTTATTTTCTAATGTACCGAGCATCAAACGTCCGCTTGAGGCTCCAATATCAACTGCTACATATGCTTTTGGCATGAATTAAGCCTTCTTTCCTGAAGAGTTATCACTTAAGTTAGCATCCACTGAACCTTTGTGGTTATATCTCTCATCGGTGATTTCATCCAATGACTTACCACGTGTTTGGGGAGTCCAAATTGTTCCGATTACTAGTGAAATAAGAAGCAATGCTATCATGAACATTCCGGCTGCCTTGAATCCCATAGTTGATAAAATAGTTGGGAAAATAATTGACCAGACACCTGCTGAAGCACGTACAACGAAGAACATAACACCTTGTGAACCTGCACGATATTTAGTTGGGAATAATTCTGTTGCCCACAATGCGTACCATGCTTGTGCACCGATACCAGCTGAAATACCCCAAACTGCAACGAAAATCCAAAGGCTAGTCCAACTCATACCTGTAAATGCAAGAACGATCCATGAAACAACTCCCATTGCTGAACCAACAAAGTAGAAGATTCTGTGGTTAACTTTGTCTCCATACTTAGCAAATCCAAAGTATGTAGCAACAGCGGTAAATATCCAAAGAATAGATTGTAACAAGTTAGCTTGTAGATTTGTTAATCCACCAGCTGTTTCGTATACATATGGCATAAAGAATCCCATAGCACTTGCTACTAAGTTCCAGAACATATATACACCGACTAAGAATAATAGTGATTTAACACTTACTGCACTTGAAAATAGATCTTTGTAAGGATGTGGTTTCTCACCTGTTAACTGTTCCTTAGCTTTTTGCTCTTCCCATTCTTCTGACTCGTGAAGTTTTCTTTGAAGAATTCAAGCAATTAAAGCGACAACGAACAATACTCCAAATAAAATTCTGTTACCTAATAAACCTAATGGTGAAAATGCAACACCTAGTGCGAAGATAATTGCTGGTCCCATTGACCAAGCAAATTGTGAAATACCAATATTCTTTGCACGACTGTTACTTCCAGAAGTCTCGGAAATGTATGTCCATGATGCAGGAACACCAGCACCAACAGCAATTCCGGTAATCGTAAATCCTAATAGAAGCATTGGGAAATTAAATGAAAACATAACGATCAATGCACCTAACATATAAATCAACATGTCCCAAGTATAAATAACTTTACGTCCATACTTATCTGACAGATGACCACCGAACAAGGCACCAATTGCTGCGCCAAACGCATTAGCACTTAAAGCACCCAACAATCCAACTTGGAAACTGGATAAATTAAATTCCTTCGTCCATAAAGTTAACCCGCTGGCTCCGGCAACGATACATCCTGAATCAAGGAAGTTCGTTAACGAAACTGTAAAGGTTGACTTTAAGGAACTCTTTTTTGAATCAGCCATAAATACACCCCATTGTTACGATTTTTGAAGAAAGCGTTACCAACGTTTGCGAGATAAATATAACCGTTTTCATACTCGTGGTACAATGGCAGTTGAACAGTTGTTTAGTAACAAATTTACAGGAGGCATGTTAATGAATTCACGAGTATTAAGTCGTTTGAAGCAACATGAATTAGTAGAAAATGAACAATTAAAAACAGGCCTACACGTTGAAGACCTGCCAATTAAAGCTATTAACAAACAAAGTTCGACTAGGAACTATAAGGTATTAAACAATTACTTTTTCAGAAATAGAAATGTCTATATTAGTAAGCATTTACGTTTTGCCCCATATCCAGAGCATACACATCAGTTTCTTGAAATGAATTATATGTTGAGTGGATCTTGTGATCAAATAGTTGATGGTCACAATGTACATCTAAACAAGGGTGACTTACTGTTATTAGATGTTGGATGTACGCATTCCATCAGTAGGTTGAACGAAAATGACATACTAATTAACTTGTTATTTAGAGACCAATCTATCAGTATCAATTTTTTAGATGATATGCGCAGAAGTAACTCGGTCTTATATGACTTCTTGCTTAACAGTGCCTCTGGGGAAAAGAATTCTCTGAAATATATTGTCTTCAACAATAACGTTGATTCAGATATACAAGATACCATGGAACAAATAATTTCTGAGTATTATTTCAAGCGTGAATTCTCGGACACAATAATCAAATCATACTTATCCATTCTATTAACCAAGCTAGTCCGTCATTATCATGTCCCAACTGATAAAAAGAATCCCCAACAACAACTAATGATTCGAATTCTAAGAGACATCTCAGAAAACTATCAAGATATCGATCTAACGACTTTGGCTAAAAAGTATGGCTACAATAAGAACTATCTCAGTAATTTTATTAAAAAAGAGTCTGGCAAATCATTTAGTACATTAGTCACCAGCCAACGTTTAATTCAAGCACACAGTTTAATTACTACAACTACCCTTCCAATTTCTGAAATAATCGAGAAAATAGGGATGAAAAACGGAACTAGTTTTTATAAAAAATATAAATCCTACTACTTAACTATGCCTGGTGATGAAAGAAAATAGGGAAAACTGGTTTGCATTTTCTGGAAAAATGTGAAATAATACACAACTGAAGAAAGCGATACCATAATTTAATTAAAATTTTGAGGTGGAATTATATTATGAAAATTAAAGCAGCAGTTGTAGACAAGGTTAATGATCCTTTTGTTATTAAGGATGATGTTGAGTTAGCAGGCGTTGAAGATGATGGTCTTCAAGTAAAAGTTGTAGCTTCAGGTATTTGTCACTCAGATGAAGCTCTCAGAAAAGGTGACGCAGCATTTAGTTTCCCTGTTGTTCTTGGACACGAAGGTTCAGGAATTGTTGAAAAAGTTGGTAAAAATGTAACAAACTTTAAACCAGGTGACCACATTATCATGTCCTTCTATTCGTGTGGTGAATGTGACAAGTGTCTAAAAGGTATTCCTACACAATGTCGTAAATATGCCGCATCTAACCTTTCAGGTACTCGTCCTGATGGTTCAGATCATTTTACTGAAGATGGTCACCATGTTAGTGATATGTTCAACCAATCTTCTTTCACTACTCACACAGTAATCAATAAGAGAAATGCCGTTAAAGTTCCTAAGAATCTTGATCTACGTAAGCTTGGACCTTTAGGCTGTGGATATGTTACTGGTTCTGGTACAGTATTCAATACTCTTCAACCAAGACCTGGTGATACAATTGCCGTATTTGGTACAGGTGCTGTTGGTCTAGCTGCTATGATGGCTGGTAAGATTTCAGGTTGTGTTAATGTTATCGCTGTTGATATTGTTGACTCACGTCTTGAACTCGCTAAGAAATTAGGAGCTACAGATGTTGTAAACAGTAAAAATGAAAATGCTGTTGAAGCAATCAAGAAAATCACAGGTGGTCTAGGTGTTGACTGGGCCGTTGACACAACTGGTGTAAAGCAAGTTATGGAAGATTCTATTACTGCACTTACACAAGGTGGAACTAGCGCATGTATCGCTGTTACTCCAAATAACATTGACTTAAGCACATGGAATGACCTCTGTGTTGACGATAAAAAAGTTGTTGGTGTTAATATGGGTGATGCAATTCCTCAAGTTGATATCCCTCGTTTAATCAAATTCTATCAAATGGGTTCATTCCCATTCGACTTAACTGAAAAATTCTATGACTTCGATCAAATTAACGAAGCCGATGCAGATTCAGTTAGTGGTAAGACAATTAAACCAGTTCTAGTTATTGATAAAGATTATCAACCAGAAAACTAAATTTGACACTAAATAAGGCACATCCAGGCGGATGTGCCTTATTTTTTTATTATTTTTCGGATATTTCATTACATTGTGCATGCTCTTGTAAACGTGTTAGGAGAACTTCAGCAATTCCCCTAACCTGTTTGTCACCATCTCTTTGAGAAAGTCTATAACCTACAAAATATGGAGATACAACATATCTTGGAACTACTTTACATATAATTTTTGAATATTGCTTATAAAAGAAAATATTATATGAATCAAATTTACCACCGTAAAAATCGTCAAGTACGTATTTGACTGTCACTCTGGCAAATTCTGCCAAATCATCAATATACTTCGCATCTGTAATGACAATATTAAATTCGACAAATCCCATAATTGGCTTTTTTGAAATATTCAATTCAATTCGATCAGACTTATAAACTTTCATGCCATTAAAGTTTTCCGCTTCAACATGCTTATACCCATTCACTTCATCCAAACCGATAATTTGGAAATGGGGATGACGTAAGCTCCCGCCTGACAACGGACCAAAATTTTTATACATCAGAACACTGTTATATTTCTTACTTTGAATCATTTTATTCCAACACTGATAAATATATTCAAAAACTTCGAGATTCTTCTTAGACGTATACGTAGAAATATCAGCATTATGATCACTAGATTCAATTAAAACTGTTTGATTTGTATCACTTAGAGTTTTGTACTTATTCTCTAACCAAATCATATCCTCCTTTTGATCAATGATATTCTCTAAATGCTCAGTATCACAAAATGGGCAGTAACCTGAAGCATGGTGAATATTTTCTGGCTTTCCTTTAGCTTGCTCTATTTCAAAAACAAGCACATCCTTATTTGACAAGTGCTTCACCTCAAAACGTTTTCAATAAAAAAATCATACCACAAAAAAAACTGAAAAAGACTCGTCAGTCTCTTTCAGTTTATTTTATTACAATTAAATTTAAATATTAAAGTGAACGTGAAGCACCTTTGTAAACTACACCACGTCTTGAATCAACTGTAACTGTTTCGCCATCTGAGATAAGTGATGTTGCGTCTTTAGCGCCAACAACAACAGGAAGTCCCATAGCAATACCAACAACAGCTGCGTGTGATGTCAAACCACCGTTTTCAACAACAACGGCACTAGCTTTTTCAAGTGCAGGAAGGTAATCTTTGTCAGTCATTTCTGTAACAAGGATGTCACCTTCTGAAACTTTTTCGTTAGCTTCTTGTGCTGAGTGAGCAATTACAGTCTTACCAATAACTGCTTCTTCACCAACACCTTGGCCCTTAACTAGTTTAGAACCAATTAATTGAACCTTCATAACGTTTGTAGCACCTGATTCACCAACTGGAACACCAGCAACGATAAGAATCAAATCTCCTTCTTTAGCAAAGCCAAGTTCTTGAGCTTTCTTAGCAGCTAATTCGAACATTTCATCAGTGTTTTCTGGTCTTTCAGTAACGATAGGATCAACACCCCAGTTAACTGTTAAACCACGTTGTGTCAATTCATCAAATGTGATAGCTAAGATATCGGCACTTGGACGATATTTAGAAATCATACGTGCTGTGTAACCTGAAGAAGTAGCAGCAACGATTGTGTTGATGTTTAATTCTTCAGCAGTTCTAACAACGGCTTCACCGATTGATTCTGTGATGTTTGAGCCCTTGTAATCTTCGAAACGTTGGATAGCAAGTTGATTGTTTTGATCAAGTTGTTGTTCAGTACGTTCGTCAATGTTAGCCATTGCAGCAACAGCTTCAACAGGGTAATCACCATTAGCACTTTCACCAGAAAGCATAGTTGCATCTGTACCATCAAGAACAGAGTTAGCAACATCAGTAACTTCGGCACGTGTAGGACGTGGGTTTTCTTGCATTGAGTCAAGCATTTGTGTAGCTGTGATAACTGGTTTACCAAGAGCATTACACTTCTTGATCAAACTCTTTTGTACAAATGGAACGTTTTCAAATGGAATTTCAACACCCATGTCACCACGAGCAACCATTAAACCGTCAGATACTTGCAAGATTGAATCGATATTGTCGATACCTTCTTGTGATTCGATCTTAGGGAAGATTTGTACATATTCACAGTGTTTTTCTTCAAGGATTTCACGAATATCAAGAACATCTTGAGCTTTACGAACAAATGAAGCTGAGATGAAGTTGATTCCATTGTCACAACCAAAACGAATATCTGAGGCATCTTTTTCTGTGATACCAGGGAGACGGATTTCAACACCAGGAGCGTTAACACCTTTTCTTGAACCAATCATACCGTCGTTTTGTACTTCTGTAACTAATTCACGATGTTCGTCATCTTTTTCAGTAATCTTCAAGTCAACAAGACCATCATCGATTAATACGTGACCACCAACATGTGTATCGTCGTATAGACCTGGATATGTAACAGCAATTCTTTCAGGGTTACCAGTCAATGAATCATCCATTGAAATACGGATTGTTTGACCAATTTTTGCTTCGAACTTGTTACCTTCTTGAGGTGTAGTACGAATTTCAGCACCCTTAGTATCTAGAACAATACCAACAGTCTTGCCAGTAATTTTTTCTGCTTCATGAACCATCTTCATACGTGATAAATGTTCTTCATGATCACCATGTGAGAAGTTGAAACGGAAAATGTTAGCGCCGGCCTCGATTAATTTTGTAATTGTTTCGACATCATTACTTGCGGGTCCAAGTGTACTTACGATTTTAGTTCTTTTCATTAGAATCCTCTTTTCAAATTTTTTTAGTTTTTACAACTAAATTATCTACTCAATGATTTGTTAAGATCATATAAATCAAGATCTGGTTTGTGCTTGCCATCAAATAAATCAAGCATGTTATGGTATGTCAACTGGTTGTTTTCGATACCAATAGCAACTCCACCCTTGCCTTCTTCAAGCAAGTCAACAGCATAGGCACCCATTTTACTTGCCAATACACGATCACGAGCAGTTGGAGAACCACCACGTTGAACATGTCCTAGCACAGTAGCACGAGCTTGGAAATCACCATATTGATTAAGTTTTTCCATGAATTCATCAGCGTGCATAACACCTTCTGCCAAAACAACAAGCATATGCTTTTTACCTTTTTCACGACCACGTTTGATACGGTCAGCGATTTCAGCAACATCGAATTCACGTTCTGGAACAACAATTTCTTCGGCACCACCAGCAACACCAGACCATAAGGCGATGTCACCAGCTCCTCTACCCATAACTTCAATAACGAAAGTTCTTTCATGGGAAGTGGCTGTATCACGAATTTTATCGATTGATTCAATAACTGTTGAAACAGCAGTATCAAAACCAATTGTAAAATCTGTGTATGGAATATCGTTGTCAATTGTACCTGGCAAACCAACAGCGTTGTATCCATGTTCTGTTAGACGCAATGCACCGTGGTAAGAACCATCACCACCGATAACAACTAGTGCATCGATTCCAAATTTTTTAAGTTGTTCGATACCTTTTAATTGGCCTTCTTCTTGGGCAAACTCGGGATATCTTGCAGAATACAAGAAAGTTCCACCACGTTGAATACGGTCAGATACATCAGATGCAGTTAATGGGAAGATATCACCAGCAACTAATCCAGCATATCCATAATTGATACCAAACACTTCAAGACCCTTGTCTAGGGCTCGACGTGTGACTGCTCTAATAGCAGCGTTCATACCAGGGGCATCTCCACCACTGGTCAATATACCAATACGCTTCATTTATTCACACTCCAAATTTATTTGTTTCTAAAACAAAACCTAATAAAATATAACATTTTTTTCACATTCTTTGTAGAGCTGAAAACGTTTTAATCAGAAATTAGTCACCTTTTTTTAGGAAAACGTTCTTTTCTCCCAAAAAAGTAGTCAATTTCAACTTAATATCGTCACTAAAATTAATCCATCGATTAGATTTTAATAAAACTGCTTGTTTTTCTGTCTCCCGATAAACGATTACCGGAGTCTTTCCTGGTGACGTTTCAATCAAATCATACAATTGTGTCAATTTATTCGAATCATCCAAGTATTTCGGTACTCGAAGATACAATACAATCTTAGGTAACGTAACCATATATTGACTTGGATTTTTAATTTGATCTGCTATAAACTCCAAATCACCCCTGCGTCCATCATTCGGATTACCGATTATTACCATTATTTGGCCTTCGATAGGATCATTCTCGATTTTTTGATACATCCTCGGGAAAATTGTCACAGAAATTGAGCCGGTTTCATCCTCAACTGTTGCAAAAGCCATTCGCTGACCCTTCTTAGTTCTGATTACACGCATACTTTTGACTAATCCAATAATGTAGACATTCCTACCTTTAAAGTTGCCTAAATGGCTAATTTTTACTGTATCAGTGTTAAGCAATTTTTGTCGATACTTCTCAACTGGGTGTCCAGAAACATAAATTCCCAAAAATTCTTTTTCTTGATTTAATTTTTCTGTTAGCGTGTAATCGTCCATTTGATGTTTCTTTGGTTCTAGTGCATCAAACAACGAAATATTATTACCTGCCAACTGAATGCTTTCAACTAAATCCCGAATGTCGTACAACATCTCTTTACGGTTACGATTGAATCCATCAAACGCACCAGTTAAGACTAGTGGCTCGATGTAATCATCTTTGACAAATCTAACATCTACTCGCTGCAAAAAATTTAATGTGCTTGAAAATTGACCGTGTTGAGCTCTCTCGTTTAGAATTCCTTGAGAAAAATCTCTTCGCATCCCCTTGATACTGAGAAAGCCAAATCTGATTGAATCACCAGAAACTTGAAAATCATAACCACTTTTATTTATATCTACATTCTCAATTTTAATTCCACGATCCTTGGCTGCTTGAACATAACTTGCAGTCTTAGTCTCGTTATTCAAATTAGAATTCAGTAAACAAGTAAAGAAAATACTTGGATAATGTACTTTAATGAATGCTAGCCAAAAAGCAATCATAGAATAAGCCACTGAATGAGATTTATTGAAACCATAATTACCAAAAGTCTCGATATAATCATATACATTCTCTGCTGAGGTTCTATCATGACCTAGCTTAACCGCACCCTCAACAAACTTGATGTGATTCTCGTCCATCAGTTTCTTCTTTTTCTTGCTAATTGCCCGACGTAACAAATCGGCGTCAGCAAGTGAGAATCCAGCCATTTCAGACGATGCTTGCATAACTTGTTCTTGATAAACTAGGATTCCATAGGTTGGACGAAGAATTTTTTCAAGTGAAGGATCTGGATATTCAACAGGTTCCTGACCGTGCTTTCTAGCAATAAATGTAGAAATATTTTGCATAGGACCAGGACGATACAGCGCATTTGTTGCAACGACATCATTAAATGCAGTCGGCTTTAATTGACGTAATACGCTTTTGATACCATCTGATTCAAATTGGAAAACCCCATCGGTATCACCTCTTTGGAACAATTTCAAAGTCTCTTGGTCATCTAGCGGAATTTGCTCAGGTTTAAACTCTTTACCAGTGGTTTCAGAAATAAGCTGAATGGATTTGTCTAGAATCGTTAAGTTTCTCAATCCAAGAAAATCTATTTTCAACAATCCTAAACTTTCAACATTATTCTTAGTTTGTTGAGTAAGATTGATTCCATCTGACTCTAACTGGACTGCGACAATATCAGTCATATTCTTTTTACTGAGGACAATCCCGGCCGCATGAGTGGAATAATGTCTTGGTATTCCTTCAATTCTTCGCGCCACTTTGTAAATCAATTTATTTTCTGCTGAACTGTTCACAAGTTCTCGGAAGCTATCGGACTTCTCATAAGACTCTTTCAGAGAAATATTTAATTCCTTTGGTATTGAATTAGACCACGTTGTTAACTGAAATTGTGTTTGCCCAAATGTTCTTCCAATATCACGCAAAGCCATTTTGGTTGCTAATGTTCCGAAAGTGATAATTTGTGCCATATGATTTTCGCCATATTTATCATGCATATACTGCACCATTTCGTCACGTCGATCATCAGGTAAATCCAAATCAATATCGGGCATATTAACACGTTGAGGATTCAAAAATCTTTCAAAAAGTAAATCATACTTGATAGGGTCAACTTGTGTAATGCCTAACGTATATGAAACCAAAGAACCGGCAGCAGAACCTCTCCCTGGACCAGTCTTTATTCCAACCGAATGTGCATGTTTAATAACATCCCAAACTATTAAGAAATAATCAGAAAAACCCATTTCTTCAATAACACCTAGCTCATAAGTCAATCGTTTTTGGTATTCCTCAGGAACATCATTATTGAGTCTTTTCCTAAGTCCTCGTACTGTAAGACTTTGTAGAAACTGTTCTGAGTTGGTTCCATTCGGAGTTTCAAATTCAGGCAATTCTGTCGATTTGAATTCAACAACAACATTACAATGTTTGGCAATCGTATCAGCATTTTTAACCGGCTCTGGCATATCAACGTTATCAAATTCCGCATCCATGCTGTCTGCTTCGCGCAAATAAAATTCACCATTTTCAGACACTTGGTCAGTATTCTCAATTTTTTTACCAGATCGAACATTGTTCAATACTTGATACGCTAAGTTATCATTTTGATTAATGTATCTAACATCTGACAGAGCAACTAGTGGTGTATTGGTTTCGTCAGCGATACTTTTTATTTGTCTAACATTGTTTATTTGTTCTCCAAATAATCCCACACCTAGATATACCGAATTCTTATCACAATTTTGTTTAAGCAATTGTAAATATCTAACATACTCACCAGTTATGAGAACCTCAGAACCTGCTGCGGGAGTTATCACAAATAAATCTGAAAATCTATCAAACAAATCAGACAGTGGCACAGCTTCTTCGTTGGACATAATTTCAGACGATATTTTAAGAAGATTATCATAACCTACCACCGTTTTTGCCAATAGTATTAAGGGATAGACTTCTTCAGTGTTATTTAAACCCTTTGTATTGATGGTCAAACCAATTATTGGTTTAATTCCAGCATCATTACAATATTTATAAAAATCTATTGATCCATACAAATTATTATTATCAGTCAAAGCAAGCGAAGTATACCCACGCTCTTTAGCACTATTAACTAACTCCGGTAATTTTATGGGACTCTGCAGTAAACTATAACTGCTCATTACTTGTAATTGTGTTTGCAATTTAAAGCCCCCTTCAGTTAAAATTATAACAAAATTGATTGAAACATTATTGGGCAAATTCTTTATTTATGTTAAACTACTCAAGAAAGCGAGATGGAAATGATGAGATATGTTGCTGTTTTATTTTGGGCAATCGTTTTAGGACAAGTCGCAGGATTTATTGGTGGTGCACTAAACCAACAAACATATAATTTCCAAATGACATTAATTGTCTCTATAGTTTTTGCTATTATTTTCACTATTGTTCCACTTATATTAAAAGATAACACTAAGAAGAAAGACGCTAACTAGGCGTCTTTTTTGTTTTAAGGAGATTTGTTTTGAATATTGTTGAATTAGACCATCTGGTCCTTACTGTAAAAAACATCCCAACTCCAGAATCAGGAGATTTATGCTTAATCAGTGATACTGCGATGGATCAAATTATTGCAGAGCTGTCTAACAATAAAGTGAAAGTCACAACTGGACCTCTGAAAAAGAGAGGTGCCAATGGGCCAATTACTTCCGTTTACGTCAGAGACCGTGACCAAAACCTAATTGAAATTTCAAACTATAACTAAAAAGAGACTTTCGATGAAAGTCTCTTTCTCTATTTAGTGATATAGATATAAAATGCATCACTACTCAAATTAATATTAAATTTGATACCACGCGACTCAATTTGCGACATGGTCGTCTTATTTCCATCTTTAGCATCCTTGAGCTGCTTATTTAGATTTTTTAGAACTGATTTACTGTCAGCTCCCGATAATGCTGCTAAGGTTGCTATACTACCTTCAAAACTCTTAATTCCAGCTTTAGTCTTCATCTGTTTAAAAGTACCAACAACAGATATTCCCATTAAGGAAGTTCCCTGAACATTGAAGTACAAAGTCGTACCATTTGGACGTTTGTACTTAAAAATACCATCCTTTGCTACCAATGGAATCTGATCTGTAGGTGCACCTGAAACAAAAGCAGCATAGTTATACTCTTGACCAAACGAAGTGTAATCCCCTATTGGTTTTGCCGCCTTAATTGTCACAATTTTTGTGGAAGTCTCCTTGCCATTATTAGCAACAATTTTCACATCTTGATTATTTGATGACATAGGAATAGAGAAGACGAAATGACCATCATTCATCTTCAACTTTGTTTTTTGACCATTGATTGAATATGTTAACTTACTTGCTTTAGTTGCCTTACCTTTTACAACGGCAACCAAACCGTCTGCGCTATATTCATTTTTTGTAGTATTAACGGAAAGACTTGAACATCCGCTCAATACCATGAAGAAAATTGGAATAAGCAATATCAGAAAATACTTTATCTTTTTCATAGTAATTCCCCATTTATACAAAAAAAGCCAAGCCATTACGACTTGACTTTTTTAATTAAGCTTCTTCATCATTTGTTGTATTGATAACTTTGTTACCTTTGTACATACCTGATGGTGAAACATGGTGACTAATACGATATTCACCAGTAGATACATCAAATTGCATGTTTGGAACTGTCAATTTAATATGTCCACGTCTTGAGCGTTTTCTTTGTTTTGATGTTTTTCTCTTTGGAACAGCCATGTGTAATAACTCCTTTATATTTATATTACTTAATTAAATCTAACGTTTAATATAATACTATCATAATACCCCTACGGCAAGCAAAATTCTAATTTTGTTTATTTTTTGTTGTATTATCCTTTAATGCATCAGCAATTTGATTGTCATTAGAAATTTTTACATTAGATAATTGTTTCTTTGCGGAACGTGATAATTTTTTAGTATCTTTTTCTTTCGTACCAGTATTTGCAAGCAACACTGTAATTAAGGCTCCAAGAATCAAGGTTACTAAAATTAAAACGATTAATGGCAATTTAACATGTGTAAAACCAAAACTAATAGTAACCGGGTTAACATTTAATATTGCAAAAATAACAACAATTAATGCAATTACCAAACCAATAACGAATTTCCATTGTTTCTTTTTATCCATAATAATTTAAATCCCCTATTTTCGATTTCCTAACGTCCCTGCTAAATAGTCTCCCACATATGGTGCCATTTTGTAAAGAACGCTAGCTAGTTCCATATAGCGAGGTCGATTAATCTCACGTTTTCTTCTATTGAATGTATTAACTATCTCAACGGCCAACTTATTTGTATCTAATACAAATTTCTTAACAGAATCCAAGTATGTTCCACCGTGATCGGCAACGTCAAAGAAATGAGTCGCTACTGGACCAGGATTGACCGTAGTAACAAAAATATTGAACGGTTTGAGTTCCAATCTCAAACCATCTGAAAATCCGATCACAGCTGCCTTGGTAGCTGAATAAGCGGCAGACTTTGGAGTTGAAATTTTTCCAGCCATGGAACCCACGTTGAAAATATGTCCATGTCCTTCATTAATCATATGACTCGCAACCAAACGAGTCATAAGCATCAATCCAAGTACATTCACTCGAAACATTTTCTCAACCGTATCAAAATCTGTATCCAGATAATTTGAAAAGTCACCGAATCCAGCTGCATTAACTAATACATCAATATTGTCAAAATCAGCAAAGATAGTTTCAACGCCATCACTTATAGCCTCAGGATTCGACATATCAATGGATAAATAGTAGTGATTCGAATACTCGCTACCAACTGAAATGCACTCTTGTTTAACTTCGGCTAGTTTATCAGAATTTCTAGCAATTAATATTACGTTAGCACCTGAAGCAGCTGCATTAATCGCTACATCACGTCCAATGCCAGAAGATGCACCGGTAACTAAAACATTTTGATCCAACAAATTTACCATGATAATTCCCCTTTTCTATTGATTAAACGGAACTTCATAAATGTCAAAATCATTAACTACTCGACTATTGTCAAAAATTTTACGTGCTTCATTTTGTAATACTAAGGCAGATTTCCCAGTATATCTAGCGGAAATGTGTGTTAACAATAATCCTTTTGCATGACATTTCTTCGCAACTTTAGCGGCTGAAGTTGCTGTTGAATGGAAATAATTATAAGCCAATTTCTTATCATCATCTGAAAAAGTCGATTCATGAACAACTACATCAGCATGATCTGCTAACTTATCAATCTCAGGAGTATAGCGTGTATCAGAAATGATAGCAACTGTTTTACCAGGCTTATCAGGACCAATAAAATCTTTACCATCTAACTCTGTTCCATCAGACAGTGTAACCTTTTCGCCAGCTTTTAGCTTTCCATAAACTGGTCCATTTGGAATATGATACTCAGCCAATTTATCAACTAGTAACTCGCCTGTACGAGGCTTTTCAACTACCCGGTATCCGAAACAAGTAATTCGATGTTCAAGTTTACCAGCGGTTACTGAGAAAGTCTTGTCGTTAAAAATTTCTCCACCATTTTTCAACTCAACATAGTTAATCTTGTATCCTAATTTAGTACCTGTAACTGAAAGTGAGGTTTCGACAAACTTTTTGATCCCTACTGGCCCATATAAATCTAAGGGAGTGTTTCCACCTTGATTTGCACGGCTAGATAACAAACCTGGAAGCCCAAAAATATGATCACCATGCAAATGAGTAATAAATATTTTTGTGATTTTCCGAGGCCTAATAGTGGTCTCTAAAATTTGATGTTGTGTCGCTTCACCAACATCAAACAACCAGACTTCATTACGTTCATCAAGCAATTTTAATGCTGTACTTGAGACGTTTCTTCCCTTTGACGGTACTCCAGCGCCTGTTCCTAAAAATTCTAATTCCATACAAAAATCCTATCTATTTTTTGTCTAAGCCAGTTAATATTTGTTTTACAACAAATGAAGAATAGTACATTGATCCGTCTGGGTTTGGATGAACTTGATCATCATAGAACCAATCCGGATGTCCTTGTGCTTCTTTGTTCCAATTAATCACTGAAAGATTCTTATACTTCTTAGTTGATTTATCAAGCAAACCATTAACTGTCTTTTCCCATGGTCTAGTTGGTACATATGCATTAATCCAGAAAACATGACGTTGTGGTCCAACTAATTTCATTACTTGTGCCAATTGATCTGCATCGAAAGGACCATTGGTACCTAAACCAATCAAAACGTTTGGTGCAAGAACACCCTGGTCTTTGTAATGTTGCAATATATCAATACTTGAAGACAATTGACGGCTAACAGCGGCATCAATAACTACATTCTTGTCGTTAAACAATTTATTAAAATTATCCGAACCATCAGCCATAACCGAATCACCAACACCAGTCAAACGAATGTCCTGAAGGCGTTGTAAATCAAACTGTGAAAGCCCATATTTTTCAAAATCTTTATTAATTGGATGAGACTTAGCGAGTTTCTTATACTTTTTAACTTGATCTGGAGTCATTTCACTACCGTCTGAACCTTTATCTTTGTTCTTTTTAAGGTTCTCAATAGCCTTTTTCTTTCGCTGATCATTGTTTTTAGTATTTTTATTAATTGTTTGGGCAAGCTTGCTACTATTTGCGTCAGGTTTTGGTGCTGTCGTTGCTTTAACGACACCATAGCCACCAGTTACACAAATGATTGCAATGACGATTGCCAAGATACGACTAACAGCCTTTGATGATTTAAAGAAGTTCTTAACATCTTGCCAGTTTGCATGTCCGAGTGGTCTCTCAACAAATCTGTACGAAAGCTCAGATATTAAGAATATGAGAATTACTTCAATGACCGGATACAACACAGGATGATCGGCAACGTTTTTAAATTTAGATTCAAAGAAAATCATCACTGGAAATTGATAAAGATATAATCCATAACTTCTTGAACCAACATAGTGGAACAATTTGTTTGACAAAATCTGATTCCAAAATGCACTTGGATGAGCGACAACACCGATAAAGATACAAGTAACGATAGAAAAGATTAACATCCCTCCACGATACAAGAATGGTGATGAATCTTTAACTGTGAATATCATGAAGATCATTAATGCAAATGATAATAACCCTACAATATTCAAGATTGCCTTGTCACTCTTTACTACGCCCGCTTTTAATTTCTCTGCTGGCCAAATAATTGCTAGTCCACAGCCAAGTAAAATTGAGAACAATCTAGTATCAGTACCATAGTAAATACGGCTAGGATCAACACCTGGTTGGTATAATGCTGCCATTAAAGCAGCAGAAGCGAGTGAAACAATCATTGCAAACCAGAAAATATTGCTCTTTTTAACTCCAAATTTAACAAACAGAATCAATAAGATTGGCCAAACAATATAAAATTGACCTTCAATTGAAAGAGTCCATAAGTGAGTAAATGGAGATTCATTATTCGCAAATCTTTCAAAATAGGATTGACCATTAAAAATTTGCCACCAGTTGTATACATTCAAAACATTTGTAACAAAGATTTGATCTAAGTGGTAAAGCAAATCCTTTAAGAACAATACAATGTACGCAGCTGACCCCAATAATACAAACAGTAATCCTGGATATAATCTGTGAACTCTTTTGACATAAAAATTCTTTAATGAGAATTTTTGACCTGCATCGACAGTATTAAAAAAATGGTCAGTGATCAAATATCCTGATATCAAGAAAAAGATGGGTACACCTAGGTACCCACCAGAAAAGAGCGTCGGATTTAGATGGTACATAATAACGCCAATTACACCTAAAGTCCGTAATCCATCGAACCCGCCGATGAATCTTCTTTTTGGTGACTTATTCATAATATACTTACCCCTAATTACTAAATAAACTCAAACGTGAAATCAAGAATTGTAACAGAATCTCCTGTCTGAGCTCCTGCTTTTAACAAACCATCTTCAATACCCATACTCTTTAACTTACGAGCAAATCGCATGATTCCATCTTGGTGATCTAAATTACTCATCTGTAGCATTCTTTCAACTTCATCACCTGTAACTTCAAAGTCATGTTCACCTGTCTTGGTAATCTGAAACTTATCAGCTTTAGGTTGATAGTTGTACTCAACAGTCTCATCACTGACAACATCGAAGTGAATTGGTTCTGCCTTAGATAGAACTTCACTAGTGTGGTTGAGCAATTGCTGAACACCAGTATGTTGAATACTTGAGATTGCAAATATGTCAGCATCATCTGGCAACTTTTCTTTAAACTCTGCTAAACGTTCATCTGAACCTTCAATATCTAACTTTGTAGGCACAATAATTTCTGGGCGGTTTAAAATATTTTCATCATAAGTTCCTAATTCTTTTCGAATTGCCAAATAATCAGTATATGGATCACGTCCATTTTCAGGATCCATATCAACTAGATGTAACAACACTCTAGTTCTTTCTACGTGTCTTAAGAACTGAATACCTAAACCAACACCATTAGATGCACCCTCAATAAGTCCAGGTAAATCGGCAATAACAAAATCATTACCGTTATCTAGTTTAACCATTCCCAAATTAGGATTTAATGTTGTAAAGTGATATGCAGCGATTTTTGGCTTTGCAGAAGTTGCAACTGATAACAATGTTGATTTACCAACAGATGGGAATCCAACTAGTCCAACGTCCGCAATCAATCGAAGTTCAAGTCTAATATGTTTCTCTTGACCCGGTTCACCATTTTCGGCAACTTCTGGTGCACGATTTTTAGAATTGGCAAAATGAATATTACCTCTTCCACCTTTTCCACCTTTTGCAATAACTAATTCTTGATCATTATCAATGAGGTCGCCAATTAATTTACCATTATCCTCGTCATATACCGAAGTTCCTGTAGGAACGACTATATATACTGGATCTGCCTTTCGTCCATACATTGACTTAATTTGACCGTTTTGACCTGGGTCAGCTTTGAAGATTCGTTTGTATCTGAAATCCATCAAAGTGTTCATACCTTCGTTTGCGCGTAAAATAATATCTCCACCGCGACCGCCATCTCCACCAGCTGGTCCACCGAGAGGAACATATTTTTCATGTCTAAACGCTACTGAACCGTCACCACCCTTACCGGATTTGACAGTAATCTTTACATTATCAACAAACATTTGACCCCTCCTTTCTACCTATTGTTTATAAATTTGATTATCATTTTTAAATTCTAGCACAAAAACACCCCTCATCATACTTCAAAACACAAAAGACTGTCTAGTGATTTAATTCATTAATGAATGGTTTTGAAACATTTTGAATGAATATGAAAGATTTTGGTTGATTTTGAATGATTTTGATGTATTATTATTTCAGGAGGTGAATGTAAGTGCTTACCGAAGAGAGACATCAAATAATTTTGAAGCAACTTAAGCTTCATAATATCGTTAAATTACAAGATTTGATACCCCTCACGGGCGCATCTGAATCTACTTTAAGACGTGACTTACAAGACTTAGAGGAATGTCATAAATTACTACGCATTTATGGAGGAGCCCAAAGTGTGGTTTCCTTCCATGATGAACCTGCATTATCTCAAAAGGCTACTAGCAATACCGATCAAAAAGATCAAATTGGTCGAATTGCTGGGGAATTAGTTAAAGACAACCAAGTAGTTTTCCTTGATGCCGGAACTACCGTTCAGGCGGTTATCCCATATCTTGCAAAACTATCCAATCTTTTAGTAATCACCAATAGCGTTGTTAATGCATCTACATTATCCGACTATTCAATAGAAACTTTTGTACCAGGAGGTCGTTTGAAATCCAGCACTAAAGCACTAGTTGGTTCCACAATGACTAATGCACTTGAAAGTTACCATTTCGACATCGCTTTTATAGGAACAAATGGGTTTTCAGCAAAATCTGGATATACAACTCCTGATCCTGAAGAAGCATCTACTAAGGAAATAGCAATTCAAAACTCCGTTAAGAAATATATTTTAGCGGATAGTTCCAAATGTGGACAAGTTAGCTTCGCCCGATTCGCAAATTTATCAGCAGCAAATTTGATTACAAATGAACTTCCTGGTAAATCAGCAGATCTAATCAAAAAATATACCAATCTTACGGAGGTTAAATAATTGATTTACACAATTACTGCCAACCCTTCCATTGATTACGTGTTACAAGTTGATACGTTAGCCACTGGTAAGGTAAATCGTACTACCACTGATGTAAAGTTACCTGGTGGAAAAGGAATAAACGTTTCGAGAATCCTCAATGAATTACAACTTGATTCAACCGCTCTTGGCTTTGTAGGTGGAGCAACTGGTTCAATGTTCGAAAATCTTTTAAAACAACACAACCTTAAAACTTCATTTACTAAAGTTACAAACGATACACGTATTAACGTGAAAATTAATGCAACTAAGCAAAATGAAGAAACTGAAATAAATGGTACCGGTCCTGAAATCTCAGCCGAGGAAAAACAAAGTTTTCTCAATCAACTTAAGTCTGTTGGTAATGGTGATGTTGTCATCATGGCTGGAAGTCTACCACAACAAGTTGAAACCACATTTTATTTAGACATTGCCAAAGTGATTAAAGATCAAGGTGCTGACTTTGTTATTGATACCACAGGTCAAGCTTTACTTGACACATTGCCACTCAATCCATTGGTAGTAAAGCCAAACAATCATGAACTTGCTGACCTATTCAATGTTACATTCAATAGCGAACAAGACATCGTTGATAATGCTCGTAAATTACTGGACCAAGGCGCAAAACATGCGTTAGTCTCAATGGCTGGTGATGGTGCCCTACTGGTTACTAAGGATCACGTTTACAAAGCAAATGCACCTAAGGGCCAAGTTATCAACTCTGTCGGTGCTGGTGATTCTATGATTGCTGGTTTCGTTGGAACATTCATGAAGACTAAGGATCCAATTGAAAGTTTTCATGAAGGGGCAGCATGTGGATCTGCCACAGCATTTAGTCAAGATATTGCAGTAAAAAATAAAATCGATGATGTTTACAAGAACATCAGTATTAGCCAATTAAGTTAGGGGGAAAAATTAATGGATCTGAACGAATTACTACTAAAAGATGCCATGATCTTGGATCTTAAAGCTACCACTAAAGAGGAAGCCATTGATGAAATGGTCGACAAGTACTACGAAGTCGGCGTTATTGATGATAAGGAGCTTTATAAGGCAGATATTTTAAAGCGTGAAGCAGAAACAAGCACTGGTATTGGTGATGGAATTGCTATACCACATGCACATGACAAGGCTGTTAAAAGAGCTACTGTGCTATTTGCAAAAAGTCAATCTGGTTTAGACTATAAATCATTGGATGGTCAACCAACCTTCCTATTCTTTATGATTGCTGCACCAGAAGGTGCTGATAACCTTCATCTTCAAGCTCTTGCCGCTTTGTCATCATTACTTATTAACCCTGACCTAGTTGCCAATTTAAAAAACGCAAAAACTGCTGATGAAGTACAAAATCTTTTCAGCGATGCCATGGCAAAAAAAGAAGCTAAAGACAAAGCTGACGAGGAAAAAGAAAAGGCTCGGGAAAAAGCTGCAGCACAAGAAGCCGCTCAAACTGCCGCTGCTTCCGATAAAAAGCCATTCATTGTTGCTGTAACTGCCTGCCCTACTGGTATCGCACATACATACATGGCTGAAGCTGCCCTGAAAGAACATGCTGAAAAATTAGGTGTAGACATTAAAGTTGAAACTAATGGTTCAGAAGGTGTTAAACATAAGTTAACCGCAGCTGACATTGATCGCGCAGATGGTGTTATCATCGCTGCCGATAAGAAAGTTGATATGCCTCGCTTCGATGGTAAACACTTAGTTAACCGTCCTGTTACAGATGGTATCAACAAATCTGATGAATTAATCAATCTAGCTGTTGAACAAAAAGCTCCTGTATTTCACGCTCAAGGTGGAGCTGCTTCCGAGGAAGACGACAGTTCAGAGAAGAAATCACTTTGGTCAAAAATTTATGCTGACTTAATGAATGGTATTTCCAACATGCTTCCATTCGTTGTTGGTGGTGGTATTTTAATGGCCATCTCATTCTTACTTGAATCATCAGTTGGCGCCCATTCACAATGGTTCCTGTTCTTTAATAACATTGGTAATTACGCATTTAGCTTCTTAATTCCAATCTTAGCTGCTTATATTGCCGAATCAATCGGTGATAGACCTGCTCTATTACCCGGTTTCGTTGGTGGTTTCATGGCATCTCAAGCATCTGCTTCCGTAATTTCTTCAAAGAGTCCTGCCGGATTTATCGGTGGTCTACTTGCTGGTTTCATCGCTGGTTGGATCGTCGTTGGATTAAAGAAATTACTTCAAGGTTTGCCAAAGACTTTAGATGGGCTTAAGCCTATCTTGCTTTACCCTGTTCTTGGATTACTTGCAACAGGTGCAATTATGTACTTTGCAATAGATCCAGTATTCGCCATTGTTAACCAAGCAATCACACACTTCCTAGAAAATATGGGTACCGGTAATGCCGTTATCTTAGGTACTATTCTCGGTGGTATGATGTCAATCGATATGGGTGGTCCTTTCAACAAGGCTGCTTATACATTTGCAATTGGTACATTTACAGCAACACAAGATGGTGCACTAATGGCTGCCGTTATGGTTGGTGGTATGGTTCCACCTCTAGCAATTGCCATTGCAACAACATTCTGGAAGAGTAAATTTACAGAACAAGAAAGACAAGCTGGCCTTTCAAACTATGTTCTAGGTATTTCGTTCATCACTGAAGGTGCTATTCCTTTTGCTGCCGGAGACCCACTTAGAGTTATCACTTCAAGTGTTATCGGATCTGCAATTGGTGGTGGATTAACACAATTATGGAAAATTAATGTTCCTGCTCCTCATGGTGGTTTATTCGTTACATTACTTGCTAACCACCCATTACTTTATATCCTCGCAGTAATAATTGGTGCTGGTATCGCCGGTGTCATTTACGGATTATGGAAACCCTCAGCTAAGAAAGCTGCATCAGTTGAAGCAAAATAGTCATAAAAAATAACGATATCCGCATGGATACCGTTATTTTTTTACATCTTTTTATATTTTTTATGAGTTTCAATATTAGATAAAGTTATTTTAATTGTCTGTGCGGTTGTCTGAGGAATTCCCAAGCAAATAATTTCATCAACTGGGGCTTCCTTGATTTTCTTAACAGAGCCATACTTCTTCAAAAGTTTGGTTCTGGTCTTTGGCCCAACGCCTTGAATATTATCAAGTTGTGATGACAAGGCGTTTTTACTACGTGTCTTTCTTTGGAAGGTTATCGCAAATCTATGGACTTCATCTTGGATACGTTGCAATAAATAAAAGCCTTGACTCTTAGGATCAAGAGTAACAGCCTGACCATCTTCACCAAAAATCAAATGTGAAGTATTATGATGATTATCTTTCACCATACCGGCGACTGGTAAATTGTCGATTCCAAGTTCATTATGTAAAACATCCATAACTGCCCTCAATTCAATTATTCCACCATCCATTAGAATTAAGTCAGGAAGGTTCTTTTCTTCCTTTAAAAGTCTAGAATAGCGACGATAGATAACCTCACGGGTATTAGCTGCCTCATCAGCACCAGAATGATTTTCTAATTCATCTTTTATTTTATATTTTCGATACATACTTTTCTCAGGTCGACCATCTTGGAAAACGACCATTGCTGAGACTGGGTTCGTTCCTTGAATATGTGAATGGTCAAATGATTCAATGACGTGACCATACGGTAAATTTAATGCCTCAAAAATCTGTTCTTGGGCACCGTAAGTTTGACGATTGTCTAATTCCATTAAGCGAAATTTCTCTTGTAAAACAAGCTTAGAATTTTCCGCAGCCATGTCCATCAGCGCCTTTTTCTGACCACGTTGTGGAGTCCTAAATGGAACATTCAACACTTCAGAAAGTGTATCTTTGTCGATATTGTTTGGAACAAGGATTTCCTTTGGCAACACCTGATTTCGACGATTATAAAATTGCAGGATGAACGTTGATAGTTCCTCCTCAGGAGAATTTACACACGCAAACACTCTTTTTTCTCGTTTCATCAATCTTGCTTGACGAATAAAGAAGATTTGGATTGAAATCCATCCCTTTTCAACATAGTAATTAAAGATATCTCGAGGTGTACTGTCATTTGAAATGATTTTTTGTTTCTCAACGGTTGCTTCAATATATTGTATTTGGTCTCGTAATTCAGCAGCTCGCTCATATTCACGATTCTTAGCTGCATCAAGCATTTTTTTATTCAAATCCGATTTTATCTCACCGACATTTCCTGATAAAAATCGCTTGATTTTTTCAATTTGACTATTGTATTTCTCCTCAGGGACTTCTTTGAAACAAGCTCCCAAACACTGCCCCATATGGTAATACAAACAAGGTCTACCAATATGACCCTGGCAACGTCTCAATGGATATACTTTTTGCAAAAAGTTTAACGTACCAGATGCTGCATAAACATTTGGATATGGTCCAAAATAATATGCGCCATCTTTTTTTATTTGTCCGGTTATTTCCATTTTAGGGTCACGTTCATTAGTTATTTTAATATATGGATATCCCGTACCCTTTTTTAGACGAATATTGTAATAAGGCTGGTGCTTTTGAATTAGAGTTATTTCGAGTAAAAAAGCTTCTTTATCATTCGATGTAATAATTGTTTCAAAATCACGAATTTCAGAAACTAATTTAGCAGTTTTTCCTTCGTGCGAACTTTTAAAATACGATCTAACTCTATTTCTTAAATTCTTAGCTTTACCAACGTAAATAATTTTTGAATTAATATCTTTCATTAAGTAACAACCTGGGCGGGCTGGCAATAAACTTAATTTATGTTCCAAATATTCAGTTGCCATTTAGTTACCTCATTTCTTTATATTTAACTTAAATATGCTTATATTATTTTAATCTTATATTAAAGAGTTGCAAGCAATTGAGATTTTTTTCTAAACGTTTTATAATGAAGTCAAATAAGAATTAAGCCAAACCTGAAAGGGGCTGATACCGATGGGCTTAACAGTGAAACGAGAAAATGATTTTGGAAGTTTATTTGATAAGTTTGCCTCACTTCCCGATGATGTTAAAAAAAATGTAGAACGTGTAGATTCTGCAGATAAGAAATCTTCTAAAAAAACAAAAGATTCAAAAGAAAATAAATAACTAATTCTACTTAGTCATATTAACAACCTGCCTGAATTGTCAATATTTCTAAAGTATGATAATTATCGTTAGTTCTAAACAAAACCCTTTTGATAGTTTTTTAAAGACACCATTCTTTAATTAGAATGGTGTTTTGTTTTGATTAAAATTTGTAGTAATATGGAATTGAAATCGATTTCAGGAGGAGACATAACATGGATTTTGTGGATAGAAATTTAAGTAGACATTTCGAGGAAATGATTGAGTCATCTACTAAGGGAATCAATTTATATCAACATACTGATTTAACTGATTTTCCATATGCCAATATTGTAATTGCTCATGGATTAGCAGAACATTCTGGTCGTTATGAAACACTTGCCAACTTCTTCTTGGCACATCACATGAACGTTTATAGATATGACCAACGTGGCCATGGTAAATCTGAAGGTAAACGTGGAGATCTAACAAATACAGATGAATTACCTGACGATTGTAAAATTGTAATTGATATCGCCAAAGAACAATTTCCTGATCTACCAACATTCTTGTTGGGACACAGTATGGGTGGACACACTGTTTTGAAGGTCGCTACAAAGTATCCAGGCTGCGTTGATGGAATTATTGCTACTGACCCACTTTCAATTGAATTTGGCCAAAAAATTGAAGGTTCTCCTGAATCATACGTTCCCAATAATCTTGGAGACGGAGTTTGTTCCGATCCTAGAGTTACTGCAAAATATGACAATGATCCACTAAACTTGAAGAAGTTCACTGTTCGATTAATGAGTACACTTCAAGATAGTGCAACTGAATTAAAGAATGATTTAAACAAAATTACCGATCCAATACTTTTGCTACAAGGTGCTGATGATGGAATTATTCCGGCTGCTGACACTATGTCTGTCTATCAACAAATTCCTGCTAAAGATAAGGAACTTCATGTTTATCCTTTCTTGATGCATGAAATTCTGAATGAACCATCAAAGAAATGGGAGATTTACGAAGAAATTTTGTATTGGGTAAAGAAACACAGCTATTAGTTTTTGAACTTTGTTACCGATTCCGGAAGGAAATAGATTTTTTCAATGAACGTACACGCCTTCGGCATGTGCGCAACAGTCTTGATGTTGGCTACGCCAACAAACTATCTAGGAAGGGAATGAACTTGCGTTGTCAAGTTGACATTTAAACAATTAAAATATTATAAACTACTTTGCAATGGCTTTATTCCAGCATTCTTCTGGAGTAAGGCCATTTTTTGTTGGCAATCTATCAATGTTATTGAAATAATCAATTCCATCTTGTACTAGCTTAATCAGTGCTTCTAAAGTTGCTGGTCTTGGATGACTATCCATCCAGATTCCCTTAAAATTACTCCACCAGCTCTCCATTGGTGAATTATCATATGGGGTGCCTGGTCTTGAAAAACTTCTTATTACTTTGTGTTCATCCAACAATTTATTAAAGCTAACGGCTGTGAATGCAGGTCCACGATCAGTATGTACCATTGGATGAACGTCGCCCATTTCCTCAAAAGTTTCTTTGAACATCGCAATTTCAGCTTCTGCAGTCTCTGATGGACTTATAAAAGATCCAATTATTTTACGACTGCACAAATCTAGTATTCCACTGAGTTTTACTTTGTGTGTTTCTTTGATTCCAAATTCCAATTGGGTTGAATCAGATAGCCAAACCATGTTTGGTTTTTCCACTTCAAAATTCTGGTTTAATACATTGTCTTTTTCATGCTGATCATTGTCATCTTTACGACTTCGCTTTTTTGCTTTTGATTTACAACTAATACCTTCACTTCTCATTACACGCCTAACTTGGTAGTACGTGACCTCAAAATCTAGAAGGTGTTCCTTTGTAATATGAGAAAGAATCTTTCCCGCACCAATTCTTTGAAAATGATCTTTATATGTCTTAAGAACAACTTCAGTCAATAAATCATTTTTGTGTTCCCAATCTGTCTTCCTATGATGTAAGAACTTATTTAACGCTTGTCTAGAAACACCTATATGGTCTAATAGAATAGATTTCCATCCATGATTACCTTCGCTGACCTCCATTATTGCCTGGTAAGACAGCTTTCGTTGTGAATTCACCCCCTGTGCTGAAGTTCGTTTAATTTTTTTTCAAACGCCGCAATGGCTTCTTGTTCATTCAATTTTGCTTTGAGTTCACGGTTTTCAAGTTTCAATTTCTCTAGTTCACTAATCTCTTCTGCTTTATGATGAATCCTATGGCCACGCTCATCTACGAGAGCTTTATAGCCATCACCTTGGACTTTCATAACCCAAAGCCGAGCTTGTTGATAAGAAACATCAAATCGTTCAGATGCTTCTGAATAGGAATGATGTTTATTAAGAATGAATTCTACAACTTCAATTCTTTCATCTATCGTTGTTTTTCTTGGCACAGCAGTGACCTTCTTCCTGACAGGCGTAGCCTTAAGAGTCTTGCCATTATTATACTGTATCAACCACATTCTGAGTTGTTTAGATGATTTCACTCCGAATTTTTCACATACTTGCTTTAGATTACCTTCACCATTCGCATATGCACGAACAGAGTTGATCTTTGTTTCAGCACTATAAAACGTACGTGATTTACTATTCCTTAGTCCTTCATAACCATTCTCTTTGTAGTAATTATTCCAGTCCCTAAACGTTTCGGGACTGATTCCTTTGGTTTTCGCAAATGTCTGTCGAGGTAAATCAGATTTTTCAAATTCCTTGATAAGGTTATATTTTTCTTTTTGAGTATATTTCCACATATTAATACCTCCGAAGTGATCAAAATTATTACATTTCAAATGTCAACCACATCGTAAGTATCTCAGAACGTGGTGAATCGACTTGAAGCTAATTGCACAAACCGCAATCATCTCCAAGCTCGATTTTATTCTAAGTGTGCTTCGCGCACTAAGAATAACGCCACCACTGAGCCAAAATCTATTTTCTTCCTGCATCTAACTCCGTTCAAACATATGTTTCTCATTTTGTGTTTTAGATGTTTTTTTTTCAAAATAGAAAAACTAAAAAGTACGAAAACCTTGGTTGGTTTTCGTACTTTTATTTTGTTTCGATGAAGTGTGCGTCTATTACTGGCATTGTGCTTTTGTTTTCATGTTCTGCGCCTTCACCGTATATTTTTACTCGATCATTCTTTTTGATATTCGGATTTCCGGCTGCGAGGTCACTTAGATGATAGTTTACTTTTATTGTATCCTCGTGATTTGACTCGTTTAAATCTAGGATTATTTGTCTTCCTAAATTATCATTTGCAATTACTTTTTTAACCTTGCCCCATTGATTTATTAATCTTCCACGGTACAAATCATTATTTTCACTCAGTTCTGTATATGTGACATAATCATAGTCCTGGGCATTTTTTTTAAAATCCTTGCTTGTAAGCTGAACTTTTTTATCATTCAAATCAGCTTTTACGGTTGTAACTCTTTGGATGAATGGATAGGTAGACGTTACTTGAATTTTCGATGAGTTTACCGTAAAAAAAGAGACCACCCCAAAGCTCATTAACACTAATAAATACATAACAATCTGTACTTTTTTTATTTTAACAATCTGCAGCAAAGCTAAAACTATTAATGTTGCTAATAATTCCCCAAATAATACTGTTAGTAGCATATAATCCCCTAATCTTTGCTTTTGTAAGCTTTTTCTCACAATTTAATACTCTACCAAAAGTTAAGCCATTTGCCAAATTTCAACTTACCCTGGCGTTATTGCATTAACCTTGGTGATGTTGTTGTTAGATGACAAATCTTCCACAACTTTTACGTAAGTTAGTTTTCTGGGAAGTTTAACTTCATACGTGTTTGTATAAATATAGTTATCATCAATTTTATTGGCTTTGTAGCTTACATTATTGACAGTAATTTCATGATCTTTAAAATACGTTTCGATGTATTGTTTAAATTCAGATTTCTCTAAATATTGAATCTCCAAATTTCTAACTGGACTAACTCGGACAATTCGCTTCAAAAACGCAATTACTCCATATACAACTACGAAACTTGCAATAGCAATTACATAGTTTACCATTCCTACTGCTAAGCCTAAACATGCTACAACCCACAAACTAGCTGCCGTTGTTAATCCCTTGATTGAATGGTGTTCCACAATGATAGTACCAGCACCTAAAAACCCAATACCACTAACAACTTGAGCTATTAATCTAGCATCATCTGCTCTTACGATTCCTTTATATTGTGGATACTGTTTGGCTATTTGCAGTGCGTCAAATCCAATTTCTTTCTGAATCAGCGCAATGATACATGCACCTAAACAAACTAGAATATGTGTTCTAATACCTGCTGGACGATGTTTCTGTGCCCGATCATAACCAATAACTCCTGAAATTACTGTCGCCAATAATAATCTGGCGACTATTGTCACTGCATCTAATTGAAATGCCATATTAATTCCCCCACTATTCCAACATACTATTCTAAAACTAAAAAATTCAATAGTTACCTATTGAATTTTTTTGGCAGTTATTCTGTTAATTTTTTCATCCATTGTGGTAGAACTTCGGACAATTCAGTATATGTTCGATCAAATTTGTGATCAAACCATGGATCTTGAATTTCTTTGTGTATTCCCATAACATCGTATGCTTGATGAATTTTGTTTTCAGTCCCTGAAGGGGCTATTTTTTTTAAATCAACAATATTTTGATCATCCATACCAATGATTGCATCGGCGGTTTCGAAATCCTCTGAACTAATTTGCTGAGCAACATGCGAAATAATCGGAATATGTTGTTTCCTAAGTTCAGCAACTGCACCTGGATGAGGAGCATTTCCAATTTCATAATTCGCAGTCGCCATTGAAGAAATATCGAGCTGTTCATTCAATCCAGATTTATTTACCATATCGATAAACATCATCTCTGCCATTGGTGAGCGACAAATATTACCAAGACAAACAAAAATAACCTTCTTCATGGCTGACTCCTTATTTAATTAAGCCTAATCGACGTTTAACATCCTCAAGTTGCTTTTCCAAAACTGGATCTCTACGACTCAAAACATCCAAAGTAGAAGTTTCATTTGTTTGCTTTGATGATTCTTCAACTTTTTGTCTACTTGTTGATTCTTTCTTTGTTGTAGTTCTTTTTGAGGTTTTCTTTTTATCTGATTTTTTAACAGACTTTACTGGCGTTTTTTTAGACGAAGTCTTTTTTGATGAAGTGATTGAAGCGGTTTCTGACAATTCAGTTTTGAATTTTCTAACCCAAGCGGCTACTTGTTGATATGTAATATCATACTTTTCGCCTGTCTCTTTATAGTTATTGTCATGTTCAATCGCATATTTCGCAATTGCTTTTTGTTGATCAGTCGTAAATTTCATTTAATTATTACTCCTAAATTGCTTTGTACCAAAATTATACCATAAGGGAAAAGTTTGTTTTTTAATTTATCACTCGATTATTCAAAATAAATATCTTTTACAATTTTATCTATTTTAAGAAAACAAAAAAAGAGGGGTAATTTTCTACTCCCTCTTTCTCAACATCAATCTCTATTTGATATGAACTATCCCCGAATAACATTTTAATAGGATTTAGAGGTATCTGCCCCCTATTGATGTTTCCAATGATTATATTTACCCAATTAGTTTCTTTTATCGTCTTACCACCAGACTCATAATCATTAGTACTTCACAAGTATATTATTCATAAACAATTTTGTATAGTACGAATAAGTAATAACTTATGATTTAATTTTTTATATTTTAAACAAAAAAACCGTCACCTTACGGTGACGGATAAACGGTCTGTTATCTGATATTGATTATGAAATAGATTATATAGGAGTTAGTATTGTTTTCTAAATCTGTTTAAGTAATCATTTCTGATTACGACTGTATAGTACAAGCATTTAAGAAATACTGCAATTATTTAGTCCTCAATATACAACCTTAATTGTCAGACAAGTCGCTAAATACATCAATCAATTTTTGAATGGTAGGATCAATCTTCATTGAACTGCGATATATCAATATTAAATAAAAAGATGGAAAATCCACATCAGTTACATTTAAGGTTTGTATTCCACTGACATCCTTTAAAGCAGTTTCGGTAATAAAACTTATGCCCTTATTACTTGCGACTAAATCCAATAACAATTTATAATCACTGGTTTGATAAACAACATTTGTAAAAACATTGTATTTTTCAACAAGATTTGCGGCCAACAACTGATGTACTGAGCTCTCATCAAGCACCAAGGCATCTTCATTTTCAAGATCTCTAATCTTTAATTCCTTTGGAAAATCACGTTGAGCACTAGCGATAATTTTAAACTTATGAGTTTTCAGAACTTTGTATTGATATTCTCCACTTTCCGGCAGATGTGTTGTTCCGGCCAAAGAAATGTCAATTCTCCCATTGTGTAATTCATCCAGTAGCTCCTTTGAACCAGATCTCTTGGGACGAATTTTATCCAGTACTTTTTCTTCCTTTAACGAATCAAATACCAAAGGCATTAAATAATCACTGATAATCGGTGGAAATCCCATAACTACATCATTACTCTGAAATCGTTCAATATCTTTTTTTGTTAGTTCGTCTTCACGCAAAATCTTTTGAACATGAACGAGAAATTGCTCCCCTATTGAAGTTAATTGTACCGAATTTGCATAGCTTTTTCGCACGATTAATTCACAGTTGTATTCATTCTCCAAACGTTTAATTGCATATGTAATAGTTGGTTGACTTACTCCAAAAAAATGAGCCGTTTCAGAATAATTTTTTAACTCAGTTAATTTTCTAAAGTAACGCAAATCTTTAAAATTCATGTAGTTTCACCTATAAATTATTTTTATCAATTATAACATATTTGACTATACTTTTTATAAGAGTTTATAGTGATTTCTGAAATCAATTGGAGGACAAATTTATGACAGATAAGGGATTTAACGTATTAAACAATCCATTTTTAAATAAAGGTACTGCATTTTCTGAAAATGAGAGAAAAGAATTATCACTTGAAGGATTACTTCCTCCACAAGTTCAAACTTTAGACCAACAAGTTGAACAAGCATACGCACAATTTCAAATGCGTTCATCTGATTTGGCAAAAAGAATCTACTTGATGGATATTTTTAATGAGAATCGTGTATTATTTTTCAAATTATTTAGTGAGCATGTGAATGAATTCATGCCCATTGTATACGATCCAACAATCTCTGACACAATTGAAAATTACAGTCGACTTTTTGTTGACCCACAAAATGCTGCATATTTATCAATCAATAATCAAGATAATATCGAGCAAGTTTTAAAAAATGCTGCAGGAAATCGAGAAATTAAACTTGTTGTTGTAACTGACGGTGAAGGAATTCTTGGGATTGGCGATTGGGGTCTACAAGGTGTGGATATTTCTGTAGGAAAATTAATGGTTTACACTGCTGCTGCTGGAATCGACCCAAAATCAGTTTTACCTGTAATTCTTGATGTTGGTACTAACAACCAGAAACTGCTTGATGATGACTTATATCTTGGAAATCGTCAAAAGCGAGTTGCCGGTGACGAATATTACCAATTTGTGGATAAATTTGTGAACACTGCTGAAAATGTGTTTCCTAACATGTACTTGCATTTCGAAGATTTCGGCCGTGATAACGCAGCAATTATTTTAGATAAGTACAAAGATAAAATTCTAACATTCAACGATGATATTCAAGGTACAGGAATTATTACGCTTGCAGGAATTTTAGGCTCCTTAAATATATCTAAACAAAAATTGACAGATCAAGTTTACTTATCATTTGGTGCGGGAACTGCTGGTGCAGGAATTCTTAAACGAATTTTTGACGCAATGGTTGAAGCTGGACTTCCTGAAGTTGAAGCTCGCAAACGCTTTTACATGGTCGACAAACAAGGCCTTCTCTTCAAAGATACTGAAGGACTTACGCCTGAACAAAAACCATTTGCTCGTGACCGCTTTGAATTCGATAATGCTGATGAGTTAACAAATCTCGAAGCAGTTGTTAAAGCTGTGCATCCAACAATTATGGTTGGAACATCAACTCAACCTGGTTCATTTACTAAAAAAGTCGTTCAAGAAATGGCTAGTCACACTGACCGTCCAATTATTTTCCCATTGTCAAATCCTACTAAATTGGCTGAGGCCAAAGCGGAAGATCTAATTAACTGGACCAACGGTAAAGCCTTAGTAGCAACAGGTGTACCTGCAGACCCAGTTGAGTTAAATGGTGTTACATATAACATTGGTCAAGCAAATAATGCTTTAGTTTATCCTGGATTAGGTCTTGGTGCACTAGCAGTCAATGCAAAACTATTATCTGATGGAATGATCAATCGTGCTGCTCACTCATTAGGCGGCATTGTAGATACAACAAAGCCTGGTGCTGCTGTACTGCCACCAGTAACCAAGTTAGATCAATTCAGTCTAACTGTTGCAAATGGCGTTGCACAACAAGCTATTGATGAGAAACTAAGTGATTCAACTGATGCCAAAGCTGCAGTTGAAAACCTTAAATGGGAACCAAAATACTAAATAAATTATAAATAATGAATTGGGGTATCGTAATGGGAGCTTTTGTTACATCAGTCGAAAGCGTGGCTGAAATTGTTATTGTTATCGCACTTGGATTTTGGTTAAGAAATTCAGGTCGCTTAAGTGATGAATTTAAAGGTAATATTTCTTTCTTAATTATGAATATTGCCTTACCTGCATCAATTTTTGTATCAGTTTTAAAATATTTGACCCGAGACAAACTTGCTAGTCTCTCTGGCGGTTTAGTTTTTGCCTTTGGAAGCTTTCTGGTTAGTTACATAGTTGCTTGGTTATTGACAAAAATTTTAAAGATTAGAAAAGGTCGCCGTGGAACTTTTATTAATATGTTTGCCAATGCAAATACAATTTTTATCGGATTGCCTTTAAATATGGCATTGTTTGGAACTAAAAGTTTGCCATACTTCTTGGTTTATTATGTGATGAATACCATCTCTACCTGGGCAATAGGAGTATTCTTCATTTCAAACGATGATCCAACAACGACTAAGAACGAGAAAAAGGATTTCAACTGGAAAAAGCTTTTACCTGCTCCATTAGTTGGATTTTTAGTTTCGCTGGTATTCTTGCTTTTGGCAATTCCAATTCCTGAATGGATAACAAAAACATTGGATATGGTCGGTGGAATCGTTACACCAATGTCACTAATTTACATCGGTATCATTTTAGCTGATGCAGGGTTAAGTTCAATTAAATTCGATCGTGATACAATTTGGGCTTTACTAGGTCGATTCGTCTACACACCTGCCATTATGATTTGCTTTGTTCTTTTTGGAGCTTATATCGGTCATGGCTTACCCACTCTTGAGGCCAACACCTTAGTTATTCAAGCGGCTGCACCAGGATTAGCAGTACTTCCGATTTTGGTTGATCAAGCTCATGGTGATGTTGACTACGCAACAAATCTTGTCACAACTTCAACCGTATTATTCGTTGTAGTCGTACCAATCTTAATGCAAGTTCTAAATTTCATTTAACAAAAAGTCAGCTATTCATTTTTTTGAATGGCTGACTTTTTTCACTTATAAATATTTTTTATTGTGCTTTTAATTCAAGGATTGTTTGAAGCATTCTATCTTTACCCATCTTTAGTTCATTGATTGGAGTTTGGATCTGTAGTTGATTATCTAACAGCTTAACCGAATATTTATCAGCAATCCTCTTTATAGCGTCATCCTCAACTTTATTTGCACGAAGAAATTCAATTATTATTCCATCGTCAGTTAATATATATTCGTTATTATTCCTAATTTTATGAATTCTTACTTTAGGAAATTCATTAAACTCAAACGGGAATATCAAATAATCATCTTCATTTATCATTGTTATCAACTTCCCTTTATTTCATTTTTGATATAATGTGTTCATGATTAAAAATATGGAGGTACTGATTTGTCATTAATTAATATTAGTTATCGTACAAATTATTTACACACTTATTTTAAAACAACTGTTGTGTTACCGGACACGAATGCAAAAAATTATAAGACATTATGGCTGTTACACGGATATACCGGTGATGACTCTGCTTGGATGCGTCACAAAAACATTGAAAAACTTGCTAGAAAATATAATCTGGCAGTTATTATGCCTGAAGCTCGAAATGCTTTTTACACTGATTCAGATTTTATACCCTACTACAGTTATTTTGTTGAAGAATTAATACCCAAAATTCAAGCTACATTACCAATCTCAACATTGCCTGCGGATAATTCTATTGCAGGATCAAGCATGGGTGGATATGGTGCATTAAAAATTGGCATGATGAACCCAAATATTTTTGACAATGTTGCGGCACTTTCTCCCATTACAGATATTCTTCATTTTCGAGACAATCCCCAATCACCTATGGCACATAATACATTTGACACGATTTTTGATAGTCCCCAAAAGATTGAAGACAATCAGTTAGTGAATATTGTTTCAAATAAAAATTATGGACAAAGAATTATGACAATCTGTGGATCTGATGATTACATGTATCAAGATAATTTGGACTTTGAAAAGTTTATGTCCGACAAAGTTGGTCAGAATTATACTTGGCATGAAGTCAATGGCAATCATTCTTGGGATACTTGGATTGAAAATATTGAGACAATTTTTGAATGGATTACAAATAAATAAAAAAAGGCTATGCGCATCTGAAAATTTCAAATGCAGCATAGCCTTTTTTGTGAAGAATAAATTTACCAGACAAACAATCCTACGAATGCTGCTGATAGTAATGAAACTAATATTCCTGAAAGTAACATGTACCCAACGTTTTTGGAAATAATGTCATTCTTTTCTTTGTCCACAATTCCTTTGAAACATCCAATGATCATACCTAATGTAGAAAAGTTTGCAAATGAAGTAATGAACACTGTTAGAACTGCTTTAAAATGCGGATCAAACTTATTAACTATTCCTGTAACTTTACCCATAACTACGAATTCATTGGTTACTAACTTTGTTCCCATATATTGGGCCATTTGGAATGAATCGTGGCTATTTAATCCTAGTAACCATGCAAATGGATACATAATTATGCCCAAGATGTGTTCAAGTGTTAGCCATGGATTTACTAGTTGCAATACTTTATCAATCAATGCTGCTAACGCAACAAAGGCGATAACGTTTGCTGTAATAATTAATATAAGTTTTCCTGCCCCAAGAATTGAATCTCCAAGGAATGAGAAAAATGGTTCTTTCTTGCCGTTATCGGCTGTACTGCTAATTGTTGCAACTGTATCTTCTGAAGCTTCAACATGGACGGGATTTAATAAACTGGTAACTATAATTGCATTAATAATATTAATTGGAATGGCGGTTAAAATAAACTGCCCGGGCATCATCTGAATATATGCACCAATAATTGAAGCTGTGACACAACTCATCGACATCATTGCCAACGTAACATCACGTGCTGGTTTCATCTTCTTTAATTGAAGGCCAGAAACTGCTAACGCCTCTGTATTTCCTAAAAACATCATCTCAACTGCAAAGAATGATTCAAACTTGGGCTGTCCAGTTATAAAGGACAAACCTTTTCCAATCCATTTAATAATAAATGGTAGAACACCAATATAAGTCAAAATATCAAAAAGTGGAACAATCAACAATATTGGTAGTAAAGCACTAGTTACAAAATCCATGCTCTTGACATGAACCCAACTAGGTAACGCAAATTCAATACCTACATAAGCAACTTGAACTAACCAGTTGAAGCCTGCCGCAGCACCAGAAACAATGTCACGACCGATACTCATACTCGTCAGAAACCATGCCAATGCAAGGTTAAGTACGACCATTATGATAATAGATTTCCATTGGATTTGCTTTCTATTTTTCGAAAATAGTACCCCAATAGCTAAAAATACCAATAGACCTATGATATTAACAACTAAATACATATTCATACGTTTTTAATCTCCTTTGTAATCCCTCCAGTTGTTTAAATCATATCATCAAATAGTTATTAGTTTAATCAAAAAGTATATTTTAATTATTATATTGAGTAAAAAACAAAAAAGCCAGATGAAAACTTTGCTGTTTTCCACCTGACTTAATTAATTTATCCGAAGCTAAAATGTAATATTCTCATTAATTATTTTCGCAATTGTTTCTCGCATTTCTTCTACAGAATGATTGTGATCTCTCTTGCAATCATTAGCATGTTTGTCACACACTAAACATTTCCTTGGCTCTAGTCCCAATTCCTTACGCGTGATCTGGGAAACTGAATTATCTTCAACGGCATATACATTAATATCCACTAACGTTCCCAAAGGTTCTTCTGATTCATACTTAATTGTTTCTTGTTTTAAGAATCCCGGATCTTTTTCTACAATCAAAAATGCCTCTGGACCTGTGCTTACGTCCCAACGGACTTCTTTAACTACAGAATAAAATTTCATAAATTTATCAACGATCACATTGAATGTTCTACTTATGTAACGATTGTTTTTAATTTCACCTGGTATGCGCATAGTAATACTTACTAATGCACAATTTTCGGGAATCTCGTCAATCAAATAATTTAATTCTTCGGCTGTTGAATTCTTACTTTTATTAATTTGTTCTTTGGTTTGTTTGAAACCTTCAGAAAATACTTCGACCATTTTAATACTCCAGTTAAATTTATTAATTATTGTTTATATTGTAATAATATTTTTTTGATAGTTTCAATAGTATTATTTTAACACGAAACAGGTCACGAATGCCGACATCTCGGTAATTTTAATGTTTTTTAAACCAATACATCATATATGACGTGATAATAAAAAATTGCTCTGAAGATAGGGGGTGGTCCATCTTCAGAGCAATATATTTATCTAAACGAATATTTATTGAATATTTGAGGTTGGAATATAAATTCAAGAAGGTTAATACAAATAATTAATTCAAAGCGTGTAACTTGTTAATAATACCTGAGTAAAAGTCAATCATTGGATCCTTGAGACTTGCAGCTTGATCAGTATCAGCTAAGATAAAGTCTTTGTGGTCCCAACCCTTTTGAGGGTCATTGTATTGCCAAATACCTGTTTGTGTATCTGGAGCGGCATCATCACGAACAGATTGTTGATTTAATGGGAATTGAGCTGAAATAACTGGAACTTCACCATCATTTGGCCACCATCTAGGATCGTTACCGTGTGATCCGATAAATGCTGATCCAACAACATCAACGGAGTTCATTGTTGAGATTGGAACATAGTGTCCTAATGCATTAGGCTTAGAAGCTAAACCTGAATATGTAAAGTAATGTTCATCTGGAGCTAAGTCAGTTCTAGCGTTAATTGTGTTAGCACCTTTGGTAGTTAAATCATAAAGTGAGTTATCAGTTGTCTTCCATGCTTTACTGTGGACAGCATCTTTCAAGAATGACAAACTTGATTGACCTTGTTTACGAGTTAAGCCCCATTGATCAAGTTTATAATCGTTTGAGATTACAATCTTTGGAACTTTGACGCCCATGATGGCACCTGTATAAAGTAAGTTTCTTACTACTTGTAAGTTACCCATGTCTGTAGCAGTAGGTGTACCGTTTGAAGGTGCAGCAACTGTGACAACAGAATCGACCCAGTTCTTTCCACCTTGGAATAGTGAACCGGTATCAGCACCTGTAGCTTGAACCTCTTCTGGGCTACCGTTACGTAGTAATGTATCTAATTCACGAACTGTTTGTCCACCCATTGAGTGACCTAGCAAGTGAATTTTGTTAGTTCCATCCCATTGTGGGTAGATTCCTGGGAATGTTCTACCATAGCGGGCGTGACCGTATTTTTGAGAATGGACTTGACCATAATCAACAGTACCACCTTTAATGTAGTAATAAAGTTCAACAGCACGATCGTAATCTGAACTGTAAGGACTTACAGTACCTTCCAAAGCATTTGGATTAGCACCGGTTTTCCCAGCGTTCAAATCAGAAATGATATCTGTTGTTGTACCTCCCCAGTATAAATTATTACCATCTTCGCCACGTCCCCAGCCTGTTAAGCCATTGACAAAAACAACTGGGTAATCGTTGCTAGCAAATGTAGTGTTTGTTGCTCCGACAAATCCAATAATTGCAAAAACAAGACCAAATAATAAAGCCAAAATTGGTTTCTTTTTCATTGTGAAATACTCTCCTTCCCTATGACTAATAGAATACCTTATGTAAGCGTTTCCTTCAAGTGATTTCACAATTTTTTCGTTTCCATTTTACAAATATTATTTTCAGTATTTTGAATAAATAATCATAAAAGCCTAATTTTCAAGCATTGGTGTTCATAAATATTTTCATTTTACAAATAAAAAAGAGATAGGATTTTAACTAATCCAACCTCTTTGGTATGTACCTATTTAATTTTCAATGGTTCCAAACTATTTTCAATATTTTCTAATGGAGATTCAATTTCAGCTAAAGTTGCGGCCGTATAAGCTCCTTCAACTAATGCGACATCATACTTGTGTACATTTTTGTCAGTCATTTCCATATACATTTCGAGATTCATTTTTGAACTTCCTAAATCATAAAATGCCAGTATCTCATCACCAGTATTGTTCTCAAAAGCAGATTGAATTTTTTCAAGTGAAGAGCCAATCTCATTCTCATCAGTTCCACCCGCATATGTGATTGAAATACTTGGTGCTGCTTGGCTAATTAAATCGCTAACACCTTCAGCAATTTTAGATGAATGAGAGACGATTACGATTCCGTACTTCATCATTTAACCTCCTATTACTTCAACTAAAGATTCAAACAAGTATGCACTTGATTGTGAGCCAGGATCAAGATGGCCAGCTGATTTCTCTTCAAGATAACTTGCCCTTCCTTTAGTTGCAACCATGTCTTTAGTCGAATTCAATGCAGCTGTTACTTGGTCAGTACTTAATGATCCAGCTTGTAAATCATCCGCAACAGGTTGCCAAACATCAATCATAGTCTTCATTTTGACATCAGACTGTCCACGACGTTTGATACCATCAGCACCCACTTGAACGAGTGCTGCCAAATCGTCATTTTCCTTGGCAGCTTTTGACATATCGAGCAATGCTGTTCCATATAAAGGACCTGAAGCTCCACCAACTTTCTGAATCATGGCAAATGCCGTTGTCTTTAATAATTCTGACAAATTCTCAGGACTCTTCTTTGACAATGCCTCGGAAATTGCTTTGGCACCACGATCCATGTTTGTACCATGGTCACCATCACCAATCGCAGTATCAAGCTCATTCAAAGTAGCCGAATTATGTTCAATTTTTTCTACAAATGAATTAATCCATTTTGTTGCTTCATCTAATGTTAATTGCATAAGTACCCTCCTACCAAGCGATTGTTGTTGCTGGTTCGTTTAACCAGTCAATCCACTGAGGTTCAACTTTCATAATCGTTAAAGAGATTCCAACCATATCAAGCGAAGTAACCATGTTTCCTACACGACTATATCCAACATCAATATTTTTGGCTTTCAGATTATCAAAAGTATCGTTAGCAAAAATATATTGTTCCATGAGTGGTGTTCCACCCATTCCATTAATTAAAACTGCAAACTTTCCTGTCTTATCATCAAATTCATCAATAATTTTAGCTACTAATTCTTCTGATAACTGTTTTGAAGGTTGAATTTTTTCAACTGAGTATCCACGTTCATTATGAATCCCAATACCAAATTCAATTTCATCATCCTTTAAATCAAATCCTGGATGACCAACGGCTGGAACAGTGGCTGCCTTCAATGCAATCCCAATTGTTTTAGTATTATTGATAACACTCTTGCCAAGGTTTACGAGATCTTCGAGCGATTTTCCAGCACGAGCGGCAGCACCTAAAATCTTTTCTACTAAGACAGTTCCGGCAACTCCACGTTTTCCTTGAGTAAACTCACTATTTTCAACAGATATATCATCATCGACAATGACTGTCCCAATTTTAATATCTTCAGCCTCAGCCATTTCCTTTGCCATATCAAAATTCATGACATCACCAGAATAATTTTTAACGATCAATAACACACCTTTTCCTTTATCAACCGCCTTGATTGCTTCGTAAATTTGATCCGGAGTAGGAGATGTGAAAACCTCACCAGCAACAGCTGCCGAAAGCATACCGTCACCCACAAATCCAGCATGGAGTGGTTCATGACCACTTCCACCGCCAGATACAATCCCTACTTGATCAGCAGATGCAAATTTTGCATCTGCTCTCACAACTGCCGTCGTACCAGGAATTTCTTCAACCAAATCTGAATTAGATCTGACTAACCCAGAAACCATTTCAGGAACAATATTCTCAACATTGTTAATTATTTTTTTCATGCGCTCCTCCTCAAATTGAAGTTCTACAACAATTCAATTATAACGTAAACGCTTTAATTGTTGAAAAATACTTATTAATAGACTAATTATTGTAATAATTCGAAATAAATTAAAAAAAGCCATATCCATTAGGACATGACCTTTCATCTATTTAATTTCACCAGTTAGCACCTTATTGATTATCGAAGCTACACCATGTTGTTCATTAGTTGTAGTCACAAAGTCAGCAACGCTTTTTACTTCAGGTAAAGCATTATCCATGGCAACACCATAACCCACACCACGAATCATTTCGAGATCATTACCATAATCCCCGAAACACATGAACTCTCTAATAGGAATTCCAGCTACCTTAGAAATTCGTTGAAGAGCTGACAATTTAGTACAATCAAGAGAATTTATTTCGTAATAGGTATCCCCAGATCGACTGACTACTACTGGCATAGAAGCGAATGATTCAATTTTTTGAGTTAAAGTAGACAATCTGTCTTCACTCGCACTAAAACATACTTTATAAATAACAGAATCGGGTTTGTCATTGATTCTACGTAGTTCATCAATTGAACTAACTACAACGTTACGTTTACTGACACCACCATAATAAGTTGATCCACTTAATTCAGGATCAGTTACGTATGTGGAATCTAATCCGTCAATAACAGCTTTAAAACCATAACCATTCACACTACTCAAAAGTCGTTCCACCACAGCTTTTGCCATTGGACGATCACTGATTTTTCGATTATTAGGATCCAAAATAACTGCACCATTTAGCAATACTTTGTAGCCAGGTACTTGTAAATCATTTTCGAAATACTTTGCGACGGAATCAAGCGTTCTACCAGAACAAATTGCAAATGTAATTCCAGCATCAACAGCCAGACGGATGGCGCGAATATTTTCAATTGAAATGTTTTGCTGACTATCAAGTAATGTACCATCCAAGTCAGTCCCCATGAAACTGATCATAAAATAACCCCTAACTATCCCTAAAATAATGATTTTTCTAATATCAATATAATAACATTAGTTTTCAAGAATCTGACCAAAACTTATTTAGAATCATCAAAAATTGCTTTTTTAAAACTGTTGGGATGTTCAAAATGAATGTTATGACCAGCATTTTTGACAATTATTTCTGATGAGTTCGAAATTAAGGTCTGCAGTCGATGGCCAATTTTTAAAAATTTTTCATCCTCAGAACCAACAATTATTTTAACTTTTGGAATTCTTAGAGTTGATAGCTCATGCCAGTAATTGGGCTGCTTTCCAGTCCCCATATTTCTCAATGAGTTTGCAACGTTGATTGGGTTCTGCGTAATGCGTTGATTATGCATAAACTCAAAGGAACTCGGATTAACTTCCTTTTGAGTAGCAAACAGAGGTAAATTTTCCCAATTCTCAATAAACTTTTCTATACCATTTTGTTCAAGACTAGCTGCTAGTTTTTCATCATGTTCTCTTCTTAGTTTACGTTGATCATCACCATCAATACCAGCCGTTGTACTTTCTAATATCAATTCATTGGTTCGCCGTGGAAATTTCAATGCATAGGCTAATGCAAGCCTTCCCCCCATTGAATAACCTACTAAACTAATATTTTTGAGGTTTAGTTTTGTAAAAATGCTTTCCAAATCACTAACTTGATTATTTTGTAAAAAACGTTCAGGTGGAACATTTTGAAATCTATTTGCTCCAAAACCCAATAAATCCAAAACTAAAAATTGTTCGGGAAAATCTTCTATAAGTTTATGAAAATCAATTTTACTTCCTAAAAATCCATGCAGAAAAACATAAGTAGACTTGGCGGGATCAATAACGTTGCTTTGATAATTATAAATAATATTATTAACGATTAGTTTCGACATACTTATCAATTCCTTCACCAAACTGTTTCTCCAGCAGCTTATGGTTTGCAACATTGTCTGGACGAGAGCTCACAACTTCAATTATTTTTTGCTTTGAAGAATCACTGAGGGCTTTTTTAAATTCATTCTCACTCTCCACTCTTAGATATTCAAAGTCATACAAATTTGCGACATTTTTTATTTTAATATTTTGTGGAGTTCCAAATAGTGTTTCGAAATATTCATCAGCTTTTGCTTGAGGTAAAAACGAGAAAATCCCTCCACCATTATTGTTAACAACAACGATTGTAATGGGAATGTTGTATCTTTTTGCCATCATTAACCCATTCATATCATGGAAAAATGCGAGATCACCGATTACTAAATAATTATGTAGGAAATCTATTGCCACTCCCATCGCTGACGATGTAACTCCATCAATTCCATTTGCTCCACGATTGCAATATATATTGCGATTTTGAGTACCGAAATAATAGTTTTCAAAATCCCTAACAGGCATACTATTGCTCAAAAAGATATTTGAATCTGGTTCCACAGATTCATCCATTACTTGTGCAACGGACATTTCTGAAAAGTTTTGTTCAATTAATTTATTTTTAATTGATTCAGCTTTTTGATCAAGCTTCAATATTTCCTGTGAATAATAAACGTCAGTTTTGAAATCGAGTTTATTAATAGCGTCAATGACATCGACTTCTGATCCATCGATAATCGCATTGGTACTTAATGTATAATCATTTAACTCAGTATTATTAATATTAACTACGGTTGTTTGGGAATTCAAACTTGAAAGCCAGTTTGAAATGGGAGCAGACACTAATGTACCGCCAAATTTTAAAATAACATCTGGTTGATACTCCGAAAGATTTTTGGGATTCATTTTTTTGCTGATTAGATCAAAGTTGTTGACTACGTATTCAGAATCATCGCGCGTATTTGACAAAATATCTGAAATCAATGGAATCCTTTTTTCCGTGGCTAGTTTAATTAATTGATTATGATAATTGTTTGATTCCGGACCTGCTATAATTAATACTTTTTTATTATTAAATTTTTTAAGCCAATCCACCCCAACATCTGCTCTTTTGACTAATGATTGAATTTTATTAATTGAAGGATCATCTGTATCCAAATTTGGCATCAAGGGTTTTCTTAAAGGAAGATTAATTTGAATCGGACCAACTGGTTCATGCACTGCAGACATAGCTATTCTTTGAGTTTCGAACTCGACATACTTTGATACTTCCAATCCCTCATCTTGCAGATTCAAATTTACGAATGACTTCGTATTTTCACCATAAAGATTTTGCTGATTAATAGCTTGAGGAGCTCCAATGTCAGATAGTTCCATTGGTCTGTCAGTAGTAACAACAATTAAAGGAATTTTGGACAGTTTTGCTTCAGCAACAGCAGATGAATATTCGGTTGCTGCTGTACCTGAGGTACAAATTAAGGCTACGGGCAAATGCAGTTTTTTTGATAATCCGATACCAAGAAAGCTAGCACTTCGTTCATCAACATCAATGTATAACTTAATATCGGAATTATTCTTGGCAATTTCAGCAAGTAAAATAACAACTGGCGTTGAACGTGAACCAGGTGAAATGACAAAGTTTTTAACATTCTGACTTATTAAACTCATCAAAAATATTTTAATATTTTTTGTCATTACTTCATTCATTTTCGTTCCTCCAAATATTGTAGAAGTCTTATCATAGGTTGAAATTTAAGTTCAGTTTCCTTTACCTCAGATTCACCGACGGAATCTGGCATTATCCCAGCTCCAGCAAACATCAAGAATTGATCAAAATGGACATACATAGAACGGATTCCAACTATCATTTCCGCATTACCTTCAAATGTAATATAACCAATTGGTGCTCCAAATAGCACACGGGGTTGTGATTCTAAATTTCTAATAATTGACATCGTTTCTTTAGAAGGCATCCCTCCTAAAGCAGGTGTAGGATGCATCTTTTCAACCAAGACAAACGCATCAGCATTGTCAGAAACATTAGCTTGAATAGGAGTATAAAGATGTTGAACAGTTTGGTTTTTGAGAATCATTGGAGTTTCATTCATATCAACGTCAGTTGAAAATCCCTTAACACGACTTGAAATTTCATTTACAACAATTTGATGTTCTTGACGATTCTTGTCATCCTTGTACAACTTCAAAGCTAGTGTATTATCTTCTTGTTCACTGTCCCCTCTACCAATTGTTCCAGCTATAGCAGCAGTAGAAAATCGTTTCCCATCAAGTAAGAAAAGTCGCTCTGGTGTTGCACTTATGAACAATTGTTCTTTAATTTTTAACATAAAATGATAAGTGGTTTTATTGAGAGCACGCAACGCCTTCAAAGTTTCAACTGCATTAATATTTCCGTCAAATTCGCCTTGCTTAAATCGTCCTAAGACCACTTTTTTTAGTGATTTAGATTCATTTATACTATCAACTAATTTATCGACTTGTTCATTCCAGTCTTTATCTAAATCTTCGGTCTGAAAATTTTTCAATTCCGCAGAAGAGTGAGACATTTCAATAACCTTATTTAGAACGTCTTCAATCGTATCATTTGAAAATTTATGCTTTTTAATTTCCGAAATGGTTGTCTCTTTAGAAGTTACTTTAACAATTATTCTAGGCAAAACAAATACACCTGCGGACCATTTCTTCCACGGTGTATTGTGATTTACATTTTTATCAAAGGAGAAACCACCTAAAATTGCAATGGCATCCCTATCTATTTTTGTAGGAAGTTGTGACTTAACATTGTCGAACCACTTCTCCACACTAGAAAATCTATTTCCAGTATCTTCTGGATAAAAGCGACTAGTACTGCCAATTCCTATCCATTGTGTTTTACGATCACTTGATTCAAAATAACTAAAAATTTCCTGCTCCAAAGCTGCATCAACAATTTGTTGAATTCGACTACTATTCCAGTTGCCATGAACCTGACGGACATTTAACATCGGACACACTCCATTTTTTTACTCTTGAGAAAGTTGATAACCTGAAAATCTCGATATCCTGTGGGGAATATCGAGATTTTTTTATTCGGTTAATAATTAACCAGTATTAATCATTATTCCTAAAATCAATTAGTTCATGATTCATTTCTTTTGTTTGTGCATATACTTGAGAATAAATTTTGTATAGCTTTTGGTACTTATCAGCACTTTCAGGTTCGGGCCAATAACTCTTACCCTTTTTAACAAATTTCTCTGCACACTCTGATAATGTACTAAACCATTTTACTCCAACAGCAGCAATCATGGCTGCACCAAGTCCTGGTTCTTGCTCATTTTCTAAAGTTGAAACTTTAGTGTTAAACACATTAGCTTGAATTTGAAGCCAAACTGGACTCTTTGCACCTCCACCAATTGAATATACTGTATCAAAGTGTTGTCCATGATCATGATAAATTTTTAAAATATCGGCGTAAGAGAAAATCACGCCTTCCATAACTGATCTAACAAAATCAGCTTTGGTGTTAATGCTTGAAACCCCAATAAAACTACCACGAATTTTACTATCCGCATAAGGAGTTCTCTCTCCGACTATGTATGGTGTAAAAATTAATCCATGGGCACCAACCGGTGCTTTGGCTGCCAATTTAACAAAATCGTCAAACGATTTATCATTTCCGAAGGTTTGATATAACCACTTCAAACTATGCCCGGCAGCTAAAGTTACTCCCATTGAATAATACTCATTTGGAATTGAATGATTAAAGAAATGTAGTTGTCCTTGATACCCATCAGTCTGGTTCTCATATTTTAGAACAACTCCAGATGTACCAGTACTAATCATTACTTTACTTTCATCAAGAATTCCCGCTCCAAGTGCTCCAGCGGCATTGTCAGCTGCACCAGCAAAAACTTTGGTCTTGGTGGACATTCCAGAAAATGTGGCATATTTGTCACTAATAGTTCCAACTTCATCAACTGAATTAACTAATTTTGGACAAATACTAATATCCAATCCCAGTTTTTCACAAATTTCCGAACTCCATTGTTTCTTAACAACATCTAACAATACTGTACCGGCAGCATCTGAATATTCCATACTCAAGTCACCAGTCATACGGTATCGAAGATAATCTTTTGGTAAAACAAATGTTTTAGCCTGTTTAAATATTTGTGGTTCATTTTCCTTGACCCACAAAATTTTTGGTAGGGTAAATCCTTCCAGTGGACGGTTTTTAGTGATTTTAATGAAGTCATCGCCACATTTGTCCATGATTTCTTTACACTGCTCAGTTGTTCTAGTGTCATCCCACAAAATTGCCGGACGCAATACTTGATTGTCTGATCCTAATAAAACTAGCCCATGCATTTGACCTGAATAACTTATTCCTTCAATGTCATTGAGATCAATATGATCTTTTAAAGCCAGATTTACGATGGCCACAGTAGTTGCAGTAACCCAATCTTCTGGGTTTTGTTCACTGTATCCGGGTTGTGCTTGATTCAAAGAAAGACTTGAACTTTCTTGTGAAACAATCTTGCCTTCTCTGTCCATCACTGAAACCTTCACAGAACCGGTTCCAAGGTCGACTCCCATTACATAACTCATCTATTTAGTTTACTCCTCAAAAAAAACTAGGTTTATAACCTAGTTTTTACAATCTTTATTAACTATTAACTTAGTGTATAACATATAACTACTTAACACAAAGGCGATATATTGCTTCTGCGTATATTTCCATAGCCATACGCATATCTTTTTTACTCCAATTCTCATTAACTTGATGCATAAAATCCGGAGTGGTTGGCATCATAGCACCAAATGCGACGGTATTATTCATGGTTCTAGCAAAAGTTGCTCCACCAGAAATAGCAGGTTTAGACTTCTTATCTCCAGAAACATCTTGATATGCTGACATCAATGTTTTAACTAAATCACTATCAGTTGGAACATATAGAGGAGCTACATAATCAAAATTGACATATTCCAAATTAAATTTCTTAACTGCGGAAGATAATTGCTCGATCAATTCATCGTGCTTAACTTTAACAGGAATTCTCATATCAATCTGAATTTGTGATTGAGTGTCTGTTATTTCTAGACTTGAAATGTTGAAAGTTAGTTTTCCCGAAACATCATCTGATACATCTCCAAGTATATTGGTAGCATTTGCATCTTCACCAAACGCTTTGAAGAATTTGAGCATATCAATATTTGGAAATACATCAGCCAATGCTATACCAAGTCTAACAACAGCATTAATACCTTCAGGAGCATTCATTGCATGCACAGACTTACCCTTGACAATAATGACATTATCCTTCTGTTCAGCATCAAAATCATGTTTTGACAACGCCTCCATTACTTCATCCTGTTTTGGTCCATCATACACAGCTTGACCAGGAACGGCATTAAATGAATCAACTATATTAAGATGTAATTCTTTTGAACCTGCTCCTTGCAAGTATGACTGTTGTAGTCCTTTTTCAGCGTAAATCAGTGGAAATTCTGCATCAGGAGCTATTCCTAAATCAATCGGATCTTCTTTTTTGTTATATTGTGCCAAACATCTCCACAAAGTTTCCTCATCAGTTCCAAAAATAAATCTGATTTTTTTATTGAAAGAATAACCGGCATCCAGGATAGCTTTAACTGCGTACATGGCAGCTAAACTGGGGCCTTTATCGTCCTGAGTCCCACGTCCAAACAACTTTCCATCTTTTTCTACTAATTTAAAAGGATCTGAATCCCAGGCACTATTATCACCCGCTGGAACTTCATCCATATGACAGACTAATCCAAAAGTCTTGTCTCCGTCACCAATATCAGCATATCCATAGTATCCTTCAGGATCTTCATAAGTTGTAAAACCCAGAGCATCAGCAATTTCCAAAACTTTTGTCAAAGCCTTTTTAGGTCCATCGCCAAATGGTGCATTAGCTTCAGGATCTGAACTAAATGAAGGAATTGCAATTACCTTGGCCAAATCTTTGATTGCCGAATCCTGAATGCTGTCAGTAATAAATTTTTCCATAATAAATACCATCCTCAATTATTTAATCATTGAAACTATTACTAGATAAATACAAATAAATATAAATAGAATTAACATTAATTTCCAAATATATTTCCACCACTTAAGCAAATCAACATGTCCAATTGCTAATGCTCCCATTAAGACACCAGAAGTTGGTGTAATTAAATTTACCCAGCCTGAAGCAGCTTGAAAAGCCGTAATTACTAATGAACCAGATACTCCAGAAAACTTGCCCAGAGGACCTATAATTCCCATTGTAGCTGCTGCTAATCCTGAAGTAGAAGGAATTAAAAATGACATTGGAATATAAAAAATATAAGCCAAAACTATAAAAATTCCGGATGAAAGATTTTGCAATCCATTTTCACCCGCATGTAAAACTGTTGCAGTAATATAACCGTTGTTCATGACCACTTGAATTCCACGAGCCACCGCACAAATAATTGCAACACCCATGAAATCTCTCATTCCATCCATAAATGCACCAATAAATGTCGATTCTTTCATGTGGAAAACAAACATGATCAATACCGACATAAGCAAGAATAATGATGTGATTTCGGTAAAATACCAAGAACCTAATGGGGTCAAATTACGGCTAATTAAGTCTCCTAAAAACGGAACATGAGTTAGCCACTTAGTAAAGTCGTCAAAAAATGTCCAATTTTTATTAAGACTTGTCCAAGGAATTAGCCCCATAATCATAATTAAGAAAGTTAAGCCAAATAAAATCAAAACCGTTTTCTGTTTACTAGAAATTTTTTCGTCAATTGTTTTATTTTTGGTTGAAAACTCTTCTAAATCTTGTTGTCGCCGTTCAAAAACCACTGAGTTTTCGGGATTCTTTTTAACATGAGACGCATAATACATGACATAAACAATACTGATTGCTGTTACAAAAATTAACAAAATCAAACGTGATACCAAGCCATCACCTGGGGAAATGTTAATTGTTTGCGATGCAACTCCCGTCGCAAAGGGATTGACTGTAGATGCCAGACATCCCACTTGAGAACCAATCAATGCAATTGAAATTGCAGTAACGGTATCGTAACCCACTCCAATCATAACTGGAATTAAGATTGGATAAAATGCCAAAGTCTCTTCACCCATACCATACGTCGACCCACCAAGCGCAAATAAAATCATTAACACTGGTATGAGCCACATTTCTTTTCCGGCAAACTTTTTTAAAGTTGTACTTATTCCGTCATCTAAGGCACGGGTTTTATTGACTACTCCCAGAAATCCACCAATTACTAAAATAAATAATGATATTGAAATGGATCCATCGGTTTGATCAGTACCAACCATTCCGTTGATTGGCGCCATAAAGACATCCCAGATTCCTTGAGGACTGCTGGCTCGTGCTTTATAAGTCCCGGCAATTATATCGCCAGTTTTAGTAGTTGCGTATTCACCTGCTGGAATTACCCAACTCAATATCGCCACAAAAATTATTAAGAAAAATAAAATAGTATATGCCGATGGCATTGTCCATTTTTTCTTCGCTTTTTCCATCATTTGCCCCCTCATTCACCTGTTTCAGCATAACAAAAAAATAAGGTAATACCCAAAATAAATTGGATATTACCTTATACAATTTTTATAGTTTTAACATTGAACAAACTGCCAAGAAAACACAGGTGAAAACAAATATTATTGCTAAAAGTTTCCAGATGTATTTGATCCAAGTAACAATGCTGACATGTCCAACAGCCAAGGAACCCATAACCATTGCACTTGTCGGAGTTATCAAATTAACAAATCCTGAAGCTGATTGATACGCTGTAACGACTAATGATCCACTAACACCAGAAAATCTACCGAGAGGTCCCATAATTCCCATTGTAGCAGCGGCTAAGCCAGAACTTGATGGTATCAAGAATGACATTGGAATATAGAAAATATAAGTCAAAATAATAAACAGTGACGATGATAATCCATGTAGACCAGTTTCACCTGCATGTAAAATTGTGGCAGTAATATTTCCATCATTCATGATGACTTGAATACCACGGGCAACCGCAACAATAATTGCAACATCCAGCAAATCACGCATACCATCCATAAAACTAGTAATGAAATCAAATTCGTTCATATGGTAAACCAGCATAACCAATACTGAACCAAAGACAAATAATGTGGTGATTTCAGTAAAGTACCAATCTCCTAATGGCAACAAGGTTTTACCTACTAATGCTCCTAGGAATGGAATATTGGTAATCCATTTTGTAAAGTCTACAAAAAATGTAAAGTTCTTATTCAAACTAGTCCACGGTATCAAACTAGCAATCATAATGACAAAAATCATAACAAATACTACTAAAACGGCCTTCTGACGACCTGTTAATTTATCAGCTACTTCATTTTTACTGTTAGCAAATTCTTTTAAATCACGTTGACGTGTTTCAAAAACATATGATTCTGAAGGATCAGCTTTTACCTTAATCGCATAATGCATTACATACAAAATCGCTATGATAACCGTAATAATGAAGAATATCAGACGAGGAATAATCCCTGCACCAGGAGAAATATGAATCGTTTCCGATGCGACACCGGTAGCAAATGGGTTGACTGTTGATGCCATACAACCAATTTGCGAACCAATCAATGAAATCGATATAGCCGTGACACTGTCATAACCAACTCGAATCATGATTGGAATTAATATGGGAACAAAAGCAATAGTTTCCTCTCCCATACCAAACGTCGTTCCACCAATGGCAAACAAAATCATCAAAAATGGAATTAATATTTTCTCACGTCCAGCGTACTTTTTAACGACTGAACCTATTCCATCATCAAGCATTCTAGTTTTACCAGAAACACCCAAAAATCCACCAATAACCATGATGAATAATGACACTGAAATTGCCCCATCAGTTGTTTTAGTACCGACCATACCATTTACTGGTGCTTCGAAAATATTCCAAATTCCTTGAGGGCTACTTGCAGCACTTCGATATGTACCTGACATAATATTCCCAGCTTTAGTGGTCTCATAATGACCAGCTGGAATAATCCAAGTTAAAATGGCAACAAAAATAATTAAGAAAAATAAAATGGTGAACGCTGAGGGCATCCGCCATTTCCTTTTAGCAAGCTGCATTGTTCTCTCCCCAATCTCTACAATGTTTCTAGAATACGAGTAATTAAAAGAAAAAACAATACTTTATGAGAATATTTTTAATGAAGTACTTATTACTTAGTGAATTGCTAATTATCTTAACTTAATAGCACCAGACACTGCCATCGCATAGATTGTGAATTTTGGATCATCACCAACAGATCCATCTTTAAAACTTTGAGTATCGTGTATTTTAGTTGCCATAGCAGGCGCATGAACAATTCCAGATTTTGCTGAAATATCAAATGAGTAATTCAATTCTGGAACGCAGGTAATTTTTATTGCCCCACTTTTTGCATTAAGATGCAGGTCCTGAGTCAAATCTTTCACGCTAATAGAAATGATCCCCGAGTGGGATTTAATATTGCCACCGCCGACTAAATTCTGTCCTCGGATGGATCCACTTATCGCAGTAATATCGATTGCGTTAGCCAATAGATTATTAAATTTCACAGTTCCACTTTTAACGTAGACCTTTAGTAGATCATCAGATTTAACATTATCCAATTTAGCCGAGCCGGACTTAGAAATAATAGCTAAATTGCCTGTAGAAATATTTTTCAACCTTGCTACACCACTGTTTAAATCAACTTTTATAGTTTCTAAATTCTTAAGATCGTAAAGGTTAGCGGTTCCTGACCCATTAGATAACCGCAATCCACCAATAAAACTAGTAGGAATCAAAACTTGAACTCTAGCTTTTAGAGGTAATAAGTTTGGATAATTTCCTTGTGCAATTGAAAGAACGTGATTTGATATCAATGAATGGGCATAATAATTTGAATTATTTCGAGACATATACTCTCTCAAAATAACTTTGTTTCCACTAATTGGTAAAACAGTCAGTTCAACTGACTTATAGGTAACATCCAGATGATTTAGTTCTTCTATACTAAACTTTTGCTCATTTACCAACTTCAAGGACTCAACATAAACTTCTGTATTTAAATTATTATCAAATTCTTTATCAAACTGGTCGAAATAGTCATTTACTTTTGTAGCAACAGTATCTTCAGTATTTGTAACACCATTACTATCAAAATGATAATTGCCAAGCTTGACACCATTTTTATCTGCTTTAAAAAATTCTCCATTATTGACAGACATCCCATTACTATCGATTGATAATGTTTTGCCTTGATTGATAAATACACCTGAATTATCAATTCTTAATTTCTTTCCATTATCAACTCGAATGCCTTTTTTATCGATGTCAACTTTATATGGATCATCCTCATCAGAATCATCAATATTGATAGTTTGATCAATTAGATCTTCAATATCGCCAAAATTGTCAAAAGCTTCATCAACAGCATTCTCCTCTGTCAATCCAGCTTTAACTTTATCTTCAGCTGAAGCAAGCAAATCCGAAGTTAGTTCTTGAGAAAGTTCATGTAAATCTTCCGTTTGTGGATAGTCTTCAAATATATCGTTTATGCGTGTATCGATTAATTCAAGTATTTTCTTAGTCATCACGTTTGATCCTTCCTAAAATAAGTTTATCAATAACTTGTTTGGCAAAATTCCATTGCTCAATATTGGATTCCAAGGTTTTCTGTCCTTGTTCAGTAATCTTGTAATATTTTCTTCGTCCACCTTGAGATTCATCACCCCAATAACTTTGAATATCACCATTTTTTTCTAAACGTCTAAACACTGTGTACAACGTTGCTTCATTAATTTCATAACCGCCATCACTTAATTCTTTAACGGTTTTTGAAATTTCATAACCATAACTATCACCCTGATTAAGAATATTCAACACAATAGTTGAGGTATGACCACGAATTATGTCTTTTGAAATATCTTGAGCCATGTCATCCCTTCTTTTCTGTTTCGATGACAATAATGTAACACCAATTACTTCGTCTGTCAAAGTAATTTATTCAAAATAATACTTAAACATAAAAAAGAGATTAGATTTCCCATCTAATCTCTTATTTCTACTTCAAATATTGTTCAGCAATCTTCTTATAAATATCAATAAAATCTAAATATAAACTCTTCGGAACAGATTCATTAACTTTATGCATTGTCTGATTACCAGGTCCAGAAATTACCAAATTATAATCCTTGGGTTTTCCAACCATAAATCTAGCAGCATCTATCGTACCGGCGCCTCCGCCTTTTTGAACCTTATCACCAAAATATTCTTTTTCAATATTTTGAGTAATATCAATAATTGTTGAGTCTTTTCCAGAAACAACTCCATTTAAATTCATCATTATTTCAATAGATAAATCAACGCCATCTGCTTTATTAAGCTGATCAATAATCGTGTGTACATCAGCCAAAACCTTGTCATTATTATAACTATCAAGTGTTCTAAAGTTCATTTCAGCTGAAGCACTACCAGGAATGGCATTTACTTGAGTGCCGCCTTTTATGGTTGTCACATTGAAAATGAAGTGTCCTAAAACTGGATCTGACGCACCAGTATTTCTAAATTTATCATTAGCTTCATGTATGAATTCAACCAATGGATCAATTGCATTAAATCCTTGATCAGGCATTGAAGAATGCGCTGCAACTCCTTTTGAGTTGACACGAATATCTAATGAACCCATGTGAGTATATCCAAGATATGGTGCAGTAGGCTCACCAATTACCAAAGCATCAACATCTTGCATATATCCATCATCAGTCAACTTTTTGGCACCCATTTCACCAACTTCCTCTCCAACAGTTGCTAGAAGACGAACTTTTCCATTCAAAGGAGTGCCATTTTCTTTTAATTCAATCATTGCGATGACCATGGCTGTTAGGCCGGCCTTCATATCGGTTGTTCCCCGACCATATAGCTCTCCATCTTTTTCAGTAAGCTTAAAAGGATCGTAATCCCAGCCTTCGCCCGCCATCACTGTATCCATATGTCCAGAAAGTGCCAATATTTTATCTCCATCACCAATCTCAGCAACTAAATTAGCTCTGTTTCCCTTAACAGGCAGAACCTCACTAAAAATGCCATGGTCAGCAAAAAGTTTTTGCAAGTAATCAGCAATATCCTTTTCATTATCATTTACGGTATTAATCGAGATCAGTTTTGACAAAACATTCATTTTTTCAGATTCATCCATATATTTCCTCCAATAAAAATTTAATTAATCATTTGAATCAAGATGTTGTAAAAACACCTTAGCTGCATGATAACTATTTTTCCGTTCCATAACTCTATCTTGCCAACCTGAACAAAGAAATTTTTCTTCATCCGTTTCGGGAATTAATTCCGGAAAATTCACTTCACCAAATTGTCTCAATGTTACTAAGGTACTGAAGCTAGTAAAGGCAATTTTTGTTTGATAAGTCTTCAAATCAGTCGTCGCAATTTTTGTAAAAACTTCAATTGCACGTTCTGATGCACCGGTTACATATGAAGTGATTCGGATGGAATCTTTTGTAGTTATTGGATTCCAAAAGTTTGTATAGTCATAATTTGCAGTAGCTACTTTAACATTAATAAATTTGAAAGCTGCTAATCCAGCATTTTCATCTAACATGCTTAAAGTTTTGCCACCAAATAAGGTTCCTTTATCATTTAAATCACCATCAAAAACCAATCGATCACTGATTGCCTTGGTTTGAGAACAAGTTATTTGTTTCATGATTCACCCCGTATAAATAATTAGCTAAACATTGCTTCAATAATTTCCTTAGCTGATTTAATTTGATTGATTTCACCTGCAATCTCACCAGCCATAAATGATCCAGTCTGAGTGTTTCCCTCATAAACTGCCTTTGAGAGTGAACCATCAAGTAAATCTCGTAATTCTTCCTTAGTGCTGCCAGTTTGTTCCATTTTCAATATTTTCGTGACTAAATCATTTTTCAAACCTCTAACAGGATCTCCTATTGTTAGTCCAGTGATGGCCGTCGAAGTATCTTGTGCATCAAGTACCATTTGTTTGTATGAATCGGGAATTGGTGTCTCTTTGGCTACAAGAAATGCTGTCCCGACTTGAACACCTTGGGCTCCAAGAACTAAAGAAGCAGCGACTGCACGACGGTCCCCGATTCCTCCGGCGGCAATTACTGGAATGTTAATTGCATCTGCAACTTGTGGTACTAATGTCATAGTTGTCATTTGTCCGATGTGTCCACCTGATTCCATACCCTCAGCAACTACCGCATCTACACCTAATTCTTCCATTTTCTTGGCAATGGAAACATTTGGAATCACTGGAATTACTTTTGCTCCCATAATATGTAATTGATCAAAATATGGTGCAGGCGTGCCAGCTCCAGTCAACACAACAGGTACTTTTTTCTCAACGATAACTTCCACCATATCAGGAATATTGCTTTGCTGAAGCATTAAATTAACTCCAAAAGGTTTATCAGTTTCTTGACGAACCAAATCAATTTGATGTGCAAGTTCAGCTTTGTCCATTCCAACAGAAGTTAACACACCCAGACCCCCGGCATTACTTACAGCTGATACTAACTCATGCCTGGAAATTCTTGCCATTGAACCTTGGATTATTGGGTATTTTATACCTAGTAATTTTGTGATAGTCATAATTATTCCTCTTTTATCTTATGATTTTAGGTTATCACAATTTTATGATAACGTTTTCTTTTGATGGAGAAAAATTTAATGATAATGTTTCACCGTTGACCTCTACTCAAGTTCAACTCGGGGCAGCAAGCAAAGAAAAAGAAGCTGCAACAATCAAATATTGTGAATGTTGCAACTTCTTGATTTTCTCGAGCATTAGCCAATTCTAATTCAATTCGAATGATCTTACTATCTAAAGACTATTAATCATTCTCATTTCTGACAAATGACGATTTATATGTTCTATTTGGCTTGGTCCGTTGTAGATGAATCCTGTATACACTTGGACGAGGCTCGCACCTGATTGTAGTGCTTTATAAGCATCGTGATAATCAAAGACTCCACCTGAAAAAATTATTGGAAGTTCCTCGCCAAATTTTTCATAGACTGCTGTAGTTAATGCTAGTGATTTTTCAAAAATTGGTTTCCCGCTTAAACCACCTTTTTCAACCTTGTTTTCTGATTGTAAATCGGTTCTATCTAAACTGGTATTTGAAAGGATCACTCCATCCATTAAATTAGCTGTCTCATCTAACGTTTCTAGTAATTCATCCGTCGTCAAGTCACTGCTAAATTTGCAAAAAACTGGTTCGTCTATCATCAAATCACTAATTTTACCTAGTAGTTCAATTAGAACGCCACTTTTTTGCAGTGACATAACCCCGGCTTGATTTGGACAGCTTAAATTCAATGCAATATAATCTGCTAAATCGTGAGATTGTTTGACATCATCAACCAATTCATTGATCATCTCGTCGGTAGATAGTCCGTGTGTTGGTGCCAAACTTAGTCCAACTTTAGTATTTCGTTTGTTGTCGGAAAGTCTTTCCATCACTTTATCTAATCCAACATTGTTTAATCCCATTCGATTAATAATGGCTTTATCTTCTGGAAGTCTAAAAATCCGCTTTTTGGGATTACCTTCCTGAGCACTCCTAGTAACACTTCCAACTTCGACAAATCCAGCACCCAAAGCGCCTAGACTGTTGTAAAACTCGGCATTTTTATCAAATCCTGCGGCAATTCCGATTGGCGAATCGAATGTGACACCTTTAATTGTCGTTTTTAAATTATTACGCTTTTTTGTGTAAAACATTTTTTGTAAAACTTGTGGCGTTTGGTTAAATATTTTCAATCCATTTGCTACTAAATGATGATCAATCTCGGGATCCACAGCAAAAATCATTGGACGAGCAATTTGATACCAATCCACTATTTACACCAGCTTTCAGGGTCCTTATACCATTGATGAAGTAAGTCCATATCCTCTTCTTCGACATATCCCAGACTTTGAGCTTGCTCAATCATAACCGGATAATTTGTTAATGTTTTTAAAACTGTCTTGTGAGCTGGAAAGTTTTTATCGGCTTCAGGTAAGTTGTAAGTGAAAATTGCTGCAGTTCCAATAACTTCTGCACCAGCTTCACGAACAACATCGACAGCCTCTAAAACGGATCCACCAGTTGAAATCAAGTCATCAATTACGACAACTTTATCACCAGGTTGGCAACGCCCTTCAATTTGACGTTTTGTTCCATGACCCTTTGGTTTTGAGCGAACGTAGTTCATTGGTAAGTTCAAAATGTTTGAAACGCCAGTGGCATGCGGAATTCCGGCAGTCGCAACTCCACTAATAACTGTAGCTTCTGGATAGTTTTCTTTAATCAGATTAGCCAAATCCTCTGCAATTTGTTGACGAAATTCTGGATATGCTATTGTCATTCGATTATCAGTATAAATTGGTGATTTGATACCACTGATCCAAGTGAATGGTTCTTTAGGACTTAATTTGACAGCCTTGATCTTCAATAGATTGGCGGCAATATTTTCTGCTACTTGTTTGTTTTCCATTATTTCCACTCCTGATATATGTCTTTATATGCAAAGAAAGCGTCTGATGCTTGAGTAATTGGACGACCAACTACAATAGCATCGCTACCTAACTCACGTGCTTTTGCAGGTGTAGCAACACGTTTTTGATCCCCTACTTGTGCGGATTTAGGTCTAATACCTGGTGTCACGCACAAGAAATCTTCACTAGTGATTTCCTTGATCATAGGTACTTCAAGGGCAGAAGAAATTACTCCATCTGCACCATTATCATAAGCAAGTTTAGCCAAGTGAGTAACGTAATCTTGAGATTGGAGTGGAATTTGTAATTCATCTTTAAGTTCCGTTTGACCAAGTGATGTTAGTTGAGTGACAGCCAATAGTTTAGTGTCACTACTAGCAAGTCCTTCTTTAGCTGCAGCAATCATTTCTGAACCACCACTAGCATGGACAGTAAGCATTTGAACATCCCATTTAGCAATCATTTCGCAGGTCCTACGAACGGTATTTGGAATATCATGAAGTTTTAAATCTAGGAAAATATTATATCCACGATTTCTTAAACTTCTAACAAATGGATATCCAAACTGACAAAACATCTCTAATCCAATTTTCAAAAACAAATTTGTGTCCTTCGGAAACTGACTTAAAAACTGAATACATTCAAAATCATCTGCAAAATCTAATGCTACAATAACTGGTTTATCCATACTTACCCCCGATAATTTTTAATAAACTTTTTGTCCGCTAACATACGTATTGATAACTTTTCCTTTGACTAAATCACCAATAAATGGGCTGTTAACGCCTTTTGAAATAAAATCTTGTTCCGCAATTTCGTATTCTTGGTTTAAATCGATGATAGTAAAGTCTGCTGGCTTATTCAATTCAATATTACCGGCATTTTTTAAGCCAAATACTTGAGCTGGCTTCATCGACATCAAGTTCAATAATTGTTCTAAACTAAGTAATCCTTTTTCTACAAAGTTGGTATACATCAATGGGAATGATGTCTCAATCCCGGTTATTCCGAACGCACTCTTTAGAAATCCTTGGCTCTTCTCCTCTTTTGCATGTGGCGCATGGTCTGTCGCAATCATGTCGATTGTCCCATCTTGAAGACCTGCAACCAAGGCTAAACGATCTTCTTCACTTCTTAGAGGAGGATTCATTTTAAAGTTTGCGTCATCATCAACTATATCTTGATCACTTAATAATAAATGATGAGGACTAGCTTCACATGTCACGTTAATTCCGGCATCTTTGGCTATTCGAACTAGCTGAACACTATCTGCTGTTGAAATATGGCACACATGATAATGCACTCCTGTGTCCTTTGCCAATAACAAATCTCTTGCTAGCTGAGAAGTTTCTGCAGCTTGATTAATCGCAGGTAAACCTAATCTTGTGGCTACCTTACCTTTATTGACAACACCCTTATTAAATAAACTTTGATCCTCAACATGTGCTGCTAAATGACTATGTAATGAAGCAATTTTTTCCATTGCTGTATACATTGATTGAGCGTTGTCAATTCCGTGACCATCGTTTGAAAACCCCATTGCACCCAACTTGTCTAAATCTTCAATTGGACTCAATTCTGTACTAATTTCATCTTTTGTTACTGGAGCATATTGAAGTGTGTTAATAAGAGACTCTTTTTCGTTCAATTTCAACTGTGCTTGAAACTTTTCAACTGTATCCGGAACTGGAGTAACATTTGGCATTGCTCCAACTGTTGTAAAACCACCATGTGCTGAAGCCATCGAACCAGTCTTGATTGTTTCCTTATGTGTTTGACCTGGTTCACGAAAATGAACGTGAACATCTACTAGACCTGGAGATACTAAATTATTTTTGGCATCAATTACTTCTGCACCATTTGCATCAATATGATCTGCAATCTCTGCAAATTTGCCATCTTTAATTAAAATATCTTTTGTTTGTAACTGATTAGCGTAAAACAATTTTGTGTTGGTTATTAATAAGCTCATCTGCTGTATTTTCTCCTTGTAGTACCGCTTCAATCATTGCCATTCTCATGAATACACCATTGTGCATTTGTTGAAAAATAAATGACTTCTCACATTCAACGACGTCATCTGCAATTTCTACTCCACGGTTTACTGGAGCTGGATGCATAATCATTGTATCAGCTTTCATCAAATCAACACGTCTCATATCAATTCCGAATTCATTGAAGTAATCTTCTTTAGAAAAGCTCTTATTTTCATCTTCAGAAAGTCTTTCATGCTGAACTCTAAGCAACATTACTACATCCATTTCTGAACATAAATCATCAACTGACATGTGTGGTCCAATTTCGGCAAATTCTGGAGTATACCATGAATCTAGACCACCGAACGATACTTCCGCACCTAATCTAGTTAGGATTTCGGCATTTGAATGAGCCACACGTGAATGTGTCAAATCACCAATAATACCAATTTTTAGTCCTTCAAATTGTCCGAAGTGTTCGAAAATTGTCATCATATCTAACAAAGATTGGGATGGGTGTTGACCAGTTCCATCACCAGCATTGATGATAGGGATATTAATATTCTTTCCCAATAATTGATTGTAAAACTCATCTTCAGGGTGTCTGATTACTGCAACACTTGCACCAATACTCTCAATTGTTCGGACTGTATCGTAAAGTGTCTCACCTTTTGTTGTCGATGATGAACCAGCTTCGAAAGCAACTTCTTTCATACCTAGGTTCATTTCAGCGACTTGGAAACTTGATTTAGTCCGAGTACTATTTTCGAAGAACAAATTCATAGCATATTTATCAGCGCCAACGCTACAAGTCTTTCCTTCTTTAAATTCGATTGCTCTATCAACTAAATCGTAGACATCTTGGTTTGAGAATTGTGACATAGAAAGTATATTTTTCATTGTTTTCCTCCAAATAAAAAGGACTCCAGTTTTCACCAGCGTCCTCAGGTAGAGTTTTCCCCTACAAAATCTTTGAGACCTCACTGGATCTGATTAAAAATTCCTTTTATTTTATTTTTTGTAAACAAAAAACTTCCTATCCCACAAGGTTAGGAAGTTTACACTTTTAGCTCAAATGTATTTTAACCTTCCAAGCCTCACAGGACTTGTTTAAAAGTTTTCGTTAGAAATAATATAATTGAATTCACCCCATCAGTCAAGTTCTTTAGCAACTTTTCCAACAGTTTTTACTTCATCATTAATTTTGTATTTCTTTCCGAAAATAAATCCAAAGATGACGGTCAATAGTGGATTTAACCATACGTAAAAGGCAAATGGAATAAATACTAATGGACTAACTCCAAGAATTCCCGAGATAAATATTCCACTGACACCCCATGGTACAAGTGCATTTATATCAGCTCCACCAGTAGCTAACACACGTGACAAGTATTGAGGCCGAATATTTTGTTCTTCAAAGTTTTTTCTGAAGGTAGTACCTGGTAAGATAATCGAAATGTATTGTTCACCAACTAAAAAGTTAACACCAATAGCAGAAATAATTGACGTCAAAATCAATTTACCTGGAGTATTAACTTGTTGTCTCAATTTACCAATTAAGTTATCCACGACACCAAGTTTTAATAATACACCACCTAATGTTAGCGCGACTAGGATTAATGAAATACTGTCTAACATACTTGCAACACCACCACCACTAACAATAGCGTTGATTTGCTTGTCTGATGAAGTTAGTTTGCATCCCTGCATAATTTGCTGACTGATAGTTGCAAAGTTCGCATGGTTAATGAACACGTGCATGATAATAGCTGTGATTGACCCCGACAATAAAGTTGGAATTGCTGGTACTTGTAAGATTGCACATAAAATCAGTACAGCAATTGGAATCAACATCCATGGTGAAACGAAAAAGTTTGCTTGAAGTGCATTGATAATATGATGTACAGAACTCATGTTAGGATTTGTACCAGTATGACCTGCAACCAAAAAGATAATTGCTGCGATAATCGCCGATGGTAAAGCTGTGTGTGAGATTGTTCTAATATGGTCAAAGACATTATCTACTCCGGCGATACCAGTAGACAAATTTGTTGTCCCAGACAATGGTGACATGTTATTCCCAAAAAGAGCTCCGGAAACAATGGATCCAGCAGTTAGAGCGACATTTATATCCATAACATGACCGATTCCCATGAAGACAATTCCCAATGTACTGATTGTTGTAAATGAACTTCCGACAATAACTCCAACCAAACAACAACTAATAAAAACTGTAAAAAGAAAGAATCGTGCATTTAACAGTTCCAGTCCATAAACCATGATGGTTGGAATAACACCTGACATAAGCCAGGCAGATACCAAAACTCCGATCATAATAAAAATTATCATTGGAATAATACCTGGTTTAACTCCATCAATTATCCCTTGCTGCAACTCATTCCAAGAAAACCCTCGAAATCTTCCGTAAAACAGCAACAAAGTAAATGTTAGTAGTATTGGAATTTGGGGAGTCATCTTTAATTTGATCATCATAGTCCCTAACAATCCAAACATGACCAGCATAATAATGAGACTTTCCCAAAATGTTAATCGACTTTCTTTTTTCATATTATTGACCGCCTTAGTAAATCTATTTAATAATAGCTAAGAAGTACTTTTTCTTACCGCGTCGAATTACGATATATTTGCCATCGAATGATGTTTTTGGATCAATATTAAGAGTTGTATCAGTTAATTTTTCTCCATTAATTCTAATTGCACCATTTTGAATATCTTCTCTGGCTTGACGTTTTGACTTGTCAACATTTGCGGCAATTAGTAAATCAACCAGGTTGATTTCTTCATTAGGTATTTCTGCACTTGGCACACCATTAAATGCTTGAGATACTTCTTCAGTTGAAAGTTCTTGAATTTCACCTGAGAATAGTACTTCAGTAATTTTTTCAGCTACTTTAAGTGCGTCTTCACCGTGAACAAAAGTAGTAACTTCTTCAGCTAATTTTCTTTGTGCTTCACGTTTTTCTGGTTGAGATTGAACTTTTTCTGCTAGTTCATCAATCTCTGCTTTTGACAAGAATGTAAATTTCTTGAGTAAGTTGATAACATCTTTGTCATCTTGATTGAACCAGAACTGATAGAACTCATATGGTGATGTTTTTTTAGCATCTAGCCAAACTGCTCCACCAGCTGTTTTACCAAATTTTGTACCATCAGATTTAAGCAAAAGTGGGATTGTCAAAGCATATACTTCTGCTTCTTGTCCCTCAGCTTTATGGATTAAATCTAGTCCGGCAGTGAGATTTCCCCATTGGTCACCACCACCAACTTGCAATTGAACATTATATTGACGGTAAAGAGTTAAGAAATCTAATGATTGAAGGATTTGGTAGGTAAACTCTGTAAATGAAATACCTGTTTCCAAACGACTTGAAACAATTTCTTTATTAAGCATTGTATTAACATTAAATAATTTTCCGTAATCACGGAGGAAATCTAGAATACCAATTTGTGCTGTCCAGTCGTAATTGTTAACCATTGTAAAACTTGGGAAAATTCGGTTTGCTTGAGCACTCAATGCATCAACATTGTGTTGAACTTGATCCATTGTCTGCATTGGACGCTCAGCCTTTTTACCACTTGGATCACCAATAGATCCAGTCGCACCACCAATAACGATATAAGGATGGTTACCAGCGTTGGCAAATCTTTGCAATGTCATAAATGGTAATAAGTGACCAATGTGCATTGAGTCACCGGTTGGATCCATTCCACAATATAGTGAAATTTCATCTTTATCGGTCAATTTCTTCAAACCTTCTTCGTCAGAAGTTTGATTGACTAATCCTCGCCATTTAAGTTCATCAATAATGTTCATTTAATAATTCCTCCTAATAATTGTCCTAGATACAAAAAAAAGAGCGTCTCTGCATAATGCAGGGACGCTCTTTGCGCGGTACCACCCAAAATTCGAGTAGTTTTCTACTCGCTCTTTACTCCTGTAACGTAGGACACGAGATTCTAGTTTAGTATTTTGCAAAAATATCCTGCATGGCTCGCACCAACCGCCAATTCTCTTAACACCCAGATATCTTGCTAGTTGTTTTAAAACTAAAATCAATTTATGTCTAAAATAATAGCAGAGCCAAAAAATATTGCAAGCGTTAAATTAAAATTTTCCAAATGTTGTATAATTATTCTAATTTAATGAACTTGGTGAAAGACATGTTAATTGATGATTTTGATGATCAAAGTGAAGAAATATTACAGCCTAATCTTAGAAATGAACCTATAAAGAATTTTCCTAAAATAATTATTGCCCCTTTTTACGGCGACTTGGTACGTAAATTTGCAATTGACAATGGGCTTCGCGTCATTGGGAACTCTCGTTCACTCAATGGTGAAAATTACGTTTATGAATATGAACTTTCTGGAGTCAAAATTGGATTGATCATGGCTCCTGTTGGCGCCCCTCAATGTATAGCCACTTTTGAGGATTTAAGAATTATGGGAGCAGAAAAATTTATTACCTTGGGAACATGCGGAGTTTTGACGAACTCGATTGGACGTGGAAAAATTGCCATTCCCGTATCTGCCGTTCGCGATGAGGGAACTTCATACCATTACCAACCTGCCACTCATGAAATACAGATGCCTTTTAAAACACTTGAGTTAATGAAGAATGTATTTTATACAGGCAATATACCCTTCATAGAAGGAAAAACTTGGAGTACAGATGCAATTTATCGAGAAACACGTAATACCTTTGAGAAACGAAAATCTGACGGATGCTCATTTGTAGATATGGAAGTCGCAGCAATCTTGGCTTGGTCTAAATTTCGTGGTATTGATGCTTATCCGTTTTTTACTACTGCTGATAATTTGGATTCTAAGATGTGGGAAGTTCGGTCGGATTATCGGGATGAGATTCCGGTTGCTATGAAGGCGGCTTTTGGGATTGCTCGGGTGTTGGAATGAAACAGTTGGATTTATGAATTAAAACAGGAGTTGAGGTATTGCCTCAGCTCCTGTTTTTTGTTTGGTTTAATTTATTTATTTGAGATTTGGTGATTTGGTGATTTGTTGGTCCCTTTTCTCTGATTTAGCTGAAACGCGAAAAAATCAAACTGACAACTGCACATAAGTCGTCAAGGGCGTTTGACTTTACGCTCTATCCAACGGTCCCCTCCATCTCATAACTTATCAATCTATTCAATTCAACGGCATATTCCATTGGCAATTCTTTGGTAAATGGTTCGACAAAGCCCATTATTATCATTTCTGTGGCTTTGGCTTCACTTAGGCCTCGGCTCATTAAGTAATATAGTTGCTCTTCTGAAACTTTTGAGACTTTGGCTTCGTGCTCCATTGAGACATTTCCATTTAAAATCTGATTGTATGGGATTGTGTCTGAACTGGATTCTTCATCCATTATGATTGTGTCACATTCAACGTGGGCTTTTGATCCATCGGAATTTCTTTCAAATCTTACTGTTCCACGATAGTCGACCGCACCACCATCTTTTGAAATTGATTTTGAAACTATTGAGGATGATGTATTCTTGGCATTATGAATCATTCTAGCACCGGCGTCTTGGTCAACGTTGTGTCCGGCTACGGCGATTGATAACATTGTTCCTCTTGCACCTTCGCCATCTAAATAGACACTTGGATATTTCATTGTAATTTTAGAACCCAAGTTTCCATCGACCCACTCCATTGTGGCATTTTCCATGGCCTGAGCACGTTTTGTCTCAAGACTGTAAACATTATTCGACCAGTTTTGAATAGTCGTATAACGCATGTAGGCATCTTTCTCGGCAAATACTTCTACAACTGCGGCATGCAAACTGTCTGATGAGTAATTTGGTGCAGTACATCCCTCAACATAATTTACACTTCCACCCTCATCAACAATAATTAGGGTACGTTCAAATTGGCCTGAGTTTTCGGCATTCAAACGGAAATATGACTGAATTGGAATATCAAGCTTTACACCTTTAGGTACATAGATAAATGATCCACCTGACCAAACTGCACCATTTAAGGCAGCAAATTTGTTGTCGTTAGGATGGACTAGTTTTCCAAACCATTTTCTGAATAATTCAGGATATTCTTTTAAAGCTGAATCTGTATCGGTAAATATGATACCCATTTTATCAAATTCGTTTTTCATGTTGTGATAAACAACTTCTGACTCATATTGGGCTGATGAACCGGCCAAATATTTACGTTCAGCTTCAGGGACACCTAACTTGTCAAAAGTATTTTTGATTTCTGAAGGAACTTGGTCCCAATCACGATACTGTTTGTCAGTTGATTTTTGATAATACAACATGTGTTCCAAATCTAGCCCTGACAAATCGGGGCCAAAGTTTGGCATTGGCATTTTTTTGTAAATTTTATAGCATTTAAGACGAAAATCTAGCATCCATTGTGGTTCATCTTTTTCTGCTGAGATTTGTCTTACTACATCCTCGGTCAGGCCTCTTCCGGTTGAAAATACGGGCTTCACATCATCGTGGAATCCGAAGTCATAATCTTTATCAAGGTCTAGAGCTTGAACTGACGAAGCAGCATCCTCATTATTTTTTGTATTTTCTGTTTCTGGCATTGTATTTCACCCTCCAATTCAGAATCTAATCTTTATTAAGTGCCTTGTGTAATGCCTTCCATGCTAATGTAGCGCATTTGATACGGGCAGGAAATTGCGAAACACCCTTCAATACTGCGGCATCTTCTAAAATATCGGTATCAGATTTTTCTCCAAGAATCATGTCTGAAAAAGCTTCAATCATATCTTCGGCAGTTTTAGTATCTTTATTCATTACGGCATCAGTCATCATACTTGCAGATGCTTGACTAATAGTACAGCCATATCCACTAAATGCGATATCCTTGATAGTATCATTTTCAACTTTTACATCCAGTTGTAAAACATCCCCACAAGTTGGGTTTTTCAATTCAATTTCATTAGTAGAATCAGATAATTCTCCATGATGATGTGGATGAGCTGAATGATCAAGGATGACTTGACGATATAAATTATCCATTTTAGACAGTGCCATTTTTAAAGAACTCCTTTGTAGCAACAATAGAATTTACTAATATATCAGCATCTTCTTTTGTGTTGTAAAAATAAAAACTTGCTCTGGCCGTTGCAGAAATACCTAAATAGGTCATTAAAGGTTGTGCACAATGATGCCCGGCTCTGACCGCGACACCTTCCATATCAAGGCCTGTAGCCAAGTCATGGGGATGTAACCCGTCTAGATTAAATGAAATTACACTGGTATGTTTTGCAGGATCTTGTGGGCCATAAACGGTTAATCCTTCAATGTTCAATAGTTTGGGCAAAACATAGTCCACCAATTCATTTTCATAATCAAAAATATTTTGCATCCCAATTTTTGATAAATAATCGACAGCATAACCTAAAACAATTGCTCCAGCAATATTTGGTGTTCCTGCCTCAAATTTCCATGGCAAATCATTCCATGATGTTTCATACAAATGAACGAAATTAATCATTTCTCCACCAAAGTCTACTGGTGGCATTGCGTTCAACAACTTTTCTTTTCCATACAAAATTCCAATTCCTGTAGGTCCTAGCATTTTATGTCCAGAAAATGCCAAAAAGTCGCAATCTAAATCTTGAACATCAACTGGCATGTGAGGAACCGACTGTGCCCCATCAACAACCATAACTGCGCCATGTGAATGAGCAATCTGCGCAATTTCTTTGACTGGATTAATTACTCCCAATACGTTTGATACATGTGCTATCGAAACAATTTTTGTTTTATCAGTAATTTTCTTTTTAGCATCGGCTAAATCCACGAAACCATCGTCATCTAATTCAATGTATTTGAGAACTGCATGCTTTTGAATTGCAAGTTGTTGCCAAGGAATCAAATTACTATGATGTTCCAGATATGAAATAACGATTTCATCTCCAGCTACAATATTTTCTGCACCATAACTACGGGCAATAATATTTAAAGCATCAGTTGTTCCCTTAGTATAAATAATTTCATCACTATGTTCAGCGTTAATAAACTTCTGTATTTTCTCACGCGCAGTTTCAAATTGTTCTGTTGAACGTTCGGCTAAGGTATGAACCCCTCGATGAACATTTGCATTATCATTTTGATAAAAATTCACCAGATCATCAATAACAGTTTGTGGCTTTTGAGTTGTGGCAGCATTATCTAAATATACTAAGTTCTCATCATTAACCTTTTGATCAAGAATGGGGAAATCTTGTCTCCATTGGTTATTTTTGTTGTCCATTGACTAATTTCCTCTCAATCATGTTCGTCAATCGATCACGTACTTCTTTATCCGGAATCTCAGTAATAACTGCACTCAAGAATCCACGAATAACCAGTCTTTGAGCAGTCTCCTCATCTATTCCTCGACTCATTAAATAATACATTTGATCTTCATTAACTCGACCGACACTGGCAGCATGTCCAGCCGTAACATCATTTTCATCAATTAGTAAAATAGGATCTGCATCTCCACGAGCTGTACGAGATAACATTAGAACACGGTTTTCTTGTTGCGAATCGGAACCCTTTGCCCCTTTAACGATATGTCCAACACCGTTGAAGGTTAGAGTTGATGACTGCAAAATTACACCATGTTGAAGTATATGACCAATTGAATGTTGACCATAATTTGTAACCTTCGTGTCAATCCCAGTTACTTGTTCACCAGTTGTAATCGCTACAACCTTCGCTTCTGTGTGTGATCCCTCTCCACGTAAGTCAGTACCAAAATCACCAACAACTTTGCCATCATTCATGAAACCAATTGCCCAATCAAGCTCAGCATTATTTCCGACATATCCATGTCGATTCAAGTATGTTGCCACATTTAATCCAAACTGATCCAATGCAGAAAAATGAACATGAGAATTATCCTCAGCTACGACTTCAACAACTATGTTGGCAATATTCTCGGCAGCTGTCCCTTGACTAACAAAGTTTTCTAGGTATTTGACTGAACTTCCTTCATCTGCAACAACTAAAACGTGATGAATGAAATCCTTTTTCTGATTATTATCTTGCAAATAAATTGCTTGAATTGATTCGTCTATTTCAACGTTTTTAGGAACGTATAGGAATGACCCACCATTCATCAAAGCTAAATTGAGTGAAATCAAGCGATTTTCAGTTGGCTTGATAGTTTTAGTCAACAAATATTTTTCTACTAATTCTGGATAGTCCTTAAGCGCCGTCCAAATATCAGTAAAAACAACCCCTTTGGCTGCCAGTTTCGGATCAAGTTTTGATACTAAAGTGTTATCACCATTTTGAATGAGTAAATTATTTGAGTCTGGTAATTTAACACTTGAAATATCATTGGCTGGTACGAATGGTGCTTTAGGTTTGGCTAATCGCCAACTACGATAGCTGATTTTTTCATAAACTGGCATCTCTAAGTCAGATGAGCGATTGAGTGCCTCTTCACGCATTTTTTGAAACCATAGGGGTTCTTCATGACTTTTTGAAAATGCAATTGTTTCATCCATAAAATCATCTTTTATACTTGTACGCATAATTATCCCCCTTATAGTTCATCCGTTAATTTAACATCGAGATTCAAATCATCACGTAATCCTGCATAACCTTCATCTTCAAGTTTTTTAGCTAATTCTGGACCACCACTTTGAACGATTCTTCCGTCCATCATGACATGAACTTGATCAGGTACGATGTAGTTTAACAATCTTTGATAGTGAGTAATTATTAATGAACCAAAATTATCACCACGCATTGAATTGACACCTTGTGAGACAACTTTAAGAGCATCAATATCTAGTCCAGAATCGATTTCATCCAAAATTGCAAACTTAGGCTCAATCATCAATAGTTGAAGAATTTCATTACGTTTCTTTTCACCACCAGAAAAACCTTCATTCAAATATCTTTCAGACATTTCATCGGTCATATCTAAGATCTTCTGTTTGGCATCTAACTTCTTCATGAATTCCATAACTGGAATTTGATCATCATCAGCTCTACGAGCATTTATGGCAGAACGCATAAATTCGACATTGGTAACACCAGGAATTTCAGCTGGATATTGCATTGCCAAAAATAGTCCAGCACGTGCACGCTCATCAACTGGCAAGTCCAACAAACTCTTACCATCTAGCAATACATCACCTTGGGTAACTTTATAAGCTGAATTTCCCATTATTGCTTGTGATAAAGTTGATTTACCAGTACCATTTGGTCCCATGATTGCATGAATCTCACCGGTACTCATTTTAAGATTTACACCTTTTAAGATTTCTTGACCTTTTCCATTCTCATCATCGGTAACAGAAACATGTAAATCCTTAACTTCTAAAGTTGACATTATTTTCCCTCCGCACTTATCTTGTTATACATACCATTATGCGCTTTCACTTGAAAAAATAACAAATCAATATAAAAAATATTCATATTATTCATTCATAATATTCAAATATTATATTGATGCACAAAATGAATTAGTTTCATTTTATACCAAAAAAGCCAGAACATTAACATGTTCTGACTTTTTATTTCATATGATCTTCAATCCAATTCCAAACTTCATCCTTGCCAGATTTAGTTTCCGCACTGAAAAGCTGTAGTTGATCAGTCTGATTGACATTCATTGATTTATTCACTTGACTAATTGTCTTATTCCATTGGTTCTTTTTAACTTTATCCATCTTTGTAGCAACAATTAATGTTGGTAAATGATAATAGCTGACAAATTGATACATTGAAATATCGTCATCACTTGGTGCATGACGACCGTCAACTAAAATAATTACACCGTGCAAAACTTTTCGCGTTGTCAAATATTCTTCAATCATGACACCAAATTCTTCACGTTGTTTCTTGGAAACTTTTGCAAACCCATATCCAGGAACATCCACTAAATATAAAATATCCTCGATATTATAAAAGTTCAAAGTCTGGGTCTTACCAGGCGTACTGGATGTTCTGGCAAAACTCTTCCGGTTGATTAATGTATTAATCAATGAAGATTTTCCAACGTTAGATCTACCCAATAATGCAATCTCAGGGTAACCCTCGTCAGGATATTGTCTGGAACTAACGGCACTTAAATTCATTGATACGTTATTTACTTGCATAATTCACCTCAGTGCAGTTATTTTATCATATTCCAGAGTATAAAAAAAAGGTCACCCCTAGGCAACCTTTCCATCCTTCAAAATCAACTCTGGTTTTTTAACTTTTCTAACGGCATCTTTTGTGACCTTAACTGTCTCGACATCGTCACGAGCTGGCACTTCATACATTGTATCCAACATTGTTTCTTCAACAATTGAACGCAATCCACGAGCCCCAGTGTTTCGTTCGATTGACATCTTAGCGATTTCATTCAATGCTCCGGCAGTAAATTCAAGTTTAACACCATCAATATCCATCAATTCCTTATATTGCTTGATTAAAGCATTCTTAGGCTTTGTAAGGATATTTACCAAATCATCCTCAGTAAGCTTCTCAAGTGCTGTAACAATAGGAATACGACCAATAAATTCTGGTATGATACCAAACTTCATCAAGTCTTCTGGAATAATTTGTTGCATCAAACTCTTTTGTTCATCAATTGACTCTTGTTGTTCAGCACCAAAACCAATCGTCTTATCACCAAGACGGTTTTTGACAATGGTTTCGATTCCATCAAAAGCACCACCGACAATGAACAAGATGTTAGTTGTATCAATTTGAATCAATTCTTGTTGTGGATGCTTTCTTCCACCCTGAGGTGGAACACTAGCAACGGTACCTTCAAGAATCTTCAAAAGTGCTTGTTGAACACCTTCACCAGAAACATCACGAGTAATTGACACATTCTCGCTCTTCTTGGCAATTTTATCGATTTCATCGATATAAACAATTCCGTGTTCAGCCTTTTCAACATCAAAATCAGCGTTTTGTAATAATTTTAGTAGGATATTCTCAACATCTTCACCAACATAACCTGCTTCAGTAAGTGTGGTTGCATCAGCAATAGCAAATGGAACTTTAAGAATACGAGCCAAAGTTTGAGCTAAGAATGTCTTACCTGAACCAGTTGGTCCAATCAAGGCAATATTACTCTTTTGCAACTCTGTATCGCCATCTTTAGAGTGTTCCATTTTATTAATTCTCTTATAGTGATTATAAACGGCAACAGACAATGCTCTTTTGGCATCGTATTGACCAATTACATACTCATCAAGAATCTTTTTAATTTCAACGGGTGTTGGAATATTTTCAAGATCTAATGGAGTTTCATCACCGAGTTCCTCATCTATGATTTCCTTACATAAATCAATACATTCATTACAAATGTATACACCAGGACCAGCAACGATCTTTTTTACTTGATCTTGAGTCTTTCCGCAGAAAGAACAACTAATCGTACCTGTAGTTTCTGTACTATCAAACATGTATTCATTCTCCTTAAGTAGTTCCAATACTTTGAAAAGTCTAGCATTGACGGCTGTAAGAGTAAAGTAATTAGCCCCATAAAAAAATAAGAAGCCTAATGACTTCTTATTTTTTTAATTATTTTTCAACTGATGAATCAACAATCAATTCAATAGCTTTTTTAGCTGCAATATCGTGAGCAAGCATGTCGTCAGTTAAAGCACCTCTAACAGCTTTTTCATCCATCTTGTATTCGTCAGCTAGTGACTTGATTTCTTCACTGATTTCGTCCTCTGAAGGTTTGATACCTTCTTTAGCAACGATTGCTTCGATAACAAGGTCAGTCTTAACACGTTCTTCAGCATCTGAAGAGAATTGCTTCTTAAGGTCGTCTTCAGTTGTACCAGTCATTTGATAGTACAATTTAGGATCAATTCCTTGACGACGTAAGTTTGCCAAATATTGGTTCATTTGGTTGTCAACTTCTGTGTCGATCATTGCTTGTGGAATTTCATCGATCTTAGCATTCTTTACAGCACCAGAAATTGCTTCTTCTTGAATGTTTTCTTCAGCAGTTTCTTTCTTTTGATCTTTGATTTCATCATGAAGTTTCTTTTTAAGATCTTCAAGAGTATCAACATTTTCGTCAACATCTTTAGCAAAATCATCATCTAACTTAGGAAGTTCCTTTGATTTCACTTCGTGAACTGTTGTCTTGAAAATTGCATCCTTACCAGCTAATTCTTTAGCTTGGTAGTCTTCTGGGAAAGTAACTTTAACATCAACGTCATCGTTTGCACTTGCGCCGATCAAGCCATCTTCGAATCCAGGGATGAATGAATTTGAACCCAATTCAAGTGAGTAGTTTTGTGCGCTACCACCATCGAATTCTTTTCCATCAACAGAACCTACATAATCAATAACGACTGTATCGCCTTTTTCAGCTTTACCATCTTTAAGAACTAATTCAGCTTGTTGTTTTTGAAGTTCTTCCAACTTGTTTTCAACATCAGCCTTTAGAACATTACGCTTTTGTTTCTTAACAGCGATACCTGTGTAATCACCAAGTTTAACTTCTGGTTTAACTGTGATTGTGGCACTGATAGCCCAAGGTTTGCCTTTTTCCATTGATTCAACATTAATTTGTGGTTGATCAACTGGTTCAACTTTTGTATCGTCAATAGCATTTTGGTATGCAGCTGGCAATACACTGTTCAATGCATCTTCATAAAGTGCTTCTTCACCGTACATACGATTGAAAATTTGACGTGGAACTTTTCCCTTTCTAAATCCAGGAACGTTCAAGTTTTTCTTAACACGGTTAAAAGCAGTGTCTAGACCTTGCTTAATTGTGTCTTGATCAATTTCAAATTTTAATTCACCTGTATTTTTTTCTTTTTTAGTAAATTTAGCCTTAGCAGACATTTTATCCCTCCGGTATTTCACGATCTCATACTTTGTAATATTACCTTAAAAAGGCTCTATTGTAAATGTTTCGTACAATTTATTCGTGTTTTAGAGTATTTTACCACAAAAAAAATCGAGACCAAAGTCTCGACTTTTTAATTCGTTCTAATTTAGTAACAAATTAGTCCATTATGTCAGTAACAACACCAGCGCCAACAGTACGTCCACCTTCACGAACAGTAAATCTTGTTCCATTTTCAATGGCAACTGGAGCAATCAAGTCAACTTCAAAAGTAACTTGGTCACCAGGCATAACCATTTCTACACCGTCTGGCAATTCAATAACACCAGTAACATCAGTAGTATGGAAGTAGAATTGAGGACGATAGTTTGAGAAGAATGGAGTATGACGTCCACCTTCTTCTTTAGTCATGATATAAACTTCACCCTTAAACTTAGTGTGAGTCTTGATTGAACCTGGTTTTGCAAGAACTTGTCCACGTTCAACTTGATCACGGTTAATACCACGAAGAAGAACACCAACGTTATCTCCGGCTTCACCAAGATCCAATGTCTTACGGAACATTTCAAGTCCAGTAACAGTTGATTTTTCAACTTCTGGCTTCAAACCAACGATTTCGATTTCATCACCGACTTTAACTTCACCACGGTCGATACGACCAGAAGCAACAGTTCCACGTCCAGTAATTGTAAATACATCTTCAACAGGCATCATAAATGGTTTGTCTGTTTCACGTTTAGGTGTTGGGATATATTCATCAACGATATCAAGAAGTTCTTCAACATGCTTGATTTCCTCTGGGTCACCTTCAAGTGCTTTCAAAGCTGAACCACGGACAACAGGAATGTCATCCCCAGGGTAATCGTATTCTGAAAGTAATTCACGAACTTCCATTTCAACTAAGTCAACAAGTTCGTCATCATCAACAAGATCAGTCTTGTTCAAGAAAACAACGATGTATTCAACACCAACTTGGCGAGCAAGCAAAATGTGTTCACGTGTTTGTGGCATAGGACCATCTGTTGCAGCAACAACAAGGATGGCACCATCCATTTGAGCAGCACCAGTGATCATATTTTTAACGTAATCAGCATGTCCTGGAGCATCAATATGTGCATAGTGACGCTTTTCAGTTTCATACTCAACGTGAGCTGTGTTGATAGTAATCCCACGTTCTTTTTCTTCTGGGGCCTTATCAATATCAGCGTAATCCTCAGCTTTAGCTAAACCTTTGTCAGCCAAAACCTTTGTAATTGCGGCTGTAAGTGTAGTCTTACCGTGGTCAACGTGACCAATTGTCCCAATATTTACATGGGGCTTTGTTCTCTCATAATGTTCTTTTTCTGCCATTACAAAGAATCCTCCTAAAATTTCATTTCATAAGATTATCCAAAGAAAATGTTCTCTAGACGGCTCTTTACTGAAAAATTATACTACTTTCAGAGGTGAAAGCAAAGGTATTCAGCTCAAATCACCAACTAAAAATATACTCTTTGGATTATACTGGGCGTTATTTGAATTGTAAACACCCTTTTGCAAAAAAACTCTAATTTATTGCTGAAAAGAGTTGATTAACGAATCAAAACGCTTGATCCAGTTCTCAACATCCTTGCGTTCCGAACTATCTCCCACTTGCGATTCGTCCAATAAACCATACCGCAACAGAAACACTTTTGTCCATAGTGAAGGCTTTTTAATTATTTCTGCCCCAAATGGATAAACCATTGCTGCATATAGCGATAGTTCACTTCTAAGATTTTCAACTTGTACTTCATTTTCACTATTCATAAGAATCTTTTCAAGCTCATCACACATTGCCAAATAGACGTCTGTCGACATAATTGGCTTTAGCCTTGATGGATTACAAGTTTTTGTTTCACCATAAAATGAAATATTAACCGTTTCATCAACACCGAGCTTAAATATGTTTTCAAGAACCTCACTTTTCAATAAAGGGTGTAAAAGTGGATTTAGAAGCAACAATTTGACACAACTTAAATAATTGTCCTTATCAAACTCCCTCAAACTGCGAATCAATTGAATTTGATCAACAACATTCATAGTTACAATAGAGTTTATTTTACCTGTTATGACGGCCATCCTAGGCTTAAATGATCGACTGTGACGTTCCTCAGATAGTTTTACTCTAGCCTTGAATTCGTCTACAAAACTGCCTTTAATGGTCGATAATTTGTTTTCATCGTAAAAATGAATCATTTGATTAGCCAATAGATAATCATTGTTCTCAACAACAATATCAACAGCTAATTTGGCTGCTTCAGGATCACTCAAATAATAATTAAAGTAGTCCAAAATAACTGATTCGGCTTGATCAGCATTCTTTTGGTTTAGTAATGCAGCAGCTAACCCTTGGTTGATCGAAAAAGACTGTTTAATACTGTATGCTTGCGAATAATAGTCTACAGCCTCTTCCCAATTTCCCTTATCAAATGCGTCATCAGCCTGCTCTAAAATCTTTTTTAGATTATCTGAATCGTCCATTATCTACCTCGTTATAATAAAAGACCGCCAATGACGGTCTATTTCTTTGCTTTGCGATGTCTGTTTTGATTAACTTCCATAATCACTGGAAGAATGACTGGGTGACGATTTGTTTGTTCATATAAGAAGTGATTCAATTTCTCACGAACTCCTTGTTTTAAATCAGACCAATCAAAATCCTTACTGTTTGTCAGATAATCAGTGATTTCATTAACAATCAAATCTGAACTTTCGCTAAGAAGATCACGACTTGTTCTCATGTATACGAAACCTCTAGCAGTGATTTTAGGCTTAGCAACGACTTTCTTCTTCTTACGGTCAATTGTTGCTACAGCGATAAATACACCATCATCTGCCAACAATTCACGGTCACGTAGGACGATGCTTCCTATATCACCAACGCCAATACCATCAATCATAGTATCTCCGGCATCAATGCCTTGTCCAATATAAAATTGACCATTTTCATAATTTAAAACATCACCTTTTTTAGTTAAGAAAATGTTTTGATATGGCAAGCCAGTTTCGTGGGCAATTTTTGCATGAGCATCAAGCAAACGATACTCACCTTGAACTGGAATTATATTGTTAGGTTTCAATAGATTAATCATCAACTGGAGGTCTGCTTTATTGGCATTACCTGATGGATGCATATCATCTCCAAGTGCTTTTACCTCAGCGTCTGTACGGTAAATCATATCTCTAGTTTTTGCGAAGGTAGTATCCAATGAATGTGAAGGTGTAGTAGCAATAAATACTAAATCACCCTTCTCAATATTGAACTTAGTCTTTGCGGCAGGATTTGCCATCTTTTGAAGAAGTTTGATAGGTTCTCCCATCTTACCAGTCTCAATAACGACTAAATCTTTCTTGTCGACTTTTTCTAAACCTTTACTATCAACAATAAGTTCCTTATTTTTAACTTCAAGATAACCAAGTCTCATGGCTGTTTTAAGAATCTTTTCAGCATCCATTCCTGACAGATAAACTTTTCTATCAGTTTTGTCTGCAGCATCAAGAATTTGTTGCATACGTTGGATATTTGAAGCAACCTGAGCAACAATAATACGACCATTGTGATAACTAAATGTATCGAGAATATAATCATAAATATCCGTTTCATTTGAGTTTTCAAATGGTGACTCAGCATTCGCAGAATCACTTAATAAGGCAATAACGTTGTCATTACCTATTTCAGCAATTCTACCTAAATCAGTTTTGTATAATGGCAAAGCAGCCTGATCAAATTTGAAATCACCTGTGTAGACAATTTCTCCTTCTTGAGTTTTCACCACAACACCAAGTGAATCGGGAACAGAGTGAGTTGTCTTGAAGAATGAAACGGTTGCTTCATTGAAATCAATTGCAGTTTTCTCATCAATAACATGGAAATTATCGAATTTCTTGCTGCGACGATCGTTTGAACAAACAATTTTCGCTAATTCAATAGTCATTTTGGCACCAAATACAGGAATATCGTAATCCCCTACCAAGTATGGAAGTGCTCCAATTGCATCTGCGTGACCGTGTGTTAAGAAAATACCGACCACCTTATCAATATTGTCTTTGATATAAGTCATGTCAGGAACGACAACATCAATTCCATATAAATCATTATCAGGGTATTGCAATCCAATATCTAGAATATAAATCTCGTCGTTAACTTCAACAGCATACATGTTTTTACCAGTTTCTCGTACACCACTGAGAATCATTATTTTAATTTTTTGACTCATTTTTTCATCTCTCATTTCATAAAAATAGCATAGATCACAATTTTCATTGCGTTTTTTTAAGTCATTTAGACTACTTGAGCTATACCTGTTTAACATTTTATCACATTGTAAAGTACAATAAAAATATAATAAAAAAAGGAGATTCCCAATGGGAACCTCCTTGAATAATCAATATATTAACGACGTAGACCTAATGACTTGATAAGTTCACGGTAACGTTGAACATCTTTACCTCTAAGGTATGATAGCAAGTTACGACGGTGACCAATTTTCTTCAATAGACCAACATATGAATGGTGGTCTTTCTTGTTTACTTTCAAGTGATCGTTCAATGCGTTGATGTCATAAGTTAAAACAGCAACTTGAACTTCTGGAGAACCTGTATCTCCATCTTTACGTGCGTACTTTTTGATGATTTCGTTCTTTTGTTCTTTTGAAATAGCCATGCTTTTTCACCTTTTCCTATAAGATTTAGCCATACTATGCAAAACGTTGGTGACTCGCCTAACAGAGTAATGGTTAACACAGCTATTAACATTACTATATTCATGAATTTTTTTCAAGTGAAGATTTTTTTATAACTAGTCATTGCAATGGAACTCTACCTTAGGTATAATACACGTATTGTGTTTATAACAAAAGATACTCGGAGGTGAAATCAATGCCACAAATTAAATCAGCTATCAAACGTGTAAAGACTGCCGAAAAAGCTAACCTTCGCAACAACGCTCAAAGAAGTGCTATGCGTTCTGCAATCAAGAACTTCGAAACAGTTGTTGCTAATGACGGTGATAACAAAGAAGAAATGTACAGAACAGCTGCACGTGCAATTGACATGGCTAAGTCAAAAGGCTTAATCAAAGCAAACAAAGCAGCTCGTGACAAGTCACGACTTTCAAAAAAAGTTAACGCATAATAAATCCTAAGCAACTAATTGTTGCTTATTTTTTTTACCAAAAAAATTGCCATCTACCGGAAATTACTAGTAGATGGCCTTTTTTATGCAAATTTTGCTATGAATAAATCAAAAAGTAATTCTTTGTCACCCTGGCCCGATTTAACTTGATAGTCCAAATCGACAATATCTTGAAACATTTTGGACAAATTATCCATTTTTAAATTTCTAGATTGCTGAAGAGATAGTTTGACACGATAAGGATGGACTTTTAATTGTTTAGCGATAGTCGCCTCACCTAATCCTTTATTACTTAAAATTTTAGTCTGTATTAACAATCTTAATTGCGACGTTAAAATAGCAGTTAATAAAATTGGATCAATTTTTTGCAACAGAAATTGGTGATACAAGTCTTCTGCCTGCAATACATTTTTGCGCAGTATCTGATTCATCAGTTCAAAAACATTATCATCTAAACTTTGCGGTACGAGTTCATTAACCGCTTTAACGTCAATGATTTTAGAATTCATCGCATAAAGTTTAAGCTTACCCAATTGATTCAATGCTTCAGAATAGCTTCCTTTAGTTTTAGTCACTAGTAATTCTAGAGCCTGTTGATCTATTTGAAAACCATCCTGTGATAGATCTTGTCCTAAGGTCTTAGCTAACAAATGACTATCCAGTTTTCCTGCATCAACATTTGTTGCAACTTTTTTCAATTGTTTATTAATTTTCTTACGGGAATCCAATTTCTCGTATGTAGCAAATATCACTAATACCGTCGTTGGTGCAGGGTTTTTAATATAATCGACAAGCAAATCTGTATTTTGATCAATACTATGTTTGATTTTTTCAGCCGTCACAAAATATGGATGTTCCGCAAAGACAAGTCTTCGTTCACCAAAGAAAGGCGCAGATATTGCCTCACCTATCATATCTTCCAAAGATACATCCTCTAAGTCAAAGCTTGAAAAGTTCATTTCAGCTTCTTCAGAAGTTAACAGCTGTTTAAATAATTTTTGTATCTCACTAATAAATGCGGTTTCTTGTCCAGTTACAAAATATACATTATCAACCTGGTTGTTTTTTAGATTCTTCTTTAATTCAGCTAGCTTCAATTACTTCACCCTTACAAATGTGTTTAAACCTTCTGATTGGTTAAATGGATAATAATACCAAGTAATCATACCATACTCAGCAGTATTTAAATGTGCGACATGTTGGTCGTCTAGGCGTTGAATGGTCTCTTTATTTGGATGGCCATAACGATTATTTATTCCAGCAGAGATTAAGGCCAGCTTTGGATTGACTGCTTTTAGCCAATTTGATCCAGTCGATGTCTTTGAACCATGATGACCTGCTTTTAAATAATCGGCGTGAAAAGTACCAAGTTTTAAAATTTTTTCTTCATTTTCAATATCTAAATCGCCAGTGAATAGCCATTTATACTTACCCATTGTAGCCAACAAAGTTAAGGAATCACCATTTTCCCCAACGCTTCTTTGCTTTGGCCAAAGAACCTCCCAGGTACTACTCCCAAAATTAAACTTATCTCCACGTTTTACAGAAGTAAATTTAACATTGAAATTATTATGTATTGTGCGCTTAATTCGGGCGTTTTGTTCTAATCCAGAACCAAATCGAACTTCATCTACTGGAAAGCTTTGTAAAAGTGTATAGAGATTTCCAATATGATCTACATCTTTGTGGGAAAGCATTACTATATTTAATTTTGAAACACCTAAATATTTCAAATATGGAATTGTAGATTTCTCCACTTGATTTGTGACTTTCTTTTCTTGCCAAGGTTTGACGGGAAAATCAAGCTTACCAGCAGTATCTACTAAAATCGATTTTCGATTAAATGGTGTTGTAATAAGAATACTATCCCCTTGCCCAACGTCAATAATTGAAACTGTTCCGAAGATAGGAAACTTTACATACATGATTGATGCAATTAACAATATCATGAAATAATTAACGAATTCGTTCAACACTAGTTTATTCTCGATATTAAAGAGTGCCAAAATTACTAAGACAAGCACGATAAGTACAGGGATTTTGCCAACTACAAAGTTAAACCTATCATCTTTAGCAATCTGGTTCATGAACGAATAAATTAAATCAAACAACCCATTCAGTTTTTCTCCGAAAATTCCAATATTATTTGGAATAATCGCCGAAATTATTGCTGTGGGCAATATAAGATACATAAATATTGGCACAAAAATAATATTCATTAGTAAAACCAACCAACTGAATTGGAATGTATAAAAACAAATTATTGGTAAACTCAATAAATTCATCTTAAACGTTGAGACTAGCAAGTTAGATTTGGACAAATATAAAAGTGCACCGGAAAGTATAAAGCTTAACTGACCTCCCATTTCCACTAATGCAAAGGGGTTTATCAAAAGACAAATTAGTACAGTTATGCTGAAAACATCCAGAGAACTCATCTTGAACCCAAATTTTTTCAGGACTATTGAAACTAGTGTAAGAATAATTGCACGTGTGATACCTGTTTTTAGACCAACAAATATTCCATATACGGGAAGTGTTAGCAATAATAACCAATCTGCTGCCTCACTGGTAATCCTTAGAACTGAAAATAGCTTTTTAAAAATTATTACCAGTATCAGCACATGTAGCCCAGATAAGCTGAATAAATGAATGACACCAAGCACACTTAATGTTTTAAACAAATCGCTCTCGTCAGTTCGTGAGTAGCCTACTAATAAACTTTGAGCATGAATCTTTAACCATTTTGGAAGACTAGACAAATACGAAATGAATTGGATTCTTGCATGTGAAATATTCTCCGTAATCGACGTCGGATGGAATTGTTGCAACTGATAAATTTTGTCTATTGTTGCAGTATAAAAAACACCGTGATGATTAGAAAATGTTTTGAAGTCAAATTCTCCCGGATTTCTCGGACCATCAATCTCTTTAATATCTTTAATTTTGATTTTACCCAATACTTCGGTATTTAACTTTTGCCAAAACTTTTTCTCAGATTCATTTGGTATTTTGTACAAAAATCTAATTGATGTATCACCTTCAACAACTTCACCACTCAATAAATCACCATTTACCTTTATTTTATCCGGGTAAAAAATCGTTTGATTAACATTATTTACTTGATTTGGATGATCTAAATGATTACGAACATTCAAAAATAGTAGTGCAAATAAAGCTGTAAATATGGACAAATATGCGAGTAATCGCCACTTTTTTAAACAAATCACCCGAACAAAAACATAAATACAGATACTCAACGATAATAAAGGTTGCTTTGTGAAAAATAAAAATGAAAGTGTAACTGTTTCTAAAGCGATGAATATCCAGTTATTCTGCATCAGACAGTTAATGAGTCACGCAACGAATCAATAGTTTTTGCGCCTATACCACTGACTTTTGTCAAATCTTCTAACTTTTCAAAATTCCCATTCTTTTCCCTGAAATCAATAATTTTCTCTGCTTTTTTCGGACCGATTCCTGATACATCCTTAAAATCATCTGGAGAAGCGGTATTAATATTTACCTTCTGCTTCTCCTTACCAGACATACTTGATGATAGAGATGAACTAGCTACAGATGGTTTTTCACCTTGAAATGGGACATAAATTTGCATTGAATCAGTAACCTTTTGTGCTTGATTAATTTGTTTTACTTCAGCATTGGCGGTTATTCCTCCTGCTTTTGCAATTGCATCCCTCACAATCGAATTGGGTTGTACAGCATACACTCCCGGATTCTTAACTGCCCCTTGAATATCCACAAATCCTCCTTTCTTGGGACTGGACACCTCTTTGTGCTCATTAGATTTCTTTTCTGATGCTTGTGGTTTTATTACTTGAGCAGTGCTTGGATTGCTACTACGAGCAGGAATCAAAGAGTGAACTGCAATATAGCCCACTAAAACTCCCGAAATTAAAATCAATATTATTTTATAATCCTTAATTTTTTCAATAATTCTTTCCATTAATATCACCTCAACATATAATTACGCAAAAAAAACACGTTCTAATGTGTAAAAACATTAAAACGTGTTTTATTTTTCAAGATAGTTGATTGCATCATCCAATTTCTTAACTGGTACAATTTTCATCTTAGTATTAATTTTCTTTGCAGCTTGTTTAGCGAGATGATAATTATTTACATAATCAGGATCATATTTCTTAATTTCCTTGGTAACTGGATCATCAGGTGCGAAGAAAATTGTTGCACCTTCAGCAGAGGCTATAAATACCTTCTTGTCAATTCCTCCAATTGGGCCAACTGTTCCATCAGGACTGATAGTCCCAGTTCCAGCAACAGTTCTACCTTGCTTCAAATTTTTATTAGCAATTTGAGAATACACTTGAAGAGTAAACATTAATCCTGCTGATGGACCACCGATTTCTCCGGCATTTATAGTTGTAGGTGGAACGCCTTTAGCCACTGAATCATCAGTTAAAGTAATTCCTAAACCATAGTGTTTAGTCTCCTTTAGCTTGACCAAACCTCCAGAAACATTTAATTTTCTGCCGTTACGATCAAGACTAATTGAAACCTTGGATTTTTTATTTTGCTTACGAACATAATTTATAAACTCATTAGAACTTTTAAACTTGTATCCATTAATTGAATTTATTGTATCTCCGACTTCAAGCTTTCCTTTAAAGTCAGAGTTACTAGTAATATCCATTACATAAACACCTTTATAGACCTTGTTAAAAGGTTTATGAGCCTTTGTATAAGCAGCTTGAACTGCATTATTAGTGGCTGACTTCATGTAGTATTGTTGAACTTGATTATATTGAGCGGATGTTTCATTACCCATCAGCTCTTCTTGAGGATAAATCGTCTCGAAATCATTTTCCATTGATTTAACTAATAAAAATGGGGTGGCTCGAACAATTCCCACTGTTGTCAAAAGCAAATTGCCTTTCTTCTTATCGTGCTTCCCATCAACTTTAACAAATTGTGAAGTTGGTTCGGCACTTCCAGGAACTTCCAAATAATAATTAGTTTGAAAGAAAAAGAATAAGACGACAATCGCAAAAATAAATATAGCGCCAAGAATTTTATTTCTTGATTTATTAAATTTCAAGAGATCTATTTCCCTTCTGCAATCGTTTTGTTAACTCTGTGGCAACATGTTTTGGAACAAACTTAGTAATGTCACCGTTAAACTTTGCAACTTCCTTGATCATTGACGACGAAATGGTGCTGTATTTAGTATCGGAAATTAAAAAGATAGTTTCAATATCATCATCCAAAGCTTTATTAATTGAGGACACTCCTGACTCATAGCCGAAATCGTCAGCATTTCTCATCGACCTAACCAAGAAAGTAGCTCCATAACGTTTTGCTAGTTTGATAGTAAGCTCATCTTTACCATTTACCACTTTTACGTTTGGTAAATCTTTTATTTCTTCCTCAATAAAAGTTTTCTTCTCGTCATAAGTAAAAAGGTATTTTTTTGATGTATTGGTCATTGGAGCAACTATTAGTTTATCGAACAATTTAGAAGCACGTCTGATGATATCGACATGACCATTAGTGATTGGGTCAAAGCTTCCCGCATAAAGTCCAATTTTTTCTGACATTAGTTACCTCCAAATTGATACAAAGCAACTTTCGTATCTTTGTAATCCTTCTTTTTCAATAATGTGATTGTTTCGATATTTGAAATATTAACTTCGTAATCAGTTTCATCCACAATGATGGCATCAGAACTCAATAAATTAAAATCAACCATATCCTGAATAAGATTCTCAGTAATTTTCATCCTATACGGTGGATCCAGAAAAACCAAATCAAACTTAACGTCTTTTTCTTGGAAAATTTTCAGTGCCTCTGTTGCTGCTGATTTGATTACCTCAAATTGTTCCTCATGATGGGTCTTCTCAACATTCTCATTGATAGTGGCAATTGCCTTGTATGCTTTGTCCACTAAATATGATTTTTGATAACCGCGCGATACTGCTTCAATACCTAAAGATCCCGTTCCGGCAAATAGGTCTAACACGTTGCCATCAGTAAAATATGGCGTAATCATGCTAAACATTGCTTCTTTAACCTTACCAGACGTTGGTCTAGTGTTTTTCCCTGGAACTGGCTTTAAATTTAAGCCTCGAAATGAACCTGAAATTACTTTCATTATTCCTCCTCAGTTTTATCCTCTGGGGTTTTTAAAACATAGTGTTCATCTAGCTCTTTACGGTGAGCTAGTGAAATTCGTTTTACGTATTTTTTGGTAAGAAGTTCTTTTTGAACTTCAGCCAGCCTGCTTGAATTAACATAAAGCATGACATATTTCATTTTTGGAGAACTATAATAAATCGTTCCATAATGTTGCAATTTGCGTTTCCATTTCATTGAATACAGCCAGACATACATTGCCTGACGCTCAGTTTTTTTGAACATTGAATCACCTTAATTTTTCAGAATCAAACTTGTTTGTTGCTTCAAGGTTTAGTGCTATTCCCAGCGCAATCGATAAGACTATCATACTAGAACCACCATAACTAATAAACGGCAAAGTAACACCAGTTAGTGGAATATAGCCAAGCAATCCACCAACATTTAAAAATATTTGTGTCATCAACATTGTAGCAATACCATACAACACTAAAGACATATATCTATTCTTTGATCTTAGTCCTACTAATAATATCCTAAAGACAATTACTGCCAGCAGTCCCAAGACAATTATTACTCCCACAATACCTAATTCCTCACTAATAATAGCTAGGATAAAATCAGTATGTGGTTCAGGCAAATATCCACGTTTTTGAATACTATTACCCAAGCCAACTCCAAAAATACCACCGTTACTAATTGCATAGTAAGAATTAACGATTTGTGCTCCAGCTTTTCGTTCAAGCTCAAAGGGATGGGCCATGGCCAAAAATCTTTGATATTGATAACTATTGACAAAGAATGATGGTCTAACCGTAAACAAAAATGTCATAACTGCAGCAAGAATAGCTATTAATGACCCATCTAACGTAATAATTATTTTTGACGGAATCGTTGAAGCAGAAATTAGTACTAAGCTAATAATGGTTAAAATCATGGCACCACCAATATCAGGCTGAACAATAACCATGGCAATAACGGTACCTAAGAAAAATATTTGTGCTAAATTATCTTTCACCAAATCTGTAAAGCGTAAATCCATTAATCGATCTTGCTTATTTGATAATATCAAAGCTAAATATAATACAAACACTAATTTAGCTAACTCTAGTGGCTGAAAATTTATAACTCCTAAATTAATCCAAGCCGAAGCACCATTAATCTTACTGGCTGGGTTAACCAACCCTTTGACTACTAAAACGAATAATGATGCCCACGTAACGAAACCAAGCAGAAGTAATACACCCCTACTTTTGAGAACGTTCACTTTCAGCATATAAACAAAGAAACAAAAAACTAACCCTACAGTTGCATACAGAGCTTGTTTGACTAAATATTGAGTTGTACTACCGCCATTCACCATATTGTTATAAAAACTGGCCGAATAAACCATTACGATACCAATTCCCAACAAAATGACAAACGGAATGACGATCCATAGGTCAATCAGCTTTAATTTTTTCACATTTAAACTCCCAAAATCTAATAATAAGATTATACCACCAATTAATTTCCGGTTACTACCTAAGGAGCTTATAAAAAAAAGAGTCGAAACAATGTTTCGACTCTGATTTATTTAAAATTAAGCTTTTTTAGACATTTTACGTTGCTTGTCATACTTCTTACGTTCGTTTGTATCAAGAATCTTTTTACGTAAACGAACATTCTTAGGTGTTACTTCACAAAGTTCATCATCATTTAAGAATTCGATTGATTGTTCTAGTGACATAGCCTTAGGAGTCTTGATCGCAGCAGCATGATCTTTACCAGAAGCACGAGTATTAGTAAGGTTCTTACCCTTAGTAACAGTAACGGCGATATCTTGATCACGACTACTTTCACCAACGATCATTCCTTCATATACATCGACACCGGCACCGATAAATAATTGTCCACGATCTTCAACTGATTGCAAACTATAAGTAGTTGATGGACCTTGGTTAATTGAAACCAAAGCACCAGTTCTTCTACCTGGTTCCCAATTTTTAACAACTGGCTTGTATTCTTCAAATGTGTGGTTCATGATTCCATAACCACCAGTCATTGATAAGAATTCAGTTGAGAATCCAATCAATCCACGAGAAGGTGCTGAGAAAATCAAACGTGTTTGACCATTACCAGTACTTTCCATGTTCTTCATGTCACCTTTTCTTTGTGACATTGCATCGATAACTGAACCAACATATTGGTCAGGTGTATCAATTGTAACTTCCTCAAATGGTTCACTATTTACACCATCAATATTCTTGTAGATAACTTCTGGACGAGAAAGTTGTAATTCAAAGCCTTCACGTCTCATTTCTTCAACAAGAATTGACAAGTGAAGTTCACCACGTCCAGAAACCATCCAAGCACCTGCTTGATCAGTGTCTTCAACTTTAAGTGAAACATCAGTATGTAATTGTCTTCTTAAACGTTCGTCAATCTTTCTAGCAGTAACTTCTGAACCTTCGCGACCTGCGAATGGTGAGTTGTTTTGTAAGAAAGTCATTTGGAGTGTTGGTTCATCAATACGCAATAATGGTAAAGCTTCTTGGTGGTCAACTGGTGTAACAGTTTCACCAACATAAATATCTTCCATACCGGAAACAGCAATTAAGTCACCGGCTTTTGCTTCTTGAACTTCAACACGGTCTAGTCCCATGAATCCAAAGATCTTAGTAACTCGGAAGTTCTTCGTAGAACCATCGAGTTTCATAACTGTAACACTATCACCAATCTTGATCTTTCCACGGAATACACGACCAATACCAATACGACCAACATAATCGTTGTAATCTAGTAGGGCAACTTGGAATTGTAGTGGTTCGTCTGAATTATCAATAGGAGCAGGAATTGTCTTAAGGATAGTATCAAACAATGGAACCATAGTATGTTCTTGTGCAGCAGGATCAGAATCGTAACTTGATGTTCCGTTAATAGCTGAAGCATAGATAACTGGGAATTCTAGTTGTGAATCATCAGCACCTAATTCGATGAATAATTCAAGAACTTCATCAACAACTTCTTCAGGACGAGCACCTGGTCTATCAATTTTGTTAATAACAACGATAGGTGTTAAATGTTGTTCAAGCGCTTTTTTCAAAACAAAACGTGTTTGTGGCATTGTTCCTTCATATGCATCAACAACTAATAAAACACCATCAACCATTTTCATGATACGTTCAACTTCACCACCGAAATCGGCGTGTCCTGGAGTATCCAAAATGTTGATCTTCTTGCCCTTGTAATCAATGGCAGTATTCTTTGAAAGGATTGTGATACCACGTTCCTTTTCAATTGCATTAGTATCCATGGCACGATCTTGAATTTGAAAGTGCTCCCCTAATGTATCTGATTGCTTAAGCATCTCGTTAACCAATGTAGTTTTACCGTGGTCAACGTGGGCAATAATAGCAATATTTCTGATATCTTCTCTTCTTTTAGTCAAGTTACTTCTTCCTTCCATATAACATCAATGAACAATCTCTTGCATTAAAAAAACTGTGATTGTAATTCACAGTTTATTTAGAGTTTTTAACTGTCTCTAGTACTTCAGAAACAACTTTCTGAGTACCAGCTATTACGACTTGTGATTTTAGCATATCAACGGGCTCCCCGTCAACTCCTACAACACTTAAGCCAAGTGTTTCACAAAGTACACGGCCTGCTGCGAGATCCCAGGGTTTTAAATATGACATATAAAGCACTTCCTTGCCTTTCAGGAGATGTTCAAACACAATGCCGGCACAACCTAGTACTCTTAGTCCACTGCTCTTGTGGACGACTTCTTGAGTATTTAAATAATTTTTTAAAACCATTGGGCCACTAATGATTACTAAGCCCTCTTTTAATGTTGAATTTATTGGTTGGGCCAATTGATGATTATTTTCAAATACTCCCAGATCAGGACCACCATGATAAATTCGGTGTTCCATAACATTAATGATTGCACCAACTAAAGGTTTCCCATCCAGGTAAACTCCAACCATTGAGGCAAAGCTGTCATGACACTTAACAAAATTCATGGTTCCATCAATAGGATCAACAAAAAACACAAGTCCAGCCATTGAATTAACCACATCACCAAAGCCCTCTTCACTAACAATGGTTGCATCTGGGTAGTTTTGTTTGATAATGCCAACAATGTTTCGTTCGGTTGACTTATCGAAATTTGTCACTAAATCATTGGGACCTGATTTTGTGTCGACATCCTTAGTTTTAGTTACATCTTGTTCAAGATTTTTCCCAACATTAGTTAATAGTTCTACTAAAAATCTATCTATTTCTTGACTTGTTTCTTTCATAATGAAGCCTTACTTTCCCGTTACTTGGTGTGGACTGACTTTGTTTAAATGCCTGATAAATTGAATATCCTGATTCTAATTGAAATTCCTTATCGAATTTACGTTGCTCCATTTTAGTTGGAACAACTTGGCAAAATGCGCGATACTTTTGCATGAATTTTTCTTTTGAAATACCTGACTCATAAACTGATTCAACTGCATTGTACAAAGAAATAACTCCAACGATGTCATCATCTGACCATTCCGGATCAAGTGGATAACTGTAATTCTCTCGCATTGTCAAAATCCCCCATTCTTTTTACTCTTTAACTATACAAAAAAAGCGATGCAATTGCATCGCTTTTGATAAATTTTAAAGATGTGTTGGATAACCAATAAGGATATCTGCAGCTTCTTGTACTGGTTCACCTAATGTTGGGTGTGGGTGAATTGTTAATGCAAGATCTTCTGCATTTAGTTGACAATTAATTGCCAAACTTAATTCAGAAACTAATTCACTAGCACCAGGTCCGACAATCTGACCACCAATAAGTGTACCTGTCTTTTTGTCTGAAACTAATCTTACAAATCCTTCAGCTTCATCCAATGAAACAGCACGCGCATTACCAGCAAATGGGAACTTAGCAACGTTTGTTTCGATTCCTTTGTCTTTAGCTTGATCTTTTGTAAGACCAACACTTGCAAGTTCAGGGTCTGTGAAACAAACTGCAGGAACGCCGATAAAGTCATTAGCAGTGTTCTTACCAGAGATTGCTCCAGCTGCTACTTTAGCTTCAAAGAATGCCTTGTGAGCTAAAGCTGGGCCAGGAACAATATCACCAACAGCATAGATGTTTGGAACAGATGTGCGACCTTGTTCGTCAACTTCAATAAGTCCACGATCAGTTGTCTTAACATTTGTCATTTCAAGACCAAAGTTGTCAGTATTTGGACGACGTCCAACTGTAACCATGCAGTAATCTGCCTTAACAGTTGCTTCTTTACCATCAACTTCATAAGTAACGGTAACATCGTTATCAGTTTCATCAGCCTTTTTGGCCATAGCATTGGTAATAATTGTTACACCCTTAGCCTCAAGACTCTTCTTAACGATTGAAACCATATCTTTTTCGAAGTTAGGGATAATTTGTCCAGTACCTTCAAGAATAGTAACGTGTGCGCCAAGATCTGCATAAGCACCAGCTAATTCAGAACCAACGTATCCACCACCGATAACAACAAATTCCTTAGGAATTTCTGGTAAGTTTAAACCACCAGTTGAATCGATAATACGTTTGTTAAACTTGAATCCTCTAATTTCAACAGGACGACTACCAGTAGCTAAAATCAAATTCTTAAATTTGATAGTTTGGCCACCACCGTTATCCATAAATTGACGTGGGCCACTAGGCATAACACGTAGTTGTGTGTCACTGTCTAGGTATGCTTCACCGTTGATAATTTCAACTTTGTGTTTCTTAAGAAGCATGTTGACACCATTTGTCATACGGTCAACAACTTTAGTTTTCTTCCATTCTTGTGTTTTTGCAAAATCAATTTCAGCACCAGTTGTAGTAATTCCATAAACTGATGAGTCACGGTCTTGTTTTAATCTGTTACCAGCAGCAATAAGTGCCTTTGAAGGAACACATCCAACATTTAGACATACACCACCGACTGTATCTGATTTTTCAATAACTGTAACTGATTGGCCATATTCAGCAGCACGGATAGCTGCAACATATCCACCAGGACCTGAACCAATAATAACTGTGTCTTTTTCTATAACATTCTCTGCCATTTTCTTACTAGCCCTCCATTAACAACATATCAGGATCATGTAGAAGTTTCTTCAACAAGTTCAATGCATTTTGTGCCAAAGCACCATCAATAAGTCTGTGATCATAACTTAGTGACAATTTAAGCATCTTACCAACTTGAATGTTGCCTTCCTCGTCAACATATGGTTCATTAGCAATCTTACCAACACCTAAAATAGCAACTTCAGGGTAGTTGATAACTGGAGTAAACCAGCCACCACCGATTGAACCAACGTTACTGATTGTAATTGAACCGCCAGTCATCATGTCTGAGCTTACTTTGTTGTCATAGGCAGCTTGTGAGTTCTCTGTGATTTCCTTAGCAATTTGGAACATACCTTTTGAGTCAACGTTCTTAATATTTGGAACGTATAGTCCATGTTCAGTATTTGTAGCAATACCAACGTTGTAGTAATGTTTGTAAACAATTTCGTCAGTTGAATCATCGATTGATGCATTCAATTCAGGATATGCTTTCATTACAGCAACTAATGCCTTAACAATGTATGGCAAGAATGTAAGGTGAATATCTTGATCAGCAGCAATTTGCTTGTACTTCTTACGGTTTGCCATCAAAGCTGAAACTTCAACGTCATCAAAACTTGTAACGTGAGGTGCTGTGTGTTTACTGTTAAGCATTGCCTTAGCAATAGCTTTTCTAGTCATTGACATCTTTTCACGAGTTTCAAGTTCTGGAGCAGCTGAAGTATATGGTTGAATTGGTGCTGCAGCAGCTGCAGGTGCAGCTTTGGCACTTGAGCCAGCAGCAGGTGCGCCACTCTTGGCAGCGTCAACATCAGCATTTGTAATTTGTCCATGTTTACCAGAAGGTGTAACTGTTGATAAATCAACACCTTGGTCACGAGCATATTGACGTACTGATGGCATTGCTAAGTAATTAGCGTTTGCTGAGCCAGTTGCTTCGGCTGCGGGTGCAGCAGGAGCTGCGGCTTTTTCTGCGGCTGGTGCAGCTTTTTCATCTGCAGCAGGAGCAGCTTCTTCTTTAGCTGCTGGTTCCTCATCGTCACCTGTATCAGCAGAGCCATCATCAATAATAATTAATGTGTCTCCAATTTCAACAGTATCTCCCTCTTGGGCTACGATTTGTTTTACGGTACCAGAAACTGGTGAAGGTAGTTCCTCAACTGATTTATCATTTTGGATTTCAACTAAAGAATCATCTTCTTTAACTGTATCTCCCTCTTTAACAAGCCAGCTAGCAACTTCACCTTCGGCCATTCCTTCACCTAATTCAGGTAATTTAAATTTAAAGGCCATTGTTTGAAACCTTCCCTTCCATGCTTAAATAATTAGTAGTTTAGAATCTCGTTAGCTTTTTCAACAATTTCATCTGCACCAGGAATCCAGTAATCTTCACCTTGAGCAAATGGATAGACACTATTTGGAGCAGCGACTCTACCAATTGGTGCATTAAGAGAAAGAATGGCATCTTCAGCAATTGCTGATGCAACTTGTGCACCGACACCAGCCATCTTTTGGGCTTCTTGTACGACAACTACTTTGTGTGTTTTCTCTAATGATTTGAAGATTGTTTCTGTATCGATTGGTGAAACAGTTCTAAGATCGATAACTTCTGCTGAAATATTATTTTCTGCAAGAGTATCGGCAGCTTTTTTAGCTTCATTTACTTCAGCACCATAAGCTACCAATGTGATATCTGTACCTTCACGAACAACGTTTGCTTTGTCCAAAGGAACAGTATATTTACCATCAGGAATATCGTCTTTCATTGAACGGTATAACTTCAAGTTTTCCATAAATAGGACTGGATCATTGTTTTCAACTGATGAAATCAATAGTCCCTTAGCATCATATGGATTACTTGGCATAACAACACGTAAACCAGGAGCACCTGTAAAGTAGTTTTCAAGGTTATCAGCGTGCATTTCAGCAGTATGTGTACCACCACCATAAGGTGTACGGATTGTTACTGGTGAAATTTGTTTACCATTGAAACGGAAACGCATTCTGGCTTGTTGACCAACAATTTGATCAATTGCTTCAAAGGAGAATCCCATGAATTGGATTTCTGGAATTGGACGGAAACCTTTTAGTCCAAGACCTGTTGCTAATCCTAAAATTCCTGATTCAGCTAAAGGAGTATCGAAGACACGGTCTTCACCATATTTGTCTTGCAAACCTTGAGTGGTTCTAAATACACCACCATTTTTACCAACATCTTCACCGAAGATCAATGTCTTTGGATCATCTTCTAGTAGGATATCCAAAGCGTCAGTGATTGCTTGAATATAGGTTTTCTTTGACATTATTCGTTCGACTCCTTTGCTTCGAATTTTTCAATTTCTTTTCTCATTTCTGGAGTTGGTATTTCAAAAGTACGTTTCAACATATCAGAAACTTTGTCTTTAGGAGCTTCATCGGCTTCCTTGATTGCATCTTTAAATGATGCTTTATATTCATCAACAAGTTTTTCTTCTTGTTCATCTGACCAAAGTCCCTTGTCTTCAAGAACTTTTCTCAAACGAATGAGTGGGTCCTTTTCATGCCAAGGTTTAACTTCGTCTTCTGTTCTGTAACGTTTAGGATCATCACCGGCACTTGAGTGAGCACCATAACGATATGTAAGTGTTTCAATCATTACAGGACCATTTCCGGCTACCATATAATCACGGGCTGCTTTAGCAACTGTATAACATGCTAGGATATCCATACCGTCAACTTGGACACTAGGAATACCAGCGGCAACAGCTTTTTGTGCTAATGATGGAGCTGCAGTTTGTTTAGCTCTTGGAGTTGAAATAGCGAATCCGTTATTTTGAACGATGAACAATGTTGGTGTTTGGAAAGCCCCAGCAAAGTTCATTCCTTCATAACTATCACCTTGAGAAGTACCACCATCACCTGTGTATGTAAATGCAATTGTGTCTTCTTCTTTGTTCTTCTTAATACCAAGACCAACACCTGCTGCTTCGTCATAAGCAGCACCAATGATGATTTGTGGCATCATTGAATTAGCTTCGTATTCATTACCCAGAACATGTCCTCTTGACCATAGATACGCTTCAGTAACTGTGGCACCATGTTGAATGAGTTGTGGAACATCACGATAAGCAGGAAGTAGGTAATCTTGTTTCTTCATTGCTAAAACAGTACCCATTTCTGATGCTTCTTCACCTTCAGTAGGTGCATAGAATCCCATACGTCCTTGACGAGAGAAGTTCATTGTTTGTTCGTGCAAAGCACGTTCCCAAACCATTTTCTTCATAAACTCAACTAAGTCATCATCAGAGAATGAATCAAATGTTTCTTGATCCACTACATTTGAATTTTCATCCAAAACCTGAATTGGCTTAGGCAAATCTGCCAAGTCTTTCTTAATTGCTTCAAAATCAACAACTGATTTATTTGCCATTATTCACATTCCTTCCATAAAAAGCTCAAACTCTTACGAATTTCTGTAAGGGTTTTCAATAACTCTAGTTTATCATTGTTAAACGAAAACACAAGATTTTTTCAGTAACAAATTTTCAATAATTAATTCAAATCAATTTCGTTATCAGATTTTCCATTGTTCAATTCATCGACCATTGAATCAAGTGAAATAGTTGCCATATTCTTTACGGCAGTAGTTGTGTAAAAAGCAATATGAGGAGAAACAATAATCTTAGGATTGTGAATCATATCACTTAATAATTTATCTTGAAGCACTTCTCCACTTCGATCTGAATTGAAAATGCCTACCTCATTTTCATAAACATCAAGCACGGCTCCTGATAATTTTTCAGAAACAACTGCATCATATAAATCTTGTGTATTGATCAAATCACCACGTCCAGTATTGACTACAATTGCTCCATCTTTCATTCCAGCGATGGAATCCTTATTGATAACTGTATTGCCCTTACCCAAACTTGGTAAATGCAAAGTAACTACATCTGATTCTTTAAGAAGCTGGTCTAATGTATCCACATATAAACCTTGTTTTTCAATATTGTCGTTGTGGTACTTATCAAAAGCGATAACCTTTGCGCCAAATCCTTGATAAATCTTAATAGCAGCTTGGCCAATTCTTCCTGTACCTGCTACACCAACTGTCAATTCATTGAGTTCACGACCAATATCTGGTGCCCACAAGAAATTGTGTTGATCAACTTTTCTAATCATCGACTTCATACTTCTTAATAAAATCATAAGTCCAGTAACTGAGTACTCAGCAATTGCTGTTGGTGAATAACTTGGAACATTGGTCAACTTGATATCGTTTTTCTTCAATGCGTCAAACGGTACGTTATCGACACCAACGTTTCTTAATGACAAGACATGGATTCCAAACTCGTTCATCTTGTCGAAAATTCCTGGTTCATAAGGTAATTGTTGATAAGCAACAACACCGTCAAATCCTTTAGCTTGTTCTATGGTTTCAGGGTTCAATAAATCTGATACGATTTTAACTTCAACATTGTTTTCTTTAGACCATTCTTCAATGTATGGTCTTTCGTCTTCTCTAACACCGTAATCGATAAGTTTCATTTTAAATCCTCCATAAAATCAAATTTTGAATACACTTACATAATAATAGGTTTCTTAAACTAAGCCAACCCATTTGGCAAATATTGGAACAACTAAATCAGTTACTACGCCAATGACTACCAAGGATATCGATGCCATTGCACCTTGGATAGATCCAAGCTCAACTGCTTTTGCAGATCCAACTGTTTTTCCAGAGGTACCGAGCCCTAAACCAACACCAATTGGATCTTTGTCGAGCTTAAACCACTTCACTAGTTGATCTCCGATTGCCAAAATAATAACTGCGTTCAAAATACAAGTCATGGCAGTAATTGCGGGTTCTCCACCAATACCTTGTGCAAGTGGCATTGCTATTGCTGTAGTTGCAGCAGTTGGCAATAACGAACTGATTACCCGATTTGGCAAACCAAGAGCTTTACTAGCTAGATAAATAATTCCAAACGAAATGAATAGACCGACGATTAATGAAAGTAATATCTCGACCCAATATTTTTTTACCAGATCATTTCTCTTATATAATGGAACGGCAAAAGCAATCGTGGCTGGTCCTAACATCCAAAACAAAAAGTTGGCGCCAATGGAATTTCCTTTTCCTCCGTTCCAATATGCCTCGTACACTGTCTGTGCAGACTCACCAGTTAAATGTTGAATTGTCCATAGGATAAATATCCCAAGCACCATTCCAACGAAGAGTGGTTGAAATAAGAAGAACCCCTTTGTCTTCCTAAATAGAAAAACACCAATAAGATATACAACTATCGATACCAGAATTCCAAAAAAGGTATTATTAATAAATTGCAACTTATTCCACCTCACTTTGTTCAGCAGTATCAACACTATTTTTATTACGAATCTTGTTACTGATAAAAATAAAGAATTTAGCTGTATATGAGATAACCACTAATAACACAATAGTAGAAATAATAATGGCTAAAATCAGCATTAGTCCATCTTCTTGAATGATGTTTAAATGGGTATACAGTTGTACCCCTGATGGAACAAATAAAAATCCAATAATACTAATTAAAAATGTCGACATTTTTTCAACTTGGTGAAGCTTTACGATTTTGGTACTTAGTAGAAAATACAAAATCAATAAGCCCCAAACAGGTGCTGGAACTGGAAATGATTTTGGCATCAGCATTGCCAATATATTCGAAACAAATAGAACCCCAACAAAGATTGCTATTTGTACGAGAACATTGGCTGGCTGTTTTTCCTCCTTTTTGGTGGTTTTTTGCTTGATATTTGAGTCATTCATACATCCCTCTCCCAAACTTAAATATTTTTATGTAACCGCCTTCATTTGCTACATAACGATACTCTATCATATTTCACAAACTTTATTAAATAAAAAGTTTTAGAATAAAATATATTTTATTAGTAAAAAAATAAGTAAGTTCCTATATAATAGAGATACTGTTTATATAACAATGATTTCAGGAGGCAAATATGTATTTAATGAAAGATATCGTCCGTGATGGCGACCCCGTTTTAAGAAAAGTCAGTCAAGATGTCAAATTCCCACTTAGTGAAGAAGACAAAAAATTAGCAGCAGACATGATGGAATATTTGGTCAATAGTCAAAACGAAGAATTTGCTGAAAAGAACCAACTTCGTGCTGGTGTTGGACTTGCAGCTCCACAAGTTGGCGTTTCAGAAATGATGGCTTCAGTTCTTGTACCAAACGAAGAAGATCCTGACAAGCCACTTTTGAAGATTACTTTAATTAACCCTGTTATTGTGAGAAATTCAGTTCAAAATGCTGCTCTCGAACAAGGTGAAGGATGCTTATCTGTTGATAAGGATGTCCCTGGATTTGTTCCTCGTGCCGACCGAATCACTATCAAATATGATGATTTTGAAGGTAATTCTCAGACACTCCGTGTAAGAGACTATCCTGCTATTGTTTGTCAGCACGAAATTGACCACTTAAATGGCCACCTTTATTACGATAAAATTGATAAAAAACAACCATTCGAAATCGATCCAAGTACAGTTGTAATTTCTTAGTAGAATCAGTTATTGACGGCGTTTGAGTATACTTACAAATTCATATATGTTAAAATTATGTTACTTGTTGATTGCTCAACCAAATGGACTGGAAAATGCTTAAATAAAGAGCGTTTATAACTTTATTTAAATGTACTTAAAAGGAGAAATTATAGTGATATACAAAGTTTTATATCAAGAAACAAAACAAGATAACCCCCGTCGTGAATATACACACTCAATTTATGTGGATGCAGAATCAAGCATCGACGTACGTGAAGCTGTAGAAAAAAATACAAATTATGATATCGAATTGATTCAAGAGCTTGATGAAAAGCACCTTGAATATGAACAAAAGAGTCCTAATTTCAAATTAACGGAGTTTTAGTTAATGACTCAAAACGTTAAGAATAATGAAGTTTCCGTTTTTGCCATCGGGGGCCTTGGCGAGATCGGTAAAAACATGTACGGAGTTGAATACCAGGATGAGTTAATTGTCATCGATGCTGGTATTAAGTTCCCTGAAGACGAACTTCTAGGAATTGACTACGTCATTTCTGACTATAGTTACTTAGTCGAACATCAAGATAAAATCAAGGGTCTTTTCATCACCCATGGTCACGAAGACCACATTGGTGGTATCCCTTATTTATTACAAAAACTACCTAATATTCCTGTTTATGCTGGACCCTTAGCATGTGCATTGATAAAAGGAAAGCTTGAAGAACATGGCTTACTACAATCAACTAATTTGAATGTATTAAGTGAAGATTCAGTAATCAAATTTCCTAAAACAAGCGTTACATTCTTCAGAACAACTCACTCAATTCCCGATACATTAGGTGTGGCAGTCCATACACCTGAAGGAATAATTGTTGAGACTGGAGACTTTAAGTTTGATTTGACACCTGTTGCAGGCTTGCCAGCACCAAACTTACAAAGAATGGCATCACTTGGACAAGAAGGAGTACTTCTTCTCATGTCTGATAGTACTAATGCTGAGATTCCCACTTTTTCTAAGTCAGAACGTTCAGTTGGTTTAACGATTCATCAAATCTTTGAAACTATTCAAGGAAGAATCATTTTCGCTACTTTCGCTTCAAATATTTATCGTGTTTCTCAAGCTGTTGATGCTGCTATCCAACAACACAGAAAAATTGCTGTGTTCGGACGAAGCATGGAGTCAGCAATCGAAAACGGTCGTGAATTAGGATATCTAAATATACCGGATGAAATGCTCATGGACCCTCATGAACTAAACCACACACCAGCAAACGAAACATTGATTCTATGTACTGGTTCTCAAGGTGAACCATTGGCTGCATTAAGTCGTATTGCTAATGGGACACATAGACAAATTAGTATTCAACCTGGCGATACTGTTATTTTCTCAAGTAACCCTATTCCTGGTAATACGATCAGTGTTAACCACTTGATTAACCAACTTTCTGAAGCTGGTGCAGAAGTTATTCATGGTAAGATCAACAACATCCATGCTTCTGGACATGGTGGTCAAACTGAACAAGAATTAATGTTACGATTAATGAAGCCTAAGTTCTTCATGCCAATTCACGGTGAGTATCGTATGTTAAAAATTCATACCGAACTTGCAGAATTGTGTGGAGTTCCTCAAGAAAATTCGTTCTTGATGGAGAACGGTGATGTACTTGCACTAACCAAAGATTCAGCTCACAGAGCTGGCCACTTCCCTGCCGGAGATGTTTATGTTGATGGTAAAGGTGTCGGTGACATTGGTAACGTTGTTATTCATGATCGTCAATTATTATCTGAAGAAGGTATGGTCGTTGTTGTCGCAACTATTGATTACAAGAAACACATTGTATTAGCGGGTCCAGATATTTTATCTCGTGGATTTGTTTATATGCGTGAATCTGGTGAATTAATAAACCAAGCACAAAAACGTGTCTTCCACCTCATTAAGAATGCATTTGATGATGAAGAAAACAAAGTAACTGAAGCTCAATTAAAACGTGTAATTATCGATGGATTACAAGATTTCTTATACAAACGTACAGCTAGAAATCCAGTTATTCTTCCAATGTTAATTTCAACTTCAATTTAATAAGCTTAAAATAGCATTTAAAAACGGTAATATCCCTTGACTGGATATTACCGTTTTTGTTATTAATATATAGGTTAAACTTGTTTATATAGGAATGGGGATTCTGAAACCTATGGGAAAAATAAAAAAACTCGAGGTCATCTTCAATGAACGTGCCGGTAACGGACAATCAAAAAGTACCTGGAAAAAGATTGAACAATTCTTAATTAAAAATGATATCAATTTTGAATTACATAAAACACAACATGATGGTGACGGAGTTCGAATAGCTAAAGAACTGTCGAATACTCAAACTCCAGACAGCCGTATATTGGTTATTGGGGGCGATGGTACACTTAACCAATCACTTAATGGTGTTTTAGTATCAAACCGTCCTGAGACCGCCTTAGGTTACATTCCAAGTGGATCCGGTAATGACTTCAGTCGTGGAATTAACATCAAAAAGCAAAAACCATTAATACTATTACAAAGAATGTTGGCAATGGACGAACCAGTAGATATTGACATTGCTAAAGCAACCAATCAAACTAATGGCGAACAAAAGTATTTCGTTAATAACATTGGTATGGGCTTTGATGCAAGCGCCGTTTATTATACGAATCATTCAAAACGTAAGGATGTACTCAATAGTCTGAAAATGGGTACCCTAGCCTACGTCACAAGTCTAGTAAAGGTCATCAAGCTTCAGGGAGGCTTTCCAATAGACGTAAAATATGGTGATAAGATTAAACATTTTGATGATGCTTATATAGTAACAGCTACAAATCATCCATATTTTGGAGGTGGTATAGCTATTGACCCCAAAGCACAACCGTTTGATCATAAGTTAGATTTAGTAGTAGTAAGGAAAATTACCGGTCTGACATTTGTAAAACTTTTCGTTAAGCTGTTATCAAACGGTTCTCACTTGAATGATCCAAATGTGTGGTACATTCAACAACCTGAATTCTCGGTAAACATTCATCAATCGGAACAAGGACAAATGGATGGTGAAGAATTGAATAAACATGAGTTCGATTTTGACTTTAAATCAATACAACATAAATTCTGGATTCCAATTAACATTAATGAACATAAATAAGAGGCTGTGACTTATGTCACGGCCTCTTATTTTAGTTGTTAACTTTCTTCATAAAATCAAATGGTGTAATGTTCTCCATACCTATCATTGGATTGATTGCATTCGACATTACTTTATCTAGCGTTAAATAATCGTTGTCGGGTACAGCTTCGACCTGTTTTTCATCATTTTTGGTAATTTCATTTTTAGCGCCTGTTGTTTTGTTAAATACATTGTTCAAACGTTCACGAAGAGTAGTGTTTCTGGCAGTTGACTTGTCTTGAATTGATTGTTGAAAAGCAGATTGATCTCCTACCATAATTAGTAGTTTCTTCGAGCGCGTAATTGCTGTATACAATAGATTACGTCTTAACATGCGAGACTCTTCATTAACCAATGGTAAAATGACCATTTCAAATTCCGAGCCTTGAGCTTTGTGGATGGACGTACAATATGCCAACGCAATATTTGAAATCCAATCTTTCCTATCTAAAGTAACCTCATTACCATCGAAATCAATAACTATTTTATCAACTTTATCAGTATTTTCTTTGGCAAGAATAATACCGACAATAATTCCAATTTCTCCATTAAAAACGTTATCTTCCGGTGAATTAACTAAGTAAACTACCTTATCCTTAATTCGATAATGGACATTTCCGACACTAACTTCCTTACGTTTTGGTGTCATCGGATTGACAACGTCCTGAATTGTCGAATTCAAATTATCAATTCCGGCAGTTCCTCGATACATCGGTGCTAAAATTTGAACATCTGATATGTCAAAGCCACGCTCACCAGATTTACTTACAATTTGTGAGACAACTTCGGGAACATTTCGGCTAGTAACCGGAATAAAACTACGATCCGACTTATTAATAAACACATCTTGATTTACAACACCTTGATTCACATCATGTGCCAATTGAATAATGGTCGAACTGTCATCTTGTCGGTGAATATCAGTCAAAATACTTGTTGGGAAGATCTCACTTTTAATCAAATCTGCAAAAATTTGTCCAGGTCCGACTGATGGAAGTTGATCTCTATCACCCACTAACACGACTTGAGTGCCTGGTGGCACTGATGTAATCAGAATCTTGAATAATCGAGTATCAACCATCGACATCTCATCAATAATCAACAATTTACAGTCCAGCGTTGGTTCCGCAGTTTCATCATCATCCGTCCCTGTCAATCCTAGTAAACGATGAATTGTCATAGCTGGTAAACCAGTAGTCTCACCCATATGTTTTGCAGCACGACCAGTTGGTGCAGCAAGAGCAATCGAATAATCTTCTGCAGAAGGGTCAAGCGTGGCATCATTTAATTTTGCATACATTGCCACAATCCCATTAATTATGGTCGTTTTACCAGTTCCCGGACCACCCGTTAATAGAAATATAGAATGACTTAAAGCAGCTTCAATTGCCTTTTGTTGTGAATCGTCATATTGAACTTTAAATTGTTTTTCAACTTTTGCCAGTCCGTCGTCGTAATCAGATTGTTTCCAGTCACTACCCTTATATGAATCAACAATCATTTTCATTGACTGGGCGATTGACCATTCACTCTCAAAAATATCCTTATCATACACTCGATTGTCTTCGACAATTAATGCACCGTCATTAACCAGTGATTTCAAACAATCATTGATCTTTTCTTGCAAGTCATTGCCTGTATTGTATGAACGCAGCGTGCCGAGAGCTCTTTGTATTAAGAAATCCTTTTTTACATAGGAATCTCCTGAACCATTAACAATGTCTGATACTATTTGTATCAATGCTCCCTTAATTCTTCGCGGATCATCTTCTGGAATGCCAAGCTGTCTTGCCAGTTCATCCGCTCTCTTAAAACCAATCCCTTTGATTTCCAATACTAATTTATACGGGTCTTCGTTGATAATATCTAAAGTTTTACCGCCATATCTTTGATAAATACGTGCTGATAAGGTATTTCCGAATCCAAAATTACTCAACTCAAACAGCATTTGTTCAGCTTGATTGCTATTCGCAATTTGATCGACTACTTTCTTAGTCTTCTCCTTACCTAACTTTAAAAAATCCAAAGCATTGGGATCTCGCACTATTTTATCAATAGCATTATCACCTAGCTTATCGACAATCTTTTCAGCAGTCTTTTTACCTATACCAGGAAATTCATCCCCAGCAAAAAAGTTAATCAGTGCTTTTCGACCACTAGGGCGACTGTGATGGTAGGTCTCAGCCTGAAATTGTTTGCCATATTTTGGATGGTCAACTAAATGCCCCTCAAACTTGTACTCTTCTTCTTCAGAGATTTCACCAAAACTTCCAGTAATAACAATATCAGTAGCGTTCCAATCGGTATTCGTTTTTTTTATTTTAATAGTGAAAATCTTAAATAAATTATCTGGATTTTCAAAAAAGATTGCCTTAACTGTGCCGACAAAATATTGTTTTTCTTGAGTTTCAGTCATCACTACCTCCGTTTTTTGTCAAAAATTTATGCAAATCTGCTAACTTTTGCTCGTGTTCATTAAAATATGTTTCGTCTTGCTGCTTTGCCAATTCAAGATACTCTTGATAGGGCTGATCCAAGTTCATTTGACAAATCGCAATATTAAAGAAAAATTTGGCATTTGGTTTTAAATCAATCGCTTTTTGGTAGTACCCTATTGCTGTGTTAAAATTCCCATTTGCCATTAGTAAATCGGCCAACAGTTCGTTTGCTGCCACGTCTGAGGCATCCTTTTCAACTGCAGTAAGAGCAAAAGCAACTGCTAATGATTTTTTCCCTTGTTGATCCAGAGTCTTAGCCTTCATGAAATAAGCCACAGATCCATAATTACTAGAAATCAAATCGTCAAAAATATCTGAAGCACGATCAAATTTGTCTGCAGTGTAATAAACATTGCCTAGATTATATTTTAAATCCTGGTTATTTGGGAATAAGGTAAGTGACCTTGTAAGCAATTCTTCTGCTTGTTCAAGGTCACCCACATCAACCAAATTAGCTGATAATTCTAAAATTACATCAAGTTGTTTATTGTTATTATTCAACTTATCAACTAGTTCTTTAATTTTCTTTTGTTTTATTTCTTTGTCATTCATTAAATAAATTACCTCAAATAGTGTCTGTGCTCTCAAGCTTCTTGTTTAAATATTTTGTTTCATTCCATTTGACAAGGCTGTATTCACCTTCATCATATTTAAGATGTGTCAAACTAGTATTTGAGAGTCCTCCATTTTTACGGAGATCAGCAATCTTGGTACCCAACAATGACTGAATCATTGCAACCAATGCTGCACCATGACTCACAAGTAATATAGATGCACATGGATCATTTTGACTTACAATCTTATTAACTGCATCATTTGAACGTTTTATTACCGATTCAAATGACTCCGCTTTGATTTTTGTGCTGTCATATTTATCTGGCTCACATCTGAATGCATGGATGACATCAGGTATTTGTTTTTCAAGGTCGACAAACTTTTTACCTTCCATAATTCCCAAATTAAATTCCATTAATCCATCTACTTCTGTTAATGGAATGTCTTTGTGCAAATCTTTTATCAGTATCTCTGCTGTTTTCTTAGCACGCGGAATTGGGCTTGTATATGCATGAGAAAAATCAATTGGGGATAATCTTTTAGCAAGCAAACCAATATCATGAATACTTTCTGGCAATAACGGTGAATCACCATGACTACCTTGATATTTGCCCTCTAAATTCCATTCAGTTTTCCCATGTCTTACAAAGTACAAATCCATCCTAAATACCTCTTTAGTAACTTAATACTACAATTATGGAGATTTCGTATCCTTTTTTCAAGTTAATCACACCAAAAAAGCCAAGGATATTAGTCCTTGACTCTTGGAAAATTAATTTTCGATTAAATGTATTGTAAAATCTTGTCCTTCATATAAGCAGCATCAATAGTTGCACCACCAAGGCACTCCTCACCGTCATAGAAGACAACTTCTTGTCCAGGTGTAATTGCACGTACTGGGTTGTCAAAGTCAACACTGACCTTACCATCATCCAACACATGAACAGTAACACCGACATCTTGTTGACGATATCTAAACTTAGCAGTTGAGTGGAACTCATCACCATAATCTAATCCAGTAATGAATGAAAGATCAGATGCTTCCAAATGATCGGCATATAATCTAGGATTGTCATACCCTTGATCGACATAAAGAATATTCTTACTCATATCCTTACCAACTACGAACCATGGCTCGTTTGACTTACCGTTTCCACCGATTCCAAGACCTTGTCTCTGGCCAATTGTGTAATACATTAAACCAGCATGCTTACCCTTGACCTCACCGTCAGGTGTCATCATAGTTCCACCTTGGGCAGGCAAGAACTCACCAAGGAACTTTCTGAAGTTTCTCTCACCAATGAAACATACACCGGTTGAGTCCTTCTTCTTAGCTGTTGAGAGTCCAGCCTCTTCAGCAATTCTACGTACCTCAGACTTTTGCATTCCCCCAATTGGGAATAAAGCCTTTTGTAGTTGATCTTGTTGAACAGTACTTAAGAAATAAGTTTGGTCCTTATTTGCATCTCCACCACGTAATAAGTGAACAACACCATTATCATCACGAAAGCTTTGAGCGTAGTGACCCATTGCGATATAGTCAGCATTCAATTGATTTGCGTAATCTAAAAATGCCTTGAATTTAACTTCTTTGTTACACATAACATCAGGGTTAGGAGTTCTACCCTTACGATATTCTGATAAGAAATATTGGAATACTCGATCCCAGTACTCCTTCTCAAAATTAACAGAATAATATGGAATTCCGATTTTATTTGCTACCTTGGCAACATCTTCGTAATCTTCAGTGGCTGTACATACACCTGAATCATCTGTGTCATCCCAGTTCTTCATGAAAACTCCGATTACCTCGTAACCTTGTTGTTTTAACAAAAGAGCACTGACAGAAGAATCAACTCCTCCACTCATTCCAACAACTACGCGCTTTTTTGCATTATCCATAAATATAACCTCTTATTTTTTTATCAAGATGTCCTTTTCCTCTAAAAAGTTCATCATGAATTTATAATCGTCGATTTCCGACTTTGTATCTTTACCTTTGTAAATATTTAAATTGTGTAAACCACTTTTATCAGTGATTGCCATACGTAAGTGAGTATATTCTTCAGAGATAGTGATTTTTAACAAAAATCTAGCATCATATGGAGAAGTACCTGAAATCGGTCTTTGCAATTTGAAGTGATCATTTCTTCCTTCAACAAAGCCAGCATCTAAGAGAGAGTATCTCTTAACATCTGGATTAATTTCGTATACGTCTGTATCGCCTAATACTTGAGCTTGATTTTTTTGCATAATATAGAGTCCCCTTAATTATTAAATTCTCAATAATTAGTTTGCTCATTTTTTATTAATTAGTCAAGTCCCTAATGATTTCAATTAACTTTTTTGTAAAAGAATTGATTTCATCCATCGTATTATCTTTCCCAAAACTAATACGTATTGAATCAGCAACTTTTGGACTATCTTTACCAAACATTGCAATTAACACGTGTGATGGTTCCAGGCTTCCCGCAGTACAAGCAGACCCACCAGAAACGGCGAATCCTTCCAAATCAAGTCTAGTTAATAATACCCCTCGATCTACTCCAGGAATATACAAGTTTAACACGTGATTCAATGCATGTGGACCTTTAGGACCATTTATTTCAAATTTGATTTGATTTTCTTTTAAAGTTTTTTCGATTTGTTGTTTAAATGAATAAAATCTTTCTCGTTTATCTTTTTTTACTTCATCATTAGCCAACTTAACGGCTTCAGCAAATCCTGCAATACCAGGAACATTTTCTGTTCCGGCACGACGTTTAGTTTCTTGATCTCCACCTTTAATGAATGATGGAATACTAATATTTTCATTTATATATAAGAAACCAATGAATTTGGGACCATTTAGCTTGTGCGCAGAGGTTGACATTAAATCAATATTTTCTGCGTGAACATCAATATTCTCTGTTCCGAAGGCTTGAACAGCATCCGTATGAAAATATGCTTGGTGATTTTTTAGTAGTTCACCAATTTCTGAAATGGGATTCAAAGCTCCAACTTCGTTATTACCATACATTATCGAGACCAAAATAGTATCATCTGTCAAAGCCCGTTCGACTTGTTCGACAGAAATTTCTCCATCTTCATTTGGTTTCAAGTATGTAACATTAAAACCGAGAGATTCCAAATATTTCATTGGTTTCAATACGGCTTCGTGTTCAGTCGCATCGGTAATAATATGTTTTCCTTCACTTTGACGTGACAATGCAGTTGAAATAATTGCTGTATTATCACTTTCTGTTCCACCACTTGTAAAGACTATTTCAGAGTCTTTAGCGTTTATACTTTGAGCAATAGTGTGTCTACTATCATCTAATACGCTTCTCGCCTGGCGCCCATAATAATTTGTCGCTGATGCATTACCAAAGTTGTTTAACATTTGGTCTTGCATCAACGCAACTACCTCCGGGGCCATTGGAGTTGTGGCAGCATTATCTAGGTACGTATACCCCACTTTAAAAATCCCCTTTACAATCTATTCCCGATCTAAGAAATTTAACAACATTTGAACTGATTTTTGACCGGCTTGAACCACAAATTCATCGAAATTGACATTGGCATTTTCGTCGCCAACATCACTCATTGCTCGAATTACTACAAAAGGTGTTTTAAACTGCGTACAAACTTGAGCCACTGCAGCACCTTCCATTTCAGAAGCTAATGCGTCTGGAAAATCTTTTTTAATTGTAGCAATTTTAGCCTTGTCGTCAATAAATTGGTCTCCGGACACAATTAATCCAACGTGATAATTTAAATCGGTTTTTTCGGCAGCAATTCTAATTTCATTAACATAAAAAGTATCAGCATCAAAATACAATGGACTCCCTGGGAGTTGACCCATTTTATAACCTGATTGAGTAACATCAACATCGTGATAAGCCAATTTTTCAGAAATTACGATATCACCAATTTTAAGTTCTTCGCCAATTCCACCGGCTGAACCAGTGTTAACTATAAGATCTGGTTGATATTTTTCATTCAAGATGGTTGCAGTCATTCCTGCTTGAACCTTGCCAATACCACTTTGTGCAAGTATTACTTGGTGATCTGCATAAGTTCCGTGGGTAAATTCAACCCCAGCAATTATTTCAGATTGAACTGCTTCCATACTTTCCTTGAATAATTTAATTTCTTGTTCCATTGGAACGATTACACCTATTTTCATGGTTAATACTCCTTATATAAAAAATAAAATTAGAAATACAATAATAATTAAGCCGAATACTGTAATAATCGCAATATTTAGCTTTTTTTTCAATTTATTTGTCTTATGTTCAAAAGATAATTCATTTTCTTGCTTAATTTGATCAGGATGTTGTTCTCGATACTCTCTTTCAACTTCCTGACGCTTCTGATTTGCCATTGCTGCTTGTTGTTTTTGTAAATCTTCTTCGGTCATTACTGACTTATATTGTTGTTGAGACTGAGTATTGGAATCATCTTGACCATTACTGCGATTAATTAAGTTTTTTATTCTTGAAAACATCTTATTCACCTTTAGCCTTAAGCAACTTCCAATATGTTACGGCAAAAATTGTTTTGCCATCACAAATAGTTCCATCTTCAACATACTTTTCAGCTTCATTTAATGTTAGTTTTTCAACATTTAAAAATTCATCGTTATCCAGTGGACGTTTATTCTCAACTTGTTGAAGATTTTTTGCTGAATAAATTGTTATTTTTTCATTTGAGTAACCGGGACTTGCAAAAAAGGCAGTAACCTTTTCTAGCTTATCGGTCGTCAGGCCCAACTCCTCATTCATCTCACGCAAGGCAACTTCTTGTAAATCCCTACCCTCGTCAGCATCAATTTTACCAGCAGGTATTTCCAAAGTTTCTTGTCCAAGTGGAGCACGCCATTGTCTGACAAAAATCATTTTATCATCAACAAATGGAATTATCCCGACTGCACCGTGATGTTGGACAATCTCTCTAATTGCGGGAATGCCATTGGGTAGCACAACTTGTTCGACATCTACATTAAAAATTTTGCCACCAAACATTCTCTTTGATGCAATAACTTCTTCATAGTATTTCGAATCTTCTTTATGCATAGACACACCTCACCAAAATTTTAAATCGTACATTTTATTGTAACATGCAAAATAGCTTATCATACGATTTAATCGCTGGTAATTACTTAAAATTTTCTCAACAAAAAAAGCGCTTATTCAGCGCTTTCTTCATCTTTTATACTAATATTTACAGCTTGTGGTCCCTTATAGCCGGGGGCAATTTCAAATGCCACTGTTAAATCAGGTTGGATATAGTGATCTTCACGATTCAAAACTGAATCAGCAAAGAAGAAAATATCATTTTGACCATCATTTATAAAACCAAAACCACGCGATGTATTAAATCTGACAATTTTACCTTCAAACATATATTAACCTAGTCTTCAAAGCCTTCGCTTATAGTTTGTGGATATTGTTCAGTAACTATCTTAGCACATCTTGCACAGAAGTCTGGGAAGTTTGAGTCAGAACCAACATCTGTTTTAGTCATACGACATCTCGTACATACTTTACCTTCAGCTTTTTGAACCAATACACTTTCTTCTGTATATTGATCTGCATCTGCTGGAGCAGGTTGATCACTAATCTCAAATTGAGAAACAATTAATAATTGTCCCAAGTTACTATCAATTTTTGCTAAAGCAGCTTTCAAGTCATCATTTGGATAAACAGTGACTTTGGCTTCAAGTGATTTACCAATCATTTTGTTATCACGAGCGACCTCTAGAGACTTTTGAATATCATCTCTGAAACTCATAAATGTATCCCAAGTTGATCTGATTTCATCAAAATCAGCTTGTTTTTCTGCCTTAGGCATTTCTGCCAATTGTACGTATTCCTCTGGCTCTTTCAAGTATTCCCATACTTGTTCCATTGTGTGAGGAAGAATTGGTGTCAATAACTTAGCTAATGCTACAGCCGAATCATAGATAACTGTTTGCATTGAACGGCGTGAATGTGAATCTTCTGGGTCAATGTAAACAACATCTTTAGCAAAATCTAAGTAGAATGTTGATAAATCATTTGTAAGGAACTTCAAGACTGACTTATTAACACTAGCAAAATCAAATTTATCATAATCATTCAATACTGATTCAATTAAGTCATTCAATTTCATGACAATATATTTATCCTCTGGACGTAAATCTTTATAGTCCACGCGATTTTCTTTAGGATCGAAATCTGTTGTATTGGCTAACATGAATCTGATTGTATTACGAATTTTACGATATGAATCAGAAGATTGTTTGAATGAATCAACTGAAACCTGAACATCAGAACTTGCATCTACCGAAGCTACCCATAAACGAATAATTTCAGCACCAAATTGACGTTCGATATCACTAGGTGCAATAACATTACCTAGTGACTTACTCATTTTGACACCATTTTTATCAAGAGTGAATCCTTGAGAAAGAATTGCTTTATAAGGAGCAACACCAAAGGCAGCAACTGAAGTAATAAGTAATGAATTGAACCATCCACGATATTGGTCAGAACCTTCAAGAACTAAGTCAGCCGGGAAAGTTAAGTTGTCGCGTAACTTAGCAACACCAGCATGAGCTGTACCTGAGTCAAACCAAACATCCATTATGTCTGTTTCTTTTGTAAATTTACCATTTGGACTATTAGGATTTGTATAACCTTCTGGAAGAAGATCTTTCGCATCCTTTTCGAACCAAATTCCCGAACCATACTTACCGAATAAATCAGCAACGTGATCAATGATTTCTTTGGTCATAATTGGTTCGCCATTCTCACCATAGAAAATTGGAAGTGGAACACCCCAAGCACGTTGTCTTGAAATAACCCAATCGCCACGGTCGCGAATCATATTATAAAGACGTTTCTTACCCCAATCAGGAATGAAACTAACTTTTTCAAGTTCTTCAAGCAATTGGTCTCTGAAATCATCAATAGAAGCAAACCACTGTGGTGTTGCACGGAATATTACCGGTTTCTTTGTACGCCAGTCATGTGGATAACTGTGAGTGAAGAAACTAAGCTTCAACAATGAACCATTGTCTTGCATACGTTTTGTAATTAATTTGTTGGCGTCATCGTAAAATACACCTTTGTATTCTGGAACCTCGTCAGTGAAACAACCATGTTCATCAATTGGTGAGAAAATTGGTAGCTTATACTTCATACCAACAACAAAGTCATCAGCACCAAATCCAGGAGCTGTATGAACTAAACCAGTACCATCATCAAGAGTAACGTGATTACCAAGAATTAATAATGATTCTCTGTCATAGAATGGGTGTGTTGCTTTTAATCCTTCTAGTTCAGAGCCTTTGAACGTCTTCAAAGTTTCAACGTTCTCCCAACCCAATGTTTCTTTTAAGAAACTAATACGTTCTTCAGCAACAACATATTTTTTACCGTCAGCATTAACTAATGCATAATCGAATTTAGGATTTACACAAATAGCCAAGTTAGAAGGCATTGTCCAAGGAGTAGTTGTCCAAATAATGAACGATGTATCCTTGTCCAATAGATCTTTACCATCGCGAACTTTAAATGCTACGAAAATTGATGGCGATTTGATATCTTTATATTCAATTTCAGCTTCAGCTAAAGTTGATTCTGATGAGGGTGACCAATAAACCGGTTTTTTACCACGATAGATATAACCCTTATTTACCATTTCACCAAAAACTTTAACTTCTTCTTTTTCGAATTCTGGTTGATAAGTAATATATGGGTGATCCCAATCAGCTGAAACACCTAATCTTTTGAAACCAGCCATTTGCTTAGCAATTTCTTGTTCAGCAAATTTTCTACACATTTCACGGTATTCAGCCATACCGATTTCCTTACGTTTAACACCCTTTTTAGCGAGTTGTTGTTCAATTGGAAGACCATGAGTATCCCATCCAGGAACATAAGGTGAACGATATCCATCCATTGATTTGTAACGAACAATAATATCCTTAGAAATCTTGTTCAAGGCATGCCCCATATGAATGTCACCATTGGCAAATGGAGGTCCATCTAATAATTCAAAAGTTGGTTTACCTTCGTTTAGTTTTTGTCTTTTTTCATAGACTTTGTTTTCTTCCCAATCCTTTTGCCATTCGGCCTCTTTGTTGGGAAGATTTCCACGCATAGGGAATTTTGTTTTTCCCAAGTTCAATGTGTCTTTTACTCGCATATTTTCACTCTCCCTTTTAAAAAAAAAAGAACCCATCCAAACTAGGACGAATTCTTTCGCTGTACCACCTATTGGTATAATTTATTATCTTGTCTAAAAAAGTTGATATACAATCTCTACTTAATTTACTGATCTCACACCATCATCAGCTCGCTGGAAATGTTTTAGAGTTGCACTTGTCTTCTTTAGTTGTTTCCGTTATCAGCGTCAAAGTTAAACGTAGGACCATTTTGGTCGTTGTTTATTGTATATGAATCTGACGTTTTGTTATCTGGAATGTTTTCATTATAATCCACTTGCTCAGGATTTGAAACACCTTGTTGTGAATTCTGGTCAACTGAACCTTGATTTATCCCAGGATCATTAGTCAAGTCAGAATCATCAGCCTGCATACCAATTCTTTGTTTCAAGTCGTCAGTGGGTGTCTGTTCAAGCATCTTGTTCCATTCAGGGCTTTCAACGTATTCAAGTTGTTGTTGCAACATCTTTTGCAAAGTTGCTCTGAATGAACTAGTTTTACTTTTCAGATCATCAGTTTGAATGGTAACCTGTCTGGCTTTGTCAGAAGCATCTTCAAGAATCTGATTAGATTTGTCTGTTGACTGGTCTAATAAATCTCTAGCTTTAGATTGTGCCTCTTCAGAGATTACTTGAGCTTCTTTCTCAGCATTTGCCTTAACCTTATCAGCAGCATCTTGAGCCACTAAAATAGATTGATTCAAAGCATCTTTCATTTCTGTGAAATACTTCAATTGTGATCGTGATTGTTTCAATTCTTTTTGTAATTGAGCATTTTGTTGCAAAGCCAAATCATAATCATTTACGATTTGACCCATAAAATCATCAACTTGTTCTCGATCATATCCACGAAACTTTCGATCAAACTCTTTATTATGTATTTCGATAGGTGACAAGACCATCAAACAACACCCCCGACTATTTTCTGATTATGTTTACAAAAACTATGTATTTATTATTTCTGGATTTGCCCATAATATCATTAATTCTAATACGTCCATAGCCTCTAACACTAATAGTATCATACAAAGTTACAAACGCACTCGCATTGCGATTTGGAACCCAATTTAATTGTATTCGGCCATGTTCAATCAAAGACTTAGACTGCGTCCTTGAAATATCATAGACATCCGCAATAATTGTATCGAGTCTGAGTGATTGGACATTAATTGTCTCATCAGCTGACTCGTCAATCGGCATAATTATATCTTTTTGAATATCCTTCTTATCCAAATGAACTTTGAACGAACCAATTTTATCCACTTGGTCTTCGACAAATTGATCTAAGTTATCAAAACAAAAAAACTGCCATCTTTTGCCATTGGTGATGATATCTCCAAAATGATCACGATCCATACCAGATCCAGTTAATGAACCTAATATTTGTCCATGATGCAAATTGGCGAATCTCTCCGGATACCTAATCTCATACAACGATTCTTTAAAATCAGATTGTTTGGGTACAAAATAATCAGGAGCAATAATGCCCCTGACCCTTTCTGCTCCCTCGTATCCACCATAGTAATGAACAAATAAATCATCATATTTGTTAACTAAATTATCTAAGATGGCACGCTCACGAAGATTTAAAAAATCCGTTAATTGTGGGATATACATAGATTGTGTTCGGAGTAATAAATCACCGATTTTATCGATAAAAGGTTTTTCTTCAGGGCGGAAATATCCACCGTTTATATCGACCTTCACTTTATCACTCATTAAATTATCATAAAAATCACTTTCTCTAAGACTTGAACTAACACTAAAGCAATAATTGGGGCAAAATCAATCAGACCGATTCTAGTTGGAATGATCCTTGAAATCAAATTTAGAAATGGCTGAACTACCCCTGCTATCATTCGACCGAATGCCGAATTAAAAACAGATGGAATGAATGTTAATATGCAATAAACAAATATTAACAATTGGTAAACACCAAAAATTCCACCGATAATGACTGGTAATCCATTCATTATTTGTCCCATTTAATTTCCTCCATTATTCACCAATGTCAGGAATACTACCATCTATTTGAAACTTAGGTGGTGTGCAAAGGAAAATCTTGTCCCCAACTCGCTTGATTTCACCGTTTAAGGCGAAAACAGTACCAGTTAAGAAGTCAACAATTCTCTTTGCTTGTTCATCATTGATGTTATTGAAATTAACGATAACAGCTTTGTTATTTAAAATTTGTTTAGCAACAACTTTGGCATCAGCATAAACTCTTGGTTGGTATATAGCAATTTTGCTGCTACCAGTCTTTGCGTTATTGCCGGAATCAATTGAAACAACTTTTTCGTTGTTTGAATAATCAACTGATTCATTATTTGTTTGGTCTACTTGTTTACCGGCATCGTAATTTTCGTCATCACTGATGCCAAAAAAGTTACCTAATTTTTCAAATGCCATAGTTAAACTCCCTAGTTAATTATTTTCTACGCTTGAAAATTGGTGGTGTCGAATCATCGTCATCATCACTCAAGTCGATTGTTTCTGGCTTTTGGAAGATATCAAAATCACTCTTTTCACCTGAAACATTGTTTGAATTATTGTTATTTGATTGATTAATGTCCCAATCAGCAAATGTATCTGTTTGAGTTTGTTGTGTTTGTCCTTGAGCATCATTACTATCTGGTCTGTCTTGTCCATCAAAGACAGCATTTGGATTGTTCAAGTTAAGACGGCGATTTTGATTTTCTTTCTTAGCGCCTTCTGTTTCAACACCTGTAGCAATAACAGTAACCTTAACTTGGTCACCAAGTGTCTCATCAATAGATGTACCAAAAATGATATTAACATCTTTGGTTGCTTGATCTGTAACGATTTGAGCAGCATCTTGTGCTTCAAATAATGACAAGTCAGGACCACCAGTAATGTTAAGAAGAACTTGTTTTGCACCATCAATTGAAACTTCAAGTAATGGTGAAGAAATAGCTTTGTTTGTAGCATCAGTAATTCTATTTTCACCGTTTGCTGTACCAATACCCATAAGAGCTGAACCTTGGTCAGACATGACAGTCTTAACATCAGCAAAATCCAAGTTAACGAATCCTGGTGATGTAATTAAATCAGAAATACTTTGTACACCTTGTCTCAAAACATCATCAGCAATGCTGAATGCTTCGTTCATAGGTGTCTTCTTATCAACAATTTCTAGTAACTTACTATTTGAAATTAATACCAAAGTATCAACGTCTTTTTTAAGTTCACTAATACCGTCTGCAGCAAAGCGTGAACGTTTTGATCCTTCAAAAGCAAATGGACGTGTAACAACGCCAACAGTCAAAGCACCGCTTTCTTTAGCAATGTTTGCAACAATAGGTGCAGCACCAGTACCAGTACCACCACCCATTCCGGCAGTGATAAAGATCATATCGGCACCTTCAAGGGCCTCCTTAATCGCTTCTTCACTTTCTTGGGCGGCCTTTTGACCAATTTCCGGATTCGAACCAGCACCTAAGCCTCTTGTCAATTTAGGTCCTAATTGAATTTTTGTTTCAGCTTGTGAGCTTTCCAAAGCTTGGACATCAGTATTTGCGGCAATAAATTGCACACCTTTTATTCCAGTATCGACCATACGGTTAACAGCATTTCCACCTGCTCCACCGACACCGATTACTTTAATAACTGCCCCCATATTTTCACTTGAATCTAATGAATATTCCATTAAGGAGTTCCTCCTATTACCTGTCTTAATAGTTAACTTTCTAATTAATCAAAAAACTTACTCCAGAAGTTCTTGACTCGATCCATTCGAGCACCCTTTTCAGGTTTCTTCTTTTCAGAAACTTTCTTAGGCTTAGCAGCTGGCTTTTCTTTAGCACCTGCTTTGCTCTCATCGGGATAAGTCTGTGGTTGAACATTTGGTCTTGCGCTCGAATCATTTTGATTAATTGCAGCACCGTTGACTACATTATCAGCAATAATTCCAATTTCGTTCAAATTCGATGTATACGACACTAAGCCTAAGCCCAACGCATAAGAAGGATATCTCATGCCCATCTGTGCTGGGACATAACGTCTAACTTTCACACCAAAAATCTGTTTAGCAAGCTCCTCAATTCCCGAAGTAGCAGCCACACCACCAGTTAAAACAATTCCACCCGGTAATGAAAGTGCACTTGCGTCTTCAAGTGGTCCCTTAAGTCGAGTAAATATCTGTTGAAGTCTAGCTTCAATAATTTCTGATAAGTATTCTTCTGAAATTGTTTCCGGTTCAGATTGACCTACTACATCAACACTGATTGTATCATCAGTATCAGCGTTTGCCGAGTTTGCAGTACCGTAATATAACTTTAATTGTGAAGCATTTTCAACTGTGGTATTAAGCACAACTGAAATATCGTGTGTAACGTAATCTCCACCTTCAAAATCGACAGTTGATAACTTCAAATTGTGATCATGCACAACCGAAGCAGTAGTTTGACCTGCACCCATGTCAATGATTACGGCACCAAAATCACTCTCACCATCGTCTAAAGCAACTTGGCTAAGTGCCATTGGAGCAATGACTTTGTGAACAATATGTAGTCCAGCTTTTTGAATAGCCTTCTTAGTATTGTGAACGATTGTTTTAGGAGCGGTATAGATAATACCTTTCATTTCCAAACGAACACCAATCATTCCACGTGGATCACGAATATTATTAAATCCATCCACAGAAAATTGTTTTGGAATTAGTGAAACAACTTCTCTTTCACTTGGTAGATTTTGAATCATGGCAGCTGCCATAACTTGTCTTACATCATTTTCAGTAATTTCTTTTGATTGTGTGCCAACAGCAATCATTCCTTGACACTTTTCAATTTGCAGCATATTTGCTGAAATTCCAACTATTACTTCTTTAATAGTAATATTTGCTTGTGTTTCGGCTTTTTTGACCGCTCGCTTTATTGCACCAGCCGCTTTGTCAATATCAACAATAACACCACGACTTACCCCTTCAGATCGCTCACTTCCGACACCGACGACACTTAATTTATCGTCTGATGCTTCAGCGACTACCACTTTTATAGAGTTAGTACCAATATCAAGACCGACGAAAAACTCTGAATTGTCCATAGACAGTGGTTGCCTCCTTAAATAGTTAAAAAACCTTCATTAAAAAATTTTAACACAAAAATGATTATATTAAACCTATTTCTTGTCATCAAATGGGTAAGAATAAGCACCCACTTCTATATCGATGACTCCCTTTTTCTTCATTTGTGAAGCAATACTTGGATAGTATTTCATTTTCTTGTCTACCGTTCGAGTATCCGCAATCACTTTATTACCGTCATTCATATCGATTTTTATCCGATATGGATTAATTTTTGTTGATGCATTATGAATTTCTGAAATATTATTTTTGACACTCTCTGGCATCTTCTTATATATCTCAGTTATTTTTTTCAAATCATCTTTTTTATCAAAATTTGTATATATTGGATAATTACCTGTGTAAGATTTCAACTTATTCGAAAGAATTTTGCCATTATCGATAATCCGATAATAATATCCATCTTTGAATATCAATCCCAACGTTGGATATTCATTGACGTTAATAGTTAGATCTCGTAAGTTTTTCGTCTTAAATGAAACTGACTTAACAGAGGGAAGTTCCTTGTGAGTATTATTAGAAATTGAATTTTGCCTCAAGAAAACTCCCAGTAATAAGGAGTTGTCGGTGATTTTGGTTGCATCAATGACTTGTTGTGCACCTAAATCATTAACTCCCTTAACAGTTATATTTCTAACTTTACTCAAAGGGGACCCAAAATATGCCAAGAAAATAATTACAATAGCAACAATTAAAATAATAAAGCTTTTTTCATAACTCTTTCGCTTTTTAGACATTTGGTTACCTCAAAAACTATTTCTTTATTAAATCAGTTAACACTGCAATGAGCTTATCTGAAGCATCCGGTACACCAATTTCTTTGGAAGCATCCGACATTTCATTCTCAACATTCTCGTTGGTCAAAATGTCAGATATTCCCTCAAACAATTTTGCAGAAGTTAAATCAGCTTCAGGCATAATCTTTGCAGCACCGTTAGCTGAAATTTCTCGTGCATTAATTGTTTGATGATCATGAGTGACATAGGGACTAGGAATAAAAATTGCGGGAATACCAAGTGCTGTAATTTCAGCAATGCTCGTTGCACCACTTCTACCAACAATGAGCTTCAAATCTGGCAAAATTTCCGGCATGTTGTCAATGTATGGTTGGATAGAAATATTTGGCTGATCCAAATACTTCTGTTCGATTCTCTTAATCACACCATCGTAATGCACCCTACCTGTCACAAATAAAACTTGAAAATCGGCTTCACTAAATTCAGGTAAAGCTCCAATAACTGCTCTATTAATAGGCTCTGCGCCTCGAGAACCACCGAAAATCAAAACAGTTGATTTCGCTGAGTCTAAATTAAAATCCTTTAAGCGATCATTTGCTTTGATTCCCGCAGCTTCCTGAGCACGAGGGTTACCTGTAAACACAATTTTCTTCTTTTCAGAAAATTGATCTTCAGCTTGATGAAACGCAATTGCAATTTTATCAACAAAATGACCTAAGAATTTGTTTGTCACGCCAGCAATTGTATTTTGCTCATGGATTACAGTTGGAATTTTAAGTGCATGTGCTGCATAGACAATCGCACTTGAAACATACCCACCGGTTCCGACAACAATATCTGGCTTAAATTCACGAATTATTTTCTTTGACTTACCGATAGAAGAAAGAAACATATTCACAACTTTGATGTTTTCCAATGTTAACTTACGTTTGAAACCGCTAATTTTAATGGTCTTAAATGCAATACCTTCACGAGTAACAATCTTGCTTTCTAGACCATTCTCAGTACCAACATAAAGAACATCTTCAATCATGTCACGTTCCTTCAATCGCTTAATTAAAGCCATTGCAGGATAAATATGTCCTCCTGTTCCACCACCGGACACAATAATTCGTAATTTAGTCATTTTTGCTCCCCTTTAGTTTTTTTACTTCCTCAATAAATAGATCCCCACGTTGTTCAAATGTATCAAACTGATCCCAACTAGCTGCAGCAGGTGAAAGAAGAACTACATCTCCAGCTGAACTTTGTTTGAAAGCTTCAGGAACTGCTTCGGACAAGTTTTGAACTTCCACGATATTGCCAATTTCAGCTTTTTCTGCAGCGTCAATCATCTTCGAAGCAGTCTCGCCGTATACAACTATACTGTGGACACTACCTTTCAAGGATGGAACCAGTTCATCAAAAGTATTTCCACGGTCAAGGCCACCAGCAATTAATGTAATTGGTTGTTTAAAAGCGTGTAAAGCAACTGTAGTTGCTTCGATATTCGTTGCTTTGGAATCATTATAGAAAATTCTATCTTCAAATTTATCCACATATTGAATACGGTGTTTAACGCCACTAAATTGGCTTAGCACTTCAATAATGTCGCCATCAGATACACCAAATATTTTCGCTACATCAATTGCAGCTAAAGCGTTTTGGACATTATGTTCTCCGGGGACCTTGATTTCATCTTCATTCATGATCAAATGGCGATTGTAATAAATATTACCGTCAGACAAGTATGCTCCAAAACCTAATTCTTGTTGATCAGAAAATGGAATTACTTGTGCTGATGATCTCTTTGAAAGATTTCTCCACTCTGACGTGTTCCAGTTGACGACAAAATAATCATCTGCAGTTTGGTTCTGTGTGATATTCATTTTTGCATTTATATAATTTTCACGTGTTTTATGAAAATCTAAATGGGCTGAATAAATATTATTCAACACGGCTACCTCTGGATGTAAATCGATTGTTCCTTCTAATTGAAAACTGGATAATTCAGTCACTACAACATCATCAGCAGTGGCTTTTTGAATAACATCTGAAATAGGTATACCGATATTACCCGCATAATAAGAATTCTTAAATTGTGGTGAATGATCCAGCATTAATTGGATCAAAGTTGTAACAGTCGTTTTACCATTGCTACCAGTAACCGCAACCATAGTGGCATCTGAACAACTATATGCTATTTCTGGTTCAGTAATTACAGGAACTTTTAGTTCAATTGCTCGTTTGATTAATTCATTCTCGTATGGAATACCAGGATTTTTAACTACAAAATCATAAGTTCCATCAATCAGTTTTGCATCATTACTGCCGGTAATTACGTTAAATCCCTCTTGAATCAAAGCATTCGCTTCTTCATTGCCTTCAAGTGGATTGGAATCTACGACAGTGATATCACAGTTAATTTTTTTCAAAAGTTTAGCAACAGCGTAGCCACTTTTTGCCAAGCCTAAAACAAGTATTTTTTTATTTGCGTAATTACTATTTTTGACCATAACTAACCTTCTATATAAAAATTGTTAAATAAATTGCTGAACAAATTATTCCGATAATCCAAAAGACAATATCAACTTTCCATTCACTCCAACCTAACATTTCAAAGTGATGATGAATTGGTGTCATCTTGAAAATACGACGACGAAATACTTTGAATGAGAAAACTTGGAGCATAACACTTGCAGTTTCAATGACGTAAACCAAGCCAATAAGAAGTAGTGACCAGTAACGACCAAGTAAAATGGAAATTGCTGCCAGACCTGCACCTAATGCTAGTGATCCAACGTCACCCATGAATATTTTTGCTGGCTTATGATTAAACATAAGGAATCCTAGCAATCCACCGGCCACTGAGAAGCACACAATAGCTATATCAACACGATTCTGGTTCAAAGCAATAATTGCATATGTCAAATACGAAATGCTTCCTAGGCCACCTAATAGGCCATCTAAGCCATCTGTTAAATTGGTTGCATTTGAAAACCCAACCAACCAAAAAATTGTAAACAGAACAAAAACTATTTTGGAATCAACTGACAAAACACCTGGAATTGAAAAGTTCAGAGGTAACTCATCATTGATATAAACAAGTAAGAAAATTACTGCAACGATTATTTGAAGTACTAATTTTTGTAATGCCTTCAAACCCAGATTTCTTTTTTTAAATACTTTGATGAAATCATCAATAAAACCAATACAACCGAACAAAATGATTACTAAGGTTGTAATCAACAATGCGTGAGTCATTTGATGCATCCATGCACCGACCCAAAGGTTAGTAATTGTCATTGCAATAATAATCAGTAGTCCACCCATAGTTGGAGTTCCTGATTTTTTTTCATGCCATTTAGGTCCTTCTTCACGAATGGATTGACCTTCTTTATGAGCAATTAAATAGCCAATTAAAAATGGCATAAAAATTGCAACAATTGCAAAACTGCTTATTAAATCTATAAAAATCTTACTTAGTTCCATGGAATAATCCCCACTTAATTATTATTCTTCAACGTTACTGTAATTTTACCACTGTCATTGATGATTTGGCCTGCCTTTATAGATTGTTCTGTAACATAACCATCACCCTTGGTAACGACAGTCCGACCTGTGATTTCTGCAAATTTGAGTACATCATTCTTTGACCAGCCGGTCAAATCAGGCATTGTCATTGCACCATTGGTTAACATAACAATTCGTTGACCAGGCATTACTTTTTCTCCACTGGCAGGAAGTTGTTGAACAATTTTGTCACCAGTTCCAACTATTCCTGATTGTAAATTCAGTTTAGTGATTTTCTTTTGAGCATCTTCAACTGAACTATTTAGAAAGTCTGGCATATCAACATACTGGCTTCCAGCTTTAACATCGACACCAGATTCATCTTCTTGAGTCATCAATCGCTTGACGAGTGGATTAAATATTTCAGCAATCATTTTTTCAGCTGCGGTAGACATGATCTGAGGCTGTTTCATTGTGATATAAACGATATATCTAGGATTCTTGTATGGAACCATACCAGCCACCGAGAAAATATAGTTACTTGCACCAGTCAAATATCCACCTGCTGGTGATGCAACTTGCGCTGTACCTGTTTTTACACCTACGGAAATTCCAGGAATCTTGTAAGCAGCACCTGTACCATAGTCTGCTGTGATTACTTGTCTCATAGCATTACGAACTTGAGTAGCAGTATCCGCAGAAATAGGATGTCCTACAACATCAGTCTTAAATTTTTGAGTAGTCTTTCCGGTGTTTGGATCAACTATTTTCTTAACGAGTTGAGGTTTTACCATTTTCCCATTATTTGCAACAGCAGAAAATGCTTGTAGCATTTGAAAATCGTTAACGTTGACACTTTGCCCAAATGAAGTCATCGCTTGATCACTGGCATGTTTATATGAAATTCCACCAGCAATCTCATCTGGTAATTCAATTCCTGTTTTGTCACCAATCTTGAATTTCTTCATATATTTCATCCAAGTATCGGCACCCATAGTTTGTTCAAGGTGTACCATACCGACGTTAGAAGATCTTGGAAATGCTTCATATAGAGGAATTGACCCCCAACCAACATCATTCCAATCCTTGATAGTTCTACCACCAACTTCAACGGTACCTGATTGATAGTATGAGTTTGGATCATAATTTCCTGAATCGATTGCTGCGGACATGGTCAATATCTTCATTACTGAACCAGGTTCAAATTGATCAGCCACCAGTGTGTCACGCCAACTCTCAGACATACCTTTACCTGTTGAAGGATTAAACGTAGGACGCTGTGTAGCGGCCTTTATTTGACCAGTTTTTGAATCCATAACAAGTACTTGTAGGTCCTTTGGTTGATACTTATTTTGAACATTCTGAGTCAATATTTCGACATATTGTTGAATCTTACTGTCGAGAGTCAAATATACGTTTGAACCATTGACAGCTTGCTTTTCAACAACTTCCGAGCCAGGTAATTCATTCCCTTGAGAATCAATTTTTGTAATTTTTTTACCGCCTGTACCAGATAAAACTTTATTATACGAGCGTTCAATTCCCATTAATCCACTAATATTTGTGTTCGGATCATTAATATTGTTTTGTTGTGTAATACCAACTTGGTTTGTAGCAAATACCCCATTAGGGTAAGCACGAGATGGATACTCATTAAACTTAATCCCCTGAAGGTGAAGTGCAGCAATCTTATTTTTAATTTCAATTGAAAGATTTCTACCTTCTGGACCAAATTCGACTTGATATTGTTTTTTATTGGTAGGATTCAAATAATCTAATATTTGTTTCTTTGATAGAGGTAAATATTTCGATAGCTCAAAGGCTGTTTTAACTTTGTCTTGAACATAATCTGGTTTACCCTTACTAGTTTTAGCCTTGGTAGATAAAACCGCGTACACGTCAAAAATACTCGAGTTACCGGCAATCATGTCGCCGTTAGTATCGAGTATGTCCCCACGTCTTGCATTAACTTGGTCAACATGTTGATATTTTTGTCGTGTCTTGTCCGCTAGATTAACTCCATCAAATTGCTTGCTTGTAGCAATTGAAACGAATCTAGAGGTAAAAATGATAAAACAAAAGGCAGTCAACACCACTATTACGATACCTACTGCAAAGTGATTGTTTCGTGCCTTATTGTGAAGAAGTTTTAAAAAGTTTTTCATTTCGCAACGTTCCTTACATTTTCATTACTCATCTTCAAGTTATGCTTTTTTGCAAAGCTTGATAATCTGTCATAACTTGTTAATTCTGAAACCTCTTGTTGTAAGTTAACGTTACTGGTGGTTGTATTGGATATTTGTGTTGTAACAGTGTCTAAACTGTTTTGTGCAGAAGTCATTGAAACTTTCATTGTAACCAAAGCTGTCATTAAACATAAAGTTAAAATTCCTAGACCGATCAATAAAAGTGATTCTGTCTTTGAAATAGCCACTTTGTGTGTAACGGCAATCTCTTGTGATTTGACTTGTGGTTCAGTTTCAACTGTTTCATAGCTTTGTAAGTTTCTGGCTGTACTTTCTAACATTTCCTACACTCCATATTAAATCTTTTCTACAACACGTAACTTCGCACTATGTGCTCTATTATTTTCTTCTAGTTCTTGATCATTTGGTGTAATGGGCTTTCGAGTGATCAGCTTGAGAGTCGGTTGAATATCTTTTGGAATTACAGGAAGGCCTCTTGGAACATCTACCTCTGATTCTTCCTTAAAAGTATGTTTAACTATGCGATCCTCTAGGGATTGGAACGTGATAACACTTATTCTACCCCTAGTTTCTATCAAATCAATCGCTTCTGTTAAAGATTTCTCAAGTGAGCCAAGCTCGTCATTGACTGCTATACGTATAGCTTGGAAAATTCTCTTAGCGGGATGACCGCCTGTACGCCTTCTCGCAGCTGGGATTGAGTTCTTTACGATGTCCGCCAATTCCAGTGTAGAAGTTATCCGATGGTCGTCACGAGTGCGTTCTATCGACCTTGCAATTTGTTTTGAAAATTTTTCATCACCATACTTAAAGAAAATTCTCACTAAGTCATTATATGGCCAATCATTGACAATTTTCTCTGCATCGAGTTCTTGACGTTGATCCATTCTCATATCTAATCTAGCTTCTTTTTTATAGCTAAATCCACGAACTGCATCATCAAACTGTGGTGAAGAAACTCCAAGATCATAAACAATCCCTGTTACTTCAAAAACATTTAATTCGTTCAAACGTTCTTGCATGTTCTCGAAATTGTCTCGAATTAAAACCAATTTATTATCTCCAATGATTTTTGGATCATTTTCGATTTCCTCACCAGTTTCAATTGCACTCTCATCACGATCAAAAGCATATACGGTACTATTGTGCACACGACTCAATAATTCTTTAGTGTGTCCACCGCGTCCAAAGGTTGCATCAACGTACGTTCCGTTGTCCTTTGGCGCAAGCATGTCAATTGTCTCTTTTAAGAGAACTGTTTTGTGTGTAAATTCATTAGAAGTCAAAGTCTGTCATCTTCTCCGAAATATCTTCAAAGTTCTCTTCTGCCTCTTGATTGAATTTATTCCAATTCTCTTCGTCCCAAATTTCGATTCGATCAGATACTCCCACGATCACACAATTCTTTTCTAATTTAGAAAACTTGATCAGTGGAGCCGATAAATTGATACGTCCTTGCTTATCGAATTCCACTTCAGTAGCTGCCGAATAAAAGAATCTGGTAAAGGCACGAGCATCTTTTTTCGTTAATGGTAATTTGTCGAGTTGAGCTTCAAGTTTTGTCCATTGGTCCATGGGATATCCAAAAAGACATCCGTCCATTCCACGTGTGACCACAAAGGATTCACCAATTTCTTGGCGGAATTTTGATGGAACTATTATTCTTCCCTTTGCATCAATTGTGTGATGAAATTCACCCATGAACATCTAAAGCTCACCTCAAATCTTTAACACTTTCTAATTTACCACAATTTACCACAATTAACCACACGAACTTAGAATAATCATATTATGTTTCAATATATTGCTCAAAAGCCTTCTATATCACTGATTATAAAAAGTGGTGACTGGTGGGGGGAATATTACCAAATTTTAAGGAAGTTGCATAAAACCGCTAGGTGAAGTAATATTGCAAATATAATTACACTAGGTGGTGTCAGTTTTGAACGATAAAAAGCCGAAGAGTACTTTATCTAAAATCATTCAAGGAGTTGTTTGGTTGATGATTATTGTTACCCTTCTTGGTGTAGTGCTTGGAATTGTACCAGGATTACTACAATAAATAACAAAAAGAGTCGCATCGAGAATTCTCGATGCGACTCTTTTTTATAAGTTTATTTCTTTACCATAATTAATTGATTAAATACTTTGTGCAAAATAATTACTAAGACCAACATCATTATCATATTGGCAATAAAACTACCACCATTAATTACTAATGAATATATCCAAGGATTCATTCCCTTTGGAGCAAAGGCCGCCCAAAAAATACCACCAGCTATGAAGTGAAATAAATATTTTACTGAAAAGCCTAAAGCACTGAATGCCAAAATCCACCCCAGTGAATTTTTACCATTAGAAATCGTCTGTTTGACTTTGTAACTGCCCAGTCCAATTAATCCAATTGCTCCAAATGCAATTGGATACTCAATAAACCCCTGCAGTGGGTTCATGACACTTCCCGTGCTAAGCCCACGCAATAACATATCCAGTAATCCCCACACCAGTCCAGCCATTAACCCCGCCTTTAATCCACGACGCAATGCAAAAATGGCCATTGGTATTAATCCATAAACTACTTCGATAGATGAAATTCCAACTGAATGCGGGACAAATGCTAGCGCTTGTGCAGCAGCAGTTACAATAGCACCTTCAGTTAATATGATTAATTCCTTATTTTGTGCCATAAAAAAAACTCCCTTGGAATTGTCATCACAAGGAAGTTACGTACATTTGTAAGTTTAAACACTATCCCTACGCATGCATTAACATAACAGGTTTTCAGGGTCTGATAATAATCACTCTCAGCCAAAATGGCTCCCCTCGTGCTGACTATTTAATTTTAACGACATTATAACTACAACTAGTTATTTCGTCCAAACATTCGGCTCATAAATCCGCGTTTCTTAGGTGTGTCGAATAATGTTAACGGAACATTCTCACCTAACATACGGCGAGCAATATTCTTATAACCACGTCCGGCATCACTATTAGGATCAGAAACAACGGTTTCACCAGCGTTTGAAGAAGAGATAACTTCATCTTCATCAACTATAATTCCGATTAATGGAATTCCTAAATGATTAACAATATCTTCAATTTTCATTGAAGTACCTTCGTTGATCATGTTCTTTCTAATTCTATTGATAATTAAATGTGGTGTAATTGGCATCTCAAGACTTTCCAAAATACCAACAACACGATCAGAATCACTAACCGATGCTATTTCGGGATTCGTCACAACTAAAGCTGCATCAGCAGAATTAACGGCATTTTTGAATCCATATTCAATTCCAGCTGGACAATCAATCATGACAAAATCGAATCTTTGTTTTAAATATTCAATAATTGTACTTACTGCTGCATTGTCCAAAACATATTTATCAGAAAATTGTGATGCAGCCAGAAGATATAAATTATCTCCGAATCTTGGATCCCTAACCAGAGCCTGTGATAAAACTACTCTTTCTTGGGCAACATCGACAATGTCATATACTATTCTATTGGTTAATCCAAGGACTGCATCCAAGTTACGAAGTCCTATATCTAAATCGACCATACAGACTTTTTTCCCCATAGATGCTAACTCTGTACTGACATTAGCTGTGGTAGTTGTTTTTCCAACTCCACCCTTACCGGATGTCACAACAATAGAAATTCCCATAACTACTCGGTCCTCTTTCTTGTTTCATTAATTACGTCTTTAAATTCTTTTAAGTCTTCCACACTAATCGTATGAAGATCATCAATATGTGCAAATTTATAATTAGTAAACTTATCAGCATTATCTTCAGTAACAATTTCAACAACATCAGCAATTCGATATTGGGCACCACCGTTTAAGTTTCCAATAATAGCAGCATTAGTATTGTCAGGATAACCTGCTTGAACAATACCATGGACTTCACCCAAAAGATAAATTGATCCATCTGTTGATATTTGAGAACCATCATGTAAGGTACCAAGGAACAAGATATCCCCTTGATACTCAACTTTTTGCCCACTTCGAATAATTCCAGTTTCAATATTAAATTTGTTATCTTCGATCAATTTATCTGATTCAGTCTTTAAAATAACATTAGATTCAATATTTACTAGTTCAATTTGGGGATACTTTGAAAAGATATTTCTTACACGAGCTGTTTGTTCTTCATCAAAAAGACGATTACCAGTTTTAACTGTAAATTGAATAACATCATCTTCGTCAGTTCCAATAGTCTGTTCGACAATCATATTCTTGAGTTGCTTCATGGCATCTTCAAAATCACATGAATCATCAATGATTACTGAAAAACCATCTTTACTACCTTTAAGAGTGACATCACTCATTTGGTTCCCCTCCTATACTTAACTAGCCAATCACTAAGATTGGCAAAAGGAACATATAAAATAAAGAATACTATTATATTCCAAAGCAAAGTTGGACCGAGAATATAGGTAATAAAATCACCTATATCGGCTGATGCAAGCTTGAATAATTTTTCAAGCAGGAATACACCAGTCTCTAAAGCAGTTAAAGACAAGAAATAAATTGATGTCTCATATCCGACTGAAGTTTTGGTAAATAAAAATTTATAATGATCAATTCCCACTAAAATAAGTGGCAACAATACTGTGTACAATCCGATTATCCCAAAATAATATGAATCGTAAATGACACCAAATACTATTCCATAAACTAGTATCGTTCTTCTACTATCGAGTCTCGTGGTGAGCATGACCAGTACCATCAACATCAACTGGGGAACTATTGACATAGTTCCTTTATTCATATTATTTAAAAAAGACCATTTCATCAAGCCATCAAAGTAAAATGCCAGCATAATAAAGACAACTTGACCTATCATCTTTTGTGTTTTAATAGGCATTATTTTTCACCACTTACAGAAGATTTGATAACTGTAACAACAGTGAAGTTTCTCAACTCTGCGGCTGGCGTAATATATACAGAATTGGTCATTCCATAATCGTCCTTCTTAATACCGTATACCTTACCGATATATAAACCTCTTGGTGTTCTTCCACCAAGACCAGAAGTAACTACACGTTGACCTTTTTTGATTCCCTTTACAGAATTGACATTTTCCATAACTAAATCACCTGTACTGTTATCAAAGCGACTCACGACACCAGTTATATTAGTTTTGTTATCATCAAGAATCTCAGAAGCAAACTTGTCATTGATTTCATTATCTGTAGAAATCAACTCAACCTTAGAACTAATCTTGTTAACCTCTACGATTCTACCAATCAACCCTTTACCAGACATAACAGGCATGTTTTTCTTAATACCACTTGTTTGACCGCGATTGATGACTAGGTAGTTTTGCCAACTACTAGGTGATCGTGTCAAGACAGCTGCATTAGTTGTGTCATAGTCTGTAAGAGTGGCATTTAAATCTAGTTCTTGTTTAAGTTTCTTGTTCTCATCTTGAGTAACTTTTAATTTAGCTTGATTTTGTGCTAAATCCTCAATTTTTGATTTCAATCGACGATTTTCAGCATAGGTATTGTAGAGATCAGAGAATTCAGAGGAAACGTTCTTTATCCCGTTAGTTGGATATGAGAATACGCCACCAACCAAACTAACGACATCGTTGCCGACTTGCTGAACAACGGGAGGAGTATCTTTTTTATCTCTGACGTTAACAGATACCGCCAAAAGTCCAAAAGTTACAATAATGATTATCATTAAAATAATTAACTTTTTATTTGAGAAAAACTTTTGCATTTCTTCCTCCTACCTTCAAACAAATAAAAAAGCGGGTTCACCCCGCTTATTTTTGACGACGCATTACATCGATATTTTTCAATGATTCTCCAGTACCGATGGCTACACAATCTAGTGGGTCTTGAGCTATAAATACAGGCACTCCAGTTGCTTCAGAGATAACCTCTGGTAAATGGTGCAACAAAGCCCCCCCACCCGTTAGAACAATACCGTGATCAATAACATCAGCGGCAATTTCAGGTGATGTTTCTTCAAGTGTTTCCTTGATTGTTTCAATAATCTCTTGAACATCTTCATGAATAGCAGTGGCAATATCTTCGCCAGCTAATTGAATAGTCTTTGGTAGACCAGTAACTAAATCTCTACCACGAATTTGCATTGATTCAAGTTCTTTTGATTTCTCAATTGAGGCTGAACCAACTTGCATTTTAACATCTTCAGCAGTTCTTTCACCGATTTGCAAATTAAAGTTTGTTTTGATATAAGCAGAAATTGACTCATCAAACTTATCACCAGCAACTCTGATTGAACGTGATGAGACAATACCACCAAGAGAAATAGTAGCGACATCAGTAGTACCACCACCAATATCAACAACCATGTTACCAGTTGGATCCATAACAGGAAGTCCCGCACCAATTGCAGCTGCAAATGGTTCTTCGATTACATAAGCTTCTTTGGCTCCTGCATGTTGAGTAGCTTCGATAACAGCTCTCTTTTCAACTTCAGTAACACCACTTGGCACACATACCATTACAGATGGATGTGAATTACCGGTTGTTTTTTCGATGAAATACTTCATCATAGCTGCAGTAGTATCGTAGTCCGCGATAACACCGTCTCTCATAGGACGAATGGCTGAAATGCTTCCAGGTGTACGTCCAATCATTTCTCTCGCATCAGAACCAACTGCTACGATTTCACCAGTATTGTTGTTCTTTGCAACAACTGATGGTTCATTTAATACGATTCCCTTGCCTTCAACGTAAACAAGAGTATTTGCTGTACCTAAGTCAATACCAACTTTTTTTGATCCTATACCAAACAATTTTTTATTCTCCTTTAATTGCACACCACATTTTACACTAACGAAAATTATATCATATAACGTGTCAATTTAAAGTAACAGAACGGCTGAGCATCAAATTAAATCTTGAGCTTTAAAACTCAAGAAATCATGAGGCGTCACAATAATATGATCAACTAAATTAATACCGACTAACTCACAGCACTTTTTCAAGCGTTCACTGAATCTCTCATCCTCCGGACTGGCAGACAAACTGCCACCAGGATGGTTATGACAAATGATCACTTGTGGTGCTGACAGTCGCAACCCTTCTCTCAGGACATCCCTTGGATGAACTGTAGCAGAATCAACAGTGCCGATAAAAATAGTGCTCTCCTTTATAATGTGAAAACCGTTATCTAAATATACCGCTACTAATTTTTCTTGTGGCGAATTACCGATTTTTTTAATTAAATGTTTCCCCAATTGAGACAATGAAATCTGTTCCTTGGGCATTGATTCTCGTTCAATTTTTCTAGCACCCAATTCCACGGCGGCTAGTAGCTTGCAGGCCTGGGCGTTGCCCACACCTTTTTTGCTGAATTAATGATTCCATATTCAGCTTTCTCAAGTTATCCGACCCAATCAGCACATTAGCGGATAGTTTAGTAACATCACAGTCTTTCGTTCCTGTTCCTAAAATAACCGCAATCAACTCTTGGGTCGTTAGTGCATCAGTTCCATGTTTTTGTAATTTTTCTCGTATATTTATCATCATGTAATAAATTACGAATTAAATTTGGATTCTAACTCCGAAATTAAATAAAAAGATCCAGTTATCAAAAATATTTGATTTTCTGTCATTTTAGAAATGACCTCATCTATTTTTGAATGGTAGTCTGACACAAATTGAATGTTATTATAACTATCCAAATCATAGTCTTCTTTTTTCGCAGCTCTAGTCATCAAAAGATTTGATACATATACCATTTGAACTTTAGACGACAATAAAGTCAATATATCGGCTCTATCCTTGTCCTTCATCCCTGTGTATAAGATAATTATATCTTTTTTAGGCCAGATTGCTGTTAAAGAATTTATTAAATTATCAACAGCTGAGATATTATGAGCACCATCCATCAACACTAAAGGATCTTTTTGGACAATTTGTTCTCGGCCAAGTAACAGATGATCGTCAATATGATTTACGATCAACCGGCTAGAACACTCACTTTTGAGCATCTTCTCTATTAAGATAAAAGCCTTAATTGCAATGGCTGAATTATCCGCATCAGTTTTTTCAAATCCATAAACCTGAATGTCTTGAATTGTAACCAATTTTTCACCATAAGTAAATTGATTTTTGTATTCTTTGGTTTTAAAACCGCTAACATAAAAATTCGTACCTAATTGAAATAGACCACTTTTTTCTTTCTTAGCTCTTTCAACAATTATAGACTCAACCGACTTTGGCAATTCCCCACATACTACCGGAACTTGAGGTTTTATTATTCCAGACTTTTCAATTGCTATATCTTTAATTGTTGGACCAATTAATTTTTCATGGTCTAACCCAATTGAAGTAATTATAGAAAGTATCGGGGTAATAACATTGGTTTTGTCATGCTCAGCACCTATTCCAACTTCTATTATTGCGATATCAACCTTATCCCTAAAATATAAGAATCCCATAACCGTCACAAATTCAAATTCAATTAACTTGATTCCTTCTGTAACTGAAACGATTTGATTAACCAAATCTAATATTTCTTTGTCGCTAATCATTTGATGATTAATTTGAATTCGTTCATTAAACTTGATTACAAAAGGCGAAGTAAACATGCCGACTCTTTTACCAGATGTCTCCAACAAGTTAGCCAAATAATTTACAGTCGATCCCTTCCCATTAGTACCAGTTACATGCACAGTAGGATATGAATTTTGAGGATTATCTAGCCTATCTAGAGCTTGCTTAATATCATCCAGTGTATTTCTTTTATGTAATCGTGGTAATGAGTGAATATAGTTTACTGCTTCTTCATAAGTTTTAAACATTTGGCTTCCTCTTACAAAAAGACATCTAGTCAATCGGCTAGATGTCTTTGATTAATTACATTCTACTTATTTTTTTGAAGTTGAGCAATTCTTTGACTGATTTTATCTTTACGTAATCGATAATCTGCCAATTTAGACTTCTGTTCATCAACAACTTTCTCAGGTGCTTTGCTAACAAAGTTTTCATTAGACAACTTCTTTTCAATTCTGGATATTTCTTTATCCATCTTGCCCATTTCTTCTTCTTGACGAGCAATTTCCTCATCTAAGTCAATCAATTCGGCTAATGGAATATATACTTCAGTTCCATTTGTCACACCAGTCATTGCTAATTCTGGTGCTTCAAGATCAGTATCAATCTTCAATTCCTTAGGATGAGCAAATCTATCGATGTATTCTTTGTTATTCAAAAGCGTTTCTTTGATTTCTTCATTTTGAGGTTTTATGAAAATGTCAATTGCACTTGAAAGTGGAGCGTTAGCTTCCAAACGAATCTTTCTAACTGATTTAATTAAATCAATTAGGACTTCCATTTGTTCAACTGCCGCATCATTTTTGAACTCATCATGATTTTCAGGATAAGCTGCTAATGAAATTGATTTACCATTATGTGGCATTGATAACCAGATTTTTTCAGTTACAAATGGCATGATTGGGTGCATTAACTTGAGAATTTTGTCCAATACGTACGTCAACAACATTCTCTTTTGATCCTTAGCATCCCCATCTTCTCCAGTAAGAGTAGCTTTACTCATTTCAATATACCAGTCACAAAAATCATTCCAAATAAAGTTATATAAACTTCTTCCAGCTTCACCAAATTCGAATTTATCAAGCAAACGGCTTACGTCATTTACTGTGGCATTCAATTTTGCCAAGATCCATTTATCAGTCAAATCATAAGTTGTTACTTTAGATAAATCATCCATTGCTGGAGTATTTTCATCTAAGTTCATGATAACGAAACGACTTGCATTCCAAATCTTGTTGATGAAGTTCCATGCGGAATCCATTTTGTCATAACTGAATCTAGTATCTTGACCAGGAGTTGAACCAACCATCAAGAACCAACGAAGTGCATCTGCACCATATTTGTCGATAACATCCATTGGATCAATACCATTACCTAGTGACTTACTCATCTTGCGACCTTGTTCGTCACGGATAAGTCCATGAATAACAACGTGCTCAAATGGGCGTTTACCAGTAAACTTCAAACTATCAAAAATCATTCTTGATACCCAGAAGAAAATAATATCGTAACCAGTAACCAATGTATTAGTTGGGAAGTAACGTTTGTAATCATCACTATCCTCATCTGGCCAACCCATAGTTGAAAAAGGCCAAAGAGCACTTGAGAACCAAGTATCTAGTACATCAGAATCTTGTGTCCAGTTTTCTGGATCCTTTGGTGCTTCTTCACCAACATAAGTCTCACCAGTTTCATTGTTGTACCAAGCTGGAATTCTGTGACCCCACCATAACTGACGTGAAATAACCCAATCGTGAACATTTTCCATCCACTGTGTAAATGTGCCTTCAAATCTTTCAGGAACAAAGTTAACTTTGTTGTCGCCTTCTTGATTCTTCAAAGCCATTTCTGCAAGTGGTTTCATCTTAACGAACCATTGTGTTGAAAGTCTAGCTTCAACTTGTGCACCAGAGCGTTCTGAATGTCCAACACTATGAGTAATGGGTTCAACCTTAAGCATATAATCTTGGTCTTCCAAGTCAGCAACAATTGCCTTACGTGCCTCAAATCTATCCATACCAACATACTTACCGGCGTTTTCATTCATAGTACCGTCAGCGTTCATTGTATTAATACGTTTCAAGTCATGACGATTACCAACTAAAAAGTCATTAGGATCATGAGCTGGTGTGATCTTAACCATACCAGTTCCAAAGTCTTTAGTTACGTATTGGTCAGCGATGATTGGAATTTTACGATCAACTAGCGGAACAATGATTTCTTTTCCAACAATGTCCTTATATCTTTCATCACTTGGGTTAACGGCAACAGCCACGTCACCAAACATTGTTTCTGGACGAGTAGTAGCAATTTCGATATATCCAGAGCCATCAGCATATGGATATTTAACGTGATAAAAAGCACCTTTATCATCTTTGTGGATTACTTCGATATCTGACAAAGCAGTTTGAAGTTGTGGATCCCAGTTAATGATGTACTCACCACGATAAATTAAACCTTCGTTATACAATTTAACGAAAACTTTTCTAACAGCTTTTGATAGACCTTCATCCAGGGTAAACCTCTCACGATCATAGTCTAATGAAAGTCCTAATTTTCCCCATTGAGATTTGATAATGCCGGCAAACTCATCTTTCCATTTCCAAACTTCTTGAATGAATTTTTCACGTCCCAGATCGTAACGTGTAATACCTTGTTCACGCAATTTTGCTTCAACCTTAGCTTGCGTAGCAATTCCGGCGTGATCCATACCTGGTAAATACAAAGTATCGTACCCTTGCATACGCTTGTATCTAATTAATGTATCTTGAATTGTAGTATCCCATGCATGACCCAAATGTAGCTTACCAGTAACATTTGGTGGTGGGATAACAATTGAATAAGGCTTTGCTTTTTTATCACCAGAAGGTTTGAAAACACCTTGATCAAGCCATGTTTGATAACGGCCATTTTCAACTTCGGTTGGATTATATTTTGTATCCATATCGATTTCTCTCATATTTTTCCTCCATAAAATAAAAAAAGAGTACCCGTCCTGGATAGGACGAATACTCGCGGTGCCACCTAAATTAAGGGTAATATACCCTTCACTCACAGATAACGGATGGCCCGATCATTATGATAGCTCGCAGGTAACAATCAATTATCGGAAATGAGTAGTTCTCACTCAATCTACTCTCACTGAAATTCCAAAAAACTGACACTCCTGTTCATAGCTGTTGAATTGATATTAAAACAAATCTAATAAATCGTCAAACAATTTTTACAATAAATCATTGATTTGGTCTTGATCCTTCTCCATGAAGTGATCACCATGTTCAATCATTGTCATCTTAACTCCTGCTAATGAACGCTTGATCAAACCATCAATATCAAGAGCACTTTCAAATTCACGTGTCTTTTCAATACCTGGTCTAGTCTTAGGTGCAGGTGGAGCAAAGACTGTACAGCAATCCTCAAATGGTTGAATTGATAAATTGAAAGTGTCAATATCCTCAGCTAATTTAATAATTTCAGTTTTATCCATCGTTGCGACGGGACGCAAAATTGGAGTTGTTGTGACATCATTAATTGCTGCCATACTTTCAAGGGTTTGAGAAGCAACTTGTCCAACAGCTTCACCGTTAAAGATTGCAAGCCCGCCTTCTTGTTCACGCAACAAATCAGTTAAACGCAACATGAAACGACGTTGGATTGTCATCAAATAGCCTTCTGGAACGGTGGCTTTGATAGTCTCTTGAATCTCAGCAAAAGGAACCTCGATGAACTTAATGTGACCACCATAAACAGTTAACTTGCTGGTCAATTCCTTAGCTTTGTTTAAAGCTTGTTCTGACGTATATGGAGGACTGAAAAAGTGAACCATTTCAATATCCACCCCACGCTTCATAGCAAGATAGCCTGCAACTGGAGAATCGATTCCACCTGATAACATCAACATAGCTTTACCAGCCGTACCAACTGGAAGTCCGCCAGCACCTTTTACTGTCAAATATGACAAGTAGATTCCATCTTGTCTAACTTCAACAGAAATCTTGATATCTGGGCGTTTAACGTCAACAGGAATATCAGGAAATTCATCACAAATAGCATCCCCCAATTGTAAATTGATTTGATTTGTATCAAGAGGATAAGAATGGTCAGAACGTTTTGTGGCGACCTTGAAACTGTCACCTTCTTGATATGCTTCGTGCATCATCTCGATAGCTTTTTTCTTAACATCTTCGAAATCTTTTGAAACCTTGACACTCAATGAGAAAGTTTGAATTCCGAAAACTCGTTTAAGCTTTTCCATAACTGGCTTTGCGTCAGTACCATTTAATTTAATGTGCAAACGGTCTCGATGTGGTTGCAACTTCAAATCAGGATAATCTTTCAAGACTTTTGTTACATTTCCATGGAGTCGACCAATAAAGCTTTTACGGTTTTTACCTTTTGTAGATAGTTCACCGTATCGAACCATAATTTCAGTATATTGCATAAGTTTCTCCTAGTTTAAAATTTGGAAGTGATCATGGATTTCATCCAGATTTTTGATAAATTCTTTCATCTCTGCTTCAGTATTATTTTCATCTAGACTAACACGAATTGCGCTAGTTGCAATATTCTCACGTGTATTCATGGCTTTAAGTGTACTTGACTCAAGACCTTTTTTAGATGAACATGCACTCGTTGTCGAAATATAAATGTCTCGATCTTCAAAGGTATGTACAGTCGTTTCACCACGAACTCCATCAAGTGTGAAGCAAACAATATGTGGAGCAAAATCATCTGATAATTTTGAAAACACATGCGTGTTGTCCAAAGAATTCAAATGATTAATCAACATTGTTTTCAATTTCAACATTTCAGCGGCTTTTTTATCTTCATTGTCTTTTAACAAACGAAGAGCTCTTGCCATAGCAGCAATTGCTGGAGTGTTTTCTGTTCCACTTCGCTGTCCTTTTTCTTGACCACCACCAGCTAATAATGGCTCTAACTGTTTGCCTTCTTTCATATAAATGAAACCAATTCCACGTGGTGCATGGAACTTATGGCCAGAAAATGTATAGTAATCAACTCGTTGATCAATAAACTGGTCTTCAATCCCTTTACCTATGGCTTGTGTTCCATCAACATGAAAACTAATACTTGGATAATCATCAAGTACTCGAGCTATCCCTTTAATAGGTTCAATTGAACCAATCTCATTATTAACAGCCATAACTGAGACCAAAATAGTATCATCTCGAATGGCATTCTTCAAATCATCAACACTAACATGACCTGTTTTATCAACAGGTAGATAGGTAACTTCATATCCTAGTTGTTCTAATTGAGCCATTGTGTTCATGACAGAAGGATGTTCGATTGAACTAGTAATAATGTGTTTACCAAATTCACGCTTCTTAAAAGCTGTTCCTTTAATAATCCAATTATTTCCTTCAGTTCCACCACTTGTAAAAAATACTTCATGAGGTTTGAACCCCATTAATTCAGCAATCTTTTTACGTGAGCTCTCTAGTAATTCGAAAGCTTTCAATCCAAGTTTATGTAAGCTGGATGGATTACCGAAGTATTCTTGACTTGCGATGTTATATGTTTTTAATACTGAATCATCAATCTTTGTTGTTGCACTGTTATCAAAATATATCATAATTTTCCCACCAAAATAAAAAGGCCTTACCGGCCTTATTTTTTACCTATTATAATTTACAACAAAACAGCTGATTATGCACTAATTGTATCTTTTATTCTATCAACTGATCCTGGTTCAATGTTTTCAAGTGCTTCTGAAATAACCGTCAAAGCTTGTTCATAATTGAAATCAGCATCAAATAATGAACGTGCACGATCTAGACTTTCCTTCAAACCACTGTTTTTATCAGCATATCTATTAGAATATTGAATCAATTTTTCAGCCAAAATAACTGTTTGTTTGAGATCATTAGTCTTTTGAACTAAGTTTTCAAGATCTTCTTGAGTAACAATAACTTGTTTACTGATATCTTCCATGTTGACCCGTTCACTGTTTAACCCGTCATATAACTTCTTGATTTCATCAGAAACCATGTAGAAATATTCAAGATAATCCTCAGGAAGTCCTTTGAGGTTAAGTTGCTCGACCGATTTCTTCTGAATTTGAATCTTATGAGCATATTGCTCAACGCTCTTACGAGAAATTTGTTCGCTGGAAAGCATTTGATTTAAGTTGTCATTAATAACTTTTTCTTTGGCTTCAATCTTGTCCAAATCATCGATAATTTCTTTGAAGTCAGATTCAGCTTTTGAAAAAACAATACTCTTATCAGCAATACGCTGAACATCTTGGTCATATTCAGACACAATCCGATTTAATGTTTTACCATGTTCCTTGAAGTCATTCATATCGTCTTCATTCAAAACATAGTTCTCTTCTAACTTCTGAATAGTCTCATCTAAACGATTGTGTTGAAATTTAGCATGATTCAAATAATCTAAAACTGGTTTCTGTTGTTTTAGCACATCGCGTTTAGAATTTATCTCACGACTCAATGCGTCATAAAGTGAATTGATTGCATCATGAATATTTTCATTAGTCCGATCAACTGTATCAAAATTAAGCGTACTCAATGCTTCATTTGATTTTTCAATATTCTCATGTACCTCATCGATTTGAGCTTGAATATCTCCTTCAAACTCGTAATGTTGCTTAATAAGTTTGTCATATACAGATTCAATTTCTTCAACTTGTCCTGGATACTCTTTATTCAAATTGTTATATAAAGGAACAATTAATTGAACTTGATCTTTTATCATCGACAATTTAACTTTGGCATCATCTAAGTATTGGCGAGCCTCTAAATGATCTCCTTGTTCCGTCAACTTATCTTCTTGATCAAGAAATCCAGCAATTTCATTTAATTCAGATTCAAGACGGTCCGTGGCAGGTCCATAATTAAATGATTTTGTTAAAATCTCTTTTCTCAATGATTCGTATTCAGAATGTAGAACTTCACTAGTAGTGGCATTTTGTTCATTACTTTCAACAATTTTTGAAAAACTACCTGAAATATCTTCAAATGTTTTTTCTAGTTTATCCAATTCAAGACTAATCTTTTTAGATTCAGAAGAGGCACCAAAGACATTAAAATTGGCATTTTTACTAGTTGTGTTACTAATGTCAGCCAAAACCTTAGGAACAGTTTCATTTAACTGCTTTGAATATTGCTGTTTGCTTTGGCCAAAACTATCTAAACTAGCACCAGTCAATTTCATTTCTTCTAATTTTTCAATTTGGTCTCGCAAAGAGTCCTCTTTGAGTACTTCGCCGCGTTTTTGTAATTGTTCCAATTCGCCATTATTACGTTTTTGAAGGAACCACATATACCATAAAAAGGCGACCATCAATAAAATTACTACTATAATAAATAAATACAAAATTACACCCCTAGCTATTTAACCTAGTCATTATATCTTCGTTATTATACCAAAATAGATATGGTAGAATTGAAAACATAACGTTTCATAATAAAGATTTAAAACATTCAGCATTAAAAATCTTTTGACTTTGAACGCTAATCACGATACACTAGCCTTTGTGTAAAATATGCAGCAAAGAGCGGCAAGCTCGTCAACAGTTATCGGCTGGATATAGTGCAATAAGTAACCTGCGGCTGCACGAGGCGAAATTTGTAGCGATGACTGAACGAATGCTAAACTCTTGTTAAATTATTTTACTCCAATCAAATTTTTTTGGAGGACAAATTATATGTCTAGATATACAGGACCTCGCTGGAAGTTATCACGTCGTTTAGGACTTTCACTTTCAGGTACAGGTAAAGAATTAGCACGTCGTAACTACGCTCCTGGCCAACATGGTCAAAACCAACGTCGTAAGATTTCAGAATACGGTTCACAATTACGTGAAAAGCAAAAATTACGTTTCATGTATGATGTTAACGAACGTCAATTCCGTAACCTCTTCTTACGTGCCGGTAAACTTGAAGGTATCCACGGTGTTAACTTGATGCTTCTTCTTGAAGAACGTCTTGACAACCTTGTTTACAGATTAGGCTTTGCTTCATCTCGTCCACAAGCTCGTCAATTAGTTAACCATGGTCACATTACAGTTGATGGCAAACGTGTTGATATTCCTTCATACGAAGTTCAAATTGGTCAAGTTATCAGTTTGAGAGCTAAGTCAAAAGACCTAGCAATCGTTAAGGATGCTCTTGAGAACGTTGTTGGTCGCCCTGGCTTCGTAAGTTATGACGAAAACAACATGTCAGGTTCACTTGTACGTTTACCAGAACGTGATGAACTTGAACCAAATATTGACGAATCTCTAATTGTTGAATACTACAACCAAATTCTTTAATATTTATCAAAAAATCCACTTCGTGTGGATTTTTTTTTTACACAAAAAGCCTGGGTATAAAAACCCAAGCTTTTATTGATTAAATTCGACCATTAACTCACTTAATTCCATAAATCGATCAAACAATATTTGGTCATAGTTGCCATTTTTGACAATTTCACTATCAGACATCAAATCAAATCCAATTACCAAATCACTAGATTTAACTGACATATATCTCTTCAATACGTCTGGATATTTTTCAGACTCAAACATTGTTGGACTAGTATGATCATTTGAAACTTTTAAATCACTTTTGATAATTCTATCAGTGATTGCTTCAAATTTAGGATAATATTCTTTTCGGTCATACGCATCTGCCAATAAACTAAATGTTACAAAATATCTGTCTGGCCATAATCCTAATTCAACGTGTGGATTCTTTTTATAACCACGCTTATCTTGACTAATTGCTAACCAGGTATCTGGAGGCGGATTTGTTGTTCTACGTTGATGTTTGGCAATTTTCATATAAAATTTTGCTTGATACTCATCTTCTAAAGCTTCCATGAGTTTTTCACCGATTTCTTCAAATGAAGGATCAATCTTTTCTTTTATTAAACTCAATCTACCCTTGAGCGTATTATCTTGAAAAACCTCAAAATCTTTTTTGGTAAACATTATTAAAACGTCCTTTGATGTAAAATAGTAATTATAACTAGTATAGAGGAGAAAAAATGCAAAAGCCACTAGCATATCGAATGCGTCCAACAAATATCGATGAAGTAGTTGGACAACAACATTTAGTTGGTAAAAATAAAATAATTAGGCGCATGGTACAAGCAAAAATGCTAAGTTCAATGATTTTGTACGGTCCTCCTGGGATTGGAAAAACTAGTATAGCAAGCGCCATTGCTGGAAGTACTCAATATGCATTTAGAACCTTGAACGCAGCAACCGATACTAAAAAGGATCTTCAGATAGTCGCTGAAGAAGCAAAAATGAGCGGAACCGTTGTGCTATTGTTGGACGAAATACATCGTCTGGATAAAACCAAACAAGATTTTTTATTGCCATTATTAGAAAGTGGTTCAATAATCTTGATTGGTGCGACAACTGAAAATCCCTATATTAATATAAGTCCAGCAATTCGTTCTCGAGTTCAAATTTTTGAATTGAAGCCTCTTGAACCTGACGACGTCAAGTCTGCCATTGAACGTGCTCTAAATGACGAAAAAAAAGGCCTAGGCAAGTACAATGTTAAATTAGATGATAATGCCCTAAACCTCCTAGTAAGTTCCACAAACGGTGATTTACGTAGTATCTTAAATGGATTGGAATTGTCAGTGCTATCTACGACTCCAGAATCTGATGGAAGCATTCATATTGACTTAAAAGTCATTGAGGAATCGGTCCAAAAGAAAGCTATATCTTCCGATAAAGACGGCGACAGCCATTATGATGTAATTTCGGCATTTCAAAAGTCGATTCGTGGTAGCGATCCTAATGCTGCCCTCCTCTATTTGGCAAGGTTGCTTGAAGCAGGAGAATTGACTACGGCTATAAGGCGACTAATTGTTTGTGCCTATGAAGATGTTGGTTTAGCAAATCCTCAAGCATGTGCTCGAGCGGTTCAAGCAGCTCAAGTTGCACAAATGGTGGGACTACCGGAGGCAAGAATACCACTTGCTGATGCAGTAATCGATTTGTGCTTATGTCCAAAATCCAATACTGGACTGGTAGCAATAGATTCAGCACTTGAGGACGTTAGAAATGGAAAAGCCAGTTCAATTCCAGATGATCTTAAGGATGCCCACTATAAGGGCGCTGCAAAATTAGGCCACGGTATTGGATACAAATTGCCACATGATTATCCAAACGGCTGGGTTGAACAACAGTACCTACCAGATAATTTAGTTAATAGACAATACTACCAACCAAAAGACACCGGAAAATACGAACAAGCTCTTCAATTCAGACTTAATCAACTAAACCAATTCAAGAAAAATAAGAAACGGAGTTAATATTTATGATAATTCAAATACTGATGGTGGTATTCATCATGTTTCTACTAGCATTGGCATACAATCTCTGGACACATCTAAACAAGAAGTTTTTGATATATTCACCTGCAAATAACGTACGTCTTCAAAATGCCATGAAGTTCACAGCAATACTTTTAGTAATAATCTCAATAATTGGATTAATAATTCTTATTTTTGCAAATAAACAAGCAAACTTTATTACATTGGTTTTAGGGAGCATTACAGCAGCCGGATTTTCGATTTATTTGGGTAATATTCGCGGATAACTGTATTTATTTTATGAAATCAACTAAAATGAACTTATAGGAAACTATTACCTATTCAATATCAAAAACATGGGGTGATTATTATGTTACAACAATATAAAAACATTCTTGTACCTATTGATGGTTCATTCGAATCAGAATTAGCTTTCAAAAAGGCCGTAGAAGTTGCAAAAAGAAATGATGCTAGTGTTCATCTAGTACACGTTATCGATACGAGAGCTTTCCAAAATGTTTCAAGTTTTGATTCAACAATGGTTGAACAAATTACTGAAAAAGCAAAGGAAACCGTTAAGGGCTATGTTAAGACTGCCAAAGAAGGCGGACTTGAAAATATTGATTACAGTATTGAATATGGTGCCCCAAAGGCTATCATCGCTACTGAATTTCCAGAAAAATTGAACGTCGATTTAATCATGATTGGTGCAACTGGTTTGAACGCCATGGAAAGACTATTGATCGGTTCTGTTACAGAATATGTCACAAGAACTGCAGCATGTGATGTTTTGGTTGTCAGAACTGACTTAGACAACAAAGCAATTCAAAAGCCAAAAGAATAATAATTTAAGATAAATTAAAAAGGGACTTAGTTCATAATTTGAACTAAGTCCCCTTTAAGTTGTAACTAATTATTGAAAATATTTAAACTCATCTTACTTATTTTTGATTTTAAATTATCAAACATGTTCTTGTTGTCACTGATGCTTGAGATGACATAAGCTTTGATGTAATCTTCATCACTCTTTTGACCATCTTTTGTGCCAGCCTCAGCCATATAGCAATACATGGAATCAAGTTTGAACAATGATTGTTCTTTTCTGGCGATGTAAATTCCCTCATTAGCATATTCGATAACACTTTCGTTATCACCCAATTCTAAGGCTAATTCGGACATGTTAGCATAAATCAAAATGCTATCACGGTAATTTTCGTCGTTAATCTTTTCAACACTTGATTTGATAAGATCTTTTGATTGGTCATAGTAAACTTTAGCTTCATCATCTGAACCCTTGTTTACGTATGCCTTTGCTGTATAAATATTAATTAAAATATCATACATATCGACACTAACAATATTGACATTCATTGCTCGGTTGAAGTCAAAAATTGCCTTGTCATAATTCTTTTCTACTTCGTACTCAACTAATCCACTGAAGAAGTGAATTAATTTAATTTCTTGTTTGTTGTTAATGTTGATGTCTTTTAATTTATCCAACTTAGTTACGATGCCGTCGTAATCATCTTGATAAAACAACTTTTTGATCTCACTAATAATTGAATAAATTTGACTATCGTCGTTTACAATTACGAGGTTCATTGTGATACCCAGTCTTTCACAAATGCGAACCAAGATCTCCATACTAGGAATCTTATCCTTTTTTTCAATCAAACTTACAGTAGCTTGAGTACAGATACCATCAGCCAGTTCTGACTGAGAAATGCCTCGTAACTTTCTGTAATGACGAATCTTTTCACCCAAGATTTTCATAAAAACTATCCCCATTCATTTATTAATTTCAAGATAATTTAAACAGTTTTGAAAAAACCTTGCAAGAAATAAGCAACAATCAAAGAATAAATTTAAAAACTAATTGTTAACTTCAAAAAGCCAAGCATCGGCTTCAGAACCATTTAAAAGTTCTGGAGTATCGTTTAATTTATCATTAACACTGACAATTTCACCAGAAACTGGTGATTGTAGTTCAACAACTGCCTTTTGTGCTTCAACTGAGCCAGTTGAGTCTCCCTTGTTGATTGTCTTTCCAAGAATTGGCAAATCAACATATTTGACTGCACCTAAAGCTTCTTGGCCTTCTTTAGTTAAACCGACACGTTTTTTGCCTTCTGTGTCTTTTACCCATAAATATTCTTCTTTTGCCATACTTATAACCTACCTCTACCTCTGTTTAAACGATCCGTTTTCAAACATGTAACTCTTGTGATGGAACCTCATCGACATAACTAAACCAATACCAATCATATTACCAAGTAAGGCAGAACCACCTTGCGAAATAAATGGTAAAGGAATACCAGTTAGTGGTAGAAGTCCAACACTCATACCAATGTTTTCAAAAACGTGGAACAAAATCATCATGATAACACCGGTCGAAACATATGCATAAAACTCGTTCTTTGTATCAAAAGTAACCTGAACCATTTGGTAGATTAATAAGAAATACAACAGTATCAATACACATGAACCAATGAAACCAAAGTTCTCTGCAATGACAGAGAAAATCATATCTGACTCACGAACTGGTACATAGACATTGGAAACATTAAAACCTTTTCCAAAGAGTTGCCCAGATCCGATTGCCTTCATATTTTGCCATATCTGATACCCATTTTCAGTTGTATCCTGTGATGGATTCAACCAACTATCGATACGGTTAAATTGATATGATTTGAAACCTAAATGCATTAGAATTGGGCGTCCCCAATCGGTTCCTGCGAGTGTTAAGGCAACAATACCCACAACCGCAACAACACCAAAGACAGTCCCAATGATACGCCAGTCAATTCCTGAAACTAGAACCATTCCACCTAAAATAGCGATGAAAACTAATAATGTACCAAAATCATTTTGTAATTTTAATAAAATAATTACTGGTGCAGTCCATAGTAGTAGTTTACCCAACAGAACAAAATCAGTTCTTAATGTATGGACGTGATATTCGCTATTATGCATTGTGATGACTTTTCCCATCATCAGAATGTAGGCGGGTTTCATGACTTCAGAAGGCTGAAATGTCAATGAACCTAATGCAAACCAACTTTTAGCACCAGTCTGTACAAAATAGGCTCGACTATAGAAAATCAGGACTAACAGTAACAGCGCCAGCCCCGCGTAATACGCGTAATTTGCGACCTGCCAAAGTTGTTCAGCATCAAACTGCATGACCACTGCAACAATCACAGCACCAATCGCATACCAAAATATTTGTGTAATTACGTTTTTCAGTGGATTCTGTGAATCATGGATGGTAGCCACATAAATGGACATAACACCAATAATTGCTAGCATCATAACTGAAAAAATAATTCCATAATCTATCCGTGATTCTAGATCATTTTCTTTATTATTATTCCTCATTTGCATTTTAACACCTATTAATGATTATGTAGATTATATTGCATTAACAATTCGTTTATTGCGTCATCTAACTTGACTGATTTAAACGGAGTGTCGTTACTCTCAACAAATGACAAATAGCGGTCGCCATCTTTGCGAATCGTACCAATATATTTTTTTCCATCCCATAATTCATACGTCTCGGGACTATCACTTACATCCTTTAGATTAACTTCAATGGGTTTATTCTTTCTGGCCATTAAATTTTCCTATTCTTTACTATGAAATTTTTTTGCTATTATTTCATCCTCATAATCCTCAGGATGAGGGTTCCTAAAAATCGTAAAATTATCAGGAACTGGATCTACTCCACCACGAACAAAGGGATTGCATCGCAAAATTCTCGCAGTCCCCATGATTGATCCTAAAATAGCACCATGTTTCTGTACCGCTGAAATAAAATAACTTGAACAAGTTGGATAATATCTGCAGCTCGGTGGTAGTACGGGTGATATAAATTTCTGGTACATTCGAACTAATCCGATTAAAATTTTCTTTATCATTTTATCTTAAGAAGTCGAACATATGAATCCAGGTACCAGGCCATAATACTGCTAACGGGTTAGATCCACCCAAACCTGAACCAATCAACATACCTAAAATGAAAAAGACGAGCATAAACAATATAACCCATCCTATCTTTTTAAAAATATCACGACGATATTCTTTCCCAAAATCTCGTTTCATTTTACACCTTAATATTTCTTATGTTTTTCAATATTTTCGAGCAAGATTCCTGTTCCTAAAGCAACTGAATCTAGTGGACGTTCAGTCATTAGAACAGGTACTTGAAGCTCCTGTGACAACAGTTTATCAAGGTTCTTCAATAATGCTCCACCACCAGTCAACATAATACCACGATCTATGATATCGGCTGACAATTCTGGAGGGGTTTCTTCAAGAACACTCTTGGCAGAATCAATAATTTGTGTGATTCCATCACGAAGTGCACCCTCGATTTCCTTCTCGTTTAATGTAATTTCCTTTGGTAGTCCCGAGACAATATCGATACCACTAGCAGAGAACGTAGTTCCCTCATCTCCGTCTAGAGCTGAACCGATTTCCATCTTGATTGCTTCGGAAGTTCTCTCACCAATTATTAAACTATGACTTTGCTTAACAAATGCTTGAATGGCAGTTGTCATCTTATCACCAGCAAATCGAAGTGAGCGACTTGTAACAACATCCCCCATTGATAAGACGGCGATATCACTAGTACCACCACCAATATCAATAACCATATTTCCTTGTGGTTTAAAGATATCTAATCCTGCACCTACAGCTGCCACTTTTGGTTCGAGTTGTAAGTATACCTTACCTCCACCAGCTTGTTCAGCGGCTTCAATAATGGATTTCTGTTCAACAGGAGTTACATTTGTTGGCGCACAGATCATTGTCACTGGTTTTGAAAACATACTTTTAACATTTAATTTATCGATAAAATATTGAAGCATTTTTTCAGTGATATTAAAGTCAGCAATTACACCATCTTTCAAAGGTCTGATTGCAGTAATGTTCGCTGGAGTTCTACCTACCATTTGGTAAGCATCTTTACCAACAGCTACAACTTCATTAGTTCTTGAATTGATAGCTACAATTGAGGGTTCATTCAAAACAATACCCTCACCTTTAACATCAATTAGCACATTTGCGGTTCCTAAATCAATTCCAAGATATTTCGCCATACTATATCCTCCAAAATCTAGACAAAAAAAGTATATCATAACCAGCGGTCTCATTACATTGTTAAACAAAAAAAGAAAGTGGTTCAACCACTTTATTAAGCAAGTTTATCAGCACTGGTGACTGTTTTGAATACTAAACTCTCTCTTCCATTGTCATCAATGGAAACACGCCTAATCTTAGCACCTAAATTTCTTAATTTTTCTGTAAAATTGTAATACCCACGATCTAGGTATTGTAAATTGGATACTCGAGTCTCACCTTCTGCTACAAGACCAGCTAAAACTAATGCAGCAGCAGCTCTTAAGTCAGTTGCGGATACGTTTGCACCAGTTAAACTAGCAGGTCCAAACATAATCACAGAGTTACCTTCAACTTTGTAATCGGCATGCATCTTGCCCAATTCTGGGAAATGCATAAATCGATTTTCGAATACTGTTTCAGTCATTACAGTGGTACCGTTACTTAGCAATTGGGCTAATGTCATTTGAGCCTGCATATCTGTTGGAAATCCAGGATGTGGAAGTGTCTTCACATCAACCGCCTTCAAGTCATTAGTTCCAATTACTCGAATACCCTCATCTGATTCAATAATTTTTACACCCATTTCAATAAGCTTTGAAATAAGTGGTTTATTGTGAGCAACAATTGCATCTTTAATAAAGATATCGCCATTTGTTACTGCAGCAGCAACCATGAATGTTCCCGCTTCGATACGATCTTGCATAATTGAATGCTCACAACCATGTAATTCTTTAACACCCTTAATACGAATTGTGTTAGTTCCAGCGCCAGAAATATTGGCACCCATTTTACTTAAAACGTTGGCTAAATCAACAATTTCAGGTTCTCTAGCAACATTATCAATTACTGTTTCACCTTCAGCTAAAGTGGCAGCCATCATGATATTCTGAGTTGCTCCAACACTTGGGAAATCCAAATAAATGTCAGCACCATGGAGTCCATCTGTAACAGCGTCAATATATCCACCATTTTGTGAAAATTTAGCGCCCATGGCTTCCAATCCCTTAAGATGTAAATCAATTGGTCGAGATCCGATGGCACATCCACCTGGCATAGCAACATGTGCCTCTTGTTGACGAGCTAAAATGGGACCTAGTACAACAATTGAAGCACGCATTTTATCGACAAGTTCTTCAGGTGCAGTTGTTGAAATTCCATTTGAAGAATCAATTTCAATAGTTTCGTTATCTTGATTAAATTCTACTTTTGCATCTAAGGCAGATAATACTTTGCACATTGTAGTTACGTCTGATAAAGGAGGAATATTGCTTAAATAAGTTGCTCCCTTTGAAACTAACAATGTTGATGCAAGTATTGGTAATACTGCGTTCTTGGCACCTTCTATTTTGACATTCCCTTTAAGGCGTGAAGGCCCATCTACAATAATCTGTTGCAATATATTTCCCTCCAAAACGTTAGGCTCGTTATATAAGTAACGTTAGGTTTTGTGACACATTGATAATGCTCAAGAAAAATGAGCTGACAGTATAACCTAGCGCAATTGAAATCAGCGCTACAAGTAATTGTAACATCTTTGTGTTATTTTTGTCATAAATCTTTCTCCAGTCAACGGCTTGTAAGGCATTATAACTGAGCCAAATGAAAAATAAGTGGCTTAAGATTGTAATAATTGCTTGAATTCCTAAACTATGCATATTCAAAACCTCTTCACAAACTCTAACACTTTAATTGTTTTTATTGCGACACTTTGAAAATTGTTTAGATAAAATTTAAAAAAAGAGAATGTATCTGAACGTAGAGTCCTCCATTTAATTACACATTTATACAAAAAAAAGTCCAGGACTTTGCGTCCTGGACTTTTGATTATTTATGTTCACTTACATTTATACGATTAATTGCCTTTCGTAATGAAACTTGAGCACGATCCAAATCATCAACATCATTTTTCTCACGAGCAGTTTGAATGGTACTTTCTGCTTGCTCTTTTTGATATTTGGCACGTACTAAGTCAATATCAATGGCTCTTTCAGCACTGTTGGCAACAATTGATACAAGATCATTGCTGAACTCCAAGAATCCACCATTTACAGCAATTGCATCTTCGTGATTTGGCGAATCAACTCGTCTAACACGAACTTCACAAATTTTAAGCGGAGCAATAATTGGTTCATGATTTCTCATAATACCAATATCACCATCTATCGCACTGGCAATGATTAGATTTGCGTGATGATTATAGACTACACCATCAGGAGTAACAATATTGACCGTCATAGCTTTTTCTTGATCAGCCATATTATTCCCTCCTCACCTAGTTGGCAACTGCTTGTGAGTTGTCGTCTTTTTCATCAGCTGGTGTCCAGCCAATCTTCTTGGCTTTTTCGATAACATCATTAATTCCACCAACACCATTAAAGGCATCTTCAGGAACATCATCATATTTACCGTCTAGTATTGCTCTGAAGTCTTTAACAGTCTCTACAACAGGAACATATGAACCTGGTACACCTGTAAATTGTTCAGCAACACTAAAGTTTTGTGACAAGAAGAATTGAATACGTCTTGCACGAGCAACGACAGTTTTTTCATCGTCTGATAATTCATCCATACCAAGAATTGAAATAATATCTTGTAATTCACGATATCTTTGCAAAACTTGTTGAACTTCAGTAGCAACAGCATAATGTTCTTCACCAACAACAGATGGATCAAGAGCAGAAGATGATGATGCTAGTGGATCAACAGCAGGATAAATACCTTGCTCTGTTAATTTACGTTCAAGGTTAGTTGTTGCATCCAAATGGGCGAAAGTTGTTGCTGGAGCGGGATCAGTATAATCATCCGCTGGAACATAAACAGCTTGAATTGAAGTGATTGAACCCTTCTGTGTAGAAGTAATTCTTTCCTGCAATTGACCCATTTCTGTAGCAAGTGTTGGTTGATAACCAACGGCTGAAGGCATACGACCTAGTAAGGCAGAAACCTCAGAACCAGCCTGTGTAAATCTAAAGATATTGTCAATGAACAAAAGAACATCTTGTCCTTCAACATCACGGAAGTACTCAGCAATTGTCAAACCTGTTAAGGCAACACGCATACGAGCACCAGGTGATTCGTTCATTTGACCATAAACCATGGCAGTCTGTTTAAGAACACCAGATTCTTTCATTTCGTAATAAAGGTCATTACCTTCACGAGTTCTTTCACCAACACCAGAGAATACAGAAATACCATCATGTTCTTCAGCAATATTGTGAATTAACTCTTGGATAAGAACGGTTTTACCAACACCGGCACCACCGAATAGACCAACTTTACCACCACGAACGTATGGTTCAAGGAGATCAATAACCTTAATACCTGTTTCAAGGATTTCTGTAGATGTACTTAATTCATCATATGCAGGAGCCATACGGTGAATACTGTCTCTTCTATAATCCTCTGGGAAAGGTTCCCCACCATCAATTGCTTCACCTAAAACGTTAAATACACGTCCAAGTGTTTCTTTACCAACAGGTACTCTAATTGGACTACCTGTGTTAATAACTTCAGCACCTCTTTGAAGTCCGTCTGTTGAACCCATAGAAATAGCACGCAAGGCGCCATCACCAAGTTCCAAGGCAACTTCAACGGTGATTTGTGAACCATCACTCTTCGTAATGTGAAGAGCGTTGTTTAATTCTGGTAAATCTCCATCTAAAGGAAATTCAACATCAACAACTGGTCCAATAACTTGAATAACTTTTCCTTTGCTACTCATTAATTTGGCTCCTTTCTAAACTATTCTAGTGCCGCAGCACCGCCAACAATCTCTGTGATCTCTGTAGTTATTTGTGCTTGACGAGCTCGATTATAGTGCAGAGACAAGTCAGATATCAAATCATCTGCATTATCGGTCGCACTCTTCATAGCAGTAACTGAAGCAGCATGTTCTGCCGTTTTGGCATCCATCATTGCTCCAAAAATCAAGGATTCGATAAACTGTGGAACAATTGCAGATAATACCTCTTCCGGATTTGGATCCGTAATGTATTCACTTGCAATATGTTCTTCCTCAAGCGTAGTATCCTTTGGAGCTTCAAGAGGTAAAAGTTTTGCACTAGTAAATCTTGAAATCAAAGAATTGACGTGATGGTTATGGCAAACAAAAATTTCATCAAATGTACCTGCTTGGTATAATTGCAAAATTGTTTTAACAATTGGAGTTACATCTTCAACTGTTGGAATATCTGGTAAACCACGATATTCATAAGCAACATCATACCCACGAGTTTTGAAAAATTCTGTACCCGTTGAACCAAGTGAAATAATAGTAAATTTACTTTTATCACCATGATGCTTCTTTTGGAAGATATCCATCATAGCTTTCAAAATATTACTGTTATATCCACCAACTAGTCCACGGTCACTTGTCATGACAACGTACGCTGTCTTTTTTACATCACGAACTTGAAGAACATTATTCAAACTCAATGGATCAGCTGATTTACCACCAGCAGCGATATTTTTGAAAACATCTCCCATTGTTAAGTGTCGAACAATTTCTTCAACTTTGCTTGCATACAGTTGATAAGCCATAGATTGTTTTTCAATACGAGAAAGTTTGGCACCAGAAACCATTTGCATGGCTCTTGTAATTTGACCGGTTTTTTGAGTAGAAGTAATTCTTCGTTTAATGTCCATTAAGGACTCAGCCATAATTCAAACCTCCAGTATTATTTATCTTGCTTATCTGCACTCTTTGAAGCTAAGAAGTTCTTGGTAAATTCATCAATACCAGCCTTCATCTTATCTTCGTCAGGTAGCACACCTTGTTCTTTAATTGTCTTTAAAAGATCAGCATGATTTGCGTTGAAAAATTCAGAAAGTGAGGCTTCATATTCAAGGATATCGTCAACTTCAACTTTATCCAAGAAACCACGTGTTAAGGCAAACAAGATCAATACTTGTTTCTCAACAGGTGCTGGAGCATGCACTGGTTGTTTTAGAACTTCAACAGTTCTACGACCACGAGCTAATTTAGCCTTAGTAGCGTCATCTAGATCAGATCCGAATTGAGCAAATGATTCCAATTCACGATATGAAGATAAGTCCAAACGTAACGTTCCGGCAACCTTCTTCATAGCTTTAATTTGGGCATCCCCACCAACACGAGAAACAGATGCACCAGCATCGATAGCTGGTCTTGTACCTGAATAGAATAAATCACTACTCAAGAAAATCTGTCCATCAGTGATAGAAATAACGTTAGTTGGAATATAAGCTGAAATATCACCGGCTTGTGTTTCGATGATAGGTAAGGCAGTCATAGAACCACCGCCCATATCATCACTCAACTTAGCAGCACGTTCTAGTAAACGTGAGTGCAAGTAGAAAACATCACCAGGATATGCTTCACGCCCAGGTGGTCTACGTAGCAATAGTGATATTTCACGATAAGCATTAGCTTGCTTGCTTAAATCATCATAAACGATTAAAACATGTTTGCCGTTATACATGAAATATTCACCCATTGCAGCACCAGCATATGGTGCAAAGTAAAGCATTGGGGCTGGTTGACTAGGTCCAGCTTCAACAACGATTGTGTAATCCATGGCACCATGTTTTCTCAAAGTTTCAACTTGACTTCTAATAGTTGATTCCTTTTGTCCAATGGCAACATAGACACAAATCATGTCTTGGTCTTTTTGATTAATAATAGTATCAATAGCAATTGATGTTTTACCAGTTTTACGGTCACCGATAATCAATTCACGTTGACCACGTCCGATTGGAACAAGTGAATCAACGGCTTTTAAACCTGTCTGTAAGGGTTCAAAAACTGATTTACGATGCATAACATCAGGTGCAGGAGATTCGATAGGTCTTGTCTTATCTGTCTTGATGTCTCCAAGTCCATCTACTGGTTGACCCAATGAATTTACGACACGTCCAATTAGTTCGTCACCAACAGGAACTTCCATGATACGACCAGTTCTCTTAACTGTATCGCCTTCACGGATTTGTTCGTATTCACCTAAAATGATGATACCAACATCATCACTTTCAAGGTTTTGAGCCACACCAAAAGTACCGTCTTGGAATTCAAGTAATTCACTCGCCATAGCATTTTCAAGGCCATTAGCACGAGCAATACCATCACCAACGTATGTAACTGTACCTACTTCATCAACTGAAAGTTCATTTTTATAGTTCTTTAATTGTTCTTTGATCAATGAACTAATTTCTTCAGTTTTGATGCTCATTCTTTTCACCTCTACTTATTGTTAACTAATAGCAAATTCTTGATGTTTGTATACTTCTTGAGCACACTTCCATCGATAACTTGATCCCCAACACGGATAATGACACCACCGATGATCGAAGGATCTACTATTTTTGTTAAATTTACTTGATTGACTGAAAAACGTTTTTCAACGACGGACTCTAATTTGTCCGTTTGTTCAGCACTCAACTCAATGGTCGAAGTTACAGTAACTTCAACAATACCGTGAGCATCATCACATTTTTTGATGAATTCATCAGCAATTTCCTCGACGCAATCTAGACGACCACGATCAAGCAACATTGACATAAAATCTTGCATCAGTTCTCCAAATTGAGAACTCAATGTTTTCATAATTTTTAATTTATCATCGCGGGAAATCTGACGTCCTGCTAATGCCAAACTCAAAGATGGGTTTTCAACATAAACAGTCTTCAAGGCTTTAAGATCTTCAAGAACTTCATCTAATGAGTTTTGCTCATCAGCGACTTCATAAAGTGCCTTGCTATAACGCTTCCCTACTTGAAATTTACTTAGTTTCATTGTTTGGAGTCAACTCCTTAATATAAGAGTCGATCAGCGACTTTTGATCGTCAGCGTTAAGCTCTTTAGAAATAACCTTTGAGGCAATTTCTAATGACAAGTTTGCAATGTCATTTTGTGCTTCTGACATGGCGTCTTGCTTAGCTTTTTCAGCATCAGTCTTAGCTTTTTGTCTTACACCTTCAGCATCACTATGAGCTTGAGCAACAATGGATTTCTTTTGATCGTCTCCATTTTCCTTTGCTTTGTTAACAATCTCAATAGCTTCTGCACGTGAATTTTTAAGTGCTTCTTCACGCTCTTTGGCTAGTTTATCAGCACGAGCACGTTCTTGATCAGCATAATCCAAATCACCAGTGATTTTATCTGAACGGGCATCCATCATTTTTGTAACGGGACCCCAAGCGTACTTCTTAACTGCTAGCGTTAATAAGATAAAAGAAATAAGAATAAAAAGCATGTCACCTAAAGCTAATTTACCTGCTCCAAGTACTAAAATACCTGCCATATTCTCAACTCCTTCCTTTCCTATAAAACATAAAAAGGCGATTTATAATTTATCGCCAAATTGAGTGTATGTATTATACGAAAAGAATAACGAATGCTATAGCAATAGCAATGATAGGAACAGCTTCAATTAGACCAACACCAATAAACATAGTACCTCTTAATTGACCAGATACTTCGGGTTGACGTGCCATACCTTCAAGTGTTTTTGAGATAACAAGTCCGTTACCAATTGATGCACCAAAAGCTGCTAAACCAGCTGCAATAGCTGCGGCGATTTCTTTCATAATTTAAAATCCTCCAATAAAAGTTATTCTTTTGTCATTTTACGTGAAATATAAACCATTGATAAAGTGGTAAATACATACGCTTGGATGGCTCCAATAAATACTGAGAACCCTTGCCAGATCATTTCAACTGGTATTGCTACCACGAATGATACTGCACCAAAGCTCTTAGCAACAGTTCCAATAAGAGCAAGAAGTACTTCACCAGCGAAAATATTACCGTAAAGACGGAGTGACAACGTTAGAAAGTTAGTAAACTCCTCTAGAAGGTTAACTGGTGTTAAAAACGCAACCGGTCTTGCAAAATTACCTAAGTAACCACCAAATCCGAATTTCTTGACTGAGAAATAATGTGCAAGTAGCAACGAAATCAATGCTAGAGACATCGTAACAATCGGATTGGCCGTTGGTGACTTAACGTAACTATATCCGCCAACTTTAATTTGGAAGATCAAGCCAAGTTGGTTCGAAACAAAGATGAAAAGAAATAAAACAAATGCATAAAGGTTGAATCTCTTACCGGAACCATCCGGAAAGGCTGATTTAACAATACTATTTGTAAAATCGATCATCCATTCCAAAACATTTTGGGCTTTACCCGGTCTCATACTGACTTTTCTCGATAACGAGTATACCAATATGAAAACAAGTACTGCCGCAATTATTGCAGATAAGCAATTTGCAACGTTGAACCGAAGTCCAAAGAGGTCAAAGAACTTATATTTATCATCCAATAATAACCCCCCTTTCTTTCCTTATTGAAATACACATTGATACTTCAAAAATAATAACACTATAAAAAGTTTATTTAAATAGTGAATTATTTATTTTGTACCAAATAATCTGTCACCTGCATCACCAAGACCAGGGAAAATGTAACCACTATCTGTAAGCTTTTCATCAAGTGATGCAGCGTAGATATCAACATCAGGATGTTCTTCTTGAACTGCTTTAACTCCTTCAGGTGCTGCAACTAAAACAACCAAACGCATGTGTTTTGCTCCACGCTTTTTGAGTGCTTCAATTGCCATATTGGCAGAACCACCAGTAGCGAGCATTGGATCAACTATGAACAAATCACGTTGATCGATATCAGAAGGCAATTTTACAAAATATTCATGTGGCTTCAATGTCTTCTCATCACGATACATACCAATATGTCCAACCTTTGCAGCTGGAATAAGTTGAAGAACACCATCAACCATTCCTAAACCAGCTCTTAAGATAGGAATAACAGCCAATTTCTTTCCGGCAATCATCTTTTGAGTTGACTTACCCATTGGTGTTTCAACTTCTACATCTGCTAAAGGTAAGTCGCGGGTAATTTCATAAACCATAAGTTCGGCAATCTCATTGGCAACTTCACGGAAAACTTTTGTTCCAGTGTGTTTACTTCTGATAATTGTAAGTTTGTGTTGAATTAATGGGTGATTTAGTACTTGAAATTTTGACATTATATTTCTCCTTAAATTTTAAAATGTTTTTGACCAGCAGATTTATTCAAACGGTTTCCATAAGCTTCTCCACTGCCTTCTTGAGGAAATCCTTGAGCAAGGATAAATTCTACTTTATCGTTGTCCAATTCTCTCAGTCCAGCGAATAGATGTTTAGAAGCTGAAATAACATCATCCCCCAAAGAAAATTTTTCTAAGTTATCTGGAATTGTTTTCAAAACTGAGTCGGTCGCAAGTATCCCTATATTCTTGGTTTCTTTACTATACTCATTAATCGCATTGGTAAAGTCATCAACATTATCAATGATAACAACCTGAGCATTTGGTGCATAGTGTTTGTATTTCATCCCTGGTGCCTTGGGAATTTCTTCTTGGGTGACTTTATGATGATCACTTCTCACTTCACCTAACACTTCAGTTAGCTGAGATTCAGTAATCATTCCCGGACGCAAAATAGTTGGCACATCAACTGACAAATCAATGACAGTGGATTCAACGCCTATTACCGTTGGACCATCGTCTAAAATTGCAGCAATTTTACCCTTTAAATCATGATAAACGTGTTTAGCCTCAGTTGGACTTGGTTTACCACTAGTGTTTGCAGAAGGTCCAACTATTGGTTTACCAAATGTTTTAATCAAATCTAAAGTAGCTCGATTATTGGGCATTCTGAATGCGGCAGTTTTTAAACCCCCGGTCACTTCTGGAGAAAGCTTTCCAGGTTGAATAGGCATAATAATTGTCAATGGACCTGGCCAAAATTGTTTCATTAATTTACCTGCAATGTCCTGATACTTATTATCTGCATATTGCCAAACCATATCAGGCCCATCTACATGTACAATCAACGGATTATCACTTGGCCGTCCCTTTGCCGCATAAACATTTTTGACAATATCCGGACGAGTAGCGTCAGCACCTAAACCATAAACAGTTTCGGTCGGAAAAGCTACTAATTGACCATCTGCCAAAAAATTTGCTGCAGTCGATATTTGGTCATCTTTTAAAATGACAGTTTCCAACATTACACCTTCTTTCTAAATGCTTTTAAATATCGATAATTTCCACTAATATCCTTATAGAATTCTACCGCATATTCAGGCATGTTTTTATTAAAAATTTGTTGAACTTCATTTTTTTGTCGATATCCGAACTCCATATACAAAATTCCATCTTCATATAAGTAATTAGCTGCCGACTTTGAAATTCTCTCATAAAAGTCTAATCCATCATTTTTACCGTATAAAGCTAAATCTGGTTCAAATTTTTTTACACTTTCATCCATAACATCTTTTTCTGAATAGGCAATATATGGTGGGTTTGAAACAATGATGTTGAACCGTTGAGGTTTAATATCATCAAAAATATCACTTTGCTGAAAATAAACATTATTGGTTTGATAGTTATCAGCGTTCAATTGAGCAACCTTCAACGCACCCTCAGAAATATCACTAGCTAATATTTCATCTTTTGAGAAATTAATTCCTAACGATACTGCAATCGCTCCTGAACCGGTCCCAACATCCAATATAGCTTCTTGCATATTTGGATGGTCGTCAATAATTTTCTGAACCATCTCTTCAGTCTCTTGTCTAGGAATCAAGACGTCAGAATTCACGGTGAAATCACGACCCATGAAATATGCATGACCTAGTATATATTGAACAGGCTCATCATTACTCAATCGAATCAACCCATCTCTAAATCTATGTAAAACCCTACCTGGGACAGGATCATTTCGATGTAATTGTAGCTGCGTATAATTGAAGCCTGACAACTCTTCCATCAAGTACTCAGCATCTTCAGGGAACTTATTTTTTTCTTTCAGCAATAAAAAAGCCCTATCAAGGGCATTAGAATAACTTAGTCTCTCCATTTTGAATTTGCTCCAACTTCTTAGTTTGATCAAAAACAACTAGTGCATCGATGATTTCATCGAGCTCACCATTCATAATCCGATCCAACTTGTTTAAAGAAAGTCCAATACGGTGATCTGTTACTCGGTTTTGCGGGTAATTATAAGTACGAATACGCTCTGATCGGTCACCCGTACCAACAGCTGATTTACGTTGTTCATCATACTCACTTTGGTTTTCTGATTCATAATAATCATATACACGTGAACGCAAAATTTGCATAGCTTTCTCACGATTTTGTTGTTGTGAACGTTGATCCTGCATTGCAACAACGATCCCAGTTGGCAAGTGAGTCATACGTACAGCAGATGAAGTTTTATTAATATGTTGACCACCGGCACCTGATGAACGATAAACATCGACACGAATGTCTTTAGGATCAAGATCTAATTCAACCTCATCATACTCAGGCATAATTGCAACAGTAGCTGTTGAAGTGTGAACACGGCCAGCTGATTCTGTTGATGGAACTCTTTGAACACGATGAGCTCCATTTTCATACTTAAGCTTTGAATAAACTCGGTTACCAGTAATCATAACGGCAACGTCCTTATATCCACCGACCTCAGTCGCATTCTGGTCGATGATTTCAAAACTCCAGCCTTGTTTTTCAGCATATTTAGAATACATTCCCAACAAGTCTGCAGCAAACAAACTGGCTTCATCTCCACCAGCAGCACCACGAATTTCCATAATGATATTTTTGTCATCATTAGGATCCTTGGGCAACATTAAAATAGTGATATCGTGCTCAACTTTTTCAAGTTCTGCTTTTGATTCATTCAATTCGTCTTTTGCCAAAGCTTGCATTTCAGCATCGTCAGTTTCACGAAGAATTTCATCACTATCACTAATGCTTTGTTTTAATTCTTTATATTTCTTGAAAGCAGCAACGACATCTCTCATGTCGGCTTCTTCCTTAGATAATTTCATATATCGTTTAGTATCGTTGATAACTTCTGGATCACTCATTAATTCTTGTAATTCGCTGTATCTATCCAAAAGTCCTTCAAGTTGATCAAAAATTTTATCCACTTTAAGAATCCTTTCTAGTTATCTTTTACCATTGGAGGATGATTGTAATGGCGACGGCAAACTGGGTAGTAAGCTTCATTTCCACCAATTGCAATTTGATCTCCTTCATAGACTGGTTGTCCATCATGCATACGCATATTCATTGTAGCCTTTTTTTTGCAGAACCAGCAGATAGTTTTCATTTCTTCTAGTTTATCAGCATATAGTAGTAAATACTTCGATCCATCAAATAATTCATTACGAAAATCATTTTTAAGACCAAAAGCCATTACTGGTATACCTAAATCATCAACAACTTTCGTTGCTTGAATAACTTGTTGTTTAGTCAAAAATTGACATTCATCAATCAAGATACATGCTGCATCTGTATTCACATCTTTAACAATATCATAAAGATTTGAATCATGTTTTAAAGCAATCGCATCTGCTGACAGACCAATTCGACTCGAAATCTTACCTTCTCCAGATCTAGTATCTAGCACACTAGTCATCAAGATAACTGATTTACCCTGTTCTTTGTAGTTATGAGCAACCTTCAATATTTCTATTGACTTGCCACTGTTCATAGCACCAAATTTAAAAAATAATTGAGCCAAATTTACGCCTCCAAAAATATGTCCTTGAAGATTATACCCAAAACAAACGTTAATTAACACTAACTTTCTGTAAATTGAGGTCAAAATCGTCTAAAATATACTATATATATGCTAATATATTTTTAATAAATAAACTGAGGTTCACTAATGACACTTATATCTAGTTTCGCAACATTAACGGGAAAAACTTCCTATTTTATTTTGAGTAAACTTTTCAACGGTGGTTCTTCATACCCTGGAAAAATTGCTTACAAAATCGATCCCGATATTCTCGCTACTATTGGCAAGAATTATGAATTGATTATTGTCACAGGTACCAATGGTAAAACTTTAACCACTTCATTGATCAACAAAATGTTGGTCCAAAAGTATGACGATGTACTCACGAACCCAACAGGTTCAAACATGATTCAAGGTATTGTAACAAGTTTCATTACCCATCATAAAACTAGCAAGAAGCCTCTTGCAGTTCTGGAAGTTGATGAAGCAAATGTTGAAATTATTTGTCGATACATCAAGCCAAAATATTTTGTCCTAACAAACATTTTCCGTGACCAGATGGATCGCTATGGTGAAATTTATACTACCTATCAGAAAATCTTAAATGGTATCAAACTAGCCCCTGATGCAACCATCATTGCTAACGGTGATGCAGCTATTTTTTCATCAAAAGAATTACCTAATAAGGTTGTTTATTATGGTTTTACTGACAAAGGTTCGGAAGATATTGATATTAAAGCCCCAACCAATACAGATGGTGTTCTTTGTCCTAAATGTAATCACATTTTGCATTATCACAATATTTCTTATGCTAACCTTGGTAGTTATTTCTGTCCTAACTGTGGATTTAAACGTAACAAATTAACTTATCAAGTTACCGATATTTCAACCCTGTTGCCTAATAAAACAGAATTTGAAATCGACAATAACAAGTTTGAAATGAATATAGGTGGTAAATACAATATTTATAATGCTCTGGCGGCCTACGCTATTGCCTCAGAACTTGGAATAACAAAGGAACAAATTGCTAAAGCTTTCTCGTATGACGAAAAAGTTTTCGGTCGTCAAGAAACAATTAAGGTTGGCGACAAAGATGTGAACATCATTCTAGTTAAAAATCCTGTTGGTTTAAATCAAGTCATTGAAACCATTCTCAGTGACAAATCTGACTACAGTCTAGCTTTCTTATTGAATGCAAATTACGCTGATGGTATCGACACAAGTTGGATTTGGGATGCTAATTTCGAAGACTTCAACTTCGACAAGCTTCCACTGGTAATCACTGGTGGCAAGCGTGTCAAAGATGTTACTTATCGTTTCAAGATTGCTGGTCTAAATATGGACAAAAATGTTGAAACTGTTGAGATTGAGGATTTTGTTAAGCAGTTGCCTTCTATTCCTACTGAGAAGATTTATGTTTTGGCTACTTATACTGCGATGATATCATTGAGAAAAACGCTCAGTGATCAAAACTATATCAAGTAGACTTTGGGGTTTGCGTTCGATGCCGTCCTCCGTTAAGTTCCGCTGGGGCGTGGTCGCTGTGAACACGATTTCAAGCCTTCACAAGACCACTGAAGTCTTGAAACTCGGTTTTGTTCTAAACGAGCCCTTTGGCTCGCTAAGAACAATGCCACGGCTTGGCCCCCATCGGAACTTACCTGCGGACTGAACTAGTTTACTACTTGATTTGAAATTCCCCTCAACTATGCGTGCACTATTTCTTTTCTTGTAAGTCAAGATCTTAAAATAATTCAAATGAAGTTATTATCGATATAGGAATTGAAAGGGACAAATCTATTCTTTTGGAATGGATTTGTCCCTTTTTTGTTGAGCTTAAATTGGGTATTTTATTTATCATCTTCAAGAAATGAATTTAGTATTGTTTCTCTTCTTTCTAGAAAAATTTGGTTATGTTCTTTTGGATGTACTCGGTTGGTTAGCACTACCATTGCTGTCTGGCTTTTGCTGTCTAGGGCTATAAAATGACCTGTGTAGCCGGTGTGAAATAGGATGTGACCTGTTTCATCTGGTTTGATGTCCCAGCCTAGTGAGCGTCCTGGTGTTAGATTTGTGTAGTTTTTATATAATGGTTGGTATTTTGTCGTTAACATTATTTTTGCAAATTTCATTGTATCTGCTAGATTGGAGAACATTCCTGCTGATCCACAATGTTGGCCTAATTGTCTGGCTTTGGGGTCGTTTGGAATTCCTGTTAGTATTTGTCCATTTACTTTGTAAGTTGGCGTACAGCGGCTCTCTACTGGGTCAAACGTTGTGTCTTGCAGTTCCCATGGGTCTAATATTTGTTGCTCAATGGCTTTTTGCACTGGCTGCTTATAAATTTTCTCAATGATTAACCCTAATAGAATCATTCCTGTATCTGTGTATTTAACTTTTTTATCAAACGCACCTGTGACTGGTAGGTTCAATAACGCTTTTATTAACTCATCAGAATTCAACTGATCTCTGTTTGGAATATAACCATCAATGCCGGACGTATGAGTTAATAGGTGAAAAATTTCGACTCTGTGATCTTTGAACTCTGGTAGATATTTGTCAACTGGATCATGTAATTTCAATTTTTGTTCATCCATCAATTTCAAAATTAGTGGGACTGTTCCCATTATCTTGGTCAGAGATGCTAAGTCATATAATTCATCCCCTTGTAAACATTCTTTTTGGGGTTGCCATGATTTGTCTCCAATATAATTTGTTTCAATTGACTGTCCGTCAATGAATCCATAGCTTACTCCTGGTACTACTTGTTTATTCACCAAATTTCTAATTTGAGCATCTGTTTCTTCAAATTTTTTCATTATTAATTTTCTCCAACAAAAAAAGACATGCACTGCATGTCTTAAATTATACCAATTTATTTAAATTGCAACATTACCTGCGAATTGACTGTTGTAAAGATCGGCGTAGAATCCGTTCTTAGCCATCAATTCGTCATGGTTACCAGTTTCAACAATCGAGCCTTCATTCATAACGATAATTTTATCAGCGTCACGAATGGTCGAAAGTCTGTGGGCAACAACGAAACTAGTTCTATTTTGAAGAAGTCGTTCCATGGCATGCTGAATGTGGACTTCAGTTCTGGTATCAACAGATGATGTAGCTTCATCAAGGATAAGAATCTCTGGATCAGCTACAAACGCACGAGCAATTGTAATCAATTGACGTTGTCCTTGAGAAATATTTGAAGCTTCCTCATTAAGAACTGTGTCATATCCATCTGGTAATTGACGCACAAACGCATCCACATGGGCTGCTTTAGCTGCAGCATAGATTTCTTCTTCGGAAGCATCTTGATTACTATATTTCAAGTTATCATAGATTGTTCCAGTAAATAGCCATGTATCTTGGAGAACCATTGCATAGTGACTTCTGACATCTTCTCGACTCATATTTCTAATGTCACGGCCATCCAATTTAATCGAACCACCTTTGACATCGTAGAAACGTTCGAGCAAGTTGATGACGGTTGTCTTACCTGCTCCAGTTGGTCCAACGATAGCAATCATTTCACCTGGTTTAACTTCCAAATTGTAATCTTGCATCAACAATGGTTTACCTTCATAACCGAAGTCCATGTGATCCAAAATAACTTTCTTGTCAGTATCAATATCAGGTACATCAACTGAATCATTATTCATTTCAGGCTCATCAATTACTTCAAAAATACGTTCAGCAGAAGCAACTGTAGCTTGAATTGTGTTTGCCAAGTTAGCTAATTGCGTAATTGGTTGTGAAAATTGATTCATGTATTGCAAGAATGCTTGAATATTACCTAATGCAATACCACCATTGGCAACTTGAATACCACCAACCATTGCAATAAAGACATAACCCAGATTATTGATTAATGTCATCAATGGCATAATTATTCCTGAGATCAATTGAGCTTTCCATGATACCTTGTATAAGGTAGCATTTTCGGCGTCAAACTTTGCAAGAGCTTCTTTTTCATGATTGAAACTCTTAACAACAACATGTCCAGCATAATTTTCTTCAACTTGGTTATTTAACAAACCTAGTGACTTTTGTTGTCTAGCAAAGAATTTTTGTGATGAAGGTGCGACAAATCCAACGACGACTAAACTTAGTGGAATTGTTGCTAAGGCAATCAATGTCAGTTGCCAACTAATTGTTAGCATCATCCAGAGAACACCGAAGAAAGTTACCGTACTAGTAACAATCTGCGTGACACTTTGTTGCAAAGTACCCGCGATGTTATCCATATCATTAATTGCACGCGACATAATATCACCATTTGAATGTTCGTCATAATAACTGATCGGCAAACGTCTCATTTTTGATTTTAAGTCACGTCTTAACTTATAAACAGTACGCTGCGAGATACGTGTCATTACGAACTGTTGAATAAAACTAAATAGAGCTGATGCAAGATACATCAAGAATACAATTAAAATAATCTGTTTAATTTTATCAAAATCAATTGGGAACTGATCAACCTTAATACCAGCCTTTTGTTCAGCAACACCTTTCATAAAACCTTTGTAGATTTCAGTAGTTGCTTGACCAAGCACCTTAGGAGTCATAACAGAGAATAATGATGACAATATTGCCAAAATCAATACAATAATAACGCCCCAAATATAAGCTGACATATATGAAGCTAATCGTCGAACAGTTTTCCAGAAATTCTTTGGCTTGTCAGGTTTTGGACCCGCACCAGCAGGACCATGTCCATGACCGCCTGGTCCCATTTTTGGAGACTCAGTAGTAGTTTCTTTGTCTTTAGCCATTATTTGCCTCCCTTATCTGAGACTCAATAATTTCTTGATAAGTCTTGTTATTTTCCTTTAACTCATCATGAGTACCAAGACCTACCATATTACCATTATCAAGAACTAAAATATCGTCTGCATCGGCAACTGTCGAAATACGTTGACCAACAATAACAACGACACTTTCTTGAATTTTTTCATCAGCCTTAAGAGCTGTACGTAAGTTTAAGTCAGTCTTGAAATCAAGAGCTGAGAAAGAATCATCGAAGACATAAACTGATGCGTCTTTAACCAAAGCACGAGCGATAGCCAAACGTTGTTTTTGACCACCAGAGAAGTTATCCCCATCTTGCTCAACTTCAGCGTCCAGTTGTCCTTCAAGCTCTTTGACAAATCCGTCTGCTTGAGCAACTTCAAGTGCATGCCATATTTCATCGTCAGTAGCATCTGCCTTACCATAAAGCATATTGCTCTTGATTGTTCCTTTGAATAAAACAGCTTTCTGAGGAACCATAGATACTTGGCGATTAATATCCTCAGTGTTCAAGGCTTTGACGTCAGTTCCATTAATTCTTACGGTACCGGTTTCTGAATCGTAGAATCTTGGAATCAAATTAATCAAAGTACTCTTACCTGAACCAGTACCACCAATGATAGCAAGTGTTTGACCTTTTTCCATCTTAAAATTGATGTTAGTCAAAGCTAGCTTTTCAGCGCCCAAATATCTAAAGTTAACATCATTAAATTCAAGCGATGCATCACCTTTGATTTTTGCAGGTTTGGCAACTGTATCAATTTGGCTTTCTTTACTGAAAACTTCTTGGATACGTGCAGCTGAAGCTGAAGCACGTGGAATCAAAACAAATATTAATGATAGAATCATAAAACTCATCAATATTTGCATTGCATATGTCATGAAGGCAATCAAATTACCCACTTGCATAGTTTGTTGTGCAATATAATGTGATCCTAACCAAGTAATACCAATGTTGGTACCACTCATGATCAACGTAACAAATGGAACCATCATTGCAACAATTGTATAAACTTTGATAGCATTGTTAGTGTAATCATCATTAGCACCCTTAAAACGATTTTGTTCAAAGCTATCTTGTCTGAAAGCTCTTATGACACGGACACCTGTTAATCCTTCACGGAAAATCAAGTTCAATCTATCTGTCTTTTTCTGCATAGCTTTGAAAAGTGGAACAGCAAAGTACATAACTGTACCAACAACAATAACTAAAGCAGGAATAACAATAATGAAGATTTTTGTCATTTCGGCATTCTTTTGATAAGCCATGACCCCAGCACCAACTAACATAATTGGTGCCATAATCATCATTCTCAGCATCATGACAATAACATTTTGAATCTGCATAACATCATTAGTAGTTCTGGTTGTTAATGATGATGTGTCAAAAGCGTCAAATTCATCATGTGAGAAGAATAAAACTTTTCTAAATAAATCAGAACGTAATTTTTGTCCCAAACCTTGTGAGGCTTTGGAGGCCAAGTACACATTTCCAATCGAAGCAAGTACAGTTAATATAGAAATAAAAATCATTTTTATACCAGCTTGCACAATGTATCCGGTTTGTCCTTTTGCGATACCATTGTTAACGATATCAGATGTGATACTAGGCAAATATAGTGAGACAACAACTTGAACGATCATAAATAAAATCGAACCCGTTACTTGCCAAATATTTAGACGTCCTCGAACTATCTTAAACATTCATTCACTCCCTTTTCGAAGACCTAAAAGGCCATTCTAGTATTAAATCACTTATTGCGATAAAATTCTATATTAATAGAACAAATAAGGTGGACACTCATTGACTAATAAAAATATTCAACCTCAACCATTTACAAGTCTATTTCATATTATAGCCTTTATCATGCTATTTATTGTAGAGCAAATTCCATTATCAATATTAACTTTTACAAAATCTATGTTAGGGAAAAATTATGAGGCTTATCTAAAAATAGCTCCCATAATTTCACTTATATTAATGGCAGTCGCTGGTGCAATACTGTATTTGGTCTTCAAGCGCGCCCAAAAATTTGAAACTAAATCTTTCTCTACAAAAACTTGGATCACCATAATCATTGGAATCTTGGCTGCATTAGCAATCAATTATGGACTGCTACCTTTTATGCACGCACAAAATTCAAACGTGGATGCTTTAACTACCCTGGGACAAAATAGCAAAATATTATTAGTATTTTCAGTCTTAGTTATTTCACCAATTTTTGAAGAAATTTTATTTAGAGGAATCATGATGAACTGGTTCTTCAGTAATCGACCAATTATTTCTATGTTAATTAGTGGAGTTGTCTTTGGATTTGCTCACGCTCCATTTTCTCATAACATGGATTGGATATATGCACTTTCAAAAATACTTTTGGGTATCTTGCTTGCAGTCGTATATTATAGAACTAAAAATATTAAAGCTGATATAACAGTTCATTTCTTAAATAATTTCTTATCAATCGTGCTGGCCATCTAATGGATAATAATCAAAAAAAAGAATTAAATACTTCATTCAATAACACAATCCGAAACATCTTAGTTTATGCCATCTTAAGCATTGTCTTGCTAGCAACCGGAATGGTAACTCACTGGATAATCTTCGAGTATATCGCTTTGGCGGCAGTATTTATTACGATAATTTATGTCATTTACTTAGTATATTTATCCATACTTAAAATCAAGTTAAAAAATGGCCAAAAATAATATTGACACTTATCAACCTTTCAAGGTAAAATAAACGAGTATTGTTTGATTGCCCGTTGGTCAAATGGTTTAAGACGCCACCCTCTCAAGGTGGAGTTATGGGTTCGATTCCCATACGGGTGATATTTTAAGTATTTTATAACATTTTCATTTTTATAAAAGGGCTGTAAACGTTGAGTTTACGGCTTTTTTATTTTTTGCATATTCTAAAGCATTCTAGATTTTTATATAGTTGTCACACAAGTGTCACACAAATCACGCAAAAAAAAGACCCACACCTAAATTAATAGATGTGGTTTTTTATAATTGTTCAAATAAAAAAAGCCCGGCTTGACAACGGCACATGACAAGTTAGGCTTCTGAAATGGGCAAGACTACTGAGCGTTGTAGTCAAGAGATACGAAACATTCAAAACTTAATACAATTTTTTGTTACACATGGATTCGAGCTGTTCACACTTGGCATAGCTATCATTGCCGAGTTATTAATCGCAATTTTTATTCATTAGTCAGCAGTGCGGCAGATGTGGGATTGAGCCCCCGCATCTGCTTTTTTGTGTTTACACAATAACACATACTTTAATTTATATCCAATAAAAAACCACACCTAAATTAATAGATATGGTTAATTCAATATTACTTTTCAGACTTCTTGTTAATTTTTTCAGCAACCTTATCAACAATATTGTCGGTTTTTTCTTTGGCTTGTCCAACCTTTTCTTGAATCTTACCTTTTAGCTCTTTCTTATCATCGTCAGTTGCTTTTCCAACTGTCTCATTAGTTTTTCCTTTAATCATATCTTTTTTGCTATCAGTACTCATATTAACATCTCCTTTTGAATATATTCTTAATGAACCTTTTTTTTGCAATTCATCGCCAGCTTTATCAATACCTTTAGCAGCAACAATAGTTCCTCCTATAAGTACACCTCCGACGATCAATGTACTAACAGCCATGAAAGCAAAAACATTCTTTAATATACCCATGATATGATCCTCCTCAAGCTTTTTTTCTTACTACGAAGGATACAATCAATACAAGAATGATTGCTCCAATCAACGATGGAACGATTGCCATTCCTGCAAGTTGCGGACCCCATGATCCTAATATTCCTTCACCAATGAAGGATCCCACAATACCAGCTATTATGTTAGCAATCCACCCCATAGATTCTCCTCTATTGGTAACTGCGCCAGCGATTGCACCAATAACTGCACCTACTATTAGAACCCATAACCAATGCATAAAATCACTCCTTTTTATATTTATAACTTAGATGCTAATATATTGAGACTATTTTTGCAAATTATACACAAAAAAAGCCCACATCTAAATTAATAGATGTGGGTATTATTTTATTTATAGACCCTATACAAACATATTTTGTAAAAAGCCTTTTTTCTGTTTCTTAAGCAAGTCCAACTTACGTTGATGAAGGGTAATAGTGTCATCAAGTTGTTTGAAGAAGGTACCGATCTTTTGTTGTTCTTCAATACTTGGTACTGAGATAGGCATCTTAGCCATTTGTTTACCTGATACTTCTATAAATGTCGATCCAGCACCATTTATTTCACCGTAATGTTTTAATTCAGAAGTTCGAGAAAATATAAAATAGCTATTAAGCAAGTCTTTGTATGGAACAATTGATTGAAAGCCTTGATTAGTACACCCTTCTTTTGCAAGAATAGCAGTGTTTCCAATACCTGCACGTGATGTAAAGAGCACTGTTCCCACTGGTAATATATGAGCTGAACTTTTTTGTAAACCAAGTCCAGTGATCTTTTTTTGACTTTCATCGATATAAATCTGGTTACCGATTTCAACGGGTGAGTACCAATCAATATCACCGTTCCAGTATTCAGAAACATTAGTGCTTGGAGTTCCACCACCGATAATATCTGCGACTTCTCCCAACTTACGCTGTACCCAAGGATCAGTGAAGCCTTTAAATCTTAATTGCGGATATTTAGCTTGCTTATCCTTCATTATTTTTCCTCCGGTTTAATGTCTAAGGCAATTTGGATGATAAAATCCGTAGTGATTGCTTTTTGTGTAACTACTGCCTTAGCTCTGGCAAGCTAGCGAATTCGTCTTGGTTAGTAGTCACCGTCTTAAACAAATCAAGGATATCATAATTCCGTTAAAGGTGCTAAAGGCGCACTTACACATAGAATTTATTCTATGTTGTTTTAGACCCATTAAAAATCTGTATCAGAAGTCGCCGTTGGCGACAACAAAATCAAACTAATTTACCCAAGTTTTTGAGGGGTTATTTGATAGTTATAGCCCCTAAACAAACATCTTTTGTAGATACCCTTTTTTAAGTTCTTGGAGTTTTTCAAGCTTACGCTGATGAAGATCGATAGTGTCATCTAGCTGTTTAAAGAATGAACCTATTTTTTGTTGCTCTGAATTATTCTGAGGAATCGATAGTTTCAGTTCAGTCAACATGTCCATAACAATGTACGGAATATTTCCTGTACGAGCTTCCTGTTTTATTTTTTTAGGCAGCTTATTTCCAATTTCTGAAAATATAAAACTTCTATCTACTAGAAACTCTTGGAGCACATAAGTTCGTTGATAGGCATTGAACTTATTATCCGCTAAATGCATGTATCCAACTGTTGCTCCATTACCTGCAATTGTAATGGACGGTCCTTCAAACGCTGCTACATCGATCCTATATTTTTTAATTCCAGAAGTATAAAAATCATACTTGCCATTTTCAACCATTGCATTTGCATCTAATTTCCCGGTGCTTATTTTAGTAATATCTCCTAACTTACGCTGTTCCCAAGCGTCAGCAAACCCTGCAAATCTTAATCGTGGGAACTTGCTACCATTTTTAGGGAACAGTTTCTGCAAATAGCCCTGTTTAAGTTCCTTAAGCTTAGCTAACTTACGCTGATGAAGGGTGATGAGGTGGTCAAGTTGTTTGAAGAAGGTGCCGATTTTTTGTTGTTCATCTAAGTTAGGAACTAAAACTGATTGCTTCAAAAAATCCTTAGAGACCAAATTATTCATCATAGTCGCTTTTGTAGTAGACATTCTCAATTTTTGTCCCATAATATCTTCATAATGAATAAAATATTTCCAATAGTTCAAGTCATACTCCGATATAGGCCTAAAAACATCAAAAACATGAGAAACAATTCCGTCACCTATGGTATTTTCAACGAAGCGTCCATAAGCAAAGTTCTTGCTTTTATGGCCTTCAAAAGCAATATCACCTAGACGGAAAATGTTATACGTCTCCATATATTTTTCATCTGACTTCGAATCATTAGGTTTATAATACATATTTGCTACCGAAATTATTCGGTCTGATTCAAAAGATAAATCATTTTTTTCAATGACCTTCTTATACAAAGTCTTAAACGAACGCTGTACCCAAGGATCAGTGAAGCCTTTAAATCTTAATTGCGGATATTTAGCTTGCTTATCCTTCATTATTTTTCCTCCGGTTTAATGTCTAAGGCAATTTGGATGATAAAATCCGTAGTGATTGCTTTTTGTGTAACTACTGCCTTAGCTCTGGCAAGCTAGCGAATTCGTCTTGGTTAGTAGTCACCGTCTTAAACAAATCAAGGATATCATAATTCCGTTAAGAGGTCTAAAGGCACACTTATACCATATAAAAACAAATAGCCCCCAATATCTACATTATAGATATTGGAGGCTATTCTCTCAATGTTTTTGAGGGGTTATTTTGTAACCTTTTATCCCTTGAATCCAGAACCTTGCTGAAATTTAACTGGGATATATTCATCTGTGGATACTTGGTAGCACCAGCCAACGTTAGGTACCTTAAATAGTTCTTCACCGGTTGCCCATGAAGTGCCACCTTTAAATACTTGGTTGCTGTCTTTTATGCTTTGACCTTTAGAATTGTATGCATTAACTCCGTAACCGTCTAAATAGTTAATAACAATCTTGCCCGCCTTGTCAGTGACAGACTGTGGAATGTAAGTATCATTGCCGATTTTAAAGTATGCTTTTTTATCACGTACTAGAATATCAGCTGATTGCCATGCCGTGCCACTAAGGATATCAGTCCCAATATGAGGAACGCCTTTGCTACTTGTTGTGGTAAATGCTTTGAAGTAGTCAGCTGTCACAGTCACCACATTATTAATAGTGGCTTTCTTCTCTGGTTCGGGCTCGTCATCAAATCCGTTTGCAAGGTCATATGCTAACTGTGATTTAGTGATACCCATGCTTGCAAAGTAAGGATAAGGGTCAACGTGGTCGCCGCCAAAATTATTAGTTACCCATTGATGTGTCTTGATTCCATTGCCACCACTATCCAGAGTGAGTGGGATACCGTAAGCATTAGCGTAGTAGCGAGTTACTTCCACATACAACCGATAGGCTTCTCTAAATTGTTGCTTGTCTCCTGTTCTTGCAAACTCAATTTGTACGGGTGCATACGGGTTGGCTGTTAACGCTCCCCACGATACATAGCCTGGTTCACCAATTTGGTAAACTTGAGCCTTGCTATCCATATAACCTACGAAAAACTGGACGTAAGCATTGCCATAATTGTTGTGCATAAACTGTACTTCATGTAGTAACGCTTGTGGATCTCGCTTGTCGTTATTATTACCTGATTCGTGGAGGATAATAAAACGGTTAGAAGCTAGCCGTGTATCACCTTGGTAATCGCCTAGTGCGTATGTCTTATTAATGATATTAGGATTAAACATATTCTATCCTTTCATATCCAGATTTTTTTGTTCTTTAGTTGGTTTCCACTCGGTAGAATATCCACCAGCAACACCTTTGATACCAGTGAATAATCCTGCTGTGGAAGCACCAACTAGGAAACCAGCAAGGCAAGCCTTACCTAGTTCTTGCTCGTGGAAAATCAATCCAATAATCAATCCAGAAAAAATACCCACAGCCATTGCGATAAATGGCATGTAGGTATTTTTAATTTTAGTTTGTTTTAATGCTTGAGTAATTGCGTAAACAATCACCGCCATAATGACTAACTCCGCTGAGTTAATCAAGTTCATTCCCATAATATAATCCATTAATTTTCACTCTCCCAATCTTGAAATTTACTATTCAAGGCACTCATTTGCCTTGTTAGTTGATCAATGATTTTACTTTGTTCATCAATTTTCGCATTTAGTTTTATAACTTGTTCTTTCAACTCGTCCCGTTCATCAGTTATCTTATCTAATCTATCCCACATGATATCAGTGTGTTCAGCGTATACAGATTCATTTGAACTAGTGTTCTTTAACTTCTGTCCCCAAACACCAAACACACCCGACACGATAGCGCCACCGATAGCCGAGATAATAATCTTCAGCGTATCGTTCAATGTGATACGCCCCAAACGGATTCGACCATCACACGCAACACTATGAAACCTGTGATGATAGTTGTGTATCTGGGGATAGTAAAAGAACCAACTATATCATGTAGTAAAAAGATTATGAAATAGAAGGTCCAAATAAATAGAAGTGTAAATGTAACGACTGCCTTGTTTGCTTCCGTAAAGTGTTTGGACAATGATATGAGTGTGACATAGAATCCCACAATCATTAACACGATAGCAAACGGTGGGTCATCAACAAGTTTGACGAATACGGGCATGTGCGGAGGTTGATCAATAAAATTATTTTCTAACCCGAACAACATTCCTAGGATAAAAGTCTCCAATCCTGTGATAGTCCAGAACCTGTTCTCTCGCACGTATTTCATGTCGTCACCTTCTTTAGTAGACTTCTACAGAATCAATGAGTGGCAATACAGTGTAATTAGCAGAGCCCATATGTTGCCATAGATATCCATATCCAAACGTAATTTCTACGGTAATGTCTTCTAAAATGATCTATTTTTTCTTTCATATATGTCCACCGCTATACCACATCTTTTTGATTTACATATTCATTTGTAGAAATCCTTAAGCCATAAATGGTGTTACCATTATTATCAATACCACTAATAGAAGCGTCTACATGGAAAGTGCCACTAACTGATCTAGAAACATTTTGTAGACAATCATTATATAATCTTGGATTTGAGGCTGAAATAGTTACATCATTATAATTACCCTTGATAACTTTAGTCACATCATAACCTTTGATCCATTCATCAGTTGAAATTTGATAATAGTCTTCTCCGTTATAAGTTCCATAGTGTGACACCTGGAAATCTTGTCCTGCTGATATCGTTCTGCCAGGCACTCCTGATTTACTAATAACTTTTGAATCTCTAATAACACCAACTTTTTCCAGGTTAGAACTAGTTGCGTTTATTCCAGTAATAACAGTTGTACCAGTATTTCCTCCAGTATTTCCAGTTGTACCAGTATTTCCTCCACTACTTCCAGTTGTCGTATCACGACTATCAATATATTCATTTGTAGAAATTCTATATGCTGTAATATCTCCATAAGTCATAACCATATCAGCAGGATATGGGACCACAGTTAGAGATCTAGATACATCCTTGCCACAGCTATTATAAAGACGTGGTGATGTCGAAGAAGGTGTAACTGTAATAATCTTTGGTGTTACATACGTCACCTCATTTGAATACACCCATTCGTTTGTGGATACACGATAGACAGTTTTATTGTTTAAAATAGCTGAGATATCTGTTGCAAAATTTTCTCCACTATCTAAAGTACGTGAAACGGTCCCATTTCCAAGGTATGCAGTTACTGTACTTGGTATACCAACGAAAGAACCTGATGGTAATGACTGTTTATTAGTAACTTCTCCATCGCCGTTCAACTTCTTTAGCATTGCATCGATTTCATCTCTAGTATAATAATTTAATAATTGATCTTTAGTTACTATGTTATTCTTAGCAATCTGATCAGTAATATTATCAATTGCTTGTTTCAATCCATCATATTTATCAGTTGCTTCTTTTGAAATATCATTAAAGTAATTGATTGTATTTTTTACTTTTTCATCGACTTGAGAACTAAAAGGATCGCTGCCAATATTCAAATTATAAAAATCATTCGGTAAAACGTCTAAATTAAAATTGATTGTCGCAATAACTTGATCCTTGTTCTTAACCTCAATTACACAGCGTTTGTACTGTCCAGCAGTTGCCATCGCCTGTGAAGATAATGCAATCACAACTCTTCCTGCTTGCCACGTATCGCTTTGGTCTGCAGAAATTACTTTGATCTTATCTCCAGCATCTAAGCCATATAATGTTACAGATGAGTTATCCTTATCTAACTGATGAGGTTGGTTACCATCATAAAACCATAATTTCAATTGTGGACCATTTTCACCCTGTCTAAACCGCTTATTGAATGAATATGTAACTAGATCTACTTTATTTAAATCAATTTTGATATATCCATCTTTAGTGATATCAGGAGTTACTGGCAACCAAGTATCTTGATCCAAGATATCTTTAATATTTTCGTCCATTTATTTTTCCTCCTTGTAAATAAAAAGACTGGTATCAAGTTCGTTAATAAAATCATCAACGGCTTGCCAGTCCTTATTAAATATTTCTATATATGTTTTGTTTAATTCTAACTGCTTAGGTATTTCTAGATAAATATGTTTGAACTCATCATGAGTCACTAAATTAGCAACTCCTGCTTCGTTTAACATATCTATAGTGTTGTTCAATACTTCATTTAATAATTGATAATTATCATATGAATTATTGTATAATTTCACATCATCAAAACTATTTGTCAATAGCGGAATAAAAATGCAGGTTTATAGCGGTTAAAAATGTAGGTTTTTAGCGGTTTTTATTTCTTGATTAAATCGTTGTTTCTAAGACGATATGATTTACCTGTAATCTTGATGATTTGTGCATGATGCACTAATCTATCAAGAATTGCCGAAGCAGTTACTGTATCTTGGAGAATATCCCCCCAACTAGACAAGCTGGCATTGCTAGTAATAATTGTAGAATGTCGTTCATATCTATTGTTGATGAGCTGAAAGAGTAAATTGGCTTCTTGCTTTTCAATTGGTAAGTAACCAAGTTCATCAATTATTAAAAGCTCATAATTTGAATATCTTCTTATTTGTCTATCCAAGGTTCCCTTGTCATAGGCTTTTTTTAGTTTCAACAAGAGGTCATTACAATTGATGAATAAAGTTCTTATATCCTGTCTACATGCAGATACCCCAATGGCAGTTGCTAGATGAGTTTTCCCAACACCCGGAGAACCGAGAAATATCAAATTATCATGTCGCTCCATGAAGCCCATATTTTGAAACTCTCTAATTTGAACTTCATTGATGCTTGTTTGAAATCCAAAATCAAATTCTTCAATGGACTTTTTGACGGGAAAACGTGCTTTCTTGATAATCGAATCGATATGCTTTCTTTCATTGGCATGTATCTCTTCGTCAGTTAGCTTCAATAGTGATTCTGTTAGTGGTACAGTTTTATGGCCAGTTTCATCGAGGTACTCTGGCAGGTAGTTACACATATTGTTCAAACCAAGTTCTTGTAGATTATTCATTAATTCATGGTAGTTATCGCGCATTGTTGTTACCTCCAAATTCAATTGCATCATATTGAACCAAGTTATTCTCGATGTAGTTTCTTATCTCATCTTCAGATTTGTTTTTCTTAAGGTCAGATTGAAGAATCTCAATTGTATCTTCTTGTGTATAGTTGAATTTGTTTGAGGTTATCAAGTGCGATTTTATTAATGCTCCGTTATAATATATTTGTAATTGATCCCCATTATCGGATAAGCGAACTTCGACTGTCTTACCGATATATTGGGTGCTAACGGAATACTTACATTTACGAAATTGGACCATTGATTCAGAAGATACGATACGGGTAATATCGTCTTCGAAGTATGGATTAAGTAGGTCTGATGGTAGTTTATGTAAGTATTCTTTTTCTTTGTCATTCCATAGATCTATCGGTTTAATATCTGTCGCTTGTGAGATGTCATTGTTCAAACTATTCATAGTTTCATCAACTAACTTGATAACGTCATCATCAGTTTCAAACTCATAATTAAAAGCACGTAATCTCTCAGTTGTTCTAGCTAGTGCCTCGACACATCCTTTAGTTTGAGGTCTGAATGGTCGACAAGCAATTGGCTTGAAGCCTGCGTCTTTGGTAAAAGCAAGAAATCTAGAATTGAAGATGGTTTTATGATACTGACTCTTAGAATGGTCCACAACAATCTTCATATTGTCGAACCATATTTCTTTTGGAATGCCTCCAGTGTATTTAAAAGCTTCATTAAGACATTCGAACAAAGTATCCTGATTACGTTCAAAAGTGAGCGTCATGAATTTCATCTTTGAGAAGGGAAGAACATATAGAAAGATATTAAACTTGTGTGGCTTTCCAAATTTATCATAGAGAACCATATTTTCTTTCCAATCAACCTGAGCGGATAATGCAGGGGAATGTGTCACACGAATCGTGGCTTTCTTTGATCTCTTCCTTTTGAAGTCATGACAATAATCCTTAACCAAAGTGTATTTACCGGGATAACCTTGAGTTTGTATAAATTTGAAGATTGCCATCGCACTACATCCAAGTTCTAATTTGTCATCAATTATTGCAGTGTATGGATCTAACTTACTTTTTCGCTTCTTTACCATTTTGTTTGGTGGATTAGAAGCCTCGAGGTAAGCTTTTTTTATTGTTCGATAATCGGCATTGTAAGTACGGCCTAAAGCAGTGAAGTTAGGTTTAATATTTTCATTCACGTAGAACTCCATCCTTTCGCGAATATCATTTCTCATCAAATTGACCTCCAGGATCTTGATAAGAAAATGATACTAAAAAATGTAGGTAAACCGACAGTTTTAAACCGGCGATTACCTACATTTTATTACCGCTATTAACACTATTAACTAACTTTTTAAAGCTTGGTGTATAACTTCTATCAGTCATATATAAACTCTGCAATAACTTATATGCATTGCTAATATTATTAGAAATCTTGGTAAAGTTTTCATCATTATCATTTAGAAAATTAATATATGAGGTGTCTTCAGTAATTTTTATCATGCTGTGTAATAACTCCCGCAAATATTATAAGTTCTAGTTGCATCAAAAAGATCAATAGACCTAAGATAAAATTTTTTGCTATCCATAACAAATGATCCAGTTTGATCAGATCCTAACGACGAATCAAATCCTTGCCCAGTAAAAATAATTGCCTTATTTCTTGAAAACATAGATAGATCAGGCAAATATCCTTTCGGAATCTCAAAGATATCCTGTGCATATGTAATAGCTGAACTAATTAATACCTGAAAAACCACTAGCTTATCAAATTTCGTTAAGGTTGCTTGCCCTTTCCAACCGTTTAAGAAACTTTTTATAACAGTTGTTTCAGGGCTAGAACCACCTTTGCTCATTATTGCAGAATCAGTTTCGGTTTTTGTATAGTAATTATCTAATTTATCAGTAATAGCATCATTTATAGCATCAATCGTTTCAACTTTTGTAAGATATTGGCTTAGATCTGTAGTATTCTCATTTGATTGAGCAATTTTATTATCAACAGTAGCTTTGTCATAATAATTACTCATATCAGGTTTATACGCTGCGATTGCATCAGTTATTGCTTTCTTCATTTCCTCAGTAGTTGAGTAATTGGAGAAATCTACAGAAGAAATTTGTTTAATTAGTTCATCCACATTAGCTTTTGTGTAGTAGTTTGATAAATCTGCTTTTGGAATTTTATCGATGATACTGTCAATTTGTTCTTTGGTATAGTAATCGCTTAAATCGGTTCCTGTTGCCATAAGCTCTTTAACTTCCTCCTTCGTATAATAATCTTTTAAGGAATTCTTGATCGAATCAGAAAGTAATTGTTTAATTTCTTCCTTAGTAAAATAATCAGTGAGGTCAATATTTGTACTAGTGCCTTTAATTAGATTGTTTACGAACTTAGTCAGCCCTTCAACAGAATCATCATCGGCATGAGTTTTTGCATATGCCCGATTACCTTCAAAATCAGAGAGCTGCATTATTTTTGTCATTTAACCTCACCTACTTCCCATAACTTATTACTTTGATTATTTCCATTTGAATTATTCGTAATGTTACTAATCTTAGAATCAATTAAATTAGTAATTGTGTTTTTGGTACTATTTTCAAGATCAAAGTAAGTCTGAACCGTATTGTTAAAAGTAATCTGCTTGACCTGCTCAAAGTTGAGTAAGGCCTTTTTTATTCCCACAACTGTAACATTAGTATCTAAGTTCAACGGTTGAACTTTTAACAGAACACTTTCACCTTTAAAAAAATCATCGTCTCCATAATAGGTAGAAGTTAATGTGATCGCTGGTTCAGATTTCATCTGCGATAATGCTGATTTCTTAGCATCATCAGCGTTCTGTGATTTGTCGTCATTGATATCTTCTCCAGCTTTTTCTCCGAAACGAGCAATAGAATCCTCATCTCGCACTTCAAATGGTGGGAAAATATACTCTGGTTTACTTTCTGTAGTATCAGAATCGTTTTTCTTTGTGTCATCAGATTTAGTTGTTGAGTCATCCGAACTATTATCTGAAGTGTCAGTTTTAGTGGCTTCTTTTTGACTTGGATATACCATTGCAATGTTTTGTAACTCCGTAGTATCCGCAGATAATTTAACATCTGATGTATCGTGATAGTAATGAATTACTCTACCGTTATCCTTTTTAAATTCAGATTCAGACCATATATCAATATGCCGATTATCAAATGTATAAACCGACCCTTTCCATGAATCAGTAATTTTACTCAGCACATCTTTTAAGGAACATTTACCCATATTGTCAAATTGAACTGGCTGAAAATCTCCATGAATTTCATAGGTGAATCCACCGGTCTTTTGACCATTCTTAGTGACATAATCAAATAATCCTTTAGGTGTAAAACCAAATGAACCGTCCATACTTTCGTTGGTTCTAACATAGGTGCATTCATAACCAATGTGTGTGGCTTTAACATCTATAGTATGTGTTGAACCTGATAGTGTTGGTTCAGATGTTTTAATCACGAATTCTTGACCATCTGCGATTATATGATTCTCGTTAGTAAGTAGGCTAAAAGCTAACGAGTGATCATCAAAAGCTGTAAATGACAATTCATAGTTGCTATTTTTTTCCCAATCAATGATAAAAGTTTCAGGTTCGATACAATTATTCAGTAATTCTTCATACTTACCGGTACGTTCTTTAACTATTATTTTTTCGGTCATTAGAAATATAAGAACGGAAAACTAAATGTTATATCTGGATTGTCTAACCCAGATACAGTGAAATGATTATTTCCCTTGACCAGACTGATTGTTCCGTGGTCAGTGTCAATGCCACAAGAAGTATCATCTAAAAATGGATTGATACCATTAATAGTCAGCGTTTGGCCATCCGTTAATCCTTTCTTATAAGTAAAAGTTTCATTCGAAGTAGTATTAGTTAAAACCACATTATTTCCTGTACCGGTAATTTTAATCACTAGATCATGTCGTTGCTCCAAAGGCTGGATATCAACATCACTTGGATTATAAACATTAAAGTCATTAGATTTAAAATGATATGAGTAATCTTTGTCTCTTGGAAGATTTAACCCTATTTGGTAATTTCCATTGAATTTAAATATCTCATCTGAATTAACAATTGATTGTCTAAAACCTGACAAATTATTAAATGTGACTGAAAAACTCTTTTCTGCATAGTCCACTCTTGTCATCGTAAATGGTTGTGGATAGCAATAAACCACCAAAGCAGGGCTTACCGAACTCCGTAATCTCATTACCGCACGACTTGAAAATAGATCATAAATTTTATGTTCTAAAAGATCGAGCTCATATGCATTTCGAGCATTTATTAAAAAATCAGCTTGAACAGTTGTGGCATCGTAAGTAATGGCGCCTTGTTGTATCTGACCATCAATACCTGTTGGAGTATATGTATTCATCTTGGGTTTAGGAGTGCCATTAACCAAATTTAAAAAGGCAAACTGATGATTAGCAGTAATAGCTATCTCCGGTTCGCCTTGTTTTTTTATGTATAATGTCTGCATATTAGATACTTGCATAATTAATAGCCCGCCTGAAAGTCATGCATTCTTTTTGAACCTGCCATTTGTTGTAAAAAGCTGTCCATTCCTGAACCGCCGTTACCATTGCTAGAAACGATTGCAGAAAGAATATTTTTCAATAATGAATTCTGTTCTTGTGTAGCCATTAATTGGGACTGCATCGTGTCATTTAACTCATTGTTTTGATTTTCAGTGTTGGGTGTTGACTGACCTCCATTCATATATTGATTTGCTTTAACCATTAAATCTAAAGCTCTTTGCTTTCTATTCAGTGGGATAACTACTTCAGGCCCAGCCTCGCCAACGATTGCTTTGGTTTCTGAGGGAACGAAACCACCATTTGCCATACGCCTGTGACCTTGAGGTCCAGAATGCAACCAATCAATTTTAGATACACCCCAAATACTTGTTGGACCAATAGAACTTTGCCATGCACTGTTATTGAAGAATGCAAGCAACTGATCAAAAGGATTCATAATATTATGGTGTCCTTTGACAGCATAGTAGTTGAATGTTGGTGGCGTATATTGCAAAATACCGCGGGCTTCATTACCTCCAGAGTTAACATCATGAATTTGTTGAACGATATTACGACCACCAGACTCTGACTGGATAACTGCTTGCAACATCTTAATGAACGAAGCACTCGGGCTAACTTTCATCATTGCTGCTGCCGCCATAATCATTTTAGGATCATAATTACCACCCATTGAGAAATCTAGGTTCTCTAGTTGCTTTTTAAAAGGTCCAGAAATTGATTTCAGGAATCCATTTGATAACGCATTACCGAAGTTTACATTAAATTGACTTCCTGAGAACTTAGCTTTATCAAAGAAGCTCTTCTTTAGTAGTGGCATTGGGTCCTTTTTGATTTCATCTAAATGATCCAATAGGTACGACATCATATCTCCGGTTGCATCACCTTTACCATTGGCATGATGTGGAAGTGAATTAACCATGCTAAGAAATTGCTGAGACATACCATGTGGCATGATTGAAGTATCAGGGCTCAAATATCTTACTTCTTCTCCACCTAACCCAACAGGATAAATACCGTGTTCTTTGTCGTGCGCTAATTCAAATCCTTCTTCACCAACAACAGCAAGTCCACCAGGAGTTCCTGAAGTACCTGTTGCATATCTTGCAAGTGACAACGATTTGCCACCAAAGTCCTTGATGACAGTGTTAATTCCACCAATACCTTTGTTAATTTGATCAATGACTTTAGACATTTGTTTTGAAGCAATACCAGGTAGCTGATTAAATCCACCCTTAAATGAATTAACGACTTTATTCAACCAGCTCTTCCACTCGCTCATAAACGAATTTGTAAAGTTCTTCTCTCTTGACTTCAATTTGTTTGTATCGCTGTTAAACGTTTTAACAATAGTAGACATACGATTCTTTAAATTACTATTTGCACTCTTCCAAACATTATTCCAACTCTTTTGGAATGTTCTATCAAAAGATTTAAGACTCTTCTCAATACTCTTAGTTGACTTGTTGAAATTAGAAGCAAATGTGTTCTTCTTGGTGGCCTTGTTTGCTGTATCAATTTGCTTCTTTAGTACAGTTCCAATATTTGTTTTATTAAGAGTTTTTGTTAATGAAGTAAAATCCTTTTCTAATTTTCTAAAGGGGTTTGATTTACCATAGCTTTTAAGAAATTTATTGAGAGTGTTGAATGCTTTACCAACCTTATTAATTGGTTTTTCGAATTTAGTCCAACTTGGAATACTCTTCTTGATACTCTTGTCCAAATCCTTAATCTGCTCAGCTAATTTATTTTTCTTGAGATTCTTACTCATTTTATTCAAGTAATCATCTAATTTACTTTTCTTAACTGTACTTTCAAGTTTTGGTAAATCCTTATTCAGAGCAGCAAAGGCGTCTTTTTTGTTCATTGACTTACTAAATGAAGCGAGCGTCTTGAATGCTTTTCCAATATTGTTGATTGGTTTAGCTAACTTATCCCAATTTTTCGTCGACCCTTTAATGTTCTTGCTAATAGCCGTCAACTCTTTGTTGGGGTTATTTTTCTTCAAGAATTTCTTGAGGCCACTTAATGCCGTCTCATATTTCTTAATAGCAGGAACCATATCTTTAACATTCTTAATATCTTTTTTAGATACATGTGTGGTTGCAACATTCTCAATGGCTTCTTTGGTAGAAGTTTTGGAAGATTTAGATTTTCCACTCTTATAATCCTTAATCTTCTTATCCCATTTATCAAAAATTGCTTTTTGCTTCTCAAAATTCTTGGCAGCGTCTGCATCTGCCTTCTTTTGATCAAAGTGATTTTCAAGTAAATTACCAAAGTCCGCTTTTTTATTGGTGTTGTCCAAGTTTTCTTTGGCGTTCTCACGTTGCTGTTTCATGTATTCTAAGGATTTACTGTCGTAAAAGGTTCCATTTTTAAGCAAATTACTAATGCTAGGTGCAGCATGTTTTCCAATCTGGTCTCCAAGTTGTGAACCAATCATTGCTCCTGCAGGTCCACCCAGAACAGCTCCTATCCCGGTTCCAAGGGCTGTACCAATTGCACCACCGGTTGATTGAATACGTTCCTTAGGATTCTTGGCGTTTATTGCTTTAACAACATCAAATCCTACTTCCACGGCGCTCATACCTAAAGCAAACTTACCCATAGTAGATTTTCCCATAGCCATGATATTAGAACCCATCTGACTTGAAGAAAGCTTTGTAGAAAGTTTGTTGTTGAAACTTGTTGCGGTATTATCCGCTAAATTGCTTGCTTCAATTGGTAAGTCACTTTTTTTCAAAGATCCAGACAGTTTACTGAACAATCCAGTTATTTCGTTTAGTTTTAATGCAAAGTTGGACATTTTATTTACGGCCCATATAGCTGCAATCGACCCGCCAATTACCTCAACAGCATTCTTATGCTTTGCCAGATTAGTAACAAATTCATTCATAACATGTAAAGGATCTTTGGCTTTTTTCCCATTAGAAGAGACAAGGCCAAAAGCACCACCAATTACTTTTAATGTTCCAGCAAAAGTATTCCAAGCACCTTTAGCCAAATATCCAACGATTTTCCCTGTACTAGTTACGATTCCTTGAACATCTTCATGATGTTGACCTAAATAACCAAAAAAGGCCGCAACATTATCAGTCAAATGACCGACAGTTTTTCCAATTCCTTGAATATCTTTTTCAAATTCTTTTGAACCAGCACCTTTAGCGAGTTTATCGCCAATTTGAGTGATCGCAGGAAGAGCGTTAGAGGCGATTGTCATAGTAATAGAATCAAATGCTTGCTTTAATCTATTTAATGCAACTTTACCAGTCTTACTATTCTTTTCAGCCAACTTAGCTACATAGTTATTTTTTGATGACTCTTCAACTTTTTTATTCAACTCGCCTAGCTGCTTGGCATTATCAGCTAAAATCAATCCAGCTTGTTGTCCTGTTGTACCAAAAATACTGTGGAATAAATCGACTTTACTTTGTTTACTCATTCCTTGTGTATGTTCATTGAGCAGACCGAAAATGTCAGTCATCGACTTGAGCTTTCCATCTTGTCCTACGAAATCCTTGGTACTCAATCCCATCTGACCTAAAGCATCAGAAGCACCCTTAGTTGGAGAAATAAGACTATTAATTGCTTTTCTTAATCCGGTACCGGCCTTATCTGCTTCAAGACCATTATTACTTAAAATACCCATAGCACTTGAAGTTTCGGCTAAACTAAATCCTGCTTGATGAGCCGTTGATCCTACATAAGACATTCCAATTCCTAAATCAGAGAAATTGGTAGCTGTCATATCAGCAGCATATGCAAGATCATTAACCGCTGTCTTGGTATTCTTAATCATCCCTTTTGTGGAATCAGTTCTCATACCAAATGCTTCTAAAGTTTGCGAAGATACTTTTACAACGTCAGCAAAATCATCACCGGATGCAACAGAAGCTTGTAGTTCAGAGCGCATTGCTCCTAGTGCTTGTTTTGAGTCATAACCACGTTTTACAAGATCTTGATATCCTAAAGCAATTTCATTTTGAGATTTACCGTATTTCAGCGCATATTGCTGACCATCTTTTTGCATCTCAGCAACGTTTCTTGTAACTTCACTAACTTTTTCTCCACCAGTTACAAGTAAATTGCTAGTAACCTTAGTGGTATTTTGTAGTTCAGTAGCGTTTCGTGCTCCGCTTGCTAATGCAGCACCCAAAGCCGTACCCGCAAGTGTTGCAGTTAAGGCAAGATTCTTCAAATGAGAAGCTGTTTTTTTAATGGAGTCCCGAGTCATTGATAGAACTTGCTTACTTTTACCAACATTCTCTCTGAAACCAACAAAGTGTGTGCCAGCAATTCCCAATTGAGTGCCTAACTCACGATATCTTGAATTACTTCTACCTATTTCAGCACCAAGCTCATTGACACGAGTCTGTTGCTGTGAAAATTCTTTTGACGTTGATCCACTATACTTCTTAACGTTTTGAAGTTGTTTGGATTCTTTTTCATATAATGAATTTAATTCAGTAATTCGTTTCTTGAGAGCTTCTCTTTCAGTTGAATTGGCTTTGATACTTTGGCCTTCAGCTTTGTACTTTTCGATTAGACTATCCGTAACTGATTTAGTACGTTCAAGAGCATCTTTTTGTTTCATGATTCCTTGATTGTATAAGTCTAAAACGTTCTTAGCGCGTTCTTGTTGCTGAGACATGTTGCTCATTTGTCGAGTCGCATTGTTAATTTTACTGGCCAAATCGGAATACTTTTTAGACCCTTCAGATGTGGAGGTGTCCAAAAGCTTCATTTCATCTTTAAGTCTATTGATATAATTCTTCTGGCCTTCAATGGAACGATTAAGCCCGTCAACCTTTGACTTATATGCATTTTGGTAGTCGCCATTAGCTCTCAAAACTGCTTCATTTGCCTTCCACTCTGAAGTGAGTGCACGGACTTGGTCCTTCAACGACTTGATTGAGCCTTCCGACTGAATGGTATCAATATGAATACCAGTGTTTAATTGCATATCTTTTGCCATTTATTTTCCTCCCTTCTGAAAAATTGATGCAATCCCACCCGTTCGAATGAAATCGCCTAAATTCATTTGTCCAACGTCATTATTTGGATTTTCATTTTTTCTTTTTTCACTCATAACTTCTACAAGCAAAAAATAAGGCTGAGACTCGACAGTTTCGATGTCCCAACCCATGTTCTCCATTAAGCCTCGTTCAAAATCTAAGAATTCATTTAAAACCTCTGAAGGAGCCACATAATCTGACTCTTTTACTTTTTTGGGTCTGTATCATCATTAGTAATTAGATTTGAAATCTTAGCAGTAGTCGCAGCTACTTCTTCATTTGATAATTCTTCTAACTTTGTGAATTCAGCATCACTTAAATTCAAAGTTTCTTGAATGAACTCTAAACTTGCATTTATTTGTTCAATAGAAATATCTGTTAGACTTGCAGTCGCATCAACAATTGCTGAATAGTTATCTTCATTGCCAAGATCTGAATCTGCTAATTCTTTGTATTCATTCATTTTTACATGTGACTGTTTTTGTGTAAGTACGTCTTTCTTTTGAAATTCCAATGCTAGTCTGAAATTCTTGACTGACTTCTTAATAATGCGTTTCTTTCCTAAAAATGTAATTGTTGCTTGTGTCTTTGACATATTCTCTCCTTATCGTCTCACGTCTATCGTCTCTGTCTTTTTTTAGTTAATCACTATTTATTTGTTGGGGTATTTGAATCAGTACTTGGTAATGTCTTTGGTGAACTTGTAGCACCACCATCAGGGTTAGTTACCTTTTGGCCAAATACATCCATTTCATACTTATCAATATCAAAATCATCATCTTCAATAGCTTCAACATATGTTTTGCCATCGTTTCTGTCTACTGCAGTAAATGTTAAATTGTCTTGCGAATAAACAGTTGTATTTGTGTTTGTCTTTGGATCAACGTTACCTAAACTAAATCTTCCTTTGAGAAGTGCGATTCTAGCCTTGGCTTTTTCATTTTGTGCATCATGTGAAATCAGTTCAAATACACAATAAGGTGCTTCTGTGTCTGATGAAATTGTTTGATATCCATCTTTTGTATCCATTCCAAGAATTTTTGCACGAACAATTTTATCCATTGTATTTGCTACAAAGGCAACTGAGATATTTCCTGTACCTTTTCCTGGAGTCTTCCAAACTTGGTCCGATCCATTGATTGGAGTTGTAGTAGGTGCAATGTTTGTGATAGATGCACTAACCGTTGAACCAAAAGTTTTGCTATCTGGTCCGATATCAAAAATATTTTCTGGTTTGATTGTTTCATCATCAATCGCGTTATAAATACCAATTCTTACTCTTTCAAAACCTGATAATGCCATATTAAATTTCCTCCGTATGTTCGTATTTCATAGTTCTACTAAAAGCTCCCGTCACCGGATCAATATCTGGATAAGAGTCTATTTGGTAGAAGTATTGTTTTTCCAATATTTGATTAATTTTGTTTTGTGTATTTTCGTCATCCGTATCACCACGATAAAAAATTTGTATTTCTATCATTTGATCCTTAGCTGTACTGATATCACTTGCACGATTTGTAAAGATATCATGTATTTCAGATACTAGGACGACTGTGTTTTCAACATCCACATATTGTTGCGGAATGTTTTGAGCAAAAAAATTGGATGAATCAATTTTTAATTCATCCGAGTTTTTTTTTAATATATCTAAAATCACATTTGAGACCATGTTAATCTCCATTTAATTGTCTATAGACTTTCGCCTCAGCTTCTAAAACATCATTCTTACTCTCTTCAATTGAATGTTCTTGAAAATGAAGTCCTGGAATGTACTTAGTACTATGAGAATTTTTACCTTTCCCACCATGAGCCATATAGCCATCATTTAAAAATCGTGCTATATAGCCAGGATTTTCTTTATCATTCTTGAATCCAACAAAAGTGGCACCATCTTCAGATTTATATCTCATTGAAATCGATTTAGACAAATCTATCTTGGTATCTCTTGAATGTTTTCCCTTATGAAGAGAATTGTTCATATTTTTTGTAAGCAGTTGTTTATAAACTTCTGCACCCGCCTTTGTCATTGCTTTCTTTTGAGTTTCAGTTGGAATTAATTTACCTAGCTCGTTGTCTAACTGTTCTAAGCCTTCAACTAAATCCAATTTTGTCATCTCTTTTCAGACTGATAAGGTCATACGCATCAGCAATATTTTCAGAATCTGGGTTATAGTCTGTTATTTGATAACTCTGATGGTCTAATACTGCGTACTTAGCACCATTTAATCCCTTTGCTTGGTGACGTACGATTACTATTACATCGAAACTATCAGGGGTTCCAAGCAATGTGACTTTTTGATTCATAGTAAGTGTATATATACCACACCAAATGGTGTTGATAGGGGTTAATACTGGTTTGTTTGTATGCTGTGCAGTTTCTTTATTTCCTACACCACATAAGGAAAGACGTTTATTAAGACGGCTGAAATTAATTCTTTGAACCATTTACGCCACCTCGTTGCTCTAAATCAATATACTTGCCTCTAAGTTGTCCAATGATCGAATAGCTGACCAAGTCGACTTCACTGACTGCGTTTCCTACAATTGCCGAACGATAAGTATAATAAGAGCTTGCAATTGCAATAACTACCATTTCAAATTGATCTTTAATGTCGGCAAGCTCATAAAATCCTGTCATAATGCCATCATCATAACCAATAGCACCAATCACATAAGATTTGGCAGCGGAAATATTTCTCTTTAAAATTTCGTCATCTTCGTCTCCATCAACACGTAAACTGAGCTTAAGCGTTTGTAATAACTTATCGTCATTCATGAAGTGACCTCCTATTCAGCCTTAATAGTTGTTTCTTTATCATTTGATGTTAAAGAAATCTCACTAGGCTTTACTGGGTGTTGGAGTTGTTGTTCCAGCCAAAGTTAATAAGAAAGCACCTTCTGAATCAGTAACTTCCGTATCAAAACGAATATTACCGGCAAGAATTTGGCCGTATGTTGGATTATCTTGCCAACGAATAGTATTTTGATTTCTGTCAAAGAATGTAATAGCACGTGGGTCACCAATCCAAGCAATGGCATCACCAGATTTTCCAAGCAATGTATCAGGAATACGAACTAGGTCTAATCCTAATAACATTTTGCCTGTTCCTTGAGCAATATTATCTTGTAGTAAGTAATGACCTTGCTTGTCTTTTAATGTATCAACGGCTTGAATAAAGCTTGAAGTAGCGACAATCTTAGGCATATAAGCTGGGTCGAGCTTTACATTGAGAATTTCTTTAATTGAGTCTGTAATGTCATCTTTTGATGAAAGTGAAACAGGTGTAGCTGTCTTCATCTTTTCAGCAATTGCTTGATTAGTAGTATTCAAGATTTGTTTTTGGATATATTGACCAATAAGACCAGCAACATCAAAGTCTGTATCATCAATCATTTCTTGAGAGATTGGCAATTGTCCACGATATGTAGCTACCTTATAATCGATTGACTTGAAAGTTGGATTGGCTAGTGTTGGATTTTGTTCCAATTCTTCAACAGTATGGAATACGGCATCAACTTTATCCTGTACTGGATATGTTCCAGAAGCAGTTGTTACTGAGGTATTTTGTACAAATTGTCTCAAATCATATTGTGTTTGAACTGGTTGTTTGGGGTCATAAACAATATCCTTGGGAACGATAACTTCATTACCAACTTCTTTAACACCATCACGTTTTTCACCACGTGAATGAACATAGGCGTTTAGTGCTGAACGTACTTCTTCTTGTGGCTTAACAGTGATCTTGTTTCTTACTTCTTTATTTTGAAATGTCTTTTCTGGCATTGATCTTTTATCCTCTTTCTTTTTATCACCTTCATCAGATGATTTATCTTCATCCTCTGAATCTTTCTTATCATCATCGTTATTCTTAGTAATCATGTTCTTAGCACGTTCGATTTCTTTGGAATTTTCAAAATCTTTAGTAAGGCTTCTGATCTCTTCCATTTTTTTATCTTTTTCTTCTTGTGGTGCATCGCTTCTGATGAATTTTTCTGCTTCATCAATTTTTGTTTGAATTTCTTTAATATCCATATAATTTACTCCTTAATTTGATGAGTTCTAATTCAGAACCCAATGATTTAATTTCTTGTTGCTTAAATTTATCTAAAGAACGTTTTGATACAGTAGTTTCTTGATAGGCAGGCATTGGTGTAATAGACAATTCAAATAGATCATCAATCTCAGTAATGTGTCTAATAGCGGTGTCAGAAGTAGTATTTTGCCAGCTGTCATTTCTAATGGTGAATCCAAATGAGCAACCTTTTAAATTACCGTTTCTAACATTTTCTGAAACATCATTACCAAGCGTCGTATCAGGAATTTGGGCATTAAAAAACAGCCCTCTATCATCTACTTGAAGTGATAAAGTGCTGCTATCTGTTCTTGCTAAAATGTTGTCCCAATTGTGGTTATAAAGTAATTGAACCTTACTTAAATCAACACCATCTAATGCTGACCTATCAACATATTCAATAAATCCGCCTAAGTCTTCACTTGGTTGGTCAAATATAATTGCATAACCTGATAAATTATTACCATTACTCTCGGCACGCTTTTCAAGCTTAAAATCACTATTATTGGCTACTCTAATTTCCTTGATTTTGTTCACTATCATCACCACCCTTCTCAGTTACCGTTGTCTTTGTCACAACGGGTGGTAAAGGATTATCAGTTTCATTCATTGCCTCTACCGTCAATAAATCTGAATTGCTCTTAAGTAAAATATTTTGAGCGAGTTCCGAACTTATAACACCGTTCTTTACAAGATTGGATACTCTATTTTCCACTTGTTGGCCATCAATGTCAGATACTTGGTTAATATCGTAATCAATATTTCCGTTAAGTTTTAAACTGAGCTCAGATTGAACACCCCTTATATACCTACCGATAGTTTGTGAGTACTGAATAGCAACTTGTTCAATATTTGAATGTTCACTTTCTGTACCTAAATAATCTTGGGGAACTCCATATACTTTGGCAATCTGATCACCAGTCCAATCTGTAGAAGAAAGAAGCTTAGATATATCCTTATTAATTTCTAAAGATTGGTAATCTTCCAAAGCATCTAAAACGATTGTATGTCCGTTTTTAGATGTCTCTTCAAATTTATTCCTTACACTATTTCTAATTTTAGGGTTGCTTAAATCTCCACGGTTTAGTTTCAAAATACCCGATATATTAAGACCATTTTTCATCGCGTCTAAAGCTAGTCCCTTATTAGCATCTTGTAATTGAAGTTCCTTAGATAAAGCACTCAAGGGGGAGATTCCAACTAATCCCCCGTCAATACTCATGGTCTTCAAATGAATGATCTGTGAACTGGGAACATTATTCATATCTGGTTCTTGAGTATCAGGAAATGTTAAATCATAAGTTAAGTTCTCACCATCACCCGACTTGTAAATATTAACTTGAGATGGTTTCAGATACTCTAGATGGTCACTTCTGTTAGATTTATCACCCCAAATGTAGGCATAAGAATTTCCTGTTAGAAGCATTTGTGCATACATTGATCGCCAAAAAGCAAAGCTATTAGTTAAATGACTGGGATTAGTTAATACTTTTTTAGTAAAGCTATTATCCGTTTGAAAATGTACACTCGCCATATCTTCAGAAAGCTTATTTACAACCGCAAATACATCTGAGTATTTCAATGCTTTAGTAGCTGACACATAACCAGAGTTAAATACTAGCTGACCATTTCTCAATGAATAACCTAATTCATAATCTCCACTCCCCAACATCTGGTAAGGCTTACTTGTGGGTCTTAATGATCTGAATAACATGTGCTCACTTCCTTTCTACCGTTATTAAAATCATTTTTGGGGTTTATTTAATATGTAAGTGACTACGAACAAGCTACCAGCCACAACATAATTACCAATTAGACTTCCAAAATGATAAGAATTTACATCGATAATCACTAAAGCCAATAAAAAAAGCACGGTGTCTATGTTTGATAGAAACCAATGCTTCAAATTATTTAATATTTTCTTCATGTTGTTCTCCTAAAAACCAAAATCATCCGATTCCAAATAATCCTGGATTGCTTGGTCACTATATTTGCTAAGTGGATCATCACGGTCACGCATATCATTAAAGTAATACATTGCCTGATACATTGCGTCGATCAAAGCATCAACCACATCAATTTTCATTGATTGTTTTGATTTACCAATCTCCATACCAGCCTTATTTTCACCAACTTCCGCATTCAGAAGGGCCTTTTTCATGATCTCATCATCTAAATGTGTCACATTTCTGTGGAAAAAACTATCTTGAATATATTTGATAGATTCAGAAAGGTTATAACTAGTTTGTCTCAAAGGTTCAATCGGCCAATCAGTCTCATCATTTAGTGTTTGAATAAAATTATTAGTTCTCAATGCATCATAACCAAAGAACTTAACATTTAAATCCCTCTCTTGAACGTAATTAAGTAACCAATTGTATACTTGATCAAGATTAATTAGTCCACGCTCATTATTAGTGATTGTAGCGAACCCTAAATCTGCAAACTTTCGATATTCAATGCCATCAGATTTTTCTTTAGCCTCAATGGAACCAAGTAATTTCCAAGGAACAAAGGAATGTTGTTCAATGTGAAATAGGTTTTGTCCATTCGACCGATATGGATATATAAAGGCAAGAGCTGTGTTATCTGAAGTTAAACTGGCATCAAATCCAATATATACATCTCTACCATTAATATCAAAATCATCAATAATAGTTGAATCCCAATCTTCATTATCAATGTATGAATTAACCTTATGATCCAGCCAAATATTTAAATTTTTGTTTGCAAAACTAAATTCTTGTGAGTTGATACGTTTAATGTCTAATTCTCGCTGCAAACCAGAAATAAGCCCATCATGTTTATCTGGTAAATCCAGCAATGGATTACTCTTTACCCAGGTTTCAGGTTTATTGATTTCATCTTCACTATCCTGAGACCAAATAAGGGCCAATTGATGGTCGCCTTCTCGCTTATCATCTTGTTCCATAGCACGAATAACAACGTCTTCTTCTTGTTTGAAGGGAACAGTCGAGTCGGGGTAAGCAGTAGAAATTTGAATAAATTGAGAATTAGGTGTGTTAATTTGACCAGAAGTAATTTTGTCGGTTACCACGCTATGATTAGTTTCGCCAGCCTCATCGAATATAGCTGATAAGAAGTGATAACTATCAAACTTGCCTGACTCAGCAGACAATTGTAATAATCGATTATTCGTATTTCTTTGAATAACCCGATTAAACTGTACGTCCATGTCAGTTTTCTTCTTATATTCTTTAAATACTGGATTAGTAGTGGTCAATTGATTCATCATGGTTGAAATATAACCGTAGATTTTTTTGGCTTGCTCGGTAATGTTACTTGTAACCATTAGGTCTTGGTTATTCTTTCCGCTGGCCTCGATTAAATATGCATAACAAGCAATTATCGCACAAAGATAGGTTTTTCCTTGTGCTCTAGCAACAGACACTATGACTGAACTGTATCGCTTGTTCTTATTACTATCTCTCCAACCAAATATTTGACATAAGATAAAATTCTGCCAAGCCATTAATGCGACAGGCTTACCTGTATCGACATTGGGACAAATTTTTGCAAAGTTCATTACCTGCTTACACTTTGTCAAATCATAATAAAAAGGGAAATCAGACGTATTATTTTCAACACGTTTGAGATCCCTTAAATGTCTGTAACAAGCTAATTTAATATTATAACCAGTAGTCCTCTTACCGTTTAAAACTTCGAAACAGTATTTTGTTCCTTCATCTTGATATTTCTTCTGTATATCTGTGAAGTCATCATTGGAGTACTGCTTCAATAATTGTTTTTCTTTGTCGCTCTGTCTTAATTTTGTTAAGTCCATAACATTAACCACCAAACGCCTTCATCGCTTCATTAATATCTATATTGTTATCCGATTCCGTATTAGCGTTCTGTGAACGTGAATTATAATCGATACCTAAAATCATGCCTAGTGATCTTAAATTTTTTGTAGCTGTATCAGCAACGTTAACGGCTGGATTCTTTTTCAAATTCCCATTTGAATCCTCATATACACTTCCATATTTCTTTATAGCATTAACTGCATCACGATGTTCTTGATATTGCATACAAAACAATTCAAAGTTAGTACTGTCTAAGGATGTAACCATACCTACCTTATTTAATTCAGGAGCCAACTCTTTCCATAATTGTTTTGCATATTTCGGCAAGTGTGCAGGTGGTTTTTCATCAAGCTCATTTAATTTCTTATTTGCCTCTATTAGGGCCTCTTTATTCTTGTTCTGCTCTGGATGCTTTGGATCTACTACTGCTAAATTGCGCTTCCGCCCTGCATTTGGTTGCTTCATATCATCACCTCCTAGGTAAAAACTTTTGATTTTGGGGTTATTTTTTTAGCTCATGCCCACTGTGCGAGCTGTCTCCCTTGCGACAGTAGGCCGGGGGCTATTTTGAAAAATTGGGTAAGTCAGAAATATTTTTCAATAAAATATCTTTTTTAACTTTTTGCTTATCATTTCTATAACCAGTCTTATAAAATCCTTGTTCCCATTCCGTCTTTCGTCTATGGCATGAATAACAAATCGTTGACAGATTATCCACATCCGTTATCAAATCTGGAGCAACTTGACCAGGAACAATGTGATCTACCGTCTTGCTTGGTCTAATGATGCCGAACCTTAGGCAATACTGGCATAAGTAATTGTCCCTCGTTAATACATACTCACGTATCTTCTTCCATTGCTTTGAATGATAGAACGACTCACGTTGTCTTCGTTCTTCTGATTGACTACGTACTTGCTTGTTATAAGACTTGGTATGTCTCTTGATATGTTTACGTTGTTCTTCCTTACGTTGCTCATAGAGTTGTATATCGCTCTTATGGGCATCACAGAATACTTGTTCACGTGGTACTAATGTATGGCAACCAAGATGTTTACATCTACTCATCAACATTGGCAATACCATTGATGACACCAACAATAAGACTTAACACTACTTTAAGTATGATTGGTAAGAAGACTAACCACCATGACCACGTGATGAATGATAGCAGCTTAGCAACCACAAAGATGAGAGTGAGTAGTTCTAAAAAACCTATGTGCGATGTATTGTTATTATTCATATTATTTTCTGTCCTTTACAAATTGTTTATAATATGTGATTCCCTGATATGTATAAAAGATTGATGAAACAACAGCAATCAAAATAAATAAGATCTTCCCAATTATGCTATCTGTAGTTAGATAAAACATAAGAATCATTAACAAAGAAAGAGCCGAGCATATTACTGCCATTATAAAAAATTTTTTACTATCCATACTGTTTCCTCCAATAAAAAAGCACCGCTATAATTAGCGATGCAAAATAAAAAGCACTACCGGTTAAAGTAATGCTCTATGATATAATTTCGCTGTAGCAAGTTAAGATGGTGGCTAATCTTCATATAAAAATGAGGTGATGCCTATGATTAATAGTGAGTGTTACCTTGAGAAAGGTTAATATGAGCGTGTATCAAGCTTTAATGTTGATGATTTCATTTTCAACATTAACAGTTATCATACTAAAATTTAATCAAAAAAAATAACCGTCTCTTAACTTTGACAGGTTAAACAGTTATTTTTAGTTATACCTAAGTCACCGTCTTTAACGGGCTACCAGCCAATACCTATTCCACTAGGTGTTGGCTTTTTATTTACAACATTATTATGTAGTAAAGCAATAAATTAATCAAGTAATTTGGGTATTAATATCATAGGGTAAATAAAAAGCCACCCCCGTTAAGAGTGACTTAGTTAATACCGTGGCTACCACCACCACGGTTAATATTGGGATGGCAGGAATCGAGCCTGCATACTTGCTAGCGTATAGTATATCCACACCACTGGATACATCCCACCGAGGAGGATTCTATGATTAAGGGATGGATACACTCCCGGTATGTATATCCAATGAGGATCAGTGGAATCGAACCACTGTCGTACGCCAGTATCCCCACAATGCCACGCCGTTATCATAAGCAGGCATTAATAGCGTTGAGCTAGATTATTACGTGTTTACTCACGTTGTCGTTTTTTTAAAGATCGTTCTGCAGTTAGAGACAGGCTGTCTTTGTGTTAAATATTTTATTTTTTATTTTGGTTTTATAGACTATCCTTGTCTAGATCTGTTTCTTCGACTCTCTACTGATTAACATTCTGCATGCCTTTATTGAATCGTCGTAGTTAATATATATGAGAAGAAAGCCAGTATTTCGCTAACTTTCTATACTACTAATTTAACTCTTAAATAGGGTCTGTGCGTACGCAATTAGTACGGTTTAATAGGGATCATATAGTCCCATTTCTTTTGCAATTCTTCTAATCAATTTAGACTTCTTTTGGAATGCTTGAGTACGTCCGCAATATATTAGCTCGTCTTCAATCAATCCATCCATTTGATACTTTGGATGTTCCTTGAAATATAATTCTTCAGCAATGACATTAGTGTCGGCATCGCTATCAGCTAAGCTGATTTCTACTGCTTCTTGCTCACGTTCCAAGGCTTTTAGTTGCTTGTCCTCGTCAATAGTAATAAGCATCTGTTCTTGTGGCTTAGAAATCTTAGATGACTTGCCACCGCCTACATTTTCATCTTCTGACTTGGTTGGAAACATTAATTCTTCTCTTCTATCATGGATATATCTATCCATCTTAGGATAGTCACGTAAAATTTCTTCAATTCGTTTCTTCGTTCCTGATCTAATGATGCTCACCCTTCCTATTATTAACGCTCGAATTTCACTTAATCTGCTTGGAAAGACCAATTATTTTGCTTTCATTCATTAGTCTTCTACCCTTTCTAGCATTGGTTCGTATGCCGGATTAATTTCTAACCACTCCTCTTTGGTCTTTTTCTCTGCAGATGACTTAAGGTCTCCCCAGCGTAAATTGTCCTGTAATGCAGTGCAATAAATATACTGGCCTGCAGCTTTATCATGGACAACATATTTATTCTCTGGAAAAATAGCAGTTCCCATTACCGCGTTATTAATATCTGCCATGAAATCAAATTCGTCTTCATGTTCAATTATGATATATTTTGCCCACAAGTTTTCGAATTAACCGTTACCAGTTCCTACGTTTAACATATCCCGTATTGCATTCATTGGACTAAAATAATACACCCTAAGTTCTTTTAATTCTTTTAGTTCTTCTGCCGTGTAATCTAGCTTTAATTTATATTTCATTGTTATCCTCCAATCCATCTAGTGTCAGGATATGTAACCAAAATTCTGGGCGTATACAATCCTCGGTTAATTCGATTGGTCTACCAACTAATGTATAACCCGTGTTTAAATGTTCAGCAATACTCTTTGTCAATGAGGATTTTCCTGAACCAATCACCCCTGCTAACGCTATCACGGGCATTAAGCCTTTCTCTCATGGAACCATTTTGAACTTGTAAATGCGACCAAATCATTTAGCAAGTATAGAATATAAGTAAACATCAATACCCAGACTGCATGACCATGGAGAGCCGTTTGAATCCAAAGAGCTATTGACATTAATCCTTGGGCTAACCAGAAATAATATGTAGCTCTAAACTTCTTAAGAGTCAATACTGCACCTGTTAAACCAATTGTAGCTGCGATTGCATCTAATACGGCTTGTGGTGATTGTAATAGTGTGTCAATTCCATAGGTTATAAGTAAGAAGGCTAAAAAGATTAAACTTGTCAACAGCAGATCATGTCGTTTCATCTTACGCGGTTGAAATTCTGTCTTATTCCAACTGAATGAGAACATAATAGGCAAATCTAAAAGCATAACATAAAATGCTTGCATAATAATATCGGAATAGTTACCCGTTACGGACGCTACATAGATTAACATGATAGCCGATACGAACCCGAGAATGCCGTTGATAGGTTTGCCGTTTGTAATTGCAACTGTACATGTAAATCCGATAACACCAGCAACAGTTGAAGTAATGGCTAATTCATTTACTCCACCCATAAAACCTACTGTGATTAAGAAGATCCACCCAATAATTAAAAGGATATAACTCGGCTTACTCCAACCACTCATTTGCTGTTTATACCAACTTGGTTTTAATACGTGACTTGCATTTGATAGTCTAAAATTATTCATTTTCTTCCTCCACTTTATCGTCTTCTACGTCTTCCATAAATGGCAAAAATCTTGGGTCAATAGCTGTAACTCTAATTATCATTGGTTCGTTCATCATTATTCTCCTTATTATTTGAAAGATGATCGTTGCTTAATTGACTTGATAGTTCTTTCATCAAATACCTCCTCTAGGGTGTTCTCGATATGTTCTGGGTATCGTTCATCACTCCAACTATTTATTTTGAATTCATTTTTGACCATGTCAGAATACGGCATGATATTGATATCACTGAAAGCCAGTGCATCATCTTTAATGTTTTGGATAAAGAAAACTCCCTTACAATTTTCTCTGGATAGGCTATCTATTTGAATCACCGTGGCGTTCATTCCTCGAATCGCCATATTGAATAATAGAAATGGAATGGCTCTATCTGATAATTCTTCTAACGTATGGTAGTGTTCGCTGGGCTTGTAATCCCATGGCAATTGTTTGGTACACATCTGATAATAGTGATCAATAACAATACCGCCAGTTCCTGCAGCTGGTTCGAAATACATATCAGAATCATCATTGTCAGTTAGTTTGTTTATTAGCTTAGAAATACTTTGTGGTGTAAAATCCTGTTTCTTTTTCTTGCGGTCTGCTGCCTCATCTTGGAAGTACATATGAAACCAATCAAAGCTCATATCAGTTTCATAAGCTAAAAATGATTTAAACAGCTCGGTACGTTTAGTCTTGTCCAGCATAATAGACAAAAATTTTTCTGGTGCTTTCCACGAATCATCAACGCCTATTAGTTCGTTGATAGTGTCCGTTTTTAACATTCGCTACCCCCTAAAATTTCCCGTATAATTTCGTTACGTTGTTCTGCCGTTAGTTCTCTTTTGGCAGCTTTAAATATTTGTGGTGTCTCTCCGTAATGTTTGCTCATCCACACAATCGTGCTCTCAATTGAACAGCCATGGCATTCAAACATGTATTGCATATAGTTTTTGTAGACTTGTTTATCATTCACTGAAACCATATCCCACCAACTCTCTTTTTATTTTTTGTGTCATGTATAATAAGTCTAAAAACTTATCAGAGGTAAAAATGGAAAACTCAAAATTTTACGTTAAAAGAATATTGTCATACGTATATCTTCAACCTGAGAAATCAGTCTCTTCAATCAAAGTATTAAATAAATTTAAAACACTTAACATTGACCAGTTAAATTCGATATTAAAAGATATGAAAAATGACGGTTATATTGAATTTGATGATGGAACACCAATGTATGAGGTCGGTAAAGTTGATGACGATAAAAATAATAAAACTACTAACATCTCAAGCGAAAAGCACCACATAATATTGACATTAGAAGGTCAACAAATTGCCGAAGAAAGAAAATATCTTGCAATAAAGACATTAAGGCAAATGGTTCTTCATCCTATAATCAACAGCATCATTTCTACTATCATCGGTATTATAATCGGCTGGTTAGTTCGCCCTTTATTCTAAGTACATAAATAGCCAATAATTGCACCAAGTACAACGATAGTTATTAAATATATAAAATTACTTCTGTTAATACCCATACCCCACCAACTCCTCATCAATAATTTTTAATGCATCTTCTGGACTTCGAGCTATGCCGTGAATAATACCGTGATTGGTTAGCATGTAATGAAACTGCTTTTGATCTTCACGAGCCCGTCCGTTTTTATTTTTAACTTCTATGTAAAATACTTCGCCGTTGTTAAATTTAAATCCATATAAATCGGGGTGCCCTTGTGGCAGTCCCGTATCAAAATACCTACCCGTGTCAGTTCTGACCTTACCCACGTTTGTTCTAAAAATCATACAATCATGAGCGCCCACAGCTACACGGATATCATTTTGAATCGCTGCTTCTGATTTAGTCATTAATGTTCCTTTTCTTTAGTGCTTAATTAAGCACTAACTTAGCACTAAATTAAGCACTAACTTTCTTTACTGCCCCAAGGGATTAACCTCGTTTTTAAGCACTAAGCACTAAAAATTTCCTACCCCTGTATAGGGTATATATAGGGTACCCTAAATAATAATAATAATAATTAGTGCTTGTAGTGCTTAATGTTCTCTATATAGCTTGGTACTGTAGGGGTTTGGACTTAGCACTAAGACGTTTTTTAGTGCTTAGTTAGTGCTTTTTAGTGCTTAATTTTTGCGGTAACCCCTTTTTGGAGATGTTATGTACTTCCATCCCTCTTTGTTATCCATCACGTACTTTATCTTTTTAGATAATCTACGATTCTTGACAAGATTGTCTTCACCTAAATATTTACCGATTTGTTTGCTACTTACGAATTTTTCGGGATAGCTCTCCAAAAATTCTTCAATCTGTGCTTCTACTTCATCCACATACATAAATTCTTTACGGTGCTTAGACAGGATAGCTTCTTGTGTCTTAGTTAATCCAAATGTAAATCCATGCTGATAATATGAAACAAATTCGCCCCATAATTGATTGATAAGATCATCGTTCAAATCATCGAACGGGGTCTTTTTTTGTCTACTTGCATTAACTTTGACAGGAAGAAATCTACGCTCACCTGTTCGATCTTTCAGATATGTCATTTCATTGGTAGTTCTTGCTAGAACAAAGTTCTTGTCATATCGAATTGACTCGTGACCGTATGGCGGTCTGTATTCTAATTCTTGTGCTGATACAAATTTTTTCAGTGCTTCGAAACTACTGCTATTCGTGGCAGTCATTTCATCATCGTTAGCGATCAATGAACGTAACATGACACTGAAATTATCCTTGTCCTTAAAATCGGTGAACTGGTCTGTGTACCATTCGCGGGCCATCTTCTTCAAAAAGGTTGTTTTTCCTGCTCCCTGTCCACCTACTAAATCAAGCACGAAATCGAATTTCGTTTCAGGTTCGTATACTTTTGATACGGCACCAGTGAAAAAAATCTTAGTAATCAATGTTGTAACGTCTGATTTTTCAACTCCCAGAAAATCTGGGAGTAAATCGGCTACACGTTCTTTTCCATCCCACTCCGTATATACGAAGTCGAAATAATCACGTACAGGATTGTATCGCCTTTTACGGGCGTCGTTCGTGATGGCCATCTGTAGAAGATTGCGATTGAAAAATAAATCGTACTTGTCCTCAATGTACCTAAGAACTGATGGATCGTAGTCATCAAGCATTTGACCTTTATCAATGCTAAGTTCTGGGACGTCTTTAACTACTCCGATTTCATGAGTGAAGTCATTGAATGCAAACAATGCTCTTAACGTCTTATCGTGTTCTAGTATCAAACCAATGTTTTTGAGACTGTTAGTCTTGATTTTTCCATCTTTGTTCAATGAAAAATTTAATGGCATCTCAACGACTTTTTGACTTCTCTGCATTTCCTGCAGTTTTTTTGCGTTCTCACTTAAATTGTTGCTCAATGTTGTGTACGTCCTCCCTTCTTCTGATTTCTTTTTTTACCATTGACTCGAATGTTCTTTCAAACTCGTTGGGCGATAATGATTTTTCAGTATTGTCATTAGCCAATAACGCAAGCTGGTGGGCTGTTTCTACTTCTACATTCCGATACAGCAGGCCACCTATGAAACTTGCTAGGGCGTTGTTCCTGCCGCCCGTTTCGCCAAGTCCGTTTACGATCTCTTCAAACAATTCAGATGTTGCGGTTTTATCTGTTGAATACGTTTGTCCGTTGTACCGTTGCTTGCCTGCTGGCTTGCAATTAATTAATTCAATTAATTCACGGCTAGGCGTCACAATTGGGTTATGGTTCAACCATTCGTATTGCTTGCCCTTGTGAACGCTTGGAGCTATAACAATGTAGTTATTAACATGTGCCTTGACGTCAACGCCTGGTAACCAGCCTATGTTTTGAGATACTTCAATATCGTTACGTTTGAAATAAATCAACTGCCTGCCACCGCTTGCTGTTCTCTGCTCTAACGTTGGTATTAACAAATCTTTGTGTTCGTATTCATCAATAGACTTAAAACCGTCATGACCGTGTGCATCAGCTGTATCGATATCGATAACGAAAAAATCAGTTGTTCGTATCGCAATCTGTGCAAACGGGTATTTCTTCCACAGCTCTCGAATCTCTGGTTCAGTCAATGCAGGTTGATCAGCGAACTTTATCAATGGTTTTTTGTTTAACATAGGGAGTACGCTCAAACCCTTGTGAGCATAAGCCACTGCATAATTAACTAAATTTTTCATGTTTCATCCCCGCTTGGGCATTCCACCCATTTGGCATGTTTAAGTGATACTGCACTGATTAACTGCTAGAATGGACGTTCGCCATTCTTATCGATGGGTGCATCTGCATCTGTTGGAGCTGGTGCATTTCCAAATGGTAAATCTTCATCTTTAATTTCAGGAGCCGTCTCTTCAAATGGGTCTTCTTTAACTTCTTCAAATTCATAAGTCTTGTATGGATATGCAGGATTGTTCTTGTTTTCTTTAAGAGTTAGATCCATATTGAATTGTTTGCCTTCACCTTTTTGGAACTCGTTAACCATTTCTTGAATGTCATCCCATGCTTCGTCCGATAGTGCTACGCCTAGCACTGCTGCCAAACTCGCAATTGTTTTAATATTTCTATCAATAATGAAATCTGGTAAAGGTTCACCATTTCTCTTTGTTTCATCTAAACTAACGTTGATAAATTCATTTTGCCCACTGTGTTCCCCTTCAATTACTTGTGCTCTAACTGATAATTGACCAAATTTAGAAGGTGAAATTGCTTCTGTTAGCATGTGATACTTGCCTGCTGGTAGTCCTTCGTATCCATTGATTTTGTCATTCTTTGGGTCAAATCCTTGTGCTTCTAGTGCGTTCTTTCTATCTCTTAAACTCATATTTATTTACCATCCTTATTATTTGTTTGTGTTTGTGCGGGCATGTCTTTGACTAATGCTCCTGGTATTGCTGATAAAATTCTTAAAATCTGTGGATCATCAATTTCAGATTGTTTGTACTTGCGTCTTATATCAGTAACTGTTTGAATGTATCGAGTACCTAAGTGTTGAGTACGAATAACAATGTCACAGTTACCATTTACCACGTTGTAATACTTATCTTTCAACGCTGGTGCGGGTACTGGGTTATCGTTCGAGTCGGTTCTCATTACTTCACGGCTGATATAAACAACGTTCATTTTTAATGCCTTTAGATCGATAACCAATTCTTGAAGCATTGAGTTAAACATTGAATAGCCTTTACCGTACGGAATATCAGACAACGATTTAACATTGTTCTCCATGCATATTGCTTGCTCAATCAATACAGTCACATCTTCAATAACATCAATGACTACTGTCTTGAATGAATGCTGTTCCGTCCGCAAAGCTAAAATATATTTATCTAAAATATCAATGACTGATTCTGTGATCTTTCCTTGTGCGTTAACTTTGTTTTGCAATGCAATAGTAGGACGAGTACCAGAATTCTTTTCATTACCGTCAGTACTAAATACGATAGAGTCTGGAAAGTATGAAGCTAGGTAACTCTTACCAGACATGGTTGCACCCCAGATAAAGAAATTTCTAGGCGTGTTGTGTGGTTGGTGCGGTTCGTTCTTTGGTAGTATAGTCATTTATTTCCTCCTAATTGAATATTCATATAGTAATTTCAAGAGTTCTTTTTCATCTCTTCCAACGCCGTTAAACATCGTATTTATACGGCAATTAAGCATTAACGAAACCTTTGCAATTGGAAGTGGCGAATGACCTTTGTAAACCCACAATTGTTGATTTGGTCTTTCCGTATTACTTGTTCCATATTCGGTCCTGTACCCAAGGTTTTCTATATTCTCAATTAACGCTTCTGTACTACGCATCATTTGATAAATCCTCTTTTCTTTCCGTAGTAATAAATCCATCCTTTTTTGTAATTCTTGAATTCAGCAAATGCTTTTATCTCTGCCATATTCTTCAATTGGTTTGGCGTCTTATCTGCTACTTTGGCAGCTAGATTGTTGTTCATGATCATATGGGCTTTTCTTAACCGTTCCTCTTTAACTTTTTCAAGTTTGGCATCTTCTACTACTTCTAATTCCTTTTCCTCGGTCAATTCAGCACCACAGAAAGGACATTTATCACCCTTGCGGTAAAACGTCATGAAACACTTTGGACATACCGTCACTGATTTAACATCACTGCGGTCATTGCTACGGTTCGTTTTTTTTGAACCCTCAAGTTTCCATTCACGGTTTTCCGTAGGAAGTCCAAACCTATTCACATTGCCAACGTGGTCGATAATGATAGCTGTCTTGCCTTCACGTGGATTCATGCACCGCATAGCGAATTGCAGGTACAACGATAGTGACTGTGTGGGACGTAGCATAATTACACAATCCACGTTTGGAAGGTCAAGCCCTTCGGTAAATAATTCAGCATTGGTTACAACCTGTATCTTTCCGTTTCGATAATCTTGAATTATCTGGTCTCGCTCGTCCTTTGGTGTTTTACCACTGACTGAACGGGCTGTTATCCCATGATTATTTAATTCTTTCGCTAATCGTTCAGCACTAGCCACGTTGTAGGCATATGCAATAGCCTGTTTGTCGCCTGCTAGTTTCTGAAATGTCTTCACGGCGTTTCCATACACCTTAGGTTTGAACGCCTTAGCGATAGATTTTTCATCAAATTCACCGTTGCGCTTTACTTTCAGCTGATCAACATCCAATTGTTTTGGTGCATAATAATCGACTGGTGCCAGGAAACCATCACTGATCAAGTCTTTAATGGTATTGCCAAGTATCAAATCGTCAGCCACATCATCAAACCCGCTACCATCCAAACGGTAAGGCGTGGCAGTAAAAAGTAATTTCAATGCATTAGGAAACGTATCAAGTATTCTCATGTAGCTTTTAGCTTTAACGTGGTGCCCTTCATCAACAAAAATTATTGATGGTGGTTTTAACTTGTCTACGTGTCTTGTTATGGTTTGTACCATTCCAATTTTCGCCAATGGCATGTTCACGCCTTGTTGTTTGAATGTAGATATCACTTGGTCAACGATCTCTTTACGGTGGACAACAAACAAAATACGGTTACCCTTGTCTGTTGCACGGCGAGCGATTTCAGCCATGATTACCGTTTTACCCGTTCTTGGCGGTTGCTGAACGATTATGGAACGATTACCACGGTCGAAAGACTTATAAATATTGCTTATCGTTTTGAGCTGGTACGGTCTTAACTCAAACAATATTTATCTAATCCTTACAGACGAGCTAGTTTTCAATTCAGCACCTGGCACGTCTTTCCCTTCCTTTAAAAGTGACGAAATTCTTTTCTTATCCATAACCTGTTTGGTTTCAAATAGATAAGCGGGAATGTCATGCTCATCCACAATGCTTACTGAAGGATTGTTTTTCTGAATGTAGATAGTAAACTCTGGAGTTTTGATCTTAGGCGTGGAAGTTTCTTCCATAGCAATTTGCAAGTTCTCCTTTAGTCGCTTGCGATTGTTTGCAATGACATGAGCCCGTGCATTAAGGCGTTGTGCTTCTTCTTTTAGTGCAACTTCGTCCTTTGCCAGTTCCTTATCTACCTTTGCGTATCCGACAGCTTTGTCTTCAATGGCATCAGTGATACTGTCCATTGTGTCGTGATACAGTGTTGGATCTGAATCCTCTGCATACTCTAGTAATTTTTTATAATTACCAGTTAATTCATATAATGTGGCCATTTTTATCTCTCCTTGATTTCAACATGTTCGATTGAATATTCAACAAATCGATTAATAATTTGCCGAATTGGCATACCCGTTTCGGCCTTCAATTCAACAATTTTTTTATAGAGATCACTATCAATAAATACCGGTTTTGAATAATTTTCTTGTGCCTTTGGTTGTTTTTCTAATACTAATTTTTCTTCCTTCATATTTAACGTTCCTCCGTGTTATACTGTGAATGTATATTTATTTTATTTGTGTCCGTCCCCATTGCCGTGGTGATGGACTTTTTTATTTGGTGCAACTCGTTAGCTTGTTGAATGTACTCTGCTTTGTTCCGCTTCGTAGGCATCCAGTTATAAGCGTGTCTAGCTTTGTAGAATTCAATAGCTTTATCGATCAATACATCTAATTCATGTTCCATTGCTTTAACTCCTCCTTAGTACGGTTCATCTCGTCCACAAGTTTGAAATAATCGTGGACAACAGTACCGTATGTTAGTTTTTTCTTAACGATCCTGTCCCTAAATTCTTCCCATTGACATTTTGCATAATAGGCATCCGTCAACTTATCTATTGCGTTCATCTCTATAACCTCCTAAATATTCCATTGATACATCAAAAATCATTGCAAGCGTGTGGAAGTCATCAATCAACATTGGTACATCTCCACGCTCCCAGCCATGAATTGTGGAAGGACTGACATGAAAATATTCAGCTAATTGTTTCTGCTTTATAGATTGTTCTCTTCTTAGTTCTTTAATCCTGTTGTTCATTACCATCACCTCTCTCTGGTCTAGTTAGTGAACCGTATCGTGTTTCATCTTGTAGCCATTCATCAAAACCTGGCATAATAATCACATCCTTTGGTATAATTTTTAGGTGTTTATTTTTTAACAAAATTACTGAATATTCATGTGGCATGCTGACTGGTTCACCGTGTTTTTTTACTAGTTCCCAATCGCGATATTCCCCACATTCAATAATCTCTGGACTAAAAGTCAACATCATTTCTAGATGTCTAACTTTCTTTTTTAATTCTTTAATTTCATCTTCAGAATTCATGTTTTCACCTCCTAGAATCCAAAAATATGTTTCTTAATGTTTTCCCACGTTTTGTATTTAGTAAATAAGTACGTGATCAGACCAGTCAATACTCCAGTAAAAACTGGTAACCACACGATTATTGGTATAGAAATCATTACTTTGTCCTCCTATTGATTTATTTCAGCAAAGTGTTCCTTCATGAATTTTCTAAATCTACCAGGTTCAAAACTCCAATAACGACCGTTGTATTTCTCACCGTCCACAGGATCGTTCGATGAATAATGAACACAGCCTCCGAATTCAGTTGAAAGCTCTTTTTTATATCTAGGAACAAACAAAACTTTCTCTTTGAACCAATTGATATCGTGGTGGTAATGGTCCTTTAAATCTTTTGGAGTCCACCAGTAATCGTCATCTTTGAGTGCTTGATATTCTTCGAAATCAGCTTTACTGATGATCACTTTATCTTCTGGTATTTCCATTACTACAGTTGCCGTTATTTTTTGCATGTTCATACCTCCTACATTCCAAGAATTTTTTCAATTTGCTTTCGTAATTCTCTAGATTTAGGTGTCATGTCACCTTTGATTGCTCTATTGAGTTGTTGAGGATTAGCATTAATTTGTTCTGCAAGTTCTCGTTGTGTAATATGATTTTTAATAAGTGCAATCTTGATTGAACTTTCTAATTCATACGCAACTTCTGCAATTTTTTCTTCTGGCATACGATCAACTCCTTTCTATTGATATAATTTAATCAATCCATATATATTCGAGGTGAAATTATAATGCGTTTAAACCAGGATTGTGTTCGTGACGTTATGCTTTATATTGAAGATAAAGCTGTTTTTGGAAAATTCTTGTTCCTAGACGAATTTCTAGAAGCAAGTGAATTATCCAACTACGAGAAGGATACAATTAAATATGTTCTTGCTAAGTTAGACGAAACCAATTACTTAAAGTCATCTATTCAATGGGTGAACGGTGACATTTATTCATTTAGTACTGGCATGATTACTTGGAATGGTCATAAATTTTTAGACACAATTCGTGATAATAAGGTATGGAGTAAAACTAAATCCATCACCAAAGATTTCGCGTCTGTTTCTATTTCTTTGATTGAAAACATAGGATCAAAAGTTATTGCCGAGATGATTTTGAATCAAATGGGTAATCCTTAACTAGAAACACCCGACCGTCTATATATATGAATACTTTTTTTGAAGGCTTACATCCCGCTCGTTGTAGGTCTTCTTTTACGTTGTTCTTCTTCCATAAAACCAAAGACAAGTCGTTAGTATGACCGACGCTCAGCGGTATCCATTGGTTGAAAAAATTTTTATAAAAGTAAATGAAATCGTATCTTTTCACTGATAGGTCACCTGCTCCATCCATTAATTTGTTCATCAAACGTCTATAAGATTTTTAACTGCTGATCTGCAAGAAATTTATTTACGAAGTATTGTTGTCCTTTACCGGTAACCTTAGGTGTTTTAGTAACGACAGTTACCCCATCACCGTTAACGTGGCTCGATTCCTTGATCTTGAACAATCCCATTTCCATCGATTTTTGAGTTGGAGAATTATAATCTGCGCCTTTACGCTTGATTAAGTACCCGTTATCTCTCATCCATTGGAATAAACGTCTTGCACCTGTATCAACGCCATTTCCTTTGATGATTTTGGCAAGATCACCAACTAAGATAGTGGTATGTGATGTTGCTACCGAATCTGCAAATATCGCTTTGGGTTTCATTAGTTCAAGCTGTTCTTGTTGGTCGGCTGCTAACCGTAAAGCTTCGGCCATTGTTGACGGAACTTTAAAACCGCCAGTTTTTATTTGATCCTCCATCTTGTTAAAAGCTTCAATATATCGCATTTTGAATTTAAGAGCTTTCTTGCCTGTGAATCCCATTGCTAGCAATGTAAAACCATCTCGGCTCATGTAAATTACGCGGTATGGTTGTCTATTTTGAGGATGAATATATGTATCTTCATAAAATAGGTCTGCCCAATTTTCGGCCACCCCCTCTTTTAAGTTGTCGATCGCCTTTAATACATGCTTGTGGCTTTTATCAAACGTTTCCGCAACTTGTAAACTGCTAGTCACTGCTTGCTGATCTTTCATAATTACTAAGTTGTTCATTTCATTCATCTCCTTTTTTTATATTCGTACTGCCTATATACCGAGGACTTTTTCAATTTGCTCACGTAACTCACGTGACTTGGGTGTCATGTCGCCTTTAATAGCTCTATTCAATTGTTGTGGATTAGCATGAATTAGTTCGGCTAATTCTTTTTGAGTCATATCTCGATTCAATAATTCAACTTTGATTGATCGTTCAATGTCATATGCTACCTTTGCGAATTGTTCTTCTGGCATAAAAAAACATCTCCTTTCTGTTGTTATACTTTAGTTATCCCAAAATATTAGAGGTGAAATAATATGGATAAGATATTAACTGAGAAACAGTCTCAGATTTTTATATATGGTCTTTCATGGATTCAGAAAAATTCCAAATCCGATATAGAATTCGATCAGAGAAAAATTGTCTTTTGTTCAGAAGGCTTTGAGAATCGAGAAAACTCAAAAGCAGTGAATGAAACTAAAGGAAAACTTTTTGTTGCAGATTGGATTAAAAATATTAACAGCAGTAACTTTCCAGAACTGAATAGGTCCTTTAAGGAAAGTTTTGATCCGTTTGGTTTTAATGATGTTTCCGCGAATTATCCAGTTGTCTTTGAGAAGTTAAACAATTTGGTAAAAACATTAGACGACCCTTCAATCGATCCTTTTGTGACAAATATTGAATTCCTTGATATGCCTAAAACCGTTTTCAAGTTTTATGATTATCTCGGCACTATGCGTCCGGTTGGAATTATTTAGTTTTAAAAATAGGATTCAGATGTTGTAGTCTTTCTAAATCTTTTTGAAGTTCAGCAGAATCTTGCTGAGCTTTTTTTATTAGATCCATAAATTCGTTTCCATTTTGTAAAGCAATTTCCATTGATGCTCTTCCATATATGGAACTTTCTAAAGTAAATTCTTCATCATTCATATCTTTCACCTCCTCTTTGTTATTTGTTCATCAAGTTGTTGACCTTAATTAGCACAGGTGCTAATATGAAGACATACTAAATAAGCAATGAAAGACCTACTACTACCGCAATTCTCGCCAAAGTATTGTATCGGTGGTTGTCTGTTTTTGTTGCTCAATTACTTGATGAATTAATTATTGCGCACAAATGCTAATTTTACAAGTGTATTTACGCATTTGTGCTAATTAAATTCGTCAAACTTACGGAGAACATTGTTATGACAACGTTTGAACGAATTAAAAAAGTTTCAAAAGAACAGGGGTATTCCCTAACAAAACTAAATGACAAAGCTGGCTTAGGCACAAATTCCATATATCATTGGAAAACTAAAACGCCTAGTACTGAAAGCCTATCTAAGGTTGCTAATGTTTTACACGTATCTGTAGACTACCTATTGGGTAAAACGGATGATCCGGATATTAACGCTAAATCTAAAAAAGTAGATATTAAAGATGCTATGCAAGATGACTACACTATCATGAGCTATGGTGGTAGAGAAATACCACCGGAGGAATTAGAAATGATTAGACGTATCTTAGATGGGGGAAAATAATATATGAGTGATGTTACAACTTACTTACTGAATTACGCACTAGATAATCACATAGGATTCGAATTACTTAATGGAATAGATTCTGATTGGCCTTCCTTAGCTATACCAGAACGTAACATGATGTTTATTAATACGAATTGGTACAAGCAAGAGGAACTACCAATGGTGGTAGCTCATGAGATTGGTCATATGCTTAATGGTGATTCTTGCTATATGTATGACAAGTCTGGTGTGGGGAAAATTAATGCTGAAAGTGCTGCTAATAAAGTAGCCATAGATTTACTACTACAATATTGTAAAGATTATGATATCCACTTCAATAGCTATATTATGTTTCTACAGCAATTCTGTATTCCTCTAAGATATGAATATATAGTAAAGAAGAAAATGGTAATGAATTAGCTTTTAATACATCCCTTCTGATACGCTTATACTGATTAAATATATATTTATGGAGGAAATTATGAGTTTAAATATATTTGGAATGATACTTGATGTTGCTATCATTGCTATTCTTGCTTATGCACTTTTAAAATTTTACAAAGGATTAAACAACAATAAAATACCGTTTGTTGCTTTAGTAATTATTTCAATCATCTTGATTGTCCCGTTGTTCAAAGGAATTACAGCCAATGCAGAAGAGATTATTAATCCAAAGCCATTCTTATCTGTAGATACTAAACATATAAAATTGACCGGAACTAGTCAAAAAGGAATATTAACCGGCAAAACACTTTCGAATGCAATGGTCACGCTAAAGGATACTTACGGAGTCGATAAGAATATAAACGTAAAAGCAGATAATAAGGGTAATTTTACAGCTAAAAATTTAGACAATAATACTGATTATAAAATTGTATCTTCAAAAAATGGTAAAAAGTCAAATTCAGTAAAAGTTTCGGTAAGTGATATACCTGATTCTGCGTATACAAAGTTCCATATAAAAAATGCTAACGATGTGGGAACACTTACTTTAAATAATGGTAATGATAATACTGTTTCAGTGAGTGGAACTGCCTCACCACATTCAACTATTAAAATTACTGATCCTGATATGAACTATTCTGTAGTTAAAACTTTACATGTAAAATCTGATGGTAAATGGGCTACTACTTTAAATGGGCCTGGTACAGGGGAAAATGATAAAAAAGAAAAGGAATATGATTTTTCTGCAAGAGTGAAAAATAGAGCTACTAAAAATGATGACTCTATTTTTATTGAAAATCCTAATCATGAAAAGAAGAAAGACATTAAATCTAATACAGCAAAAAGTTCAGATTCTGAAACAAATGATTCATCTTCATCAAATGGTAAAGTTCCTACAGAATACAAGTTAGCACTACGCCGTGCTAATAGATATGCTAAAGTTATGAATATGTCACAACAAGGAATTTATGACCAGCTTACTTCACAGTTCGGTGATGGTTTTTCAGCTGAAGCTGCACAATATGCGGTTGATAATGTAAAGGTTAATTGGGATGAAAATGCTTTAAAAAAAGCTAAAGATTATCAAGACAAAATGAGCATGTCACCTAACGATATTCAAGAACAATTAACATCTCAATATGGTGAAGAATTTACTCAAGAGCAGGCTGACTATGCAATCCAGCATTTAAACGATTAATTAATTACAAAAGTGAATCCAAGTCTCACCGTAGGCTTATTTATTTTTACCAAAATTAGGAGGTGTGATTATGCAACTATATAAACGAAAAGCAAAATGGTCTTATCGGGTTTGGTATCGGGATGAGAATGGTAAAAAGCATTCAACATCAAAAAGTGGATTCGGTACAAAAAAAGAAGCCCAAAAAGCAGGCGAGGAAATTGAACTTAAAGGGTTACAATCTGGTATAACATCAAAAGAAAATGTTACTTTTTCCGATTATGCTTGGCACTGGATCAAGATCTACAAGAAAGATCATATAACACCCCACAGTTATTATATTTATAGTCAAATACCTAAATTAATCAATAAGACATTTCATGAAACAAAACTAAAAGATATTTCAAAAATGAATTATCAAACCATGCTTAACGAGTATGGAAAGGATCATGTTCGCGAAAGCGTATCAAAACTTAATAGTATAATTCGTGCAATGGTAAAGGACGCCGTAGAAGAGCGAATAATATACAGTGACTTTACGTACAATGTTAGTATAAGTTCACAGATTAAAAGTAAAAAACCTGATGCAAAATACATCAACGAAGATGAAGCCAAACGATTAAAAGAAAATTGCATGAAAAATTTAAACATGCATGCAATTGTCAATTACGAAATCATATTTGCGCTGCTAACTGGTTGTCGTATTGGTGAAGTATCTGGATTGACCTGGGACAATGTTCACTTTCGTAAGCAAACGGTATTCATTGAGCATGGCTTCAACTACGATCAAACTCAAACATTTAAAAAAACAAAAACAGAAACCTCAGAGCGAGAAATTAAAATATCCACAGAATTGATTTCTATACTTAAAAAATTAAAAAAGCAACAGCAGGAGCTTTTCATTAAACAAGGATATCGAGATGAGCGTAATTTAGTATTCCTAAATAGTAATCACAAAATAATTTCAGATAACGCAGCTAATAAAGCTCTTAGAGGCAAGCTAAGCAGTCCTGATGTTAATGCTGACAATATCATTACTTTTCATGGATTAAGGCACACACATGCTTCAATTTTGATTTCACACGGTGTTGATGTGTCTTATGTATCACAAAGATTAGGACACAAGAATATAGCAATCACGCTTAACACCTATTCTCACTTACTTCAAAAAGCAAAATTACAACAAGAAGAAAAAGCACTTAATGTATTAACGGAAAATTTGGGGTAATGTATAACGTCACACAAATGTCACACAAGCTGATTAGAAATACCGTAATATCAGTATTTACAGCCCCCTTAACATTCCCATACGGGTGATAAGTATCAAATCAATTAACTAAAAAGCGCCGTAAACATTGAGTTTACGGTGCTTTTTTTAATCACTAATTTTTTTAGTAACAAAATACACTATTGCTAACATGACAGCAATTACAATAACCAATAGTGCCAGTATCGTAAAATGACTTTCAATCAGTGCATTACCACCATAGGAATAAATAATTGCCATAGGAATACTGCCGAGTATAGTTGCAGTCAATAATTCATGCTTCTTTAGTTTCATATCGGTAGCCGTTAAGCTGATAACTGAGGTAGGAATCATGGGAATCATATAACCTATAATCACACCTAGCATAGGATACTTAATTCGACGAATCATTTTGACAATTCTAGGAGTATTCTTAGCATCAACTTTTTCATGAAGATAGGTAAAAATTCTTTGCGCTATCAAATTTCCCAGGACAATCCCCACTGAATTAATGATTGATCCGATTATCCCTCCAAAAACTACTCCTGTTAAAATTTCGACGACGGATACGGGAACTCCTGGTATTATGGAAAACCCAGCTAGAACAATCGTCAATAATATGGCATCAGTTGGAGTTTGTTCTCTTAATTCATTCAAAAAATCTAATCTGTTAAAAGCCGTCATGGCCGACCGAATTGTTTTGAATTCTCTCACACAAATAATAAGTACCAAAATTGCTAAGATAATTCCAATAATGATTCTTAGTTTTTTTGATTTTGTCATCAGTCGGCCCCCCTTCTAACGATATGTTTAATCATATAACTAAAAAAGCGCACACGAAAGTGTACGCTGAATTATTATCATATTAATAATCAATTAGCCAACATTATCCATATCATATGTGGCAATTGGTAAATTATTCATGCAAGTATGCATAAACCTTTTCAATTCTTGATCACTCAATAAGTTCATAACAAATATTTTGTGTGACTTCTTACAACAAATCATCTTGCCGGAACTTTGCTCGATATACATTGTCACAGTGGATCTATCAGTATTTCTAACCACTTGAAGCCTCAAGAATTTATCTTGGTTATAGTTTTTCGTAAATGCTTTCACGAATTGATCAGATTCTCTCATCATCATCGTCCTACTCCTTTATCCAAAGTTTTCGGTTTGAAATTATTGTTTTCTTTCACCTAAGTAAATAATATTATTAAATTTATTTACACTCTAATAATATGATATCTATAAGATTTATTTTATTCATTTTTCGTAAAAATAACTTGTATAAAATCGTGAATTTAAATCATGGCGTATATTCAGTTTCAAAATCTCAAATCTCATTAATAAACACCAATTTATCATTCCCAGTAAAAAGTATTAACCAAAAATAGTAATCTCATTCAATCAATAACGACTATTATTCAAGGTGTTCTCAGGAAGATCAGGAAATTCCCTTTCTCAAAACAACACTTTTTCAAGTTTGATCCATACTGAGAGCATTATTAAGAATTTGTTTGTAATTTCAAAATATTATTTCATGTGTTTCTCCCCAAAATACATTTTCTAGTCCTCTTATCAAAGAGGGCATTTTTTATTGGAAATTTTTTCTCTAAACTTCATATCGGTAAATTAACAAAATAAGCACCCATAACCTTACAAACAATTAATTGCGGATGGAAATTAATTTTCCTTCGACATCTGCAGTGAACATCCTCGAAATAACGGTCAAAATCAAAGCAATATTAAAACATAACCACCCCAAATACAAATATAATCAATTAACAAAAATAAACTTACAATAATATTCATTTTTAATAAACCCAACTTATTAATTTCAAAACTTTTTTACCTTCAATCGAATATAGAATGAGTTCAATCCTAAGTTCTGTATAAAAAATTTGAATTAGGATTAAATAAAAATCTTATACATATAATACTGAGGGTGATGAAAATCATACTTTTTACTAAAATTCTTTTATTGGTTTCACTAGTTACTTTCTTGTCTTACTTGTTATGGTTCTCAGTCTTCTACCTCGAACGTGTTAAAAACGTCAAATGTGATGTTGATCAAACACCATATGACTTATTCATCATGATTCCTCTACTAGACGAAGAAGATACCGTTCCAAGTTACGTTAAAACTATGATTCTTGAATTAAATAAACTTCAAGACAACATTAGTACGAACATTGTCCTCATAAACGATGGTTCGACTGATGATACTTTGAACAGACTTCATAAAGTGCAACAAGATGTTTATAGTCCAAATACTAAGGTTTATGTACTCAACCGTGAACTTCCTCATGCACGTGAAGGTAAAGGCAGTGCATTAAATTATGGAATCGACTTCATCACTAAGTTGCCTTCCAGTTATGACTCACAGCATACAATTGTCGGAATTGTCGACGCTGATGGATTCATTTCGGCAGAGCATATGAAGATGGTTATTGGAGCATTCCAAAATAATCACGTTGGAATGGTTCAAACAGCCGTTTCGATGAACAACACTTCTCACAATTGGTTATCCAAGATGCAAGACATGGAATTTCTTGGAGCCAATTCGTTCATGCAAGAAAGTCGTAACAAATTAGGTCAAGCGATTGCTTGTGGGAATGGACAATTCACAACACTAAAAATGGCAGACTCAGTTCGTTGGGGTAATTCTCTACTTGAGGATTTCGAATTTACAATTAGAGGACTACTCAAAGGATTCAAAACAATTTTTATCTCACAAGCGATTGTTTATCAGGAAGCTGTTAGAAAAGCACATCCCTTATTCAAACAACGTATCCGCTGGTGCCAAGGCTCAATGCAATGTTGGATCAAATATTCTGGAAAAATTTTAAAATCACCATTTATAAAAAATACTATCAAAATGGACATGTTATTATTCTTAACTCTTCCATTTTTCAGTATGGTTCTAAATGTCGCAAACAGTTTTTCTGCAATTCTACAATTCAACAATATATTCAATCAAAAACCATTGCCTGTGGTAATCGTATTTCTAACCGTTTTATTATTTACACTTTTTGTCTGGTTACTTATGGCATTGGAATATCACCAAAATACTGACCGGTTCTCACTCTTTCGGTGCGTAATCAGATCCTGGGAATGTATTATTTACAATTACATTCTTTCATTCATTCCCTACTTCGCATTCACATACCTAATGATGGGTAGAGTAAAGTGGGACAAAACTTCTCATGGTCAGACCGTAAAAGCATCAAATTAGACTGGAGGTAGAATTTATGAACCGTCCAGAAGCTCACTATCCACATAATGTAAATTCAAGATACAAACGTTATCGTTTTCGTAAACGGACCGTCCGCAACAGATTAATAAGTCCCTTAGGAATACCACAAAAACGAACTACAATAAATATTCCAGGAACAAATAAGAAGAGTAGAACACAAACAAAAGAACAGTCAATTCCATTGGTTCGTAGCAATAGTTTGGTTCAATCTCTGAAATTAATTGCGCAATCAATTAGTATCATTTCATCTATTGCACTGTTGATTTTGATGTCAATTGCAGTTTGGTCAACGAATACTTATATAACTAAAAATTACTGGGTCATCGTTTCCTTTGTACTTATCACACTGGGATTATTCGTAGGATCATATCTACTTTCTAACCGTATCCGAAAACAATCCTTTGTTATATTTGTAAGTGTATTACTAATTATTGCGTTACTAAAAATAGTATTTATTAGTATGTATGCATTACATCCCACTTCAGATTTCTTTAATTATCACTATTTTGCATTCGTCAAAGCCTCAGGACTAGATTGGTCTAAGAAATTGATTGGGACTAACTTATATTTCCCACATGTTTTAAACATTGCAATGCTCTTTTCAATCCCCTACTCCATCGTAGGAACGAACTTTGTAACATCACAAATTTTAAATATTGTCTTAACCTTGTTTGATGCAATTCTAATTTACAAATTAGGAACAAAAATTTTCAATCAGCAAGCTGGAATTTTTGCGGGATTAATCTTTTCTCTAATACCTGCTTACTTCCTATATTCAACCTTAAATGGCGCCGAACCAATGTTTATCACCGCATTCCTAGGTATGATGTGTGCATTCATCACCTTCATACAGCACGACAACGGCACTACGACAGGTGAATGGGTAGCAAGTTTTCGTAACTTAGCAATTCTCTCAATTATCACTTACATGATACGTCCGACAATTGGAATTTGGATAGTCGCAGGATTGATTTACTTATTCTTCATTAGATATCCCTACAAATTGGATAGAAAATTTAAATTCAAACGACTCGCCTACTTCGTGGGATTTGCAGCAGTATTTATGTTGTTCAGTATCTTTTCAACTAGCTTATTCTCACAAATGTACAAACTGCCTTTCTTGAACAATTCAGTTAATGACAGATACAGTTTAGCAACGGGAACTTCAGTTTCAACCCACGGCCAATATAATGGAAAGTATTACAACAAGTTAAGTAATGATTTGAAGGAATCAACCTCCACAGCTGAACTAAATAAAAAAGCAACCACCGATATGAACAAGCAAGTTAAAGCCAACGTGACTCAGTTAAATAAGTCTAACGGATGGTTGCCATTTTTAAGCGATAAATATGCTGCATTTTCAAATGAGAACTACGGCTACAATTGGATCTTATTCAATACTTGGAATAAGAATCCATATAAAAAAGCCTATATGTCGAGCAGAAATGCTTTAGTTGCATTCTCATCTATTTTCTTAGAATTTATGATTATCATAAGCATAGTAATTATGAGTTTGATTTTATTCTTCAGAAGGAAAATTGAAAATCGTATGCAGACTATCAATCATATTTTCTACTTGTCCCTTCTATTAGATGGATTTATCCTGGGATCAATGTTATTCGAAGTCCAAGGTAGATACCATGTAATTCTTTACATACCTCTGGTACTCATCCTAGGTGCTGGAGCCAAAATTCTGGGCGAACGTAGAAAGAAATTAACAGTTTTACTATAATAAAAATGCTTCGATTTGAGAAAATCAAATCGAAGCATTTTTTTACTGTAATTTTTTTGTATATAATAACAATTTATTTTGTAAAAAGGTATAGTTAATTCTTCACTCTAAGAGTAAAATAATAACGATGAATTATCATGTGATATATCAATTTTTAAGGGGGTAAAAATAATAGTGATCTTTACAAATGTTCTACTCATCCTCTCCTTAACGACATTTGTTTGTTACCTATTATGGTTTTTCATTTTTAACTTTGAAAGAGTCAGGAATGTAAATAGTACTAAACGTGAGACTCGATATAATTTGTTCATAATGGTTCCATTATTGAATGAAGAAAACACCATATTTTCCTACGTCAACAATTTAATTAATGAGTTGAACAACATCGATCAAACTATCACACCAAACATCGTTTTAATTGACGATGCATCTACAGATAATACCTTGGGCAACCTTCACACCATCCGTGAAGCGACCATGGGCATTCGCACAAACGTTTACGTCTTAGCAAGACAGTTTCCAAATGCACAACAAGGTAAAGGTGCTTCACTAAACTACGGTTTAGATTATATTTCAAATCTACCAAACCAGATGGATGAACAACACACCATCATTGGAATTATCGACGCTGACGGGTTTATGTCAGCCAAAGATATGACCGATATTATTGGTACTTTTGAAAACAACGATGTGGCCATGGTTCAAAGCGCTGTCGGAATGAATAGACGCGAATATAACTGGTGGTCAAAAATGCAAGACACCGAATTTTTAGGTGCCAACTCTTTCATGCAAGAAAGTAGAAATCGTTTGGGTCAAGCCATTGCCAGTGGTAATGGCCAATTTTTAACTTTAGAAATGGCACAGTCTGTCCGTTGGGGAAACTCGTTACTTGAGGACTTTGAGTTTACGGTTAGAGGATTATTCAAAGACTACCGAGCAATATTTTTGCCATCTGCAATTGTTTATCAGGAAGCGGTAAATAGTTTTAAACCACTGCTCCGACAAAGAATTAGATGGTGTCAAGGATCTATGCAATGCTTTGTCAAATACTTGAGCCGTATCATACATGCACCCAACATAAATACTGGTGTAAAAATCGACTTGTCATTATTCTTGATACTACCATTTTTTAGTATGCTACTTAACTTCGCCAACATCTCATCAATCGCAGTCCAACTTGGAAACGTGTTTTTGAGAAAATCAGTTCCAGTTATGATTGTTTTTTCAATCGTTATTGTCTTCACTCTCATTATCTGGTTAATAATGGCTGTTGAGTACTATCAAAATTCACATGGCCTGTCGCTAACTCGCTGTATTTTTCGTGCATGGCAATGTATTTTATACAACATCATTTTATCTTTTATTCCATACGTTGCTTTTGCTTACATGATTACTGGAAAGAATTCATGGGTAAAAACAGTCCATGGTCAATAACTGCCACAGGGGGTGAGATTTATGAACAACCAGTTCAATCAATACTCACGTACTAACCGCCAACTCACTCGCGAGAGTTCTAGAAAACATTATCGTCATCAAAGAAACAGTTCAGTAAGTGCTGCATTATCACCAGGTTTTGGAATTAATACCCGCAGTGGTAAACACCAAAGCAATTCCGCCCCAACCAGGGAAAGTCTGCATATCCACTTTTTTGAAGATGCAACCAGGGATCAAATTAAAAAAATAGGACAGTACGTTGCTATTTTGGTTTCAATCTTCTTGTTAATATTTATGGTAGTTGCTAGTTGGAAAGGTTCTGATATGACAGGCCATTTAGGACTACCTATTTTCACAATGACCTTAGTCAGTGTCTTATTATTTGGATTTTCATATTTAACAGCATCTTACATGAGCAACAAATCATTTGTCTTTTTAGTTTTAGTTCTTTTAGCAATAGAATTGGTAAAAGTTTTCATTGTTCTAACCTATCAAATTGGACCAACTTCTGATTATTGGAATTATCATTATTTAGCTTACGCCAGAGCTTCAGGAATACCTTGGACTCGGCATTTAGTGGGAATTAATTCATCTTGGCCACACGTTCTAAATATCGCCTTCCTATATTCAATTCCTTATTCATTAATTGGGACTAACTTTGTAACCTCACAATTAATCAACATCGCTTTTACCTTTTTTGACGCACTACTTATTTATAAATTGTCCGCGTCAATAATTAATAAACAAGCAGGAATCTTTTCTGCTTTAATTTTCTCATTGATACCTGCCTATTTTATGTACAGTATCCTGAATGGTGCAGAACCAATGTTTCTAACCTTCGTACTAGGCCTGCTTGTTTCGTTTGACACTTTCATGAAACGCGATGAGTACACGACTAATCAAAGATGGCTGACCAATACATTAACAATGTTTATCTTAGCGATACTGGCATACATGGTACGACCTACAATCGCAATTTGGCTCGTTGCAGGATTACTCTTCTTGCTATTTAGACGAGATACAAGAAGAGTGTCACCGACTTTGCGTCTAAAGAGATATTCATTTTTCTTAGGATTCATGGCCGTTTTCTTTATTTTTAGCTCACTATCAGCAAATGTCTATTCAGGACTTTATGGAATGCAAATTGGTTCTAACAATAACTTGAATAAGTACAGTTTGGCGACGGGAACCTCTCCTTCAACCGATGGTGCGTACAATAAAGAAATATACGGAATCATGGAAAAGAATTATAAAAAATACCCTGATCCACATCAGATGGAAACCCATATCAACGCAGATTTGAATCGTCAAATCAATCAAAATGTTAGTACCCTGAATCATAGTGGTCATTGGGGAATTTTCTTAGATCAAAAATACACGGCTTTCTCAGCTGAAAACTACGGCTATAATTGGCTTTTGTACAATACTGCCAAAGGGAATAAACATACAGGCAATTTCTATTCAATGAAACAGTCACTAGTAACCCTTTCAGTTATTTTCTTTGAATTCATACTAGTACTTTGCATAATAACTATGAGTTTTATCTTATTGTTTGCGCCAATTATCCCAGATTCGGTAGCAATGCAAAACAAATTGTTCTACCTCTCATTATTGCTAGACGGATTTATTATTGGATCAATGATTTTTGAAGTCCAAGGTCGATACCACACAATCTTATATCTTCCACTAGTTTTGATTTTGGGATTAGGAATCAAGCTGCTTACCGAACGAGGTCATAAGCTGAACTTAAACTTAACGATTTAGTGTGAATAATACGCAATTGCGCTCTTTTAGGATAATTCATTTTCTCATGGAAACTTCGTAGATATATTGAATTGCAGAATTAATTGATTATACAAAAACTCCCCTGTCCATGTACATGAATAGGGGAGTTTTTGTGTTGGTAAAAAGGTATAACCTGTACTACCTAAAACTATGATTCTTTGATAAATGAATCTCATTTATCTATAACCATTATCGCTATTTTAGAAATATATGTCTACATTTTTAGCCTACTTTTAAATAAAATAATTTAAATATAATGAAAACGTAACAAAAAATATAAACAATGTTATAAACCTTATTATAGCGGGAATGATAACGCTATTTTATTCAAAATTTTACATAATTTGTGTCAAGTTCACTTGATTTTTCGCGAATGTAATATCCATCGAACGGCAATTTTTTAGAAGCTTCACTCAAAATCCCATCCACCGTGTTTGTGTTCATTGGTGAAATAGAATAAATCTTTTTGAATTCGTTATGAATTCCGCCATTTTGTTTAATAAATATTGAAGATTGATCCAAAGAATCGTTATTTACTACTTCCAGACTATTAAAAGTAGTCGCATCGTAGCCTTTTTTGAATTCAGAAATAAAATCGTTAAGTATCACCTTGTTCATAAATAACACCCCTATCAAAAATTATTATACGAACATACGTTTGCTTAATCAAACAAAAATCGAACATTACTTAAAATGATACTCAAGAAATCTTCAAATGTAAATTCAATTTTTTAATCAGTTAAGACCATTGAATAAATCTGTCTTGCCATTGGTTTGATATTATTTGCAAGTCGCTGATAGTTGCTCATCACTACAACCGCAGTCTTTCCATCATCTGAAATATGAATTACCGATTGATATCCATAACCCCATCCATTTGATTGGTGACTGTTATGATTATTATAAAATCCACCACCGTAAGTACTGATACTACCGGGGGTGAAGAGCACATCACGTGATTCCTTTGTTAAGAATTTTCCTGATACCAAATATTTTTCAGCCTTGTATAAATCTTCTGGTGACATAAATACTTGACCAGTACCCATTTCGTCTCTAGTCTCCCAAGGTTGAGTCATATAAGGATTGTTGTAATTTAGTCTTGGTGAAAGTGGATCGCGATTTGTATACCCTTGAGCTTTTTCAACTCCGTGACTAGGTCCGAATGCAAATACTGTGTGTTTTAAATGAAGCTTATCAATATATTCCTTAGTGAATACGTGTTTATAAGTCTTATGTGTAACCATTTCGACAATTCTGGCCAAAAATACGAAGTTGATTGGTGAATATTGCCACTTGTTCAACATCGATTTTGAAAAAGTAACCTCATGTGTATCAAAATCGACCAAACGGTCATCAGGCATTACACTTGATGGTCCATCATTTGGTAAGACCAATCCAGACGTCATATCCAACATCATTCTCAAAGTTATTTGGTTACTACCAGGTACTTCAGGTAAAAATTTTGATAGTTTATCATCCAAGCTTAATTTATGTTCTTGAACTAATTTCATAATTAGTCCTGCGGTTAAGCTTTTCTGAATGGAATCAATTTCATATGCCTTATTCTGACGGTTCTTTAGCTGTTCTTTATAATTAGCATCACCGACATTTTTCGAATAAATGGTCTTTCCACCTTTGACTACAAAAATTGATCCGCAAAAGTTATTCTTCTGGAGCATTCCATCAATCTCACTATCAAAATCAACTTGATCATTGTCGACAATCTCTGGTTGTCCAGACAGTTCAGTAGACGAGTCTGCCAAAACATTTTGTTGAACTATAAATGGCATTAATACGATTAATACACTCACTAATACTGAAGTAACTCTTATACTTTTTTTCATAACCAACACCCTTAGCTATAAAATTTTCTCGTGTCAAATAATAATGATACTTGAATAAAAATCATACTATAACTATCCTCTTTGATTAGATTGTATCTTGCTTGGAAATTTTATTTGAATTAATTTTCGATAGTTTTTTCATCATAAAATAAAACAAAATATTTATAACTAAAAATGGGAAATTATTTTTTAACTGCTCAAGACAGTTTTGATATTAAATTTAGGTTATATGGTAAAATGAATGCAACAAATTCAAAGGAGAATACAATGACCGCAACAATAATAATTATTGTTATATTAGTTTTACTAATCATCGCCTATGTATCAATGTACAACGGTTTGGTTAGATATCGTAACCGTGCCAAAGAATTCAGTTCACAGATTGATGTACAACTCAAACGTCGTACTGACTTGATTCCTAACCTTGTCGAAACTGTCAAAGGTTATGCAGCTCATGAAAAAGATACATTGAATAAAGTTGTTCAATCAAGAAACCAAGTTGTCAGCGCCAACTCACAACAAGAAAAAGCTGCTGCAGACAACGCATTAACTGGTGCTTTGAGACAAGTTTTTGCCCTATCTGAAAGTTATCCTGATTTGAAGGCTAACCAAGAATTCCAAAGTTTGATGGAAGAATTATCTAACACAGAGAACAAGATTTCATATGCTCGTCAAGCTTATAATAGTCAAGTTCAACAATATGACACAGCAATTGAAACTTTCCCACGTAACATCGTTGCTGGAATTCACAAGTTCCAAGCAATCGACTTCATTTCAGTTCCTGAAACTGAAAAAGAAGCTCCAAAAGTTAAGTTTTAAGTAGGAGAAAACCATGCTCTACCAGCAAATTGATAGCAATAAACGAAAAACATTTTTCATCTTTGCAATTTTCTTCGTAGTCCTTGCTGCATTAGGTAGTTTCATTGGGTATTTCTTTGTTGACAATATTTGGTACGGGATTATTTTTTCCTTAGTAGTTGCGTTGATTTATGCTTTAGTCACCTATTTTCAATCGACAAGTATTGTCATGTCGATGAACAATGCTAGAAAAATTAATTCCGCAGATGAAGCTCCAAAACTTTGGCATATTGTCGAAGATATGTCGATGGTTGCGGACATCCCTTTACCCGATATTTATATTATTGAAGATGACAGTCCAAATGCATTTGCAACTGGACGTGACCCTCAGCATGCCGCGGTGGCAGTTACTCGTGGATTATACAATATGATGGATCGTGAAGAACTTGAAGGTGTAATGGCACATGAAATTTCTCACGTTAAAAATTTTGATATCAGAGTTTCAACCATTTCTGTTGCACTTTCATCTGCAATCATTTTAATTTGTACATTGGTTGGTAATGCCTATCGTTTTGTTCTCCCATTTACTGACGACCGAGACCGTGGAAGTAGCTGGGTAGCAATTCGATTGGTCCTCTGGTTGGTTGGATTGGTCTTCATGATAATTGGACCTATCATTGCCAATTTGGTGCAATTAGCCATTTCTAGAAACCGAGAATACCTTGCAGACGTATCCGGTGCCAACTTAACTCAGAATCCGCAAGGATTAATTGACGCACTGACAAAATTAAAATATTACGACCAACCTATGAAAAAGGTAGACGATGCCAGTGCAGCTTTATACTTCAATGATCCAAAAAAGAAGAAAGATTTTGCCGACTGGTTCGATACCCATCCACCTTTGGATAAACGAATCGCCAGATTGAAAAAAGCTTTTGAGTAAAAAAATAAGTTTCTGTCCCTCAATTATAAGAGACAGAAACTTTTTTTATGCTTTATTTCGTGAACGATAATAAACAACTGCAGCAATCGCAACTACAAGAACTACAACACCTGAAGCAATTTCAATGTAATGTGCTTTGTTATTCGATTTCTTTTTAGCCTTATCTGGATAGATAACCGAAGAACCTGCGTTGGAATCTTTCTCTTTCTTCGGTGAATCTTTCTTATTTAGTTTAACTGGTTTCTTAATAGTAACCTTCTTCTCATCAGCATCTGCCTTTGTTGCATCTCCAGCATCTTTGTTATCAGCCGGTTGATTCCCATCAGCAGAAGCATTTCCAACATTGTTTGCATCAGCATTAGGCTGGTTAGCACCTTGCCCGCTATCTAATGCAGGAACATTTAGAAACTTCAGATAAACTAATGCATCCATATTAACGTTAGCTACCTTTACATCCAGGTGCATTGTAACTGGTATTAATTTACTCAAATTTGTGGTAGAAAATTTAAAACTGGCACCATGAGCATTATTAACAATTTGCCCATCCCCATTATTGATACTAGTATATGTCACCGGATGTGATCCAATCCAAGCCGGAACGGATGATGACATTGAAACATAATATTTTCCATCTTGAATTATTACATTAGCTGGCTTATCCATATACTGGTCAGCATGGCTAGTCTGTCCATTAGGCTGTAAAACTTGATATTGTAGTGACACCGCATCAGCCCTTCCAACAAAAACTAGACTGCTGATAAAAATAAGTGACGCTGCCAACAATGCAGATAGCAGTCCCTTTTTATTCATAATATTTATCCCTCTTAAAATAACTAATAAACTTATTTTACTAGAGTAATCCCTATTGTGAAAGTGCATTCACTCGTTAAATTTATAATTAAGCATAAAAAAAGAAGTTGAAAATATATTTTCAACTTCTGAACTTCCTATCATGTAAGGCCTTATCGAGTCATTTAAGTCATATGAGATTCATTTATCAATTAAATAAATTCGATAATTATTTATTTTCTTCTTCGACTGCTTTTTGTGCAGCAACATTAATAATATTCCATGGACGATCAAATCCTGGTTGGAAGAAGAAATCGGCATATTCGAGATCTTCGATTGTCAATTTAGCTTGAATAGCTACGGAAATAGCATTGATATTAGCTGTTACATCGGCTTTTGACATAATTTGAGCACCAACAATTTGATGATTTTCAGCATTATAAGTCAATTTGAAGTAAACAGTCGTATTCTCGGCTTCTGGAACGAATTTAGGTCTATATAAATCAGTAACGAAAACTGATTTCACATTAGCTTTATAAGCTTCTGCAGTTGCATCTTTAATTCCAGTTGACGCAAATTTATAATCAAATACAGTTAAAGCTGATGAACCAGAAATTCCGGGGAATTTTCTCGTTGGCTTTTCGATATTTAACGCAGCGATGCGACCTTGTCTACGTGCGTTCGTTGCTAATGAAATATGAGCTTCCCCATCAGTAGGTAAGAATTTAATATGAGTGGCATCACCAACAGCAAAAATATCTTTTTGACTTGTTTGCATATAATCGTCAGTTGAAATAGTGCCATCGTCATTTAATTGAAGAATTCCGCGCAACCACTTTGTATTTGGACGAATACCGGCTGCTTCAACAACTAAGTCAGCATCATAAGTACCCTTATCTGTTTCAACTTGTGCAACTTTGCCATCTTTACCAATAAACTTCTTAACACTTTCACCGACTGCTAAATTAACTCCATGATCTTGCATATTCTTGGCAAGAATATCAGTAAATTCTGGATCAAGATAAGTGCCCAATACTCTAGGCAAAATATCAATAACAGTTACATTCATACCTGCTTTTGCAAATACTTCGGTAGCTTCGTTACCAATATATCCAGAACCAATTACGACAACATTATTGATTGTTGGATCAACGGTTCTAGCCTTTAATCTAATTGCCCAATCGCGACCACGCATGGCATAAATATTTTGCAAGTCGCTACCTTCAACTGGAATCTGAGTTGGCACTGCACCAGCACTCAATACTAATTTGTCATATTTTTCTGTACGTGAAGAATTGTCAATTTGGTTAACAACCGTTACTTCGTGTTTATCTGGATCTATTTCAGTGATCTCTTGTTGCAAGAATACTGAAACACCCTTCTTTTCCATTTCTTCTGGTGTAGCATAACTAACACTATTCACCTTTTTAACTTTACCCTCTAGATACAATTGCATACCACAAGATAAGAATGACAAGAAGTCACCTTTCTCATACCACTGAATTTCTGTATCGGGATTTTTTTTGAGAAGTCCTTCGACCGTTTCGTACCCACCGTGAGATGAACCTACTACAATAACTTTCATATTGAAACCTCCTCGTATTTATAATTCAATCATAACTTTAAAAATATATTATTTCAAGCAAGTTGAATGCGAACGTATGGTCGTAATGTGATAAAATTGTTTTTGTTAAACATGTGGATATCAAGCATATATGAGGTATTCACATGACAATCTTGGTAAAATAACAGAGGGAGAAGTATCACATGTATATGTTAGCGTTAATCGTTTTAGGTATTATTATTTTACTTGCCACTTTTATGACAAAACCAAAAAAGCGTCAACGTAAAAAATTATTCACACTCGGAATTTTATTGGTGGTTGTTGGAGGTTCTGGAACTTATGAATCATACCAAAATAAGTCAAACAGTGATCAACAACAAGCTACCTCTTCCAATGTTAAATCAAACTCCCAGCTTGCTGATTTAAAATACAATGGAACACAAGAGGTAGAAGTAAATAATAATCAACCAACATTCTCACAACAGGACCTCAGTGTTCAAAAAGGCGCCTGGCAAAGCTTTGAAAATTTGGATAACTATAATCGTGCGATCCGAGCTGATGCACTGTTGAATAAAAGCTTGATGCCAACTGCTAAAAGAGAGCCACTGTATGTCAATCCAACTGGCTGGCATAACAAGAAGATTCATGGTGGATGGCTTTATAATCGTTCTCATTTGATTGGTTATCAACTTACCGGTCAAAACAACAATCCGAAGAATTTGATGACTGGAACACGTTCATTAAACGCTCCGGAAATGCTCAAGCATGAAGATGATATAGCATATTATTTGAAACAAAATCCAAGTAATTTTATTCGTTATCGAGTTCAACCTATTTATCGAGGAAACGAACTTTTAGCCCGAGGTGTTCAGATGATGGGGGAATCTATGGATACAAATGGTAACGTGGATAAACAAATATATTTTAATGTATACATTTTCAATGTTGAGAAAGGCGTCAATATAAACTATGCTGATGGTACAAGTGTTGTAAATAATAATTAAGGAGTGATTCAATGAAATACAGTAATGGTGATAAAGAAGTTTTTGATCTAATCCAAAAGGAAGAGAATCGTCAAAACCGTAACATCGAACTTATTGCATCTGAAAACATTGTTTCTGACAATGTAAGAAAAGCTCAAGGTTCCGTCTTAACTAACAAATATGCTGAAGGTTATCCTGGACACCGTTATTATGGTGGATGTGAATACATCGACCAAATCGAACAAATTGCGATTGACCGTGCCAAAAAACTATTCAATGCTGAATATGTTAACGTTCAACCCCACTCAGGTTCACAAGCTAATGCCGCTGCTTACCAAGCTGTTTTAAAGCCCGGTGACACAGTATTAGGTATGGATTTAAATGCCGGTGGTCACTTAACTCACGGATCACGAGTTAACTTCTCAGGTAAAATGTACGATTTCCATTCATACGGAGTTAACGATGAAGGATTCATCGATTACGATGATGTCCAAAAAATTGCTGAAGAAGTTAAGCCAAAGCTTATCGTTGCTGGCGCTTCAGCTTACAGTAGAATTATCGATTTCGATAAGTTCCGTAAAATTGCAGATTCAGTAGATGCTTTACTTATGGTCGATATGGCTCATATTGCTGGACTTGTTGCTGTTGGTCTACACCCAACTCCAATTGGTGTTGCTGATATTGTTACTACGACTACTCACAAAACTCTACGTGGACCTCGTGGTGGTATGATTTTTGCTAAACCAGAACTTGGTAAGAAGATTAATTCTGCCATCTTCCCTGGTACACAAGGTGGACCATTGGAACATGTTATTGCTGCTAAAGCAGTTGCCTTTGGTGAAGATTTACAACCCGAATACAAGACATACATGGAGCAAGTAAAGAAAAATGCTGCAGCAATGTCTGAAGTTATCAACAACGCTGATGACCTTTCAGTACTAACTGGCGGTACAGATAATCACTTGTTAAATGTTGTTCTTACTGAAACAGATATGAATGGTATGGAAGTTCAAAATCTTCTTGACTCGATTCATATCACTACTAACAAAGAAGCAATTCCTAATGACCCATTGCCACCAAAATACACATCTGGTTTACGTTTAGGTACACCTGCAATTACTTCACGTGGTTTTGATGAAGATGACTCTAGAGAAGTAGCTAGCATCATTGTCGAAGCTATTAAGTATCATGATGATGCTGATAAGCTTAAAGAACTTGACGATCGTACAAAAGCTCTAACAGATAAACATCCAATTAACTAATCACTCTAATCAAAAAGCCTTCAATCCAAAACGGATTGAAGGCTTTTTTCTAATTCAAATTCTTATTACGTTGTTTTCGTGCATATGCCCCATAAAGAATTAAAGCAATTGCACCGAATGCTACTGGTCCAAGAATTGTCCAGAAAGCATCCATATATTGATGTTCAATAATTGGTTCTAATAGCGTAAAGATAATTGCAAACAATACTACTAGGAATACCAAGATTGAAGTTGCCCACATAAACTTTTTATTTTTAAAGAATTGATATGGTTTTTCAATATCATCGTTAATACTAAAGAATGGAAATGCACCAACTAAGAATAAATATGGAACACTTGTGGCAACATTAGCCATCAAGGTCAAAATACCATACAAGTTCTTAGCATTACGGCCACCAAGAAAATCAACAGCTAAAATGATCACGATAACAAAAATAGCTTGCATCCACATAGCATTTGCTGGCATTCCCTTGTCATTTAATTTAGTAACACGCTTAGGCCAAAAATCCTTAGGAGTTCCCAGAATAAATGATTTGAGTGGTGAATAAATTAATACAAAGAAGGCACCCATGTATAGAATAAACATATCTAACGCAGTAAATCTTGCTAACCAGGCACCCAATACAGTAGCTGCTGAAGCACTCATACCGATGTGTGTTCCGAATGTATAACCAAGATTACTCATCATAACATAAGTAATATTACCTAAGTTAACACCGCTCTTACCGATTACGTCGTGCCAGTTAGCACTAATTCCCCAGAATAAAATTGTCAAAGAATACAAGACAGCAATAATTCCGGCGGAAATTAAAATACCACGTGGAAAATCACGTTTAGGATTCTTCATACTATCCGTGACACCACCCATGGATTCCATACCACCATATGCAAAGATTGCATAAACGATAAATGAAACCATTCCTATTGGTGACGAAAACTCTGGATTAGCTGATTGAACAAAAGTGCTAATACCATGAACAGGTTCTGCCATGTGAAAACCTGATAAGAAAATCATGGCAATACTAAGTCCAAAGAAAATAACATTTAAAATAATCATCATTGTTCCACCAAGTGATGAAATTTTAGAAATCTTATCCATACCTAGTGATGCAGTAAATGTAACAAAGATAATCCACAAAACAGCAAGTAAACCGATAGTTTGAGTTGATGTCAAGCTACCTAAATGCCAGCTCTGTGTCGTATCATGTCCAGCAAAAAATGTAGACATTGGAATCCAAACTTTTGAAGCGGTTGAAACTAACCAAACTTCCCATGAAGCTAACCAAATGAATGTCCCTGTGAAAGCTAATCTTGCGCCAACGGCACCTTCGATCCAAGAGTAAATACCACCCTTAGCTTCATTAAACGCAGAACCATATTCTGCCATCATAAATCCAACTGGCAGGAAGAAGAACACTGCCGCAAATAAATACCAAATAATACTTGCTAATCCCATTTGCTCATAAGCAACTGTAGTGTTAGCAAAACCAAATACTGACGTAAAAATCATCATGATCAGACCGACCATTGTGATGGTTTTTTTCGTCGAATTACTGTCATTCATAATTCAAAATTCCCCTATTCCCTCTTACAATATTATAAATTCATATCCGTTTTAAAATTCAATGATGAAAAATCGGTTGAGCTAGTAATCAGTTTGGCGATTAACTCCTTATATGAAGTTAATGCAGTTTCTGCCATTTTATTAGAAGCATCAGTTAAAAACTGTGGTAGTTGTTCTTCATCTTGACCTAATGCCTTAATATCAAAATCACGCAACATTTGACGTAATGTGATATTAATATTCTTTTGTGTATCTTGATACATCTTACCTAGTTCTTGATAATGGCCATCCAGCAATATACCAGCTAATTTGTATGTCCAATAAGCTGATTTGTCATCATATGGAAGTCCACCGATTTTGTACTCTTCAGGAGTATCATTTATTCCCATATAAAATGGCACATAAATACTTTGAGAAGAAACGCCCATAGAAAGCCACTGGATACATGCAATCTCTGGTTTCAAATCAGGTCTGGTTTGTAAAACATGCGATTCTTGAGTTTTTGCAAGGCTAATTGGACGATAACGTTTATTATTCTCAGACTTATTCAATGGATCAAATTCAGTACCTTGAAAATGCGAACTCAGATAATATTGGACATCATCAATACTCAACAATCGATTAGGTTTCTTGATAAATGAAAGCTCTTGGCTCTCAGGACTTTCGTCAGTCTTCCCTGAAAATTCTTGTTGCCCCCACCAAACTCGTGGTGTGCTATAAATAGCATCCGACATATCACTTGTTCCAAATATTTTTCTAAAGTTAAATCCTTCCGGATTTGGATTCAAATTATAATCATTAACAAATTCCTGAATATCACTTTTGAACATGAAATTATCTGTATCAGAAAAATCTATTTCTTGAATCGCCAATTGATTTGCGACAACAGCATAGCAGTCGTCAGGAATTCGTTGAGCAACCCAATAATGGCCAGAGCCATTTTCAAAATACCAAACTTCATTTTGATCAGAGAACAAAACACCGTTTGTTTCCGAAGTACCATGTTTTTCAACAATTTCGCCTAAACGCTTAACACCCTCACGTGCAGTCTTAACGTATGGCAACACCACAGTCAACATTGCCTCTTCACTAACCCCATTCTCAACTAAAGGATCAACTCCAAGAACAGTCTGATTGGAATATGCACTCTCAGTTGCACTCATTCCAACTCCATATTCGTTATATCCGTCCTCTTCAAATAATCCTTCCTCATCGGTCCACTCAGGAGTAGCAGTGTACTTATATCTAACGTCAGGAAGCTTCATTTCAAATCCATTATCTTTTGAAACAAATTTTTGATGTTCAGTAAACTTTTCAAATTCATGGACAACAAAGTGCTTTGGCCAAGATGGCTTCGCATCTTCATTGCGGCCAATCATTGTTGATCCACCAATAGAGGCCTTTTTACCAACTAAAATACTCGTACAAGCAGATAATGAATTCTTGTTATATTCTAATGTCATATTTTCACCTTACTTAAATTTTACAGCGGTACCATATGCAGCAACTGTTTCCATATCTTGACTAATAGAATCTGAATCAAATCTCATCATGACAACAGCATCAGCACCCATTTTCTCAGCATTTTCACGCAACCGACTAATGGCAATATCCCTAGCCTCTGTAAGTAGCTCCGTGTACGCCTTGATCTCGCCACCGACAATGTTCTTAAAACTAGCGCCAATATTTCTAACTACATTTTTAGATTGCGTAGTTAATCCAAATACTTCGCCAATAATTTCATAATCTCTACCCGGTATATTTTCAGTAGTAGAAACTAAAATTTTATTCTCATCCACGACATCACCTCATAATAGTTAATAACTCCAGTAAATAACATACCACACTGAAAACGCATAAAGTCATTGATTAAAGTTATTTAAGCTTGACATGGCCTTTTATTTTGAATACAATTTTTAAGTATTATTCATTAATGGGCAATCGCCAAACGGTAAGGCAGCGGACTCTGAATCCGCAATTTGTAGGTTCGAACCCTACTTGCCCAATTAATATGATGAAAAAAATGAATTTAACCACTGATAAGTTTATCAGTGGTTTTTTTTATTTACGCAAAATAAAAAAGCCACCGAATCGATCAGTGACCAAATTTATCTAATTATATTTTATAGGAACACTCCAGCTACTGAACCTAGTAATGATTCTACAAAGTATAGTGGGTTTGTAATTGAAATTGAATTAAATGGTGCGCCTGTTTCACTTGAAATTGTTGCTCCGTTATTATTCATATTTAATCCTCCATGGTTAAAATTTAAATAAATTATACCATAAATATCGCATATAAAATGATTTATTTGTAAACGATTACATTTTGTGCTTCTTCTACACAAAAAGCCCCTCGTATATCGAAGGGCTTTTTTGTAACTACCGGGAGTAAATTGTATTCTCTGATTGTAGTTCAGCCAGGACTATCTTCTGTTTTACGTCGATTTCCTTTACTGCTGGTTTGAATATATTTCTAATCATCGCGATGAGTTTCATGATCTCATATCCTTTCGGTGGGTACTATAAATCATCAAACTATCGCTCATTCAATAAAATAATATATCATATACCAATTAATATATTTGTGAATATTGCCTCTTTTGATAGTTTGTAGTCAAATTATACAGCATGCTATCAAATTTTAGCAAAACATTTTTTCAATAATAACTATGTTTTTTGAGACATATCATTTTGTATGGATTACACTATTTTATAAAGTATATTTTGGAGGAACTTATGACTTATAAGCTGATTGCACTGGACATGGATGATACTTTACTTACTACTCAGAAATCAATTTCAGATAAAAACAAGCAAATGATTAAACAAGCTCTGGCTAGAGGAATTAAAGTGGTTCTATGTTCCGGAAGAACACACAATGCTGTTATCGATTATACGAATCAACTCGGGATTACCGGCAAAGATCAATATATGATTACTAATGGTGGAGCAATTATAGAAAATATGGATCAAGAAATTTTATTTGAAAATTCATTGAGTAATGCTTTCTACCGTCGATTCGTTTCTTTCGTTAAGGAACATCATCTTCATTACAATGTAGTCGACAATCAAGCTAAAACATACACAAGTCCTGAAGAATGGTTTGATAAATATACGATTACCCAAGCATTCGAAAATGACGGTGGTCTCTACATCCGCGAACCTGATCAGCTACCCAATGATTTTGAAATTGTTAAAGCTATCATTAATGGCAATGAAGCAGAGCTTGATAACATTTCTCCCCTAGTTCATGAAACTTTTGATGATGAATATTTCGTTGTGAGAACAGGTGTTGGCTTCCTTGAAATCTTTCCAAAGGATGTCAATAAAGGAAATGCCGTTAAACATCTTGCAAGCATTTTAAATATTAGCCTAGATGAGATTATGGCGATGGGAGATCGTGATAACGATATTCCAATGCTTAAAGTAGCTGGAAAAGGTGTCGCTATGGCAAACGCCCAACCCGGCGTCAAAGCAGTTGCCGACCATGTAACAACCGACAACAATCATGATGGCGTAGGAAACGCCATTGAAAAATTCGCACTATAAAAATATGGTGTCACCTCAATAATGAGATGACACCATTTTAATTTTCAAAATATTGTTTCTTCTTATTCTCCCAATATGCCTTGTCTTCTTCATTTATCTCACGAAGCACATGGCAAGGGTTACCGACAGCAACAACATTATCAGGAATACTGTGTGTGATAATTGATCCTGATCCAATGACAACATTATCACCAATAGTTACTCCAGGATTAATAACTGCATTTCCACCGATCCAAACATTATTTCCAATAGTTATCGGTTGGCTGTATTCAAGTTGTTCATTTCGTACCGTGGCATCAATCGGATGACCAGCAGTGTAAATACTAACACGAGGTCCAAACATCACATTGTCTCCAATTTTCACCGGACAATCGTCAACAAATATCGCATCAAAGTTTGCGTAAAAGTTATCACCAATCGAAGTATTTAGTCCATAATCAGCATGAAATGGTGGCTCAATATAAACATTTTTACCAACCTCACCAATTAGCTCACGCAAAATTTTATCCCGAACATCCAATCCATCTTCCGTAGTAGCATTAAACAAACGATTCAGCTTACGGGCCCGCTTAGAGTCAGCATCCAGCTGAGCATCAGCAGCAATATACAAATCACCAGCAAGCATCTTTTCTTTCTGAGATCTAATAATAATTCCCCTCAATCAAAAAGGCTTCTACCGTGAGGTAAAAGTCTTTATTTTTTAATTAATTTAAAGATAAACGATATCAAAATATATGACAGAGTGAACCCACAAATAAATAGTGAGAAGAATGCCAAGAACCAGCTACCGTAAAGAGCGGCGTTAATTAAAACCTGACTATTGGCAATCACAAAAATCATCGCGATACTAAAACTCAACAAAATGTTGAGAATATTGTCGTTAACATAATTCAATAATTCTTTTTTCAAATCAAAACATTTAGCTTTCAATAAAAACACCCCACCTCACAACTTATTTATTAATGGTAGTGTATCACTTTCATAGGTAAAAATATAATAAAAATGAAAGAGGTTACAAAAATGTTAGATAAAATTATAATAAAAATGAAAGAGGTTACAAAAATGTTAGATAAAATTATTTGTAGGATCAGATTAATGATTGGATCCAACACGAAGTGTGGCAGTGAACCACTCTACCTAAGCCCTGACAGCTTCAATAACACCATCCTTAAAAAACTGAGCCTCACCAAAACCGCTATCCAAAAACACAAAATGCTTCCCAGCAAAATCAAAACTAATCCGACTATCAAATGCTCCACCTTGAGATAAATGTGAGACTTCCGACAACGGAATTTCCTCACGAATAGTTTTGTGCCAACCATTCATAAATGACAACGACAAAACACCATCGCTGAATTTGTATGATGCATATCCGTTAATTAGTTTGTCATTTTCATCAATAATTTGAATGTATGAGAACATAATAATCACTTTCCTTTTCCCTTATTTCTTAACAACATCAGTGTATTGTATGAAACGGGTTTTATAGCAAGTGATAATTTCAAATTAATTAATATTTCTTTCCAGAGAACTTAGAATCAAGTATTTGAATGGCATCATGATAAGTTGAATAATTATTAATATCCAAGAAATAATCCGATCCGGAAATCATGGCAGACAAATGACTCTTGTCATCATTATGCAAAATCACTACTGGTTTGTGTAGCTTCTCAGCATACGCCAATTCATAACCTACTCCGAGACTTGGATTTGTTGTATCAGCAACCATGACATCTGCCTCTTCAAGCCAAGCTATGTCTCGATCACGAATTTCCTTGTCGCTTAATTTTGTCTCACCTTCGGCAGTCAAATCTGTATTTCCGACATGTTCGGTCAATACATCATTGTCCTTCTTTAAGAACTTAATGATTTTTTTGTAGGTCTTGTCTTCATCTCTACCACCACGAATCGACGCTGCAAAATATATCTTCATGTTGTCTACCTCTTTTCACACATATTATACAAGTTATCCAATTAAAAACACCCCACGGAAATTTTTCCGTAGGATGTTTTTTTAAAATAGTGCAAGTACAAATAAGATAACTGTCCAAACACTAATATTTATTTTTGATTGACGACTGATTTCTAATGAAGTCCAGTTGATCCAACCTATTAATCCAAATTGAATTACACCGATTAATACATTAGCCAATGTATTTGTAACAGCTTGTGTTGATAACATAACGATTGTTTGTAAGATTGTTCCAATTGCAAAAGTGATTGCAATATTAACAATCAAAGTTTGATTGTAATCAACCGTTTCTTTTTTCAGAATCAACTTGTATACATAATACACAATTGCCAAATAAATTGCTGCAGCAACTAATGCTAAAAAGATTACCAAGAACTTGTTCATCTTTTCAAATCCAGTTGAAAGCACTAAGTTACAATATACCGCAGTAAATTGTGTAATCAATGCAATCAAGATAACGCCAATTAATGAGCTTCTCTTAACTTTATATAAAATTCCCATATGTGGTTACTCCTCTTTTAATAATCCAACTAGCGGTGATTTAGCAGCCTTATTTGATGGAATAAATCCAAACAACAACCCAACTGCACTTGAAACTATTAACGCTAATAAAATTGAATAAATTGTTATCACGGCCTTAAATGGCAAGAATGCATTAATGACCAGTACTGCCAAGTAACCAATGATGATTCCAAGAATCCCACCAATTACACATAAAACAATACTTTCAGTTAAAAATTGATTTCTAATATTATTACAAGTTGCACCAAACGCACGTCTAATACCAATTTCATTACGACGTTCAGAAACAGTGATATACATAACATTCATAACACCAATACCAGCAATCAATAATGAAATACCAGCAACAAGAGCGACAAAGTAAGTGATACTGTTCAACACTTTCGAGAATTCTTTCATACTCTTAGTAGGATCAACAATTCCATACTTACCTTGATGCTTGAATTCACCGTTGGCCTTGATTTTCTTCAAAGCAGCCTTGCCAACTTTTTTCTTGTTTTGACCATTTTCGAGCGTCAACTTAGCTAGATTCTTACTATTTTGAGAGTTGAAAATTCGGTTGTATGTACCCTTGGACATATAAACATTAGCATCATACTCATCCGCACCAAATGTCCCAGAAACAGTATAAACATCTTGACCGATGGTAACTGGTTTATTAATTGCCGAATCGCCGCCGAACAACTTTTTCGCCATTCTATTTGATAGCAAAATGTTTGTGGAATTAGTATCTGAAATTAGCGCATTCTTCTTTGAAGATGAAACTTTAGTTTTATCCTTAATCGAAGTAATCTCAGTTGATGCTTTCTTGTTTCGATAAGTTAGCTTTCCGGTAGTTGAATCACTATAGCTAGAAAGCTTAACGCTAGTCACACCAGGAACATCTTGTAATAAAGATGCATCCCCTTGCGTAAATCCATCTTTACTATTTGCATCATCAGATGAACTTGTATATGAAAGTGTAACTTTGTTTGAAGCATTATCCTTACCTAGACTCTTCGTAATACTTTGAGTGAATCCATCACCAACAGCTAGAATACAAATAACACTGGCGATACCAATGATAATTCCTAACATAGTCAGTAAATTACGATTCTTGTTTTTCCTAATTGAACGTAAAGCAATAGTTAGGTTTTCCATTAGCTATGCACCACGTCTTCCCCGTCATTGTACAAGTGACCATCATTTATATGGACGGTGCGCATCGCAAAATTAGCGACATCCTTATCATGAGTAACCATAATAATTGTAGTATCAAACGTTTCATTTAAATGCGTAAATATTTTCATTATTTCTAAGCTTGTTTTCGAGTCCAGAGCACCAGTTGGTTCGTCAGCAATAATAATACTTGGATTATTAACGATGGCACGCGCAATTGCGACTCTTTGTTGTTGACCACCAGATAACTCAGATGGCAAACTATTTTCTTTTCCCTGAAGTCCGACTTGTTCTATGACTTCATTGATAACATTCTTACGATCGGTAATAGTCTTATTCTTACTATAAATCAATGGAATCTCAATATTTTCGTATACTGTATACGATTTTAACAACTTGAAATTTTGAAATACGAAACCAATTTCATCCCCACGAACTTGAGACAACGTATCGTCATCTTTGTTCTTATAGTTTTCATTGGAGAGGAAATAGTCACCAGAATAATCATTATCTAGCAATCCTAAAATATTTATCAAAGTAGATTTACCAGATCCAGATGGACCCATGATTGCTAAAAACTCACCATCGGCAACATCTAAATTAACATCGGTTAGGGCTTGAAAATTGTTGGCGTAGGTTTTACCTACATTCTTAACTCTAAGCATAGATTCTCCCCCACTTCTATCTTAAGACGAGTTTCTGTCCGGCTTTAATACCAGAATGTGTGTAATAGAAATCTCCACTCTTATTCAAATCGAGATAAACTTTCTTTCTAACATCGCCATTCAATACTAAAACATAATCTTCGTCATGTACGGCATCCTTAGGAATCTTATATCCCTTTGAAGTACCCTTAATTTGAACGTGCATACCAAATGTTAGGTTTTGATCAGATGTAACTTCAAAGTGATAGTAGGAAACTGATGAGGTAGAAGTATATGGTGCTTTATCAACACCTGTAACTGTTCCATACATCTTGCTACCGTTATTCTTGAATACTTGGACATCGTCATTGTTTTTGACTGATGTCAATTCAAATTCATTAACGTTACCCAAAATAACTGGTTTGCCATAGACGGCGTAGTTGCCTTGTGAATCTTTAATTAAGGTACCAGAAATTGGAGCTGTAACTGTACGGTTAGCTTCAGCATTCAATTCAGCCAATTTACTTTGATCACTACTGATTTGAGAGTTGTTTGAAGCAATTTGTGCACTGTTATCTGTGCCAGTACTTACAGGCATTGGAGTTGTATCAGTTGAGTCAGTTAAACCATCAGAACTAAGTGAACTAGAACTCATTGAGCTAGTTGAACTAGCACTTTGAAGTGATGCGTTTGTTGCTGTTAGTTGTTGAATTTCAGCATTAACAGCACTGATTTGAGCTGACATATCTTTGTTAAATGTAAAGATAGTTTGTCCCTTTGTAACTTTTTGACCATTTTTCATTGGCTGTGAAGTCAGTGTCTCTTGACTCAATGGCTTGTCGCTGACACTTTGTTTCTCGTCAGGTGAAACTATACCACTGTAATATTGTTCCTCGCGGGATTGTACTGTGTAAGTCTTATATTCAACTTGTCCATTTTTGCCGTTGAATAATGAAACGACAACAATTGCTAGAACAAGAAAAAGTGTGCAGACACCCCAAATTGCGTAATCAATTTTTTTACTCATAATTTTCCCCATATCTTAAAATCTAAAAAGTCATGTATTCATTATATAGTTATTTGTTACTGATGTATCTATGAATTCGATTACAATTAAAACTTTCTCAACAAATACAGTTTTACGCTAATGACACAAAAAATAATTGAACAAATTGGCAAACAAAAAGGCTGACAATGATTGCCAACCTATCAAATGTATTTTTCCATATTATACCAAGTCTCGTTTGCATGATTTGAATCTGCAATTCCTCTATTTACAAAGCCATTCTTTTCGTAAAACGGTATTCGATCTTGCAAACAAGTCAGTGCGATACTTACACGTCCAGCAAGCTTTGTCTTTTTCTCAAATTCATCTAACAATTTACTGCCAATCCCCTGGCCACGAGACTCTGGTGAGACGGCAATTGTTAAAATCATTTGATGACCACCGTTTTTGGGATTCTGGGGAACATCTTCGTACATCCAATCTTCTATCAGACTTTCATTCGTTACTGGTCCACAGATGAATCCGACAAGTTTGCCATATTGTCGAGCAACTAGAAAGCTGTCGGGAATTTGTTTAATCCGTTGAGAATAACTTTCCTCTGTGCCTGCCTCTGCTTTATTAAATCCAGCACGTTCGATATCCATAATTTCTCTTAGATCACTCATTTTTACTTGTTCAAAATTCATAAATTACCTCTATTTTAATGCGAATCCCTGTCTCTTAAGAAATTCACCAACCTCTGGACGGCGAACTTCTTCAAAGAAGTTGACATTCTTACTCGTCCAGTTTGCTGCTTGAGCATTGCTATCGCGATTAGCATAGTATTCCTCAATTTGCTTGTCATAGCCTTCTATATCGGCAAATTTATGGACATCGTATTTATTAACACTGACTTGGTTTTCGAGTGGCATTCTAGGTTTTACTTGATTCTTATGGTTAGGAATACCGATTGTCATACCAAAGACAGGAAATGTGTATTTGGGTAAATTCAAAAGTTCAGCAATTCGGGCGACATCGTTCCTAACTCCACCGATGTAACAAATCCCAAGATCCATCGACTCAGCAGCAACTGCCATATCCTCTCCCGCAATGGTTGCATCGACAGTTGCAACTGTTAGTGCCTCCATATTTTCAATCCCCTTAAGAGATTTCCCGGCATTTTGAAGCATGATTGATTGACGGTACAAGTCAGCAACAAATACATAAAACACACCAGTTTTTTTAACATAAGCTGCACTATTAGTGATATCAGCAATTTCATTTTTAATTTCTTTATCAGATACTTCTATTATAGAGAAAGCTTGCACAAAGTTTGATGAAGAACCACTTTGAGCTGCTCTCAATAATTGTTGTTTTGTATCAGAACTCAACGCCTGATCTTTAAAATCACGAACCGAAACGTGTTGTTCCATGTTATGAATGGTTGTATTCACTGCTATTCCTCATTTCAAAATTTTAACGTAAAATTAGCTTACATCAACTTTGAAAAAAAATTAAGCGATAACTGTTTTAAATTTTCGAAACATATGATAATGTATTCATATGATATTTACATCATATGTTCTGGAGGCTAGTTTTGGACAATGTTAAATTAATTAATCAGGACTTATTGGTTGAATCCCAGAAAATCATGAAGGTCTTGAACAACCCCACAAGATTTCAAATGTTAAACGTTCTAGAACAACAAGAAATGAGTGTCACTGACTTGGTTGAACTACTCGGCATGGAACAATCAGCAGTTTCTCACCAATTGGCAATGCTGAGAGAATATCAATTAGTCAGTACGAATCGAATTGGTAAATCCAATTACTATAAATTAAATGACCCACATATTCTAGATGTTATTAATGAAACACTAGAGCATGCGGATCACGTCATGAGAGGTAAAAAACATGGTGAATAACCCCACACTTATCAGTCGCAGTTTGCGCATCGAATATTTTTCAACTGCATGGATGGCATTTGAATTTGCAGTTGGATTCTCATCAGGAATAGCTGCCGGTTCAATCTTGCTAATTGCATTTGGAATGGATAGCTTTTTAGAAATCATTGCCGGAAGTACATTAATTTGGCGACTGAGAAAAGAAGCCAATCATGCTTCCAAAGAGGAAATAGAAAAAACCGAGCGAATTTCATCCTTAATCGTCGGCTCTGTATTACTACTATTATCAGTTTATGTTGTTTCCGTTTCAATTTACAACTTAATCAATCATCAAGTAGCTGACACCAGTATTCCCGGGATGTTAATTGCAATCGCTTCTGTAATATTAATGCCAATTCTTACTTTGAAAAAACGTAGCCTTGGTAAACAAATTAATTCGGAAGCATTAATTGAAGATGGTATGTGTAATATAACATGTGCTTACATGGCGGCCACAGTTTTGGTGGGAGTCATTGTAACAGCACTATTTGGACTTTGGCGGATCGACTCCGTAGCTGCACTAGTATTGGTATACTTTATCGCAACTGAGGGCTGGGAATCATTGCAAAATGGATTAAAAAAATAGTTTCGCCGTCAAAAAAAGATTATCCAAACGGATAATCTTTTTTGTTATGGCAATGTATTACCTGCTGCAAAGTATACGTCGTACCATTCTTGCTTTGTGAGTTCTACATCAGCACCCTTGGCGCTATCAACGATGTGCTCTGGATTCATAGTACCAATGATAACTTGCATATTAGCTGGATGTCTCAAAATCCACGCTGCAGCAATACCATTCTTGCTGACACCATACTTATTGGCCAATTCATCTAGCTTTTTGTTAAGCTCAGGGAATTTGTCATTGCCGATAAATGTTCCTTCAAACATACCATATTGGAATGGTGACCACGTTTGAATTGTGATGCCCTTACGTCTTGAATACTCAAGAATACCACCGTCATGATCAATCGAACGTTCATCAGTCATGTTTGCATGAATTCCTGAATCAACCATTCCAGTGTGCATGATACTAAATTGTAATTGATTGATTAACAATTTCTGGTCAAGGTTCTCTTGCAAAAATTCAAATTGTTGTGGATTAAAGTTTGATACTCCAAAGTGTCTTACTTTTCCGGCAGTCTGCAATTCATCAAAAGCTTCAGCCACTTCTTCAGGTTCCATTAAGGGATCTGGGCGATGAAGAAGAAACGCGTCTAGGTAGTCAACTTGCATTCTTTCCAAAATACCATCAACTGCCTCTAGAATATGTTTCTTACCAAAATCATATCTTTTGCCAAAAACAAAACTTCCATGACTTCTTTCAGGATCAAAAACAATTCCACCTTTAGACTGGATAAATAATTTATCACGTGATACATCAGATTTCTTCAATGCCTCACCGAATACTTTTTCTGAATTACCCATTCCATATATATCTGCGGAATCAATATAATTAATTCCAGAATCAAATGCTGTATTTAGGGACTTTGTAGCATCTTCGACAGACAAAGCTTCCATTCTCATGATTCCGAGAGCAACGGCTGAAGTTTTCCAATTTGTGTTTCCAATATTTACCTGTTTCATTTGTAAGCTTCCTTTCATTAATACTTTTATATTAGTTCTATTCAACTAAATAAAGCGAATAATAAGCAACAAAAAGAGCTGAGAATTTTTCTCGGCTCTTCATTTTTAAAACTATTTAGAATATTTGCTCCACTTAAGTCGTTTCAACCATGTTTGTTGAGCTGAAATACCAAATGTCTTACGTTTCTTGAAATATTCACCATTACTATTTAAGTAATACGAATTTTCAGTATCGCGTTGGTACATTTTAATAATCTTAAGCAGTTTTTCTTTAGACTTTTTATCAACAATTGGCACGGCTACTTCGACCCTTCGATCAAGATTTCTAGTCATCATATCCGCTGAAGAAATCCAAACATCGGTCTGACTGTCGCCATATTGGAACTTGAAAATACGACTGTGTTCCAATAATTCACCAACAATACTTTTTACAACGATGTCTTCTTTTTCACCACATAGACCAAGCTTCAATGAACATGGACCTCTGACAATTAATCTAAATGGCAATCCTAATCGAGCTGCGCTATAAATTGCATTTATGATATCGATGTCGGTCAAGCCATTAACCTTCATAAATACTTCACCCTTACCGACACGCAAATATTCTTTTGTAGCGCGTTTGATATTATTCAAAATCATCGGTTTCAATTGATTAGGTGAAGTTACGAATAAATCATAATCTACTTCTTTATGCGTTTCTAATCGTTCAAAGAAGTTAGCTGCATCATTAACATAGGTTGGATCACTAGTGAAGTATGCAATATCTGAGAAAATATTTGCCGTCACTCCATTATAGTTACCCGTTCCAATTTGAACATATCCAACATCATTAGCGCCTTGAAGCACTAGACAAACTTTTGAGTGAACCTTGTTTAAACGGTCACCATAGAGAACATGAACTCCGGCTGACTTCAAAAGTTCCGAAACAAGTAAATTATGTTCTTCATCAAATCTAGCTCTCAATTCAACGACAGCTGTAACGTTAATACCCTTAGCTGCAGCTTTTTGAAGTAACTTGACTAATTGAGAGTTCTTCTCGGTCCGGTAAATCGTCATAGAAATATCAGTGGTCTTTGGATCATTGACCGCGGTTTCCAGATAATTTAAATAAGTTTTGTAAGAGTCATAAGGATATTCGAGCAACATTGGAGTTTTATCCAAGTATTCAAGAATATTCTTTGAGTCCTTCCACTGACGTTGTCTGAATGGAGGGAAAATCAAATTAGCTCGATTCTTGTAACGTTTGAATAATCCATCCAAATATTTCAGATCAACTGGACCAGGAATCTTGTAGACACTTTTCTTGCTGATTTCAAATAATTGAGCAAAATAACTTCTACCACGTGGTCCATCACACATAAACTCAACTCGAGTAATCTTACGAGGATCACGAGCATTTAAGTACTCAGTCATTTTCTTCAAATATTCAGCATCCGTTAACTGCTCGTCTAAGAAGTCATATTTCTTATTCTTGTCATATGTAACTCTAAAAACATAGCACTTCAGAACATCATACTTGCGAAAAATATCTTCAGCGACATTTAAAATCACATCTTCAAGCAAGATATAATGATTGTCGACACCAGTAGCAACTAGTCGATCAAATTCGTCTGGAATTGGGAACGTATAAGTGTGACCTTGTGACTGCATCAAAATATTTAAATTGTGACGGAATTTATGTAAGTTAGAAAAGTTTTCAACAACTAACTCATCTGCAATATTCTCGCGATAATAATCCGTAACATATTGTTTCTCAAAATCACTGAGGTCTTCAAATTTCATAACTTCAAAAATATTCTTATCTTTACATTTTTCAAGCAATAATGAATAAGCTTCATATTGTTTGGTAAGATTGCGGATATTGAATTCGTGTACTAAACTCAGAACCTCCGTGCCGGTTAACCCCGTTCTTTTTTCAATTTTCTTGCTACCAATCATGCTATGGATGTTGTGCATACGAACTCGGAAAAATTCATCAAGGTTGTTCGTCGCAATTGATAAAAACCTTAGCTTTTCAAGGATTGGTACGTTGGGATTGTATGCTTGATCGATTACTCGATTATCAAACAATAACCAACTTAAATCCCTATTATAATATTTACTTTTCATCTCTTAGATCCTTTTCGAAAGACTCAAAATCATATTCCACTTGTTTAACATAACTATTGGTAAAATTCATAAGCGAATTAGCAATATCTGCATATTCTTCTCCAAAACCAATAATTAGTGGAAAGTTTGGTGAATGTGAATGTGCTCTGGCTAACAAGATGACACAAACTTTTACATAGTCTTTGAAAGATTCAAAATCCAATTTATCTAAATTAATTGAAGACTTCATATCCTTGAATTGACGCATGTAGAAACTGTACTTCTTCGTATCGAAGGCACCCAAAAATGGATCAGATGCACTTTGCAAGATCAACTGACTGTCTACAATATTTTGTCCCTGACTAACGTCCTTGTCAGAATACAACTCATCATTATTGTAAATTGGTAGAGCCTGTTTTGCTTGAAGTACCAAGTAGTTTGAATCTAAATCCTGAAGTAAAATCAAATAACATAGAGTACCTACGCTACCTACTCCAACACTGTGGCGAACAACGTCAATGATATTAAAATCCTCAAGAAATAATCTAACATCACTACGTGCATTCTTCTTGTAACTCTTAAAGCCATCAACAACATTCTTGAAGTCCTTCTCACTGATGTGTTGTGTTACAGGTTTGTTCTCAACAAAACGACGTTCCCCGGCGTCATTAAGCTCGGTATACTTCTCAATGACTAATTTTGAGTTACTCTTTTGAGCCTTTTTAATACTTTTTGCAATCACCTTATTAAAGGACTCTTGGAAGTACTCTTCATTATCTTTTAATTTACCAAAGATTTCGGTAATATTTTGGAGCGTATTTGGTAAAATAAAACGTTTCATTTCGGAAATTTTTGTCATGTGTTTTAGTGTATCGAAATAAGTATCAACGACATCCAACAAAAATTCCTGGATATCACTTTCGTCAAAACCATGATCTCTTGATACTAAAAGTGCACTGACTAGTAGTCGCTTCAAATCATATTCCCAGTGGCCAAGATGAGCCTCATCAAAATCATTCATGTCGAATAATAATTGACCTTCTGATGAACCATAAAAACCAAAGTTTCCAATATGGGCATCCCCACCAACTAAAACTTTGATACCACTATTTTCATGACGTGACATGTCATAATGCATCACATCAACTGTTCCTCGTAAGAACGCAAATAAAGAACCGGACATTCGCTCTCTTTTTACAGCTAGCAATTCTGGTACCAATAATTTGTTCTTGATGTTCAAAATCTTGTGGATATTTCTTTTCTTTGGCTCAAATTGATTAAAGGCATCTGAGACAGTGGTGGCAAAGAAACGCCCCTTAATAATTAATTGCTCAGTGCTTTTAAATGCGTCAGTGTCCTGAAAAGTATATGGTGTCTGGCTCATACCCTCATCTCCTTGTAATCATTATACAATAGCTTAGGAAGATAACTATCTAGTTTAGTCATTTTTCTGCTATTAAAGTTTGCTATATTTGAATATATTTATTAAGCGTGTCTAAAATACATAATGCAATAAAAGAATATAACTCTTCTCAAAAAAATAACGTATCGTTCAGATACGTTATTTTCGTTATTTGTTATTATTATTTTTCAATTATTTCAGTTGCATTATCTATAGTAAGTTTACCAATTTCACCATCAACTTTGAAGTAATCTTTGCATAGATTTTTTAATTCAATGACAGCTTCATCAGCACGTTTAGCTTGTTCGTCATTAATTCCTTCAATTACCATGACTGCATTAGTAGTATCTTCAGTTAACATCGTACGTTGAGCCTCACGCCAGTTCATACAGCGACAAACAGCGCCAGTCTTATCGTAATAAATAATCTCGCCTTCAAGTGCTGGAGAATCCTCGTCGTCACCAAGTGGACGAAAACCTTCGCCCCCTTTTGCCATGCCAAGATGTAAATCACCATCCATTTTATCAACGTTCTCACCACCGCAAGGCATAGCGTATTTCAAAGAAACACTGTTGTATATGTCCACTAACGGATTAATTGGTGAAAATGTTTTACCTTGGGAAACTCTCTTTAGTAGAGCTTCAATCGAGGAACGAGCACCCTTCTTTGTCTTAAATTTACGAAGCGCCTCACGCCATTGATCTATAACCGGATTCAATCGGAATGTTTCATCCGTCAAAAACTTCTTAGATTCTTCAGTAGCATCGTCTAATAACTTTTGAAAATATGGATCATCATCTTCATTAACGTGGTTATCGATGCCTTCCAACCTTAAAATACTAATTTGTCCTTGTGGAAATAAGTCCCAAAATTCTTTGTCAATTACAATATTTTTCATGTTTTTCTCCATTAAAGTTTTTTCGTTAAAATATAATCAGTTTGCGGATCATCACCCAAATTAAAAATATGCTGGCTAATTCGCTCGAATCCCATCTTTTTATAGAAAGCTTTAGCATTTTCATTGTGCTCCCAAACACCCAAATTGATGTGGTCACAATGGTTTAATTTTGCTGCAGAAATGGCATGATCTAACAATATTTTTCCAAGTCCATATTTCTGAAAAGTTTTCTCAACATAAATTCGTTCAAGAACAAATTCGCCATCTTTGTAATTCTCTTTTAAATAGCCCGCAATATCTCCGTCAACTTTTGCTAAATAAAATTGAGAATTAATGTCATCCAGTTCCTTTAACAAAGTCTCTTGACTATATGCATCTTCCAAAAACTTGTTCATATTCTCTTTTGTATTGTACTCATCAAATGTGTCTGAAAAAGTCTGACGTGACACACGTTGAAGTGTCTTCAAATCATCTTTATCACACGCAACAATTTCGATTTTATTCATAATTAATAATTCCTCTTTGATCCGCCTTTGACTAATTTCCAGTCGTCATCAACGTTATTAGCAACACGTTCCATTAGCTCAAAAAGTTGATCCTGCTCAGCTTTGGAAAAGCCTCTCATTGCAACTGAGTTTGAATATCTTTCTTCACGCTGCAAAACTGGATAAACTGCTTCGCCCTTCTCAGTTGGATATATCATCTTGATTTTACGATTGATATGATCACTTCTACGTTCAATCAATCCTTTTAGTTCCAATTTTTGAATCGAACGTGCCGCAGTCGTCTTATCCACCTTGAGCATGTTAGCTAGTCGTTCCAAGATAATCCCTGGTGACTCGCATATCCTTACCAAATATAAATACTGACCTCGGCTGAGATCCATTTCCTTGAATTCAATATTTGCAATCGAGTCTAAAGCTCTTGATACTACACCTATTGGTCTCAAAATATCTTTCAATTTCGCACTCCTATCAAGCAATGACAATATAATAATTCTAGTTAGTTGCAATTGCAACTAAAATATAAATAAAAAAATAAGCTCGTAATTTGAGCTTATCTCAGGCTGTAATGTAGTCCAAAATTTTGAACAGTACAGTTTTGTTTTCAAGTGGCACTTTTTGATTAAGAACATCATCTTTAGACTGTCCAAAAACTGAATCGGTCAAATATGGATAATCGTTAACCACCATTTCACGCACGTTATCTTCCAAAGATTCAAGATGAAACTGTAATCCAACGACTTTATGATTCAATTCAAAGCCTTGATTCTTCAAACCTTCACTAGAAAATAACAGATTTGCATCCTTTGGCAGATTGAACATCTCTTCATGCCAATGAAGCACGTTCATACTTTTTGGAAGTCCAGAAATCACATCACTTTCAAGTGTAACTATTCCCCAACCGACTTCTTTTACAGGTGATTTACCAACTGTGTACCCTAAAGCCTTCGTAATTTGTTGTGCTCCAAAACATGCACCAAAAATTGGTTTGTTTTGCTTGATCAATTCACGAATCAAATCACGTTCAGCTAATACGTATTGATCATCATCATTAGGACTGCATGGCCCACCAAGAATTATTAATAAATCAGTTTCATCGGCAGTTGGCAAAATGCCATTGAAAAATCTTGGATGGTACGTGTAAACCTCATGTCCACCACGATGTGCCCATTCGGAAATAGCTCCAGGTCCTTCATCTGGAGTGTGTTGCAAAATATTAATACGCATATTCTCAACTCCTATATAATTCCGATAATTTTAATTACTACCATTGATATTAGTATATAAATTAAAGCTTGAACTAAAAATAATAATGAAAAAACTATTACGACAGATATTAATGAGACCATTTGAGCTTTCAAGTTTAAGAAAACCATGACGATGGAAACAATTGCTAAGACAATCATCCATGGTGTAACACCCTTAGTTACTGTACTGAGATCTTCGCTACTCAGGTCATATCCCGTACTTGCAATCATGACTGAGAGAACGAAATAAAGAATAATCATCGGCCATGATGCATTTGAAAAGACATTCGTAAAATTACTTATGACCGCTGACACAATCGTTGAGAGTGAGTTGAATTCAAAATCACCTGTTGTTTTTAAAACTGACGCAAAATTTAAAGTATTGTGCAATAACACTTTTTGTAAAAGGTAGAGGGCTATTGAACACATGTAATATGGTGCGAGTCCGATGAAAAAGTTCCCTAGTCTTTGATATACGTTGTGGTCGTTCCAGGTGTGTTCGACTGATCCGAGTGTCCCACTTTCTGCATAATGGAAATTTAATAATTGCATGTGTGTTACGCGGTGGCCAAATAGGAATGCAAACGATGCGTGGCCAAACTCATGTATTGCTACTCCTAGGCCACCAACTGCAAGTTGACTGTTTGGGCCAAGATCTGACACGAGCATGGACTTTGAAACATGACCTAACCATGAGGCTATTAACGCTGTTACGTAAGGCACGGCAGACATTGTTAGCATAAATCCGATTATCCACTTGAAGTAGTTATTCCATAAGTCCACTGACTATACCTCTTTTATTTGAATGTTATTTTTAGGAATGAGAATATTAAATTTTGAATAATCAGGGGTCATTTCGTAGTATTCCTCAATGTTGATTGCAACATCTCTCATTTCAGATTGATCAGCGATCTCCCTGCCATGTTCTTGCCAAATATTTTCTTGTAAGGTTTGGATGGATGTTGGTAACTTGCCTTCTCCAGAAAATTTACAGTATTCGCTACTATCAATCTCGAAATGGCTTAATCCGTCTATGGGATTGTCACCTTCTACTCCGATAATATAAGTAAATTCGTTTGGTTTCATGATGCTAATTCCAAAAAAGTGTGGCTTAGTTTCACTACTAGCTTCATACATTTGGTCAAGTTTTCCTGACTTAGTAGTTTCTTCCCACAGCTTTGAAATACCACTTCTTCCGGAATTTAAAATAGATGATTCTCCATTAAATGAAATAGTTCTCTTTTCAATATCCATAATCCACCTCTGCTAATGCCTAATTATAACAAAACTCTTAACAATAACAGAATTATTGAGCAATGCAATAGAAATTTTTCACAGAAAATGATAAACTATACTTAACGAAAAAATTAGGCAAAACTAAAATTATTAAAGAAAGCGAGTAATAAATGAAGAAGATACCCCTTATACTGACATTATTATTAACCATAATCACAATTTCAGCCTGTACCCAAAAGACAAGCTCGGAAAATGCTGCGTCCAAGAGTGAGTCGGTGATTGAATCCAAACCTCAAACAAACATTTCTGAGCGGGAAATTAATAATAATAAAATCAATTGGGATAAGGGTACCAGTTCTCTAAAAGTAGTCAAAGACAAATCAACCATTACTGATTTGGCCTCATTCCCCACTTCTCTCGACAAATTAAAAAAAGATAATGATTACGTTATCCAAGGTACAATTATCGATTTAGATGAAATGACAGATTACAACGAAAACGCTATGACCAAAGCTACTATATTAGTAGATAACGTAATCAGTGGTGGAAATGGAATCCAGGATCACACAATAAAAGTAGTGTTCACCGGCGGTGTAACCGAAAACAGCAAATCCCAACAAGTCTACGTCAATCGAGTTGACGCTCCAATCCCGGAAATTGGTTCAAAAATAATTACTGGTATTCGTACCAATCGCAGTCAAGACACGACTGATAAAAAATATGCTAAATATTTAAAAACTAATAAACTTGGCGGATCTGATACATTCAAAATCTCCGTTCCAGAATACAATATTTGGGTCAAAAATGACGGAGAAAAGAAGTATTCATTAAATAATCCAGAACTTAATGGCAAGAAAACATCTGACTCAAATAAAGAAATCGCTGACAAATTACAAAAGCTTACCGATATCTTGAATGATAAATATAATAAATAGTTTGTAACATATTTTTGTAAATTATTAGTCTAATAAATATAAAGCAGTTCATTCTAAAATAATAGAATGAACTGCTTTTTTGATTGTGTGGATGATATTTTTTTATGTTGAATTGGTGGTGTTCAAAGGAAAACGATTTATTTACTATAGAAAGTAATGCCAACATGAAAAATCTCACGTAAAAAAATCCGAATTGAAGGGATTAATCGTTTAATGAAAATTGCAGCCAACATTTTTACGACAATTTTTGGAGTTCTTCTAGTTGTTACTATTCTTAATAACGACACTTCATATGCTGTTAGTAATACAACTAATTTAAACAATAGAAATGTATTGCTGAAAAAATCCGATTTACGAACAAAAAACAACTCCAACCTTAGTTTGAAAGTACCAATTAATTTTCAAAGTTCCTCTCCTAAGTTATCCAAAGCATGGGAATTACCTGGTCTTTTTAGCAAACCTACTCCAAACCAGCCTGGAATCAGCCAAAAGGACAAAACAATCAATCCTATGCATGAACCTTCAATTCCACCATTCAATGTGCTTGGTTGGTATTTTAAAGCAGGATTCGCATTACAGCCAAGACAAATATATCACGTGCATATTGGTGATACATTTAAAATACGTACAATAATTGCAAAAAATAGTTTAAGTTTTATCGATACACGTTATCAGTGGTATCAGAGTGGAGACAATCAAATCTGGACCCCGATTCATGGAGCAAATCAGACAGATTATACATCAACCGCACAATCTGTCGGCTCTATGAATTATCAATTAACTGCTCAAGTGTGGCCTATGATGTTCAACTCCCTAATTTATTCAAAAATGGCAACTGTATACTTTGAACCAGATCCTATTCCAGCTACTGGAATCAGCAACACTACCACAGATTCCCATAATTTATACATTGATGATGAATTTAACAACCAATCAACTCTTGTGAAAGCCCATGCATTACCCGACAATTCAACTAGCGAAGTGACGTATGAATCTCTTAATCCTGATATTGCAACTGTAAATCCATTTTCAGGTGAAGTGTTTCCAAATAAGATAAAAAGTCCGGAAAAGCCACAATCCAGGCAAAGGTATCAAACTCAGGTTCAAAAACACCAACAGAAAATAATAATGAATACCACAGCTCAGTAATAATTAATGTTGGACATATGCTGACAGGTCCGGAGCAAACTTATTCAGGTGACTACGCTAAATATACTCTGAACGGTGATTTTGACAAATCGAAATACAAAATAGAATGGCATGGTATCAATGGAATTGTTCCACAAAGCGAATTAGGAAATGACTTAAAAAATTACGTAATTAAAAAAACAAAGATAGAAGATGATGGTAAAGAGATTTACGCAACAATTTCAGAAATTAACCCAAAACCACAATATGACCATTTACATAATCTCATTCCACCTCACGAAATTGTTACAAACCATGTTACTTTACACGTTAACAAATCCGCACCATTATTAAGCACAGATCACTTCATAAGAGAAAAGCCAAAATCGGATGGCGTAAATGAACTTACTTATCATGGTTCAAAACACCTTTGGCATGAACTTCACGTAATAAATTCAACTTCAAATGAATATGAGCCTGAAAACGGATGGACTGGCAAATTGTATTATTATTTAAGTAAAAATGAAAAAGTTGAAAATGTTTATAACATTGATGGTTTCACTAAGACAAAATTGGACTTCGATTCTCTCACTTTTGACAAGGCAAAAATAACATTACAAATTAATAATCTTAAACTTTCAAAAAAAGAATTATTGCAAATACAAATTCAAACAAGAGTTATAAACACGGATCAACCAACATTTAATTACTCGCCAGAATTAATTATCCCGACACCAGGTAACTCTGAATCGAATTTTACACAAAGATTTCAGGAAAACCGCGTTATCTTTAGTAACGGAAATTTAAAAATTTCTCCGTCGGAAATACATTTTGGAAAAATAAACTTAATTGAACCCACAATGATAGCACCTGATGAACACAATAGTTCAAATTTTGCTGATATTAAGGACACTAGGGTAAATAAAAGCGCTGTAAATATTTCTATTAAAGCTGATCCAAAATTCTATGATAAATTTGAAACCTACTTTGTCCAAAGCTTTCAACTAATTTTATTGGAAAATATGCCAATAGATTTATCAGAAAATTACACCGTCATTTCAAGTAAAGACGGTGATCAAATTAATTCTATTCCATGGTCAAGATTTGAACATTTAAGACTTTTTATCACAGATGGAAATATTCCCACTAATACATACCACACAACAATTACTTGGACTTATGGAAACGCTCCGTTATAAAACATTTAATTAACAAAAAAACTCACAAAATCAAATCCATGATTTTGTGAGTTTTTACCTTTTTCCTATTTAATATCTACATAAGTTAATCCAAACATCTTACTCAAGTCTGTAAGTTGTTCTGAATCAACGGCAAATGACAATACTGTATGGTGTCCACCACCGAGTGTTAACCAGCCTTCAGCACCTTTCTTCCAACCTTGTTTTGGTGTCCAAAGTTGTTTGGCTACTGGTAGGTATGGTGTCTCTTTTTCTGGTTTATTTCCGGATACATCGTATGACATTAGTTTGAATTCGTCACCGAAATCGGCCATTGTTACGTCAACTGCATCCCCTGTTGAACCTGTGAATACTAGTCTTGCTGGATCGTCTTTTCCACCGATGTCTAATGGGTGTACTTCAACTCTTGGTTTATCTGAAGCGATTGTTGGATCAACTTCTAGCATGTGTGAGCCGAGGATTGCTTCGTGTCCTTTACGTAGATCTAATGTGTAATCTTCCATGAATCCTGTTTGTTTGTTGTGGGCAATAATCTTCATCAAACGGTCTAAGGCAGCTGTCTTCCAGTCACCTTCACCGGCAAATCCATATCCTTCTGCCATCAACATTTGTACGGCTAGACCAGGTAATTGTTCTAGTCCACGTAAATCTTCGAAGTTAGTTGTGAATGCTGTGTATCCACGATCATCCATAAATTTCTTAATTCCGAAGTATTCACGAATTTGATATTTAGTATTGTGTTCGAACTTCTCGTCTCCATTATCTCCTGGGACAAAGTCATATTCCTTTTGAAGTTCGGCATATTTTGCGTCAATATCTGATTCAGAAACAGCGTCAACTTCGTCAGCTAATTCACCGATACTCCAGTAATCAACTGTCCAACCAAATTTAATTTGAGCTTCAATTTTATCACCATCAGTAACAGCAACATTACGCATCTTACCGGCAAATGAAACAACTTTGATATCGAATGATTCATTGTAACCAACTGCAACATCCATCCATTTAGCAATTTGTTTTTGAATGTCACCATCACCCCAGTATCCTGAGATAATCTTGTTATTCATACGTAAACGAGCATTGATAAAGGCATATTCACGGTCACCATGAGCTGATTGGTTCAAGTTCATGTAGTCGAGATCAATTGTGTCGTAAGGAATGTAATTCAATTTTTGAGTTGCTAAATGCAGCAATGGCTTTTGAAGTAATTTTGTACCACGGATCCAGTTTTTAGCTGGTGAGAATGTGTGCATCCATGTGATTACACCGGCAACTTTATCGTTGTAGTTAACTTCCTTCATAACCTTTGTAATGTTTTCAGCTGTTGTGGCAACCAACTTGAACTTAATAGAATATGGAAGTTGATTTGATGCATTTAATTGGTCAACAATTTCTTTTGCATCTGCTTCAACTTGTTTCAATGTTTCTGGTCCGTATAAAAATTGACTTCCTGTAATAAACCAAAATTCGTAATCTTGCATTTTTTTCATGATAAATTTCTCCCTCAAATTGTCTGTTTAATTTTCGACGTGTTCCGCATGTTCTTGTGACTTGGCATTATCTTGACCATAGTATGCATTCTTACCATGTTTACGGTAGTAATGCTTATCTAGCAAGTATTGTGGTACTCGGATATTGTCGCGAGTTAATTGTAATGCGTGGTAACTAATTTCTGCGGCTACTTCGAGAACCTTGGCGTTGTAGACTGCCTTGTCTGGAGTCTTACCCCAGGCAAATGGTCCGTGTTGACTTACTAAGACCGCTGGAACAGCATCGTGATCGATATTACGTTCGTTAAATGTTTTCACGATGACCTTTCCGGTATTTTCTTCGTAGGCATCTTCAATTTCTTGTTTGGTTAAAGGATCTGAAACGGGAACATCTCCGTAGAAAGTATCGGCATGAGTAGTACTTGCAGCTGGAATATCCATATTGGCTGAAGCAAATGACACTGCCCATGGTGAATGTGTATGAACGATTCCACCAATATCTGGGAATTCGTTGTACAAAACAGTATGAGTTGGTGTATCACTTGATGGATTCATTTCACCTTCAACAACTTCACCGTCAAGGTTAACAACTACCATGTCTGAAGGCTTCAATGAGCCATATTCAACACCTGAAGGCTTGATAACAAACATTCCCTTATCACGATCAATACCTGAGACATTTCCCCAAGTAAATGTGACCAAGTCTAGCTCTGGTAAACGCATATTTGCGTCATATACTTCTTGTTTTAATTTCTCTAACATACATATACCCTCTTAATCTTTAATCGTATTTCCGGCTTCAGCTTCAAATGGAAGTCCAGCAACATATTTCTCAGTAAATTTCTCATAACCTTTCACACCTTCAAGTTCAGGGCTTAAAGTCATGCTTTCTGGATTTTCGAAAACGTTGTGATCTAGATAATCATTCAAGTTTTGAACTTTATTATCCTTTGCATATAAGGCAAGAACTGCCATTCCCCAAGGGCCACCCTCACCAGCGTTTTCCATTACAGTGATAGGAATATTAAGAGCATTTGCTAAAACTTGTTGAGCCATAACTTGAGTTCTGAACAAGCCACCTTGAGCAATCATGACATCAGTACTGATATGTTCTTGTTCACTCAAGATATTCATACCAATCTTCAATGGAGCAAAGGCTGCGTACAATTGAGTCAAAATAAAGTTTGGAAGATTGAATTTGCTATTCGGCGTTCTAACGAATAATGGACGTCCAGCTTTAATATCTGTGATGTTTTCACCTGATTGGTAACTGTAATTAATTAAGCCACCAGCATCTGGATCTGATTTCGTAGCTTCAAGGAATAAGGCTTCATACAATTTGTCGGGTGTTAAGTTAACTCCCAATCTTGTAGCAAACTCGTTGAACAACCCCGCCCAGGCGTTAATATCTGATGAACAGTTATTAACGTGAACCATGGCAACTGGTGAGCCATCTGGTGTCATAACGATATCTATATCACGATGAACACTCTTTAAAGGTTTTTCTAAAACAACCATTGAGAAAGCCGATGTCCCGACGGAAATATTTCCGGTACGCTTTCTAACGGAATTTGTTCCGACCATTCCAGTTCCAGCATCCCCTTCAGGAGGTGCCATGACACTACCAGCTTGCAAATTGCCAGTTGTGTCTAACAATTTTGCTCCGGCGTCAGTCAATGTTCCGGCAATTTCACCAGCTTTTTCAACCTTAGGAAGAATGTCAGTAATATTCCAATCAAACTTTTTAACATTATCCAAATTACTAAACTTGTTAAGCATTTCTTCATTATAAGTACCAGTTGTCTGATCAATTGGGAATGCTCCAGAAGCATCGCCAATTCCAAGGACCTTGGCACCAGACAATTTCCAAGTAACATATCCGGCAAGTGTCGTAATAAAATCGATGTCTTTAACATGCTTTTCATCATTCAAAATAGCTTGATAAAGATGTGCAACACACCAACGCTGTGGAATATTGAAATCAAATTCCTTAGTTAATTGCTCAGCAGCATCAGCTGTAATATTGTTACGCCATGTTCTGAATGGAACCAATAGCTTATCTGATTTGTCGAAGGCTAAGTATCCGTGCATCATGGCACTTATCCCGATTGATTCAATATTTTTCAATGGATGATGATACTTGCTTTGAACTTCTGCTGCCATTTGAGAATAGCTGGTTTGGATACCTTGCCAAACTTGATCAATTGGGTAAGTCCAAATTCCGTTATCAAATTGATTTTCCCAAGTGTAACTACCTGAGGCGATGGTATTAAAATCTTCTGTTACTAATACTGCTTTGATTCTCGTTGAACCAAGTTCGATTCCTAGAGAAACATTACCTTTTTCAACTGCATTAGATATTTCTACTAAGTTCATCGAAATCTCTCCGTTTCAATTAATTAATCTTGAACTGTTGTTTCTTCAACAGATTCAATTTTTTTATCGTGACGATTTGTACCTTGCTCTTCAATTTCTTCTAGTGTGTGACCCTTTGTTTCAGGAACTCTAGTTCTAATGAATAGGACACCGAGTAAACAAATCACACCAAAGATTGCGAAAACAGCTTCTTGTGGCATTGTTGCTGTCATAATTGGGAACATTAATCCAACTAAGAATGAACCAATCCAGTTAAATGATGATGCAACACCTGATGCACGTCCACGGATTGCCAGTGGGAAGATTTCTCCGACGATAACCCATGTTAGAGGTGCCCAAGTGAATGAGTAAAAAGCTACATAGATACATAAGAAAACAACAATCATAATTGGATTCATATTTGGTATTAACATATTTAAAATTGCAGGAAGGATAAATGAAAGTCCCATAACTGTTCCACCGAGTGTTAACAATGTACGACGGTTGAATTTGTCAGCAATCACTAAGAATAATAGTGACCCAAGAACTAACAAAATACCTTGAATAATTGGCCACATCAACGCTGAACTTGCGGCACTACCAGTTGCCTTTTCAACGATTAATGGAATGTAGTAGAAAATTGCATTTGCACCTTGGAATTGTTGGAAGGCTGCGACACCAACACCAGCAATGACCAAGTAACGATATTTTCCACTGAGTAAATCTTTAATAGATGAATTCTTTTGTGCATTATCTTCGTCACTGGCAGTTTCTTGAATTGTCTTCAATTCTGCTTCAACTTCGTCAGCAGGACGAATGAATGATAATACTTGTTTAGCTTCATCCACTTTATTGCTTTTAACTAAGAAACGTGGTGATTCAGGAAGTTTCAAAACACCGAAGAATAGAATGATTGCTGGAACTGCAGCTAAACCTAACATCAATCTCCAAGCAAATTGTTCAGGTAAACCTTTTAGCAAGTAATCCATAATGTAAGAAAGTAACATTCCTGAACAAATCATTGTCTGGTTAATACCTGACAAACGACCTCTTAATCTGGCAGGTGACATTTCTGACATATAGGCTGGAACTAATGCTGATGCAGCACCAACAGCCAAACCTAGGAACATTCTGACGGCAATTAAATAATACTGGCCATCATTTGGAGCAAATCCAGAGAGGATCGATCCTACCGCGAAAACTAATGATGAGATTAAAATCATCTTTCTACGGCCTAACTTGTCCGACATACTTCCGGCAAGTGCACCACCAAAGATGGCACCGAACATAACAGCTGAAGTAATCCATCCGACTATTCCAGCTTGATTTTGTAAACCCCAATCGTGTTGCAAGAAAGGCAATGCCCCTGTCATAACACCGATGTCGTAACCGAATAATATTCCACCAAATGATCCAAAGAAATATATGAAACCACTTGGAATTTTTTTAACCTTATCCATCAGTTTCTCTCCTCAAAAAGCATAATTATTTGAAAGCACTTTCATAAGCTCAAAAACATCATATGACATTTGTACGTATAAATCAAGATACATTTTTCACATTATTATTATTTGTACGTATCAATATTGCTTGCAAATCTATTTACGATAACGTTTTCACGACAAAAAAACACCTGAAAAAAATTTTTTCAGGTGTTTAAATTTATATTTATTTATTGGCTGTCGATTCACGTAGAATCAATTGTGGGTCATATTTGATTGATTCAGGTTGGTGATCACCGTTCATGATATCAAACAGCATTTTAGCTGCATCTCGCCCCATCTTTTCCTTTGGATGTTCAACGGTACTAAGCTTTGGTGAAAGATATTGTGACAACTGATAATTATCAAAAGCAATCACTGATATATCTTCTGGAACTCTCATTTTGAGTGACCGAATCAGATCAATTATCTTGATAGCAAGTTGATCATTGTAACAAACAATTGCAGTTGGATGGTCTTCCCTGCGCAAAATACGTTCAATCTTAGTAAATACAGAATGCATATTATCAGATGTTTGGTACATAACAATTTCGCTTAAATAGGAGAATTTGCTGTGTTCTTGATATGACTTCACATAGCCGTTCATACGGTGAACTCCCTGGCCATCATCAATCTTAAAGATGCCAAGAATTTGTTCGTGTCCTAAATTAAACAGCGCATCGGTAACAACTTTCCCAGCTGAAACATCATTCATCTCAATATAAGGGAAATCTAAATCAGCATAATGTGAATTAATGAATATAGTTGGCAATCCAGATGTCTTAATTTGTTCGAACAAGTCCTTATTGGGATCACCAAGTGCACTTTGAGTAGGCTCAATAATTAGTCCTGAAAGATTGTTATCAAGCATTTTCTTGATACTTGCACGTTCCTTTTCCGGATCATTTTGAGTGTTACTAATTAAGACGGAATAACCTTCACCAGATACAAATCGATCAATACCGGTAATAATATTGGGGAAGATATAATCTGCAATGTGAGTTGTGATAACACCAATTTGTTTTTGTTCAAACGTCTGAGGTTCTTGTTGTTTTTGCCAATCGTCAACAAACATCCCTCCACCTTGGATTGTGAAGATATAATGTTCCGCTTCCAAATCACTGATAGCACGCCGGATAGTATAACGACTGACCTGGTAGGTTTTCATCATAGATGATTCGGTTGGTAATTTATCATTGAATGTATAAAACCCAGACAAAATCTTCTCTTTGAGATCTTGTTTCACCATTTCATATTTAGTCTCCAAATAAATCACCTTCCAAACAAATTTTATTTATATGGTCATTTTAGCATTTTTTTGTTCGGTAAACATACCAATTATTAAAATTTGTACGGACAAATGTTAAAAACAGTTAATCATTAAAGTATTATGTTGATTTATTGTTTAATTTATTTTGTATTAATATATACCGCCGGAATAAAATCTATTTGTACTTTACTTTAACTCTAGATGATACAATTAAGTGTTGCTGTTATAAGTCTGGCAATAGTTTGGAGGTGATAATAATGTTGCTCTCCGTTCTATGCTCGATATTTGCAGGGTGTATTGTGGCCCTATTCAGTTATTGGTTGAATAACCGGAAAAGCAAATGATTTTCAAAAACTCAACTGTAACAAAAAAGCCTCGGTACACAACTACCGGGGCTTTTTCAATACGTAAGTGTTCTCCGTCCTTACAAATTCAATATACCACATGAATCTATATAATTACACTCCAAATAAATTAAAACTGAATAATAAATCGTGAAAGGATTCGAACTATCTTGTCTTCCTCACTTGTTGCAGCATCAAAGGTAATATTCAGCTGAAAAAAAATCTCGGTAGCTACATACCGGGGCTTTTTTTGTGGATGTTGTTAATCTCTATACCACTGATAAACATACCACATGAATACATTTTAGAATACGACAACTCTATTTACGATTAATAAATTTTGAGGGTATACAAACTATCTTATCTTCCCCACTGGTGGCAACATCAAACGCTGCAGATCCAACTTTAGTCAATTGATGATCAATAGTTGAAAACTTTAATATTTGGCTTGGCAGCTGATTTTCTTGACCCATGAACGGAGGGACCTGCAACTGGTTATCAAGATAATATTGTCTTAAGCCCGTGGCGATATCATCGCTGTTTGCAAAAACAAAGTCAGGCTTTTCGCTACACTTATTGTAATATTCACCAGCTTGATAACCATTGTCATAAGTCGTCACATCATTAACAATTAACTTTGAATCTGGCATTTCACCGAATACTTGTTTATACGCGCGAATAGTTTTCTCACTAGTTGCACTGACGTGATAATCCCTATTCTGCATAATTCCAATTTTCTTATATCCTTGCTCCTTGACCCAACTCAATGCTTTTACATAAGTCGAAACTCGTGCGGTGTATGCGGCGGGAATTTTAACATTATTAGGGTTCTGACAACAGACTATTTGCCCATATTTCAAATACTTTGCTATTTCCTCCAGTGGCAAACCATGCGATGTGAAAATTAAAGCATCAAATGCTTTCCTTCGCAGCTGTTCTAAAAATTCTAGTTCCTTATTCTTATCATAATTTGATAGCAAAATAAGAACTCGATATCCCTGCTTATAAGCTTCTGCCATAATTCCATTCAATACTTGATTGAAATACGCGTGTTTGGTATATGGTAAAACTACTCCAATATTGTATGTTTTCCCTCGGCTTAAGTCTCTAGCAACATCATTTGGAACGTAGTCCATTTGTTTAATAACAGCCTCAATTTTTTCACGTGCATCATCAGATACGTAATTCTTTCGATTCAATACTCGAGAAACTGTTGAAACTGAAAAGCCTGACAATTTTGCTATATCATGAATATTTGTCATCTTGGACCTCCAAATAACTATCTTAATACCAATGTATCACAGTTCAATATATCTCCTAAAACGGGTTTCAGGTCAACCAATATTATTGTATTATTAATTCAAAATGTGAATGGAGTATGACTATGATCAAAAAATTTGAATTGATGCTATATGTTAATGATGTTGAGAAAGTCTCTAAGTTCTGGCAAGACGCACTTAATGCTAAGGAACTTGCCAAGAGTCCACCACCCGATGGTAGTAGCACGGTGAAACACTCAGTTTTAGATCAAGTAAATATCAACTTGTTCAACATCGACTTCATAAAAAAATATTCTCCAATGGTTTCACTTGAATTCCCTTCTATCATGTTAATGGCTGATGATTTGGAAAACCTTCATGAACAAATTAGTAAGTATTCGAGTGAAGTGTCAGACATTTCTGAACAAAGCGGAATGACAACATTCAACTTTGCCGACCCTGAGAATAATCACATTGCGATTGGTAAAATTTAATTTCATCAAAAAAAGGTGCCCGGGAAACTCAAAATTTCCAGGCACTTTTTCATATTAATATCTCAACCACAAATCATATTCTTGTTTAATTGACTGGTTCAAAAATGAATTCACACTGTCATCTACACCATTCTTCAGTGACCATTTAATAAATGTCATCACATTCATTGCATAAACCTGTTTAACGAAATCTACTGGCAAATCGTTCATTGGATTGGCATTCAATTGATTATCTATTGATGAACTAATAATCTTCTTAAATTCGGTTTCCAAGTCGGTAACGTTAGTATGTACATCTAATAACATTAGAATTTCAGCAGAATCTTGATTTAAGTACTCTATCAAATCTTTCAACGAATTCTCATTTTGAAATGATTCAACTTTTTCTGACATACCCTCAGTAAATATTTGTGTATAATATTTGTTTTCTTTAGTCAGTAAATCATATTTATCAACATAATGCTGATAAAAAGTTGAACGACCAATCAACGATTTGGCACAAATTTGTTTAACATTTATCTTGTCAAAGTCTTCCGTTTCTAGCAAATCATAAAATGAGTCTTTTATTAGATTCGTTGTTTTGATAACTCTCAAATCACTTGTATTCGTCATGGTATCCCTCAATTTTCTAATAATTTATCTAATTTCTTATGTTTTATATAGATATATTCTATTAATTTATAAAAAGTGTTCAAAAAATGTATTTTTATTCACAAATGTCCCTTGTTATGAGTATATCCAAAGTTATACTAAACGTAAATATTATAGGCGGGGGTAATAGTTTTATGAAAACTTTTTCTACTTCTGAAGATCAGTCACTGTCTCAGCGACTAATCCAGAAATTTCATTTATCAGAACAACTAAACATCATCCGTGCTGGGGTTTTAGGTGCAAATGATGGAATCGTTTCTGTCGCTGGTATCGTAATCGGTGTGGCTGGAGCCCAACAAAGTACAGCGGCATTATTTATCGCCGGAATTTCGGGAATGTTCGCCGGTGCCCTTTCAATGGGTGGTGGCGAATATGTTTCAGTCAGCACACAGCGTGATACACAAAAAACTATGACACGCATGCAAGATGAGTCCATCCAACGAAATTACGAGGGTGAATTGAACGGATTAGCTCATCACTACGAATCTGAAGGCTTAACACCAGCGCTTGCCAAAAAAGTCGCTGTTCAATTAATGGAAAACGATGCACTGAATGTCACATTGAAGTCAAAATGTAATATCGAGTTACAGCACTACTTCAATCCCTGGCACGCAGCTATTTCATCATTCTTATCATTTATTTTAGGATCATTACTGCCATTATTATCAATTACATTCATTCCATATCCATACAAAGTTCCCGGAACAATCGCCGCTGTAATATGCGCACTAACTTTTACGGGTTATGCCAGTGCAACACTTGGAAATTCTGACCGAATAAAAGGTGTCCTGCGAAACCTTTTAGTGGGAATTGGAACTATGACCGTCACCTATTTAATTGGTGGATCATTAGGTTAAAAAAACGAGCTGAGATTTAATTATCTCAACTCGTTTTTGTGCTTACTGATAAAAACACTATTTTGAATAATTAAGAATAACAGCACAATCATATTTAGCGGGATAAATACCAATAAAACAATTCTCGAAAAATCCATTGAAGAACTAGACATAATATTTTTCAATAAAATTGGCAACATCACAGCTACTTCCATGAATATGCTAAATGATAATACAGCAAAACTGCTGGTTCTACGCTCAAATATTGATGCAATTATGAATGGTGCATAGAGCATCATCAAGACAAATGTGAAAACAATCAGTAGTACTAAGCTTCCTGTTACCTGCATTCCACCCTTTGCCTGGTCAATGCTTGAAATAAATAGTGCAACTATCAACAATAAATAGCTGGCACTTAAAGCGATAATGTTTTTTAATCTCATTTTGAATTCTCCTTAAACATATTTTACCTGTCTTGAGGATAGTAAAAAAGACCGATTTCTTTGAAGTCGGTCTTTTACTTAAATATTTTGAATGTTTGCGTGATTAATTGGTGCCCATTCACTCGTTGATACACGATACCAATTATTTCCATATTGATCTGTGAAAACTTGGTCGGTGTACCAACCTGAATTTGGAGCTAAAGCACGATTAGATTTTTTACCACCAGATGGACTGCTATAAAGTGGTGTCAACGCAGTTGTTGTCACAACAGAATTGATTTTCTTTGCTCCATTAAAAATACCTGAATTGGTATTAGCCGTTGTAGAACTTGTCTGATGATAAGTTGAAGGATATTGATTACTCAAACCTTGCATTCTAGTGTAATCAGAATAAGCTTTTGCTCCATTGTAATTATCACCAACTTCAGTAGTTGTTGATCCGAAATCTTGTGCATAGAATAAATATCCATTTGATGGGTTTACTGATACTGCCACTCCGACATGTTTGAAATATGGATTCAACATGTTTTTACGGTGACCATAGGTTGCGACACCAGAATCATCGTACAAGTCCTCGATAATTTGCTTGGCAATTTCTGTTGGATCAGTAATTCTTGAATTGTACCAGTAACCAATATTTTCACCAGCAACACCAACATATGGTGCACCACTTTGATAATTGTAACCAGCGTGTTCATCCAGTGAATTTATATTGGCTAAATGATCAGCACGGCTTTGTGCCATCTTAGTTAATTCATAAACACCTGAAAGTGATCCAAGATTATTTTGACCACGTAGATTATTAAGCTCGGTTTTTATAGCTTTAGTAACAGCCTCTGTTTGAGAATTAGTTGCTGCTTGAGCAGTTTCAACTGGGCTTACATCCAACATTACGTTTGAAGAAACAACTGGAGTACCCAATAACAAAATAGCTGAAGCAAGAACAGCAAATTTAATCCGCTTTTTCATGATTTATCCCCTATAAATATTGATAAATAAATCATAACATTAATTAAAAAGTTTTTTCAAAACAATTCATTAATGACGGCGTCCACTACGCTGTAGTTTGAAGTTCCAAATTAATAACGCAATAATTGCTAATGCAGCAATCACAGCAAGTGTAACAATTAATCTATAGTTTGGTTGAGTTCTGGATACTGGTGCTTGTGCAGCAACCTTCTTCAACTTCTTTGACTCAGATGGAGTTATTGTAAAGTTCTTCGCCAAATTCCACTTCTGAGTTTTATTGTCTCCATTGGCAGCAATTCTCATAGTATATTTACCAGGTTTCAACGATTGATTTGCCGTATTAACTGGTAAGTTGAAATTGGAATTAGGAGCAATGGTTAAATTCTTTTTATCAGCTTCAATAATCTTTGTGGATCCATTTTGATCAGTAATTGATGCCTTAACCTCGCCTTCGTTAATCAAGGTTGGGGTATCATTTTGAAGCTGTGCAGCAACATCAACCTGACCATTATATTTACTTACATGTGCTTTAGTTAATTTCAAATCCGGCTTTACAGTATCAGTGTTTCTCTGAATTTGGAGGCCTAAAATATAAGCAAATTGATTTTGAACTGACAATTTTTGACCAGGAATAATTTTCGGCTTTTTTACTTGATTTTCCTGCATGACTCTAATTCCACCAAGTACCATTCCTTTAAAATTGGAATGTGGTACGTTCATTTTGAGAGTTACCTCCTTAGTGGAATTTGCCGGCACAGTAACTTTCTCAGGTGCAGGAAAAATCGATTCAATATCTAGTTGTAACGAAGAATCTGGTTTTAATCCGTGCTGAGAATAATCGACAATCCCATTATTGTTTGTGGTAGCTCGATTTACCTCGACCACATAAGAATGATCTTTGGAATCGGTATTATTTATTTTAATTTTCAAATCTTGTGAAGTTCCTGGCCTTACTTTCAAGTCAAAAAAAGAAACTTGTTTATTAATTTGATTATCAGGGATTTCGGCTTGAACAGTGTACTTTGCACCTTTGTTGGAATCAGTACTTGCCGCACTTACTTTTTTTGGACTACTGAATAGCGCTAAAAAAATAAATAAAACCCCAAAAATCCACAATGTCCATTTTCTTTTCATAATATTATCTCCATTTATTGAATAGAAAAAAAGGGAATCTCAAGTCTTAAAAGCTTGAAATTACCCCTCATTTCAAATAATTAGGTAGCTGGAGTTGTTGCACTCGATGATGTACTTGCCAATGTCCAAGTGATTGTTGATTCATATGTTCCTGGTAAGATTGTTTGTGCTGGAACAGCTAATGTAGCGGCGGTAGGTGAATAAGTATAGTCAAATTCACCAACACCTATTGGACTTGTTGAAGTTGATGTTGCTGACTCTACTTCAGCTGCTGTTCCCGAAATGGCCGCACTTCCGGCCATTGTTGGATTATCTGCGGTAGGTGAATTTGTGTCTGACTTAAATACGCCAGATCCACCACTTGTCAAAGTAAGCGCTGCGTTAGTTAATGTGAACGCACCCGAAGTAAACGGTGATGCACTTGCTGTAACAGACCATGTTCCAACAACACCAGGATTTGAAACACCCAATCCACTTGGTGATTGTGATGAGGTGTAGGTTGCTGCAGCCGTAGAAATTGTATTCGTGTTACCAAATACAAACGATGGTGCAGTTTCAAGTGCTAATGTACCAGGGGTTAAAGGTGTACTTGCAGTAGTTGTCGTGGTATCAGCCGCGCCAGCAATTCCAATGCCAGCGGTACTTGCAGCCATCAACAATGCACTAACGGCAGCTCCTGTTCTAATTAATTTTTTCATAGTAAAATCCTCTTGTTCCCTTGCCGACAAAAACGATTCCCCAGACGGTTCGGGACTTTCATTTAATGCCCATAAGGTTCGTTTAACTGTTAGAGGTTAATCTGATAAGTCGTTTGGGCTGTGATTCATGGCTTCTCAAAGTTGAGAGATTTATGAACCTCAACAGATGTTAATTGTGAAAGGTAGGATTGCATTCATACCTATTCACACCCTAATTTATAGAATCATCTAGTAATAAATTCAATGAAAAAGCACTATATTTCACATATAAAATAAACGTTTTCCAAATACAAATAAGCAATAGTAAAAACAAAAAAATATCGTATAAATTCACCAGTTTTATCTGATAATTTATACGATATTGTCAATTCTATTTATACGATATTAACGCCAAAATGTTGTAACTTCCATTTTATCCTTAATATTGAATTCTATAATACTTTTCAAGACCTCTTTGTGGACTTCTTGATCATTTCCAATTCTGAACATTTGCTTGCCATATGTGTAACCAACCTGATCTAATTGCGATTTGAACGTGTCTAGACACTGACCTTCAGGAGCAACCGATATGTGATTTTTTGAAACACTAAACCCGATGATAAAAGTTCCATGATCAGTAAACATAGGCTGATTCCAGGCTACTCGTGTTTCTAGATTGGGAAACTCTTTGTGAATCCATTTAAGAATACCAACTAGTCTTTTTTTCTGGTCATTCTCATCCAATTTCGATAAATAATCAGCAAATTCGTCCATAATTAACTCCTAAATTTTTCTCAAGTATAGCATATAATTAGTTATTATTTGGAAACGTTTTTATTAAACAAATTTAGCGCAAATCGGTTGAATACCTCATGATTTTTTTGTATATTTAATTTGAAAATGTCAAATATATATTGAACATTTTGCTATCATTTTTAATATACATATTGCAACATTTTTATATATCTTGTTGGAGGTTTCCCCATGAGAAAGAAGAATAGATTAGAACTCTTAAACTTGATTGATGATGTAATGTCAGACACTGAGGGTACTTCTTTGATCCCAGTGCTTGAAGCATTCCGTACAAAAATTATTGCTGGATACGACAATGGTGCTTTGCTCGATAAAATGTACTACAATATCCAACATATTTCTCTAAAAGATCGAAACGTTAACTCAGATAGAATTTATGATTTATTGCAATTTATCGACAAGAGTAATGTCTGGCATGATTTAGGCAAGCACCTTGTTAAATCTAGATAGTAACTCAAAAAACCGCTAATTCAAATAATTGGATTAACGGTTTTTTTTATAATTCTGACTGGCTTTCAAGTGAACCTTGTCCTTGCCAGTCTAATTGTTTTTCTAACCAGTCAATAATGTAATCAGCAATTTGTGGTTGATACCATTCAGACGTTCCATGTCCTGCACCGTGAACGACTGCATGAACAACTGAATTACCTTTTTCATCAAGAGCTGCGGCCATGTAATCTGCTTGTTTTTGAGAGACGATGACATCTTTATCACCATGCATTAATAGGAATGGTGGCAACCCTTCTTTAACATAACTCAAAGGACTAGCCTCTCTGGCACGTTCAGGATTGTCACAAATGCTGGCACTCAAATCGGTACCAAATGAAATCCCGTTTACCAACAAAGCTTCTGGTGAAGTTGTTCCTGCATGGAAATCTTCTGCACCATCAATTCCATCCCCAATTCTCAATAAATCAGAGAACCCATAGAGTGAAACTACAGCTTTAACTTTAGTTTGATCAACGTTCATTCTTGTTGGAAGTAAGTCTGAGCTTTCAGACGTTGCGCCTAAAAATTGTGACAAGTATCCACCGGCTGAATCACCTAATACAGCGATTCTAGTCGTATCAATATTGTACAAATCGGCATTGTCATACAAGTATTTCAAAGCGTTCTTGGCATCCAAAACTAGTGATGGAAATTGATCAGGAATTACTCGATATTCGGCTGCAGCAACAACCATCCCCACTTCAGCAAGTTTGGACCTTAATTGAATAAACTTATGATAATTTGCTTTCGTGAAACCGCCACCTGGGAAATATAATACTGCTGGCTTTTTTTGTTTGGTACGTGGAACCAAAATTGACATCTTCAAGTCTCGAACATCGATTCCCAAATTAACTTGCGAATATGTGACATCTTGATGTTCATCAATTTGTGGAACTGACATTTCAACATTTTCAAATCTGACTTCTTTATCCATAATTAGCTCCTGTTCTGAAATTTAACTGTAAAGTTATGCTTCAAACCTGGCCAGATGTATTTATCAGCCGTAGCAATTAATATCCCGTTGAAAATAATTGAGAATAACGTTGCAATATTAATTGAATAAATTTGGTGTGTGTAAATAAATGAGATCAACACCACAATGATCGGTGGAATAAAATCAATTACTTGAGATAAGGTCGCATTTCCCTTCAAATAATGAAATCTGAGGATGTTGGTTGTGTCGTCATTAGGGTGCATGATGATATTTGCCCGCTGATACAGTGATATTGCGATACAGAAGAAAACTATCCCTAAGATAGCGAAAAAGCCTCTAGCGACGATATTATAGTGTGGCATCCCTAGTTGATCAAAAATCCAAGTGAAAATATCGATGAAATATCCATAAAATAATACGAAGATAATTTGACCGACGAATCGTTTAATATCAATCTTGTGAATCAAAATTTGATTAGTCAAAGCATTTATTACACCAATAATTATCAACAAAACACCCGTATCGATGCCTAACCACTGATGCATATTAACGGCAGATGCTGTCCAAATACCACTACCCATATTTGATGAAATGCAAAGACCGTTGCCTAAAGCATTTAGAATTAAGCCTAAGACTAAGCCAATCAATCTAACTCCATATGAATTTTTGATATATCTCACTCCTAACTCTACTCATTTTACACACAATAAAAGTTCATTTTCAAAGAAAAATGAACTTTTATTTCGGATTAAAATAATTTATCACTATCTTTGTTGAATCTGGATCCGACAAAAATAATTTGAATTAATACCAATGCAAGTTGCAATGCTGGTATAAATATTAACGTTAGAACTAAAAGCACCAAATGGATTAATAGTGTTTTCCAATTGGTCATAAAACGGTAAATTCTCATACTGCGAATACTCTTGGCAATTTCAGGATGGCCAGCTTTCTCATTATCAGCAGCAATATAGTAAGTCAACAATGCATAAGTAATTGACCACAACGTGTAAATAATTGCATAAAAAATTTGTGGACCTCGTGAATTGATATGTTCACCAACCCAAGCCGTTGCGACTGGCAAAAATGAAGTCGCAAACATCCAGGCAATATTAGTCCAGAAAACCCGTTGAGTAACCAGTTTGGTTTTTGAAAACATGTAGTGATGATTATACCAAGCAGTTCCAATAAAGAAATAACCGATGGCATAAGAAACAATAAACGGAATGTCCGGAATAATTGCGCTAAGTTTGGTTGATTCAGGAACTTTAAATTCCAAAATCATGATGGTTAAAATAATTGCTATGATGGCATCTGTAAATGCCTCAACCCTACCTTTGTTCATATAAAAAATCCCCTTTGATTTTCTTGAAATAATTATATATATAATTATTAGAAAATAAAAGAGGATAGTTTTTTTATACTAATACAACAACTTTACCAATGCTTTGACCACTTTCGAGATAAGCATGAGCAGCATCAACTTCTGATAATTTATAAACCTTAGTAGGTGTTACATCAACATGCTTATCTTCAATGATATTGAGCATATCTTGTAACCAGCTTAACTTAACATCCCCAGATAAAAATGAAGTTAAATAACGACCAGTAGGAATATCTGTAATTGGATCAAAATCAGGAACAGTCCATTCCCCGCCGAGTTCACCAGTTGAACTGAGAATTCCGTTGACTGCCAACATACTCATCGAATCTCTGAGTGCTTGGGGTCCGATTAAATCAAGAATCTTGTCGAATTGTAAATCAGTCTGAATCGAACCATTTTTATCTTCGACAACATCGTCATAACCTTTGGATTTCATCAAATCGGTTTTTCCAAGATTACGAGTTGTACCAGTTACATGAATGTCTCGGTCAATAGCTTTAGCAAGTTTTGTTGCAGCCACACCAACACCACTAGTACCGCCACGAATCAACAGCGAATCGCCTTGTGTCAATTTCAAACCAGTCAAAGCACCATAGGCTGTGTAATAAGTTTCAGGAATAGCAGCGAGGTCTTTCCAACTCAAATTAGAGTTAATGGGATAGATTTGTTCATTTGGTAGCAATGTATATTCAGCATATCCACCATCAAAGGCACGTCCCATTTCGCCCATCAATGACATAACAGCTTGCCCTTTTGGCAAATGCTCAGAGTCTGTAGATTCTGCAATCTCGCCAACACATTCAATTCCCAAAATACGAGGAAATTTGACCGATGGTGAATCACCTTTTCTAGTAAAAATTTCTGAGTGATTAATACCAAAGCCCTTGACCTTGACCAAACTCCATCCAGGTTTAACTTCTGGAGTTGGTACATCTTTGTATTCTAAAACTTCCGGTCCACCCGGATTAGTAACAACAACTGCTTTCATAATAATCCCTCACTTTTATTTAGAATATTTCGACTTCAAAAATACCTTCAAATCGGTAGCTGGTTTTCCCATGATTATTTGATAATCGTCACTAACAATATTGAGAAAACCTTTGCCACCTGCATCATACATTGATGATAGCATGTGGCCTTCACCACCTTCATTGTAAGTATCAGAAAATTCTTGAAGAGTCATAGGTTGATAGCCAATTTCACTTCCTGAAATTTCAGACAACACCTTAGCTAATTCAGGCATAGTGTAATTTCTTGATTGTGATAACGTATAAATTCTTCCTGGAACTCGTAATTTAGATGTTGTGGCGACCTTCGCGAAAGCCTTGGCACTGTCTTCCAATGAAATAAATGATAATGCTTCATCACCCATAGGATAAATAACATTTTTACGCTCAATCAATTCTGGCAAATAAGGTACCAATGGATCAGCGTACAAAGCATTACGAATGATAGTGTAATTCAAATCAGTTTCCGCAAATCTTCGTGGCAAGTATCCGTAAAATGCCGACAAGTCGAAAGGATTGTTTACTTGGTCAGCAATGAATCCCATAGCAATAACATGACCAACTTGAGCGTGCTCGGCAGCAGTAATAACTTTTTCCAACTCACCAATACGGCTGTAGCTAGTGTGACTCTTACTTGGAACGTAAATGAAGACATCAGTCCCTGCAAGTAATTCTTCAAGACTTTCCTCGTCAAAAAAATCGAATCCTTTAACATTAAAGCCTTGCTCGACCAACTTTTTAGCCTTGCTGACCGTATGTACGCCAACGTGAATATCTGATGCTGGAACTAATTTTGCAAGTTCCTGTAGGATTTGTGATCCCAGATGACCAGTACCACCAGTAATAGCATATTTCAAAACAATCCCTCCTCTGTGTTGTTGTCTAAATTAACATTTAAATACTGTTGTATCAACTATCTTATACAAAAAAAGTGCCATTGGCACTAATATTTTAATTTATTCAAATAATCATTTGAACCATGATAGTTTTCGACGTAATCGGAATATGAGTCGTAAACACGATTATCAAAGCAGGTTAATAAGATATCCATGTCGTAGTCGTCGTTGTCAGCTAACCAATTACTTACAGTCGTCAAAGCGACAATAGCAGCTTCTGGCAATGGATAACCGTAGACACCCGTTGAAATTGCTGAAAAAGCAACACGATGCAAATCGTTTTCTTTAGCGACTAATAAAGAATTACGGTAACAATTTTCCAACATACGTTTATCATCAACTGCGCCCGAATAAACTGGTCCAACCGTGTGGATGACATACTTTGATGGTAAGTTGTAACCCTTAGTAATCTTAGCTTCTCCAGTTTCACAACCATTCAAAGTTTTACATTCTTCCAATAATTGTGGGCCGGCTGCACGATGAATTGCGCCGTCAACTCCACCACCACCAAGTAATGACTTGTTAGCAGCATTAACAATTGCATCATAAGAAACTTGCGTAATATCTCTAATTTCAAATTTTAAACTACTCATACTCTCATCTCCCATTTACTATTATTTTAATACTTTTCTATAACAAAAAACGAGTCTATTTAGACTCGTTTAATTACTATTTGGTAAAACCATCTTGTAGACTATAGCCTTTGCCAACAGTTAAATCATACTGAATCAACTTATAATCATTCAAAAGCTCTTTTTGTTTAGAAGTTAAATTATGATAACTAACTTTCTTACCAGTTTTCTTGTTCACATAAAGACTCTCAGAACCACCAACTGTGCACTTTGACATAGCAGGAGTATCCTCTTGAATTCTCGTCAACATCGCATAAAATGGCGTAACCTTTTGCCCCATCTGCTTGTATGCCAAAGGAATAAATCCATTGGGATCGGTAATAGCAGTGCTATCGCTCATCTTTTTAGTAGCATTATCGTGATTAATCGCGTATTTATTACTGAAAATAAAGTAATCAGTTTCATGTTCAACCACATTATTTTTAGAAATATCATTTCCATCATAAATGCCTGGCAAGTGGTCACCATAAAATACAACCGTAATGGGTTTCTGGATTTTATTAATATTTTCAATAAAACTTTGCGTTGCAGAATCTGTCAGATTGAGACCTCTAGCAAAATTTTTCAACTGACGTTTATTTTTCGTACTAGTAGCAGAACCCCCGACTTCAAATTTATTATCAGGATAATCATAATCATATGACATGTGATTTTGCATCGTTACCAAACTAATGAATTGGCCACCTTTGTGCTGATCAACCTGCCACAAAGCGTCTTTATAGGCGGAATCATCACTAATATAAGTCCCACCATTAACGGAATCGGTGTATTTCAATGCCAAATTTCCCGATGTGGTACTGTTCCTGAATGTTTGAAAGCCGAATTTCTGATAAACACTTGCACGATTATAAAATGTACCAATATACGGATGAATCGCATTTTTATACTTAAATTGATTGGTAATATTCTCTGGCTTGTCCTGTTTTTGAACTAGTTGAACATATGGAGATTGAAATGACTTCGAAAATTGATTGAATGCCAATCCAGTGAATGACATATACTCCATATTGGCAGTTCCCCCACCATAGCCGGAACTAAGCATCAATCCAGAAGTATTATCCTGTTTGATTTTTCGAACATCAGGTATTGGATCGTCATTCATCTTCACATTTGGAACACGCGCGGGAGATGGAGGAAGGAAATAGATTTTGGCTCAGTGGTGGGGTTATTCTTAGTGCGCGAAGCACACTTAGAATAAAATCGAGCTTGGAGATGATTGCGTTCTTTGCAATTAGCTTCAAGTCGATTCACCACGTTCCAGCCAAAAAATCTATTTCCTTCCGGAATCGACAGTGAACCGCAAATCAAACCAAATTCCTGCAGAGACTCACCAGGTGGAATGATCCCACAGCCTCCCATCCAGCTCACTTTGAATCTGTTCAGACCGCTTCTGTTGTTCCTTAATAACCGACTGCAAAGCAAACAAAAACGCACGATCCTCATAAGCAGGCTGTTGCTTAGCAAGAGCCTTAACTTGTTCAACTAACCAAATATTTTGATTACTCAAGACTATCGTCCTCCCCTTCTTTAATCATCTTCAAAGTGTCATTCAATTGATCCAAATTCTCAATCTGTTGTTGATAAGTATCCAAAATCAATTTTCCTGAAGTTTGACTATCTTCGGGAAGATTATCAACAAATGACTTAAGTCGCTTCTCAAACCAAGCTTGACGGTTATTCAATGAATCGGGGTAATCTTGACTGAGATATCTTTGATAATCCATCAACAACTGCATTTGTTGATTTTCAGTTTTATACCAATACTGATCAACTAATAGATAAGGTAATACTTTCATATGTGACCGTCTTGCGAAAGCTCGATATGGTGCTAAAACATCATCAAGAGTGATGTCTTCAATTCCACCAATCTTAAAATCTTTGGCCGGTAATCCTGTTGTCACGACAATACCTAATTCTTTGCCTTCAAGATGAAATTGTCCATCCCCATAAACAAAGTTACGACTCATTACTGTATCCAGCCACTTCTTAAATCCAGCCGGTGCGGCGTACCAATACAGTGGAAATTGGAAAATAACTCGGTCAGCTGACTCAAGCAGTTTTCTTTCTAAATCTACTTCAATACTTTTCAAACCTTCAACGTGATGCCAAATTGCATCAGTTAATTCAGATCCCTTTTTCAAAAATTGTTGGGTCTGTGAATTGCTTATATCTGGGTGTGAAACTACGATTAACGTTTTGATATGATCACCTTCAACATTCTTATTATCTTCAGAATACCAGTCTGTATGTCGAGATACAAAAAAACAAAATCCAAGCTGGATTTTGTCTACTGGAGTACTTTATATAGAAATTTTGGGGAGGAATAAAGTGTAATTCTATGCAGAAATTTTGCGATATCCGCGAAACATGGCTTCACGATAAATCTTCGCAATTGTCTTTTCGTAATCCTCATTGGATACACCGAAGACAACCTTGATGTCGCTACCTTCTTGAATTACTAAACGGACGTTTATCAAACTGTTGTCTAGATAGTCCAAAATTTTACCTGCGATGGCTGGACGTTTACTGAGTTCTAATGAAACTGCAGCAACAAGTGCGATATCTTGATTTACTTCAACTGAGTCTAATCCGCATGTGTTCTTAAGCTTCAAAACGATAGATTCAAGTTTGTTAGAAATATCTGCTTGTTGAAACAAGAAACTGAATGAGTCGTTTCCTGAAGGAACATAGTTGATTGAGATATGGAATTTTTGGAGGACTGCCAATACTTTTTGGAGTACTTCGATATGTTTATTAAGTTGATACTTTTTAATAGTAATAACTGTGTAATTTTTCTTTCCAGCAATACCTGTGATGAATTGGTCATCAAGGCGTTTGTCTGCTGAATCTACAACTAGTGTTCCACCCTCTTCAGGATGGTTTGTATTCAAAATTTTTGTAGGGATTTGTTTTTCACGGACAGGGCGAACTGCTTCTTCTTGGAAAACTCCGAATCCCATATATGTTAATTCTTGAAGCTCATCATATGTGAGAACGTCAATTTTCTTTGAATGGTCAACAATTCTTGGGTCTGCCATGAGAATTCCGGAAACATCTGTCCAGTTTTCGTAAAGGTTGGCATCTAATAATTTAGCTAAGATTGAACCAGAAATGTCACTACCACCACGAGGCATCAAGTGAATTGATCCATCGAGATTAGCACCATAAAATCCTGGGACAACTATTTGTTGGTATTTTTCATAGATTGAGTTCAAACGCACAGCTGACTCTTGATAATCAAAGTTATCTTCATCAAAAATCATAATATCTTTGGCATCGACAAAGTGATAGCCGAGGTAGTTTGCCATAAGTTTTGCTGTTAAATATTCACCCCGTGAAACCAGGTAGTCGTGTGAACATTCGTTTAAATTAGATTTAATTTCGTCTAAATCTTGTTCAATGTTGACGTCAAGATTCAAATCGTCACGAATCTTGAGAATGCGGGCACTAATGTGTCCGAAAATCGGTTGGTAGTCAATACCTTGTTTCAAAGCATCTTCAACCTTGATCAACATGTCTGTTACTTTGACAGGTTCAGCAGAACTTTTACCTGCTGCACTGACAACAACAACTTGTCGATCAGAATCACTATTAATTATATTTTTTACTTTTCTGAATTGGTTAGCGTCTGCTACTGAGCTACCCCCAAATTTTGCTACTTTCATTATGCGACAGCCTCCTGACTGCGAATGCTTCCTTTACTTGCTAAGCTACTATTGCTCGGTAAGCTAACCATAAATGATGAATCATCGACGTTTAATACGTCTTTCATGATTTCATGCATTTTTCCTACTGGGATTTGGTGAATCAGAAGGTATTCTCCTTCTTGTGTTGGTGCATATTCTGCGAATAGAGATTCAATATCAGCTTTTGAACGAACTAGGTAATCACCACTTGTAAGTTCAGGGCTGTACTCCATCTTTTGATCAAAATTACGTTTAAGGTGATCTTTTTCTTCTACAATATCTAAAATATCTTGAACAACGGCATTGGCTGTTGGGAACATCCCTGCACCTTGTCCGTAAAAGTCCAACTTACCAATCGTGTCACCGTTGAGTGAAATCAAATTGTAGTTGTCCGGTGTGTTTGCTTCCAATGTATGATTCAAGAATAATTTTGGTTCAACGACATAATCGAATTTGTTGCCTTGTTGATGTGTTGTACCAATCAACTTAACTGAGTAACCATTTTTTTCGAAAAATTTAACATCGTTTTTCTTGATATTTCTAATTCCAAAGATAGGAAGCTTGCTGCGATCTTTGATGTTAATGTTGTATGCAATGTCTGCACTGATACAAAGTTTGTTAGCAACGTCGATACCATCGATATCGGCACTTGGGTCAGCTTCGGCATATCCTAATTTTTGAGCTTGCTTCAATACTTCAGCAAATGATTGTCCATTACGTGTCATTTGGTCAAGAATGAAATTGCTTGTTCCATTGAAGATACCAGAAATTGAATTTACACTGTCAATACGAAGTGCTTTTTCCAATCCTTGAATCCAAGGAATACCGCCACCAACTGAAGCTTCAAAGTAAAATTTAACGTTGTTTTCGTTAGCTGCGTCTGTAAATTCTTTAAGATAAACAGCAATAACTGCTTTGTTTGCTGTGATAACGTGTTTACCATGTTGTAAGGCTGAAAGAATAAATTCATGGGCTGGTTCGATACCACCAAGAGCTTCAACGACAACATCTGTATTCTTGTCGTTCATGATTTCATCTATATCATCCGTCATTTCTGGTAGCACACGTTTCTTGTTTTTACGGATAAAAATGTGACTAACAGAGAGGTTTTGGGTTTGAACATTAGCCTTCTTAACTATTTCATATACGCCTTTTCCTACTGTTCCGAATCCTAAAATTGCGATTTTCATAGGTTTTAACCTCCTGTTAAAATTAATTGTGTTCATAAATCGTAAACACTTGTTTTTGAATTAAAAACAGGTTAACATATAGACATTCGAAATGCAAGGAGTTATAACTGATGAATAATAATTACACAAGTACAAGAGATAAGAATATAAGTATTTCAGCCAAGAATGCCATCAAAAAGGGATTTGCGGATGACGGTGGCTTGTTTGTATATCCAGAATTAAGCCAACTAAAGATCGACATTAATAAGTTGAATAATTTAAATTATCAACAAATAGCCGAAATAGTTTTGGAAAAACTTTTACCCGACTTCTCTATAGAAGAAATCAAAAACAGTATCGATCAAGCATATAGTATTAGTTTTGATACCACCGATATAACTCCCGTTGTAAATGTAGACAACTTCCACGTCTTGGAACTATTCCACGGACCAACAAGTGCCTTTAAAGACGTTGGTTTACAAATGTTGCCTCAACTAATGAAACATGTTTTAGATGAAGATAATAAAGTTATGATTTTAACTGCTACAAGTGGTGACACTGGAAAAGCTGCACTTGAAGGATTCAAGAATCTCGAGAAAATGAGCATCACAGTCTTCTACCCACACAACGGTGTCAGCAAGATTCAAAAGCTTCAAATGCAAACAACTAACGGTGAAAATACTGAAATCACAGCCATTGAGGGAAACTTCGACGATGCTCAAAGTAATGTTAAAAAGATTTTCAATGATCAAGAACTCAAGAAAGAACTTGGACCAAAAGTTAGCCTTTCTTCAGCCAACTCAATTAATATCGGTCGTTTGATTCCACAAGTTGTTTATTATTTTGACTCTTATATGCAACTGGTCAAAAATGGTTCGATTAATATAGGAGAAAAAGTAAACTTTACTGTTCCAACTGGAAACTTCGGCGACGTCCTCGCCGGCTTCTACGCCAAACAAATGGGCTTACCTGTTAATAAGTTCGTTGTCGCAAGTAATGAAAATAACGTCTTAACAAAATTTTTCCAAAGTGGTGTTTATGACCGCAATATGCCTTTCTTCCAAACTGTTGCGCCTAGTATGGATATCCAAATCTCGAGTAATTTCGAGCGTTTGCTCTACTACAAGAGTGGTGAGGATACTGGATATGTTAAGGGGTTGATGGACGAGCTGGAAAGTTCTGGCCGCTACCAAGTTTCTGATGAGGTGCTTGCTAGTATCAAGGAGGACTTCTTCTGTGGCTTTAGTACGGATGACGAGATTGAGGATTCGATTTCAGAGGTTTACAAGAAAGATAATTATTTGATGGATCCACACACTGCGGTTGGTTACAAGGTTATGCGTGACTATCAAAAGACTGGTGATGATACGCCGATGATTTTATTGAGTACTGCTAGTCCTTACAAGTTTGTCCGTGTGGTTGCGAAATCTATTTTGGATGATGTTCCTGAAGATGATTTCGAGGTTATGCAAAAGTTAAATAAGGTGACAAATATTGCTATTCCTAAGAATTTGGCTAACGTTTGGAACCTACCTATTCTTCACGACGATGTGATTGAAAAGGATCAAATGAGAGATTATGTGAAATCGAAAGTCGAGGAAGAGTTTTATGATAAGGATTAAAGTACCTGCCACAAGTGCAAACATTGGTGTCGGATTTGACTGTATGGGATTAGCCGTTTCACTATATTCCAACGTTGATTTCGAACCTAGCAAGAAGAAATTAGAAATTTACGGTTGTCCTGAAGAATTCCGCAACGAAAACAATTTAGTTTACAAAGCTTTCGTCAACACATGCGATTTCTTAAATGAACCGGTACCAAATGTTAGAATTACGATTGAAAATAACATTCCAGTCGCCCGTGGGCTTGGAAGCTCTGCGTTTTGTATCGTGGCTGGTATCAAAGGTGCTAACGATTGGTTCGATGCTCCACTCAGCAACGATGAAATTCTGGACTTAGCAACGAATATGGAAGGACACCCTGACAACGTCTCTCCTGCGATTTACGGCAAACTGGGTGTTTCATTCATCGATGAGAACAAAGACGTACAGACAGTTCATTTCAACGTAAATCCATCGCTTAGATTTGTCACAATGATTCCCAACTACGAAGTCAGCACTGATAAAGCTAGAGAAATCCTTCCAACGGAAATGAGCTATTCAGAGGCAATTTATCAAGTTGGACACGCCGTTGCCCTTTCAAAAGCAATGGAATTAGGAAACTTGAAATTGATTCGAGAATGTATCATCGACAAGATGCATGAACCCTACCGTTCAAAACTTATTCCGGACTATGAAAATGCCAAGAATATTTGTGAAAAAGCAAATGGTACAATGTATATCAGCGGAAGTGGCTCAACGATGATGGCAATCGTAGATAATGAAAAGAATGCTGAAAAAATCGTTGAGAACACAAAAAAAGACTTCCCAGATTGGAAAGTCTATCACCTAAATGTTGATACAAAGGGAGCAATTAGCGAGGTAATTTAAAATTGGAAAAATACTATATTGTTGACGGCTCGATCCTACCCGAATCATTCGATAAAGTCATCCGAGCAAGAAAATTAATCGAAAGTGGTAAAATCCATCAAGTCAGCGAAGCTGTAAAACAAGTTGGGATTAGTCGTGGAACGTATTACAAGTACAAAGATCTAGTCTTCCTACCAGAAGAAAATATGACAACCAGAAAAGCTTTGATCTCATTGATGCTAGAACATGAGCAAGGTTTACTTTCAAAAGTTTTAGTTCTGTTGTCAGATTCAAATGCCAGTGTGCTGACGATTAATCAAAACATCCCTATTCATGATTTGGCTAGTGTTGTGCTTTCTTTTGATATTAGTCATTTGAAGGGTACGATTGATGATTTGCTTGATGATTTGAAGCAGTTTGATGGGATTAGTAATGTGCAATTGATTTCGATTGAATAGGTTTTATAAGGTTTTATGCATAGAGTTCACTTGAAGTTATTTGTTTAGTTCTTTAGTTCTTTAGTTCTTTAGTTTGGTCCAGCCTTTGGCTGGGCTTTTTTTGGTTGTGGTTCACTGCCACCTTCCGGGAGGGATTATACAACGCTGGAACGCCATGGACATCAGTTTGAGCTTTTTTCAAAGACCGAAAAAATCTCAAACCTGAGTCTTTTCCTAACCCGGAGACATCCCCGGCTAAGGAAAACTTCATGGCTGAGCATTGTATAATCCCTCCCTCCAGGTTGTTTTGGATCAAAACTATCTTTTTTGTGGGTGGGCGGAAACTTGCAGTCTAAGTGATTTACCTGAGTGTTGTTCCTTGGCAATTACTGCACTATCCAGAATCAAAAAATTCAAAAGCAAGAATGCAAAATAATAATCTTTTAGCCTTTGCAAGTCTAATAGATACTGGTTGTCTTTATTTATTAAATTTTTGTGAGTGTTACGTTATAAAACTCATTGTATTAGATAGGCAATTTAGAACCTATTTTGGCCAAGCAATATACATTGCTAAAATCACTCCAAATGTTCCTACCAGATAACACATTCTTGCCATTGTGCTTTTCTTAATGTGGGTACCGGTGACTAAAAATACTAGTCCAACTATAAAAGCCACAACCATGAAAACAAAATCCATAGCTATCCTCCGTTTCGTAATTGATATATAAATTATCTTTTGCTATAAAGCTCTCAATTCTATAAATCAGTTGTAATTATTATTTATACTACTGTGAACTGATTCTGGATGTTCACCACATCACCAGTCGCAGGAGCTGAGAAATATTTATAGGCAGTGAAAGTGGTGTTAGAACGGACGATTCACCCGTTCTTACAGCACCGGGCGAGTTTGAAGACTTTCGCGAACTTCGAAAGGCTCCAAACCGAGGGGCGAGACCTTGGCTCGACCCGGTCCGCACAGCCAATAAATATTTCTCAGCTCCGGAGACGGCATACTTAGAGCACTTCTGCACTAAAGAACTTATGCACTTATGCACTTATGCACTTAATATTATTCTTCAAATTACAATAACGAATAAATGTGAACGAACCTTGAACAACCTGTGCATTTTTCGCATAAGTTTGGTTTATCAAACAAACTGTTATAAACTTTAGACGTTTACATCGAGAGGATAATAATTATGGAACAATTTTCGTTATTAATTACATTATTCGCAGCGCTAGTAACACCACTAATTCTAGCCCGCTTCAAAATCACACAAATGCCAAGTGCCATTTCCGAAATCATCATGGGAATAATCATCGGAAAAACAGGACTAAATCTTGTTCAACCTGATATGACCCTAAAATACCTAGCAAACTTAGGTGTCATCATGTTGATTTTCCTAGGTGGTATGGAGATTGATTTTACATTGTTCGAGAAAAAGGAGAAACTCAATAAAGAGCTATCTCCTTTAAGTATTGCTTCGGTGGCATTCTTAAGTATTTTAGTCATGTCGCTAGCTTTAAGTGCGATTCTTTATACTACTGGTATTTTTGATAACTTTATCTTAGCAACAATTCTATTCTGTACGATTGCAATGGGTGTTTTGATATCACTGCTCAAAGAGTCAGGACTACTTGAAAAGGAATACGGACAAACAATCTTACTAACGGCTGTTTTGGGTGAATTTATTCCCCTACTTGCTTTAACGATTTATTCTGCAATTATGCAAAAGAATTATATTTCAGCATTCGGATTGCCAGTCATTTTCTTAATAGCAATTTTCTTACTATACAGATTTAAGCCTGTTTATAAATTCTTTGATCAAATTGATAAATCTACTACTCAATTAGATATTCGTTTAGCGTTCTTTCTTATTTTTGCTTTGGTAACATTTGCTGAACAAATTGGTGCTGAGAGTATTCTAGGTGCTTTCCTTGCTGGTGCAGTTATGAAGCTTTTGCAACCTAAAGAAGAAACTCAAGAGAAATTGAGTTCTATGGGATATGGATTTTTCATACCTATTTTCTTCATCGTCACCGGGGTTAATTTGAATCTACGTGAGTTATTTGCTAATCCAAAAGCATTAACACTCATTCCAGTATTCTTGATAGCCTTCTTCTTATCAAAAGCTATCGTTTACTTTGTTTTCAAGCCAAGATTTGGAAAAAGATTGGCAAAGGCAGCCTCTGTTTTGACTGCCACTACTATTACTTTAGTTTTGCCCATTTTGGAAGTTGGAAAAAGCTTGAAGATCATCACTGAAACTCAGGCTGGAGCAATTACCTTAGCCGCAATTATCACATGTTTAGTTTGTCCAATTGTCTTCAATAGAACGATCAACGGACATAAGGCGGCCTAGTTAAAAAATATATTTACGTTTCATTGGAATTGATGTATACAATATGCATCATTCAAAATATTGAGATTGGGGATCAACCTTTTGGATGAGAAAGCTTTAACGCCGATTTCTTCTGCTAAACATTTGCGAAATAAGGGGATTATTCTTTCGTTAACTAGTCAAATACTTTGGGGAACAACTGGTAATGTTGCACAATATTTGTTCAGCACCACCCATATCACAGTTAACTGGATCATTAGTTTTAGAATGATTCTGGCTGGATTTATTCTTCTGGGATTTACTTGGATGACGAAAGGATTAAAGTACACTACTGCAGTTTGGCACGGGAAAAAGAGCGCAATTTCACTTCTGATTTTTAGTATTTTCGGAATGCTAGGAATTCAATTAACTTATTTTATGACAATTAAATATTCTAATGCGGCAACGGCAACTATTTTACAGTTTACATCGCCGGTTGTAATCATTGCCTACGTTGCTATTCGACATCGAAAATGGCCGTCATTTTTGGAAATGATTACGGTACTATTCGCAGTTGTGGGAACATTCTTGCTAATTACCCAAGGTGATTTGAGTACCTTGAGCGTTCCATTAACTGCACTTATCTGGGGACTCTTGTTAGCAGCGTCTAATTCACTATACATATTGATGCCAATAAAATTATTACATGATTTTGGTACCCTACCCATTGTCGCCTGGGCATTTTTTATTGGTGGAGTCATAATGAATTTTGTACAGCCAGCATGGGTTGGTGGGCCTCCTGTTTCATGGGCCAACTTCTGGATACTTCTGTTCATGGTTGTTCCGGCAACAGTTTTCGCATACATGATGGAATTATTAAGTATTCCGTTACTTCCACCTGTAACGATTTCGTTACTCCAGGCTGCTGAACCTATCTCAGCAACTTTGATTGCGGTATTTTTCATGGGCGTTAGTTTCAACTGGATTGGTGTCATTGGTATTGTTTTGGTTATCGGAACTGTCTTTGTTGAGGCAATTCCATATCATAAGAAACCAGTTATTAAACCAAAGAATGGTTGATGAACATTGCATACAAAACACAAAGAGGACTGATTTACATCAGTCCTCTTTTTCTTGCTCTTGATATGTATTAAATAATCGCATGGTCGTTAGCCAATCCTTAGTCATGGCAGCACTTGCTCTAGTGGCATTATGTTCCACTAGTGCTTTTAATAATGGATCATGTTGACTGGAAATATTTTTAGGTTGTGAAGTCGAATTGCCAAGCTTATTTATTAAATAGACTTCGTAACGATTGATATGTGCATATAACATTTCCGAAAATTGTGTCTCATATTCATTGTCAGCAATCTTCAAAATTTCTTGATGAAATGCTCGATCAGCTTTCAAAATTGTTTGGATCTTTGAATCATTGATTGCTGCACGATATTTTTTCTCAAGTGTGGCAATTTTTCTCAGACCATCTTCGTCAATTTTTGAGGCTGCTTGATTAGCAGCTAATCCTTCTATTACTGCCATTGGTTCAAACAAAGTTGAAATATCTTCATTATTGATTGGTGAAACTCTCGTAACTTTACCTGATGCCATGATGACAAATCCGTCTTGATTTAGCTTCAATAAAGCTTCTCTGATTGGTGCTCGACTAACTGAAATTGCTGCAGCCAACTCTACTTCAGCTAATTTCTCTCCTGGATTAAGCTCCCCTTGAATAATCCATTCTTTAATTTGATTATAAGCACGATCTTTTGCCGTTTGTTTTTCAAAAGGCTTTGATGTTGGTATTGGCATAATGATTCCCCCGTAACTATTGCATACAGTATATCATTGAACAAGTGATAAATAAGTTAAGCTTTTTTAAAGAAATAGTTAAAATGCACAAAAAAACCACATCTTTTTTGGATGTGGTCATCTGTGTTGAGTTTCTAAAAATTATCCTAATACTTGAACAGTTGCTGATGTAATTCCGTATGAAGGAATTGCGTTATTAGGCATAGCAACGTCTAATTGATATGGGTTGCTGTATGCAAAGTATCCTGTATCATTAACAGTTCTTGTTAATTGTGTACCATCAGCTAATGTGATAAGTAATCTTGTTCCCTTAGGGAAGATTGATAAGTTGGCAGCAACACCACCATAACCCATGCTTGAACCTAATACGGCTGGATCATAGAAACTGATCTTGAATGTTCCTGCTGATTGAGATGTGCTTGGAGCATATGTTTGAGCACTTTGTGTTTGGGCTGGTTGTTGTGCTTGTTCTTGTTGAACTGGTTGTGCTTCCTCTTGTACTGGAGCTTCTTCAACTGGTGCTTGTGTAGCTTGAACGTTTTGTTCTACTGCTGTTGTTGTTGGAAGTGTAACGATATCTCCAGGGAAGATAAGGTCAAATCCACCAACTACGCGGCCATTTGCTTGTTCCAATTCAGGAATTGTAACACCATTTGCGGCTGCGATACTTTTGTATGTGTCACCTGCAACTACAGATACGTGATTTGCATCAAGGGCGATTGCAGCCTGTGATGTACTTGTTTTGATACCGAAGGCTGTCAAAGCCATTGCACTTACAAATGCGAGTGATAATACTTTTTTCATAGATTTAATAACATCCTTACTTTTTTGATTAGCTCTTAGCTATGAGAGTAACTATAGCAGGTGAATGTTACAGCTCTACAGTTCTGATATTACAGTTAATGCTTATTATGTAACCTTAGTAATGTTATTGAAATCTAATTTCTCAAAACGGCTTAATGTCGGCTTTAACTGCCGTACCTTATTTTATTATTATGAAAATATGAAAATAAAAAAGCCCTAATATCGGGCTTTTACTGTATTATTACTAGTATTTTCAGAAAAATTAAGAGTTTTTTGGGTAAAATTTAGCTAATTCGTATGCCATATGGATCAATTCAAATGAGTGTTCGTTTTGTAAATTGGCAAAACTGAAGTCACCGGAGTTCAACTTCATCAATTCCATTATGTCTTGAAAGGCAATAGCCACTTGGTAATAATACATATTACCGACTGGCTCAAATCTGATGGTAACTTTATTTTTTGACCAAATTGGCGGTTCAGTTGGTAATTCATTTAACTTCTCAATGAATTTTGCATCGTCTTTATTCCAACTGGCAACACCATAATCTGCCTGGTTTATCTTGCCATTAAATCCCACACCATAGGCAACAGCCATTCCCAAAATCCAAGTCATCTTCTCAGGCATCATCAACTTTCGAGATAATGCGGCGACCAGATAAAGGGCGCTGACATATGGAGAATGAGCGTCACTCCCCTTTTTGTCTAAATCGTCCATAATTGTAAATGCATTGTCGAGATACATATTTTTCTCTTTTTGAGATCCGACTAACTGGTCAAGAGTCTCCTGCTCGAAAGTTTCGATCATTCCATGTTCTATCCATTCGCGAGTATTCTCGTCTTCTTTTCCAGTCATACTCATCAACATGGCATCTTTATCATTCTTTAGTAATTCAAGGACTTGCTGTGCATCATTGGTCCAAGGTAAAGCAAGCTCATCTTTTTTCATTACTGAATAGTAAGTAGTTTCTTGCATATTAGTCACTTCGTTTACAACTTGATTTTTTCTATACTTATAATATAGACCTTCGACTAGGCTTTAATGCAAGTAAATTTTTGAAAAAAGTTGTTAGTAGTGTACTTGAATGGATTCTGAAGAGTTCTACAATAGAGATGTAATCACTCATTTATGAATGATTAGTATTATTTAGGAGGGATTTTATGGCAAACGAAAGTGTCGTAGTATATTACTCCAACTCAGGCATTACCAAAAAAGCAGCTGAAAAGATTGCTTACAAGACTGATTCAGATATGATGGGTATTCATCCAAAGGATGCATTCCCTACTGACTACCAAGCCTTAACCGATTTTGTACAAGAAGAAATCGCTGATAATAAATTACCCGAATTGGACAAGAAATATGATGTATCGAAGTATTCAACTATTTTTCTTGGATTTCCAACATGGTATGAGCGTCCACCTTTATTAATTGATGAGTTTTTGAAGAAAACTAAGATTGCTAAAAAGGATATTATTCCTTTTACTACTAGTGGTTCTAGTTCGATTGATGTTAGTGTGCCTTTTATTGAGAAGATTTGTCGTAAACGTGGTGCTGTGCTTGTTGATGGGTTTACGGCTAATGATTCTTCAGATGTGGAGAAGTTCTTAAACGATTATTTGGAAAAGGAGTAATTGTTGGTGGTTCAATTCCGTTCTCCGGGTCGGCGTATTGCGGCCTGGAACGTACTGGGCACAATTTGAAGCCACTTCATAGTTCGAAGTGTCTCCAAACTTGGCCTTTTGGGTAAGTTGGGATAATTCCCCAACTAACCAAAATTTCAGTACTGAGGCCGAATACGCCGACCCTGCGAACTGAGTTTTATGCATACTCATTTATTTGTGGGGGTGGTGTTGTGGACTGGTTTTATCTGAGGTTCACTTCTAATCTCCATTAAACATTTAGAACCTAAATCAAGACCTTTTTTTAAGGTAAAGTACATTATGAAGTTCGGGACAGATTTCCAAAGACAATAAATCCGCTTCGAACTTTTTTTCTTGTTTCTTCTATATAAAGTAGTAAATCAAATTATGGTACAAAAAAATCGTCTTGCTTTCGCATTGACGATTTTTTTGAATCTATTGTTACTTATTTACTTACAGCTGGTTCACGGCTTCCTAATCTTACTTTTTCTACTGTGTGTACTTTTTGTTCAAGGTCATCTTCCTTGAATCCGAAGAAGTATGTCATTGTGAAGGAAACTATTAATGCGGCTGCTGATGCTATTAGGTATCCTGTGAAGCTTGAGTCTATTCCTTTTGGATTGATGAATGAGGCGAATCCGATTAGTGATCCGGCGAAGCCCCACATGTCAACGTGTAGTAGTCCTGTTAATAATCCACCTACGGCACCACCGATGTTGGCTGTCCAAAAGACTCTTCCGTATTTCAAGTTAATACCATACATTGCTGGTTCTGTAATTCCAGCGAAGGCTGAAAGTGTTGCGGCACCAGCAATTTGTTTGATTGCTAGGTTTTTCTTTGTTTTGAAGAATACTGCCATTACGGCGGCACCTTGGGCAACCATTGTTGCTGAAACGATGGCATTCAATGCTGAGTGTCCATCTGTTGCTATTTGGTTGGCAACGACTGGAATAACTGCCCAGTGTAGTCCGAAGATAACCAAGCATTGATAGAATCCACCGATTATTAATCCTGATAGTGCGGGACTGAAGCTTAGTAATGCCACGATTCCACTTGCTAGAAGTGAACTTAAGAATGTGATAACTGGTCCAACGATTACTAAGATAACTGCACTGACTACGAATACTTCAATTAATGGACTGACGATCATTCTGATTGAAGCTGAAATATATTTTTTCAACCATGGTTCAATTAATGAAGCTAGCCATGCGGCGGCAATCATTGGGAAAATTGAATATGTGTAATTTGCGACATGAATTGGAATACCAAAGAAGTTGGCATTAATTGTCATTTGACTACTTGCAGTTTTTGTTGCTAATTGTACTAATGTTGGATATGCAAGTACACCACCGATAACTGCAACGATGATCTGATTTGCACCTAAACGTTTTGCTGCGGTATATCCAACTAGTATAGGTAAGAAGTAGAATACTGAATCACCCATTGCGTTGATGATCATGTATGTATTACTTGTTGCTGATAGTGCGTGGAATGATACGAATAATGAAACTAATCCTTTTAGAATACCTGCAGCAGCAAGTAATCCGATGATTGGCATCATACTTGCGGTGATAACACCAATTAATGAACTGAAATAAAATTTAGTTTTTGGCCAAACACCCTTAGGTGCTTTACGCTTTGGTCCCTTTGGTGCTTCACCTTCGCCACCAAATCCTGGTCCTAATACTTTAACAACGGCATCGAATGCTTCTTCAACCTTTGGTCCTATAACTACTTGATATTGGCCTCCGGCTCTAGCTACTTCTAGAACACCATTTAGATTCTTGATTACATCGTCATTTGCCTTTTTATCATCTTTTAAATAAAAACGCACACGTGTAATACAGTGGATTACGCTGTCAACATTCTCAGCTCCACCAACATTTTTGACAATCTCTTTTGCAAGATCATCAAAATTAACTTTTCCACCTTTTGGTTCAGGTTGTTTAGCTGCTTCTTCGTCACCCATCATTTCGATTGTGGCAACTTGGGCCCCTACCATATTGTTTCCGACATCTGGCGTTACAGATTTTACCATCTTAGCAGAGTTGGTAATTGCTACGATAATATCTGTTGGTTTGCCGGCTTTCTTGATAGCATCAATATCCATTGTTGCCATCTTTTGTCCGGCGCTAACTATATCACCTTCATGGACATTGATTTCAAATGGCTCACCATTTAATTCAACAGTATCAACACCCATATGTATCAAGACCTCAAGCCCATTATTACCAGCAATTCCGATCGCATGCTTTGTTGGAGCAACTAGCATGATCTTACCTGCTAATGGAGCTTCAATCTTTGTATCTGTTGGAATGACGCCAAACCCGTCACCCATTGCCTTTTCGGAAAACATTGGATCATTGACATCAGTAATGTCTACAACCTTACCACTGGCAGGCGACAGAAGTATTTCGTCGTTTTTCATTAATAACACCCCCAAGTCCTGTATAAGACCGTTTTAGTATATCGCTTACATTTATAATTCTATATCAATGTAAGCGCTATTTGTTTCAGATTCAACAAATATTTTATACTTAATTTAGTTATTTTAAGTAGAAATATCGTTATATAGTTAATATCAAAATATTATTAATATAAACAATGGAATCAAATTGCTTATTTGGTATTGGAACTTTAAACTGGAATTGGGAGGTAATATTAATGAAACCGCTATATCTTACTGTTACTGATAAACACATTAGATATTCTTATGAGGATTCTGATGACGAATCTACTATTAATAAGACATACAATATCAACTCTGCCAGAACTTTAGGTGAAAACTTAGATAACTTTAAACTCAAGTTACCAAAGGACTTTGATGTTGTCGTAATTCTTAATCCAATTGATGTTGAATTACGTGATACTATCGTAAGCTGTGGTAATCAACCTATTGACATGGGATTAACAATGGAGAATTTACTCCACATCCCTACAGTTGGTGTGCATGACGTAGCAAGATTAGGTTTACAACAAGCTGTTTCGACTGAAATCGAGCATGCAGGTTGGCATTTGGAATATTACGGTTCATATTCAGGCAAACGTCAATATGGGCAAGAATCTATGCAAACCATTGGTAATGGATACTTTGGTTTACGTGGATCTTATGTAGAATCCAGAGCAAATGATAATTATTACCCTGGTACTTATGTTGCTGGTGTTTTTGACCAACTAACTACCAACATCAACAATCGTGATATCGTAAATGAAGATTTGGTCAATTTACCAAATGCTCAATTTATGACATTTAGTATTGATGACAGTGACCCATTTGAACTATCGCCAGACGTGATTGACAACGTTTATCGTTCACTTGATATGAGAACGGGTGTCTTCACAATTACAATGTTGATTTCTCTACCAAATGGTAAAAAGATCAAAGTCACTACTAAAAAAGCAGCTGATATGAAAAATTATCACAGCTACTCATTACAATATACTGTCCAACCACTCAATTTCTCTGGTGAAATGAAGATTTATTCAGAGATTGATGGTTCTGTTGAAAATACCAATGTCGAAAGATATCGTGCATTTAATGGTAAACACATCGTCGTTGATGACACTAAAGTCGATGGTGACCGTGCCCTACTTTTAGCACACACTAAGAATTCTAATGTAAATATTGCTGTCGGGACTAGAATTCAATGCCCTAACATCGATGGTACAGAATTAAATTCAAATAGATTCCAAGAGAAGATTTCTCAATCAATTGGTTTCCACGTGGTTGAAGGAAGATCATACACAGTTGAGAAAACTGTCAGCATTTACACTTCATTAGAAACCGATTCTTCACTGGAATTTGCTGTTAATGATCACGCTTATCACAAGAACTTTGCTGATGCTGTTGCTAACTCAATGAAATGTTGGCAAAAGATTTGGAGTAGCGAGGATATCCAATTGAGTGGTGACATTACTGCTCAAAAATTGATTCGTCTAAACGAGTTTGACACGACTGTTTCTGCACAACAACATGTCAACCAGCACCTTGATGCATCCGTTGGTGCACGTGGTCTAAACGGTGAAGCTTACCGTGGTCATATTTTCTGGGATGAAGTATTTATACTTCCATATTACACAATGCACTATCCAGATTTAACCAAGTCATTATTGATGTATCGTTATAATCGTTTAGGTGCTGCCAAGAAATATGCTGCTGAAAATGGGTATAAAGGTGCCATGTATCCTTGGCAAAGTGCGATGTATGGTGATGAACAGTCACAATCAATGCACTTAAATCCAATTACTAATCAATGGGATCCAGATAATTCAAGAAAGCAACGTCACGTTTCTTTAGCAATTGCTTACAATATTTGGAACTATTACAACATGACTCAAGACGATGACTTTATTAACAAATATGGTCTCGAAATGATGTTGAACATTGCCAAGCTTTGGATCAGTATGGCTGAATATGATTCTAAAACGAAGAAATATACAATTGAAAATGTTATGGGTCCAGATGAGTTCCACGAAGGTTATCCAGATGCCAAAGAATCTGGTTTGAAAAATAATGCTTACACAAACATTATGACCAGTTGGCTCTTCAGCAAGATTACCTATCTTCTTAACAAAGAACCACAAGCTAATATTGATGAAAACTTGAAACGTGCTGACTTTACTCAAGATGATATCGACAGTATGGATGGCATTGGTCATGATTTGAAGTTGGAATTCAACAAAGACGGAATTCTTGGTCAATTCGAAGGCTACTTCAAACTTAAAGACATTGACTTTGATTACTACAGACGTCAATACGGTGACATTTCGAGAATGGACCGTATTCTTAAAGCCGAAGGCGATTCACCTGATCAATATCAATTAGCAAAACAGGCTGATGCATTGATGGGATTGTATAACCTACGTGAAAGTACATTCATGGGAATTTTGAAGGATATGGGATACCCTGTTGAAAATCCAGAAAAATTCATTAAAGACAATGTCAACTTTTACCTACAAAGAACTACTCATGGTTCAACTCTTTCAAGAATCGTCTACTCGATGTTGGCTCTGAAGGTTAATGACAAAGAGTTGTCATGGAAGTTGTTCTACCAGGCATTAACGAGTGATTACTATGATATTCAAGGTGGTACGACTGCTGAAGGTATTCACCTAGGTGTTATGGGTGCAACTTTGAATGTTATCACTTCATACTTTGCCGGTGTCGACTTCAGAGGTGATGAGTTGGAAGTTGACCCTAACTTCCCTGATACTTGGAACACATTACAATTCAACTTCTTGTTTAGAAATATCCACTACTACTTCACAGTTTCAACTGATACGATTATTGTTAAAGCTGACCAGGATTCTCATATCCTTGTTCAAGGCGAGCAAATTGCATTGAATGCCGATGAAGAGAAAACTATTAATTATAATACTGGTAAGAAATTGGATTTTGCTAAATAGAGTAAAAACTGGAAAGATGTCTCGATTGAGATGTCTTTTTTTAATTAAAAAAGGTACAGTGCAAATTTTTGGTTTGTACTGTACCTATTATTTTTTATGTATTACTGGTCGATTCACTCGGGTCTTGCTTAAACGCGCAAATTGACATTGAAGACTGCACACAAGGCTGAAAAGACTGCGGGGGGATTTCGCCCCCACTTTAGTTGTGCTAAACATGCTGTAACGCTTTGCTTTAGTTTTGCTTAAACGCGCAAATTGACATTGAAGACTGCACACAAGGCTGAAAAGACTGCGGGGGGATTTCGCCCCCACTTTAGTTGTGCTAAACATGCTGTAACACTTTGCTTTAGTTTTGCGTAAACGCACAAATAAACACTGGATACTGCATATAAGCCGGACAAAGCTGCGGGGTGTTACGCACCCACTTTAGTTGTGCTAAACATGCTGTAACGCTTTGCTTTAGTTTTGCTTAAACGCGCAAATTGACATTGAAGACTGCACACAAGGCTGAAAAGACTGCGGGGGGATTTCGCCCCCTCCGTCTTTTCTGTCTTGTGCTCCGTCTTCAGGGCATGTCAATTTGCGCTCTGCTTTATATTAATTTCAACTCTCTCAACTCGAAATAAACTCCGCTGTGATTATTGTCTTCTTTTGTGATATACTTTGCGTTTGATTTTGCTACTGTTAGTCCATTTCTCATTGCTACTGGATTATCTACTTCTTTGAACATTGGGATGTCGTTGTTTCCATCTCCGAAGGCGTATGTTGGTAGACCTTCTAGGCCTGCGTGTTTGATTAGGCTTCTTATTCCGGCCGCTTTTGAGACTCCATTTAATACTACGTCTAAGCCTCTGGGATTATTTCGGTAAAAGGTTAAATCACTGCCGAATATTTCTTCGTATTTGGCTTGATGATCATTTTCACCTACTGGTGTATATACGAACGTAAAGTTTATTACATTATTTTTATAAAAATCTGGGTCGATTACTTCTTTTAGACCTAAAGCTTTATAATTGTCGGTTACCATCTGATTGCCACCTGTTACTGCACAACCTACGTTGTTGTAAAATGCTACTTCTTCATTAAAGTGGCTAGCAAATTGGACGATATTAGCGTTTATTTTTTGTGGGATTTCTTGGACATCGATTGCTTTTCCTTCGTAAACTACATAACTTCCGTTTGCGGTAATAAAGGAGTCAAACTTTCCTTTGTCGATTAAATCCTGAATTTCAAATTGATTTCTGCCTGTATCAATGACAGGCAAATAGTCATTTTCCCTGAGTAGGTCTAACGATAGCAAATTTCGATCAGATACATTTTTATCGTCGTCAAACAAAGTTCCATCTAAATCAAAAAAGACGACTCCCTTATAGCTTTTCATAATGTCATCCCTTTCTGATTAGGTTAAATGATTTGTGTTTGTGATAATTTAAAAAAATTATCCCATTCCCCTGCTTATGTTTTAGCATGAATCGGGACAAATTTCACTATTAACGCTCCCTTTAACCTTAACAGATATTTTTCTTAAAATCTTGATAATTAAAATAAATATTTTTAATTTCTTGTCTTAATTCTATTATTCAATACAATTTACAGCAAGTTTCATCAAACTAGTGTTAAAATATTCGAATGAAAAATGAAAGGAGGCTAGTCGATGATTGATCTAACAACTGGAAGACCTATGAAAGCTATCTTTTTATATACGATTCCGCTATTATTAGGAAATTTCTTCCAACAGTTTTACAGTTTCATTGATACATTAATTGTTGGTAAAACAATTAGTGTTGATGCTTTGGCTGCTGTCGGTGCCACCGGTGGACTGACTGCACTGGTAATTTGATTTGCACAAGGTATAACCAGTGGGCTGGCGATTTTGACCGCGCAAAGATACGGTGCTGGTGATATGCAAGGCGTTCGGAAAAGTTTTGCTTCTGGTATCATTATTTACCTTGGTATTACTGTAGTTTTCACGGTAATCGCCGTAATAATCGCCTATCCATTACTTGTAGTTATGCAAACACCCAAGGAATTGATACATGATTCATTCATTTTCCTTGAAATGATTTTTGCCGGAATATTCTCATTTGTTGGTTTCGACTTTTTAGGAAATACAATGCGTGCACTAGGAAATACTCGTGTTCCACTGTTCTTCTTAATCGTAAGCACTATCTTAAATATTGTGTTAGAACTTATTTTTATTTTAGTATTCCACATGGGCGTCGCCGGTGCTGGTTTAGCTACTGTTACCGCACAAACAATTACTCTAATTACTTTATATGTATATATTCGTGCTAAAATACCATATTTGATTTTGAGTCGAAATGACTTTGTGATTGATAAAGCTGAAATCAAGCACTTACTCGGTATTAGTATGCCAATGGGATTTCAATCATCGATTATTGCTATCGGTGCTATCATCCTCCAATTCATGCTAAATACTTTAGGTGCATCAGCAGTTGCAGCTTACACAGTCGCAGGTAGAATTGAACAGATTGCTACACTTCCTGCCATGAGTTTCGGTATCTCGTTGGTAAACTACACTGCCCAAAATCTTGGAGCAAAAAAATATTCAAGGATTCTCAAAGGTGTCAAAGATGGAATAGTTTTATCCGTTGGATCGAGTGCCACAATTGGTATCTTACTTGTCTTCTTTGGAAAAGATATTTCCAAACTATTCATGAGTGGTTACCAACCAAAGATTCTTAACTTAGTTCAAACATATTTCAACTTCAACGGAACAATGTATTTTGTACTATCAATTCTCTTTATCGTCAGATATACATTGCAAGGATTGGGTAATCAAAAGGCCCCAACCATTGCAGGTATTGCTGAATTGATTATGCGTATCTTCGCTAGTGTTGTTCTTATTAAAGCATTCGGATTCTTAGGAGCAGCAATGGCCAACCCTCTTGCTTGGATTGGTTCAACATTAGTTCTTGTTGGAACATGGAACTTAACTATGAAAGAATTGCGTAAACAAAGAACTCAATTGCACGACAGAGTTGAAGAAATTGAAGCTAAAAATTAAATGTACACAAAGAGAGATTGGATAAAATTCCAATCTCTTTTTTTATGCATGCAAAACGGCTTCCTTTAAAGCATCTTCACTAGCGGCAGATTTACCAATTAAGTTCAAGAAAGCATGTCCCATTCCACCGTATCTAATGAAAGTAACATCTCCACCAGCAGTTCCAACCTCTTCAGCAAATGATTCAGCTTGAAGTCTGAATGGATCAAACTCACCAATTAGAATTGTTACTCGCTTGAATAAAGTCGGATCCGCATATAATGGCGAAATAATTGGCGAATGCAAATTAACATCTCTACCATTCAAATAAAATCCTGTCATGATTCTATCAAGTTGCTTAAATTGCACATAATTAGCATGCAAATATTTTCGCTCACTAGGAATAATTGAAATTTTTTTGTCATCCCAGAGTGGTCCTTCAAGATTGGAACCATGAATTACAGTCGGATAAAATAAGATATGATTATCAATATCACAGACACCCAACTCATGAGCTAATTGACTGACACCAAGCGCAATTGAAGCACCGGCCGAATCCCCAGCAATAGTGATATTATCATTATCCCTAGTGACATCTGCAACCACAGCCAAACAATCAAGAATTGAAGAAGGAAATGGATGCTCAGGACAACGACCATAATCAACACTATAAATGATACCGTCAAAAGTTTTAGCCATAATTCTAAGCGGAATCTCAGTATCCTCAGCGTTTCCACCGTAATAAGCACCACCATGGACATAAACTAAAATTTTATTCGAATCTTCATTACCCTTTTTGAAAATTTTTAAGTAATGAACGGCCCGACCCATTTCCCGAGTTTCTTCATCGGTAACTTCAATATCATCAAAGTTAATTTGAGCATCGATATCAGCATGTGAACCAGCACGTAAACTCTTCAAATCCTTCGACATAACCGGGTTATCGCCCAGCTTTTTAACACTTTGAAGAACATTTGGATCATAAGTATGTGCATCCAAACGATCTTTGACAATGATTTTCACTCCATTGATATGTGGTATGTCTACGGGACCAATTTTATGAAGACGATGCAGTTCGGTTGAGTATTCGGTATCTAGCATGTTCATCTCTCCTTTTGTTGATATCTCAATTTAATTATTTATTTATTACTTTGAACAATTTCAATTATATTGTGATTTTGAGATGTATGCGGGTTAACAATCCTAAAGAAATTTGGTCAAAAATGAGTTGGTTTTAGTAGATGGTTCACTTCCGCCTTCCGGTAAAGTTCGGCGGGGGCCGTGGTCGCTGTGAACACGATTCCGAGCTTTTTCACGGACCGAAAAATCTCGGAACTCGGTTTTCATGTAAGCCTGCCCTTTGGCAGGCAAACATGAACGCCACGGCTCGGGCCCCCGCCGAACTTTACCTCCAGGCTGGATCTGAGGCTAACTCATTTTCTTGTATGGAAAACAAGCACCATTTGCTTTTTGAAGTTACTTTTAAATAGTAAATTCAAAGACAAAAACGGTGTTTCACTGATATCTTACAAATTATCAAGATGATTTAAATGGATTATTGGAGTGAACTGGTTTACCAACTTAGCACGAAGTGCGGCAGTGAACCTCACCACACACAAGAAGAAGATTTTTGATCCTCCCCAGTTCGCAGGTCAAGTGCTCTGGGGGGGCAGCCGTGGCGTTTGTCTTTGATTGCCATCGGGCAATCTTAGACAAAATGCGAGTCTTTAGATTTTTCGGGTTGTGACATCCTTATTGTTCGTAGGCGTAGCCAACTTTATGACTGTTGCGCATGAGCTTTAGCTCATACGTTCCCTTAAATCGCATCACAGCGTTCCCATCCTCCCAGAGAACTTGACCGGAGAACGACAGTGAACATCAAAAAACTGCATCCTATACTAAAAAATTCTTTGATTTCCAATCATTAAACCTGTAAATAAAATAAAAAAGTAATACGATAAAATAAGAGTAAAAAAACAATACAATTTTAGAAAGATAAATTAATTAACTGTGACAAAAAACTATCAAATTAATTTGATATTATTAATTTAATTGATAACAGTATTAATTATTTTCATTAATTAGGGAGGTTGACTATGGACTATAGCAAAGTTGCTGACACGATTATTTCTGCTATTGGCAAGAATAACTTTGTTGCCGCATCCCACTGTGCCACTAGATTACGTCTTATTGTCCAAGATGTATCTAAAATTAATCAAGAAAAACTGGACGCATGTCCGGATATTAAGGGAACTGTTTATATTGATGGCCAATATCAAATCATTATTGGTCCGGGACGGGTTGAGCAAGTTTATAGTCAGCTCATCAAAAAGACTCATCTAAAGGAAATGTCTCCAGATGAGATCAAAGAAATTAAGGTTGATAATAAAAAACCAAATATTATTGTTTCGTTTACTAAGTTAATGGCAGATATTTTTATTCCACTCATTCCTGCTATCGTTTCTGGTGGTTTACTACTTTCACTATTTACATTATTGACCGTACGTAACTTATTTGGTGCTAATTCTGTTGTCGACACTTTTCCGCAAATCAAGGGAATTGTTGGTTACATGCAATTAATTGGTATGACCCCTTATGTTTTCCTACCTGCACTGGTTGGATTTACTGCTACCAAGCGATTTGGTGGTAGTGCTTATATTGGTGCCATTATTGGTATGGCGATGATTATGCCGCATCTCTTGAACGGATCTGATTTAACCATGTTCATGAGTTCTGGTAAAATGACTTATTCAAATTTACTAGGCTCGTCATTTAAGCAAGTTGAATATCAAGGTCAAGTCTTTCCAGCAATCGTTATTTCCTGGGTTGCTGCTAATGCTGAAAAACTTCTAAAGAAAATTATGCCGAACTCAATGAATTATATTTTTACACCTATGATTACAATTTTTGTTGTTGGTGCTATTGCTTTCGCGGCTGTTGGTCCACTTATTACCAATCTATCTAACATCATTTTGCAAGGTGCCGTTGCAGTTTATAACTTCTCAGGATTTATTGGATCAGCAATACTCGGAATACTATATCCATTACTTGTAATCACCGGACTCCAGCAAAGTTTGCCAGCGATTGAAACTCAGATTTTATCCAATGCTAATCTAGGTGGTGACTTTATTTTCCCTATCGTCACAATTGCAAACTTGGCTCAAGCTGGTGCTTGTCTTTCAGTTCTATTCCTTTCCAAAAGTAAGAAACAACGTGGAGTTGCCACATCGTCTGGAATCTCCGCTTTAATGGGCATTACCGAACCTGCCATCTTCGGTGTTAATTTAAAGATGCGCTACCCCTTCTATTGCGGAATGATTGCCTCTGGTATTGCAGGTATCTTTATAGGATTAAATGACGTTGTCGGTAATACACTAGGTGTTACTGGAATTATTGGTTTCTTGTCAGTACCAACTGATTCGTATATTCCATTCATTCTATGTAGTTTATTCAGTATGGTACTTGGATTTGCAATTACCCTTATTTACGGAAAAATAACTGAATTAAGTAAAAAAGACGAATTGCACAAAGTTTCAAATGCCATGCTTGGTGCTCAAACTATTATCACACCAGTATCTGGTAATGTTATCTCACTGTCAGATACAAATGACGATGTCTTCTCAGCTGAGTTAATGGGTAAAGGAGCTGCAATTGAACCTACTGACGGTAATGTCTATGCTGTCGCTGATGGTACTGTAACAGTTGCCTACCCTACAAAACACGCTTACGGTATGAAAACAAAAGCTGGTGCCGAGGTGCTCATTCACATTGGTATCAATACTGTTAACTTAAAAGGTAAGTATTTCACTTCAAATGTTAAGCAAGGTGACATCGTCAAAAAGGGTGACGTTCTAGGAACATTTGATGTCGATGAAATTAAGTCAGCTGGATATGATCCAACTGTTATGCTTGTCATTACCAATACAAATGAATTTTCAGACATAGTTAAAATTGCTACCAAAGTTTCCAAAGGCGACAAGATCCTGGAGCTCACACCTCCAGATACAGCAGTTGCTGGACAACTTGTCGAACAATCTTAAGACACGCAAAAAGCGATACCCTTTCGGATATCACTTTTTTTATTTGTCTAATAATTTATGCTCAACTAAATAATCATGTGCAACTGTTTTAGCTTTCTTGTGTTGGAAAGTTACTTGGTAATTCATTTTCTGCATATCTTTAGTCGAAATCTTACCTGATAACTTATCCAAAGCTTTCTTCATATCTGGGTGTTCTTTTAGTGCTTTATTACGTACTAGGGGTGCTCCTTGATATGGTGGGAAGAAATGTTTATCGTCTTGAAGTACGACTAAATGATACTTCTGAACTTGTGGATCAGTTGTGTAACCATCTACCAAGTTGACTTTGCCTGAGGCGATTGCCTTATAACGAATACTTGGTTGCATGGTATTAGTATCGGCAAAATCAATATTGTACTGTTTCTTGATCCCCGGATAACCATCTTTTTGGTTGAAAAAGTCGATATCAAATCCAGCTTTTACTTGATCCTGGACAGCTCTCAAGTCAGAAATCTTCTTGAGATTATACTTCTTGGCAAAATCTTTTGAGACAACTAGTGCATAACCATTTTGATACTTCATTGGTGATAAGTAATCTAGGTTATCCTGCTGCTTTAGCATTGTTTTACCTTGCTGATAAATCTTGGTTGGATTCTTGCCATAATTTTGAGCTTTGACCAGTGTCTCCATGACAGTACCAGTAAATTCTGGATAAACATCGATTTGACCAGCTTTTAACGCCTTATATAAGAAATTAGTAGTACCAAAGTTAGCCTTCAATTCAACTTTTTGCTTGGGATTTTCTTGTTGAATCAAGTCTTTATACATGTTGATTAAAATCTCTGGTTCACTACCCATTTTACCTGCAATGGTAATTGTAGATAGTGGTTTACTAACTGAGGAATAAATCCCCCAGCCACCAAAAAGCACTAGCAAAGTGGCAAAGACGTACATAATTTTTTTAAATGATAATTTACCAATGAACCGAATTAATGCAGAGAAAATCAATGCTAATGCTGCTGACAAAACAGCACCAATTATTAGTAAGGCATTGTTGTTGGTTTCAATTCCCAATAAGATATATGTACCTAGACCGCCGGCACCAATTAAAGCTGCAAGAGTTGCCGTACCAATAATCATGACCATGGCAATTCTCAATCCTGAAACAATTAGTGGCATTGCTAAAGGCAATTCAATTCTTGTCAGTCTTCGATATTTCGACAAACCAAATGCATAGGCTGCCTCTTCTAAACTTGGATCAATCGAGGTGAAACCAGTGTAAGTATTTTGGAAAATCGGCATAACCGCGTAGACAACTAATGCAATTACTGCAGGAACTGTTCCGATACCTACAAACGGAATCAAAATTCCTAACAGTGCCAAACTGGGAATCGTCTGAAAAATACTAGTAATTTGTAATACTACTTCAGCTACCTTTTTGTATCTTCTCAAATATATTGCTAAAGGAATCGCTATTACAGCAGCAATTAATAATGAGATCAGTGAGATACTTAAATGTTGCCCAACTGAATTCAAGATATCTTGGTGCTGTGTTTTGAGGATATTCATCAAATTATTCAACGGCAGCCTCCTTGTTCTCGATGAAATCTAAGACATCATCGAGCTTGAGGATATAGTTTGCATCGTGAAATTCGACTGTCACTCTTTCATGCTTTCGCAAAGTAGCAATTAGTTCCGGTATTTCAGAGTCAAATTCGACTCTCGTTGCATTGCTAGGATTGTCCACCTTTTGACCATAACCTTGAATAATAATTTTACCCACAGTGGCAACCTCTTGATCTTGCACTTTTTCAAAAAAGCTTTCGACAAATTCATTGGCTGGTTTGTTCATTATTTCTTCTTGAGTCCCAACCTGCTGTAATTCACCATCTTTGATCACGGCAATTCTAGAACCTAGTCGCAATGCCTCTCTCATATCATGAGTAACGAAAACAATCGTCATATTGTAGTCAGCTTTCGAATGTAAATCCAAAAGGATGTCCTGCAATTGAGTTCTTGAAATTGGATCAAGTGCACTGAACGCTTCGTCCATTAAGATAATGTTTGGATTCGTGGCAAGTGCTCTAACAATACCAACCCGCTGCTGTTCGCCACCAGACAATTCATCTGGCATTCTAGTTGCGTATAAATCCGGATCCAAGCCAACTTGATTCAATAAATCTCTGGCACGAGCAATACGTTTTTCCTTAGGAACTTTCAATTCCTCCAGCTGAATGCCAATATTTTCTTGAATATTTAAGTTTGGAAATAGTGCAATGTTCTGTAATACATAGCCCATTCCTAAACGTAATTGTTGTAAGTCATAGTCGTTTATATTCTTACCATCGATTTCAATTTTCCCCGAAGTCGGTTTAATCAATTGATTTATCATTTTGACAGAAGTAGTTTTTCCACTACCACTGGGACCGACAAGCACGAAAAGCTCGCCGGCGTTGATGGTCAAGTCTAAGTCTTTCAAGACTGTCTGATCACCGTATACCTTAGTGACATCCTCGAATTTAATCATTTTAATCCCCTCAGAATTAATTGATACCTGAAACGAATATTTAATAAAGTAAATTAATAGTAACATACTGGTTTATCAGATTCATTTATAGACTCTTGAAATGTCAATCCATATTAGACTATAACTTCTATGACTCTGTTACGAGCTGACTAATAAAAAAGGAAACAAGCTAATTATGCCTTTCTCCTTTTGATTCTTATCTGAATACTGGTTTACTGTTACGATATTGAATATCTTCGACACCATCTAATACATTGGCGTATCTAGCAGCGGCAAAGAAGTAATCTGACAGTCTATTGATAAATTTCAAGACATAATCGTTAATAGGTTCGTCTTGAATCAATGAAACAATTTGTCTTTCAGCTCTTCTAGTTACAGTTCTTGTGTAGTGCAATGATGAAGCTGTTTTCGATCCACCAGGTAGAATGAACTTCTGCGTCTTGGGTACTTTTTCGGTATATTCATCGATTTTCTTTTCCAACCAATCAACATATTTGTGATCTTCTGTAAAAATAAATTCATGCTTTGTATCATTTTGTGAAATGGCTAAGTCAGTTCCACAGTCAAATAACAATTGTTGAATCTCAGTTAGTTCTTCAGCAAATACCTTTGTTTTATCACTTAAATTGGCGATATCCATACCAACTAGTGAGTTCAATTCATCAACTGAACCATAGGCAGTAACACGTTTGTCAGATTTAAACATGACGTCGTTTCCGATAATTCTAGTCTTACCTTTATCACCAGTTCTTGTATATATTTTCATTGATTTGCCTCGCAATATTATAATTTTGTTGATATTTCTTTCGCTACTTTAGCAATATTCATAATATCATACTCATCAGGTTCTAACTCAATTTTAAGACAATCGGTTGCTAACTTTGCACCCGTGGAAGCAAATTGTTTGTCGAATTTATCAACGGCAACATTATAAAACTTTCCATAGTATGTATCTCCAGACCCTAGGACGGTATAATATTTTCCGGTCAAATCTGTATCTGCTAGGTCTTCAAAAAAGTCCATTCCCTCTTCAGGCAATGCACCTTCATCATAGGTATATACACAGACAATACAAATATCATAATCTTGAAAATCAGATGGATCAGTCTGGCTCATCTCCGTTTCCACAGCATCGACTCCGAGTTCATCAAGCTGATCAGCCAAAATGTCGGCGACCATTTGATTATTTCCTGTAATTGTTGCATAAACGATCAGTGCTTTAGCCATTTATATTACCCTCCCTAGTCATTTTCAAGACAACCTGTTTCAAGACATTACGTTCGTGAGCAGGAGCGTACGCATCAAATCCTAGACTTTGCATCACCTTTTGAGTAGATGGTCCTAAAGTGTAGTATTTAGCAGACATAAATTGCATCGGGATAATTTCTTCGATTTCTTCAAAACGATAAAATGCCGAAGGACTCGTTATCAAAACCTTTGTAAAATCAGAACTACCAATTTTTCTTAGTGCTTTATCACGGTCCACATCTGTCCAAACATTTTTATATGCAAGAATATTATTAACATGCGCATTAACAAACAAATCAGCAGCAAGGTTACTTTTTAAAAATACAAGTTCGTTTTGACTGGTGAATTCATCGTCAAGCTTCTTAATTAATGATTGCCTATTTTCTACGTCAGAAATAATTAGGTTAGTAAAATGAAAGCTTCTTAACAGTTTAGCTGCTTTATCGCTCAGCACCGCAACTCGCTTATCGGTCGATATATCAGATTTTAACAATGCTTGTATTGCCAACATACTGGTGACAACGATGCAATCGGACTGGTCAATAGTTTTGTAGTCCGACTTGGTCCATTGTTGATACTCTATACGCTTCAATGGCAAAAAAAGCGGACTCCATTTATCGAGACCCGCTAACATTTGTTCATCAAATTTGTCTTCTGGATAAGTAATCAATGTTGCCATTAAATCACCCTACATTTCTTTGAATTAGCTTAAAATTTTGTCCGTCATCACTACTGAATTCGGTGTAATATCCGGCATCAAAGTGAATATTCCAAAATTCATGAGTGTCATTCAATAAGTATTGGTCAATCACTCGCAAGACACCGAGATGAGCAACCACTAAAATAGTTTGATAATCATTTTTAATACTATCATCAATAATTTGATTAATAGCTTTTTTTACATGATCAGAAAACTGATAAAAGTCCTGAGCTTCAGGTGGAATATAGTCAAAAGGTTGATTCAACCACTTCTGCCATTCGATCGGATAGGCCGCCTCTATCTCATTAGCATCTAGACCCTCCCATTTACCAAAACCTTTTTCGTTTAGATCAGGGAGTTGAATTACCTGAGTGTTCCCTGACAGACATGGTTTGATAGTTTGGAGTGTGCGAATTAAGCCACTGCAATATCCAATATCAAATTGCCACTTATTATTTTTTAACGTTGACGCCAAGTGATTAGCTTGATAAAGACCTTTTTGGTCAAGTTTTACATCGGAAGTTCCATAAAACTTTTTTTGTAAATTCCACTCTGTTTCACCGTGTCTAGCTAAAACTAATTTCATAGTTTTACCACCGCGGCGAAGATTATTAGAAATATTGCTTGGCAGATGCTGGCATAGGCACCTAAAGTGTCACCTGTGAATCCACCTAATTGCTTGTTGATCCAATGTTTATACACCAGTACGAATAATGCAGCCGCTACATATGCTATTAAGCCTTTCCAATTAAGGGCTAGAAAAATAACAATAACTGCAAAAATTTGACTACCAATAGCACGCCATGGAGCGATTTCTCCCCAACTTTTTAACAGGCCCTTTTCTTTCTTAGAATTAGTAATTCTAAGAAAGATAAGTGAAATACCAGTCTTGGTATTCATAATTGTGATTGCCGCGAGAAAGACATTTTGCAAAACACTTAAATGACCACTTATAAAATAAGTTGTGCCTATCATGATGAGATAATAATAAATTAATGCTAATGCACCCATCGTACCCAAACGACTGTCTTTCATTATTTCGTACATTTTTTCTTTGTTGCGAGAACTGAACATCCCATCAGCGGTGTCAGCTAAGGCATCAAGATGAAATCCACCAGTAATCATTCCATCAATAACTAAGAGAAATATCCAGCAAAGCCATGTTGGGAAAGCAAAGCTTAATCCCCAGAATACCAATGCTTCTAAGGCTCCTAATATTAGTCCGAAAAGCGTTAAGTATTGAATTCCCTTGTTAAATTTTTCTTGAGGTTCATCAATCGGTACAGGAATTGGAATTCGAGTAAAAAATTGTCCATATAAAATCAACGATGTTATCAAAGCCTTACCTCTACTTAATTTTTTTCGGAATACCACTGACAACAAACCAAACTTCATCTGCACAACTGGCAATTAGTTTGTTGGCATCTCCATAAATATCTCGTAATACACGTGATAGCTTGTTTGCAGGAACTATCCCTAACCCTACTTCATTAGTTACAACAACTAACGTCTTGTTGCGACGGCTATTAATTTCAATGATATTGTTCCACTGTTGCATGATAAGGCCGGAAACAATATCTATGTCTTTACTAGTCATATTTTCTACATAATCATCAAAATCCTTTGGATGATCCTCAACTTGAAGATTCACCCAGTCGAAAAATAAATTAGTAATCATATTGGTTGCATCGTCCAACAAAAAATATTCAATTTTCGAATTATCCATATAATGAGCAATGTGATGATATCTTTCTTCGGTTGTCCAAATATCAGAACGACGCTCTTGATGCCTGTGAATTCTGTCAGTCATTTCAGCATCAGAAAGATTGACCATTCCAGTTGCTATGTAACAAACTTCTTGATCACGACTATATAAATTTTCGGCAAACTCTGATTTGCCACTTCGAGAGCCACCGGTAACCATAATTAAATGTTCCATATTATTTCCTCAACCATGCGACATGTTTCAAATCTGGATTGAAACTAGAAAAACTTTTTTCAAGTGACTCATCGACAGCAACTAATAAAACTGTCGACGGACCGGCAGTCTTATTTATTTCGTCATGATCTATGTGTGAATCCAGTTCGAGCTTTGAATCATGAGTTTCAGTTAACACGCCAAGCTCATATTCGATTCCCTTTGACCCTACTGGAATCATATCTACTACGGAATTATTCTTTCTCAAATCAATGGCATCTCTAACTGGAAAAATTGAATGTAGATTAGCTAATACTTCATTACCCATATATGGATTTCCCAATTGAAATACCGAAAGATTTTTAAATGTTGATGGACTCTTATGACGAGCACGGCCAACCACGGTCACACTCACACTAGTCATTTGAATATCGAGGTTATCTTCTGTACTACCATTTATCGCAATATCAGGAAAGCCCATTTCAACCATGTCTTTTTTCATCTGAGCAATAATTCTCTTCCCAGTCGGATTGTATTCAACACTCAATGTGTCGACAACTGTCATAGGTTCGGCTCCATATGAAATCAGTTCCAGCATAGCTGTTCGTAACGTTAGTGAGACTGATATTTCTGGTGAACATTTGACGATGTCATATTCACGATTACCAAATCCAGCGCTGACATCACAGCTTACTACGATATCTTCTTGATCAGAAATAGGTGTAATAGTTAAATCTCGATATTGATGGCTTATTGTGGTCATAATTCCCTCTTATTTTTGGACATTAGCAAAAGCATCACTGAACACTTCAATTGTTTTATCAATATCAGCATCAGTATGTTTTGTTGAAATAAAGCTTGTTTCATAAGGTGATGGTGCAAGGTAAATTCCACGTTTAATGACATATTGGAAAAATCTTGTGAAGTACTCTTTGTCAGACTTTTGTACATCATCAAAGTTTTCAACTGGACCATTATTGAAGAAGTAGCCCCACATTGTACCGCGGTGGCGAATTGTAAATGGAACTCCATTTTTGTCTGCGGCTGCTTTAAGAGCCGTACATAATCTGTCTAATTTTGCTGACATGTCAGCGTATTTTTCTTCATTGAGTTGTTCCAAAGTCTTGATACCAGCCATCATAGCTAATGGGTTACCTGATAATGTTCCTGCGTGGTAAACCTTGCCATCAGGAGTAATATTCTTCATGATTTCACGTTTTCCCCCAAAAGTTCCAACTGGTAGTCCACCACCAATAACTTTCCCTAAAGTAGTCAAGTCTGGAGTGATGCCATACAAGTGTTGTGCACCCTTCATGTCACATCTGAATCCACTCATAACTTCATCAAAGATTAGCACTGAGCCATAATCTTCAGTCAATTTACGTAGTGTCTTCAAGAATGATTCGTGACCAGGAACAAATCCCATATTACCGGCAACTGGCTCAACGATAACACCAGCAATTTCGTCACCATGACGTTTGAATAAGTCTGTAATAGCGGCTTCATCATTATATGGAACTGTATATGTTTCGAGAGCAACGTTCTTTGGTACACCAGGAGAAGTATTGATATCAAATGTAGCCATACCAGAACCGGCATCAACTAGTAATGAGTCAGAGTGACCATGATAACAACCGATAAATTTAACAATTTTGTCGCGCTTAGTGTATCCACGAGCAAGTCGAACTGCACTCATAGTGGCTTCAGTACCTGAAGAAACCATGCGCATCATTTCCATTGAAGGAACAAATTTTTGAACTAACTTAGCAATCTTTGTTTCCAATAATGTTGGAGCTCCAAAACTTGTTCCTTTGTCGATTGTATCTTTCAATGCAGCAATAACTGTATCGTCAGCGTGTCCAAGAATTAATGGTCCCCATGACAAAACATAATCAATGTATGAATTTCCATCGATGTCATAGAGATTTTGATTTTTACCTCGTTCGATAAAAATTGGATCCATGTCAACGTTCTTATATGCACGGACTGGACTATTAACCCCACCTGGCATTAATTTAACAGCTTCTTTGTAAGCTGCAATTGAATTTTCAAAACTAGTCATTATTATCCCCCAAAATTATTTTTGATTATCTAAGTAGTTAGCAAAGTCTTTTGCAAAGTAAGTGATGATTAAATCAGCACCGGCACGTTTCATTGAAGTTAGTGTTTCATAAACGACACTTTGTTCATCAATCCAACCATTTTGTGCAGCAGCCTTAATCATTGAGTATTCACCTGAAACGTTGTAAGCAACTAATGGTAACTTAGTTTGATCTTTAACTTCACGCATAACATCCAAAAATGCCATTGAAGGTTTAACCATTACAAAGTCAGCACCTTCATTTTCGTCACTAATTGTTTCACGCATAGCATCCAAGCGATTAGCAGGATCCATTTGGTATGACTTTCTGTCACCAAATTTAGGTGAGGAATTTGCGGCATCACGGAATGGGCCATAGAAACTTGAAGCATATTTAACAGCGTATGACATGATAGGAACATTAATTAGGTTTTCGTTATCTAGTCCTTCACGAATTGCAGCAACATATCCATCCATTGCATTTGATGGTGCAATAATGTCAGCACCAGCTTTAGCTTGACTAACAGCAGTTCTAGCAATGTACTTGAGAGATTCATCATTTTGGACATATCCATCGCGGACAATTCCACAGTGACCTGTTGATGTATATTCACACATACAGCAGTCAGCAATGACAATTAAATCGGGATAATTTTTCTTAATTAGACGTGTAGCTTGTTGAACGATACCATCGTCACTCCAAGCACCAGTTCCGAATTCATCCTTATCTTCATCTTTTGGAAGACCAAACAAGATGATTGCTTGAATTCCATCATCAACAATTTCCTTGATTTCATCTAAGACCGAATCCATACCAAAGTGGAATACTCCTGGCATTGATGAAATTTCAGTTTTGCCATTCAATCCATCTTCAATAAATACAGGTTGAATCAAATCAGTTTTTAAAACATGAGTTTCTCTTACCAAATCACGCATAGCAGCGCTTGTTCTTAGACGACGGTGACGATCAAATTTAATCATTAGTTATTACTTCCTTCTATTTCTTTAATAATTTTTGTTGCCCCACTATTCAGCAATTCCTGTGCAACTTCATTGCCTAAATCGTTACTCTCAGAAACTGGCTTTGTAGCAGTCGTTTCATACCATTCAGATCCATCATAAGATGAAATCATTGCATGTAAGGTGACGTTTGAACCATCGACATGCGCATAACTTCCAACTGGGAAATTACAACTTCCACCAAAGGCTGCCAAAAGTTGTCGTTCCAACTTAACTGATAATCTCGTGTCAACATCATCAATGGATTTAATAATGCCATTTATCACTTCATCATCAGCTCGGGATTCTAACGCCAAAGCACCTTGCCCAGATGCAGGTAATATTTGGTCATGCAAGCTGAATGTATGATGACTACCAATATCAACTTGCAAACGGTTCTTACCGGCCTCAGCAACTATGACACCAAACAGATTAAGCTCATCAATTTTACGGATTCGTGTGTCTAAGTTTCCTCGAATTGGAACAACTTCAATATCAGACCTCAGATGATGGAGTTGAGCTGTCCTGCGTATACTGCTTGTGCCAATCTTGGCGCCCTTAGGAATATCTGCGATTGAGTGAAGTTCTTTTGTTGTAATCAAACAATCAAATGGAGAATCACGTTTAGGAATTCCCGATAATAACAAGCCTTCAGGAGTAGTTGGTAACAAGTCTTTTAAACTATGAACCGCAATATCAATTTTTCCATCAATCAATGATTGCTCAATTTCTTTAACGAACAAACCTTTTCCACCAATCATTTTAATATCAGTGGAATAATTTTTATCCCCTTCAGTCGTGATGTAGCACAATTCAAACTGTTTATCGGGATATTTTTTTTGCAACATGTTGATTACTAATTTTGTCTGACAAACTGCTAGCTTACTTTTGCGGGTTCCAACTTTTATTGTGTTTTCCAAAGCATTCTCCTTATGCATCTAGTTTAAAAATCACTTTTAATAAGTCTAAATATTTGTCAGCATCTTCAGAAGTTGAAATCTCTTTGATTTCTTTAATTGGCTCTTTCAACATCTGATTGACGATACTTTTCATATGTTTTCTAATTACCTTTTGTTCATGCTCATCTAAATCAGGCAATTTCTTCAACAAGCTGTCGTAGACATTTGATTGAATATCAACTGCCTGTTCACGCAATTGTCTAATGACCGGAACAACATTAAGTTTCTTCTGCCATAAAAAGTAATCCTCAACTTCATCGGGAACGTGCTGTTTTACTTCGTTGACCAGATGCATTTTCTCATCATGATTATCAGTAACAATTTTTGCCAATCCATCCATGTCAAAGTAATCGCAATTACTAATTTCTCTGAATGTACTTAAATTACGAGGCACACCAAGATCAACAAAAGTTATGTTGTTCAACTTCTCTTTGTTTTGATTAACCCATTCGGTTGAAAAAATAGGTTGTTTAACGGAAACAGCTGAAATAACAGCGTCCGAGTTGGTCAGTATATCTGGCAACTTGTCGAGTGGTTTAACTGCTACATCTAAGTCCATCTCATCAACGACTTTTTCAGCGCGAGAAACAGTTCTATTGACTAGAATAGTTTTCCCAAAGCCCATGGTTGATGTATTTAACAAGGCTTGTTGACTCATGGTCCCCGCTCCGATTATCGTCAGAGTTTTATCATCGAGTGTTTGTAAGTTTTCTTTTATCTGATGAATTCCCGCTTGAGTTGATGTTTCGGCATGCTCATTTATTTTGTATTCAGAATGTGTCCATTTTGCAAAGGTGATAACTTGTTGGAATAAATGATTGAACAAGACACCGACTGTATCAGCTTTTTGAGCAGTGAAGAAGGCATTTTTTACTTGGCCTAATATTTGGGCTTCGCCGACGTCTGGTGAATCTAAACCTGAAGCAACTTCAAATAAGTGACGAAGAGCTTTCTCGCCTGTTCTTAAAACTAAATAATCTGCTAATTGATCCATGTCAAAATCAAACCAATTTGATAGGAAGCGCTTGATGTAATACCGACTTGTGTGAACTTGATCGACAACTGCATAAATCTCAGTTCTTTCACAAGTAGATAAGATTACATCTTCAAGAATACTCTTCTCATCTGATAAAGCTTGATGAGCTTTTTCGAGTTCTTCCTTATCAAAAGTGATTTGTTCACGTAAATCAATTGGCATAGTTCTATAATCTATTCCCACGCAAACTATAAACATATTTATACTTCCAATACTGTTTAATTATTTCGTAACCATTCTTCTAATGCACGACGTTTTTGTTTTGTGGCAAACGGGTCCTTCCCATTGCTCGAAATTGAATAAACAAATCCGTCTTGTTCAACAGTTGAAACATTATAAAAATCTGAATTTTTTTTATTGCTTGTATTATTAACCAATTGATTAGCTGTAGCATCTTGATAGACTGCTTGATTTACTTCTGCATCATCTGTGCAGGCTAATATCAAGTCAGCATCTCGAATTAATGATTTTTTGTATCGAGATTCAACCCAATTAATTTTGTCTAAATCAAATCTGGAATCAATTTCAGGACTAATAACTGTCAGTTTGGGATTATCATTAATTAATTTTTTATATTTTCTAAAGGCAACTTTACCCCCACCAACAATTGTTACTGGACGATTGGTCAAATTAACCATAATTGGATACATAGTTATTCCACCTTTTCAGACGCATCCATAATTTCCAGAATGCGGTCAACATCAACGTTTTCAGTGAAAATTTTTGCTAATTCATCATATTGAGTTTCCTTGAAATCCTTCAATGAACCAACAATGTTCTTCAATGGTCCCAAGCCTTTGCTCTCACGAATCTGATTTAGGTAACCTCTGGTCCATTCGGGATTGTCGAAAATTCCATGAAGATAAGTACCGTAAACAGTCTTGTCATCATTTACAGCGCCATCCATATGATCGGTCTCATTACCATTTGTTTGATAAATATGAGCTAGTGGTTGAGTCCCCTCATCAAGAACTGTGCGCCCCATATGAATTTCATAGCCGTCAAGTTTAAGGTCACCAATAGTAGCTTTTGACTGAGTTGTCGTCTTGGTGTCTTCATAATAAGTTGTTGTATTTAGTAATCCAAGGCCAGCTTGTTCTTCGATATCTGACTCAACTTCATTAGCATCAATCAATTTTTTACCAAGAATCTGGTAGCCACCACAAACACCAAAAATGAAAGTTCCTCGACTGTGTAAAGCTTGGATGGCTGTGTCAAATTTTGTTTCTTTCAAGAAAGCTAAATCTTCATTAGTATTTTTACTTCCCGGAATAATGACCAAATCTGGTGTTCCAAGTTCATTGGCATTCGTAGCATATCGAACTGATACATCTGGATGCATTGCCAGACTGTTAAAGTCAGTGAAATTAGAAATCTTAGGCAGCACAACAACTACGATGTCCAAATCTTTTGAGACGTCCATTACTTTATTCTTGCGCGTTAAAGCAACACTATCTTCATCATCTATTTGAACAGATGAATATGGCATTACACCAAGAACTGGAACACCGGTAAGATCTTCAATCATGTCATTCCCGTTTTGAAGTAGTGAAACGTCTCCACGGAATTTGTTAATAATAATTCCTTTAATTCTATTTTGGTGCTTTTTAGGCAACAGTTTTATTGTTCCATAAATAGATGCAAAAACGCCACCTTTATCGATGTCAGCAACTAAAATTACAGGTGCGTCAGCAATATCTGCCATACCCATATTAACGAAATCGCGTTTATTTAAATTAATTTCAGCTGGACTACCGGCACCTTCAAGAATTACATCATCATATTCATTAGCTAGACTATTGTATGTATCAGTAACCTCACCACGAAGTTGTGGCTTGAATTCTTGATATTGTGCAGCACTCATGTCGCCAAGCACCTTTCCATTAACAACAACTTGTGAATCACTGTCGGTTGAAGGTTTTAACAAGATAGGATTCATTCTGACATCTGGCAAAATTCCGGAAGCTTCAGCTTGAAATACTTGAGCACGTCCCATTTCTTGTCCATCAGCAGTAATATATGAATTTAATGCCATATTTTGTGACTTGAAAGGAACGACTTTATCGCCTCTTTGAGCCAAATAACGACAAAGAGCAGCAACCATCCAGCTCTTACCTGAATCTGATGCTGTTCCTTGAAACATTATTGATTTTGCAGTCATAGTTTTTCTCCATATCCTGAAACATAATTCTTCAAATTTGTGTCTGCATACATTTGAGCTTGATTCTCATATAGAGGAAATCCAAGTTCACGATGCAACCTAACAATGTAAGGAACCTCTAATTTTGCTTCTTGAATTGCTTTATCGTCCTCAAAAACTTGTTCTTTCTTGCCTTCGGTAATGACCTTACCGTGACTAAGAACATAGAAATAATCACAAACCTCATACATAAAATTCATGTCATGGCTGGAAATAATTAAATGCTCGCCATCATTTAACATTTGTATGATTAAATCTTTCATACGTTCTTTACCATCAAAATCGAGTCCAGCTGTAGGTTCATCCATCAGAATCCATTTCGGCTTCATAACTAGAATCCCTGCAATAGCAACTCGTTTCTTTTGACCACCGCTCAAATATTGAACTGGTCGATCTCGTAAATCTTCAATATCTAAACTCTTAAATACCCAATCTAATCGTTCTTGAATAGTTTGTTCGTCTAATTTTAAATTACGTAAAACAAAAGCTACATCTTCTTGAACATTGGGATAAAAAATTTGATTGTCTGAATTTTGAAAAACCATGCCAATCTGCGTTCTCAGATGTCTAAGGCTCTTGTTGTTGTACTTCAGCTGTTTTCCATCAAAGAAAACATTTCCAGAAGTTGGTTTCTCAAGGCCAACAATATTTTTAAATAACGTTGACTTACCAGAACCATTTGGACCAACAAGTCCAATCGCCTGCCCAAACTTTCCGAAATCAATATTAATATCTTCAAGTTGTAGGGATTTACTGTCATATCCGAAATTCAAATGTTCCAACTTAATCATTTATTAACCTCATTTCAGATCAAAATCCCCGTTGAACAATTTCATCTCTAGGCTGTTTTGCATTGCTTCATATTTGATCATAACTTGCATAAAGAGCATCTTTAACAAAATGGAGACTGATTCAAGTGAATTCTTAAATCCCGAATAGCCTAGTCTCAGTTGTTGAGCATGAAATATTCGCATACATTCATCTAAGAAAATAAAGATGAAACGGTAAATCAACATTGTTTGTTCAACAAATAATTTTGGCAAATGTAACTGCAGCAATACTTTCATCAACTGCTGAAATGGAGTAGTTAGTGCCAAGAAATATGTACACACGATTGCTGTGAGTGCTTGAACCCCAAGCACCAATCCTTGATGCAGTGTAACTTTCGAAATACCTAAGTATGAGGAACCTACTGGAATTGACCAGAACATTACGCTTTGTTTAGCGGCAACTGTGACCACAATTCCAATAATACTAAGGATTAGAAATGGCAGGATTGGATAAAACCATTTCAAATATCGATGAACCGATACTTCGGTCACATAGATTGTGATAGTTGAAATTACTAACATTGTTAAAAATTTTAGCCAGATTATTGGTTGAAATGCTCCAACCAGACCGATAATGAATACCAGAATTTTCCACCATGCGTTATAAGTTGCGATTCGATTTTCATAGGCATATTTATCAATCACTAACATGATTTGACGTCTCTTCTTCAGCTAGTTGTTCAGCTTCACGTTGTGATTTGTTCTTACCACGAGCATATCCAAAAATATACGCAATGATACCAGTTCCCAAACTTCCTTGAAGTGTAAAGAGTAACGTTTCAATCTCACCAGATGGTGGTGTCCAGAGTGGATGTGCCCAAACTTTATAACTAGGGTCATTCTTTTTAATTTGTTCCGTACCTTTATCATCACTACCACCAAAGTGACCACTTTGAACAAATATCAATGGACCAGTGACGAGTAAAATCACTAATATTATCAAAATAATATTTTGCTTCTTATTTTTCATATAGTAATGTGCCCTCCTCTGACCAAAGCTTATTGCTGACGATCAAGTTGTAAACGATAACCGTTAGTAATCCTTCAGCAATTGCTAGAGGAATTTGCGTGACAGCGTAAATACCCATGAATTTCAACCAGGCACCCCAAAACCCATGATTTGGATCAGGAAAGACGATTGCCAACTGACTAGCTGTTGTCACGTAGGTGGATATATCGGCAAAAAATGCACAAAGAAAAATACTGATTTTTTTATTAACGTGTAATCTCTTACAAATAATTAACACGACGTAGCCGATAATTGGCCCAACTATAGTCATTGAAAATGCATTAGCACCTAAGGTTGTAAGTCCACCGTGAGCTAGCAACAGCGCTTGAAATAACAACACGATGACACCCATAATTACTAATACTCCAGGCCCAAACATTACAGTTCCCAAACCAACACCTGTTGGATGTGAAGACGAACCAGTTACTGATGGAAGCTTCAGTGAAGAGAGCACAAACACAAAAGCCCCACACAAGGCAAACATTAACTTCGTATTCTTCTGTCTGCTATCTTGTGTGATTTTTTTCAATCTATAAAGACCGTAAATAAAAAATGGAGCACTAACTGCATACCAGAAAATACACCATTTAGGGGGTAACATACCTTCCATGATATGCATGGCATAGACTGTTCCAGGTGCAATAGCAAAGCCGACAGCCATAACCAACATACATTGGACGGTAAAATCTTTGCTTAAAACTCCGATGCGACTAAAAACTTTTCTCATACATGTACCCTCAAATTGTGATTTTTTGAACACTTTATTAGTATGATTTAAAATTTTCGATATTACCAGAATATTAAGCTGATAAAGCTATAAAGTAAAAATATTAAACAAAAGGTTGATAATGCTTTCACATTTTAGTGAAAACGTTTTACTTTTTTATAATCATAGTCGAAAAATATGGAATTTCCGCTTGTTTTGTCAATTCTGAAACTTGGATAATATTTTCGTTTTCCATTGAAGCATTTGAAATGATTGTGGCATTATTTAACAAGCTTTTTTGATTTAATAAATCAAAAATCTCATCAAATTTTGCTGAAATCTTCATAATTACAATATTTTGATTATCGTCAATGAATTTGCTGATAACTTCTGTTGGTTTTGTTGCAGGTATTACAGTTAAGCTCTCTTCATCTAACATCAGTGGTTGTTTTAACGTAGCAGCAATTTGTGAAAAAGATGAAATACCAGCAACAATTTCAATCTCAATTTGAGATTCAACCAATTTTTGAATGTAGCTAAAAGTACTGTAAACAGATGGATCACCTAGAGTTAACATCCCAACATTTTTGCCAGACTTAACATCGGCAATTACTTCATCAGCCACTAATTGCCAACTTTTTTGACGCTCATCAGCATCTTTGGTCATTGGAAATTTGCGTTCTTTAATTTCAAGTGAGTCGTCAACAAAGGGTGTAGCAATCCTTAAAGCTGTACTCTTCATCCCTTTACGCGCAATCGGCGTATAGAGAATATCGAGTTCTTTGATTGCTTTAGTTGCTTTAACAGTCATCAAGTCACTGTCACCAGGGCCAACGCCGATTCCAAAAAATTTAGTCATTCTCAACACCTCTGATTGCATGACGCAAGTGTTTAGCAAATTGATTTTGAATGAATTCTGATTCACCTAAACCTACTAAATGAGTCTCAGTCGTGAATCCCTCTTTTTGTAAAATTGAATTCCATGAATGTTCATTATCTGAAGCCATATCTTTATTTGCGTGATTTCCAGCAACTAGCATGAATGGATATAAATGAACTTTTTTGATGCCATCTTGTTTCATGCGAGCCATTTCCATTTTTAGGTCAGACAAACTTTCAACAGTTCCTAGATAGTTGCGAGTTCCCATTAACATGTGATCTAAACAACCATACGCTGTAAAGGCAATATCCGTTGCTGTTCCATGTCCCATGAATAAGACACCTTCATCAGGTGCTAAAGATTTCATTCCAATCAAATAATCTTTGACACCACGATAATCAACTAAACTTGTCAATAGTGGTTTACCAATCACAAATTTTTCGAAGTCGTCTGCATATGATTTCAACGATTTAACGATCAAATGATATTCATGTCCAGGAATGATGTGGAGTGATTGAACGTACAATTCTTGATATCCAAGTGAGCGAATCTTCTCAATTGCAACCTGTGGTGTATCGATTGAAATGCCTTCATTTTCTTTAATCCGTTTCAATACAATGTTTGAGGTAAAGGCACGGAAAACATCAGCGTCTGGGAATTTCTTAGCAATTGCATTCTCAGTTGCCTCAATCGTCTTTTTACGAGTGTCAGCGTATGTCGTCCCGAAGCTGACAACTAAAATGGCAGTTTTTTTCATTTAAATTTTTCCTTCCAAAAGGTCATTAATAACTTCATTTGTTTTTGGTGTAACAAGTTTTACGTTGGTGAAACCCTGACTCAATAACAATTCTTGAACAGACTCACCCATTGCGAGAGCCTTAATTGATTTAATCGACTCAGCTTGTTCAACATCAATACTGTCCATCAAATCAGTCACAGCAACCTTGCTAATAAATAACATTTCTGTATAAGTGTCGAAATCTAAGTTGTTATTGGATGAAGTATTTCGTTGATAAATTTTGAAAAAGTTATCTTTTCCAAGGTTGTGTGAACCAGCTCCTCCGATGATTGCCACATTATCGAGCACTGCTAGTTCTTCTGCATCAATAACATCGTCGACAATAATTCCGGTATCCTTGATCATTTTGGCAAGCTTTGTTGACTTGACCAAAAGTCGAGTGTCCCCTATTGTTCTGATATCACGATTCTTCTCATTTAATTCATCGATGAATGTTTCAAAACTTGGAAAGTTTTCGAAGAAAATATTTTCATAATTCAAAATCTTTCCAATATCAAATATAGTCTTTTCATTGGTTCCACGACGATATGTGACAACACTAGCGCCATTATCACGAAGACCATTAATCAGTCGTTTTGAACCATTATCTGCTACTAATATTCTTTTACCGAAAAGTGGTAATACTGTATTGATTTCGTCGTGTAACTTCACGACATCCCCAACAGCGATGATACTTGGCGAACCAATTCCGGATTTCTGAACTTTTGCTTGGATATTATCCAAGTTTCCAGTCAAATCTCTTTGGCGCCACTGACTAGCCCACTGAATAATTGCTACAGGTGTATCTGCAGATTTCTCATTTTTTAAAAGTTGTCCGACAATCAAATCAAGATTTTCCATTCCCATCAAGAAAATCAGAGTTCCTTCTTGATGTGCAATGTTAGGCCAATCTAAACTGCCATTTTCTTTTTTTAAATGAGCGGAAATAACGTGGAAACTTGAAGCATAATCTCGATGAGTTACAGGAATTCCAGCAGCAGCTAATCCAGCAATTGCACTAGTTAAACCAGGTACAATTTCAAAATTTATTCCATTTACCTTCAAGAATTGTGCTTCTTCACCACCACGTCCGAGGACAAACGGATCTCCAGCTTTTAGACGAACAACTTTTTTCTCTTCAAGGGAAAAATCAACTAACATCTGATTGATTTGAGACTGCTTAACTTTATGATGATGAGGTAATTTACCAACATTTATTAGTTCAGCGTCTGAACTAGCATACGACAAAATAGAGGGATCAATTAGTCGATCAAACATGACTACATCAGCCTCTTGGATTCTTCTTTTGCCTTTAATAGTTAGCAGTTCTGGATTACCAGGACCTGCTCCAACTAGTGAAACTAAGCCATTACTCATGCTAGTTCCTCCATTTTCGTTTTTAAATCAGCCAGATTGTCAACTTCTACCGGATAATCTAGCTTAGGACGCTTGATGATATAACAAGGAATATTCAAATCTTGGCAAGCCTCAATTTTTTCATTAATACCACCCTGTTTGCCGCTCTCTTTAGTAACCAAAGCTGTCGCATTAGCGTGTTTGAGTAGTTCAATATTCAAACTTTTTTCAAAAGGACCGCGCATCCCATCAATTCGATCTGCTGGAACATTTAACCTCGTCAACTTTTCCATCACACGAGTAACAGGAAGCACTCTGACGTGAATTCGGTCAACCCCTAGTCTATCGATATAGTCCCCAATAGTATTGCTACCAGTAGTGAGATAAACGTTGCCAGTAGTCTTATTCAATGCATTACAAACTTGATCAATATCCTCCATCAAGACAATATTTTTGTCATTCTCATAAGTATTTTGACGCTCGAAGCGAATGTACTTGATACCTGTTTGATTGACAGCATCCATAGCATTTTGCGATGCAACTTTGGCAAATGGATGTGTGGCGTCAAGAATTAAATTGATGTCATTATTGTGAATGAATTCAACCAATTGATTAGTATCCATGGCGGCAACATTTACCTTATCATGATGTTTCAACGCTAAGTCAGCACCGTATTGTGAGACAACTGAAATAATAAAATCAACGTGACTCTCCTCCAAAAAATCAGCTATTTGTAGGCTTTCAGTAGTTCCACCCATCATTAAAATCATAAATTATAGCCTCTTTTCATAACCTCTAGGAGTAATCATTTTTCCATGTGATTCATAAGTATGTTTGTTTCCAACAATAACAATTGTTGTCATATTAATTTCAGTTTCATCTAAATCCTTGATAGTTGTGATTTTTTCAATCTCGTTCTCACGTGCGACGTCTTTACCAATACCAACCACTGTATCTTCGGACTTGTATTTAGTAATGATATTCAAGGCCTCACGTAACAATGTTGGACGTTCACGACTACGAGGGTTGTACAAACATATAACGAAATCAGATTTAGCAGCAGCGTCAATTCTGTCTTGGATAACATCCCAAGGAGTCATATGATCACTTAAACTAATGTGACAAAAATCGTTCATTAATGGCGCACCAAGTTGAGCGGCAGCTGCGATACTGGCAGTTACACCAGGAATAATTTTTACTTTAATATCACTATCACGCTTATCGACTAATTCTAAGATCAGTCCAGCCATACCATAAATTCCGGCATCCCCACTCGAGATAATTGCGACATCTTGCCCCTTCTCAGCTTCATCAATAGCTTTTTCACAGCGTTCAATTTCTCCACGCATACCATTACTAATAGTTGGTTTGTCACCAATCATGTCAGCAACGATAGCCAAATATGTTTTATAACCGACGATAACTTGAGCTTTATCGATGGCGTCAATAGCTTCTTGAGTCATTAATTCTCTTGATCCTGGTCCAATTCCAATAACGTATAACATATGATTCCTCCATTATTTATGGCTCAAGGCCATGGTGATTTCTTTTCCTTTAAATTGTTCAATTGAAACGACATTTCCACTGACAAAATTAGCTGACGACGAAGCCACATTTCCAACACCAACTGTTTTTTTAACAAACTCTGAAGATGGATAATTAATATCCACTTCGGATAATTCCTCAGCTGAATGAAATTCAGTTTCGGCATGTAATGTGTTGGCAAGATATTGAATAGCAGCTTCATTTTGTTTGACATCTATTGAAGCGATAACTGCAATTGAATCCCACGCTAAATGATGCATGCTCATAAATAATGCAAAATTTGTCTGCATCATTTCATAAGTAACATTCTTACGACAACCAACACCTAAAGCGTTCAACTTAGGAACGACATGAATAACATTGTCGTGTTTCTCAAAGTCGGTTTGATCTGAAACTATGACAATTGGTGCGTCATCAGATTCAGAAATTTCATCTTTAGGTATCTTTGTAAAGCCATTCAAAGTTGGAATTTCATTTAAGAAATAGTCTTCAACATACAAATATACTTTTTCGTGTTCAGCCAGTTTGCGATTAATTAGTTTGGTATTTTCTTTAAAATTGGGATACCAGGCATTAAGTCGTTTGGCCAACACATCGATTGAAGCCACCTTCTCAGTGTCCGTTGCCGTTGTTATTACTGGATCAGCACCTAATTGTTCAGAAAGTTGAGTCGTCCATTCATTGGCTCCACCAACGTGTCCTGACAATAAACTGATTACGTGCTTACCTAATTCATCGATTACTAAAACAGCTGGATCGGTCGTCTTGTCTTCTATGACTGGGGAAATTGTTCTAACTGCAATTCCCGTTGCCATAATTAAAATTAGACAGTCCATTTCTGTAAATAAGTTTTGAACAGTTGTTGTAAACTCACCTTTTTCGATTGAGACATCGACATTGGCATCAGCAATTCTTGATGGTGCGTAGAGTAAGACATCATGATCTGACAAAACTTTTTTCACAGAGGCACCTAGTTTAGTGCCTGTATTTGTAATTGATACTATTGCAATTTTTGATTTATTTTGTGACATCTTTCTTACCTTTTCTAAAGCCAGTAGTAAAGGTTGGGTCGTAGAGATGTGAGTAATTGTACTCGTCACCGAGGAACTCGCCGACCATAATTAGAGCAGTTCTAGTGATGTGAGCTTCTTTAACCTTGTCGCCAATATCTGCTAGCGTACCTTCAACAATTTTCTCATCTGGCCAAGTTGCTTTATAAATTACGGCAGCTGGTGTTGATTCTGGATAACCACCTTCAAGCAATTCACGGACAACTTTTCGGACACCTTGAACTGAAAGGAAAATTATCATTGATGTTTGATGTTTAGCAAATGACTGAATTGATTCTTTTTCTGGGACAGGAGTACGTCCAGACATTCTGGTAATAACGACACTTTGCGAAATCTTTGGAACAGTGTACTCAACACCCATTTGTGAGGCAGCTCCAAGAAATGAACTTACACCGGGTACGAAATCAAACGGTATGTCCTTTTTCTTCATTTCTTCAATTTGTTCACGGACTGAACCGTAAATTGAAAAGTCCCCAGTTTGTAAACGAACAACATCTTTACCTGCTTTTACAGATATATCCATGCGGTCAATGATTTCTGGTAGATCCATCTCAGCACTGTTGTAAATTTCTGCATCTTTTTTGCAATAGTCTAATAATTGCTTATTTACCAGTGAACCAGCGTAAATCACGACGTCTGCTGATTGTAATTTCTTGTAACCTTTTAAAGTGATTAAATCTGGATCTCCAGGACCCGCTCCTACAAAACTTACAATTGCCATTAGTTGTTTTCTCCCTTTTGTGCACTAATTATGATAGTTGGATTTTGTGGCTTGAAGTAGTGCCCTTTGCCAAGTTGATGCCATTTTGAAACAGCAACTTGGATGACATCTAAATCGATGAATTCTGATTTTTCCAAATACTGGATAGCTTCAAATGCGTTCTCGTTCAATATGAAATTCAAAACAAGCATCCCTTGATCATTCAAATGTTGATATGAATAATCAATTATCTTGGGAAGCTCACCACCAGATCCCCCAACAAATATTCCATCAAACTTTTTATTAGGTAAATCTGCTGGAGCATTCCCAACTTTCAAATCAATGTTTTGGATCCCGAAATGATTGATATTTTTTTGATTAATATCAATTGCATCGAGATTCTTTTCTAAAGCTGTTATTTGTAAATCTGGATATTCGAGAGCCGCTTGCATACTGACACTACCAGTTCCCGAACCAATATCTAAAAACGTCTTCTTGCCTTGTAATTGCAGTTTATCAAGACTAATGCTTCTAACTTCTGCTTTAGTCATTGGCACCTTTGTGCGAATAAATAAGTCATCCTTCATCGGTAATCAACACCACATTCATTTTGTATTTTCGATTCTTAATATCTTTTTCATTTGTTTTAGTAATAGTTTCGCCAAGGTAGCTTAAATTCTCACCAATAAAAATTGTTCGATGTTGTTGCCGTTGCTTGATCTCTTGGGCAATTTGATATGGTCCGATCTTGTCATCTGTCACCATGCAAATTGTTTTATGTTGCAGTAAAAAATCGAAATCAGGTATCCGACCATGGCTACTAGTTAAATAGCTATCATTCATCGGAATACCTACCCGGTTGAACAAATATTGAATTGAGCTAATTCCGGGAATTACTTCAACTTCTTGATTGTCGATCTCACGCTTGATCCAATTGGCAATGCCGTATAAATATGGGTCACCTGATGCAAGCAGCACAATATTTTGGTCAATATTTTTAAGTAAGAAATCTTTGAGCACCATCAATTTAGGCAATACCATTTTCTTAGCATCATCGATTTGAAAAAGTTCTAATTGTCTCTGACTACCAATCACTAAATCAGCATCCTCAACAACTCGAGAAACTTTGTTTATCATTAAATCTTCTGACCCTGGTCCAATACCGGCAACTGTAATCATTTCCAGTTCTCCTTAATATTCTCCAGACTGTCAGTAGCTGCTAGAAATTTTTGACCAGAGAAAATTACTGCATCAATTTCAACTTGTGGTTGTCTATGTGCTAGTAATTTCTCAGAACGATACTTAATTCGATCAACAATTTGTTGATAAACTTTTTGATAGCCAGCTTTGTCGATATAGTCAACCATTGAGATAGTCGTCAGACTGTTATAAACATCGTTGATTAATTGTTGAGGTGCTCCTAACAAAGCCAGATTTGCGACCATTATTTCTGCCCTGGCATCGGCATCTTTACTGTGTGTTGAAAAGATGCCACCAGCTACTTTGATAAACTTGCCTAAGTCACCAACCATTAAGACACGTTTAAATCCTAGACGCTGAACTTCATGCAGCACATAACCAACGAAGTTACTCATCTGAACTTGTTTATCTAGTGGTAGTCCGAGCACATTTTTAGTGAAATCTTCGCCATAGTTTCCCGGTGTCAAAATGATTTCATCATCGCCGCGTTCTCGATGAATATTCATTTCGATGGAAATTGAATGCTTCCAACTCTCTTCAGACATTGGTGTGACGATACCGCTTGTTCCTAAAATCGAAACGCCACCAACAATTCCCAATTTGGGATTGTAAGTTAATTTTGCAATATCAACACCTTCTGGCGCCGAGATAACGACATCAGCACCACGGTTTTCTCCGAGAATGTCTCGAACTGACTGCTTAATCATCTTTCGTGGAACTGGATTGATAGCTGCCATCCCTGGAGGGTTAGCCAAGCCTTTTTGAGTGACTCGACCAATACCTACGCCACCATCTAAAGTGACTTGATTATCATCCCTCAGATTGACTGTGGAATAGACAATCATTCCATGAGTTGCATCTTGGTCATCACCACCATCTTTTTTAATCCCGACTTTGGCTTTGTTTTCATCGAACTCAACACTTTCCAGTTGAAATTCAGCCTCTTGTCCATTGGCAGCATTAACAGTAATTTCCTCAAGTGGACTTTGGGTTAACAAAATTTTTAAAGCAGCGACTGAAGCAGCGGTAGCAGTTGTTCCCGTAGTAAAACCTTTTCGAAGGCGCTTACCGTTATAGTAAACGTAAACTTGTTCATTTTTTTCAACCATAAGACTAGTCTCCTTCGATAATATCTAGGTTGTACAAAATTGCATTAACTAATGCTGCAGCTAGGTTACTTCCACCTTTTCGATCAATATTTACGATTGATGGAATTTCACTTTCATCCAGAGCAACTTTACTTTCTTTAGCCTCAACGAAACCTACTGGGACACCGATAACAACTTTTGCATCTAGCTTACCTGCTTGTTGCATATCAATGATCTTATACAATGCTGTTGGAGCATTGCCGACAACAAACATTTTTTCAGTATCATCCTGTGCTGCTAACTTAATAGCTGCCATCGAACGAGTAATACCTCGGTCCGCTGCCAGTTTGAAGGTTGCTGGTTCAGCAATCAGACAATGATATTGAACGCCTAATTCTTCGAGCTTACGTTTATTGATTCCCGATAGCGCCATCGTTGTGTCAGTGTAAATTACACCTTGATGAGTTAAAACATGTTTAACTTTTTTGATTGCATCCCCTGTGAAACTCAATGTATCCAAGTAATCGAAATCGGCGGTTGTGTGAATTGCACGTTTGATAATGGCTGCTTCAATCTCAGAATTAAATTTATAATCAGGACGAGTTTCATTGATCTCGTCTTGAATCATTTCAAAACTTTTATCAGTTATTTTGTTGGGAATTTTAATGTATTTTCTATCTTTCAAAGTTATTCTCCTAAACGAAAATTAATCTTATTGCACAAAATACAACTAATGTAATACAAGCGGTAACATATAAAATCTGAATGGTCTTTCGTATATCAGCAACTGTGGCAGTCTTACCTGAATCGTTACCAATATAAGGTTTATCAACCACATCACCAAAATACACATGCGGACCTCCAAGCTGCAGATCAAGTGCACCTGCGACTACAGATTCAGGATATGCACTGTTTGGTGAGCGATGCTTATTGTGATCACGTTTTCCAACTTGCCAGGCCTCTTTAAAATTGAGTCTCATGACAAATGTTGTGAAGGTCATTAATACCCAGGTCAGACGTGCAGGAATGAAATTAAACACATCATCAATTTTGGCAGATGCTTCACCGATATTTTTAAAGCGCTTGTTCTTATAACCAACCATCGAATCCAATGTATTGACTGCCTTATAAATCATTGCCAGAACCGGACCGCCAATCAACAAATAAAATAAGGGAGCAATCACACCATCACTGGTATTCTCAGCAATTGTTTCAATGGTAGCTTTGGAAATTTCTTCCTCATCTAAATCATCAGTTGTTCGACCAACTATCATTGAAAGCTGGTGGCGAGCTGTTTTGATGTCTTCCTTTTTTAGTGACTTGATTATTTTCCTACCTTCAAATGCCAGTCCTTTAACCGACAAAGTTGTGTAAGCAAGATAAGTTCCAATAATCATATAGACCCAATAATTGAAATGAGCCAGATACATGATTAACCCCGTCACTAAACCAGTAACACCAACAACAGTGATCCAGAGGCAAATTCCCAGTTGAAACTGAACTTTTTCCGGATATTCATTGGATTCAATTTTTCTATCCAAATGGTCAATGAACTTACCAATCAATTTGACAGGATGTGGCCAACTGTATGGATCCCCCAAAATCAGATCGAGTATGAATCCGAAAATCGTCATCAAAATGATATTCATTTATAGGACTCCCATCGACTTAAAAATTGCCTTAGCTAACTCAACACTTTGGTAAAAATGAATGTGTAAGTAACTAGCAAACGTGTGCTTGTATTGATAACCACCAACCCAAGTACTGGCAAGTACGCCATCACGATATTTTTCCATCGTCAAAATTGTTTTCAATGACTCGGGCGAGTTTGGTTCGAAAGTCGAATGGTGAAATTCATGACCATATACAGTGGAACCCTTAATTCCGATGAAACAGTCTTGTTCAGGTATTGCCTGACAATATCCAAATTTTCTCAGTCGTTTAGTCATATGGCTTGAACCATCAAAAATTCCAGCCATTTCATGTCGACTACCATCTTCATTGTTCAAGTCTTTACCCAAATACATCAATCCACCACATTCAGCAAAAATAGGCTTACCAGCATTTGAGAAGTCACGAATTTGTTGCTTCATCGAAGTATTGTCGGCTAACTGTTGCGATTTTTCTTCAGGATATCCACCACCCAGCCATAACGCATCTACATCGGGCAAAGATTTGTCAGCAACTGGACTGAATGGGACAAGTTTTACTCCAAGATTTTCCAGCAATTCTAAATTATCTCGATAATAGAAATTAAAAGCTTCGTCCTTAGCAATTCCTATGGAAATTTTGTTGGGATGAAGCTTATTTATTTCATTTTCAAATGTACCTTGATACTCGAGTTTACTGGAACTAGCAAGTTTTAAAATGGCGTCTAAATCAATCGTTTCAGAAACGATTTTTGATAATCCTTGAATCTTTTTATCAACTGAATCGACTTCATCATCAGGTACTAGTCCCAATTGTCTTGAAGGTAATTCAAGTTCTTTATTAAATTTCATGTATCCAAGTACTGGAGTATTAGGGCAATAACGATTAACAGCAGCTTTGATTAAGTTAAAGTGATTTTCACTCATAACATTATTGATGATTACGCCAGCAATATTTACTTCCGAATCAAAGTCCACAAAACCCTTAACCACGGCCGCAGTTGAGGTTGAAATAGATTTTCCACTGACAATTAAAATCACTGGTAAGTCTAATTTTTTTGCCATAGAGGCTGTTGAATGAGCATCCTTATCGCTGCCTAATCCATCGTATAAACCCATAACGCCTTCGACGATACCAAGATCGATATCCTGAGTATCTTTTTCAAACAAATACTTCAAGGTATCATCGTCAGGAATTAAATAATCATCGACGTTACGTGATGCATGGCCAGAAACACGACTATGAAATTTCGTATCAACATAGTCAGGACCGACTTTGTAAGGCTGGACTGAATACCCGCGTTGCACTAACGCTGAAATAATTCCTAGCGTTGCACTAGTTTTACCAACACCACTCGTTGCCCCTGCAATTAAAAATTTCTTCATAGTTAACTCCTAAATAGATCTTGTAATTGTCTAACTAATTGCTGATTTTCTTCATGAGATTTCACAGCAATTCGATAGTAACCATTTTCTAAGCCGAGATAGTTGTCACAATTTCGGATTAAAATACCCTTATTAAGCAACTCTTTGTATAAATCAACGGAATCACATTTCAATAAGTAATAGTTAACTGCAGAGGGATACATCTTAATTTGAGAAATGTTAGATAATTCCGATTCTAAATATGACTTTTCGGCTGACAACCAATTTGCAGTAGCTTTGGCATATTCATTATCATTAAACACTTCAGGTCCTAATTCAGCAGCAAATGTGTTGACCGACCAAGGTTCACAGTAATCCACTAAAGTATTTAGAAATTGTTTATTTGGCAACAAAGCCATACCTAAACGTAAGCCTGGAATTGCAAAATATTTTGTTAAAGATTTGATAATTACAACATTGTCGTCTTCGTCAATTTTATCGACAAAAGTGTAATCAGATTTCTTGGCAATAAATTCGTTGAAAGCTTCATCAACAATCAACCAAATACCGCGATCCTGGCAATAATGTGCTAAGTGGTCGATGGCAAATTTACTGACCAACGTTCCACTTGGATTATTTGGATTACATAGACAAATCGTATCGATTTCGTGATGATTATTTAAGTAGTCGATAAATTTGTTCATATCTAAGTTAAAATCATTTTCTTCTTGAAGATAATAATGAAGTACTTCCGCCCCACTTTTAGAAAATGCATGCTCGTACTCTCCAAAAGTTGGTGCCAACAATAAAGCATGTTTTGATTCCAAGATTTCAATGATATTAAAAATCAAATCAACTGAACCATTACCGACCCATATTTTCTCAGGATCATAATTATAGAGATCACCCAAATCTTTACGCAAATTCTTATATTCGACATCTGGATAGTAAATCAAGTTTGGAAGTGACTTTTTTATACTACTAATTAGTGTTTCTGGAACGCCCAAGGGATTAATATTTGCACTAAAATCAACAATTGGAACTGTTGAAGATAGCTCTCGACCGTATCCTCCATGCTTAACTTGAGACATTATTTTTTGTCCTCACTTTTGAAAATATCCAAAATTCTTGGGAAACGTTTCTTCAATAAAATGAATACTACTTCAGCCAAAATAATGTTGACGATTGCTGCAATTGTGAGTGGAGTAAAGTAAACATAAACTGCTTGTTTTAAAATTGGGTATAACAAAACTAATTCCAAAGGAACGTTTAATGCGTATGCTACAACATCGGAAAGAATAATATATTTCCAATCCAATGCACGTTTACCACGACGAATTAATGCATAAACTGCCATTGTTACCATCATGCAAAAACCAATTATTAAATGAACTGGTAAAGTTAATGGAAATCCTGATAAAAGCGCTGACACTAAATGTCCAAATAATCCTAGAAAGGCACCAGCAACAGGTCCTAATGCTAAGGCTCCAAAAAAGGCTGGAAATGAATCTAAGGCTACTGAACCCATTATTTTGATATTGGCACCTACGATACATAAAGCTAAAATAATTGCGGTAAAAGTTAATTTCTTAATACGTGTGTTGTTCATATGGTGCTCCCCTAAAATTTATTATCTAAAAATAATTTTACTGTTACGATATTCAACTTCATCGCTGCCCTCTAAGACATTCGCATAACGTGACAAAGTGAAAAAACAATCTGACAATCGATTAATGAATTTTAAAACCTCTTCGTTGATAGGTTCATCTTGCATCAAATCAACAATTGAACGCTCCGCTCTTCTGGTGACAGTTCGATCAACATGGAGATTCGATGCCGTCTTACATCCCCCTGGCAATATGAACTTCTGAACTTTCGGTAATTCTTTTGTATATTCATCAATTCTCGATTCCAACCACTCAGTTGCGTGGTTGTCTGCAGTGAAAACAAAAGGCCGCTTAGTCTGAGTTGGCGACTTAGCTAAATCAGACCCGCAGTCAAATAGTAGCTGTTGTATCTCGAATAATTCTTCACGAAATACCATTGTTTTTTCAGATAAATCAGAAATTGTTAAACCTACAAAAGAATTCAATTCATCGATTGTTCCATATGATTCAACTCTTTTGTCTGACTTATATAGGACATCGTGTTCAATAATTCTCGTCTTACCTTTATCGCCTGTTCGGGTGTAGATTTTCATATTTGGACTCCTAATAAGCTTGAATTTTTCTAATATCACGATAAGTTTGTGGATTAGCAACCATAATGTGGTTCACTTTGGCAAGGTTGATTGAATTACCATTAACACTACTAATTCTGTAACCTAGTGCTTGAACTAAAACATTCCCAGCAGCTATATCCCAAGGATTTAATGAAGCTAAATATGCGATATGTTTACCAGTAATTACTTCGACAAACTCTAATCCGGCACTACCCATAACTCTGATTCCAGCACTGTTCTTGGCAATTCGAATTTCTTCGAAGGCATTCTTCAAGAATTGACGCCAAGAAACACCAACCAATCCCTCTCTTAAAGGTAAGTCGACAGCAGGATTTAATTTAGTGTCATTACAATAGACACCAGTTTCCATTCCACCCCAGTACAACTCATTATTCATAACGTCCATAATACCGGCACACAGGGGCTCCCCGTCGTAATAAACACCAATCATAATTGCAAAACAATCGTGCTTTTTAACCAAGTTAAGTGTTCCATCAATTGGATCAACGAAAAATACTAATCCATTATTGATTTGGGAATAATCTTTTTCCTTTTTCTCTTCACCAATTATTAGTGATTCTGGATACTTATCGGAAATATTTTTGTCGAGCATTTGTTCAACTGCGTCATCAATACTAGTAACTAAGTCATATTCACCTGACTTAGAACGAATATCATTAATAGAATTTAGATGCTCATGGACATATTTATTTGCCGACAAAATCCAAGTTGTGATGTCATTCAATACGTCTTTTTCTGTCGGTTTCATTTTTTAACCACATCCTCTTTCAAGTAATCAATTAAAGCTTGAATCTCATTTTCTGGAGATGGATCCTCCACATTGGAAATATAAAAAATCTTATGAGCGCCTGCTAATATCAACTGATTCTTGGCAAACTCGATATCAGAATCCTTTTCTGCCAAATCAATTTTGGTGACAACACCAATTGATGGTTTTAAAAACATCTGTGCGAATCCCGGAGAAAATACCTGGCGGTGGTCAATAACACTTTGCATCATTACCACGACATCAGAAGCATTTGCGGTCACATTCAAGGCTGAGTACATACGGCGATGCTCAGTAAACTCACCTGGTGAGTCAATCAAGTTATTAAAATATTCAATTGCCTGAGTTTTATCGTAACTACGCTTCTCATTCATCATTACTTGTTTGAAAGTAGTTTTACCGCAGCCCACGGCACCAACCAAAAATGCTTTTTTCATATTTCTCACTCCTGCTGATTATTAAATAAATCATACTTAGCCCGGTATCTTTGAAAGATCTTCATCCAGGCTTTTCCTAATAGCAGTAACAAAACTGCTGTAAATATTGCATGTGTGACATCAAACGGAAAACTAGCAACTAATGCGGCTATTGAACTTTTGGGTGTAATCGGTTTCACAAAGCCTAAAATAAAATAGATATCCATTATCCAGCCATACAAGAATCCAGATACAAATCCCCACGCTGTTATTACCCAAATAGAGACTTTTTTATTCGCCATTAAACCGGAAATAATTCCGACAATTCCCAGTGAAAACATTTGCCAAGGAGTCCATGCTCCCTGTCCAAAATACATATTTGAAGCCAAGGCAATAATCGTTCCCATTAGAAATCCTGTTTCAGGACCACTGACCAGTGCTCCCAGAATCAAAATGAATAATTCCGGTTTCATTGAAGAAAACGCCGCTAAAACGACTCGTCCAGCAACGGCCAAGGCACAAATTATTGCGATGAATACAACCTCACGAGAATTCTTCCCCGACTTCTCAAATTTCCAAAAGTAGACTCCCATTGTTACGAACAATAATACAAACGACAGTAGTAAATAATTTTTACTACCCAAAGCATCTAATAGCACCAAAATAACAATTGATGCAACTAATAATAGCCATAACTTACGATTCATTTTTAACAATATCCTCCCATATCAAAGCTTGCGCAAATTGATCTCGCGTCGCCTTGTTGATTTCAGTCGTGTAGAAATATTTATTTGGAAAGAACTCGATTGGTGGATCGAAAGTTCCCAATCTACCATCAAACATTAACGAAACAAAGTCGAAATATTTACTAGAAAACAAAACATCATGGGTACTAGCTAATATCGTTCCACCTTGTTCCTGATAGTTGCGAAGCATTTTTGCAACTTGTTGTTTCATATTAGGGTCTAACCCTTTAGTCGGCTCATCCAAAATGAGTAATTCCGGATTCTTAATTAATCCAATTACTAATGCTAAATATTCTTGTTGTCCACCACTGATATCATAGGGACTAACATTTTTAATTTCTGTAAGTTGAAATTTTTCAAGATATTGATTAACTAAATCATCATTAACTTGTTCATTTGATTGTTGTAACTGATAAGAAATCTCTTCTTGAACACTATCTGTAACAAACAAAAGTGAGGGATTCTGAGGTAAGATAAACAACTTATCAAAGAATTTTTGACCCATCTTGTTTGTCTTACGACCTTCAATAAAAACTGTGCCACTCAACTGCTCTAGTTGTTTGGTAATAACACGCAACAAGGTTGTTTTACCGACACCATTGGGTCCAAGAATCGCATAAGACTTTCCCTTTTTCAGATTGAAAGTAATATCATCCAAAATGTTTCGGGCATTAAACTCAAATCTAAATGTCAGACGTTTAACACTTAGTTCATCAGTTTCAGAAGAACTACCTTTTCTCGAAATATGGTCTTCATACTTCAGATAATCCGATTGTTGCTGAATTATCTGATTCATTCTTCTGTTAGTTAGCGGAAGTTTTACATTTGGAAAAACTTCATCAAGCTGGCTTTCTAAAAATAATCTGTCAGTTTGAGGAAGATAATTTTTGAAATCAGGCTCCGTAAATAATTTTCTCAATGCAGAGTCAGTTTTTTCATCCATGCCAATACTTCCGTTATCAACCAGTACCACACGATTCACGAAAAATACCGCCTGCTCAATAGAATGCTCAACCAAGATAATTGTGATGTTCAAATCGCTATTGATTTTTTCCACCATTCGCAAAAATTTCTCTGACGTAATTGGATCGAGCTGTGACGTGGGTTCGTCCAACAACAAAATATCTGGATTAAGAATTAATGCTGAAGCTAAATTAATGATTTGTTTTTGACCACCGGACAATTGATCTTCCTTAAGGTCCATTAAGTCGACGATGTCAAAGTAACTGGCAATTTCAGCAATTTTCGAATGGATTTGATCTGCATCTACTCCCATATTTTCCAAAACAAAATGGAACTCATCTCGCGCAGTTTCCGTGACCATTTGATTATCGACAAACTGCGAAATATATGCGACGTGACTAAAATCATTGTCATTTTCACCGCCAAACAACGTCAATTTACCATCTACCGACTTTCCTAAAGCTAATTCTGGTTTAAGTTGTCGAAGTAAAGTACTTTTGCCACTACCAGTTTTCCCAATGATAAGTGCAAAGTCACCCTTATTTATGGTCAAATTGACATTTTTTAACGATACTTTTGAGCTGTTGGAGTACTTGAAACTGTAGTTCTCGAAACGAACGATTTCCACCATAAGTAATGAAACTCTCCTATCATTATTGGATACAAGATTGCGATGAGGTTAAGCAAGATAATAATTCCTATTAACCAAGTAAATTGGAAATCAACATTGCCAGATCCAAAATCAACTTGCCCAATACCTTGAGTAATCATCACAATATTAAAAATAATAGAAATTGTGACGATTGTTCTCAAAATGAAGTCGCTTAACTTATTGTTCTCATGCACAAAACTTTGTCTCCTTTGATTGTACCCTTTACTGATAAGTGAGTCAGACATGTTCATGAAGTTAGCAATCGACTTATTTAAGACAATTTCATTCATATACATGCCTTGTTTAATTCTCTGAATGAAACCGCTATTCCTTGTAGGAGAACTGTTACGGAATTTATATAGTTGTCTGACATCATTGAATATTCCCATGATTTTAGGGATAAATTTGACCGTTAAGATAAAAATAATGGCTATACTTTTGAAAACATTAGACAAGATTTCGAAAATCAATTTTGTATGCGTTAACGCATCATAGATATAAAACGACCACAAAATGTTCATGAATGAAATTCCCAGGATAAATGCGTTCGTAAGTGACTGAGTTGAAACTACAATTAAAGGCAATTTCAGTAACACAGTCGTTCCATTTTGATTAATGAATAAATTGAACAACATCGTCAATAAGAAAATTAAAAACGAGCCCTTCATGAAGTTGGCAAATTTTTCTTTTCTAACTAACCAACTTGTAAACAGTAAGCATATTAAAATGCCGATTGTTATATATGGATTATTGAAGATTAAAGCAATGAAAATGATGTTGACTAAATACATTAAAATAGTCAGGTTATTGACACTCAAAGTGAAATTTTTGATTAGTTTGTTCATAATTTTCCCCAGAAAAAAATAAAAGGGCACACTGAAATAGTGTGACCATTTTATTTTTTATGATTTTGTTATTTCAGGGATATCGAACCCTAGATTTTGATGTAATGCATCGATACCTTTTTTCAAGGCAGACTCAACCGAGCTGACATCCCCAGTTAAAACAACCGAACCACTAAAACGGTCGATAAAAGCAATTTTAACATCTCCTGCTTTGCTGGCAATATCAGAAATGATAGCTGCCGCTTCAGGTGGCGTTATGGTAATTATACCAATAGAAATATCAGTTTCATCGATTCCAATACTTCTTAAGATTTTTGTATCAGGCATAGCGATAACATGAGCTAATGTAATCTGTTTTCCTGGTACTGATTCTTGTATAACTCTTCTCAATCCGTTGTGTTCTGCCATTTTATTCATCCTAATTAAACTAATCTAAATACGTCTCGAGCAATAACAATCTCTTCATCAGTTGGGATGACCGCAACGTTGACTTTGCTTTCATCAGAACTAATTACGATTTCGTTAGTATCATTTCGTCCATCATCAATTTCAGCACCAACATAGTGGAAGTTCTCCATGACAGCTTTTCTAATTGAAGCATCATGTTCACCGACTCCGGCTGTAAACACGATAGTATCAACGCCATCTAGTTCCGCAATGTATTGACCAATATAAATTTGAATACGATGAACGAATGCTTTAATTGCCATTTGGGCACGCTTGTTGCCCTCTTTGGCTGCCTTCTCGACATCACGAAGGTCGTTTGACACTCCTGAGACACCAAGTAAACCAGATTTCTTATTCAACAGATCTGTAATCTGCTGTGTGCTTAACCCTTCATTTTCCTGAAGGAAGGGAATGATTTGTGGGTCAATGTCACCGGAACGAGTTCCCATAATTAATCCAGCTAGTGGTGAGAATCCCATTGAATTATCGATAGTTTTTCCATCTTTAATCGCTGAGATACTTGCGCCACTTCCGATGTGACAACTAATAATCTTTGAATCTGCATTAGGGAACAAATCTTGAACTTGTTCAGTAATGTAAAGATGACTAGGTCCATGGAAACCAAAACGTTTAATACCATATTTTTGGTAATATTCGTAAGGCAAGGCATAAAGTGCATTTTCTGGAGGAATGGTTGAATTAAACGCTGTATCAAAAACCGCCACTTGTGGTGTGTTAGGTAACAACTTGTCAAACGCTTTGATACCTAATAAGTTGACTGGATTATGTAATGGTGAGAGCACAGAGTATTCATCGATAGTCTTTTCAACATCATCATCAACGATGACTGATTTTTCGTATTTTTCCCCACCATTGGAAATACGATGTCCGACACCTTTAATCTCGTTCAAATCTGCAACAATCTTGTTATTAATCAAACTATCAATAACTAGATGGACAGCTTCTTCATGATTTGGAATACTCTTAGTAATCTTTTTCTTTTGATCACGGAATGACTCTTCAAAAACGGCATCATCATGTCCGATCTTGTCGACCATACCTTTTGTAATTACATTTTCCTCGGGCATTTCATACAATTTGAACTTTAAAGATGAGCTCCCAGAATTAATTGATAAAATTTTTGATACCATATTATCCCATCCACTTCTAAAAATTTAACTAGCCAATAACTTTTTCATAAATTGCACGTAAATCATCATCGCTAGGAACGACTGGATTACCTGGGAAGGTACCATCTTTCTTAGCATATTTAATAATTCTGTCAGTTTCTTTGACAGCTTCATTATGATCGACACCAAAAGCACGTAATGATTTAGGACAATTCATCTCCATCATCATTTGGTGAATGGTTCTTTCAATCTTTCTAACAGCAACTTTATCACCAACACCGTTACTTACTAAACCACACTTACGTGCAGCAGCAGCATACTTGTGAAGAGCAAGGTCACTGTTAGCAGCGTTATATTCTACGACATATGGAAGTGTCATTGCACATGCTAGACCATGTGGAACGTGGAATGTTGCACCCAATTGGTGAGCAATTGAGTGGGCAATTCCTAATCCAGCCGCATTAAATGCCATACCGGCAGCTGTTGAAGCTTCATGAACAGTCTTTCTCAATTCATAGTTCTTAGGTTGTTTCATAACAACTTCCACTAAGTCATCAAAAATTACGCTCATAGCTTTTTCAGCAAATGCATCTGTGAACAAGTCACTATCTTTAGCTACTAATGATTCAAGTGAGTGTGTTAGAACATCCAAACCTGAATATGCAGCAACTGAAGCTGGTGCGCTCATTACTAATTCAGGATACAACAATGAAATATCAGGAATTAAGTAATCGTCCATAATTGGGAACTTAACATTATTTTTTTCATCTGTAATAACAGCCGTATTAGTAACTTCTGAACCAGTACCACTTGTTGTAGGGATACCGATAAAGCAACCAACTTTAGAGTTAGCAACTTTTTCACCAAAGAAACGAATTGCTTTAGCTGTATCGATGGCAGAACCACCACCAACAGCGATAATTACAGTTGGTTTGACTTTATCAAACACACGGACACCAGCAATAATATTTGTTAGTGGAGGGTTTGGTTTAACATCAGAAAATACTTCAACGTGGTTATTTGCATGAACATGACTACGAATTTTATTCAGCTCATCACTACCATCAAGGAATGGATCGCAAACCATAAGGATTGTTTGATCTTTAATGGCGTCGAGAGTATCGAGGCTATCTTTACCACTAATTACATGTGGTTTTAAACTAAAATCTACTACCATTATTTACACTCCTTTAGTTCCATGATTTTAATGAGAATGCTTGTGGTGAATTCAATCTGCGACGACGTGTAAATGACTTAGCAGTTGTTGTACCTTCACCAGTTGGTGTGGCGATTGTAAGTGCAGAAGCACCTGTATATCCAACACCAGTACCTGAATATGTAGGACCATTAACAACAAAGATTGATGTGTTCATACGGTGAGCAGCTTTGTTAATTTGGATCAAGTTGTTTGAGTGGATTGATGCTGTATGGTGATTTCCACCTTCAACATATACGGCAGTCTTCAATGCACTGTCGAAATCTGGACAACATACAACTGGAATGATTGGCATTAACATTTCTGTCAATGTAAATGGATGATCTTTGTCAGCTTCTAAGATGATAATCTTTGGTGTTCCAGTATATGAAATGTGAGCAGCGTCAAGGATAAATGTTGCATCCTTACCGATATACTTACGATCTGGAGTACCGTTATCTTGAATCGTCATATCAACAAGGTGATCGATATCTGACTTGCTTGTAACAAGGAAAGCACCTTCATCTTGCATCTTCTTGATCAATTCGTCTTTAACAGGCTTTTCAACGACAACTTCTTTTTCAGCAGTACATAGAATATCGTTATCAAATGCGGCTGAATCTACAATGTTGTGTGCAGCTAATGAAACATCAGCAGTAGCATCAACAATTGCAGGAGGATTACCAGCACCAGCACCAATTGCCTTCTTACCACTTGTCATGGCTTGATGTACAACGGCTGGACCACCAGTAACTGACAATGCAGCAATATCAGGATGTTCCATCATTCTTTGAACAGCTTGGATAGTTGGTTCTTTGATACCAACAACTAAGTTCTTAAGACCAGTTGCTTGATATACAAATTCATTCAACTTCTCGATTGTCCAACGAGTAATGTTCTTTGCACCAGGGTGAGCACCAAAGTATACAGTGTTACCACCGGCAAGCATCATAATTCCGTTAGCAATAACTGTTTCTGAAGGGTTAGTACTTGGTCCAACAGCACCAATAACACCATAAGGTGCATATTCGTACATGATCAAACCACCATCACCAGTTTCTGCTTCTGGTTCAAGAATTTCAGGACCAGGTGTGTTGTACAAAGCATTGTTTAGTTTAGCAATCTTTGCATCAACAGTACCCATACCTGTTTCTTCTTTAATTTGTTTTGCCATCCATTCAATATATGGCTTGAAACCTGTTTTAATAGCGTCAATAACTTTATTTCTTGTCTCAATTGAGGCATCAATATATGAATCTTCTGCAGCCTTTGCAGCTGCGATAGCATCGTCAACGTTATCAAAAATACCATTTTCGCCTGAATCAGCAGCACCAGTTGTTGTGCTTGAACTTGAATTACTTGCGTTTTGAAGTTCTTCACTTAGGATGCTTCTAATTTTTTCTTCTAAATTATCCATTATTTAAGTCCTTCCAAAATATAGTTGACGATTGTCATACTTACTGCTTGATCTTCTTCAACAGCACCGCCACTTACACCCACTGAACCAATGAGTTGGTTATTTACGATAATAGGATTTCCACCAGCAAATGAAGCTAGTTTACCATCCAACATGCCACCCATTTGATACAAAGGTGCACCTGGTTGAATCTGATCACTAATATCTTTCGTAGGCATCTTCATGGAAACAGCTGACCATGCTTTTTTAGGAGCAAGTTCTAAACTGACCATGTTTGCATTTGGCATATGATACATGAGAATTGGTTGAGCATATGCATCTGTGATACACATTGTCACACCAACATCCATTTCATTTGCCTTTTTTTCTCCGGCATCTAGGGCATTTTGAAGATTATGTCTCTCAAAAGCTGAAGTGCCATCAGCATTTTTAATTGAACTTTGCATTTTTACAAAAATGTTTTCTGGTGTCATCGTTAATTCACTTCTTTCTTATAAATATCAAGAACTTTATCAACTAAGCCTTCTAAATGATCAACATAATCTTCGTCTCTGGCCAAGATGTATAGAAAATCTGATAAACGGTTCACGTACTTCAAGACATCGGGACGAATCGTAACTTCTTCGTGAAGATGGTCGATCAATCTCTCAGCTCTACGACATACAGAACGTGATAAATGCAAATGTGCTCCGGCAACACTACGACCGGGTAAAATGAATTCGTGTATTACTGGCAATTTTGCAGTGTATTCATCAATAACATTTTCAAGTAGTTTTGTATCGTCAGCCCCTATGCTCTTACTATTTTTGTAAAAGTTTGCGGCATCTTCGTTGGCCAATTCACCCGCAACGATAAAAAGATTGTTTTGAATCGTATCAAGAAGTTCTATGTTTTTTGGATCTTTACAAAACTTTTGTGCAACGCTGATTTGAGTATTCAATTCATCAACGGTTCCATATGTTTCAACTCTTAATGAGTATTTCTCAACACGTGTACCGTCATAAAGAGAAGTCTTACCTTTGTCACCTTTTTTTGTATAAATTCCCATAATCTGTTCCTCTACTTATCAAACCTATCGATTATTCCTACAATTGCAGAATCACTGGCTTCATTTCTGACTGGGCCATTCTTTGTATCTGAAATTCTTGCAGCTGCACCTCTTACCAATAGAACAGCTTCACCAATACCAGCTCCGACAGTGTCAATTGACACCTCTTCACAACGTACTGGATTTTTTGAACTATCAATCGGTTGAACTATCATTAGTTTCTTACCGATCAATGACTGGGCTTTTTGAGTAGAAACTACACTACCAACCACAATTCCCATGTACATTTTCTTCAATCCTTTCCACTGTCTCTATTTTTCTTGTATATAATTCTTCTTTTGCATAGTCCGTAATTAGTTGATGTTGACCTTTCAACAAGTAACTACCAGGCTCTAAAAACATTACATCGTTTCTAGTGATAGCTGACCTTTGAATAGCACTAACTAATTTGTCATCTTTACTGTAAAAAGTAAACGGTGTTCGGACTAACAAGTTCCAAGGTAACAACTGCAAATTTGAAAATCCGAGTTTCATTTCAAATTCAGCATCGTAGCTTAATCCCTTCTGAATCCAATCGACCCATGGATTTTTCAAATTGAAATCATTCAAATCACGAACGAATGACAAATCCAATGACGATATGATAGTTTTTTTATTTACCAAGAAAACTTCAGCATCAGGAACTTTACCTGTGCTTTCAACCTTGAAAGTATTATGTGATCTTGTTTCGATGACTTTCATAACAGCGTCAATAAGTTTCTCTTGATCGTTTATCATCTTACAGGTCACCATCCTTTCTTAAAGGTCTATTTATCTTGATCATCAGTAATGATGTATGCCTTAGTATCTGCTTGTACATTTGCAGCATTTGCTTCATCAGTATCGATGTGCATTTCAGTAACGAAATCTTTTCTAGGTCTAGCAACAACATCTTCAAAAATTGTCTTACGATCTTGTGATCTAATTTCAACTTTGACGATGTCACCGTATTTAAGACCATACTTGTCAGCATCAGCCAAACTCATGTGGATGTGACGCTTTGCAGCAATTACACCTTGAACTTGAATTTCAGCGTTTGGTGATTTAACAGTAATTGATGGAGTACCATCAAGATTACCTGATAAACGAATAGGAGCATCGATATTCAATTCACGAGCTTCTGTACGTGAAATTTCAACTTGTGAGTGGCTTCTTGCTGGTCCAAGAAGTCTTACATGACTAACTTGGAAACCGTTAGGTCCGATAAGATCAACAGTTTGCTTTGCAGCAAAGTCAGCAGGTTGTTTCAATTGACGATACAATTCAAACTTTTGACCTGGGAATAAAGTTGCAAAATCTTCTTCTGATAAGTGAATATGATGGTTTGAAACACCAATTGGAATTCCACCATCGTCATTATTTAATTCCTCGCTAATGATTCGGCGAATCATTGTGCGTAGTTGTTCGTCATTCATTCGTGTTCCTCCACTCTTTTAATTACAGATTATTTGTTGTTAGGTAAGATTTTTTCAACATCTGCGTGTGGACGAGGGATTACGTAACTTGATACAACTTCTCCGACTTCTTCGGCTGATGATGTACCTGCGTCAACGGCTGCTTTAACGGCACCAACGTCACCACGAACGATAACTGTTACTAAACCTGAACCAATTTTTTCGTATCCTTCAAGAGATACATTAGCTGCCTTAACCATTGCATCGGCTGCTTCAATAGCACCTACTAAACCTTTTGTTTCGATCATTCCTAAAGCGTTATTCATAATAATTTCCTCCGAAATTTTATTTTTTCTTGTTGTTTGTGTTATTAGTTCTTGTGTTTCTAGTACTTCTTGTACGTCTAGTTGTTGCTGGTTTTGTTGAATTTGTTTGGTCTTTTGTTTCTGCTTTTTCAGTCTTATCTGATTCGGCTTCCTCTTCAGTTTCTGTTTCTGGGGCAACAGGTGCACCAGTATTTGCATAACTGAATTCAGCTAAATCACCAGCTGGTCTGGCAATAACTCTAGAAGAAACGAAGTTTCCAACTTTTTGCGCTGCATCCTCACCAGCTTGTACACTGGCATTTACAGCACCAACATCTCCTGTGACATAAACTGTCATCCAACCGTCTCCTCTAGCACGTTCAACTTTTTGAATTTGAACATCAGCGGTTTTAACCATTGAATCGGCAATGTACACAGCTGTTGAATAACCAACAACTTCGACTAACCCAAGGGATTCACTCATTTTTTATTCACCCTTTTCTTCTATGTCTTTAAATGGAATACCTTTTACTAATCGTGCGGCGTTCGTACCTAGATGATTAATACTTTCTTGCTTACTGATTGACACTTTAAAAAGTGGTTCAGCAGCAGGAAGGTTTTTTTGATGCAAATATGCATATTGATCATCATAAGCAAGACCGACGCCCAATTTTGAAGATAATGCAGCTTGATACGCTTTCTCGACTGTTGTCATGCTTGAAAGATTATTGATATCGGAATCGTTGATTTCACGGAAAGGAATTCCTTCCTCTTCGATTCCATACAGGGCTGTTTGAAATTTTTCTGAATCACTAGCTTTCGCAATAAAAATGGCTGGTTTGTTAATTTCCATTATTTATTCCTCAAACTTTCCGCATACGATAAGATCAATCCAGTGGCAACCGCGTTACGTGGGCCTTCAATTGCACGAATGTTTCCACGTCCAGCAACCAAGTTGTAATGTGACAATTCATCAGTTACTAATTGTGGGATTTCAAAGTCAAGAGCTGATCCCCCAACGATTACAACAAATGGAATATCACGAATATTTCCAGTTGGTGAAACGTGTTTCAATGCTCGAATAGCATTTTCAACGAATACACGTTTCTTAGCTGTTTGTCTGATTGTCTTGATTTTTTCAATATTTAGATCTCCAGGTACTGGTACAAAACCATCTGGTTTAACGACGACTGTCTTGGCAAATAAATTACCAGGTAGAGCCTTATCAAAGAACTGAACACTTCCGTCTTCGTGGCGGATGAAGAAGAGACTTTCAACTTTTGCTAATGGATATTTTTTAATATCTTCTGCCAAGTAAATGTCATCTAGTCCAAGTTCAGAATTGATGATCATTGAGACCATGTCTCCTGCACCAGCTAAGTGAATCGCAACCGACTCACCATCGGGATTAATTATTGAAGCATCTGTCGAACCAGCACCCAAGTCCAAAATGGCCATTGGGGCAGATGTTCCGGGTGTTGTTAAAGCACCTAGAATGGCTGATTGAGCTTCCGCACCACCAATTTCAACGTGAACACCAAAAGCCTTTTCCATCTCATCAGCTATCATAGACATCTGAAGATGATCGGATTTTACCATTGATGCAATTCCAACTGCTTGTTCCATTGAGAACTCACCAGCTAGACCACCTTTAACATTGATTGGAACTGAAGTATTAACTGCTAATAAATCTTGGATATCAATTTGATCCATTTGCTTATCAGTTAACTTCGCCATTGTTTCACGAACACGTTCAAGCATTCCACCGATATTAGTTCCAGCTTCACCAGTAACGTTATCGATTTGATCAAAGGATGAAACGACATCCATGATCTTGTCAGCCCCACCGGATAAACCAACTTTCTTAGGCATTGGTTTACCATGGATAGTGATTGAACCAGCTGGAATGACTCTTTCTTTAACGTCACCTTTTGGAGTTTTAATAACAACGGCTGATCTGTTACCAATTAAGGCACGAGATACAGGAACGATGTTCTTTGTTTCTTCAGAATTTAGGTTGAAGACAGTTGCAATACCATAAGGGTTTGATAATTGTGAAATAACCTTACCCTTGTCGGCAACTTCAACTGCTGACAACATATTTACCGGTATCTTATCGATGAAGGCAACCTCATCAACAATCGGAATGGTTTTGTCTAATCGATTATCAACTAGTACACCATCATCTGATTGAAGAATTGCGGCTTTAATGCTGTATCCATGTTTCCAATATGTATTGATTAACTTGGCAACATCCCCGAAATCTAATTCTTTCGGAACGATAACAACATAATCTTTATTACTGTCACCATTATCAACCAAATCGCGAATATCAATTGTGTAACCAATTCCTACACCGACACCACCTGGTGTCTTAGGATTGTGACCAATCATTGTTGATTCAGTAATAACAGTTTCAGTGATTGTCTCCATAGCAACATCCCCGATAACAGGCGTTGCTTCGTTGATTCTTATCAAATCAACTTGATCAATCGTGATATCACTTTTATCAAGTAATCCACTAATTGAGTTTCTAATTCCCATCATGTTCTGCTTGGTACCTTTGATACCAGTAGTCTCTGCAATATTGGAATTAATGAAATTGATAGACCCATCGTTTGAAATTTCAGCTAGAACAACTTCGGTAGATGAATTACCTATGTCGACTCCAATTACTCTTTCCAAATTATCATCCAACTAGCGTTAAACTAGTTGTCTCCTTTGAGCTTCTTGCGCTTTTTGTATTCTGTCGCAGCTTCACGAACGAAGTTAGCACAAATTTTTGCGTTGTACTTGTTTTCAAGTTCGTCGGCCATGTCTAACAATTCTTGTTCTGAAGAACGATATGGTCTTAATGAACCATACATTTCCAAAACACGTTCATCAGGAATAGCTGTTAGTTCAGAAGCACGATCAAAGTTGCTTTGAATTGATGGTCTACCAGCACTCGCAGCAATTTGACCTTGAGCTTTCAACGTAGCTGGTGAAATACGTAAGTCTTCTGGTTTAAGTTGACCGTTAATAGCGGCTTCCAAAGTAACTTCCTTAACGTTTTTACCTGTTGGGGCATTAACTAAGTCAGGGTGTTTTTGGAAAAATGGGTAATCCGCAGCAGTCATAGTCTTACCAGCAGTTGCAGTTCCGGCTGATTGAGAATTTGATGTTGTATTTGATGAGTTGTTAGCTTGTTCTTCTTGAACGTTGTTAACAATTTTACTAATTAAATCATTTATTTCTGTCATTTATACCACCTGATAGATTAGTCGAAGTTGACTTCGATTTCGTCTGGTCCCTTTCCAGTGACAACATATTTAGTTTCCTTAATATGCATCAAAGCTGATTTAGCTTGATACTTAACACGTGCCATCTGATCATTAACAGTTGGAACAGGTGAAGGTGATTCACCTTTGGCATATCTAGCAGCATTTGCACCAATAGCACGATAAGTATCAAGGTCAATAACTGGTGCTTGTGGGAACAATTCAAGGTTTGATAATGGTTCCAAATCCTTTTGGTGAATAATTGTTGTACCCTTTGATTGAATAGCAATAGCAACACCTGAACCTGAGTACTTGTCACCTTCAGCACCGGCAAATGAAACATCGGCAGTACGGTAAACTTTGATAACTCGAGCCTTTAGTCCTTGCTCTTCAATTCCGGCAGTAACTTGACGAAGAATATCCTTGTGCTTGATACCCTTCAAGTTTTCTGTCATATGTTCAGCAAATCCAGGTAAAACAGCGATAACAACTTCATCTGATGAAGTACCCTTCTTAGCTGGACCAACATGCTTGAACCAATCTAGCTTAAGAGGTGCATCTGTACCTGGTGCTGGCTTAGTTGCTGTAGCAGTTGAAGCAGAATTGTTTGATGAACTACTACCAAAATCAACTTTCTTTTCTGATGATTTTGTTTCTGTAATAACTTGACGAATTATTTCTCTAAGTAATTTCTCATTGATTTCTTCACTCATAATTTGGACCTCCCTCCATACTATCTTTTAAACATCTGCTGGATTAATTGCCATTGGAATATCGATGATCTTGCTCCATAGCTCGTCATCAATATGATATCCAGTACCAGGACCGTTGTAGTCATTTGTATTATTTACAGCTGAGATAACGTTCCAATCCTTATCAAAGATAGCTGAAGTTTGTAGGAAGTCACCGGCAATTCTTTGTTGTAACAAGTTAAGAACAGCTTGTGCAACGTCAGTGAATCCACCATTGTAAAGGCCTTTGATGATATCGATACCAGTTACTCCACGATCCATAAGATCTTGAGCAGCTTTCATATCTTCAACCATGTTACGGTCAGGCATATCTTTTGAACTGAATGCATATGTTGCAGCTTCGACTTCTTCGTCTGTGATCTCAGGAAGATCTAATGACTTGAATACAGCTTGCAATGCTTTAGCAGCTTTATTTCTAGCCTTGATGATATCTTCTTCCTTAGCAGGAATTAGTCCACCATTAACTTTCAAATCACGTTGCATAGCATAGTAGTCATCATAGTCAGTAGCATCCATGTTTGAACCAGCAAAAGTATTATCGTAGTTAGGAACAGTTGAATAGCCTGATGAAATGTAATCAGTTCCGGCAAGGAATTGACCCAATAATCTTTCAGTTCTACGAATGTCTGAATGTGAGAATGCTTGGTCATTACCAGAAGCACATTCGATATCCATTGCCATACATAGAAGGTTTTCACCTAGAACTTCACGAATACCTGAAGGAACGGCACCTGGGATACCGATACATGAAACAGCACCATTTTGAAGACCTTGAACACCACAACCTTTTGTGATGAAAATACAACGAGCTTCAAGATATAGCATTGATTTCTTTTCAGCATATCCCATCATAACTTCTGAACCTGAACCAGATGTGAAACGCATCTTAAGTCCACGTGATGCATAACATGATGCTAAGAATCCTTTAGACCAAGGTGTATCATCACCATCGGTAAATACTTGTTCAGTACCATAAACGGAAATTGTTTCGGCATATGCAGTGAAACCACGCATACCTAAACTCAACTCCTCTGATTCCTCAACTGAACATTGTGATAGAACACCAGGACGTCCAGTTTGGGCACCGACCATGATTGAAATGGCATTAAGTGGAGCATAACGAGCAACAGCAGTTGTTGTTTCTTGTTCTGGGAATCCTCTTAATGCAGCATCAGCAGCATCAGCAGCAATTAAAACAGGGTTATCACGAATGTTTGTAACGTGTCCTTGTGTTGCTGGTGTCTTACGTGGACGCATCTTTTGTGTTGCCATCATCATTTCAACGAAATTTAATTGTTCAATTACTTCGGCAGCCTTTGCAGGTGTAAAACCGGTAGTAATAGGAATGATCTTGTCACGAGTTACATTAGGATCACAAAGCATGTTTGCAATCTTTTGTGAATCCATAGCAAGAACTTTTTCAGTTGTGTCCTTGTTGATTGAGTGTTTAGCAATGAAAGAATCGATTAAATCGAAGTCTTCCTTTTTCTTACCATCCAATTCAACAATTTCACCATTTTCAATTTTTACGCTAGGCTTTGGATCATAAGGTCCGTCCATTGCAACGAAACCTTCTTCAGGCCATTCATCAACAAATCCATCTTCATGAACTGGTCTTTTTTCCAATTCCTCAAATCTCTTTTGTCTCTTCAAATTATCCACCTCACGTCTGGATATCTCTTTATTAGATGTATGAAGGGTAATCATTAGTTGGTGTACCACCGAGTTGTGTTAGTAATTTAATACCAACTTCACGGGCAGAAAGAACTGCTTGTCTAACAGCTCCTGACTCACCAGAAATGTGTAAAATACCTTCGTTTGAAAAACTTGTTCCGTGTGCTGGAGAAGCAAATGAAAGTGCATCTACATTAGCTGCTTTCATAGCTACATCGGCCATAACAACACCGATACCAGCTGGTGCACCTGCAATTAGTCCATATGCTTTACCTTCAGGAGCACCGAAGGCTAGATTACATACTTGACTTGCACGTGCTGTATATTGGAGTTCCAAGTGACCTGCAGGAGTGTTATAAACATCCCCGAAGTGCTTTGGAACATTTTCCAATGCAATGTTGACAGCTTGACGAACGTCAGAGACATCGTCACCACCAACAAGGATTAAGGAACCATGTCCTGCTCCACCTTTTGTATCACGAGGCATTTGAACACTAATAGCTTCAGTATTAGTACCCTTAACTGCCTCATCCATTGACATAATTTGTGGTCCGCCACCAGTTCTGGCGGATAGGATTCCAATTGATCTATATGGATGTTCAACATGCAAATTCTTTAGTAATTCAGGATCAACATTTGCAATTGCCATTCCAATAGTGTCACCAATTGGAGCTATTCCGATAAATTCTGTTACTCCATTAATAGATGAACTCAAGCGACTCACACCTACTTTCTGTTTGTTATCAACTACATTATTTCTTAAGACCTGAGCTAGAACTTTTTCCACTAATTCGTTTTCATCAGGTTTCTGCATGAGTTAGTCTCCTACTTCTTTGCAGTTTCTAATGCAATTAGCTTATCAACGTCTTCATGTGGTCTTGGAATTACATAATTTGATGTAACTTCACCAATGTTTTCAGCTGCTGAAACTCCGGCATCAACTGATGCGTTAACAGCACCAACATCACCACGAACCATGATTGTAACTAGTCCATGTCCAACTTTTTGCTCACCAACAAGTGTTACGTTAGCTGCTTTAAGCATTGCATCCGCTGCTTCAATAGCTGGGACCAATCCTCTCGTTTCTACCAAACCTAAGGCTTCGAGTGCCATAATTAGTACCTCCATTAATTAAAAATTGAATACCCTTGTAGTATAAGATAGATTTAGTGAAAAAGTTGTTACTTTTTTAACAAGGACACAATATTAGAAATCAATTATATTTTGAATTCACAATAAAAAAATTGATAGATAAGCGTTTTCATGCCCTTTTATCACATGTTTCACAATGGTTAAGCAGGCAATATTCCGCTAGATAATGAAAACCCTTGCAAAAATGTTATTTTTTTGCACTTTTTTGTTGTTTTATGGCTGTTAATCCTATTACAGCGGGATTGGTAAACTATCAAAAAAGAAAACTGATTTCCAATATTGCCAAAGCTAACCAATAATGTGACACTTAATATAATAATGTGAAGTGACAAACAATTTAGGAGTGATAGATGTGTCGATGAAGATTGTCGCCTTCTGTGGAAGCAGTAAACCAGGTTCATATAATCAGAATTTAATAAAATATCTTCGTAAAAAGTACATAAATGAAATGAATATTCAAATTTTAGATATTGATGATTTGCCATTTTTGAAATTTATGAAGTATGAAGATCTTCCTTCTAAAGTCAAATATGTTTGTGAGAGCGTAAAAGCTTCTGATGGAATTGTCATTGCAACTCCAGAGATCAATCACGGCATGACTGCTAATATCAAAAACGTGATTGACTGGTGCTCAATGTTTCCACCTCTTCTATATCACAAGCCTATTATGTTAATGGGAGCATCGACCGGTCCACTTGGTACCGTTCGCGCTCAAATGCAATTGAGAGAGGTTCTAGAGTCTCCTATGATAGATGCTCATGTCACTCACTCAACTGAATGTTTAGTTGTAAATGCTCAAGACAAGTTTGACGAGCATGGAAATCTCAACAATCAAAAATCAATTGATGTTATGGAAGAGCAGTATCAGGAATTCGCGAAACTAGTAAATGAAAGAAATAAGGAATTAGCTCATGAATGATGAAAAATTTCCCGAAAGAATAATCCAAGAATATGTCCCTGGTAAACAGATTACTTTGGCACATATCATTGCAAATCCTAATCAGGATCTATACGAAAAATTAGGTGTGCTCGATACAACCGACCCTATTGGGATTATCACATTAACTCCTGCTGAATCAACCATAATTGCCGGGGATATTGCAATTAAATCCGGTGACGTTAAAGTCGCTTTTTTGGATAGATTCAGTGGTTCATTATTCCTTGTGGGCAGAATTGACGACTTGCAAACTTCCCTGCAAAGTGTCCTCGATTATTTTGAAAATCGACTGAAATTTAGTGTTACAATGATTACCAGAAGTTAGCAAAAACCGAGGGGGAAAACATGAAAAAACTAGCTACTTTATTTGCCGCAATTTTGATGCTTATCGGAATTGCCGCACCTGCCACAGTTCAAGCAAAGAGTTCAAACAACAGCATTAAGGTGACTTACGTGTTGAAGAAGAACAAGAAACAAATTGCTAAGAAAACTGTTAAGCTTAAGAAAAACCAATCAGTTATGAAAGGTTTGAAAAAAGCCTGGAAAGTCGATGAAAAAGGCGGATTCGTCTCAGGAATCGATGGACACAAACAAAACGATAAAAAGAGTATGTATTGGACTTACACCGTTAACGGAAAAGACGTTAATGTAACTGCCAATAAGAAGAAATTACATGACAAAGATAAGGTTCAATTCAAACTATCTAAATATGTAGCTAAATAAAAAAATAACCTGACGACTTATTAAAAGTTGTCAGGTTATTTTTTTGCTTAATTTTCGTTTATCCATTGTTTCAATGATACACCGGTTCTTGATTGTACAACATTAATCGAATCTTTTGGTGTACCAGTATATTGAATTTTACCGCCATACCGACCTGCATCTGGTCCAACATCAATCAACCAGTCAGATTGCCCAATTACAGCAAGGTTGTGTTCAATGATAATTAGTGAATTACCAGCTTGAACCAGTTCATTAAACAATTTGAGTAACTGCATAGTATCTTTCAAATGTAATCCAGCCGTTGGCTCATCAAGCAAGTAAATTGTACCTTTCTTGCCTAGCTCGACAGCGAGTTTAAGGCGTTGAAGTTCACCGCCTGATAAAGTTGTCAGTGGTTGTGCCAGTGTTAAGTAACCCAGTCCTACACGATCAAGATTAGTTAATTTATCAGCTAGCTTAGGAGTCTCTTTAAAAAATTCAGTTGAATCTTTAACTGACATCTGCAGTACTTCTGCAATATTTTTTCCTTGATATGAATATTGCAAAGCTTCCTCACTATATCTTTTACCATGGCAAAGTTCACAAGTTTGTACAACCGGATCCATGAATGCCATGTTCGTGATGGTAACACCTTTACCCTTGCAACGCGGACAAGCACCTTTACCATTGTAACTAAATAAACTGGTCCCAACTCGGTCGTTACTGTCACTGAATAACTTACGAATATCATCAAGAATTCCTAAATAAGTAGCCGGTGTTGAACGAATATTTATTCCAACTGGTGCTTGAGCCAAGTCTATGTAGTCTTCCTTGAGTTGACGCTTCAGTGCCGTTACTAAAGATGACTTACCTGAACCAGCAACACCTGAGATTACTGTCATTATCCCAAGTGGAACATCTACATCAACATTTTGTAAATTATTGACGGTGATGTTTCGAAGATTCAGAAAGTCTTTGGGCTGGCGGTTTTTACCCCATTGATGCTTTTTGCGTAACCAAGTACCGGTTAACGAATCTGACTTCAGTAATTCTTGATAAGTACCAGTGAAGGTAACCGTTCCACCCCCACTTCCAGCCAGTGGTCCCATCTCAACAACATAATCAGCAAAATCAATCATTGCGGGATTATGTTCAACAATCAAAATTGTATTGCCTTTGTCTTTCAATTTTGTGAGTGCATGTTTAATCAATTGAATATCGTGAGGGTGAAGTCCAACACTGGGCTCATCCAAAATATACACCATATCAACCAACGCACTTGTAAGGTATTTGGCAATCTTAATACGTTGAGCCTCCCCACCAGAAAGTGAGCTAGTACCACGATCAAGAGTCAAATATCCTAAACCAATATCAATCAATGACTGAATTTTTGTAGTTAACTCACGAACAATATCTGTTGCCAAAGGTTCAGTGATTCCCTTCAAAAACTTCAAAACATGCGTCAAATCCATTGAAGTTACTTCAGCAATATTTTTCCCGTTAATATGATTAGTTAAAACTTCTGGCTTCAAACGAGTTCCATGACATGCTGGACAAGGCTTTCTAGTAACAATTTCAGCAATCGCCTCACGGTGATGTTCGGCTTCTTTTTTTCCAATAATTGAACGATGAATTCTTGGAACTATTCCCTCGTATAATGCTGTTCTAGGAAAATTTGGCCCTGGGTGTTTAAGGTTTTGTTGAGGAGCGTGCATTAACATCTCATACTCTTCATCAGAATAATCTTTGATTGGTTTATCATTATCGAATAAACCGCTTGTTGCATAGCGTTTCCAACGCCAAGTATCTGGACCGAAGCTGACAAAAGTTATTGCCCCTTGGTTCAAGGATTTCTCTGGATCAATCAGTTTGGTTTCATCAATATCATCAACATATCCCAAACCCTGACAAGATGGACACATCCCTTGTGGGAGATTAAATGAGAATGTATCCGAATAGCCTATGAAAGGTTTACCTATTCTGGAGAATAACAATCTAACCAACGAATAAATCCCCGTATATGTTGCTAAAGTTGAACGAGCATTTTTACCTAATCGCTTTTGTTCAATAACAATTGCAACCGGTAAATGCTCGATATCTTGAACATGAGGTTGTCCAAATTTTGGCAAATACTGCTGTGTAAAACTTGGGAAGGTTTCATTCAATTCTCGTCTTGATGCAGCAGCAATTGTATCGAAAACTAATGAAGATTTTCCTGAGCCTGATAGTCCTACGAAAACAGTAGTTTCGTATTTCGGAACTTTTAGACTTACGTGTTTTAGGTTATTTTGTGTGGCGTCATTTATTTCTATGAATCCTTTGGTGAATTGTTGTGGCATCGCCATTCTCCCTTTTGATTACTGTAAATCGAGCTTAACATATGGTGAAAAGATGTGCACGCTAGGAGGGTGTGATGTTCACTTTCGTTCTCCGGTCAGGTTCCGCGGGGGCCGTGGTCGCTGTGGCCCGATTTAATTGAACGTATGAGCTAAAGCTCATGCGCAACAGTTATAAAGTTGGCTGTGCCAACAAACGACCAAGGATGCCTCAGTGCGGTATCCAGAAGCGGGCTTATTGTAAACGAGCCCTTTGGCTCGTCAACAATAAACTCACGGCTTGGGCCCCCGCGGAACCTGACCTCCGAACTGTGTTAACAATTAGCTTCAAGTTTTAATGGATACAGTAGTCGCTACCAGTCAGCAATTATCTTTATCAAAGAAAATGCATGGCTAATTTATTTTTTTCCAAAATATTCATTCCTATTATAAAATTTCCGCAAAAAAACTCCATATAAATGAATGATTGAAAAAATCATCAAGCTATATGGAGTTTTGTATGTTTGTACTTGTTAATATTATTTTGGTAATACGTTTATTACATAAAGGAGTAAAAGGAATACGAAGAACAATACGTACATGACTGGATTAATTTCTTTTCTTCTTCCTGCGGCAATCATTGTTAATGGATATGCTATGAAGCCGAAAGCTATTCCGTATGAAATGTTGTATGTTAGTGGCATTCCGACAATTGTTAGGAATGCTGGCATTGCTATTTCAAATTTTTCCCAATTGATGTATTTCATTGATTGGGCCATTAATATTCCGACGATGATAAGGACTGGTGCTGTTACGTTGGTTGTAACTACGGATAACAGTGGTGAGAAGAACATTGCTAGTGCAAACATTATTCCGACTGTTAGTGATGTTAGCCCGGTTCTACCACCGATTGCAATTCCGGCTGATGATTCAACATATGCTGCTGTTGGTGTTGTACCCATGAATGATCCACCCAACATAGAAATTGAATCTGCCATCAATGCTCGTCCAATTCTTGGCATTTTGTTGTTTTTCATAAATCCGGCTTGCTCAGCTAATCCAATCATTGTTCCGGCTGTATCAAAGAACGCTACTAATAGGAAAATTAAGACTACTGCCCACAACTGTGGTTGCTTAATATCACCTAAGTGAGCAACTGCCACACCAAAAGTTGGTTTCAAACTTGGAATTGTTGACACTACGTGTGTTGGTAATGGAATTAATTTGGTAACTAATCCTAAAATAGTTGTTAATACCATACCGATAAAGATTGATGCTGGAACCTTTCTGGCCATTAAGATACCTGTTACTAATAGTCCAAAAATTGTTAACCATGTTGTTGGTACTGTAAATGAACCCATTGTTACTAATGTCGATTTACTTGCAGTGATTAATCCACCACCTTGAAGTCCAACAAAGGCAATGAAAATACCGATACCTGCTGCGACCGCTAACTTCAAATCATGTGGGATTGAATCAATAACGATTTCACGGATTTTTAAGACTGAAATAATTAAGAAAATAACACTGGAGACTAATACTCCTGCCATAGCTGTTTGCCATGGAATACCCATTGCTAAAACAACTGAATAAGTGAAGAATGCATTATCCCCAAGTCCTGGAGCAATTGCGATTGGATAATTTGCTAGAAGTGCCATCAATACTGAACCAAGAATGGCAGAAAGTGCTGTCGCTGTGAAGACAGCCCCTTTGTCCATTCCAGCCTCACCCAGCACTTGTGGGTTAACAAACAAAATGTATGCCATTGATACAAAGGTTGTTAGTCCAGCAAGAATTTCACGTTTTACTGTACTTCCGTTCTCATTTATATGAAACAAACGTTCAACAAAGCTAAGATCCTTGTTGTTATTTGATAAATCCAAAATATATTCGCCCCTTAAATATTACTTTTAGAATAACCACAGTATGACAAAAACTAATAATTTTTGCAAGAAAAACCGAAATAAAGTGTATGAAAATTTAGATAATGTTCGGAAATATTTATATTTTTGTTAATAATAAGCTTGCCTTTTTTGACTAATACATTTACTCTATTGGTTAACAAATCAGTAATCTATAAATGGAGAGTGTAAATATGTTGCCAAAAAAGATTTCTCGCGAATTTATTGATGGTTTACCAAAGTCCGAACTTCACGTTCACTTGGAAGGTACCCTTGAGCCTGAGTTAAAATTGAAGCTTGCTCAAAAAAATAACATTAATATTGGTCAAGAAACTATCGAAGATGTTGAAGCTACTTATCACTATGATGATTTAGCATCATTTTTAGCAGTATATTATCCAGGAATGGATGTACTTCAAACAACTGACGACTTCTATGAACTGGCAATGTCATACTTAAACAAAGCTAAATCTCAAGGTGTTAGACACGTTGAAATGTTTTTCGATCCACAAGCACACGTCGTTCGTGGAGTACCTTTAAACTGTGTAATGGAAGGCTTTTATCAAGCATGCGTCGATGCAAGAGCTATGAACATTGACGCGCATTTAATCATGTGCTTCCTGCGTGACATGTCAGCACGCTCAGCCATTGATTTACTCAACGCAGCCAAACCTTATAGAAGCAAAATTTTAGGAATAGGCTTAGATTCAGACGAACATCACAATCCACCATTAAAATTCATGTTGCCGTTCAGCATGGCAGTTGAACAAGGCTATCACATTACAATGCATGCAGATGTAGACCAAGTAGATTCAATTGATCACATCAAACAAGCCCTAGAAATTATCAATGTCGAAAGACTAGATCACGGAACAAACATAGTCGAAGACAAAGACATGGTAGACTGGGTAAATCACTTACATCTCGGCCTAACATCATGCCCACTATCAAACAAATTAATCACCGACAACGACTTAAAAGGTGATGAAATCCTAGACCTACTAGACGAAGGAGTAAAAATTTCAATAAACTCCGACGACCCAGCCTACTTCGGAGGCTACATAGCTGATAACTACGAAGCACTAGTAAAAGAATATAAAGTAACTCCAGAACAAGTAGTACAGTTAGCAAAGAATTCATTCGAAACAGCCTGGCTAAGCGAAAAGCAAAAGGAAATGTACCTAGAAGAAATCGACAAATACGTTGAAGATTTCCAAGATTAATTAGAAAAAATTCCAAAACAATACAAAAAAAGATGGTCGAAAACCAAAATGTTTTCGATCATCTTTTATTTTGTTTAGGGAAATTTCTAACATAATTCATACTAGCGAATAGATCACTACATCTACATTCCTCACCCAAAATGAAGTTTGCGTTAACCCTAAAATAATACTTCAATCCAGATGGAGAAGGAAAATCGATTTTGGCTAAATGGCTAAATTATTCTTAGTCGGGCGAACTTCCCGGCTTAGAATAAGGCACAGTTTGAAGACTTTTCGTACTTTGAAAAAGCTCCAAATGCGCCAGCCATGTTCCAGCCAAAAAATCGATTTTCCTTCGGAATCGGCATATTTATACTATAAAGTCCCCTTACTTAGCACCAACTTCAGCAGCATTCTTACTAATAACAACACTACCATCAACCAAATCAGCTCTAAGATTCTTAACATCAAGATTATCAAGATAGAATTCGGCAACCTTGTCACGAATCTGTTGCTCGATCACACGACGTAATGGACGTGCACCCATAGCTTCATCGTATCCTTCATCAATCAACCATTCCTTGGCTTCAGGACTGATGGTTAATGTGATACCCTTCTTGGCCAAGTTCTTGTTTACATCATCAATTAACAAATCAACAATTTGATTCAAATCGTCTTTTGATAAATGACTGAACTCAACGATTCCGTTGAATCTGTTCAAAAATTCTGGACGGAAGTATGGAGCTAATTTGTCCATTAATTTCTCGTCTTTATTACTATCATTACCGAATCCAGCATTTGATGTAGCAATAACAATGGTGTTCTTGAAATCAACCACATTGCCTTGTCCATCAGTTAAACGACCGTCATCCATGACTTGCAATAGCAACGTAAGAACTTGAGGATTTGCCTTTTCAATTTCGTCCAAAAGAACGATTGAATAAGGATTACGTCTTACTTGTTCAGTTAAGGTATTACCGTTATCTTCATACCCTACATATCCAGCTGAAGTACCAATCAACTTAGAAACAGCTGTCAAATCCGAATATTCTGACATATCCAAACGGATAATAGCATTCTTATTTCCAAACATATCACTAGCTAATTGCTTAACTAATTCAGTTTTACCGACACCAGTTGGTCCGACAAATAGGAAACTTCCGATTGGACGGTTACCTTCGTCAAATCCAGCACGGTTACGACGAATTGCTCTAACAACCATATCGACAGCTTCATCTTGTCCAATGACTTTGTTCTTAAGTCTGTTACCCATATCCTTCAGTCTTTCAATATCAGAAGTGCCCATTTGAGATACAGGAACACCAGTCAATCTTTGAACTGATTCAGCAATGTCGTTGACAGTGGCAACAGTTTCTTCAGGTTCAGCTTCACCGTTATTTAACTTATTGTTGATATCTTCAATTTGTTTCTTTAGTTTCGATGCTTTTTCAAAGTCCTCATTCTTGGCAGCTTGTTCCTTATCAGATTCAGCTTTCTTCAAATCTTTTTCAAGACTGACTTTATCTGTTACAGGATGTTTAGCTGCCAAATGAGCCGCTGTCATGTCAATCAAGTCAATTGCCTTATCAGGTAATGATCTTTGAGGAATATATTGAACTGAATAGTCCACAGCAGCTTGTAAAACATTATCAGGTAATTTTACATGATGGTGTTGTTCGTATGCACTACGCAATCCCTGTAAGATAGCGAATGAAGCTTCTTTACTAGGTTCATTGATTGTTACATCGTTAAATCTTCTAGCCAAAGCCCCATCTTTCATAATTGTATTACGATATTCGTCTTGTGTCGTAGCACCGATAATGGACAGATCACCACGACTCAACGCTGGCTTAATAATGTCTGCCAAACCTTTGCTACCTGATTCTCCACCGGCAGCACCAGTTCCGATAATTTTATGAATTTCATCAAAGAACAAGACGACATTACCTGCTTTTTGAACTTCTTTAATTAAATTTTGGACGTTCTCTTCAAATGAACCACGATATTGTGTACCGGCTTCAAGTGATGATAAATCAACAGAGATTATTTCCTTATCTTTGATAGCTTCAGGAACATCCCCTTTAACAATAGCTTGTGCCAAGCCTTCTACAACAGCTGTCTTACCTACACCAGCATCACCAACTAAGATAGGGTTATTCTTCGTACGTCTACTTAATATTTCAGCAGTTTCTTGAATTTCCTTATCACGTCCGATAACTGGATCAAGTAATCCATCACGAGCTTCTTGTGTTAAATTACGACCAAGTTTACCTAAAATACCTTTTTGATCTGTTTGTTGTTCGTTATTTTGAACGGGAACTTCTTTACCAGCTGTTCTCGCCTTTTGATACTCTGCTAATTCCTCAGGTGTTAACTCTTTACCGTTAACATAGTACTTTGTTCCAGTACCGCCTTGAGTGTTTGAACCCATTAATCTGTTAAAAATTTCGTCCATATCATTGTCTGAAAATGGATCGTTATCCCAAAATGATCTAGCCATAAAAATGCCCCTTTCACTTCAGATAGTGCATCTCCAACTCGCGCAATACACGCCACATTTCGACGTCTTGAGCCTTGGCGATCGCATCTATATCTCGTATGTTTAATGATGTCGCGGAAGATTGCTTCTTATTAAAGGACTTGTGAAGAGTCGTATATCCGTAACCACTTTTCTTTGAAATTACGTATATCGATAAATTCTTGTCCTGTAAGTATGATTTGATATCTATTTCCATGATGCTTTCCTCCACAAATAATAGTATAGCACATCTGTGATATATTACAAGTGTGACATACCACAAATGTGAAATAATTTAGATAAACCCATTATAGCGTTTTTTGGTAGAATAAGGGTAACGAATATTTTCCGATCGATGGTGCAGATATGAAAGAATTACTACAGACATTAGATAAACTTGCAAAAATTTATGAGCAATTTGACTTACTTGATTTCCGTGCTCATAAAGTAATACCACTTACTTTTAATAAAAAAGACAGCAAGAAGTTATTGCCACAAAATAAACGACTTTATTTTAGTTATCAATATCTTGATTCCGAGAAAACTCGGTTAACCAATTTGGCACTAAACCAAATTATTGATTTAAAAGATGACTCTTTCAAAGCAAATCCAGAATTGCACCCAAAGCTAATTGATAAAGCTCTAAAACTAAAAAACATTGACGAGACTCACAAAACTAATGCCCCAAACATGCCCCGTCGTAATCGTAAAATCAACAAATTAAAACAATTAATAGCATTGATTGATGATGAAAATTTGACGCTATGTAGAGGGTACTTAACCCAGATTCAGGTTTTGATTCATTCGCACATTCCTCAGCTGTCACCACAAAGAAATCATCCCTATGCAGAACAAGAGTTGCTCAATAACTTAGATTTCAGAACCGACTTAATGCAATTCGATTACGATCGTTATTTATATGAAGACTTCGAACCAGAAAGCTTTTTAAGATACCTAATTTACGGTCACGTCCAACGAATTCCCTCTTATGTAAAATCTTTCGATGCTAGGGATTTCGTCCCTGAGGCAGAAGAATGTGGATTTTCGGGTATCGCTTATCTAATCACCATTGATGGTATTAGTGAATGTTATGTGACATTCAAAGGTACTGAAGCTGATATGGATTATACCGAGCGTTCTCGAACGAAACGAATGGAAAAGTTTATTCTCGAAGGTTACAAAGATTGGAACTACAACGTTAATGCTATCCTAGTTGGTAACACTTTAGGATTAGACCAAATGAATGCAGCTGAAAAATTCATGACTTACCTTGAGGATGCAGTCCCTGAGGGTTGTAAGATGTATGGCTTGGGACATTCCCTCGGTGGACATTTTGTCCAAACCTTACAACTTGTTTCCAATTGTTTTGATAAAGGATATACGTTAAACTCTGCACCAGTCCAATTAAAGCAAGTTCAGCTAATCAAACCTGATTTAATTCCTGATAAGGATTGGAAACATCTATTTACAATTACTAAAGATAAGACCATTACTTCAGATCTAAACAAAGAAATCCAAAAACTATTGCCAAGACTTTATCCCGAAATTATCAATGAAAGTTTTGAACAAGATTTGACTCAGGTCTTCTACGAGCTGCCCTATACAATCTGGGTTGGTCAGAAATGGGAGTTTAACTTTAGTGAATGGAAATATCCATTTAAAATTCATCCTAGACAATATATGGATCTACCAGAAATCAACTCCTATCAGCGTTTATTCGAAGAATTCTTCGCCAGAACTCAAAATGCAACAACTGGACGACAAATAATGCGAACGGGTATAAGTTTTGCCTGGGATCGCATGCAACAACTGCGAAGGGACATCGATAAGCCAGAAACTGCGCGATACTTTTTCGATTATTCGAATTATCTTTATCAATCCGGAATTTTCAAGGACGAGCCAAAAGATGTCTCGAAATATTTCAATGAAGACACCGAGTCTAGTATTTGGAAAAGTTCACGCCGTGAGTGGCCTTTTTTAAGAAGTCTTAATCGAGATATGTTGGAACTATCGATTTATTTCCATATTATTTATGGATCTAAACACTTTTTGAAAAAGAATCCCCGTAAAAAAATATAAGCATACAAAAAGAGAGCTTGAAAACCCAAGCTCTCTTTTAGTCTGAAATTAATGATAAGAATAAATGCAACTTTGCATTTACACGTTTGATAACTTTATCACTGATACGTTTTTGATTTCTTATAATCAACTCGTCATAAACTGACTTTTGAATGATAGAAATAATTATCTCAGCCAAATTTTCAAATTCTGCACGATCCAAAACTCCAAATCTATCAAGAATCTTCAATCCATCAGCAAGATTCTTAACGTTTTGATCCATCATTTCTGAAATCCACTCTGACTGTTCTTCAGTGAGAATGTTGCGTTCGCGAATAGTAATTAAAAAGGATTGATAATTGTTTTTCTTATTAAAAATTGCAGCAATTTTCGAATTGAAATCTATCAGCCTATCCTCTAAATCCTCGATTGATTCTAGATTACTAAAATTGGCATGGATAATTCCAATTCTGCTAATAGTACCTTCTTTAACAATTGTATCTAGAATTTCACGCTTACCATTTGGAAAATAGTAATAAAGTGAACCATCTGAGATACCAACACTTTTATTTATTTCTCTTGTGGTCGTTGCCTCATAGCCCTTTTTGTAAAACATACCTTGAGCTACGTTTAAAATATCATTTTTTTTCGCATCACTTTTTTTCATAATAGCTCCTCACAATCACATAATTCCTATTGTTTGAAGGATTAGATAAATATTCAAGCCAATCAAAACAATCGTTGCAAACCAAGCACAATAATTAACCCACTTACGATTGGAGAACTCACCCATAATTTTTTTATCGCTAGTGAATATAACTAGCGGAATGATGGCAAATGGCAAAGCGACACTCAAGAATACCTGTGAGAATGTTAACAGATTTTCAATTTTCGCTTCATTACCGTGATAATAAATGGCGAAAATCAAAACAGGTGTGACTGACAATAATCTTGTCAAAAGTCTTTGAGCCCATAGTGGCATCTTCAGTCTGATGAAACCTTCCATAATAATTTGACCTGAAAGAGTTCCGGTGATTGTCGAACTTTGACCAGACGATAGTAATGCTATGGCGAAAAGCATACTTAGAATAGGACTGGCAATTGCGCCGACGATTTCTTTATTATTTAAGGCATTGAACAAATCAACGAATCTACCAAGTGAACTGTTTGTTCCGAAGAACAATGCAGCGCCTAAAATCAACAATAAACTGTTAACAATGAAAGCGATGAATAATTGAACATTTGAGTCAATAGTTGAAAACTTCAAAGCTTTAGCAACATCTTTTCGGTCCTCACGATTAACTCTTCTTGTTTGCGAAATTGATGATCCTAAGTACAGATCATGTGGCATAACAGTCGCACCAACAATACCTAATGATAAGTAGAGCATTGAATGATTGCTGAAGATTTGTGGTGTTGGAACGTAGCCCTTTAGGATTCCATTCATACTTGGTTTTGCCAATATAACTTCATACAAGAATACAAATAGAATGACAGTAACCAATGTTGCGACGATAGCTTCAATTTTTCTAAAGCCTAACTTCATTAAAACAAGTAGGAGCAAAACATCCGCTGCAGTTATGATGATACCCATGATTAATGGAATATTAAAAATCAACTCTAGCGCGATACCTGAACCAATAATTTCGGCAATATCCGTTGCCATGATAGCAAGTTCAGCGACAATCCAGAGGAATATACCAGTCCTCTTGGAAGTTCTCTCTCGAGTTAATTGTGCCAAATCTTTTCCCGAAACAATTCCTAATCTTGAGGCCATTGACTGAAGCAGCATGGCAATCAAACTTGAGATTAAGATAACTGATAGCAATTTGTATTTAAATTGTGAACCACCAGCGATTGATGTAATCCAGTTACCTGGATCCATATATCCCACAGCTATTAAAGCTCCGGGACCTGTATAGGACATTAGCGTTTTCCAGAAACCGGAGTTTGGTGGGACAACGATACTACCATTTACTTCATCAAGACTTTTTGATGATGTTTGATCAAGTCCTGAATCATTTTTTGTTGATGCAATTTTGTCAATTCCTGACATAATTGAACCTCTTTTCTATTGGATTAGAAATTCGGCGACTCCATAATTATTGCTTATGATGTAATCTCCGCATGTCTGGGGAAATTGAGCGTACGCTTAAATCATGCATCCAGCTATTAACTGCATATTTCAATGAATAAGTTGAGCGTGCGCTCAATTAACCATAGATATAATATCACTATTTTCATAAAAATACAGTAATTTACATATAAAATAAAAAATAGTTTTGACAGTATTTGCCAAAACTATTTTTTGATTATTCAACGATTACTTTCATACCACTTGGTACGGTGCTATTGATCCATTTTGCATCGGGAATCGTTAGTCTGACACAGCCGTGACTTGATGGAGTCCCCAGCTTCTCAGCTTCACTTTCGACGTAATTTCCCTCTTTATCAGTTGGAACTGAATGGAATAAATAAACACCCCAGTCTTTAAATGAAGTCCAATAGTTAGCACCTTCATCAGATTCAGCATTGTAAAAATGATCCCCACGGTTTTGAATCTCAAAAGTCCCCTTTGGAGTTTCGGAGCCCTTCTCACCAGTCGCAGCCTTCATTGTGTACAAGATGTCTTTGCCATTCTGAATATATACTTTCTGATCATCTAGTGACACTCGAATAAAAGCATCTTTAAATTTTGTTAAATCTGGATAATCTTTTTTCTCTGAAGGATGTTTCCATTCATCTTTTACTGAAGATTTCTGTTCATTAGTTGAGTCTGTAGCAGCAGAAACTTTCTCGACATGATTATTTGAATCTTTTTGTGTTTCGGCAACATTGTTAGATACAGTTTGAACACCTGAATACATTGTATAACCAACGATTGAAACGGCAAACATTACAACAATTGCCAACAAAAGCCCCTTAATTGATCGCATTAATTCTCCCCCAGAATTAAAGAATACAGCTTCAACTGCATTCATATTTGAATATTACATGTTTAATACTCTACCGCAGTGAAAACCTCTCGTCAATTTTCTGTAAGTATTAATTGTTATCGAAATAAAATTAAATAATATATTAATATTCAAATTGGGTAAAAAAAAGGATGAGAGCCAAATGGCTTTCATCCTTTTCGATAACAATAATCTTTAAATTATAGTCTCTTGTTTAATTCTTTACCAAGTTCTTCAAATCCTGGTTTACCAAGCAATCCGAACATGTTCTTCTTATATGCTTCAACACCTGGTTGGTTGAATGGGTTAATACCATTCAAGTAACCTGAGACTGCTACAGCTGCTTCGAAGAAGTAAATTAAGTATCCTAATGTGAAGGCATCTTGTTCTGGAATGTGAACACTCATAACAGGAACGCCACCATCAGTATGTGCTAAGACAACACCTTCGTAAGCACGTTTGTTAGCAAAGTCCATTGTCTTTCCTTCAAGATACTTCAAACCATCAAGGTCTTTTTCTTCTGAAGGGATTTCAAGATCATGTCTAGGCTTGTCAATCATAACAACTGTTTCCATCAAGTTACGACGACCTTCTTGAATATATTGACCTAATGAGTGAAGGTCTGTTGAGAAGTTTGCTGATGAAGGGTAAATACCTTTTTGGTCTTTACCTTCTGATTCACCCATTAATTGCTTCCACCATTCACCTAAGTATTGTAGGTTTGGTTCATAGTTTTCAAGTAATTCTGTTGTGTAACCCTTACGGTATAAAATATTTCTTAATGCTGCATATTTATATGCTTCATTTTTCTTAATATCTGAATCTGAGTAATCAGTACGTGCAGATGCTGCACCTTCCATCAACTTATCAATGTCAATACCAGCAACTGCAATTGGCAATAATCCAACAGCTGATAGAACTGAGTAACGTCCACCTAAGTCATCAGGAACGACAAACTCTTCGTAACCTTCTGCATCTGATTCACTCTTCAACGCACCTTTAGCACGGTCTGTTGTAGCAAAAATACGTTCTTTTGCTCCTTCTTTACCATACTTTTCAACCAATTTAGCCTTCAAAATTCTGAAAGCAATTGAAGGTTCTGTAGTTGTACCAGATTTTGAAATAACGTTAATACTGAAATCACGATCTCCAATAACGTCAATTAAGTCTGACAAATAGTTTGGAGAGATTGAGTTACCTGCAAAATAAACTTCTGGAACATCACGATTATTCTTAACGTTGTAGAATGATGAACTCAAGAAATCAATTGCCATACGTGCACCAAGATATGAACCACCAATACCAATTCCAACAAACACTTCTGAGTTTGATTGAATCTTCTTAGCAGCTTTCTTAATACGTGCAAATTCATCTTTATCATAATCTACAGGTAAGTCGAGAAAACCACGAAAGTCGTTACCGGCACCAGTACCTTTACGTAATTCTGTGTCAGCTGCAGTAACCATTGCTTGCATTTCGTCAAGCTCATTGTCATGGACAAACTTGCCTAATTTTGAATCATCAAATTTAATATGTGTCATTTCTTCTCTTCTCCTCCAAGTCTCTAAAATCTAGATTAATCATTTTTCATCATAATTTCAATTCTTTTATACGTTTTTTCACAATATTACAAATAAAATATAACAGAAAACCGATTGCAGTACCAATTGTATTAGATATAACATCATCAATATCCGTTACTCCGGTACTCAAAACGAACTGAAGAGCCTCAATAGAGACTGATACTAAAGCACCTATTAAAACTACTCGTCCAAATCCACGATTTTTTTTACCCAAAGAAGGTTTAAATATTCCCATTGGGATAAACCAAACAATATTTCCAAATAAGTTATAGAAGAAGTCCAACCTAGATTGTCCTCTCAACAACTTAAACGTTTCTACTAGTGGAACAAAATTAATCTCCGACAGTGGACGGTGCCAAAAGAATTTGAAGTCCCAAAGGAAATAACCGTCTCGAAATACAGTTAAGAAGAATAATAGGAATACATAAAACGCAAATACGGCTAACCAGAATTCGTGATTCCAACTTATTTTCTTCCTTCGGATTTTTACCCAAAGTATCCTTAAGAAGATGAAGATTAAAGTGTATAATATGGCTTTATCCACACCAAAAAAAGATAGCCGAATCAACGGAAAATGATTTATTCTTGCTGAATATAAATTTGATATATAGTTGTATAGCGGTCCTAAAAATATCATAATTCTCATTCTCTCAAATTTTTTTCTTCATAACGTATTATACTTATCATTAAGCATTTTTCTGAGAAATAATTCAATATATAAAGTAATTTTAAATACTAAAAGGAATTAATAATGAATAAACTCAAAAAGTTTTTAAACACACGCCTCGGCTTTATGTCCTTACTAATATTCTTCCTATGGATAAAGTCTGTTATCGCGTACTACATTGATTTTTCACTAGGAATTGCCGATGTGATTCAACACATCATTTTAATCATCAACCCCATCGCTACATCTATTATATTACTCGGAATAGCGTTATACATCTACCGTCCCAAAGCCTCTTACATCGTTATGGGAGTGATTTATTTCCTAGAATCCGCCCTTCTGTATGGGAACATACTTTACTACCGACAATTCACCGATTTCCTATCTGTAAATACGATCACTGGTGCCGGAAAAGTTTCCAAGGGATTAGGTGCGAGTGCCGCCAACATGGCTAGTCCGCACGACATAATTTATTGGGTAGACTTCATTATTATTGCAATATTGTTTATTACACATTTTATTAAGATTGATAAACGATTATTCAGAAAACTTAACGCATTTGCGGTGACAATGTTAGGTCTAATGTTCTTCTCACTCAATTTAATGCTTGCTGAATGTAATCGACCTCAATTATTAGGTAGAACTTTTGATCGTGCTTACATCGTTAAATATCTAGGTTTTAATTCATACCTTGGTTATGACTCCATCAAAACCGCCCAAAACAGTCAAGTTCGTTCAACAGCAGTTGGAACCGATATGGACAATGTTCTGCAATATACTTCTGATCATTATGCATCCCCAGATCCAACTTACTTTGGCAAGGCTAAAGGAAAAAATATCATCATCATTCATCTGGAAAGTTTTCAACAGTTCCTTATGGGTATGAAGGTAAATGGTCAGGAAGTTACCCCATTCTTAAATAGCTTGTACAACGATAAAAATACGATGTCCTATGATAATTTTTATCACGAAGTTGGTCAAGGTAAGACTAGTGATGCTGAAACGATGTTGGAATCCGGATTGTATGGATTACCTGAAGGCTCGTTTTTCACTAGCCTTGGAACTAGTAACACCTTCCAAGCTGCACCAGCGATACTCGGTCAAAAGGATGGCTACACCAGTGCTGTTTTCCATGGAAACATTGGTAGTTTTTGGAGTAGAAATGATGTCTATAAAAATATGGGCTATAATTATTTCTTCGATGAATCATATTTCAATCAAAAAACTGATAATGCCAGCATGGAATACGGTATGAAAGATAAATTGATGTTGTCCGAAAGTGCTAAATATTTGGAACAACTTCAACAACCGTTTTACGCAAAATTCATTACTGTTACCAACCACTACCCATTCTCACTACCTGAAGAAGATATGAGTAATGATGGATTCACTAAGCCAGATACAAATGACAATGTAGTAAATGGCTACTTTGAAACAGCTCATTATTTAGACAGTTCAATGCAAGAATTTTTCCAATATCTAAAAGACAGTGGTCTGTATGACAATTCAATGATTGTGTTATATGGGGATCATTACGGCTTGTCCAACAGTCAAAACCCCGACTTAGCGCCATTACTGGGCTACAATGCTGATGATTGGAATAACTTCAATAATTCTCAACTTCAGCGAGTTCCCTTTATGATTCATATGAAAGGACTCAAAGGTGGAGTAAACCATACTTATGGTGGTGAGATTGATGTTCTCCCTACTATCCTTCACCTTGCTGGAATTAATACTAAACAATACATTCAAGTTGGTACTGACTTGCTTTCAAAGAGCCACAGTCAAATTGTTGCCTTTAGAAACAAAAATTTTGTTACACCAAACTACACCGTTTTGAAAAACTCTAATGGTGGTCATGATGTTTATAACAACCGAACTGGCGAACTGGTAGATTTATCAACTGATCCTGCACTTTCAGCTAAAGTTGATAAGTGGCAAGATGCGGTCAATCAAAAGCTGCAGATTTCAGACACAGTTAATAATAAGAACTTATTGAGATTTTACACTCCTACCGGATTTATGCCGGTCGATCCTAAGCAATACAGTTATCAAAATCAAATCAATCAATTGATTAATACTCGTAATAAGCTTGGTTTGAAATCTACTAGTATTTACTCCAAGAACGATAATCAAACTACTACTAGTTATTATCGGACTGATGCTCCTGAACTTGGAGGGGATCGTAGTTCAATTGATAGTTGGGGTTATGTAAAAGCAAACTCGAAGTAGGTTTGTTTGTTTGTGGTTTACTGCCGTCCTCCGGGACAAATCATACAACGCTGGAACGCCATGGACATCAGTTATTCTCGTAATTGGTAAGTGACATTTTTTCTCGTCGTAATAAATTTGCTTGGAACCTTATCGTTTTGATGGGGTTCTTTTTTTGATTAATCGAAGACTTTTGTGTTGGCATACAAAAGTACCCAAATCATTTCTTTTAGATCAACTGTTGTGTATAGATTTCCAGACCAAAAAAACCACCTTTTCAGGTGGTTTTTATTTTTGGTTCTTCTTTTCATACCCTTCATCGTAAAGGTAAACCATGAATGTGCTTCCTACTCCTAGTTTACTTCCCACTTTGATTTCTCCTCCATGGTTTTCTACTAGTTGGTGGACGATTGATAATCCTAGGCCTGACTCTCCGTACTTGCGGTTTTTTCTGGATGGGTCGGCTTTGTAGTATCTGTCCCAGATGTTCTTGACTTGGTCGTCTGACATTCCGATTCCTGTGTCTTGGATTTTGAATAGTGAGGCGTGTTTGTCTTCGTCTCTGTATCCTCTGACGACTATGTCTCCATTATTTGTAAATTGGATTGAGTTTTGGATTATGTTGAACATTATTTGCGTGAATCTATCATAATCCGCAAAGGTACTGAGTTCCGTTTCTGGTGTTTCCAATTTCAAGGTGTCATTGGATTCTTCAGCTTTCTTTTGGAGCTGTGAAACGATATCTCTTAGTGGCGCATTTGCATCGAAAACTCGTTTTGCTAAAGTTATTTGATTGGTCCTTATCTTTTCGTAATCTAGGTTCTCGTTGACTAACCTGATTAAACGATTGGTTTCGTTTCTCATTAGTTCGATGCTTTGTCCTTTTGATTCTTCTGGAATTGCATCGTATGCTAACCCTTCTAATAGTCCATTAATGGTCGTTAGAGGCGTTCTCATCTCATGAGATGCATTGGCCATAAATTCTTTACGACGTTGTTCCTGACGCTTAATTTCTGTATCTGAAGCCTCTAGAGACTTAACCATGGTATTGAAGTCTTCTGCCAGGTCATCCAGCTCATCCCGATTTTTGCTGTCGATATGAACTGAGAAGTCATTGTTAGCAACTCTTCTTGTCGCTGAACGTAGCCTATTTATTCGGTTAACTTGATATCTCGACAATAGGAAACTCAATATTATTGCTGCTAAAAGCGAAATTAATAAGGCTATATAAAGTCGATTATTAATTTCACCAATGTTTGTCTGCAATTGACTGACATCAGATCCTGCCCATACAGCGGCAACTAATTTACCCTGATGGAACCATGGAGTTAAAACATATACGTGATTAACATTATTATTCGAACTCAAATTAGGGTTACCGTCTTCACCAATATTGCGTTGAATATTCCGGACGGTTTTACCCTGTTTAAGCTTATTCCAATACTTTGCCTTCAAATGAGTTTTGATTTGGCCTGGCATAGTTGGATAAACTTGATTATTTGAGCTGTCGAAGATGGCAAATTGAACATCACGATCAGACAAAACTTGTTCTACCATGTTGATATTGTCGTCTGTAATATTGTGAATTTTACCATTTGAATCGGTAGTCAAAGCAATTTTTTCAAGATTACCAGCGTAACCTTCTAGATCTCGATATGTACGATTATATTCCCAAGTCGTTGACGTACTTGTTACGGTGTACAAAATAATACCTAAAGTCGTCAAAATAACAACTAAGAAACTCAGCATGTTTTGGTAGATTAATTTCATTGTTACTTGGCCTTTGCGTCAGTATCATCAAATTTGTATCCGACACCCCAAACAGTTTCGATAACTTGAGGTCCAACTTTTTCGATTTTTTGACGAAGCTTTTTGATGTGAGCATCAACAGTTCTTTCTTCACCAAAATAATCGTAGTCCCAAACTTGTTCGAGTAATTGCTCACGTGAGAATACTCGTTTAGGCTTACTTGCTAGTGTTTTTAACAAATCAAATTCCTTGGGTGTTAAATCTGGAATCTCATTTCCATCTAAATAAGCTTCACGAGTGTCAGCATTAAGTTGGAAAAATCCGGTATCAATATCAAATTTCTCATTGGTATCATCATCATTTTCAGCTGCAAAAACACCATTTTTTGAAGCTTCTTCAGCAATATTTTCGCTACGACGGTGAATTGCTTTGATTCTAGCAATTAATGTAATTGGACTAAATGGCTTAGTTACATAGTCATCGGCACCAAACTCGAGTCCAAGAACTTGATCACTTTCGCTATCACGGGCAGTTAACATGATTATTGGAACGGTTTTTGAAACAGCTCTAATTTCTTTGGCGACTTCCATTCCGTCCTTGCCTGGCAAGTTTAAATCAAGGGTAATCATATCCCACTCATCAGGTGATTCATTAAATTTATCGACGGCTTCATTTCCATCATAAGCAAATGTGGCATCCCAATTTTCTTTTTGGAAAAACATACTCATCATTTCGGAAACAGACTTATTATCTTCAATCATTAATATTTTCATGTACTCTCTCCATTCACATTTCAGAAATACCCTATCTCATTTTGGTAAAAGTTGTTAAGATGTAATAAGACAAATTTTAAATAGGTTGGTGAATCCTTTGCAAAAAAATTATTTAGGAACCGTGTTTTTCGACTTAGACGGTACATTAATGAATGCACAATCGCAAATCGACGATTCCGTTGCAAAAGCCGTTCATGAATTACACGATAACGGCTATCTTCCAGTAATCAGTACTGGTCGTGCAACAAACGAGCTTGAACATGTGCTAGGACCTACTGGTATTGATTCTTATATTACTTTAAATGGTGCTTATATTAAATCAGAAAATCAAGTTATTTACGAAAGTGAACTCGATGATCAAACTATTGAATCAGTAATTGATGCCGCAAATAACTTTGGCGACACAATTGCTATTCATACTCCTGATGTTACCAAACTTTATAAGTATGAACCAATCGTTACTGAATTTTATAAATCGGTTCATATTGAACAACCTGAGGTTGACCCAGACTTTTACAAGAAAAATAGTATCCCAATGATTATTGTTGTTTCTCATGAAGGTCCAGAACGCTATCAAAAACTTTTCCCAGATTTGAATTTCTTCAAAACTGGTAAATACTCAATTGACGTTGTTAAAAAAGACGTTTCAAAAATGCATGGTATCAAACATATGTTAGCTGGTCTAGATTTGGAAGATAAGCCTGTCTATGTATTCGGTGATGGTGCAAACGATGTTCCAATGTTCAAATTTGCAGATCACGCAATTGCTATGGGCAATGGTATTGACGAAGTTAAAGAACTAGCTGAATTCATAACAACAGCGAATACTGACAATGGAATCGTCAACGGACTAAAACATTTCGATTTAATCTAGGAAGTTCAAGACTTAGTCTTGAACTTTTTTGTTGCTTATTTTAGAACAACAGCCTTCCCCATCATGTGTCCAGCTTCAACCAATTCTGTCGCCTGTTTGATATTGTCCACGTTCAATCCATGAAAAATTTTTGTAGTAGTAGATGTAATTGTACCGTCATCTAATCCATCTGCGAGTCGTTTGAGATATTCACCTTGTTCTGACATTTCATCCATTTTGTAGAAAGCTTTGGTGAACATCCACTCCCACTTGAAGTCTGCTGATTTTTGTTTGAAGGCTCCAATTTTCGATTCATTTAGATTTGTGATAGTTGCAAATGTTCCAAATGGTTTAATTAAACTGACTATTTCTGACCAGTGTGGATCATTGTCACTCAGTCCAATGATGTAATCAACATTTTCAAATCCAAGTGTTTGAACTTGAGAAATTAAATCTTGGTGATGATTAACTACAAAGTCAGCGCCTAGATTTTTAACCCAGTTAACTTTTTCATCAGTTGAAGCTGTGGCAATTACTTTTAGCCCCGCCTGATGAGCTAACTGAATTGCTATTGAACCCACTCCACCGGCACCATTGATGATCAATACAGTTTTATTGCTATTATTTTGTGTTGGATGGATTTGTAATTTCTCATAAAGTAATTCACTGGCAGTTAGTGTTACTAATGGCATTGCCACGCTATGTGCGATGTCTGTTTTCTTTGGAGCAATAGCTGCTATTCGCTCATCTACTAGTTCATATTCTTGATAACTGCCGTCTCTGGTATAATCTCCGGCATAAAATACTATGTCATCTTTTTTGAATTTTGTTACTTTTGAGCCTACTTCGGTTACTTTTCCGTAGCCATCGTAGCCAAGTATTTTGGGACCTGTCAGTCCATCTTTGATATTTTTTCTTGTCGCTATGTCTACCGGATTTATTGAAATTCCTTGTACTTCTACGCAAATATCGTGTGGTTGTGGTGTTGGAATTCCTTCGTCAAATTCTGCTAGGCTGTTTAGGGTTGAATCGGTTACTCCAAATGTTTTCATGTGTTTGAGCTCCCTTTTTTTCGTTGGTTCTATTTTACAACAAATCTGGATGCAAAAAAGGAATCTAACTTTTTGGTTAGATTCCTTTTTTGGTTATGATTGTTTTTTTGGTGGTTAAGGGCAAGTGCTCACGTTGGTAATTTCCACTCCGCTGTTTGCTCCGGGGAAATTTACCTGCTACCGACTTGGGTTGTTAACCGATGTATTTTTATAGTCGAAACGAGTTCCGAAAGCCAAAAGTCTCCGCTTAGCTTCGAGCATCGATGGATGCATAAACCGCATCAATCGCTCCTCTTCGCTATGCTCAACTTTTCCCGGCTTTTTCCACTCTCTGTGTAGCTCGCCGTCAGTTCCCTGCTTTTTTAGCCAATAATCTCCACAGTGGCGCTTGTAATACCGTATGAAGGCACCATGCTGTTCGGCATCGCTACATCAATTTGTTGTGGGTTTGAATAAGCAAATGTACCTGTATCATTAACTGTCTTATACCAAACTTCACCTTGAGCTGTTGTAATCTTAATACGTGTTCCTCTAGGCAAGACGCTGAGGTTGGCGGCTACTCCGTCATATCCCATGCTTGAGCCTAATGATGCTGGATCGTAAAAGCTTACTTTGAATGTTCCTACGTTTTGAGTGGCTGGTTGTGCAGCTGCTTGTACTTGTAGTGTTGCTACTGGTTCTTGTTGAACTGGTTGAGCAACTGGTTCTGGTTGTACTTCTTGTACTGGTGCTGCTACGGGTTTTGGTTCTGCCTTTTTGAGTGCTTCCATAGCGTTATCTTTTTCACTACCCTTAATTCCAGGAATTACTTCCTTGTCCCCTGGCAATGAAATCTTTTTGTTTAATTTGAGTTCGTGCTTATTAGCGTTTAAATGGTTACCCTTAATTGCATCTGAAATACTTACAGTATTTTCGACGTTATTATCGTCATTTGTGTCAGCATATACGTTAACTGAATATCCCATGAAACTAACTAACATTAATCCGGTAAAAAATAAGGTTTCTAATTTAAATTTCTTAATCAACTAATCCCTCCGATGTGTTTGAACAACATTGAGAACTATACAAGATTTATATGTCAGTAATATTACGAGAATAATAAAAAACATTGCGTAGGGATTAGTTTTGTAACATTGATGTAATGTGACTCATTTATTTAAAATAATAATCGTGCTTTTTAATTTTTTAAAATTTTATAGGACAAATATCCTATTTTCCTAGTTCAAGTTTTATTCAAATATGACTTAGTTGGCTCAAATGTGACCACGTGGGACTTTCCTCTTGAGTTTCATATACAAAATATTAGTTTCAATAATATGATTACAATTATTTTTGGATTTACGAGAACAATCTTTTGTCAAAAAAATTTATTTATGCTAATTTGAAATTAAGCTAATAAATGGAGGAATTTACATGTCAAAAAAAATTGCAGTTTTAGTAGGTAGTTTAAGAAAAGGATCATTTTCAAAGCAGATTGCTAAGAATTTGATGGGACTTTTCCCAGAGGGTTACGAAACAGAAGTTATCGAAACTGGTAATCTTCCACTTTACAACGAGGATATTGATACTGAAGATAGTACTCCAGCAGAATATACAGACTTCAGAAATAAACTTAAGGATGTTGACGGTGTGCTATTCGTTACTCCTGAATACAACCGTTCTGTTCCAGCTAACTTGAAGAACGCTATTGATGTTGGTTCACGTCCTTATGGTCAAAGTATGTGGGATGGTGTTCCAGCTGCTATTGTCAGTGTTTCTCCTGGCGCTATTAGTGGATTTGGTGCTAACCACCACCTTCGCCAATCACTTGTATTCTTAAATATGCCTGTTGTTCAACAACCTGAAGCATATATTGGTAACGTAACTAACTTACTAGATGACAATGGTAATGTTGATGACAGAACTAAAGGATTCCTAAAGAGTATTGATGACGCATTAGTTGATCTAATTGGTCGTTACTCTAAATAATTTTCTAACTTAAAAGGCAGTATCCTCACGGATACCGCCTTTTTTGCTATTTACTTATAAAATAATTTTGTAAATCCATTTTGAAATTATATGGCACTGCTGCTTCGCCAATTAGTTTTGAAAATCTGTCTGTCTTAATAATAGTAGAAAGTATGTTCTTGACTGATTTTTGAAGATCACCAATGTAGAGATTATTATTGTCCTTCCAATACCCTGATACGATTAAGCAGTGATTATCAATTATTTGAGCAACTCCAGTATAAATCATATCGGTGATATCATCTGTCAATTTATCACTATTTTTGAGATCGATTTTAACTACTTCATCTCCTGCTTCATCGGGAACGAAATCATTCCAAAGCTCTGTCGTAATTTCTGAGAAGGTGGCAATATCAAACGATTTGCGACTCTTGACCATTCCATTTTTGTCGAACTCTGGAGCAAGATTGCCGATAGCAGCAAGTAATTTATCTTGTGAAGAACCCGGCATGATCAAGTCATTTCCAGCATACATACTTTTTACAGGGTCAGCTAAACTGTACCAATCGGTCATAACTAATCCTTCAAACTTCCACTCATCACGCAAAATATTGGTAATTGATTCGAAATTTTCACCAGCAAAAGTTCCATTTAATTTGTTATATGAAGTCATCACGGCCATTGGCTGTGCACATTCAACGGTAATTTGAAAATTCTTCAAATAAATTTCACGTAAAGCTTGTTCACCAATAATGCTGTTTCCGGTATTGCGTAGTGTTTCTTGATTATTGCCTAGGAAGTGCTTGATTGTCACACCTATTCCAGGATTTTCTTGAACTCCTAACGCTTCTGCGGCTGAAATTGTTCCAGACAATACTGGGTCTTCCGCAAAATATTCGAAATTCCTTCCGCCAAGCGGATTTCTATGAATATTCATACCTGGTGCAAGCCACATTGTAACTCCAAACTCTTTCATCTCAACGCCAATTGCGTGTCCGACTTTTCGAACAAGCTCTTGATCCCAAGTTTGAGCTAATAAAGTTCCAATTGGCCAAGCTGTTGCATATTGGTGCTTTGTCTTACCATCAGCTTCAAAAGTCTTGGTCAATCTTAAACCAGCAGGTCCATCAGCATTAATTGTCGTTGGTATTCCAAAGTCTAAGCTTTCAACTGTTTGTCCAGCAGCGCCTGGTACTTCTTGAGCACCATTTCCGACGATGCTTCCACTTTGTTCAGGTGTTACTATTCCCTCAACTAGGTTAATTAAAGTTTTGTCAGGAATGCGTGCAACCAACTGATTCATTGAAATTTTTCCGTTAAACACGTCAACTAATTTTGGATTAACAGCCGGATTAACTCGACTGACCGTTTGATTAAGGTCATTTCCGGGTAATTCTCTTTCATGATCAATATAAGTTGTTACGTCATGTTCGTCAGAATATTTAATCTTCTCAGTTTCTGGGAAATTAACAGCTTTCAATAAGAAGAAAGGAACCTTATCAGTGCGTTTAAATTCGACGTTATTACTCCTTAAAATAGTTGGATCACTATCAGGAACTAACTTGTGATCAAATTGTTTGAGAATAACCTCTTCGTCTAGCTTGAATTCACCAATTACTTTAGTATTTTTAGAACTATTTCCCAGACGTATTACGTATACACCTGGAACCAAAACAGAAACAGCCCGTTTGTCATCATAACTTGCTAAATTTTTAACTGGCACAGAAAGATGCATTTCTTGTTCCTCACCAGGATACAAATTTCTGGTTTTAGCATAACCTTGTAAGCTCTGGTATGGAGTTGGAATATCAGTTTGCGGATTTGAAATATATAGTTGAACAACTTCAGAGCCATGATAGGTTTCACCAATATTTTGAACTTGTAAATCCACATCAATGTTCTTCTCATCAGCTCGGACTTTCGTAGTCTGAATGAAGAATTTTGTATAGCTCAGTCCAAATCCAAATTCATACCTGGGAGTAATACCAAAACTATCGAAATAGCGATAACCGACATAAATACCTTCCTGATAATTAGGATTCTTTTGGCCAAAACTATTTGATGAGTAATAATCTTTAAAATCTTTTGCCCAAGTATCAGTCAGCTTACCACTTGGTGTTGTCGTTCCATCAAGTATGTCAGCAATTGCTAAACCAGCCTGCATTCCCGGTTGTGAGACCAGCAATACACTATTGAGTAATGGACATTTTTCAATAAATGATGTGTCGATAACTCCACCGACATTTAGCAAAACTACGCTGTTTTCGTAAAATTGACTCATTTCTTGGATATTAGAAATTTCATTTTCAGTTAATTGAAAATCTCCAGGTTCATTCTTACGATCTTGTCCTTCACCAGAGCTTCTCGAAATAACATAAATCCCGGTTGGAGCTGATTGAAATTCACTGATTTGTGGATCATCCATAGAAAATACAGGTGCAAGAATTGCTAAGGGATTATCTTTATATTTTTCCCAATATTCCTGTCTACCCTTCTTATATGCCTTTTTAAATCTGTTCAACCAGCCCAAAGTTGTAATCTTGAAACCCTTTTGTGTCAATCCTGATTCAATATTGATAATTCGACGTTGATTAACATCCCCAGAGCCAGTTCCACCTTTATAAGTTTCGAATGCTCCGCTTCCATATAATGCAATCTTTTTATTTTTTAAAGGAAGAATATTACCTTTATTCTGTAATAAAACCATCCCTTGTTCTGCTACTTTTTGAGATAACTTTGCATTAGTTAACTCTCGTTGTGACATTTCGCTTTCCATCTAATAATCTCTCCTTTGGTGGAAATTGTTTCTATTACAATTTTACACTTAATAGCACAAAAAAAAGAAACAATGACCGGATTTATCAGTCATTATTTCTATTTCTTCTATTATATTAATTTTCTATTCCAAAAAGTCAGGTTGTAAATATGCTGGATTTGGATATTTATAAAATCCTTCACCAGTTGCAACTCCCATTTTACCTTTATCGATATAATCATTTTTAATCATATCAGCAAGTTCCTTGTATTCTGGATCAGTTTGAGCAGCATTTGCTGTGATATCATATGCAGTCTTCAATCCAACGATATCAAGAATTCCAAATGGTCCAAATGGAGCCTTTGTAGCTAACATCCAAGTTTTATCGATTGTTTCGATATCAGCAACACCCTTAGCTAATAACATTTGTGCAGCATCCAAAAGTGGAACCAATAAGGTATTCAAAACATAACCTGGTTGTTCTTTCTTCAGCTTGATTGGAATCATACCGATTCCTTTAGCAAATTCAACGACTTCTTCATAGACATCTTTATCTGTCCACTTTGTACCCATAATTTCAGCGGTATTGTTTTTCCAAATTTCATTAGCAAAGTGAAGTGCCAAGAATTTCTCTGGTCTGCCAGTTAACTCAGCAAACTGACTTGGAAGAAGTGTTGAAGTATTTGTTGCAAATATAGTTTTTTCATCGGCAACCGATGCTAGTTGTTTATAATAACTTTCCTTGATATCAAGTCTTTCTGGGATAGCTTCGATTACTAAATCGGCACCTTTGACTGCCACCCCTAAATCAGTTGAGTAGTTCATACTTGCAGGAACTGATTCTGCGTTTTTAGTCGATGTTGAAAGATCTCGAATCAAAGTATCTTTCAAATTAGGTAAAATGGTACTCTCATAAACTCCTGGTTTCAAAAAGACATTCAGATGGTCAGCTTGGCCTTGAACTTCATTTTTGTAAGTCTCAACTAACCCGAGCATCCGATCTTTAGCCTTTGAGATTACTTCATCATTAATATCATAAATTGTTACGTTGTAGCCTCTAAAAGCTGTTTGGAATGCAATTTGGGATCCGAGAACACCGCTACCTGCGATTACGACGTTTTTAATAGACATAAATACATCCTCCAATTTAAAACAATTTATTTGCTTGTAAGCACTTACAGTCTATCTGATATCTTGAAGTTTAAGCAAACAAAAAGCCCTCCATTAAGATGGAAGACTGAGAATGTCCTATAAAATTATTCTTTCTTTTTAAAGATTGTTTTATTTAGTACGCGACTAATAATAAATACCAAAGCAATTACGATGATTGCAATGATAATTTCACTTACCCAGAAATTAAGATTTAATGAATGTGCAAAAAATTTTAAAACAGGGTCATTGATGGCTAGAAACAAAATAATTGTTATAATTATGTAAATGGTCGATTTATTCATGAATTGACCTCCTATTACAATTATTATAGCAATTATCAATTTACGGGGTGAAATAATGTTGAAGTCAAAACACATTGCTGTTTATGTCACAGGTGGCATCGCAGCATACAAATCTTTATCAGTCGTTCGTGAGTTAATTAAGCAAGACGCTGAAGTTAGAGTCATTATGACTGACTCGGCTCAACAATTTGTCACACCACTGACCTTTGCCACACTCAGCAAACACCCAGTTTTGACTAATAATTTCAAAGCTGAATCTGCAGAAGATGACTTTATTCCTCACATCAAAATTGCCCGATGGACTGACTTAGCAATCGTGGTACCCGCAACAGCTGATATAATTGCAAAGATGGCTAATGGAATCGCCGACGACATCGTTACCACCTCATTGATGGCAACGGATGCTCCAAAAATTGTCTTCCCAACCATGAACACCAGCATGTGGAACTACCCACCTGTTCAAAAAAATCTGGATACGTTGCAAAGTATCGGTATCCAAGTTGTCCAACCTGATACCGGATTTCTTGCCGAAGGCGAAACTGGAAAAGGCCGGTTAGTCGATCTTCCTGAAATAATGAAAGCTATTAATGATCAATTATCAGTTGATAAACCACTTCAAAATACGAGTGTTATTGTCACTGCTGGTGGAACTAAAGAACCTATTGACCCAGTGAGATTTATTGGCAACAATTCCTCAGGAAAAATGGGGATTGCTATGGCTGAATCCGCGGCAAAACGTGGCGCAGATGTAACTTTACTTTCGACCGTTAACTATACAAGTAAATATCAAAATTTGCAGGTTATCAATGTAACTAGTGCCAACGATATTTTGAACAAATTGGAAACTCTTTTTCCTGAAAATGATGTCCTAATAATGGCTGCCGCAATTGCTGATTTTAAACCAGTAACCGTTGCAGATCAAAAAATCAAAAAGACTGATGATCAACCAACTTATTCAATAAAGCTTGTTAAAAATCCAGATATTCTCAAGACAATTGCTTCAAATAAAACTAATCAATTTGTCGTCGGATTCGCTGCCGAAACTGAAAACTTAATTCCGTATGCAGAAAGAAAACTTCAGCAGAAAAACGCTGATGTTATTTTAGCTAATGATGTCAGTAAAAAAGATGCTGGATTCAACGTTGATACTAATCGAATCACCTTAGTATCAAAAGATGAAGATCCTGACAGCTGGCCACTTATGAGTAAAAAAGATGTTGCAGATAAATTCTGGGACTATTATCAAAATTTGAACTAGCAAAAAGGAAGCACAAATGTGCCTCCTTTTTATTTTGGCTGTTCATTATCTGAATAATAAACAGGCTCAGGAATATTAAAATCAGTTTGCACTAACCAATCACTAATTTGATTACCTAAATTTTTCGCCATTACACCTGACATCATAATTTGCTTCTTCGAGATGTGATTTACGTGTACCCCAGCTGTGATAGTACAACTACCTGGTAAATTATTTTGAATTTTTTTGGCAATTCGTTCAGCCAATACATCGTCTTTGTGGAAACGACCATCATGACTTGGATAGCGAATAGTCTGAATTTCAGTATTCGAGGTCAATGTTGTAACCGTCCCAATATGGGGACTATCTCCACCAGTAATTTCAATCAATAAATCTTTGCCAATATTTGATACATCAGCCGACATTGTATGGTCTTCTTGAGTGACTTGAAATTTCATCAAATGCCCTCCCATCGACCACCAGCATCGTTTTCTATTCCAAGTGCATCCATAACTTTCATGGATTGATGGTCAACAATATCTTGAATTGTTTGAGGATGATTATAAAAAGACGGAATTGGTGGAATCATTTGGACGCCCATTTTTGAAAGCTTAGTCATGTTTTCCAGATGAATTGTATTTAGAGGCGTTTCCCTTGGCACCATGATCATTTTACGCTGTTCCTTCAGCGTCACATCGGCTGCTCGAGAAATCAAATTATCACCAAGCCCAACTGAAATACTCGCAATTGTTTTCATACTTGCTGGTACAATCACCATCGCATCCACCAAGAAAGAACCACTGGCGACTTTAGCCCCTAAATCTGAATCATTATAAGTGAAGTCCAACAAATTATTCACATCTTGCAAGGAATAATCAGTTTCAAGTTGGAGATTCTTCTTTGCCCAAGCACTCATTATTCCATGGGTCTCAACATTAGGAATTGACTTCAGCTTTTTCATCAAGCCAATTGCATAGATAGTCCCAGAAGCACCTGTCACCGCAATGATAATTTTCTTCTTATGATCAGACATTAAATCATCCCTTCTACTTCAAAAATTTTTTCCAATCATCGACTTTCTTAAATTGTGCACGAACGAATTTGTCCTTCATATCAAATGGTACGGTACCGTCAAGAACAGTCTTCGAACTCATTCCACGGACACGAATTGATTTTGGATCATAACCGGGAAGTTCTGATGGATCCAACGGATGATTTCTCATGCCAGGTAGCACTATGATGTCCTGGTCACCTTGAAACCTTGTATTCAAAGTCCAAATAACATCGTTCATATCAAAAATATCTACATCTTCGTCGACTAATATTACTGTCTTCAATTCTTTGAATGCTGAAAAAGCTAGCAACGCTGCTTGTCTTTGAATACCTTCGTCAGCTTCATCCTCCTTGTGTATTTGCATAATGGTCATCAATTTTCCACCACCCGCAGGAGGATTATAAACATTAGTAACTTTTCCTGGAATAGCCTTATCAACCAATTCAAGAATACTTGCTTCGGTTGGAATCCCCGCCATTGAAACGTGTTCTTCACTTGGTCCAATCGTTGTTTGCATAATTGGATTATCTTTTCTGTGAGTTATAGCTTTTACCTTAACTACGTTGACCGCAGGATTTGCATCCCCATCGTAGCCGGGAAATTCAGGCATTGCTTTACCAGTGTTAGTATTAATATCTTCTTGCATAGTTTGATTAGGCATAATTTCAGCTTCGACTACAAATTCAGACCGGGCAATCGCAGTTTCGTCGACAGAAACGCCATCAACTAATTCCACAGGTTGTTGACGCAAGGCACCGGCAATTGACAACTCATTGTATCCAAGTGGAGTTGTAGGTGGCTCAAATGTTGCACCAATGGTAATGGCTGGATCCAAACCGATATTAATTGTAATTGGCATTGGTTTATTTAATTTTTCAAATTGTTTTTGGAAATTGCCAATATGACGTCCTCCTGGCATAATGTACATCCCAATTGTGTCTTTATCTTCCAAAACCATGCGGTGAATAGTAACGTCACTCATTGTTTTATCGGGGCTAGAACCGTGTACCAATCCGACGGTAATATATGGACCGGCGTCATATTCAGTATTTGTTGGAGCCGCCAATAATTTTCTGATATCAAAATCCTTATCAGTTGATAAATGGACAACTTCTTGAGCAGGAGCTTTATCCTTAGAAACTTTGACAGGTTGAACTGGATTATCAACGGAATCCTTCAACATGTGTCCAAGTGTTTTGTAGTCGTGATGCAAAATCTTTCCGACACGTTTTCTGCTAGCCATCGCACCAATGAATACTCTAGTACCGGCGAACCCTTTTACATTGTTGAACATCATCGCTGGACCTTCGGCAGTTGGTCTTTCGACTGTACCACCAGCGCCAATGTAACGGTAGACACCTGAAAGCTCAGCATCTGGATCAACCTCAACATCCGTCTCGTGATATTGACCAGGAATTTGTTTCAACTCTTCAATAACTTTTCTTAAATCATATGGCTGTTCAGACATATAACTACCTCCCCGATTAACTTACAAATTAAGAATACTTTGGTGAGATAGTCGATTCAATTCAAAAAAATAGCAGAGTTATTCCAAGATGGAATACTCCACTATCGATTATTTTTAACATAGTTCCAAAACACATCACTTGCGGTGCTACTATGGTCTTTCTTACGAACAAAACACAACTCGTTATTTGTCGACTCTTTAAGTGGAATAACGACGAGGTTGTCTTTGTCGAAACCTTGAGCAGTTTTGCTCATCATTATTGAGATACCCATATTTTTAGCAACCATCCCCATAATTAAATCAGCCCGAACTCCTTGGTAAGAAATGTTTGGAACAAATCCTGAGTCCTCACACATGTTAATGACGGGCTGTAACAAATTAGTTGAATCCCCCAACTGTAAAAAGTTCTCTTGCTTTAACTCTTTTAAACTAATCACTTTCCGATTGGCCAGCTGATGATTTTTAGGAAGAACCACTGAAAAATCATCATTTTCCATCACAATGCTTTCAAGAGTATCATCCTTAAAATCAAAAGTTCTCGTAAAAATGATTTCACATTTATTTTGAATTAATGAATCCATCAACTGATTGCTCTCTTCTTCCTTAAGTGCAACATGAATTTCGGAATGTTCCTTCAAAAAATTGCTGAGCAATACAAAACTATCATAGTTTGGCATTGTAGGAATGGTATGCAATTCGATGGTTAAATTTTGTGCATCCCGATAATCGTTCAATTTAACTTGCATCGCATCATAATCATTTAAAATTTTCCTAGCGTACGGAATTATTAGTGTACCTTCAGTAGTTAACCCAATTTTCCTGTGAGCACGAGTAAACAATGTCACGTTCAATTCTTTTTCCAAAGCTAATATCTGCTTGGAAACGTTGCCCTGAGTAGTATATAATCGTTCCGCAGTTTCAGAATAATTTAATGTTTTGGCTAAATCTAAGAAAACTTTCAACTTGCGTAGATCCATAATATCACCTGCTATTCCGTTTCAGAATACAATACTCAGGTGAAAATAAAAAGCCCACATCATAACGGTGTGGGCAAATTATTGTTAGTCTGGATTTTCCATTAATAACCAAAGTAGTAAGTAAACTGGAATTCCAGCAAACCATGAAGTCAATGTAAGCAAGACATAAATGATACGTCCAAGTGTTGGATTCCAGTCATACTTTTCACAAAATCCGGCTATAACTCCGCCGAATACTTGATTTGTTCTCGATCTTTTTACTGGTATATGCATAATAATTTCTCCTCTTATTCCTTACTCAGGATTTTCCATTAATAACCAAAGTAGTAAATAAACGATGACACCGAGACCCGTCGTGAATAGTGCTAAAGATAAAACGAAGTAAACTATTCTGGCGATTCCCACGTTCCAGCCATAGTGTTCGGCAAATCCACCAATAACACCAGCCAATAATTTATTCTTCTCAGATCTCTTAATTGGAATATGCATTTTTATTTCCCCTTTGTTATTTCTATATTTATATAGTAACTAATTATTTAATGATAGTACATCTTATTTGCTTACATCAACCTTACGATTTTGTCACTTGACGGTCGAAATTTTAACTTGTCCTGAACCACTATTAATCTGCAATTGTTTTGTCGAATTATCGGTATATGTATGTTTTGATGAGGCTTTCTTCCTTCCGTTTAATTCAAAATTACCTGACTTGACGGATACCTTTAGACCAGGAGTATTAATATTCTTCAAGTTAGTAGTCCCATTCTTTTTGTTGATACTTCCGCCAGTTGGTAAATTAAGATTATTTGCCAAGGTAGTGCCATTTTGATGGTCAACAGATAAGTTGTTCACCTTCAATGAATTCAAATTCAATGTTCCATTTAATTGATTAATTTTTATCTGATTCATATTTTGAGCATTCTTTACTCTAATCAAAATTGATGCTGACTTACCAATTTCCAATTGATGTTTACCGTAATTTTGCTCCAAAATCGAGACTTGGTTATCTTTTGAATCAATCTTATATTGACCAACAACTTTATTTTTGATGATTACTTCAGACTTATTACCTTTTTCAATCGTGACCTTTGCTGTTCTCACTTTGATATCAACTGAGTTCAATTCATTTGGCAATTCAATTGATTGATCCGAAACTTTTTTGATGGACAACGTATTTAAATTTGCTCTCATTCCTGCTGCTTGAATTCCAAAAACTGCCACAACGATAACGATAAGAACAACTAAAACTATTAATAATATCTTTTTCATAAAACTCTCTCCTTAATTATGAATGAATACATTTCATATTCATTCATTCCTGGTTAAAGAAATAACTTGCTCGAAGTCATTTCAAAACAACTTTTAAAATACCTTCAATCAAGTCATCTAACAATTGTTGATAATTATCTGTCTGAATTTCACTCTGATGAAAATCCAAGATAGTTAATGCATCAAACAAACTTACAATTCGTTCCTTACTCATACCTGGCTTAACAATATCCTCATCAACCCACTTATCAATCAATTTCATCAAAGTAGAATAAATCAAACTATCTTCAACTGCGTTGGTATTTTGCTTAGCAATAAGTGAATTGAGTTTTGGATTAGAAAACCATTCTTGTAATATTCGATTATTACTTGAAAGCTTGAATATTTGCTCAATAATTTCTCGAATTAATTTTACCGGATCTTCATCTAAATCAATTTTAGCCAAGATTTGCGCTTTGATATCTTCATTTTCCTTGTTATAAATTTGTACGAAGATATCCTCTTTTGTATTGAAGTATAAGTAAAACGATCCTACTGCTACTCCAGCTATTGCGGCTATGTCTGCCACACTGGTATCTTTGAATCCTCTTTCTAAGAATAGTACGTGTGCTGCGTCGAAGATTCTATCTTTCTTATCGTCCATTCTGTCATCCCCAAACAAATTAAGATGTTGAATGAATTATAATCACATTCATTCATTAGGTCAAGATGTATTTACTAAAAAATACGGGTGTTGCGCTGAACTGCCGATTCCGGAAGCAAATAGATTTTTTGGCTGGAACGCTACAGAGCCATTTGAAGCCAATTCAAAGACCGAATTGTCTCCAAACTGACTCTTTCACTAAGCAGACTTCGTCTGCAAAGTGAACTTTGGTAGCTGAGCCAAAATCTATTTTCTCCCTCCATCTAGTTCTGCGCCAACACTCATTTTTATTAAAATTATTCTTTTTTGTTTGTTCTACCACCTATTTTTTCATTAATTAAACACTTTTAATTTACAGTGATTACTTTGAAATTAGTTCAAAAACACAAAAACAGCGTGGACGGATTCCACGCTATTTCTCTTGTTTCTATTGTAAAATCTTGTAATTCCATGCTGGTGATTCGAAATCGCTATAGTATTTCTTGATCAATTTGGCTATGTCATCTGATTCATATGCTTTTACAATTTTCTTGTAAGTTGGATTGTCTTTGTCTTTAGCATTTGCTGAAATGACGTTTACGTATGGCTTTGATTTTGCTGTTACTTTTTCTTCGTAAATTGATGATTTTGGATTTAATTTTGCATCACTTGCGACTCCACTATTAACAACTGCGGCTGTGACATCATTTAATGATCTTGCTGTTTGGCCTGCATCTAGTTGAGAAATTTTTAATTTCTTTGGATTTGAAGTGATATCTTTGACTGTTGGTAATTTTGTATCGTTGATTTTGATGAGTCCGGCACTTTCTAGTAATTGAAGTGCACGTCCTTCGTTTGTTGCATCGTTTGGAATTGAAACTTTGTCACCTTTTTTTAGTTGACTTATATTTTTAATTTTCTTTGAATATAGGGCCATTGGAGCAATTGCTGTTTGTCCGATTGAAACTATGTTTGTGTGATGAGTCTTGTTCCAGTTATCCATGAAGTAAACTGTTTGGAAAGCATTTAAGTCAATTTCATGTTGATCTAATGCTGTATTCGGTTGTGTGTAGTCACTGAATTCGACGATTTTAATGTTGATGCCGTCTTTTTTTACTTTTTCTCCAACTGCTTTCCAGATTCGATCATCCGAACCAGTAATCCCAATCTTTACTGTTTGTTCATGACTGGCTGCTGAACTCTTTCCACAACCTACTAAAATAATTACTGACAATGCAGCGAATAATCCTACCACTAGACGTTTAATTTGCTTATTCATTTTTATAATCCTCCCCAGAATTAAAAAATCGCTTCTATTTTTTATAGAAGCGACTGTTTTTGGCCAGCAAAATAGGGAAATACCGCTCCCCCATTTCAGGCACAACAATTACTTCCCTATTTATAATGCTTAAGTTTTAATGCTCTAATTTTCTTACTGCGAAATCTCCTAAACCTTGGATTACAAAAACTAATACCAAGATTAGTAACATGGAGACGATGGTTACGTCATTTTCGAATCTTTGATACCCAACGGAAATGGCCATGTTACCTAGGCCACCACCACCAACGGCTCCGGCCATGGCAGTTAATCCAATTAAACTAATAGTTGTTAAGGTTCCGGAACGAATCAATTCTGGAAGTCCCTCTTTTAAATAAACTCTAAAAATAATTTTCATTGGTGAAAGTCCGATTGATTCAGCAGCTTCGACGACTCCTCGATCAACTTCAACTAAAGCCAATTGAACTTGTCTGGCGAAGAAAGGCGCTGTACCAATTACTAACGGAACTAAGGCACCTTCAGGTCCGATTGTTTGGCCAACAATCAATTTTGTAAATGGTCCAATAACGGCCAATAAGATAATAAATGGAATTGAACGGAACAGGTTAACTAGCTTATCAATAATTTGGTAAGCAACTTTGTTAGGTGTGATTCCGTCTTCTGCGGTTGTAACTAAGGCAATTCCTAAAATAATACCAATAACTCCAGCAAATACTGCACTGACGAATGTCATGTAAAGTGTTTGCCAAATTGCTGTAACGAATCCGTTATCCCCATACCAGTTAGCAACAACGTTAGGAAAAACTGTATTTAAAAAGTTTGACATGGACTATTCACCCTCGCTTTCTGAAAGATCAATTTCTTTAACGTTGATCTTCAAATCATTCAAATATTGAATTGCTTCTTTAACTTTATCGTCGTCACCGCTTAAAGCTAACAGCATAATACCGATTGTTGTTCCAGATAATCTTTCCATATTACTGAAAAGAATACTTGCTGAAACGTTGAATCTCTTATACAAACCAACCACGATTGGTTCATTGGTGACATCACCAGTAAACTTCAATTCAATCAAGCTACCAGTCAAATCATTTACGATTCCACTAGACTTAATTTCATCCAGTGCTGACTTGATTTGTGTAGAAGTATCAACAAAGTCTTTCGTAAGTTTCTTTTGTGGTTTACCAAAAATTGTAAGCAAATCGCCCTCTTCAATGAGTTTACCTTGTTCCATAACGGCGACACGGTTACAAATTTGCTTGATGGCATCCATTTCGTGAGTGATGATAACGACTGTAATACCAAGCTGTTTGTTCAAACGATCAAGTAAGTCGAGGATTTCTGTAGTTGTCTTAGGATCCAACGCACTTGTTGCCTCATCAGAAATTAAGATTTCAGGATCATTGGCTAAAGCACGAGCAATACCAACACGTTGTTTTTGCCCACCGGATAATTGTGATGGATAGTTATTTGCACGATCAGAAAGGCCAACCAAGTCCAACAAATGTTCAACTTTCTTTTTACGATCTGCTTTAGAAAGTTTTGAGTCACGTAATGGAAAATCGATATTCCCGTAAACTGTCAATGAATTCATCAAATTAAAATGTTGGAAAATCATTCCGATGTTTTTACGTGCCGTACGCAATTCTTTGGCACTCAAGCTGAGCATGTTCTGGTTATTGACGATGACCTCACCAGAAGTTGGTCTTTGTAATAAGTTGATAACACGAACTAAAGTACTTTTACCGGCACCTGAGTAACCAATAATACCGAAGACATCCCCTTTTTGTACATCAATAGAGATATCTTTTACAGCTTCGATGGTTTTACCTTCACTAGTGAAAGTAACATCGATATCCTTTAGTTGAATTATTCCGTTTTGTTCTGCCATTGAATTACTCCTTCGCTATTTTTCCTAGAAATTCATCAAAGAAATCGATAAAGTCTAAATAATCTTGAATTCTAATATTCTCAGTTGGTGCATGGTTCCCAGCTTTTGAATAGCTGACACCACATGAAACGATTGGTGCTTCAGCGTACTTGTTAACTAAATACATTGGTCCAGTACCTGGACTTGATGGCAAGGCTTCAACCTTATCCTCACCACCATAAAATTCTTTAGCTGTGTCAATTAAAGTATTAACGATTGGACTATCAAGGTCCCAACGATAAGCTTTTTCACCTAACAGATATGAAACTTTAACATCGGTAAATCCTTGATCATTTAAATATTTGGTCAACTTAGCAAACAAATCCTTTGGATCTTGGTCAGGTACTAATCTGAATTCCAATTTTGCTTTAGCAGTCTTTGGAGTAACGGTTTTAACACCTTCACCTTCCCAACCACTGCTAATTCCTTCTATATTAATAGTTGGACTAAAAGTCAAATTGTAGTTAACTGATTTGTTATCCAGTAATGGGACTGTTAATCCCCATTTAGCTTTGAGATCAGGTGTAATTGTCTTTTCCACCAAATCTTTTTCACGTTGCGTAAGTTCTTTAACATCATCATAAAATCCTGGAACAAGAATCTTGCCACTTGGATCTCTAAGGGCATTTAAAGTCTGAGCTAATCTCCAAGTTGCACTGTCGACAACTGCAGCAAATGATGAATGCAGGTCAATGTCAGCTGAATTTGCTTCAAGTTCAAAACACAAGACACCTTTAGTTCCACCATTTAAACTGAATTGCTCATGTTCATTCTTAAATCCCGACTCCCAAATAACTAAGTCAGCTGAAAGTTTGTCATGATAGATTTTCAAATAATCCTCTAAATGTTGAGAAGCAACCTCTTCAGCACCTTCAACTAAAAATTTAACGTTACAAGGTAAGTCACCATGTTCTTGACGATAAATATTTAAGGCAGCCAGACGACTAATCAAGTCACCTTTACAATCTGAGGCTCCACGTCCGATAAATTTATCAGCAGTGACTTTGAGTTCAAAAGGATCTGATTTCCAAAGTTCCAAAGGCTCTTCAGGTTGAACATCATAGTGATTGTAAATCAAGATAGTGGTATTGGAAGGTTTCTTTGGATGAGCTTCAGCGAACACACAAGGTACATCGAAATCATTCCAGACCGTCGCATCGGCACCAAAATCAGTTAGTAACTTTTTCAAAAATTCAGCTGTCTCCGGTTGAGCTTGCTTCTTCGCAGAAACTGATGGTAACGCAATATACTCTTTTAATTGATTAATTGATTCTTGAATTAATGGGTCTGATAATTTTGACATTCGAGTCCCTCCACATTACTTAAAATCGTAATTCCAGGCTGGGTAAGTGGAGCCTTTGTACACTTCTTTAATCTTCTTGGCGATAAATTCAGTTTGATAAGCTTTAACAACTTTCTTGTAAGTCTTGTTGTCTTTCTTATCTTTTGTAGTGGCGATGATATTTACATAAGGTTTTGAATCTTTATTGATAACTTCCTTGTATATAGCATCTTCAGGTTTTAAGTTGGCATCTTGCGCAACATCGTTATTAACAACCGCTGCTGCTACATCAGAAAGTGAGTGAGCTGTTTGTGCAGCATCTAAAGGAGTAATTTTCAAATTCTTCTTGTTCTCACTAATATCTTTAGTTGTATACATGTTAGCTTTTTTTAACTTAATAACGCCAGCTTGTTGAAGGACACGTAAGCCACGATCTTCATTGGTAGCATCACTAGGAATTGTGACTTTGTCACCCTTCTTCAACTCACTTAAACTCTTAATTTTATTTGAGTAAATACGTTGTGGTGCGATGTAAGTATCACCAATTGAAACGACATTTCCGTGATTAGCTTTGTTCCAATCATTCATGAAATGATAATTTTGGAAAGCATTAATGTCTAATTCTCCTTGAGTCAATGCCTTGTTAGGAGTGTTGTAGTCATTAAACTCTACAAGCTTTAACTTAATCCCTTGCTTCTCCAACTTGGATGCTAATGGCTTCCAGATTCGATCATCTGACCCGTAGATTCCCACCTTAACTGTTTTCTCATTGGAATTATTGTTGCTACAACCTGCGAGTACGAAAAAAGCTAATGCTGCTGATAAAACCAAAAATATTTTTCCAAACTTATTTAACCTTTTCATTTAATCCACCCCTGAATTATTTAAGGTTAAGATTCCAAGCTGTTACCGCATTATCACCGTAAATCTTGTGAATTTCTTTGGCGGTTTCTTTTGACTGGAATGCTTTAACCACTTTCTTATAGTTCTTATTATTTTGTTGCTTCTTGTCGGCCACGATAATATTGATCCATGGCTTAGACTGTTTTGTTATCTTCTCACGATAAACTGCATTCTTAGGATTAAACTTTGCATCTGCGGCAACGTTTCCGTTAACAACCGCGGCAGTTACATCATCCAATGATCTGGCAGTTTGTGCTGCATCCAAGGTAACAAATTTAATATTCAATTTATTTGAAATCACATCTTTAGTAGAGGGCAATTTCTTATTTTTCAATTTGATAAGTCCTGCAGATTCCAAAAGTTGAAGAGCACGAGCTTCATTTGAAGAATCATTTGGAATGGTTATTTTGGCATTCTTTTTGATTTGGCTGACTTTAGTAATCTTATGAGAATACATGGCCATCGGTTGAATAATTGTGTAACCAATTGGAACCAAATCTGTGTGATGTGCTTTATTCCAAGTATCTAAGAAGTAAGTATGTTGATAGGCATTCATCTCAAGTCCACCTTGAGCAAGAGCCATATTAGGCTGATTGTAATCATTGAATTCAGAAATCTTTAAATTGATTCCTTCCTTCTTAACTTTCTTCTTAACGACTTCCCAGATTGGATCATCTGATGGGTTAATACCAACTCTTACGGTATTGCCACTATGATTGTTTCCACATCCTGCTAAAATAACTAATCCAAACATTGCTACAAATAATACTAGTGAGATTTTCCATCCCTTTGAAATCTTGTTCATTGCGTTCCCCTTAATTCAATTACTATTACGATATTATCAATTCGAAAAAATGGTTCTTGGCGGTTTTTGCTAATTTTTGAATAATCAAATTCCTCCCCTTAAGAACTTTCATTCTCAAAGTTAGAAAATATTAGAAAACAAAAAAGTCGCTTCTAATCGAAATCCTATTTGAATTTCGTTCTAGAAGCGACTTAACGCGGTACCATTCTAATTTGAGATGAGTTTACACTCGTCTCCTCGTCAACGTACAAAAAGTGATTATACGCGTGTATTATAATGGATACCAGCCATTGCATCTTTATCATTTAAGACTCAGCGCACCAATCACAGGTCATTTTCATAAGAACCTTCCACTACCTCTCAGCAACTGGTAGCTTTCTGTGGTTCAGGATTCTAATTACTTCCCCTGATCGAGTTGTTTAAATTAATATTTTTCTAACTAATCGTTGAATTGATAATACAATTTGACAATAAAATTGTCAAATTTAAATAATAATAGTAGGAAACGAAATTTTTATTATAGCTTTAAATTCCAAGCAGGTAATGTTGTACCCTTGTATTGTTTCTTGATATTCTTAGCATTTTCTTCTGATTGATAAGCTTTAACAACTTTCTTGAATGTTGGATTATCTTTGTTCTTCTTATCAGTAGCAATAACGTTCAACCATTCTTTTGATTTCTTAGTGATCTTCTCCTTGTAAATAACTTCGTTGCTTGGAAGATTTGCACTAGCAGCAATGGTGTTATTAACAACGGCAGCATCTGCATCATTCAATGAATGTGCCGCTTGAGCAGCATCTAAAGGTGTGACTGTAATCTTAGTATTGTATTTAGTAATATCTTTAACTGTTGGTAATGCTGCTTTCTTAAGTTGAATCAAACCTGCTGTTTCAAGAAGCTGAAGCGCACGTCCTTCGTTAGTTGCGTCATTTGGAATTGTAACTTTATCGCCAGCTTTTAAGTCGTTGATTGACTTGAGCTTTGTTGAATAAACTCTGAGTGGTGCAATAACCGTCGTCCCAATTGAAACTAGATTTGTATTGTGTGTCTTGTTCCAATTATTTAAAAAGTAAATGTGTTGAAATGCATTAATATCAAGTTCTCCTTGCGACAAAGCTTGATCCGGTTGATTGAAATCGTTGAATTCAACAAGTTTTAAATTAATACCTTCCTTTTTCAATCTCTTCTGAATAGGTTTCCAAATTGGATCATCAGACGTCATTATGCCGACTTTAACCGTTTTTTCTGATGAATTATTTCCACAGCCAACTAGTGCAAACAGTGAAAATGCTGCAACTACTACTAATAAAACTCGACGTAACTTTTTCATGGTGAATCCTCCCTAATTTTTAAATTTAAAACTAAAAAAAACCGCTCCCAAAACAAAAATTAATTTGTTTTAGAAGCGGCTGCCCGCGGTACCATTCTAATTTAGGATAGACTTACATCTATCCCCTTAACAACGTACAGTAATTATACGCGTGTACTGTAATGGGTACCGGCCATTGCCACTTTGTCCTAACGGATTCAGCGCACCAATCACAGGTCATTTTCGTTTGACACTTCAGCTCTCTCTCAGCAAATGAAAGCTTTCTGTATATCCATGTCGAAACTACTTCCCCTGATCAATTTGTTTGGTTAATAGTTTTAATATTTAAGATGTGCTTAATGATAAACACTTAAAATTTAATTGTCAACAGTTTTATTAAAAATATTCTCATTTAATTGTGAATTGATTTAATTTTTCTAAAAAATCAAGTCATATCTTACCCATAATTTTCTATTATCTGGTATTCTTAACTTGTAATATAGATAGTGATTTAAGAATCTGAGGAGGTTCATTGGATGAGTAAAAAATTCACTCAATTTTTTCTCAATTATTTCAAATCTATTCACACTCCATTTTCACCGGTTTATATTTCATATCAGACTAAGATAATTCGTAACTCAAATAAAGCTTTCACAAAGGAGCCTCCCTAGAGAAGCTCTTACATGATGATGACATTTAAATAGTAAAGACCACTTCTTTTGAAGTGGTCTTTTTTGATAGATTCAACAAAAAAAGGAAATTCCCCTCAGATGGAATTCCCTTTTTCATAAATATTCAAATGTAATTAATTATCCAACAACTGAAACAGATGCTGTTGTAACACCGTATGAAGGAATACTTGAATTAGGCATAGCAACATCTAATTGTTGTGGATTGCTGTATGCAAATGTTCCTGTATCATTAACGGTTCTGTATAATACTTGTCCATCAGACAATGTAATCTTAAGTTGTGTTCCCTTAGGGAATACTGATAAGTTTGCGGCTACACCAGAGTAACCCATGTTTGAACCTAGTACTGCGGGATCATAGAAACTAATCTTAAATGAACCAGCTTGTTGTGTTGTGCTAGGTGCATATGTTTGAGTTGCAGGTTGTGCAGCTGCTTGTGTGTTTGCTTGTTGTGATTGTACATTTTGTTGTACGGCTGATGTTGTTGGCAATGTGATAGTTTCACCTGGATAGATGATATCGAATCCGCCAACTTCACGGCCATTTGCTTGCTCTAATGAAGCAATTGAAACACCGTTGTCTTTAGCGATGCTCTTGTATGTGTCACCGGCAACAACTGATACGTGACTGCTGTCTACTGTTGTAGCGGCTTGAGAAGTACTTGTTTTAATACCAAAGATTGTTAGGGCCATGGCACCAACAAATGCTAGTGATAATACTTTTTTCATAAATATAAATACATCCTAACTTTTTAAAGTTTAGCTCTTGGCTATGTGAAGTACTATAACAGCTCAATGTTACATAAATAATCCGTCAACGTTACATTTTATGATTTTTATGTAACCTTGGTAACATTATTGTAATATTGGGATATAATTTTTGATCTAAAAGTTGATTAATAGGCAATCACGTAACTTGCTCAATTTATCTCAAACATGCTATATTTAATAACATGAATAAAAATTATTTGAGAATTACCTGGAAAATAGTTCTAATGTTGATTTCATTAGAACTCATAGCACTTAGTATTAACATGTTTTTTGAACCAAGTAAGGTTGCAGCGGGTGGAGCAACTGGACTAGCAATTCTAGTATTTGAAGGATTTTCGATTCCAACTTCACTGACGGTTTTCTCCATTAATATCGTTATGTTAATCATTTCCTACTTCTTTTTGGAAAAAATGACGACAGTTAAATTGATTTTCGGAAGTTTTGTCTTACCACTCTTGTTATTTTTAACACCAGTCTTTGATATAATTTCGCCAGTATTTCCTTCCGTTGTAGTTGGAAGTGTCGTTTTTGGAATCGGATTAGCCATTTTGTACACCTTAGACATGTCAAGTGGTGGGACAACTGTTCCACCAATAATTATCCATAAGCATTTTGGTGTCGATCGCTACATTACACTATTTATCGTTGATGCCCTGGTTTGTATCGGAAACATCTTCGTAACTGGCTGGATAAATTTTGGATTAGCAGTAATGTCAGTCGCAATCTCCAGTGCGGTAATTAAATTCTGCACTATTATAGAAGAAAGATACTTGAATTTTTAACAAGTGACTTCGCTAATTTACTTAATAAATGAAAAATGCCTCGTAATATTCAGATTAAAATCTGAAATTACGAGGCATTTTCTTATTGATAAATACAATTACTTTTTGAAAAAGGTTTAACAAATAAATTGGCCTAGCTTCTTCATTTCATTGAAACGTTGTGCCTCTGATTCAGGAGTCACATTTCTCCAGTCCACTACCGAAACAGTATTACCTAAAATTCCTGTGTTATCGCTCAATATCAGAAAACCATGCGTATAATCAAGCTTCAGACCATCACTTACCAAGTAATCCTCATAAGATGCCATAGATAAGTCGAAATCAGCATTATTTTCTAACTCTACATTAAATTTAGAATCTGGCTGATTCACAATAATTAATTGAAACTTATCTGCCATTGCACAGGTAGCACCAATACTTGAATATTTATTTGAGCCATCGTCAGTCGTCAAAATCACTGTGCTTCCGGCTGGAATTTTATCACTTAAATATCGTTTTGCTTCAGGTTTTATTTCGATTTTCATCCTTGAATCCCTCCAGTATGTTTGTATATCCCAAAAATGAGATTTAACAAATCAATAATTCCAATTTAATTCAGAAGAGTCCAGGAATCAAATATTCTGATTGTAAGTTCTCTCTACCGAAAACAACATATCAATATTAATCCGTAAAAAAAACAAAACACCACCTCTAATACCTAGGTGATGTTTTGTTCATTTAAAATCATATTTCTACTTTAACTGTATTAGTTTCAATTAGGATGGCTAGTCAACTCGTCCATTATCACTTGAAACAAATTCATTTGTTGAAACTCGATAATGAAGTTTTCCGTTGATCATGAGTGATCGATCAGTTGCCCACTTAGTATTTGATGCTAACCCACGATTTTTGATTTTCTCTCCATTTGAATTTACTAGATCCGTAACCTTGTATTTAGGAGTAGTTAAGACCTTTGAAAAACCTGTATATACATATGCATCTTTTTCGCTCACCCATTCATTTGAAGAAACGCGATAATATTTGATACCATCATTAATTTTTTCTTTATCACTGCGCCAATCTGTTCCGCCTGAAAGTGATCTGCGTGTTGCCTTTTTCAAATCAGAATCATATAAAGAAACTGATTTTTTGGATGCGTGTATTGAGATTGTCTTATCAGAATTATTATCCAAATCAACCAAAATTTCGGTACCATCTGTTGTTGCTGCCATCGCTTGTGTAACGGCAGACTTCGTGTCATTTTTGTTACCAGATGGTTTAAATTTGATTGTTGCTAAACTACCGACAGACTGGTCATCAACACTTATTGTTAATTTCAATATATCATCGTCAATTGTTTGACGTAAAATTTTATTTCCGGATGCTGCGTTTAAGCTATCGACATTTTGACCATTTAGATCAATTCGCATATCCACTGCGTTAATTTTTCGATTTTTCAAGTTAGTTAATCCAAGTTCGACTGTATCACCCTGACGGGTTAATTGTACCGTTTCAACATTACGGTCCTTCTTCGTCAACTCAGATTGGCTTAAAAATGCTGATTCATCAAAAACTCGACTATCTAACATGTGTGATGGTTGTGGAACTTGTAGAGCATTCAGTACTAACGCAGTAATATCTGCATTACTACCACCTTGTAAACGGCGACCACTATCTACAGTTTCACCACCAACTGCCATGAAGATATTACGATCAGGCTCATCATTAGGACCATGGTTCGTCCCTGCTCCACCGTGATCGGCATTAGCAATGACTAAAGTATCATGAATATGACCAGTAGCTTCTAAGTTGTCCATAACTTTTTTGAACAGGCCATCATACTGTTGATATTTTTCCCAATAATTGTCATTATACCAGCCCTTGCTGTGGCCTTGACCATCCATATAATCACTTTGCATATAAACCATCGATGTATTCTGGAAGTCGGATGTGCCAATATAATCTGCAACGTCATCAAATGACTTCAAGGATGCTGATTGTTTCGTTGTAACTGCAGCATCTGGTTCAACAATAGAGTTAACAATTGGTCCCCATTCTGAAAAGGCAGCTGCTTTTTGAGTAGGATTATTCTTTTGTAAAACCTTAAATACTGAAGGGAAAAGTGGTGTTCCTTTTCCAAAGTCAGCAAAGTATTGTTGACCCATTGTTCCGTTAGTTCCTTGGTATGCCTTAGGCAAAGTATCCCATGGTCGACCATGTAACATGGAAATATAGTTTTGAGCAGAAATAGCTGGTACAACAGAATGTGCTGATGTACTCATCGCAAATTGCTTGTTAAATAAGTTCATCGTATAAGTATTTTTACGTTTCTTCATCAAATTAGGATCAGTCGTCCATACTGGTTTACCGGCTTCTTTACCAGTTCCAGTCGCATAAAAAATACCATTTGGATCCCATGGATTACCACCACCGTCGGTCGTCAAAACAATAACGTGCTTATATGGCTTGATCTCTGATCTAGCTGCAATTTCTGACTTTGTATTTTCTGGAGCTAAAGCGATATCGCCAACTCCAATAATACCGTCACCGTTATAGTCCAAAGGATCTTGTGCTTGTATGTCCACTGACATTGATGATCCTAGTTGAATCGTGCCTTGGTCTGTTGGTTGTTCAAAATGAATATCTGCTTTTCCAGTGGCGCCTTCTATTGCTCTAAAATTAATGTGTGCTAAACGTGTCTTAGCATAATACAAGAAATCAGCATCAGAAAGTTCAGCAGTTGTAGTAATTCTTAATCGACCATCATCTACTTTTGTAACTACTGTTTTGTTGCCCTTTAGTGTCCGATCAGAATTGATATAGGAAAATTTATTAGAATTATAGACTATGTCAAAGGACAAACTTCTAACTTTTTCTTCTTTCAATTGTCGCGCATGAACATTTAAGCCATAAATTGCACCGGCAGCAATTTGTTTAGGACCAACTAATCTAGTCTCCACAGTTTGTTCAACCGCCATTGGAGCTGATTGACGTCCCTGAATATCTTCATTAGTGAATGTAGTTGTTACCACATTAGTTTGATCTTCAGATTGTTGTGATGAAGGTGTATCCCCCATAGCGGCAGGTGTTTGCACAGTTGCCTCTGTTTCTGGTACTACTGCTGCAATTGCAGGAGTTACAGTAGTGGTTAAAGTTGCTGTACAAATTAATAATGTCGTTAAAATGCGAGGTTTCATTAAATTTATCTCTCCAAGTTTTCTTTTAAATTAAATTTGTTGACTAATGCTTTTTTCATTTGAACAAAAAATACAACTTTTAAGAATTAGATTTCGGTTATTGCTTCCAAAGGTAGATTTATGGCAGTCGAATCTGATTTCACTTTATTTATTCAGTCAATTATTGCTGAAAAGAACAGAATATATCAGCAATCGACCACCTGCAGTTATATTTAATCTCAAGGAAAGAACACCATAATAATTAAGTTTGTTTTCAGATATTTCTTCAAATGAAATTGTTTTATCATATCCTCCTTTAAATTATTTGTATAAATTAAATTTAGCATGCAGATAAACAATATAAAAATTTAAATTTCAATAAAATGTATAAGTGACAAAAATAATTTTGATAATATGCGAATAAAAACGTGTATTATTTTTATTTTGTTCGTATAACCACCCAATTGTAAGCGATTAGCACATTCCAAATATGTTGTGATAAATATTCAATTAGTCGTTTTTAGAAAAATAATATTTATTAAATATATAAACAAATAATATTAAAATACCTGGAATATCCACGATTCTGCGAATTTTAACGAAAAAAACCATACCTAACTTAATGTCAGATATGGATTTGAAAATTGTATTTAGATTTTTTAATTCCTAGAAAAATTTATTTCTATCCATTCAAATATTTGTCGACGGTGCTAATTATCGAAATACTTTAAGACTACATTCTTGTTGCCATAAATAAGTCTTACGAATAGTTGGTATTAATTGATTAAGAACAAGTTATCAGTTAATATAGAACAGTATCAATATTTCGGGGATGTTCTGGATTCGACATGTGTAATAGCGTGTGGGCCGCACTTCGTTTTTTTGGGTTCGTAAAACCAATCAGTTTAATTATAACTGCAAAAAATAATAATTCTTACGCTCTAGCTGCTTAATAACAGTCTAGGCGTGATCCGACCTGGTTTCGCTCAAGGGCCAGAATTGGGTCTCAAATTAATTGAGCTACGTTTAACTATCCCTTCTGAATAGCTAAAAAGAGACTTATCAGAATAGTCATTGTGGCTTGCCTTGTTGTACGGCGTTCACGGTGGCAAAACTTTAAATAGTATAACTATGAGTGTAGAAGTTTACATAGCATTATGCTTGGACAGGGGTTCGATTCCCCTCATCTCCATTTTTTAAATTTCATTACGTTTTATAAGGGCGCAAACCCTTGATAACACAACGTTTTTATTTTTTGAGGTTTTACGAAATTTCGTAGGATTTCATACTCATGGTACTCAAATGGTACTCAAAAAAATAGTAATGTGGGAACAGCGAAGCAATAGCGAATGAAAAACACGTCTAAAATAGGCGTGTTTTTTTGTTGTCAATTATTAAAATAACATTGCCTTAAAATTGATATCTTTTTGACTATCAATTATTAATCGATTTAACGGAACATCTTGAGAATTAAACGTCATATACTTTCCTTAAAAAAATAACCGCCCTTCAGATGAAAGACGGTCAATAATTTACGATACCGAATTGGAATAGTCTCCAATTGTGACTAGGGGTAGATTTAAGCCTCTACCTAGCAACGTAGCGTATCGCCAACTACATTATATACTGAATAACATTAAGCAAGAGGCATTTATAAACGACTTGCTTCAACAAACATATTAACAGGTAGTTAATCAAGTTTCAAATTTTTTTGATCATAAACGCTACACTGATGAACAAAAAAAATCAAGAAATTATCCTCAATTCAAGTTTAATAAAACTCTCATCACTTATATAACAAAAAAATACCCACACCTAAATTAATAGATGTGGGTATTGTTGCCGTTCCAAAGACTAGTATATCATGCTTATCCCTTAAATCCACTACCTTGCTGAAATTTAACTGGGATATATTCATCTGTGGAAACTTGGTAGCACCAGCCAACATTAGGTACTTTAAATAGTTCTTCACCGGTTGCCCATGAAGTGCCACCTTTAAATACTTGGTTGCTGTCTTTTATGCTTTGACCTTTAGAATTGTATGCATTAACTCCGTAACCGTCTAAATAGTTAATAACAATCTTGCCCGCCTTGTCAGTGACAGACTGTGGAATGTAAGTATCATTGCCGATTTTAAAGTATGCTTTTTTATCACGTACTAGAATATCAGCTGATTGCCATGCCGTGCCACTAAGGATATCAGTCCCAATATGAGGAACGCCTTTGCTACTTGTTGTGGTAAATGCTTTGAAGTAGTCAGCCGTCACAGTCACCACATTATTAATAGTGGCTTTCTTCTCTGGTTCGGGATCGTCATCAAATCCGTTTGCAAGGTCATATGCTAGCTGTGATTTAGTGATACCCATGCTTGCAAAGTAAGGGTAAGGATCAACGTGGTCACCGCCAAAATTATTAGTTACCCATTGATGTGTCTTGATTCCATTGCCCCCACTGTCTAGAGTGAGCGGGATACCGTAAGCATTAGCGTAGTAGCGAGCTACTTCCACATACAAACGATAGGCTTCTCTAAATTGGTGTTTGTCGCCAGTGCGGGCAAACTCGATTTGTACTGGTGCGTATGGATTAGCCGTTAATGCTCCCCACGATACGTAGCCTGGTTCACCGATTTGGTAAACTTGTGCCTTGCCGTCCATATAACCAACAAAAAACTGGACGTAAGCACTGCCATAGTTGTTATGCATATACTGAACCTCATGCAGTAACGCTTGTGGATCTCGTTTGTCGTTATCATTACCTGATTCGTGGAGGATAATAAAACGGTTAGAAGCTAGCCGTGTATCACCTTGATAATCGTCTAATGTGTATGTCTTATTAATGATATTAGGATTAAACATATTCTATCCTTTCATATCCAGATTTTTTTGTTCTTTGGTTGGTTTCCATTCGGTAGAATAACCACCCGCTACGCCTTTAAATCCTGTAAATAGTCCTGCTGTACTTGCACCAACTAAAAAGCCAGCAAATCCGCTTTGATAAAGACTTGAATCATTTTGCATAAAGCCGACAAACAGACCAATTAACACCCCCAAAATCATTGATACAAACGGTAAATACTTGTTTGCTAATTTAATCTTACTGATCTTGATTGCTTGAGTAATTGCATACACCGCAACACCAATCAATGTAAGTTCTCCTGCACTAATCAAATTTAAACCTAAAATATAATCCATGTTTTTTCCTACCTATTGTTATTTATTATTTTTAATACCACGCAAGCCAATCTGTCCAATTAATTGTGATTGCTCCTTTAACTCTTCAATTTGTTCGGAAAGTAAAGTAATTGAATGATTTAGCCGTGCAATTTCCGATTCTAATTGAACTATTTTTATATCCCGAGTTTGAATATCGGCTAGTTGTGCCTTTAATTTGTCGATAAGTTCACCATCGGTTTCCTTGTCCGGTGCCCTTTGGTTAATTTTCGCCACAATCACCCCCATAACGAGCGAGATAAGCATTCCCAAAACAGTAACCCAATCATGTTGCATTCTATCCACCCGCCTTTGCTGTATGAAAAATCAATACGATCACAAAGGCGGTTAATCCTGCACCGATCGAAAATTGATGTAACTCAATATCTATTTGAATAAATGTAATAAAAAAGAACACCCAGACGGTACTTAGTAGACCGACAAAAATGTTCTTTATGTCCCAAAGTCTTATATTCCAAATGGAAATTAAAATTCCCACAGTTGCTAGGCACATAAGTAAAGCAAACATGAACGATGTGTCTAATAATCCTATAAAGCCCAGCCATGGGGGTGCCTGACTTAAAATATCTCTCTGGCTTTTTACAAACAAACCCAAATATGCAGTACATATTGATAGCCAAAACCATATCCAGTTGCGTTGGTAATGTCTGCCAATATGTAACAATTGTTCTTTCATTGTTACCTCCTAGTCGATTGAGCTTAGATCAATTAAATTATTTTCTCCAACGTTAATTGTTACGATTTCCCCATCAGAATTTTTGATTTTGATAGCCCTAATTGTCTTTGTTGCTAATTCCGCAACCTTTGATAAATCGTTCATATTAGCCCTCCTAATAAACCGTTATGGAGTCGAGTAGGAAACTAACCAAGCCACTAGACGCCGAACTTGCAACGGCATTGAACTGATAATCAAGCATGAGTTTGCCGTCCTGTTCATGAAAATAGTAATCGAAATATGCAGACCTTATCGAAACCATTGCAATGTCTGGAACATCTTGCAAATACATGTAACTTCCTAAACTTGAACTCTCAAACGGATAACGAACACCTTTCCCGACCATAGTTTTAAGTTGAGTTTTTGTGAATGAAACTCCGTCATCAGTCAATGTTGGTAGACCCGACGTTGAGGAACTGATCGGGCTTTCTCGTGAAAATAGCTTTGAACTTGTGATCTCACAACCATTCAATGCTGAACCAACCAATATGTTTGTTTGTGCTTTGGAATGCTTGACGGTCAAACCATTAGGAATATTACTTAAATCAGACTTTATTCCTTTAAGTTCAACGGTTGCCATTTTGTTGTTTGATTGATAATCAAGAATGGTTGTCTGTGGAACTGCTACGCTGTCCCCTATGTTGATAGGTGTCGAGGTTGCAAAGTCGGATAAATCAAGAACTCCGTTTTGATCGGGTGTCCGAGTTATGATCGTACCTGCATTTTTTGGATCGTTGATTTTGACTCCAAACGCCGAACGAACCACTGCACGAGCCGTTGTTGTTAGATTATTCTCTGCCATATTAAACAGCTCCTAACGTATGAATTTTCGCCAAAACGTCTGGATCAGAAATTTTGTCGTCTGTGTCCAAGTCCATTTCGTTCACAATTCCCGTGATTACTTCTTGTGCTTCGGTTTTCTTGATAACATTATTGTCATCAATCAACTTTGTTATGTCCGCAAGTTTTGAGTCTAAATCGTCGATTTGCTTGCGAATATCTTCGGTGTCTAGTTCCGCATTCTTTGCTGTTTCTTGAATAGTCTGATACACGGAACTAATCTCATTGACAACGCTCTTTGCGTCTGAAATAAGCGAATTGCTTTCCGTACCGCCTACACCGTCCGCCCTCTGTACATAAATAATAAAGTTAGAGGTTGAGCTACCGTCAATTCTGAAATATGTTGCCGTTGTTGATCCGGAGGACTGATAAATCTCCGCAGGTAGTTTGTATGTAAACCCAATCGGCTTGCCTAAAATATCGTTGAATATTTCAAAGTTCGATTGTTCTTTGTCTTGTATGACTTGTTCATCAAATTTCGTGCAATCAAATTCAAATACACTGTCGGTTGTGATCGTGAGTCCCTCGTCCAATGTAACTTTGATCGTGTCTTGACTGTCGTCTTGTCTGATCCATACAGGTTGAGCGATATATCTTTTTGCTTTGCTATCATCTAGCGTTATCTCTGTAACTGTCATGCTTTACCTCCTATGAGTATTTTTTAATTCTTGTTCGGATCATATCCTCGATACCGCTTTGCCTTGCCTCTGGTGTGAGGGCAAATGTTGAGCCGGCAACAACGGTGGAATTGTGAATATTTAATAGATTTCTATTGATCTCTGTTATTCGTTCCTCGACGTAAACGTCTAGCCGTTCATCATACAAATAGATTGTGTCCCCAATTCCGACAGTCCCAATTTGATTGAACGACGTTTCTAATTTCCGTTTAGGTGTACACATTGTTAATAGTTTCATGTATGTTCTGGACAACAATCTTGATGAGAGGACTTCGTCATCAAATGTAACAACACCAATTCGTGGACTTCCGTCGCTGTACCCATAACTTGCGGTTGCGGACGGAACTTCCACATAGCCTTGACCTTTTGGTTTGTTGACTGGTGCCTTGGGACTTGTCCATTCAACTTGCGTGAAATCAACTATTCGCTCTGTGGTTGCCCCACCTGTCGAGGTTGTCGAGTTGTCCTCATCTGTGATTATTTCGTTGTCATCTTGTGCCGCTGTGAAATCAACATCAATGTAATTGACGTATTGGTTTGTAGACACTCGATAATACTTTTCGTGAGTGCTTGCCTTTTCCATATACATATCTGTACGCCATTCACTATCTTGTCCAAGTCGTCTGCCTGTGTATGGAACTAATTCACGGGTGTATAAAATAGCAAAGGTCTTATTTACCTTGACTGTTCCGGGGCTTGGTACGTCGTTCCATTGATCCGAAACGGGGGCGTCTGGTTCTTCTATTTTGAGTGTTGCTCCATAGCCGACCAACGCTGTATATATTCCCGACCTATCCTCGGTGTACTTTGATCCGGTCAAGTCTTTTCTTACGTCAAAATGTAGGTCGGTTCTATCTTCTCCTAATTGTTTGTACACGTTTATTGCTCGTTTTGTGATCGTGTTTCCTTGGAATTGATACACAAAATCAAACTCAAAGCCCCAATCTTCAACGGCTTTGCTAAGTACCGAGCTAACTGTTACGTCCTCATCATCAAACGACTGTGGTTCGTACTCGTCGTGATCGGGCGTAACTCCAACGATCCATGTTTTTTCATTCGGCAAAGCATAGATTAATTGATCCAGTAACTCATCAACGTACAACAACCCTGTGGTGTCGTCTTTTCCCCATATCTTGCCGACCCAAGTTGCTGTCATGTCCTCATACATTGTTTCAAAGCCTTTGAAATTGATTTCTGAAACTGTCATGTCAAAGGTGGTAATGGAATACAGGTGTGCAAAATCGGGGTCATTTGCATAAGTGGGAACTGCAACATACCGGCTTTTTTGAGCCAACTCACTATTTCTCTTACTAAACGGAATAGAACAATCTAATTCGTTTGCCTTGTTGATTTGAATTTTCTCTGTTCCACTAAGTTGACGATCAACAATTCCGAGTAGTGATTGAGTTTCGTCCAAAAAATAAAGTAATGTCATAACAGTTTCCCTCCTATTTTAATAGTGACCGAGCAATTTCGACTTGTAACAATTGTGCTACCTTTCTTTATTGCAAAGTCTTGTATTTGACTTATGTACATCAGTTTTGCAGGTGTTGGTTGTCCAAAGTAATAAACATATTTATTCTCTGGATCATTAGGAATAACCGTTACCTCGTCCCTATTTGAATATGAACCCTCAATAAATATTTCATGCCCGTTCCCGTCTTGAATGTATGTGTTTTGAACGTCGTCCGTATAATTGAACGTGATTTCTTGTGGTTGTGTGTAGTACGGAATTTCGTTTGTGATCGTGAACGTTCCACTTCCTGTGATTTCATACGGGTGTTTTGGATATTTGAACGGGTCAATACAAGTGATCGTGAATGTTGAAAAGCCCTCATTCACACCGGACGGAAATTCTTCCACGGCACTAACTGCACCTATCCAGTAATACTCTGGTTCATCACGGAAATAGAACTTGAAAACTTCCCGTGTAAACAATTGTTGGTTCAATAAATTAAAACTGTAACGGAACTCCGTCGAGTTCTTTGCAGCTAGTAGATATTTGACCTTTATTTCTCTTGTCGGTAGTCGTCTGTTTAAGATGAAACCGCCGTCGTAATAATCGCTCTCATGAACGTTTAATTCCGGCGTAGCTAATTCCCTACCACTTACTTGAACTGTCTGATAGCCATTCACAATGCTTTCAATCGGCAAGTCTGTGTCCATGAAATACATTGCCTCCGTCGGCATGAATAAATCGTCATCATTCGATACACGATCAAGATTTCTAAATTTATACATGAACTAGAACCCCCTCCCGAAACGTTGTTGAATGTTTAAATCTTGTTGACTTGTAATGTCATCAGTAAATGTTGAGAACGAAGAACCGCCCATTGTTAGGTTGATATATGCCGGTTGAGCTGCAAGAGTCATATCTCCACTAACACTTGCTTGCATTCCTGTTTGCAACTGTCTGTTTGCTGAATTGATGGCTCCGGAAATATTGCTAATCCCAATATCTGGTTGCATTAGTTCACTGATTCTATCTGCCATACCAGAAACATGGGATTTTACCTCTTTAAATCCATGGACTAATCCGCCATTTAATCCACCCATGATTGCATTACCGGCAGGAATTAACAGTTTTCTATCATACTGGATTGGACCCTTGTGATCTTTTATCCAACTACCAATACCACCGATAAACTTTTTGACACTTTCAAAAGCTGAACGCAGTCCCTTTTCAAAACTCTTGATAATTGCACGGCCTGCCTCTCCTAGATCTATATCACCTAATTTATCAAATAGTCTTTTTATCGAGTTTATAACATCAGAAACAATTTTCCTCATAGCATTCATTGCGTTAGATAGTGCCTCTTTCATACCACTCCAGACGTCCTGAGCAAATGATTTAATGCCGTTCCAGGTATTTGTCCAAAAAGTTTTAATTGAATTAAGGACTGCTGAGATGACAGACAGTACTGCAGTGATACTTGCTTGAATAACAGCTATAATTCCATCCCATATTGCTTGGGCAACAGACATTATCCCATTCCAAATACTCGACCAAATAGAGGCAATCGCACTTAACACAGAAGAAATGATGGAGACTATTGCACTTAAAACAGTAGAGATCACTGTGGAAATCATATTCCAAACCTCTGAAACAATAGAAACGAGTGCATTCCATGCTCCACCCCAATCTCCTTGAATTACTGCCATAACCAATTGAATCACGCTGGCAATTACATTCAATGCAGTTGAAACAACCGTACTGATAACTGTCCAAACGGATTGAACAACCACTACTAAAATCTGCCAACCCGTTTGGAAAATGGTTTGCATTATTGTCATGTATGTCTGTACTACGGTAACTATTGTTGTCCAAACCGTGGTAAATATTGTTGCTATCCCAGACCATAATGCCGTGAAGAATGGTGCAATCGGTGTCCATATCATTTGTATGAATTGAACTAAGGTGTTCCACAAGTTTTGAATGGAGCTAATTATTGGAGTTAGTCCTGTGACAATAGAATTCCAAACATTAGTAAAAAACTCACCAATGCTGGAAAACAGTGTTGTAAGAAAGTCGACTAACCCTTGCCAAGCCTGTTGAATAAACCCAACTGTGGTTGAAACTATTGTTTTGCCTGTTTTTGTTGTGGTTAAAAATGCAACTACGGCACCAACGGCACCCGCTATTGCAGTTACAATTAATCCAATTGGTCCAGTTAATGCAAATATTCCAGCCGCCAAAACAACTAATCCAGTTCCAGCTAAAATTAGCTGACCTTTCGTTGTCCCTAATAAATCGTTAAATAATTGGAATACACTAGTTGACGAACTAACATCTACTCCCATTGCTTGTAATCCACTTGATATACCTTGTATTGCACTGTCAAAGCCACCATGAATGGTCTTAGCAATGTTATCAATAGCCTGTCTAAATGGTTCTGACGTTGTGTAAGCCTTGTAAAAAGCAACCGCTAAAAGCGCAATTCCTGCCGCTATTAATCCAATTGGACTGAGAATAAAACTAAATGCTGAACCTAGGTTCTTTAATCCAATAACAGTTGCATTTAGTTGGGGAGCAATTGTACTAAATGCCATTAATCCCATGACACCAGTCGAAACCGCTGTTAATAAACCTGAAAGTGGTGAGAGTGAACCCCCAAAATTCTTAAAATTACTAATTACACCCGGAATAGATCCATTTAGTTTTTGAAAACCTGCGTCAATAAGATTTTGTCCCTTGTTAATGTTATCCGCCATTGTTGGGAATCCGTTGCTTGTCAATCCTTTATCAATTGCAGTAAGCATATTTGCCATACCACGAGTTACCGCATTTTGAAGGTTATCAAAACTTGTTTGAATACCTCCCGAAGCGGTCCGGGCTTGACTAGCGAAACCACTGACGCCACTGTCTAGTTCAACAAATTTTTGATTCAATTGATCCACAGTTATTGATCCGTCCTGTAAGGCGGCATATAAGTCATTTGTTGCACTTCTACCGGCATAACCGAATGCCTCAGCGACCTTTTTGAGTGCTGACGGCATGGTTTCTTGTAGCGTACGCCAGCTCATTAGATCTACCTTACCCGACGATAGCATTTGAGTATACTGCTGTAATCCACGGGCGGCGTCCGCTGCACTTGATCCACTCGCAAGGAAAGCGTCATTCAATGCGATTGTTGTCTTTGCAGCCGTGTCAACGTCCCCAGTGATAGAGGCGAATTGTTGCGTGGTTGAAACAACGTCATCAAGAGCGGTAGGCAAGCCTTTGATACCATTTTGCAAAGTGTCCATTGACTTGCTTACGTCCTTAGCTGAATAGCCCAATTGCTCCATTACCTTTGGATATTGGTTCAAGGTATCGAAACGGGAAATAGCTCCACTAACCGAGTTCTTAACCATATCAACCGCTTTACCGACAAGTTGCATTGCTCCGATACCTGCTGCAATGTTCAAAATTGAGCTACGAGCTTGATCGGCTTTTTGACTCAACCCGTCCATTGATCGGTTTGCACCGTCGAAACTTGATCCGGCATTCTTGCCGAACCCATTCAATGAGTTTGCAGCATTCTTCAATGTGTTTGAAAAGCCTTTGTCTTGTAGTGATAGAACACCCTCAACGTTAAAACTTTGACCCATAATTCCTCCTCTCTAGCAAAAAAGGGACAACACGAAATTTAATTCGGTTGCCCCTTTTGTTTTTGCTTCTCTTTTTGTTTTTCTCGTTCTCTGTATATTTGTAGTATTTCGTCCTGTTCCCTTTGTTCTGACTCATGTTCTGACTCATTAAGGGGAATGTAATTAGGATCAAAACTCTTGTGAACATTATTTTTGTAAGCTGTCGAGTCGAAAAATTCATCAAACTTCGTGTACTTCGGTTTAGGGTGCTTAGATGAACCCTTGGTTGCCTGTACTGTCTGATTGAGCCACGCTTGCAAAGCAATGTTCTCTTGTTCATCTATCCGTGTGATCTGGTACGCCTCTAAACGCAAGAAATACTCCTGTATGCTCATTTTGGATATTTCGACTAGGTCTGTTAGTCCAAAACGAGAAATTGCATTCAAGAGCATTTCCCTGTACGTTTGCTCGGAACTGATCGGCTTTTTATTGCCGTCTAGTTCTGTGTTAGCTTGTTGACTGAAAAGCGAACCACTGGCGATTTTTTTAGTTCTGCCAAAACGTCCGTGAATAGTTTTTCAATTTGCTTGTCTGTTTGTGATCCAACTGCATTTGCTACGTCGTCATAACTTGGACGAGGGTTATCGGCATGAGTTGCACAATAGAGAGCGTTAATCAATGCAAGCATGTCCCAACCTTTCAATGCAGGTAATGTTCTTGTGAGAGCCATTCCCATTGAAATGCCTTGCACGTCAACACCTGCAACCTTGTCGAGTTCTCTCAAAAAACCGATACCGAAATTCAATTCAAATTCTTTGTCGTTTACTTTAATGTTCATAATTGTTCTCCTAATTAGTTAGTTTTTATTCTGTGGCTGGTGCTTTTGGTTGGTTTGCTCCGTCGGCTTCTTCGTCGTACTTAGTACCGCCTGCGGTGTCGTTGTCGTCCTTAGCAATATCCAAACCACGGAAAATATAATCAAAGTCGGCTTGTTGATCGTCTGAAAGTGAAAGCCAACCGTCTTTTGGTGTGCCGTCAACTGTGAAAGTAACATCACGTGTTGAAAGGTCATCGGCGTCGTTGTCGTTGCTATCTTCGTTTACTGAACCTCTCATATACCATGCGTAAACTTCCTTTGTTGAACCGTCCGTATTTGTCTTGATACGGTCTTTGTTTACGATCCATGCCTCAACCTTGCGACCGTCAAATAATGCGTGTCTGATTTTATCAGCAATGAAATGGTTGTTGTTTACGAACTCAACTTCAAGTTCTGTCTCAACGCTTGATTGAGAGGAAACTGATCCATCTTTAGTAGCTGTTGAATCAGAGTCAACACTTGGGTCAAAACTCAATGATGTCTGATAAGGAACAAGTTGAGCCTCCATCTTTGCTTGGTCCTCTAAAAGACGGACAAACAATACTGCATTTTTACCTTGTAATTTAACTAATTGTTCTGCCATGTTTTAACTCTCCTTTAAATTATTTCAAAATGTAAATTCATGATTCCATGTAAGAGGATTTGACCCTCAACACTGTAATCTGTAACGAGTCTTGTTTCTGATCGTTGCATATCAAAAACAGTCGTGTAATTCTTGGTGCTTTTAATTTTTACCGCCTCATGTAAGAAGTCATTCATCATATTGGATATAACTGCACGATTGCTTGCGTTATTCCATAAATCAATATCAAGTTCTAAATTGCCATCTAAGCTGTTTTTCGTGCTATCAGGTGTAAGAGAAGTATCTCCAATAATAACGAACGGGTAAGGTACGTTTTCCTCTTCGGTAGGCAAATAGTCGTAGGTGTCAAACCCTTTATTTGTCGAATATTTAAAAAAATAATTGAATATTTCTAACTCTGGGGAAAATATCATGATCCCTCCGCCGCCTTTTTTATTCTTGATAGAAATACAGGGTAAACACTATCCAATGCAGGCTTTAGAGTCGGTTCTTTTGCCATGAAACGAGTTCCAAGTTCGACGTATTGGAAATATTCCGTTTCCGGTCTAATAATTCCCTTTAGTCCGCTGTCCTCAAAGTAGATATTTGTCATCTTCTTTGTTTGACCCGTTGAAATTCGTTTTCCTGCCTTGCTACCGCTCTTATACGTCTTGGTGTATGTAGTTCCCATATTCCGTTTGGTTTTCTCTTGTACCTCAACCGTGGACTTCCTAACGACACTGACAAACCTCTTCATGTCTGACTGTTCGGTTAGTTTGACCTTTGCTTTGTTCAGTCCGACAAACTTCACTTTCATTCCCATTAGGAAATACCAACTTGGAAACTCTTCACTTTTGAGGTGGAGGTTTTAGTTTTCTTGATCCAGTGTTGCGTATCATTCCCAATCAACAAAAAAGACCAGTTGAAATTGATACTTTCAACTAGCCTTATTGTTTTTGTTTGAATGTTATAGTTGCCGAACGTTTCAACATTACGTTGAACGCCGTTGTCTGTTACGTTTGCCCAACACTTGAACACTTCTGTTGGTGTTGAGTCATGTTGACCTGTTTCCGGGTTGTATTTGTTGCTCGGATCAGTGTAAAACGTGATCGGAGTATCAAATCGCATTAGTATTTCCTCCCGAATGAATACGGGTCAACAAACTTGATCGTAGGCAACGGGTTCTCTGAATGTTCTTTCAAATAGTCCGTAATGTCGTTTTCAAAGCCCGAAAAGTCATCATCACTAAACGTAATACTTTCTCCGTCCTGTGAATAAGAGGTCATGCCCTCGTTACTCATGCGGTTGTATCGTCTGATAGACACCTCAAACAATATAAATTCCAAAGAGCTTGGCACGTCCTCTGTGGTATGTAGTTTAGACTTCAATCGTTGAGTAGTTCGTTTAATGATTAGGTTTAACAGCTTATCACGATCATTATTTGAAATAGACAAGGCGGTTTTAATGTCATCTAGTAGCGTAGTTTCTTCTGCCATATTTCCACCTATCCTTTCGTCGTGAATGTTGATGAATGAATAACTTTGTTTCCTTTTCGTAATTCCATGACTTGCTCTGATCCTGCTTTAAGACCTGTCAAATGGACTGTATCTCCCAATTTAAAGTCTTTTTTAATTAGCTTGTCATTACAATATAAGTCTGCCATTTAAACACCCCTAACGTCTGCTGTTGTCTTTGTAGCGTTTGCTACTTCAACTCCGGCAACTTCGGGACTAGCTGGGAGAGTCTGTTCCTGCCTCTGCTGAAATAGTAGATACAATGATACCGTCCAAACGTTCTGGTAATAGCAAGAGAGCGTCTGCAACAACACTTTCGTATGATAGTGAGTCGTTCTTAGGTTCGTGAGCAATTCCAACGAGTCCTGTTTGATCGGTTGTAAAGTTGAATGCTTGTGAGAGTGATCCACCGTTCAATGTTGCAAAGTATAAGTTTAGGTTTTGTGAAGCTGTAACGTAAATTGTACCTGCTGGAACGTTGTTACTCATGATTAAAGTATTTACACCAAGGAAATTTTGAATGTAAGTCATACCGAATACTGTTTGAACTGTTACAGGTGCTGAACCAATGTAATCATAAAAATCAATAGGGTTGACTAATGCAACAGAGGTAACGTCCTCGTCCTCGAATGCAACTGCGAGTTGACCCAAGCCTTTTGCAAGTGATTGTTGAAAGCCTGCTCCTGTTGCCTTACCAGTTCCGTTTGCAAATTCGTCGAACAATTCTTTCTTGATATTCTTTTGAATTGCTTTGAGTAGTTCGGAGTCTGTGTCTGCAACTGCACCTTGAAATCCACTTGATTGAATTGCTTCCGCAGTTACATTCTTGCGCCATTTGTTAAAGGTTAATTCCTTAGTGTCTGATAGTTCTTTTTTGACTTCTGATAATGGAATAACTTCGCCCTCTGCAACCTTTTCGTCTGCAAGAGTAACTGTTGACTTGTAAATCTTCACTGTTGATCCTAATGCAAGAGCTTGTTTGCGTGTGATACCGAGAACTTTCATTAATGTTGTAAGTCCCTCGTTGAATTGTTCTACGAAATCAACTGATTGTGGAATTAACTTGTCTTTTGTAACTGTCTTTTCGTCTACTGCCATGGTGTCCATGACCTCCTAATTATTTATATTCGGGGAATAGGTTCATATTCTCCGCAATTTTTTCTTGTCGTTCTTGTGGATCAACGATTGCCATAATTTCATCACGTGTGATCGTGGAACGTTGACCCGAAATTCTTGGTGTTGCTCCCTTTGTTAGTTCCTTGGTTGTTTCGTCTTTGATTGATTGAATGAACTTAACCAATTTACCAACGTTGGTTTTTGTGCTGTCGGCTTGATCGGTTGTAACCAAGTCTAATGCCTCGTCGCTTGCTGTGATCCCTTGTTCTTTGAACATTGAACTAGCGGTATCACGCATTCGATAAGTTGCAAGTTCCGCCTTTGCTTTGTCTGCCTCGGCTTGTACTTGCTGTAATTGATACTTTTGTTTCTCGTCGGAGTTCATTTTTGCTAACTTCTTAGCCTCGTCAACTTCGTGTTGTCGTTTCTTTTCCGCTCTGTCCAACTTTTGTTGAACAATTGCGTTGACCTCCTCATCAGTGTATTTTTTTCCACCGGTCTTTTCTTGATCGTCGTTGTTATCTTTGTGATCGTCTGTCTTATTTTCTTCCGGTGTTGCAACCCCTGTGTTTCGGTCTTGTTTGTTCAACTCTTCGGTTGATTGAGTATCTGTTTGGTTATCCATAAATAAATTCTCCTATCCATTAGCTTTTAACGTGGATCAATGCTTGCACATTCCATATCTTTTAAAGTGATAAATGCTTGCACTTTGCTACACCATAGCTTTTTACGTCTTCAATGCTTGGACGTACAAAAAAAGCACTCAACCGTTTTGGTTGAATGCTTAATATTTGATACTTACAAAATCATATCTTTTGGATCAGTAGGTTTGAACGGTTGTTTGTTCAAAATTGCTTTTTCCATTTCGCTACATGCTTTTTCAATGTCGTTGTCAACGGAATAATTCGACGCCTTTCGCATTGGAAATATCTACATTTAATTTATTAGAATTTGCGTCAACTTTGCTACTTGTATCATTTTTTCGTTCCTTTGGTGTTGGTGGTTCGTTCTCCTCATCATCAACAGGAACTGTCGAGCAGCGACAATTGGGATGTACAGGAATATCTGGGGCGGGATTATCTCCACCTCCCATCAATTCAAATACTTTATTGTCTAGCGGTTTGCATACAGAACATGCTGTCGGTTCCGCAATCCATTTTACTTTGTCAAAATCATTTTCCATATACAAAATACGACTGTATTGGTCCGCAACCCTGGCTGACTCAGTTCTAGCAATCCGAGAAGCAGCATAACTAGCATTCTTTACCTTATCATCAATCAGCGACCGGAGCCGTGAACTCAATTGATCAGCATTCATACCCATTACCAAACTACGTGTAATGATATTGTCTAGTTCGTTTTTCAACACGTCTTGGTTCGTCCAAATTCTGTCCGAGAACTTTGCTCCGTGATATGAACTATATATCAACGTTTCCATTCTCCGTTCTGTCATCTTTGGAACCGTCTCACCAAGTATTCCCGCTTGTCGTACACGCTCGTCCTTTAATTCAGTAACAAGTCGTTCACGAAGTTTGTCGCTTAACTCGTCTGTTTCCGCCAAGAGATCAACGCCAATTTGACTTTTAAGCATTTCCAAACGATTAATTCGCATAGTCGCATTGTAAATCCTCAACCTTTCATTTGCTTCGTCAGAGAAGTCTTGCTCCTCCACCATCTTTTTTGCGGTGTCTTGAAATCCTTTAACATCAAAGTTGGAGACTCGTTTTTTCGCTTCATCTATACTGATACCCTCTTTGTTTGCATATCGTGTATAAAATTGAGATATATCTTTATCTATTTTGTCTAATGATTTGTTATAGATTTCATCTATCTGCTTGTCAAAATCAATGTCTTGTTTTTGTTGTTGATCTATCCACTCACGCTCTCGCTTTTCCCAATATCCCATAATTATTCACCTTGTTCACTGGTTGTTGAATTGTTAAATCCGTAATCAGTTGCAGGGTTATTGTTAACTGCGTTTCTTGTTTGTTCGTTTTGTTCTTCTTGAATGCGAGTTATTTCCGCCTTAGGATCACTGACAACTGACAGCGTAGACAATGCGGTTTCAAGTGAGGTAATGCCGATCAAGTTCTTTGCTGTTTCTGCTTCCTCTGCGACGTTGTTCGGAATATTACGGGTAAATCTGAACGTTATGTCCATTGGTTCGCCATAGGGCAATTGAACTCCTAATACTGAAAACATTTCACGTAAGTTCTGTGTAAATTTACGTTCTTTGTTAACAGCAAGGTTACTCATTGATTGCATTTTGTATGCTAACGCCGTTCCCGAGGTTGAACTCCCGAATACGTCATCACTAATATTCGCAATCATACTAATTTGATAAATCATTGTCGTTAGTCGATTGAGGATATTTTCTTGATTACCGTCTGCGTCTGGTTTCTCGAGGAACTTTGCGTCAACGTCGTATTCTTCACTAGCGTTTTTAGTCACGATCAAACGGTTCTGTTTGATATTGAGTTGTTCTTCCTCCGTCAAATCAAAGTTCTTTAGGAACAAATAAGCGTGTGCAAAGTAATCAATATCATCTAGCTTGGCACTAAATGCCTTGTCGTATGCGTGAATTAATGTAATGACTGGATCAAACACTCCCATGCGTTCCTCATTATCGAAGAACTCGACCGCAGGCACTTTGCCTTTGAACACCAATAGTTTTGAGTCTGTGATCCTAATATCATCAATATAAGTGAACGAGTCGGCTCTATTTGAATAGTATGCCGTTCCTGTAATCTCGTTCTTTGCATTCTTGCCATATGTAACAAAGGCAATAGGCTTTTTGTTGATCGTGTCATCATAAATCATGAACGACTGATCCGGAGAGAGAACGGCTGTTTTTAGTTCGCTGTTCTCGTTGTTGTATGCCAACATGAACGCTTTGCCGTAGATACTCGACTGCTTGGAAACCTCTGCAAGTTTGTCAACGAATGAATTATTTCTGATCCACGCTTGTAGAACTTTGTCCTTGTCTTGATCGTCCACTTTGATAGTTGGTGGAATACCAATAAAATAACCATTCAATGTGTCAACGAGGTTCTTTGGAAAGTTGACAATCAAATGGTTGTTATCTTGCATATTTTGAGCTATCTCGTCATCAAAGGCTTTGGTTTGCCCTTTATATTCTCGTAGCTTGTCTTTGTACTGCTCTTCGTAGTTTGTTCTGTGATAGTTGATGAAACTTCGTAAATCTTCCCGAGTGAACTCTTCGTCTACTGGAAAGAGGTACTCGTCGTTATCACTGACAATTCCTCTTTGTAATAGCATTTGCTACCTCCTAAAATAATAAGTTCCTGTGGACTTTCGCTTGAACCTTTCCCTTGCCGTTGATTTCTTCGACAGCATATCTCGTTGCGTCTGCCCAATGGTTGAAAAGGTCAACAGGCTTGTTTGTGTACTCTCCTGTTTTCTTGTCCTTTTGCCATGTGTAGTTCTCTAGTCCCTCAATGACTTTTTGACAGCGGTCATCAACGATCAACTCGTACTGTTGCATGAATTGAATACCTTGAATGATTGAGTCTTTGCCTTTGTTGGACTTCCGAACACGTTCAATTCCGTTACGCCGTAGTTCATCAATACTCTTTGGTTCTGCGGCGTCGGCTGTGATTACTTCTTTTGAATATCCCATTGACTTGATTACGTCGGCTATTTGATTGTTCATCATTCCCGTTTTGCTGTATTCCTCAATGAAATACATTTTTTTGTTCTTGTCGTCCACCTTTACATGAATAAAGAACGACGGGTCATTCGTATAACCGAAATCAAGTCCGAACATGCTCGGAACGCTTTGTAGTTCGGGAGAGTCACTGTTCAAGCGACGAACTTCGTAATTAGGAAAGATTAGTTTGTCGAGTGTTGCAAACTCTCCAAGAGCATATATTCGATACCAAACGGGGTTTGTTGTTTTGAACTTCTCGATATTTCTCCGAGTTTGATCGTCAACAAACTTGTTATCTTTGTAGCTCGATTGATGAATGATCGTGTCCGGCTGTTTATTTTTGAAGAAATACTGATAAACCCAATTAGCTTTTGATACCGGGTTGAACATTAGAAATATTTGCTTGTTAGAGTGTTTCCTTTCACGTACACGCAATGTAAGTTGCTCGTAGTCCTCTTGACTGAACTCGGTTGCCTCTTCCATTACAACGTCCGACAGTCCCTTGATTGACTTAATCTTTTCTTGATCGTCCATGCCTTTGAAAAGGAACATTGCTCCATTCGGCAAAGTGATCTCGAAATTTGTCTTGTTGATCTTGCAATAAGGCAACAACTTCCATTCGGATAGTCGAATAACAACGTCCTCATAGATTGAGTCACGTAATCGACTCCCAACCTTTCGGAGGAACAATACTTTGCGAGGGTGTTTCCATTCTTTCAAGGCTTTCAATACTACCTTTTGAACAACGCCGTGTGACTTTCCACTTGCTGCTCCCCCGTACCAAACCTCTGTAAAGTGTTCATAGTCATTCAAACTGTCAAAGACTGATCGGTTGAACTCTTTTTCGGGGTGCATGAATTTAATATCAATTGTCATCTTCTGGATAATCTCCAATATCAATTTCAATATTGGTTCGGTTCGTTGTGTTGACGTTATCAGTAAACAAGGCATGTCGTTTCCCGATCAACTCCGCAGCCTTGATCCTGTCTTTTGCTGTGACAGGCACGTTCTCGTACAAACCTTTTGCGGTTGCCACCGTTTCCTTTGTCTGTCCTCGCATGGTCTTTGATAGGAACTCCATTACTTCGGTTGCGTCGGCAATGCTTTCACTGTGCATTGAGTCCACCTGCTCTTGTATAGCCGATTTAATGTCATCTTTTGTAAGCAATCTATTTGCCTGTTGTCTTGCCGATTTCTCTGCGTAACCGGCTCTTAACGCTGCCTGTGTTGCATTTAAATCTTTGATGTATTCATCAACGAATTTCTTTTGTTGTGCATTCAAACTCAACTAGCACCACCTCCTTAGTAATGAAATTGAGCAACAAAAAAACACCACTCGAATGAGTGATGTTTCTTCAAGTCGCTACTACTCTACTTTTTGACCTTGCGGTCTATGCGAGCCTCGGGAATCGAACCCGAGCATAGAAATGTGATAAGAAAAAAGGTGTTGGTATTTTTAGGAGGAAACCGCCAGTACTCGCCTAATAAAAACAGTAACCGTTATCATAAGTTACTGCGTGAAACTTGTCGTTTTTTTTAAAGGTCGTTCTGCAGTTAGAGACAGGCTGTTTTTGTGTTATAAATTATTTTCTTTCAAATTTTTCTATACTATCAATTTACCCCATTGACAAGGTTCATAAATACCCTTTTTTGTGCAATTATTTGTCTATAATTTCAGGGCTAATCAGCCCTTTCTCAATAGCTAAAAGTTCAAGCATTTTATATCTCTTGTTGTAAATGGTTCTAACAGAATAATGTAACCTATCCGCAATCTCATACCACCCTAGGTAATCACTATTGACAAATCGCATATTGTAAATCATTAACTGCTCATCACTCATCTTGTCAATAGCCCGTTCACAATCATCTTTTAAATTAAATAGGCGTTGAAGTTCTTTATCTTCGTCTTTTTTTATTGTCAAAGTTTCTTGTGGCTTTATGATGATGCTTGATCTACCACCCTCTGGATTTCCGTTACTTTCAGTCCAAGGATGTTCAATAGCAACAACTCTCACAGCAATGTTGGTATTAACTTGTTGATACTCTTTAAAGTCCTCTTCAAGCTCAAGCAATCTACTCTTACTTAATTGTTTAATGGTTATTCCCCCTCGTCCTTAATGAACACACCATTTAAAGTCTTCCCTTTACGATTCTTGATCGTATCAACTGCAAGTTCCAAGCAATCTTTTAAATCGAATCCTGTTTGTTGACAGAGGATAATCATGACAACCATCACATCACCAATCGAATCCGGGAAACCTGAGTTAGCATTTGAGAAATCATGATTCTTATATGCTTCCTTTAACTCATCAATCTCTTCTTGCAGCTTATTCAATTGTTTCGCTGGGTCATTATTATCTAAGCCACGTTCTTTTGACCATTCTTGTACTGCTTTAATTAAATCGTTGTCCATTAGTCTTCTACCCTTTCTAACATTGGTTCGTATGCTGGGTTAATTGATAACCATTCCTCTTTGGTATTTTTAACCGGACGATAAAAACATAATGGAGCCCAAATTAATTTGTTGTTGATATCGTCATGGTAAATAACGCTGTTCGTATTAGTGTCATGAACAATATACAGTTTATTAGGAAAAACAGCAGTTCCCATTACCACGTTATTAATGTCGGCCATAAAATCAAACTCTTTTGTGTGCTCCATTGTCATGTACTTTGCTTGTAAACTCCCGATACCGTGAGTTTCTGGCATGAGCAACTTACCTATTGCATGTATAGGGCTATCGTAAGCTTTTCCAAGTTCTTTTAGTTCCTTTAGTTCGCCTTCCGTGTAATTTAATTTTAATTTATATTTCATCGTCTTCCTCCACTTCATCGTCTTCCACCTCTTCCATAAATGGCACAAATTTTGGATCAATAGCTGTAACTCTAATTCTCATTCGAGCTATTTCATCATCAATAGTTTGGTAATCCTCTAACTGTTGCTCTAAATATTTTAATGTTGTTTTCCTTAGCTTTTCCATATGTTACCTATCCAACCTTTTTCCCTTCAAACATATCAAGGCAGAAGTAAGTGTCTTTGAGTAGATTTCTAACTTGTTTTAAAGTTAAAAATTTATTCTCTTTCGGAATAGAAACATCATTGCAATTTGTTCCAAGAACGGGAACACCATCAATACCGTCCTTAAATAAATATATATCTTTCCCTGTTTCTTGAGTGAGAGTTGGTTTTAATTTCCAGAGGTACCGTGGATTAAAAAAAACACCGTCACCTCTCCAGTAATCAACCATATCAAAAATTATCTGTTCTGGTGTCTGTGATTGCATATATTTATCTTTCAAATACGTTTGGTTTTCTCGATCATATAAAACATCTAAAACATCATCAAAATCATTTTTTTGATTTTTTTGCCATTCAAGTTCTTCAATCTCTTCTTCGGTCCACCCTGTAATAGTTCTCATCAGTCAACCGCCTCCAATCTATCTAGTGCTAGGATATGTAACCAAAATTCTGGACGTATACAGTCCTCGGATAATTCAATCGGTCTACCAACTAATGCATAACCCGTTGTATATGGCAGTAAGTAGCCGTAAATATATCCGTCATGAAAATACGGGTCTGATTTGTCTAGCCAATACAAGTCATCTATATCTTCATCAGTTAGTTTTAATCTGTATTCTTGCGGTTTAATCATTCTTCCACCTCCAACTTTCTGCCACACATAGGACAATAATTAATAGGAGTTGTAAAGCGTTCCCAATTCATGCACTCATTTTCAACCCGATCAGTGATTATATTTTCATCTATAACCACTGAAGTGTAATTAATGTCAGATGAATCATCAGAAACAATACCAAAAGGCTTTGAGTTCATTGGGTCACAATATTCACATGCTACTGGATTTAGTTCCACGATAGCCTCATCACAAGCCTGCACGCCTCTTTTATATTCGCCACTAGTTTTCAAAAGATTCTTTGATATGACTTCACGGGCAATTTGAATTGATTTAATTGCACTATTTTCCATGTATTCGTTCCCTTCTTAATTGTTCAATTTTTTCTTGTTTCAATCTCCTTTTTTTATCGACGTATTTTTGATAGGTCTTTGCCCGCCGTACACGTTTCCAAGCAATATCATTGATCAATTTAAATCGCATAGCCTTATCAAATTCAGTTTTGTTGATTTCATACAAATCAATGATTGTACGTTTTGGCGTGCCACTGTCTAATTCTTTTTGTATGTAATCCCATCTGAAATTTTTTGCTCGTTCACTCATTTCATTTCCAATGCGATCTTCCGCCCTAATCTTCATCAATGTTGGGTGGTTTTCTGGCACGTTTCGCATGTTTCCAAATTCTTCTTCTAATTCTATTACCCATTCAACAATTTTGTTCATGAATTAACTAGAACGGCAAAATAATATCAATTATTAATTCGTTCTTTTCCCTTTCTGTGAGATGTCGTCTTGCTAATGCGAATTCATTCGGTAATTGCATCTCATGCTTTATTACATATGCAATTGTTTTTTCTATGCTGTGTTGTTGATCTTCAAAAATCCTAGACATATGTTCTTTGTAAATACTTTTAAAGTTCAAGTTGGTTTCTCCTTTCAAAGGCTTGTTCATCTCTTTTGATACGTTCCATTTGCTTGCATAATTCTTCATCGCTGATCCGTAGTGCATCAGCAATTTCAATATTCGTGTATCCATTTGCTTTCATTTGGTAAATTGCCAAGGGGATATTTTTCATATGGTTGATTTTCCTTTGTGTGGCGGTGTCAATGGTTGCATTACATTCTCAATTTCAACAATTGGAATACCTGTATCTGTTTTTAAGATGTTGTCTGTTTCATCAAAAAATATTTGTCCATCAACAACCGTTATTTTTCTAGGTAACTCATTTTTTATCTTTCTTCATGTCATTCACCTAAAACGGTAAATCATCGTCTGTGATATCAGCTTGTTGTGTGGACTCGTTTTCATATGTTCCGTTTTTATTCATGCCGTTAACTTCTTCATATGTCTTTTGTTTTGACTCGCTTCCTTGCGTTGTCCACTCGGTTGGTTTTGCTGATGGCTGTGCATTGCTTGGTTGTCGTTGCTCTTTATTTGCTGGTTGGTTATTGCTTGATTTTGGTTCAAGTAATGAAAAGTTCTCTGCTAACACCTCAGTAATAAATACTCTATTTCCTTGATCGTTCTCATAGTTCCTGGTTTGAATACGACCATCAATCCCCACTAATGAACCCTTGTGGGTAAAATTAGCAAAATTTTCCGCTGCTTTTCTCCACATAACACAATTAATAAAGTCCGCCTCACGTTCTCCGTCTGCGTTTGTATATGTTCTATTAACGGCGACGGTAAAACTTGCTACGGCGTGCCCATTTGCTGTGTAACGCAAATCTGGATCTTTCGTTAATCTTCCTGTAATCACTGCTCTATTAATCATCTGAATCACGTCCTTTTTGTATTTGGTTCGCTGTTTTTACAATCAAAGCTAATTCATCAAGTGTTATCGGTTTCCCAGTGTGTAGAAAAAAGCACTGTCGTAAACTTCTTCAATAAAACGTTGGCTTTCATCAACTGTTAATTTTTTCAATTGTTACCTCCACCCTTGGTTGTTCGTCATAATCCTTTGTTGCGTTGATCTCGACAATTTGACCATCATCAAACCATGCGCATTTGAGACCATCAAAAACCGATTTAATATAATTATCCAAGTCTGATTTAATTGCTGGCTTGACTTCGTGGCTTGCTCGCCGTTCGTGTTCTTTATTTGATATTGACTTTTGAATGCTTCTATAAAAATGCAATTCCACTTTTAAGGGTTCACCCCGTTCAAAAAGTTGCTCATTATTAAATTCTTTTCGATATTGTTCTTCGATGTTTTTTTTATATTCTGCATATTTTGGTGGGGTGTATGTTCCCCGTCTCGTGATTCTCGGCCTTTGTGCTGCGACTGGTTCACCCTCAATCGTCATTTTTAAAAACATTCTCTTTAATCTCCTTCAAAAGCCAATTCATATTGAGCAGTTCTCCATCAATTTGTTTATGCACCGTTTCAAGCTCTGAAATAGCCATAATTAAATGTTCCTCAATATCCGTATTACCTCGATAATCAGAAACATCGTTTAAAAGTTGGTGATACCGTCCATATATGACTTTTAAATATTTGATTTGACTTAGGATAGGATCGTGAATAATCAAAAGTTGATTATTTGCATAAGCAAGACTGTCTCTTTCCACGTTTTGAATTATTGGTAGCTCTGATATAAATTTTTCTGTTTCCATTTCTAAACCTCCCTCATGTCTTTACCATCAAACACAATTACGTTCTCAGGCTTTTTGGTAAGCAATCGACTTATAATCTTTCCGTTGTACATTCGTTGTAATTCACTACCTGTGTTGTTTGTTGTAATGATGTTTGCTTTGTTTTTTCGATAATCAGCAATTCGGAATAATACTTCTTGTGTAAATCTCGTTGCGGGTTGTATCTCTTTACCCGATGCAAAACTTGTTTCGCTTCCTAAATCATCAAGTACTAATACATCGCATTTTTCAATACATTTTTCGATTCGATAAACGTCATGTTTTTCAATATTGTATTTATCTGTAACGGCTTGACGTTCTAAATTGATCAACATTTCAACACTTACAAACAAACATGAAATGTCAGTTTCCAAGGACTTTAATCCGTTCAAAATGCTAACTGCCAACATGGTTTTGCCTCTTCCGGCTTTACCAGTGAATAGGTAGTTCGATGTATTGCCTTTATATATTTCATTTGCGATATTTCGAGCCTGTAAGAGTTCTTGTTCTTGCTCCGGTGTATCTGCATCAAAGTCATCAAAAACGCTTTTCAGATCATCAATATCACTAACAAGCGAACTGTTAAACATTCGATATTTCTCTTGTGCTTTATATCTTTTGGTTATGTTAATCTCGTCTTGTTTTCGTCTTTCGTCCATATCGATATTCTTCACGTTATCCCAATCAATGTTGATATCTTTTTTCTTGAGGTCTGCCAACAGTTCACTCATGATTGTTCCTAAGTTTTCCATTTCGCCCTCCTAGTATGGTAATTTGTCCGATTCATCAACAGAGTATGGTTCATTCTTTGTTTTCGGTTTTTGTTCTGCCTTTACATTGCTTAATGTGAACAAGCTATGATCAAGCCAGTTTTTTAAAATCCCATCTGCATAATTCCAAGATAGTTTATTGCTAAGGGCTGCCTTTTCAATTGCGAGTTGAACAATCTCATTGGCTTCAATTTCATTAGTTCCTTGATTAACGAAGTCATTGATTCGATATTCTATGTTTTGCTGCACTAATGGATTTAGTACCCCAATGTTTTGTTGATACACTGTAAGAGTTTTTTGAAAAGCAACAGCAGGTGGCCCTATTTCTTTACTCTGCTTTTGTTTACTTTTCTTTTCTTTCCTTTCCTTTACTTTACTTTGTGTACTAATGTCAACATTTACCCCACTTGAACTGGGGTTATTGTCAACATTAACTACGCTTGAAACTAGGTTATTGTCATCATTAACTAAATAACGTAATTTTGGTTGTTCTTTTCGTCTTTTTGTAGCTTCTAAAAACGTTGCTTGAACTCTCTTGCTTGTGAGAATTTGATACTCCTCAAATGCTTCTTCGCTGAATGTGTCGTACGAAATTAGTCTATTGATTAGTTGATCCATTTTTTCAATAGTCATTCCGTCAATTCGATTTACCAATTGCATTTGACTCAACCTATCCCACTTCAGAAAATAACCATTCCGATAGATAGCCGATAAGAGGTAAAGAAAAGCAACAACACCCTCACTTCCAAACTCCCCCATGATTGCTTCGACTTTTTCATTTGTTGGAAAATCAACGTCGAGTGGAAAGTAATCCATGCCATTTTTAATAGGTCTTGCCATCTCGTCCTCCTAATTAATAAGGTTTTCCATGCTTGTAATTTCCCCTAGTGTTGCAGTTTTTCGACAATAAGCACATTTACCACAACGTATTGGTACTTCAAATCCGCTCTTTACTTTTTCAAATCTTGGCTGAAGTGTTTCAATCTCTTCTTGGGCCTCTGCTAGTCGCTTCTTAGGAATCGAGATAACAGCCTTTGCGGGTATTTCTTGTTTACTTACTGCAATAATATAAGGTGTACACATGACTCCATATTGTTGATAAATTAATTGCTGGTATACATACATTTGCAACGGATAATTATATTCGTCCATAAATGATTGCCACATACGTTTTTCTTCGTTCCAATATTTACGGTCTATTTCCCTAGTTGTTTTTAAATCAAGAAATATTTTGCGGTCTAGGTTCAAACAATCAATTTTGCCTTTCCAATTAACGCCTTCAATTTGGCCTTTAACGATTGCCTCTTTTTTGCCCTGATAAAGATTGTTAAACATTGGATCATCAGTAAGCGTTGCAATCATTGAGTCAGCAACCTGATAATCTTTTAACAGTGTGCCCCGCTTTGTGAACATGTCACCTTCGTGTTGTTTAATGAAATTCTCGTGAGCCGTATGGCTTTCAAAGTAAGAATGCAAGTAATTGCCAACCAATAGAGCTTTTTGGTTTATATCTGGTTTGTATATATCATTTAGTTGTGCCACAGTTGCAGCTTCACATTTTTCGAAGTTCTTGAAAAATGTTGCCGATTGATAATACCTATCTGATTCAATTGAATAATATGTTTCTTTATTCAGAGTCTTTTGAATTGGTTGTTGAGTCATTGACGTTTGCCTCCGTTGCATTTCCATTGATCAGCTGACTAACATCAGTTGCGGGCTCTTGTTCTTGTGCTTCAATATCTTTGATGTCGTTTGTGCTGATTGTTGTTGCCTGCTCGTCGCTCTCGTAAGCTTTTTGCATTTCCACACTCATCGGTCCCCATTTACTGATTAAGTTTCTTAGAACCGTTTTGAGTGCCATTGCGTCAAAGTTAGTTGCCCAAACACCACTCGGTTTTGACTTTCCACTCATTTTTGAAAAATTTTGTCTGTGGTCATCAATTTGTTTACGTGTCCAGTACACAGTTTTTTCGAAGCCACTAGTTAACTCAAAGTAACCAACGTATCCAACGGGTTTTTCAGAGGAATCACGATCCTTAAAATGAGGTTCATAATCCAATTGCTCGGTTAACGGGTTGTAACTTTGAAACTCGTCTTCATACACTGCGACGGCGTTCAGATGTTTGTACTGCCCGGTTCTCTGTGCCAATTGGATATATCCTTTGTAACCCATCTGAGGTTGTGCCTTACCGCCATATGGAACTAACCACATGTATCCCAAGTCTTGATTAATTGGCAAGTCTAAACTGGCTGCCACCATAGCCGAGGCAACAACGCTCATTTGATCAACATTCTTCAAAGATTGATTACTATTCACAACATTAATAAGTGATGTAACAAATTGAGCTGATTTGTTACCTAACACAGATTCAAATTTTTCAACGATCTTTGGTTCTTTTACTAATGTCTGGATTGGTAATTTTGCTAAATTGTTTACCATTTTTTTATCCCCTTTTTCTTATTGTGTTAAAATGAACATATGATTTTTTTGAAGTATTCCTGTCCTTTGCCATTGCAGTGGCAAGGGACTTTTTTTGTTCCCAATACAAGTTGTAAATATCTTTTGTTGGTACTCTCTCAAAGCCCCAACGACCGACGTTTACAACTCTCGGGTATCTTGTTGAACAACACTTTGTAATTGCTGTGTATGCCAAGCCCGTTTTGATTGAGGCTTGTCGGCAACTCTCGAAAATTCCTTGTATAATTCCGTTCTCGTCGAACCAAACTATTGAGGTATCTTTTACCGAGTAACCAAACTCGTATGCTTTTCGTCTGCGTTGATTTTCACTTATCGTGATCCATTCCAAATTGTCTGCTCTGTTGTCTTTGGTGTTTCCGTTTAAGTGATCCACAACAAGCACTTTGTCTGTTTCCGGCTTGATGCAAAACAACTCGGCAACTAACCTGTGAACGTCAAAGGTTCTGATTTTTCCGTTGTCATCTCGAAAGGACGTTTTCAAGTAAGCAGTCCGTCGTCCGGGTTTTGACAACTTCCGAATTTGTCCGGTTACTGTACTTTTGACTCTTCCAAGGTTTGAAACCTCATATCGTTCAAAATTAGGCACTTTTTTCCATTGCTCCATATCTACCACCCGTTCTCTTCGTCGCAAGGTTCTGCACCGGGGTAATATGGTTCGCTTTCTTCCTCTGTTTGAGTTAGTGATCCGTAGGCTGTTTCATCTTGTAGCCATTCATCAAACCTGTTCATGTGTTTGCCCCTCTTTCTTGTAAATGTTTTCTCTGAAATTCTTATCTCCTGCTTTGTTTTCTGGTTCGTCGTGATCCATTCCGTAAAAATCTGTAATATTTTCAATAATTCCTTTGAACGACTTGTACTTTGTAAATAAATAAGTGATTAAACTTGATACTCCTGCGATCACAATTGCATTACTGATTAGCTGTTCGAGTGTGACTTTTATCATGTTTCCTCCTGTTGTTGTCGTTCCTGTTCCCACATTTTTTAATGATTGAGCATAAATTCGTCTAGCTCTTTTTTGTAATACCTAACAACACCTTTTACCGTGTGACTTGGTAAACCCTCCAAGATAAAACCGTCAAATGTGTTGTTTGAAACGTTCATATATTTAACTGCTTCGTATTTCTTCATATATGTTTTTGCAATCAGTCCGTTATCTCTTTTAAAATCGGCAACTGCCTTTCCAACAACTCCATATACTGATTTCATCAATTCGTGCTCTTGCTGTTCGGTCAAAGTTATTTCCATCATTCGGCCTCCTGTTGCAAGTAGTAAGTTTCCATTACCGAGATTCCAGATTTTATTTCATTGATAAGTTCCAAGCTTGTACAATCTCGCTTGCGATCCGTGTTGTATACCGGTCTTCCTGTAAACAATGCGTCCACATACTCACCTACAATCTCCTGTGCTGTCGAAAAATTCTCGTACGTCACTTTCATAATCATTCCTCCTATCTAGAAATAACTGAGTTATTTTCCAGAAACTTATTAATAAAATATTGTTGGCCCTTACCAGTAACTTTTGGAGTTTTTGTTACTACCGTGACTCCGTCTGAATTAACATGGCTTGACTCTTTAATCTTGAATAAGCCTAAGTCCATCGATTTTTGAGTTGGAGAATTATAATCTGCGCCTTTGCGTTTGATTAAGTACCCGTTATCTCTCATCCATTGGAATAAACGTCTTGCACCAGTATCAACACCATTACCTTTGATGATTTTGGCAAGATCACCAACTAAGATAGTGGTATGTGATGTTGCTACCGAATCTGCAAATATTGCCTTAGGTTTCATCACTTCTAACTGTTCCTGTTGGTCTGCCGCCAAACGTAAAGCTTCAGCCATTGTCGATGGAATTTTGAAACCACCTGTTTTGATTTGCTCTTCCATCTTGTTAAAGGCCTCAATATATTGCATCTTGAATCTAAGAGCTTTTTTGCCTGTGAATCCCATAGCTAATAATGTGAAGCCGTCTCGATTCATGTAATACATTGGGTATTGTTTTCCGCGATTTTCATGTGTAGATTTTAAAAATATTTGGCTGCTCAAAACTGAGCTGTCAGATTCCAATAGATGTTCGATGTCACGAATTATATTTTTATGTTCTTTATTAAACGTTTCTGCAACTTGTAAACTGCTAGTTACTGCTTGTTGATCTTTCATAATTACTAAATCGTTCATTTTTTATTTTTCCCTTCCTAAAACTTTTGATTCGCAATTATATTTTTCAATCAATGAATCCGTTCTTTATTGGGAACGTCCTTTGTAAAAAAAATCCCGAGCTCATCCCTTGAGAATCCAAGAATAGTGGCCATTTTAGCTAATTCATCAGCACCAATCGATACGAAACCATTTTCACGTTTTGCATAGGGTGTTCTTGTGCTCCAGCCCATGCGACTCGCCATTTGATCTTGTGTGATTCCTCTTGCAATTCGTTCTGCTTTTAATCTTCTCAAATTGATTGTCATTGTCAATCACCTCCGTTCTCTTTCGAGTACGATACTTACTATAAAGGGTATGTTCTCGTTTGTCAACACTTTTTGCTAAATTAAATACATAAAGATGTTTTATTCCTATGTATTGTATTCTTTTGGGAACGATGATATAATAGAAACATGTTAAGGAAACATAGTATTTAAATAGTTTTAGGAGAAAATTATGAGAACTAACGATGAAATTATGAATATATTAGATGATTTAAAATCAAAACAAAATTTATCTATAAGTGAAATAGCACGCAGAACCGGTATGGCTAAATCAGCTGTTTCCAGATATTTTAATAGAACAAGAGAATTCCCTTTAAATCGCGTAAATGATTTTGCCAAAGCATTTCATATAGAACCTGATTATTTATTGAATATCGATAACTCTCAATCTCCTAAGCATAAAACTGCAATGATTCCTATACTAGGCGAAATTGCATGTGGAGATCCAATAACTGCAGAAGAAAATATAGAAGGATATTTGGAGGAGCCTGAGGACTCGCTCCCAAGTGGTACCGTATTCTATCTAGTTGCTAAAGGTCATTCAATGGAGCCTACCATCCCTAATGGCTCCAATGTCTTAATTAGAGAGCAACCAGAAGTTGAGGACGATGAAATAGCTGCAGTCCTAGTTAATAGTGATACAGAAGCAACTTTGAAACGGGTTAAACATTCTGGGAACATTGTAATGCTTATGCCAGATAACAAGGACTATGATCCAATTATAGTAACCAAAGACAGCCCTGCTCGTATTCTTGGCAAAGCAATCAGATATACAACTGAACTGTAGTTTAATGTCCAAACACTGATGACAATAAAAGCTGACTATTGGGAGGAATTACAAATTATGAAAAGAGAAGAAAATAAGAAAAAACCTTTCTATAAGAAATGGTGGTTCTGGTTAATCGTTGCATTTGCAATTATTATTGTAGGAAATACAATCTCCGACAGTGGAAATAAAACAACACCTGAAAGTACAAAGACCGAAAAAACTACCCCGAAAGCTAATACAAAAGAAACAAAAGAGGCAGAAAAGAAAGTAAAAAACTTCTTTAAATCTGATGATTCTAAAAAAGAAGATAATGTACCAGCTGAATATAAATCAGCACTAAATAAAGCTAAAACATATTCGAACCTTATGTATATGTCGAAACAAGGTATTTATGACCAACTAACTTCTGAGTACGGAGATAAATTTTCTGCCGAAGCAGCACAATATGCTGTAGATAATCTAAAGGCTGACTACAATAAAAATGCACTTAAAAAAGCTAAATCTTATCAAAAAGACCAAGATATGTCATCTGAAGGCATTAGAGATCAATTAACATCAGAATATGGCGAAAAGTTTACACAATCTGAGGCGGATTACGCAGTACAGCATTTAAACGACTAGGAGCAAATAATGACAAAACTACTATGGAAGACTTTTATATTTATAATCAGCTTTATAATAATTGTTAGAGTTTTATTTGATCCATCAATGTTATTTTACACAATTCCTTTTATTATAATATTAGCAGTAATATTATTGGGATTATATAAATTTGGAAGGCCCTATTTTGATAAGATGCTTGGATTTTTAAAAGTAAAAACTCCAGAATTAACAAAAAATGTATCTCAAAAAACCACAGGATACATTAAAGAAAAAAGCACTGAAAAGAAAAATAAAAAACTGGATTTAGATAAATTAGAAGAAATGCATAAACTTGTTGAAAAAGGTGTTTTAACACAAGAAGAATTTAACAAGAAAAAAGAGGAAATGCTATAAATTCTCATTAAATAAGCCACCCTAGGCTTATTTATTTTTACTCAAATTACGTTTTTGGAGGTGTAATTATGGCTCAAATATACAAAAAGCAAGGTTCTTGGGCTTTTCACGTTTACTACAAAGATGATCAAGGAAAACGCAAATAGCCCTCTTCAAACACAAGAGGACGCAATGAACGATAAACTACTACCAAAGAAAAAAACACAAGGTGTAGTAGTGTTTGAATTAGAAAACACAAATAAAGTAACAGTTAAATTTTCTAATTCTGATTTCAAGAATATTGGATCAAAAACTTATAATGTTCAATAGCATTTAATTGTTCATGTCGTTTCTTCCCTGTTCCCACGGTGGGAGACTAAAATATGACGAAAATAAAAAAATACACAAAAAAAGACGGATCAACCGCCTACAAATTTAATATTTATTTAGGTATTGATCCGAAAACCGGAAAGAGCAAAAGAACAAATCGACATTTTGCAACTCTCAAAGAAGCAAAAGTTGAATTAAAAAAACTAGAGTATCAAGCGACACAAGGAATTATAGAACATAAAGAAACAAATATAACCTTTGAAGAGGTTTATAATGAATGGTTCGAGGGGTATGTGAATACTGTTCGTGAAAGTACGTGGTACAAAAAGAAAAAGATTTTTGAAAATCACATATTACCGGCATTTGGCAAATATCGAATTAGATCAATCACTACTGCTCAAATACAAAGTGAGCTAAACAAATGGTTTAAGTCGACTACCAACAATTTCAAACCTTGGTTTTATTACACCAGTGCTATTTTCAAATATGCTATTCAGCAACAGTACATTACTGACAACCCAGCTAAAAGAGTTATCATGCCACGAAAAACTGAACATATTGAAAAAGAACCAAACTTTTGGAATAAAGATGAGTTGAAAACCTTTTTCGATTTTATTGATTCAAAAAAAGAGTTAGAACGTTACACATTGTTTAGAATACTTGCATTCACTGGTATTAGACGTGGTGAATGTTTAGCATTAACGTGGAATGACTTTAACAACACCGAAAACATTTTGCAAATCAACAAAACACTGACGCAAGGTATTGGAGGAAAGCAGATAATTCAAGACACAAAGACAATTAAGGGAACTCGTACCATTCCCCTAGATACAACCACAATTAAATATTTAAACCTCTGGAGAATTCAGGATCGCAAGGAATTGTTGAAAATGGGTTTTAATATTGGTAAAGGTTCACAGTTAATTTTTCATAGTAATACTAATCACTTTAAATCATTAAATACTCCAAAGAAATGGTTAGATTTAATAATGAAACGTGTGAACAGTGAACAAACTTTATTACACCCAATAACCATACATGGTTTTAGACATTCCTACGCAAGTGCATTGTTTGCCTCAGGAGCAACTATTAAAGAGGCTCAAACATTGTTAGGACATGAGGACGCTCAAACAACATTAAACATATACACTCACGTAACAGCAGATCAAAACAAAGAAGCAACGGAAAAACTGGTTAAGTTCCTGAACTTCTAAATGGTACTCAAAATGGTACCTAAGCGAAAAAACAGCCCTTGAGAAGCCTTGTAACTACTGATATATCGGGAGTTATTAAAATTAGTATCCGATTCCCCTCATCTCCATTTTTTAAATTTCATTACGTTTTATAAGGGCGCAAACCCTTGATAACACAACGTTTTTATTTTTTGAGGTTTTACGAAATTTCGTAGGATTTCATACTCATGGTACTCAAATGGTACTCAAAAAAATAGTAATGTGGGAACAGCGAAGCAATAGCGAATGAAAAACACGTCTAAAATAGGCGTGTTTTTTTGTTGTCAATTATTAAAATAACATTGCCTTAAAATTGATATCTTTTTGACTATCAATTATTAATCGATTTAACGGAACATCTTGAGAATTAAACGTCATATACTTTCCTTAAAAAAATAACCGCCCTTCAGATGAAAGACGGTCAATAATTTACGATACCGAATTGGAATAGTCTCCAATTGTGACTAGGGGTAGATTTAAGCCTCTACCTAGCAACGTAGCGTATCGCCAACTACATTATATACTGAATAACATTAAGCAAGAGGCATTTATAAACGACTTGCTTCAACAAACATATTAACAGGTAGTTAATCAAGTTTCAAATTTTTTTGATCATAAACGCTACACTGATGAACAAAAAAAATCAAGAAATTATCCTCAATTCAAGTTTAATAAAACTCTCATCACTTATATAACAAAAAAATACCCACACCTAAATTAATAGATGTGGGTATTGTTGCCGTTCCAAAGACTAGTATATCATGCTTATCCCTTAAATCCACTACCTTGCTGAAATTTAACTGGGATATATTCATCTGTGGAAACTTGGTAGCACCAGCCAACATTAGGTACTTTAAATAGTTCTTCACCGGTTGCCCATGAAGTGCCACCTTTAAATACTTGGTTGCTGTCTTTTATGCTTTGACCTTTAGAATTGTATGCATTAACTCCGTAACCGTCTAAATAGTTAATAACAATCTTGCCCGCCTTGTCAGTGACAGACTGTGGAATGTAAGTATCATTGCCGATTTTAAAGTATGCTTTTTTATCACGTACTAGAATATCAGCTGATTGCCATGCCGTGCCACTAAGGATATCAGTCCCAATATGAGGAACGCCTTTGCTACTTGTTGTGGTAAATGCTTTGAAGTAGTCAGCCGTCACAGTCACCACATTATTAATAGTGGCTTTCTTCTCTGGTTCGGGATCGTCATCAAATCCGTTTGCAAGGTCATATGCTAGCTGTGATTTAGTGATACCCATGCTTGCAAAGTAAGGGTAAGGATCAACGTGGTCACCGCCAAAATTATTAGTTACCCATTGATGTGTCTTGATTCCATTGCCCCCACTGTCTAGAGTGAGCGGGATACCGTAAGCATTAGCGTAGTAGCGAGCTACTTCCACATACAAACGATAGGCTTCTCTAAATTGGTGTTTGTCGCCAGTGCGGGCAAACTCGATTTGTACTGGTGCGTATGGATTAGCCGTTAATGCTCCCCACGATACGTAGCCTGGTTCACCGATTTGGTAAACTTGTGCCTTGCCGTCCATATAACCAACAAAAAACTGGACGTAAGCACTGCCATAGTTGTTATGCATATACTGAACCTCATGCAGTAACGCTTGTGGATCTCGTTTGTCGTTATCATTACCTGATTCGTGGAGGATAATAAAACGGTTAGAAGCTAGCCGTGTATCACCTTGATAATCGTCTAATGTGTATGTCTTATTAATGATATTAGGATTAAACATATTCTATCCTTTCATATCCAGATTTTTTTGTTCTTTGGTTGGTTTCCATTCGGTAGAATAACCACCCGCTACGCCTTTAAATCCTGTAAATAGTCCTGCTGTACTTGCACCAACTAAAAAGCCAGCAAATCCGCTTTGATAAAGACTTGAATCATTTTGCATAAAGCCGACAAACAGACCAATTAACACCCCCAAAATCATTGATACAAACGGTAAATACTTGTTTGCTAATTTAATCTTACTGATCTTGATTGCTTGAGTAATTGCATACACCGCAACACCAATCAATGTAAGTTCTCCTGCACTAATCAAATTTAAACCTAAAATATAATCCATGTTTTTTCCTACCTATTGTTATTTATTATTTTTAATACCACGCAAGCCAATCTGTCCAATTAATTGTGATTGCTCCTTTAACTCTTCAATTTGTTCGGAAAGTAAAGTAATTGAATGATTTAGCCGTGCAATTTCCGATTCTAATTGAACTATTTTTATATCCCGAGTTTGAATATCGGCTAGTTGTGCCTTTAATTTGTCGATAAGTTCACCATCGGTTTCCTTGTCCGGTGCCCTTTGGTTAATTTTCGCCACAATCACCCCCATAACGAGCGAGATAAGCATTCCCAAAACAGTAACCCAATCATGTTGCATTCTATCCACCCGCCTTTGCTGTATGAAAAATCAATACGATCACAAAGGCGGTTAATCCTGCACCGATCGAAAATTGATGTAACTCAATATCTATTTGAATAAATGTAATAAAAAAGAACACCCAGACGGTACTTAGTAGACCGACAAAAATGTTCTTTATGTCCCAAAGTCTTATATTCCAAATGGAAATTAAAATTCCCACAGTTGCTAGGCACATAAGTAAAGCAAACATGAACGATGTGTCTAATAATCCTATAAAGCCCAGCCATGGGGGTGCCTGACTTAAAATATCTCTCTGGCTTTTTACAAACAAACCCAAATATGCAGTACATATTGATAGCCAAAACCATATCCAGTTGCGTTGGTAATGTCTGCCAATATGTAACAATTGTTCTTTCATTGTTACCTCCTAGTCGATTGAGCTTAGATCAATTAAATTATTTTCTCCAACGTTAATTGTTACGATTTCCCCATCAGAATTTTTGATTTTGATAGCCCTAATTGTCTTTGTTGCTAATTCCGCAACCTTTGATAAATCGTTCATATTAGCCCTCCTAATAAACCGTTATGGAGTCGAGTAGGAAACTAACCAAGCCACTAGACGCCGAACTTGCAACGGCATTGAACTGATAATCAAGCATGAGTTTGCCGTCCTGTTCATGAAAATAGTAATCGAAATATGCAGACCTTATCGAAACCATTGCAATGTCTGGAACATCTTGCAAATACATGTAACTTCCTAAACTTGAACTCTCAAACGGATAACGAACACCTTTCCCGACCATAGTTTTAAGTTGAGTTTTTGTGAATGAAACTCCGTCATCAGTCAATGTTGGTAGACCCGACGTTGAGGAACTGATCGGGCTTTCTCGTGAAAATAGCTTTGAACTTGTGATCTCACAACCATTCAATGCTGAACCAACCAATATGTTTGTTTGTGCTTTGGAATGCTTGACGGTCAAACCATTAGGAATATTACTTAAATCAGACTTTATTCCTTTAAGTTCAACGGTTGCCATTTTGTTGTTTGATTGATAATCAAGAATGGTTGTCTGTGGAACTGCTACGCTGTCCCCTATGTTGATAGGTGTCGAGGTTGCAAAGTCGGATAAATCAAGAACTCCGTTTTGATCGGGTGTCCGAGTTATGATCGTACCTGCATTTTTTGGATCGTTGATTTTGACTCCAAACGCCGAACGAACCACTGCACGAGCCGTTGTTGTTAGATTATTCTCTGCCATATTAAACAGCTCCTAACGTATGAATTTTCGCCAAAACGTCTGGATCAGAAATTTTGTCGTCTGTGTCCAAGTCCATTTCGTTCACAATTCCCGTGATTACTTCTTGTGCTTCGGTTTTCTTGATAACATTATTGTCATCAATCAACTTTGTTATGTCCGCAAGTTTTGAGTCTAAATCGTCGATTTGCTTGCGAATATCTTCGGTGTCTAGTTCCGCATTCTTTGCTGTTTCTTGAATAGTCTGATACACGGAACTAATCTCATTGACAACGCTCTTTGCGTCTGAAATAAGCGAATTGCTTTCCGTACCGCCTACACCGTCCGCCCTCTGTACATAAATAATAAAGTTAGAGGTTGAGCTACCGTCAATTCTGAAATATGTTGCCGTTGTTGATCCGGAGGACTGATAAATCTCCGCAGGTAGTTTGTATGTAAACCCAATCGGCTTGCCTAAAATATCGTTGAATATTTCAAAGTTCGATTGTTCTTTGTCTTGTATGACTTGTTCATCAAATTTCGTGCAATCAAATTCAAATACACTGTCGGTTGTGATCGTGAGTCCCTCGTCCAATGTAACTTTGATCGTGTCTTGACTGTCGTCTTGTCTGATCCATACAGGTTGAGCGATATATCTTTTTGCTTTGCTATCATCTAGCGTTATCTCTGTAACTGTCATGCTTTACCTCCTATGAGTATTTTTTAATTCTTGTTCGGATCATATCCTCGATACCGCTTTGCCTTGCCTCTGGTGTGAGGGCAAATGTTGAGCCGGCAACAACGGTGGAATTGTGAATATTTAATAGATTTCTATTGATCTCTGTTATTCGTTCCTCGACGTAAACGTCTAGCCGTTCATCATACAAATAGATTGTGTCCCCAATTCCGACAGTCCCAATTTGATTGAACGACGTTTCTAATTTCCGTTTAGGTGTACACATTGTTAATAGTTTCATGTATGTTCTGGACAACAATCTTGATGAGAGGACTTCGTCATCAAATGTAACAACACCAATTCGTGGACTTCCGTCGCTGTACCCATAACTTGCGGTTGCGGACGGAACTTCCACATAGCCTTGACCTTTTGGTTTGTTGACTGGTGCCTTGGGACTTGTCCATTCAACTTGCGTGAAATCAACTATTCGCTCTGTGGTTGCCCCACCTGTCGAGGTTGTCGAGTTGTCCTCATCTGTGATTATTTCGTTGTCATCTTGTGCCGCTGTGAAATCAACATCAATGTAATTGACGTATTGGTTTGTAGACACTCGATAATACTTTTCGTGAGTGCTTGCCTTTTCCATATACATATCTGTACGCCATTCACTATCTTGTCCAAGTCGTCTGCCTGTGTATGGAACTAATTCACGGGTGTATAAAATAGCAAAGGTCTTATTTACCTTGACTGTTCCGGGGCTTGGTACGTCGTTCCATTGATCCGAAACGGGGGCGTCTGGTTCTTCTATTTTGAGTGTTGCTCCATAGCCGACCAACGCTGTATATATTCCCGACCTATCCTCGGTGTACTTTGATCCGGTCAAGTCTTTTCTTACGTCAAAATGTAGGTCGGTTCTATCTTCTCCTAATTGTTTGTACACGTTTATTGCTCGTTTTGTGATCGTGTTTCCTTGGAATTGATACACAAAATCAAACTCAAAGCCCCAATCTTCAACGGCTTTGCTAAGTACCGAGCTAACTGTTACGTCCTCATCATCAAACGACTGTGGTTCGTACTCGTCGTGATCGGGCGTAACTCCAACGATCCATGTTTTTTCATTCGGCAAAGCATAGATTAATTGATCCAGTAACTCATCAACGTACAACAACCCTGTGGTGTCGTCTTTTCCCCATATCTTGCCGACCCAAGTTGCTGTCATGTCCTCATACATTGTTTCAAAGCCTTTGAAATTGATTTCTGAAACTGTCATGTCAAAGGTGGTAATGGAATACAGGTGTGCAAAATCGGGGTCATTTGCATAAGTGGGAACTGCAACATACCGGCTTTTTTGAGCCAACTCACTATTTCTCTTACTAAACGGAATAGAACAATCTAATTCGTTTGCCTTGTTGATTTGAATTTTCTCTGTTCCACTAAGTTGACGATCAACAATTCCGAGTAGTGATTGAGTTTCGTCCAAAAAATAAAGTAATGTCATAACAGTTTCCCTCCTATTTTAATAGTGACCGAGCAATTTCGACTTGTAACAATTGTGCTACCTTTCTTTATTGCAAAGTCTTGTATTTGACTTATGTACATCAGTTTTGCAGGTGTTGGTTGTCCAAAGTAATAAACATATTTATTCTCTGGATCATTAGGAATAACCGTTACCTCGTCCCTATTTGAATATGAACCCTCAATAAATATTTCATGCCCGTTCCCGTCTTGAATGTATGTGTTTTGAACGTCGTCCGTATAATTGAACGTGATTTCTTGTGGTTGTGTGTAGTACGGAATTTCGTTTGTGATCGTGAACGTTCCACTTCCTGTGATTTCATACGGGTGTTTTGGATATTTGAACGGGTCAATACAAGTGATCGTGAATGTTGAAAAGCCCTCATTCACACCGGACGGAAATTCTTCCACGGCACTAACTGCACCTATCCAGTAATACTCTGGTTCATCACGGAAATAGAACTTGAAAACTTCCCGTGTAAACAATTGTTGGTTCAATAAATTAAAACTGTAACGGAACTCCGTCGAGTTCTTTGCAGCTAGTAGATATTTGACCTTTATTTCTCTTGTCGGTAGTCGTCTGTTTAAGATGAAACCGCCGTCGTAATAATCGCTCTCATGAACGTTTAATTCCGGCGTAGCTAATTCCCTACCACTTACTTGAACTGTCTGATAGCCATTCACAATGCTTTCAATCGGCAAGTCTGTGTCCATGAAATACATTGCCTCCGTCGGCATGAATAAATCGTCATCATTCGATACACGATCAAGATTTCTAAATTTATACATGAACTAGAACCCCCTCCCGAAACGTTGTTGAATGTTTAAATCTTGTTGACTTGTAATGTCATCAGTAAATGTTGAGAACGAAGAACCGCCCATTGTTAGGTTGATATATGCCGGTTGAGCTGCAAGAGTCATATCTCCACTAACACTTGCTTGCATTCCTGTTTGCAACTGTCTGTTTGCTGAATTGATGGCTCCGGAAATATTGCTAATCCCAATATCTGGTTGCATTAGTTCACTGATTCTATCTGCCATACCAGAAACATGGGATTTTACCTCTTTAAATCCATGGACTAATCCGCCATTTAATCCACCCATGATTGCATTACCGGCAGGAATTAACAGTTTTCTATCATACTGGATTGGACCCTTGTGATCTTTTATCCAACTACCAATACCACCGATAAACTTTTTGACACTTTCAAAAGCTGAACGCAGTCCCTTTTCAAAACTCTTGATAATTGCACGGCCTGCCTCTCCTAGATCTATATCACCTAATTTATCAAATAGTCTTTTTATCGAGTTTATAACATCAGAAACAATTTTCCTCATAGCATTCATTGCGTTAGATAGTGCCTCTTTCATACCACTCCAGACGTCCTGAGCAAATGATTTAATGCCGTTCCAGGTATTTGTCCAAAAAGTTTTAATTGAATTAAGGACTGCTGAGATGACAGACAGTACTGCAGTGATACTTGCTTGAATAACAGCTATAATTCCATCCCATATTGCTTGGGCAACAGACATTATCCCATTCCAAATACTCGACCAAATAGAGGCAATCGCACTTAACACAGAAGAAATGATGGAGACTATTGCACTTAAAACAGTAGAGATCACTGTGGAAATCATATTCCAAACCTCTGAAACAATAGAAACGAGTGCATTCCATGCTCCACCCCAATCTCCTTGAATTACTGCCATAACCAATTGAATCACGCTGGCAATTACATTCAATGCAGTTGAAACAACCGTACTGATAACTGTCCAAACGGATTGAACAACCACTACTAAAATCTGCCAACCCGTTTGGAAAATGGTTTGCATTATTGTCATGTATGTCTGTACTACGGTAACTATTGTTGTCCAAACCGTGGTAAATATTGTTGCTATCCCAGACCATAATGCCGTGAAGAATGGTGCAATCGGTGTCCATATCATTTGTATGAATTGAACTAAGGTGTTCCACAAGTTTTGAATGGAGCTAATTATTGGAGTTAGTCCTGTGACAATAGAATTCCAAACATTAGTAAAAAACTCACCAATGCTGGAAAACAGTGTTGTAAGAAAGTCGACTAACCCTTGCCAAGCCTGTTGAATAAACCCAACTGTGGTTGAAACTATTGTTTTGCCTGTTTTTGTTGTGGTTAAAAATGCAACTACGGCACCAACGGCACCCGCTATTGCAGTTACAATTAATCCAATTGGTCCAGTTAATGCAAATATTCCAGCCGCCAAAACAACTAATCCAGTTCCAGCTAAAATTAGCTGACCTTTCGTTGTCCCTAATAAATCGTTAAATAATTGGAATACACTAGTTGACGAACTAACATCTACTCCCATTGCTTGTAATCCACTTGATATACCTTGTATTGCACTGTCAAAGCCACCATGAATGGTCTTAGCAATGTTATCAATAGCCTGTCTAAATGGTTCTGACGTTGTGTAAGCCTTGTAAAAAGCAACCGCTAAAAGCGCAATTCCTGCCGCTATTAATCCAATTGGACTGAGAATAAAACTAAATGCTGAACCTAGGTTCTTTAATCCAATAACAGTTGCATTTAGTTGGGGAGCAATTGTACTAAATGCCATTAATCCCATGACACCAGTCGAAACCGCTGTTAATAAACCTGAAAGTGGTGAGAGTGAACCCCCAAAATTCTTAAAATTACTAATTACACCCGGAATAGATCCATTTAGTTTTTGAAAACCTGCGTCAATAAGATTTTGTCCCTTGTTAATGTTATCCGCCATTGTTGGGAATCCGTTGCTTGTCAATCCTTTATCAATTGCAGTAAGCATATTTGCCATACCACGAGTTACCGCATTTTGAAGGTTATCAAAACTTGTTTGAATACCTCCCGAAGCGGTCCGGGCTTGACTAGCGAAACCACTGACGCCACTGTCTAGTTCAACAAATTTTTGATTCAATTGATCCACAGTTATTGATCCGTCCTGTAAGGCGGCATATAAGTCATTTGTTGCACTTCTACCGGCATAACCGAATGCCTCAGCGACCTTTTTGAGTGCTGACGGCATGGTTTCTTGTAGCGTACGCCAGCTCATTAGATCTACCTTACCCGACGATAGCATTTGAGTATACTGCTGTAATCCACGGGCGGCGTCCGCTGCACTTGATCCACTCGCAAGGAAAGCGTCATTCAATGCGATTGTTGTCTTTGCAGCCGTGTCAACGTCCCCAGTGATAGAGGCGAATTGTTGCGTGGTTGAAACAACGTCATCAAGAGCGGTAGGCAAGCCTTTGATACCATTTTGCAAAGTGTCCATTGACTTGCTTACGTCCTTAGCTGAATAGCCCAATTGCTCCATTACCTTTGGATATTGGTTCAAGGTATCGAAACGGGAAATAGCTCCACTAACCGAGTTCTTAACCATATCAACCGCTTTACCGACAAGTTGCATTGCTCCGATACCTGCTGCAATGTTCAAAATTGAGCTACGAGCTTGATCGGCTTTTTGACTCAACCCGTCCATTGATCGGTTTGCACCGTCGAAACTTGATCCGGCATTCTTGCCGAACCCATTCAATGAGTTTGCAGCATTCTTCAATGTGTTTGAAAAGCCTTTGTCTTGTAGTGATAGAACACCCTCAACGTTAAAACTTTGACCCATAATTCCTCCTCTCTAGCAAAAAAGGGACAACACGAAATTTAATTCGGTTGCCCCTTTTGTTTTTGCTTCTCTTTTTGTTTTTCTCGTTCTCTGTATATTTGTAGTATTTCGTCCTGTTCCCTTTGTTCTGACTCATGTTCTGACTCATTAAGGGGAATGTAATTAGGATCAAAACTCTTGTGAACATTATTTTTGTAAGCTGTCGAGTCGAAAAATTCATCAAACTTCGTGTACTTCGGTTTAGGGTGCTTAGATGAACCCTTGGTTGCCTGTACTGTCTGATTGAGCCACGCTTGCAAAGCAATGTTCTCTTGTTCATCTATCCGTGTGATCTGGTACGCCTCTAAACGCAAGAAATACTCCTGTATGCTCATTTTGGATATTTCGACTAGGTCTGTTAGTCCAAAACGAGAAATTGCATTCAAGAGCATTTCCCTGTACGTTTGCTCGGAACTGATCGGCTTTTTATTGCCGTCTAGTTCTGTGTTAGCTTGTTGACTGAAAAGCGAACCACTGGCGATTTTTTTAGTTCTGCCAAAACGTCCGTGAATAGTTTTTCAATTTGCTTGTCTGTTTGTGATCCAACTGCATTTGCTACGTCGTCATAACTTGGACGAGGGTTATCGGCATGAGTTGCACAATAGAGAGCGTTAATCAATGCAAGCATGTCCCAACCTTTCAATGCAGGTAATGTTCTTGTGAGAGCCATTCCCATTGAAATGCCTTGCACGTCAACACCTGCAACCTTGTCGAGTTCTCTCAAAAAACCGATACCGAAATTCAATTCAAATTCTTTGTCGTTTACTTTAATGTTCATAATTGTTCTCCTAATTAGTTAGTTTTTATTCTGTGGCTGGTGCTTTTGGTTGGTTTGCTCCGTCGGCTTCTTCGTCGTACTTAGTACCGCCTGCGGTGTCGTTGTCGTCCTTAGCAATATCCAAACCACGGAAAATATAATCAAAGTCGGCTTGTTGATCGTCTGAAAGTGAAAGCCAACCGTCTTTTGGTGTGCCGTCAACTGTGAAAGTAACATCACGTGTTGAAAGGTCATCGGCGTCGTTGTCGTTGCTATCTTCGTTTACTGAACCTCTCATATACCATGCGTAAACTTCCTTTGTTGAACCGTCCGTATTTGTCTTGATACGGTCTTTGTTTACGATCCATGCCTCAACCTTGCGACCGTCAAATAATGCGTGTCTGATTTTATCAGCAATGAAATGGTTGTTGTTTACGAACTCAACTTCAAGTTCTGTCTCAACGCTTGATTGAGAGGAAACTGATCCATCTTTAGTAGCTGTTGAATCAGAGTCAACACTTGGGTCAAAACTCAATGATGTCTGATAAGGAACAAGTTGAGCCTCCATCTTTGCTTGGTCCTCTAAAAGACGGACAAACAATACTGCATTTTTACCTTGTAATTTAACTAATTGTTCTGCCATGTTTTAACTCTCCTTTAAATTATTTCAAAATGTAAATTCATGATTCCATGTAAGAGGATTTGACCCTCAACACTGTAATCTGTAACGAGTCTTGTTTCTGATCGTTGCATATCAAAAACAGTCGTGTAATTCTTGGTGCTTTTAATTTTTACCGCCTCATGTAAGAAGTCATTCATCATATTGGATATAACTGCACGATTGCTTGCGTTATTCCATAAATCAATATCAAGTTCTAAATTGCCATCTAAGCTGTTTTTCGTGCTATCAGGTGTAAGAGAAGTATCTCCAATAATAACGAACGGGTAAGGTACGTTTTCCTCTTCGGTAGGCAAATAGTCGTAGGTGTCAAACCCTTTATTTGTCGAATATTTAAAAAAATAATTGAATATTTCTAACTCTGGGGAAAATATCATGATCCCTCCGCCGCCTTTTTTATTCTTGATAGAAATACAGGGTAAACACTATCCAATGCAGGCTTTAGAGTCGGTTCTTTTGCCATGAAACGAGTTCCAAGTTCGACGTATTGGAAATATTCCGTTTCCGGTCTAATAATTCCCTTTAGTCCGCTGTCCTCAAAGTAGATATTTGTCATCTTCTTTGTTTGACCCGTTGAAATTCGTTTTCCTGCCTTGCTACCGCTCTTATACGTCTTGGTGTATGTAGTTCCCATATTCCGTTTGGTTTTCTCTTGTACCTCAACCGTGGACTTCCTAACGACACTGACAAACCTCTTCATGTCTGACTGTTCGGTTAGTTTGACCTTTGCTTTGTTCAGTCCGACAAACTTCACTTTCATTCCCATTAGGAAATACCAACTTGGAAACTCTTCACTTTTGAGGTGGAGGTTTTAGTTTTCTTGATCCAGTGTTGCGTATCATTCCCAATCAACAAAAAAGACCAGTTGAAATTGATACTTTCAACTAGCCTTATTGTTTTTGTTTGAATGTTATAGTTGCCGAACGTTTCAACATTACGTTGAACGCCGTTGTCTGTTACGTTTGCCCAACACTTGAACACTTCTGTTGGTGTTGAGTCATGTTGACCTGTTTCCGGGTTGTATTTGTTGCTCGGATCAGTGTAAAACGTGATCGGAGTATCAAATCGCATTAGTATTTCCTCCCGAATGAATACGGGTCAACAAACTTGATCGTAGGCAACGGGTTCTCTGAATGTTCTTTCAAATAGTCCGTAATGTCGTTTTCAAAGCCCGAAAAGTCATCATCACTAAACGTAATACTTTCTCCGTCCTGTGAATAAGAGGTCATGCCCTCGTTACTCATGCGGTTGTATCGTCTGATAGACACCTCAAACAATATAAATTCCAAAGAGCTTGGCACGTCCTCTGTGGTATGTAGTTTAGACTTCAATCGTTGAGTAGTTCGTTTAA